>CAYGDP010000001.1:0-321091 GCA_964348665.1 uncultured Verrucomicrobiota bacterium
GCCCAAATCGCTTCTCCACCTCCACTAGTCCCAACTTCCTCAAAAGCGCCACCACCGCCTCCTGCTGCCACCCAAGCAAAATCACTGACGACCAACCAATATCTCGAATATCTCTCCAAGAATTCCAGTTGCAAGGGGTTGCGGTGGTCGGTCGACGCTACATTTTGGCTCAACTTAATTCTTTTCGTTATCGCTGGTTTATTTGTGTTTTCAGAGTTGGCGACTCTGGAATCAAAATATGAGAAAAACGCTTGGCGAGACGCGCGCAAGCAGTTTCTCCTCTACGAAATGATGGCGATCTGGTTCGCCATCAACGGACTAATCATTTTGAAGCAGTTCGTTATGGCAATAATCAATGCGGTGGATAGCATCGTGCTTCGCAACCGCGACGAAACGCGACGGGAGAATTCGTAAAGGGTAGAATGGATACACCCATCCACATTTCCCGCAGCGGGCAACGGTTCGGACCGTATCCTGCGACCGTTATTCAAGTCTATCTGGTAGAAGGTCGTCTTTTCCCGACAGACCTCGCTTGGCGCGAAGGTGAAGCAACTTGGCGACCCCTTTCGGATTTCCCTGAATTCTCGGCAAGTCAATTGCCACCAGTCGCGCCACCTCTACCACCTACACTCATACCGCCGCCACCTCCGCCACCGAAGGTGAAAAATGCGGCACTGGCAGCTAAAGCTGCTTCCATCGAGGGCGAAGCGCCACAGGATATTGGCAAATCGATTGGTGGCGCTATCGCTGGCGCAGCATTTCTCATTTTCGTTGTTATGTTTGCCTCTGAATGCGGTTCTTCCACCAATAGTTCCACAAGTTCTGGAGGAACGAACCAACAGGCATCAATCACGAAAGCGCAATGGAAAGCAAAGGTTGCCCAACACTTTCCAATGTTCCGGACGGGAACGCTGATCGTGTCGTCCACAGATTTCAAGCGGGCGATGGGTGAACCGGATAGCACGCAAACACTTGGCGATAAAGCCATGTGGTATTACGAGTGCTCGGATGGAATGATCCAAATGGTGCTTTGGTCGTCCAGTCTCCAGTTTTCCAACCAAGTCGTCGCGGAGCAAGTCAATGACTATTAAACTCAATCATGGAGGTGAGCCATGTTAATCCACGTACTTCGTGATGGCACTCAATTCGGGCCGTATTCACTAGACGTAGTCCAACAATACCTTGCCGCAGGCACTTTGCATCCTACCGATTTGGCTTGGCACGAAGGAGCGTCCGGCTGGATGCCGCTAGTCGCTGTCCGGGGTGTTCTCCACACGAACATTGCTACATTGGGCAAGGAGGCTGCGGACGCTCTGGCCGCCGATGAGCAAGCGGCGACTCAATGCATTGCTGAAGCAGAGCAGGTGCAGGAACTCATGAATTCCAGTAAACTGTTAGCGATTTGGTCGTTGGTAGTTGCCTTTGGATTGTTGGCAGCGTTTCTTGTATTGCGATTGGGAAAGCCTGCGAATTCTGCAACCTTGGTCTGTGGAATTCTTGGCGGCGCAAAACTGGTATTCGCCGCGATCGTAGGCATGATGGCAATGTCCCGGCGGGATCGTCGAGCGAAACTGATCAAGCAAGCCAGTGATCGAAAACACCTCAGAGCCGTGGTGATGAAATGGAAAACCAATCTTCTCTGGGTTTTCGTAAATCCTCCCCCTGAATTAGCGCCCTCGATCTACGAGGGATTTGCAGCCACGAATACAGATTCAAAAGATGCAATCATTCGTGCAATCAAAGATGATACCCTCGCACAACAGGATAGAGACTGCACGATCGCATGGAAAGTAATTGAGGCGCTGTTGAAGTTGCAGAATCCCCAAATGGCTTCCTTAGCTGTCAAGACTTACGCGATCGAGGCGCGTTCGGAATCAGCCCGTCGCAGATTTGTAAAATCTGCTGGAGTAACCCTGGTGATGTTGGAATTTATCGGCATTGTTTTTTTCCAAGGGTTGTATGTGCCGCAACAGAAAAAACAACTCCGACAAGCGATGCTGGAGATTGAAGAAGCCAAAAAGTTCTGCGAGAGCAAGGATTTTAAGCGTGGTATGGCCAGCATGGAAAAAGCAACGCAGCTTTACCCCAACATCGTGAATACAAATGAATTCAAGCTAGGCTCTGGAGCACTCTGGGCGGGGAAAGGTAGTAAAATGAAAGATCATCAAGAGGCCATCAAGTCGTATCTCCGGGCAACTGAATTCTGCCCCGATAACACAGATTACTGGTGGCTACTTGGATCACTCTACCTAAACAACAACCAATCCGATAATGCGCTGGGCGCGTTCAAAATGGTGGTAGAAAAAAAACCTGACGACGCGCTGGGATGGAGTACATTGGGACTCACTTATGCAGCCCTAGGCCAATTCAACGAAGCGATCGAAGCTTGCCAGAAAGCCGTTCAACTCAAGCCAGATTTTGACTTTTTACATTCCGGTCTTGGAGATGTTTTTGCGCTTCAGGGTAAGAAAAGAGAAGCAGAGGAGGCCTATGGTCGAGCGGCCAAAGTTGCAGGTAACTCGTCGGACGTATGGGGCAATATAGGCCGAGGGTATCTACAAACACATAATTGGATGGCAGCGATCCAAGCGCTCGAAAAATATACCCGAATAGATATTTCCTCTATCGACGGGTTTGCAATGCTCAGCGCTGCATATAGCCATGTTGATCGCGATTCTGATGCAGCCCGAGCAATTGCAGAAGCAGTTCAGCTTGATCCAAAGACGGCTAACGAGTGGTTTCTAATCGGAGAGGCATACAATACTATGGATAAAACCCTCGAAGCGATTTCCGCTTACAAAATGGCGACTGAACTTCAGCCCAATCAAATTGTATCTTGGTTGAGACTTGGCGATGTTTACCTCTATCAAGGTAACCCGTTGGCCGCGATCATTGTGTTCGAGAAGGCAACGAGCATTGATCCAAAAAGGGAATTTGCGTGGCAAGGGCTTGGTATAGCCTATGCAGATCAACAGAATTGGTCTGCTTCCGAAGAAGCGATTAAGAAAGCCGAAACCCTTGCGCCCAATGAAGTCGCCGAAAACCAGTGCAATTGGGGATATCTGTATCGAAAGCAGAAAAAATGGAGTGAGTCGCTTGCCGCCTATCAAAAGGCGCTGGAGACCGATCCAAACTTTGCGAGAGCATTTCGAGGAATCGGCAACGTTCATTTCGACCAGAAGCAGTGGAAAGACGCCAAGACATCGTTTGCCAAGTCGCTCGAATTAAACCCGAGTAAGGATTCAAAAACGCGCGCCAAACTCAACGCCGCAGCCTACGAGGAAGCTTTGGAGCGCGCCACAAAGCTCGCTCAAGCAAAGGAATGGATTAATGCGGATGCCGCTGTGGATGAAGCGCTTCAAGCCAATCCCAACGACACACAAGCCAAGAATCTTAAGAGCCAGATCGCAGAATCGATCGCAGAGATCAATTATCAGAAGGCAATTGACGAGGCTGAAAGAAATCTAAAGGCAAAGAAATTTGCTGATACCTTTGTTGCGGCGGAACGTGCGATTAAAATTAGGAAAGGCGATCCGAAAGCAAAGGAATTGATCGAGAAGGTGACGCCTTACGTCGCGAGGAAGAATAGTCTCGGTCTGAAGTTTGTGCCTGTGGAAGACACGAACGTCCATTTTTGTATCTGGGAAACGCGGGTGCAGGATTATCAGGCGTTCGTCAATGCAACGAAGCGCTCATGGGAAAAACCGTCATTCGAACAAGGGCAAACTCATCCTGCGGTCAATGTAAGCTGGGAGGATGCGAAAGCATTCTGTAAGTGGCTTACAGAGAAGGAACGGCAAGAAGGCGGATTGACTGCGGGACAGGAATATCGATTACCGACAGATGCCGAATGGAGCATTGCGGTAGGGCTGGGAGGAGAAAATGGGAATACTCCAGCTCAGAAAGATAAACAGATTAGTGATGTTTATCCGTGGGGCAAACAATGGCCACCGCCGCTTGGAAAGGGGAATTACGGCAGCAGTTTGAACGTAGATAATTACAATACTACCTCGCCTGTAGGAAGTTTTGCAGCCAACAAGTTTGAAATATATGATTTGGGCGGGAATGTTTGGGAATGGTGCGAGGACCTCTACGTACCGAGCGGGACCCTACGTGTATTGCGGGGAGGGTCATGGCTCACTGATTATCCCGTTGACCTGTGTTTATCCAGGCGCATCAAAGAATATCCC
The DNA here is from genome assembly GCA_964348665.1 of uncultured Verrucomicrobiota bacterium. Lineage (GTDB taxonomy): Bacteria > Verrucomicrobiota > Verrucomicrobiia > Palsa-1439 > CAYGDP01 > CAYGDP01. Next base: position 4,191 of record CAYGDP010000001.1, read on the forward strand.
TCGTATCGCGATGTCTATAACGGCTTTCGTTGTGTCTTAGTAACGGGATCATCGGCTCGTTAGATTCCCCATGTTGGTCAATTTGTTTGACACTCCCGCAGGAGAATCTCAACAATCCTTAGTCTAGCCCCCAGGGGGGATCGCCTACGCAGCATCGCTGACTAATTTGGAGAATTTATCGGCCAAGACGTTTCGCTGCAATTTTAATGGGGGTCATATCTTTTCCTTTCTGCGGGGTTTTCATAGTTCTTCGCCTTCTGCTAGGACGGAATTCAGGGTGGGCGGCAAGTGCCGGATTTTTTCGCCCTCCTCGATTCCGACCCAGGAAACGTATTCGCGCTGGGTTAGACAACCTTCATCACCGATTCGATGCAGGCGAAGGTGATCCACAAATGGAAGATTACACACCAATAATTTCATAACCGCTGAGACAAATGATTTACTGACAAATTCACGCTGCACTTCAACCGTCAGAATTGCCGTCCGATGCGAAAAATGGACACGAACGAACCCATGCCTCACTGCCGCGAGTCGGATCGCCTGTTCCTGACGCTGGGCATCGGAGAAATCATCAAGGTCAAGGCCGAAGCGCGATTTCAATTCGGACCGATTGGCCAGGAGCCACGTGGCATGGCTGCGATCAAGCGGCTGAATATCTCCATTTGGCAGTATCCAGATTTTACTCTCGTAACCTTCCGTCCGGAACTGATCAAATCGTGGAATTGGCTTTGTCATGGCAAAAAATGGATATGCTGTGTCCGTTCTTGGTGTGTCCTGGCGAGAGCCTCTAGTCGGCGGCGATGTTCGTTCTCAAAGAAATCCTTCAAACTCCAGATTTCCCGGCCCGCTTGGGCAGCCATGCCTTGGAGGATGCTATGGATTGGAGTGTTGAATTTTTGTGCGCCAAGGAAATGGAAGGATTTCAAGCGGACGATTTCGGCGAAAAGTGTTTCGACAAGCTGATCACAATGTAAAAGCATCAGCCGCTCGCTCCTGCCGTTTGTGCGAATCAGCCAAGCGCCCGTCTGGCCGGTATTGCGGTTGCAAAGGAGGACTGCGGATTGATGGAACTTTTTGGCCAAGGTGACCAAGACCTGCTTGAAAAAGTTTGGGTCATCGAGATTAGGAACAAACACGCATGACTGCTCGTTGCTGTGGCCGTCGGCGGTGAATTGCACGCGGACCATGATGTATCCGAATTTTGCCGCATTGAGGTCGTTTGTGAGCTGGTTAAAAGCCGATTTATTTTTCTCGGCAGTCTCGTTGGGCTGATAGGCGGAAATCAATCCAAAATCTTTGGTGGCGGAATACGGCGTCCAGAATCGGGAGATTTTGAATCCACCTCTCGCGTTGATGAGTCTTTCAGCGTCGTTGATCATTTGTTCCCATCGTCACACACGGCCATTGTTCTCGGATGCCAAGCAACTCGCGGACTGCGTTGCGAGCATCACAAGAACATTGTTCGTACTCGTCCCATGTCCACGTCGCCAAACCGCGAATTGGGTAATTCATATTCAGCTCCTTTTTCGTTTTGGTTTTTTCTTCGGCGCTGCGACAGCGGCCTTCTCCCAAAAATCTCCGTAATCAATTTCACAGTTACAATCGACGCACTCGTAGTGGTCGATGTCAGTCACATCTTCCTCGACAAAGTTACCGTTTCCGTCAACGATCCGAACGTGAATCGTATAAATCTCTTTGAACCGATTTCCACCACACTTGCATTTAAAACTCATATCCAAGTCCTTTCGTTTTAGTGATGATAGTCAACAACCACGACCCATCTCTGACCGATCAATTCTTCAGTTAGAGGTTCTTGCTCCCAGTCAAGAACCGCTAAGAGGTCATTTTGATAAATCAGGTGCCCGTCTACGCGGACGCCCTTCTTTTTGAGCAGCGGCGCGATTTCATTTTCCCAAAGAATTATGTCCAAGAATTGCGCGTCATCTTCGTAACCAGTTGGCCGATGAATATGTCGTTGGCGTTGCTCAGGAATTTCAGCCAACTTTTTTTCAAATTCTTCTTGGCTCATTTCTGACCAAATACTCCCGGTCTCAGCTCGCATTTGCCGAATGGATTTCATCTCTCTTTCAATGTGAGCGAGATCCGGTTCAGGTATCTCTCCGCGCGCTCGTGTGAGATCACCTGACCAGCGACCGCCGATCAGCAACCAATCGCAGACAGGTGGGTGGATGATGCTTCCCTCGCCGCAAAAACCGGGATCGTCAATCAAAGTTTCCAACACATTTTCCCTCACCTTCTCGCTGGTCGCGTCAGGGTCAGTGTCTTGCCAAAGAACTAAAAGACGAGCGTGCATTTTTCTCCGTTCGTTTTAGGCTGCTTTGAACCCGACGGTGCGACCGCGCGCGACATCAACGTGGTTTTTGCGACCGGACTCAAATTGAGTTGAGAGTTTGGCGAGCGCTTCCACTAAGTCGCTGGATTGGATTTTAGAAGATTTGCGTGTCAGGCTTTGAATCGCTGCGGTCACTTTAAGTTCATGTAAATAGGCGAAGCTCCAATGTTCGGTTTCTTCGGCAATGTGGTGAAGCATTTGCACTGGCAGGTCGGGAAATGCCCATTCGAGGTACTTGAGTCGTTCGGCTTTGTCGGGTAGCTCAAAGTGCCAGACACGATCAAATCGGCTGGGTCGGTGGATCAAAGCTGGGTCTATATCGCCCGGATTGTTTGTCGTGCCGAGAATCAAAAATCCATCTTTTGTCCCAATTCCATCTAGTTGCGCGAGGAGAGAAGCCCTGCTTACACGGCTCTCGTTCGTAAGCGAGTCGAGTTCTTCCAAAATCACTAAGGCAGGATCGAACTTCGAGATGCGTTCAAAAAATTGCTCGAATTCGAATTCATCGATGTCTTTCGTAATATTCAGCATAAAAACCGACGCGCGGAAACGCTTGTGACATTCGCGAATTAAGTGTTTGAGCGTCATCGTTTTGCCAGTGCCAGGGACACCGGTGAACAGAAAACCTCGGCGATGTGGCAATTTCAACTGCTTGTAGAGATCGCCTTTGGTGAAAAATGAAAAGACTTGCTCTTCGATGTCTCGTAACATTCCTTCGTTGAGAAAAATCGGGTCACCGTTTTGAACCGGCAACTCGATCGGAGATTTGTTGTGAACGTAAACACTGACAACTTTGTTGGGATCGGGCTTGAAAGAGTCGGCGACAGCATTGATGAAGTTTTCGAGAGTAGCGGCAGGTATATCGGAGATCAAATAGGCTTCGGCAATTTTGCCTTTGGAATCTAAGTAGGAAAAGATAATAAAGTTAGCTCCCTTTGGGCCTTTGACGCGAAGAAACCCAACCCACGGAGCAGGGTCATCACGCGCGCCATCGGCGCATGTGCGGTAAGACAGCGTCGGATAATGAGAGCGCAGGCGTGTCCATGTCCATCCCCCGCTGATCTTGCCACAGGTTTTGCCGGGAGTGTTCGCGAGCTTGGCAAGGACGTGCTCAAGATTCTTATTGCCTGGCTGAAAAACTGTCCAGTTTGGTTGTTTTGGAAATTGCTGGCGGGCGTATTCGACAGCCGCAATGCTGGTCAAACCGCATCGCGGGATCGCTGACAAAATTGTATAATCGAATTCGCAATTCATGTTTACACATCCCTGCGGGGCATCATACGGTATTATACAAGCCATCGGCGAAATCGTAAACAATTATTTGCTCAAAAACCTGTTTGGTACGCCTCTCCTTCGCAAGAATCAGCCTCACCTGAAACAAATTGCGATCAAAACCGCCTCTGTAATAGGGCAAATTCGAGCGAAAACGCCCATTTTATCGCTGGTTACATTTTTCTGGACAACTCACCCTTGGAGATGCGCATTTTTCGCGTAGAAAGAACAAGTCCTGATTTATAACCACACCCGTTGAACGTCAACCACCCTTTTGCGTCGCGACCGCTTGCGTGGCAGTCTCAATTCAAAATTTCTAAAAACGTTTTTCCAAAACAATGAGATCCGCCACTTCAGAAAATTGACACCGCGCTCCCAAATACAGGCATAATTTTCGATAAAGCGGCGCGGGAATCGTGATTTGACCTTTTGCAGAAACAAAGCCAGTTATAGCTACCCGACTGGCTGCCGATTGAGCAAAAAAAATCTTTCCGTCAATTTCCCGGAAATTCACTTCCGTCCCCGGTAGCAACCCATACTTTTTCCGTAGGCCGATGGGCACGACGATCTGGCCGGACGCAGACATTTTTCGGATCGCGGGAATCCCGTAGGCCATTGACAGTCGTGTAGTTCGCGCGCAAGCGACGTTGGCTCGAACCGCGCGGAGTTTTCGCAACGAAATACCTCGATATATGGGCGTCACTGGTCGTTCCATAAGTACCAAGTCCCGTCGTGTTTGCCACATTGGGATGGTCGGCTCTTTCTGGACATGGTCGCGCCACGTTGTTTGCCAATCGCCGGTTGAGCGAAAGAAGTCGAATTTTCCCGTTTGAAGGGTTTCCTGAAAAGCTTTATGCAGCCGGATTGTCCTCGCCTTTCGGTCACGAATTATTTTCGATTCCCAAGTTAGACGAGCAACGACATCGAGAAGCTTTCGACGACGCTCTCGCAAGTCTTCGCGGTCGGCATCGGGAGAGAGATTTCGGGCGACATGATTGATTGCTGTCCAAAGTGACACTGGCGTATGGTTTGCCTGAAGATGTTCTACGATCGCGATCTCTTCTGTAACAAAATGAGCGGTTTCACGAACATACTTTGGCGCTGGATCGCAGTCCAAAGTTCGTTGCCAAATCATTTTCATAGTCTTCCGTTTGTTTCATTGTAACTACGAGGCGGCTGATTAGGGTCAGAGGCATCTCAAAGCTGGGTCGAGTAGTTAGGGCATGAAAAATAATACATCCCCAATCATTGAAAAAATCGTCGGCAAAAAATCTGATCCACCATGGGTCTTCATTGAGATAAAAGGTGGTGTCGCGTGGAGAATCCGCAAGCCACGAGGGATTGTCCTGACCATCCGTGACATCGATGCGAAACATCAGGTCGTTTACCGCGAGGATGAGGAACTGGCGGAGTAATTGGGGGACCAACTCTGCCACCCGAGCGCGCTCGACATATTTCGTGTGACGACTGAAAGCGGCGCGGCAACGACCGGAACAGGTTTCGCGCTTCTGGCTGCTTTTTCGAGTAAGCTTGCTACCACACCATTTACACAACTCAATCACGACTTCAGCAGGCGCACTAACGCCTTTGCGGGGCATTTGGGAGCTTGATTCAGATGTAGGTAAATCCATTTCGCTACCTCGCTTCACGCCAGTTTACGATCACCGCGTTCGCTCACACCGTGGCACTTGTGTCCTGCCATTCACCGTCGACCGCCATAACCGACATCTTTGTCGAATACACCAACCGCTCCGCCTCACGCGCGCCTAACTCCAAAGTGTCGAACTTTTTGGCTGCCTCGCGTTTCGTAGTCCATTCCGCACCTGTCCAGAACTCCAATTCGGTTCCGCTTTGACGCGTGACAAGAAAAGTTTTTTGTGGCTCGCCGACGATCCGCCTCACAAATTCGGATCGGGGTCGGGATTTTTCGGTCACATAGTTACGCCCGGCAGTTCTCTCTGCAATGCTCTCGCCCAAGACGCGCCGAATCAACTGCCTTGTTTCTGTCGATGGGGTCATTTCGACGCTCCTTCCCAGAATTTGCGATAGGGAAAATTCTGCTGGCAAGTGGCGCACTGGTAATGTCCCACCGTTCGTTCATTGAGTTCAATTTGGTTGCCAAACCGGTCAACAATGTCCGACGCTGCCTCGAATTCCTCTATAAATCGATCACCGTTGCCACATTTCGGACACCAAAACCCGCCGCCTGCATTTGCTTTCTCGCCGAGGATTTTCGCGATTACCTCCTTCGGCTTTGACTCGGATTGGATTGTTTTCATGCCCTAACTACGCGGGGTGCAGTTAAATCTCCTGCGCGTCCAAAAAATAACGACAGTCCGGCCATTTTCGATCGATTTTTCGGTCGGGATGCTTTTTTATCGGGATCGATATTGTCCAGAAATTCTGCATGTTGGCGAAAGAACAGACCGCCCAATTGATCCTTGATGCTCCCGAACCCCCTGGGAGGGGGTTCGACGAATACACCCCCTAGGAAGTGAGGCACACCCCCTCCCAGGGGGTAGTATCATATTCCCTGCTGAACCCAGCGGGGTCAGAACGGAATATCATCTTCTTCGGGAGCGGACTCGCCACCATTCTCCGGCTCATTGAGCGGCTTTGGCTGTAGCTGCGCAAGTGCGGTTTTCTGCTGATTTGGAAGTATTCTCACCGCCATCTTTGACAGGCCTTGAACGGTAACAAGCATGGCCGTGAGCCTAACGTCCTTGCCGCGCCATCCGTCAGTCTCCTCGCCGAAAAGGCTGGCAAGCATTCGCCAGTTCGTACGATTACAGACTAATCCCTTTTCCTTCCCTCGGAAAAAAACCACGGGTTTATTTTCTCCACCGAACTCCCCCGTCTCGATGTGGTCGATTACCACAACTGGTTGCACACCGCGCAAATCTTCCGACTTCAGCCAGCGCGATGGATAAAACATGGATGCTTTCATAGTTATTCTCCTGTAGTTGGTAGTTTTCGTTTCGGTGCGCCACCGTGGCCACCAAAACTGGTTTTTGTTTCATTGGGCAACATTCTTATTTCCTCGCAAAACTCCCGGAGCCTTGGAAGAGTCGGGAGTTTCCTGGGCAATCGTCGATGCCATTGCCTCCGGAATTCGGAATTAAATATTCGATTTATATGACTTCGCCTCATATCCGTAAGAACATGATTTTTCCCTGCCCTTTCCCGGAGATGGTTTATTGCCTCCACCGCCCCTGTAGCAGGTCATTATAAAGGCTAAAATCCCAGTTTATTGGGGGGTATTTTCGGCTAAATTATCGAAAACAATAAATCCCTAAAGATGGCTTTATTTCGGCATATCCCTCTGTAACATGGGTGGATATGATTAAATTTTTAATTCCCTGAAATAGTGTCAAAAAATCGAAAATAGGCACACGCGGCAATAGGCAAAAAAAATCGCGTTCTACTGAGGTGTGCGCATCAATAACAAGGAAGGGAATTTAGCGAAATACACGGCGGCGGCATTTGGGATTTTTCGGCCACCGCTGCCGAACAATTCGGAAAGGCCATAATTAAATGAGTTTTACCAAACTTCACCAAACTTTGCTTAATTCGTCAATTTGGAACGCACCTGATCACGTTCGAATCGTCTGGATCACGATGCTCGCCATGGCGGATCAACATGGCAACGTCCACGCTTCGGTTGGAGGGCTGAGTCATCAATCAAGAAAATCATTGCCGGAAACCGAAGACGCGCTCCGAGTGCTCGAATCTCCCGATCCTGATAGCTCACGAAAAGACCATGAGGGTCGGCGCATTGTTCGAATGGAAGGGGGCTGGCACTTGCTCAACCACGGGTTTTACCGTGAATTGGGAATGTCGGAAGATCAAAAAGCATACTGGCGTAAAAACAAACGCCTACAGCGACAGGCGAAATCTCGATCTGTCCAAGATGTCCAAGACATTGAAAGACAATCGGGGACTGCTGCTTCTGTTTCTGATATAGCTTCTGATTCTTCAACAGGGGAGTCCAGAGGGGAGAAAATTTTTGGACTTTGGCAAGTTACACCCGAGGAAGCTTTAGCTGTGCTTTATTCTGCGAACCCCGCTTGGATTTTGCCGCCGCTTACGGCTATCCCACCCAAAATCCTACATAACCTCGAACGCATGGCAAATACGTGGCCATGGGAAAAGTTTAAAGACTTGTGCGGCAAGTTACGCAACAAGTCGGAAGGCGCTCGACCGCTGAAGCCCGAAAATCTCGCTGATCCAGATCGCTTTAATGATTGGCTTGGCATGGCCGAACCATCCCTTACACGACCGGAAAGTGCCTCTGAGATTAAGCTGCGAATTGAAGAAATTGACAACCAAATACGAGCGCTGCCAAAATTTCCGGGTTCGATCGAGGACTATTATTCCCATGAAACCAATAGCACAACCGCCCAACAACGATTTAATGATGATCGCCGAAAGTGGTTTACTGAAAATCCCGACCTCGTTGCGATGAAGGAGGAACTGGAAAAAAATCGGAAACTTCTCAAAAAACGCCTCGCCGGAGCGAATTGACCGCTCGTAGGCAGCAAAGCGTAACCCCTAACGGGGGTAGCAAGGTTTCACACTAGGCAGCCGCTCGTAACTTGATGTTAAACGGGACAATTATAACTGGAAACGCCTGTGGGTCTAACAACGAATCCCGTTGGGGTCGCCAATTTCATTTCCTCCTGCCTAGGCCGAACTGGTCTCCGGTGCGAACGGGCTGGTTGCCGGCAAAATCGATCTCCAGGATTTTTTCGCTGTGCACGGCTCCGCCGCTTTCCTCTTTCAATGTCGCAACGATCTTTTTCGTTGCCGTTTCGATGACTTCACCCGTGGAGGGATACGCATAGCGTCCGTCGAGACTGAATGTCACCCAGCCCGGCTCGTCCCGCAGTTCGATGCTGGTAATTTGTTTTGGGAGTGCGCCGGGCAGTGATGTCGCATCGAAAATATGGAGGCGGCGGTTGTGCGCGTCGGTGAGCCAGATTTCAGTTTCGTCCGGCGTCAGGCCGATCCCATGGCTGGGGCAACCATGCCTCGCAACGGGGCCTTTGGAAAAATCTTGCACCTCGACCCGGTAAAGTTTCTGTCCAGTGGTGAGATCGCCAATCTCAAATCCGAGCAGGTCGTTCACGCAGACATAGCAAAGCGTTCCACGGTTATTAACTGTGAATGGCCGGATGAAATTACTAAACGGGCCGATCTCGCGAAGAATGGCATGAGTCTTGGTGTCCGTGACGCGCAGGCGCGGCGAGCGCAGACCGGCCAGATAGGCGTGCGCACCATCAAGGCTGACAATCGTGTTGTGCGCTCCGGATTGAACGTTAATCCTCTGGATCACGGCCCCTGAAAGCGCATCAATAACGTGCCAATGATCTTTTTCGAGCGACGGCAGGTAGATGAATTTTCCGTCGGGTGCAATGGCCATTCTGTCGCAACCACCTTCGTACGATTTTTCCCAGAGGATTTTTTCGGTGACCAAATCGAGCGCGGTGAGCGTGCGCGTCGTGGATACGTAGAGGCGTTTTGTCGCTGCGTTGGCGCAGATGCCTTTGACATTGAGCGGTTTGCCTTTTTCGTCCAAACCCGCCAAGGGAATGCGCTTGATGAAGCGGTGACCGTCGTTGATGTCGAAAACCAAAACTCCATGGCCGCCGTATTGGAGATAATTGCGAATGCCGGGCGTGGCAACATACAGTAGCCGTTTTTGCGCGGGAGAATCATCGGCCGCAAAACCTACAGCGCCGACGTGCAAGAGTAAGAGAAATATCCAACATCGACCCATCACGAGCCGATTCTGGGGCAACTCCTCGGCCGATTCAAGTCGGAAGTCAGCGCCTATTCCTTCGACGATTGATCCGTCACTTGGTCCAAGGCCAGGTTGTAAAAGAACCAATCCTGACCAGAATCGCCGGTGAGAGTGTCGCTAAAATGATCATCGAGAATCGTTACACTTCGAATAAGATAATAATTGGCATTCAGGCGGTCGGCGCTTCCGGTGCCATCCGTCAGATTCCGAACGCGCTGGGTGAAATTGCGTTTAGAATTCCATTCATCGAGCACAGCACAAAGGGCTTCGTGGCTTGATTCCACACTCGCACGGTCGGCAATGATGATATCGTCGTGCTTGGTTCCCATCAAACGATCGGCGCCGTCACCGCCGATAAGCAGGTCGCGTCCCCCACCCCCGTCGAGTTGGTCATCGCCATCGCCACCGAGCAAAATATTGGCGCCACCACCGCCGAAGAGCCGATCGTTACCCGATCCCCCGTACAATTCGCCGCTCAACCGGATGCCGCTTGCCATTTGAATGGTGTCATCGCCGTCGAGTCCATACACAATAATCCGGCCGGTTGGCAAGAAGGAGCCGAGCGGTGCGCCATTGACAACCACTTGCACGACTCCCTTTTTACCCAATTGGGTAAAATCGATTGTATCGTTACCGGGTGTGCCTGCAATGAGGAGCGCTGTCTTGGTGGGATCACAAATGCAAGTTTGAAGCGCGGAGGCCGTAATGTTGACGCGATGTGAGGATGGTTCGCTGGAAACGCCGTATTGATCAAGCACAACAACCCGAACATCATAGATGCCGGCAACGTCGAAGATATGATCCACTGCTACGCTGTCTGCGCCAGTCTGCGTTTCATCGGCGTGTCCGTCTCCATCCCAATCCAGCAAATAGGTGAAGTTCGCAGCCTGATCGTCGGCCGAGGAATCCGTTGCTTGTAGCTGGAACGTCAGTGGCAATCCGCGCAGACCTTCTGCAACACCGTCAATGCTGGCTGCCGGCGGAGAGGAAAACGTATCGAGAACTTTGTCTTCCATGCCAGAATAGTTTAGGGAGGCATGTGCATTCATCGTTACCACGCCCGATCCCGAAACGACCATATCATCGGCAATAGACAAGTCGGAATCGGGAACAACCAGCCGGTCACCCGATTCGAAATGTCCTTCCCCGGATACAATCCGCGATTCCGTCGCCAACAGTGGCACCACAAACAAATCATCCCACCTGCTTCCCGTGATAGTTTCGAAGTTGTCAGGATCGGTTAGGGTCAATGTGAGGTTGCCGGGACTGACGATTTGAGGGTCGGCGCTACTCAAATCCAGAGCCACAGGCGAATCAAAAAGTTGAAACATCAAACTATCTTTCCCGCCGACTTCAAGTTCCAGGATCGTGTCGCTCCCTTGGACGCTGCCAAAATAAAAGTAGCTGTCATTCCCCTGCCCACCAACCATCGTGTCGTCGCCTCCACCACTCACGAACACATCGCCGAACGAACTCCCCTCGATCCAATCGTTTCCCGCGCCGCCATCCAGCAACACTTTGCCAGGACCCAATTTGGGAAACATTGCGGAGTCCAACCCGCTCACGTCAATTCGATTCGGATAATCTCCACGCGCAGTCACCGAGATGAAAAGAATATCGGCCGCCAGCGCGCTCGTTGGGATACCGTTGACCATCACCCGACCTTCGGCCGCTACGATCGTCACATCGTCACTTGCATCCACATTGACCATGAGCATGCCTCCCGTCACGGACGTTACAGTGCTCGGCATCCATCGCGATTCCAACGCTTCCATGCCTAGGTATCTCGCTGGCCTCGATTTTCGAGGGTTGAAATGCCCGGGTTGAAATCGTCCTAGTATCCATTGCTGCAAACGGTGAAAGGTTATCATGGCTCGCTCTATAGCTAGACCAATGCCATTGGTGCCGTGAGCACAATTCCAAGAAAAATACCGCAGGCTTCCTCGACAATCTGACAAATCACATTACCAAACCTGCCGTTTTGTCAGTCTCGTACTTTGCTCCCAGAGGAATGGTTGATCATTTTCATCCGAGTTGAATTTGTGGTAGAAATACTGCCATGAAAAGATTTTGGATCTTTTCGTGGTTAGCTCTAACCGCCGGGTTCGCCGACGTCGGCGATCCTCAAATCCGCACCGATCATCCCTGGTATGCCGGCGAGTTGTCTTGTTCGACCTTCGAGCGGCTTTTTGCGACGCAAGCGGAACTTTACAAACGGGTGGTCGGTGTCGAACCAAAAACCGACGAGGAAAAGGCGCTGGCCGCATGGCTTTGGCGCAACACCCACTACGCGCACGGTGAGGAAGGCGCGGAAGATTTATGGGGCAAAGGGTTTCAGGGCGGTGATCTCCGGACACGCGAGTATTGGACGGGATTGTTCGCGCATGGGTTCGGCCTCTGCGGCACGACTCACGCGCAATGGTCAGCCGAAATGTCTGTATTACTCGGCCATAACCGCGGACGCGCGGTCGGCGTGGAGGGACATAATTCGTTCGAGGTTTTCCTGAAAGGCGGCGCGTACGGCGATGGAAAGTGGGTGTTGCTTGATCACGATATCTCCACCGCGATTTTCGACGAACAAGGAACACGGCTGCTTTCCATTCGTGAAGTCAAGGAGAACGTGGAGAAACTGGCGCGTCCGTCGTTTGCGCCGAAACAACGCGGCTGGCCAATCTGCGGGTTGCATCCCGACGATGGTGCTGTGTATCGGCGTTTCGATGTGGCGGAATATTTTGCTGGTTACGCGGGCGCTCCGCCGCTGGTGCATCTACGTCGCGGCGAAACGCTGCGGCGATACTTGCAGCCGGGGTTGGAGGATGGCAAGACGTTTGTGTTTTGGGGACGTAACTACAACTCGGGCGGTGTCCCCGGCCCGGAACGGTCGCGAACATGGGTGAATCAACCCGAAAAACTCTACGGCGCCAAAAAGGATACCGGTTACAAGGAAGGCCAGGCGCGCTTCGCCAACGCGGTTTATGTGTACCAGCCCGACTTTGTCAGCGGCGATTATCGAGAGGGAATCGTGGACGAAAGCGCCAATCATGTCACCTTCGAATTTTTTTCGCCCTATATCATCGCTGCCACTCCCCCCAACAAGAACGCGTGGGGCGTCTACGAGTCGGGTTGCAAAAACGGCCTCGTCCTTCGCGGCAAACCTCCGACGCCCAGTGCCAGTGTCTCGCTCTCCGTGGACCAGGGAAAATCCTGGCTGGACTGCGGCGCATTTGCCGACGGTCTCGACCTTACCGATCGCGCCAAAGGCCGTCGCCAGTATCTCTTGCGGTTGGGCGCTGGAGCAAATGCGTTTGCCAATTCCGGCTTGACCATTACCACCGTTTGTCAAACCAACTCCTCCATCATCCCGCGGCTCAAGGAGAACGGCAGTCGCGTTACTTTCCTGGCCAGCGGTCGCGCGATTGTTTCCGCAGGCCCAAACCTCGAGCAAGCTCGCGCCCGCATCGTCGCCGGCAACTTCGGCGAAAAAACTGTCACGCTCGAAGTCAAATCTCCTCGCGGCGAACAAGCCCTCGGCATTCACGCCGCCGCGCATATCGCGTCGGGCAACCCGCCCAATCCGAACATCAAATATCAAATCGAATACTCCACCGACAGCGGCAAAACCTGGAAGTCGCTCGTTCGCGACTGGCAAATCGCCCGGCGCGGCGATGAACCCGGCGATTTCTGGTCGCAAAGTTTCTGCTGGGGCGCGACTGAGTTCCCGGGGATTGGCGGAAAGCCGTTTTCGTCCGTACAAGTCCGCTTCTCAAACGACAGCGGTCGCAATTATATGCGCGCCGAAGCGCATTTGCTCTATGAAACGTCACGACGCGACTCGACCAAGGTGACCTTTGACTACACCGACGACCGTGGCGCGCATCGGGAAAGCCGCACCTTTGCGGCGTCAGACAAAGAATCCACATGGGACGTGTCGACGGGCAAGGATGTCCAAACCCGCTGGGTCGAATTTGAAGTATTAAATAAATGATGATTGGCCACAAAAAGGCACAATAAGCGCAAAAAATGAACGCTTACCAACGAAAACTACTTCGTCGATTCGCATTCTCCCGCCCCGACATTCTTGTCGGGGTTCGCATATTTCGTGGTTTATTCGTTTGTTTGTGTATCGTTGTGACCGATGCCCGCGCCGATGATTGGCGACCGCTCTTCAACGGCAAGGATTTATCGGGCTGGGAAACATGGCTGGCCGAACCTTACGGCCTCAATAACGATCCCAAGAAAATTTTCAGCGTTGTCTCGGTTGATGGCGAGGCAGTCATTCGGCTATCGGGCGAAGTCTTCGGCGCGCTGACCACTACCGAAGAGTTCGAGAACTATCATCTTCGGCTCGAATTCAAGTGGGGCGAGAAACGCTGGCCGCCTGCCGAGAAGAATCCGCGGAACAGCGGTCTGCTGTATCACTGCGTCGGCGCGCACGGCGCGGAAAGCGGGTATTGCATGGAAGGATTCGAAGTGCAGATTGCTGAGCGCGATTGCGGCGATTATTATTCCTGTTGCGGCACCAAAGTAGATGTGACAGGTGAACGGCGCAAAGACACGGTCGTGTTCGCCGCCACAGGTCAGAAATTTATCGGGCATAGCGATCGCATCATCAAGGGCGTAGACGCCGAAAAGCCGCATGGAGAATGGAATCAGGTCGAATTACTCTGCGTCCGCGACATCAGCGTAGCGATCATCAATGGCAAGGTGGTAATGCGGCTGACGAACCTGCGCAAGAAAAACGACAAACCACTCACGCGCGGACGTTTCCAGCTTCTCACCGAAGGCGCCGAGATTTTCTTCCGCAAAATCGAGCTGCGGTCGCTGAAAGGGATTCCGCAGGAATTATTTTAAGGGAAAAGCAAATAACGGAACGAACTATGCAACTCAATCATTGGACCGCTCGAGTCCGTTTACTATGCGGCTTTAAATTCGCTGTCGAATATTTGATCGCTCAGGAGAAACAAAAAGCCGAGGAAGCAGCAACGGTTAGTCAGGTGATTGATAGCGGCACAATCTTCATCAGAGACGCCGATGGAAATATCATTGTAAATCATTCGTATTGATGAGCGCGCACTTCCAAATTTTGTTCCCCTCTGGCTCTTTCGCACCATTTCGCGTGTTTCGCGGTTTATTCATCGCTATATTCCTCGCTGCTGCAATTCAATCTTTCGCCGCCGACCTCTCGACTCCACTCGTGGCAGGGCCGCGCGTCCCTGATGGTTTCGCCATCGAAAAAGTGGCCGACGCTCCCATAATCAAGTTCCCGATGTTCGCGTGTTTTGATGAGAAGGGACGGTTGTTCGTCGCCGAGTCGTCGGGCGGCGATTTGTACAAGGAAATCAGCGCGCAGACGCGTATGTGCCGCGTGAGCGTGCTTGAAGACCGAGACCGGGATGGGAAATACGAAACGGCTCGCGTGTACGCCGATCATCTGAACTTTCCAATGGGTTTGGCGTGGCGAGGCGGAAAGCTCTACGTCGCTGACCCGCCGGATTTGGTGACTTACGACGACGCTGGCAAACGCGAGGTCATCCTCACGGGATTCGGTCACAAAGACAACGGCAGTTTGCACGGGCTTACGTTCGGGCTGGACGGCTGGCTGTACATGACGACTGGCGAGCCGGACGGATACAAACTGAAACGCGCCGATGGTTCGGTGTTGCAAGGGGAAAGCGGCGCACTGATTCGGTGTCGTCCGGATGGATCGGCTGTTGAAGTCGTATCGCGCGGGTTTATAAACCTCGTCGAGATTGCGTTTCTGCCAACCGGCGAAATCATTGGCACGGACAATTGGTTTCAGGCGCCCACGGGCGGGCAGCGCGATGCGTTGGTGCATCTGATCGAGGGCGGCCTGTATCCGTATCATCCGGACAAAGGCACGCCGCAACCAATCACCGGCGCTCCATTGGACGCGGTGGAAAAATTTCCCGCCGTGGCGTTGAGCGGCCTGATGCGCTATGGCGCAAACCGTTTTCCAGCCGAAATGCGCGGCAATCTTTTCAGCGCGCAGCATAATACCCGGAAAGTGCAGCGACACGTGCTCACGCGCGAGGGAGCGACGTGGCGGTCGGAGAGCTTCGATTTTGTCACCAGCGACGATCCCGATTTTCATCCGAGCGATGTGCTCGAAGCGCGCGATGGCAGCATGCTTGTCGTGGATACAGGCGGGTGGTACGTGCAGCATTGTCCGACGGGAAAAATCCGCGCGTCGTATGCAACGGGCGGGATTTATCGCGTGCGATACAAAATGGCGCAGACGGGGATGTCTGCCGCGCTTTCCAAGGCGGACGCCGAAGCGACCAAAGTTCGCGTGCTCGGTTGGCGGCGCGACCCGCGCGATGCGCCGAAGTTCGCGCGCTGGCTTCGCAGCAAGGCGCCGCAAGTGCGGTTGGCGGCGGCGGAAGCCCTGGCGCATTGCGGTACTGTAAAAGAATTGGCGGCGATTTGGGAGGCTCTCCCCCGCGCGGTTGACCGGTTCGAGGAACACGCGCTCATTTATGCGGCGCATTGCATTGCCGATGACGGAAAGCTGAAAGACGCGTTAAATCACACTCACCCAAGAGTGCAGAAAGCGGCGTTGTTGTTGCTGGATCAGTTTCCCCGAAAAGGCATTGTATCGGATTTGGTCATTGCTCGGTTGAGCGCAGGGGACTCCGAGCTTCGTGAGACAGCGATTCAGGTTTTGCAACGGCATCCGGAGTGGGCGGAGCAGGCGATTGAGTTCATCCGCGCTTCGATGGAGAAGGAGGACGATCCGCACAAGCTTAGCGGCTTGGTTCTCGCGTTTCAGTCGCGACCATCTGTGCAGAAACTTGTGGCCGACGCAATTGCCGATCGCGCGCTAGTGCCTGACCGGCGTGTGAAATTGATCGAAACGCTGGCGCTGACAAGTTTGCCGAAATTGCCGTCGTCGTGGACGAGCGCGCTGGGCGAGGCGGTGCGAGATGCAAACTCGTCGGTGCGGCTGGCGGCTGTGCGAGCAGTAGCGACACTGCACGTGAAGCTGTTTGACGACGAACTGGCAACGCTGGCGAAGAATCCTGGTGAGTCGATCGAGTTGCGGCTGGAAGCGCTGCGCGGGATTATGTTGCGGCAGCCGGACATTTCAGAACCGGTTTTCAATTTTCTGCTGGGTCAGCTCGGCAATCAATCGATGGCCTCTTCGCGGCTCGCGGCTTTCGCGTTGCTTGCGCGAGCAAAGTTGACCGATGAGCAAGCACGACGATTTCAGGAAACGACACAAGGCAACACGCTGCTTTCTCGCTCGGCGACGACAGAGGAACAGCGCGGCGGCGATCCTTCAGTTTCGCTCCGGGCAAAGCTGGAAAAATTTGAGCCGATGTTGCGCGGGGGCAATGCGGCACGAGGTCGCGAGGTATTTTTCAGCAGCAAAGTCGCGTGCGCGACTTGTCATCGGGTCGGCAAGGAGGGTGGATCCATTGGCCCGGACCTGACAAAGGTCGGAGCGATTCGCAGCAGCCGTGATTTGTTGGAATCGGTGCTCGTACCGAGTTCGACATTTGCGCAGGGGTACGAGCCTTGCGTAATAGCGACGACCGAAGGCGATGTATTTAGCGGAATCATCGCACGGCAAAATGAATCCGTGGTGGTGGTACGCGACGCGAGCGGAGCGGAGACGCAGCTGCGGCGCGATCAGATTCGCATGATAAAAAAGTCGGACGTCTCGATCATGCCGGAAGGGCTGGAGCGCGGCTTAACGGAACAGGAGTTTCGTGATTTAATAGCATTCCTGGAGCACTTGAAATAGATAAAAAGAGGCGCATATTATCTCGGATATAAGGAAAGGAGGGGTTATGAAGAGTCGAAGAATTGGGTGGATCCTAGCCTTGGCGGTTGTGATTGGCTTTTCTCCGATTGGTAGGTCTGATGTATCCGTCAACATTCGCGTCGGTGTTGGGTTCTCATTTCACGAATGGTTGGAACCGCATGGATACTGGGTTCATGTCGAGGGATATGGCCGTTGCTGGTATCCGGTTGGAGTTGCCGTTGAGTGGCGCCCATACGTGTACGGACATTGGATTTGGACAGACGGAGGATGGTATTGGGAAAGCGACGAACCTTGGGCTTGGGCCTGCTATCACTATGGCCGTTGGGCATGGACACCGCGTTATGGATGGGTGTGGGTACCAGGCTACGAATGGGCACCGGCATGGGTTTATTGGCGTGAAGGGGGCGGCTACATTGGTTGGGCGCCTCTAACACCTGAATGTGTGTTCGGTGTCGATGGCCATCTCATTATTCGGGAGACATGGTTTGCCCCAACGGCGTTCGTGTTTGTAGAACACCGCAGTTTTCACAAACCAATTCGGCCTTCCGTCGTCGTAATCAATGAAAAGATCGTCCATAAAACCGTCAACATTACGAAAGTCACCAAAAACAGTAGAGATAGCACGACGATCATCAACATCAACAATGGTCCACAAGTAGCAACTATTGAAAAGGCTAGCGGCAAGAAAGTCGTTGCCGTCAAGGCGCAAGAGGCTCGTATGCGGGTCGAGAAATCCGCGGTTGATACGAATGAGCAGCAGAAGAAAGAAAAATCTCCGAAACAAAAGCCTCCGCCGCGAGCTGAACCAACAACTCGAATGACCGCGCCGCCTGCCGGCAAGCCAACGGATTCCGACAAGAAGATTAAAGCAAAAGAAGAAGAATCCGCCGCGCCCGCCAAAGAAAACGAAAAAACAAAACAAGAAAAGAAGTCTAAGCGTCAACCCGACGACTCCGAAGTCGCGCCACCGACAAACAAACAGAAAGACTCGGAGAAGAAATCCCGACTGGCCGATGAAGAGTCTGTGGCTCCGGCAAAGGAGAAGGAGAAACCGAAAGAAAACAGAAAACCCAAGGCCGAACCTGCTGATCCAGAAACCACACACCCCGCGCCGCCACCGAAACAGAAGAGAGAAGAAAAGGAAAAGCCGCAAAAGGAAGAGGGCGTACAAGCTCCTCCAAAACCTACGCCACCAGATCAACCAACATCTCTACCGCAAGACAAAGGTTTCAAACCGAAAGAAGGGACTGAAACCCCACCTTCCGCACCAACGGATGACTCAAAGGGCAAGAAGAAAAAGAAGAAAGGGGAGGAAACAGAAGCACCAGGGAGATAACTTGGCGCTAGCAAAAACCGCAGTGCTGAATGAAATTTGCGGCAGATACCGCGGGAAAAAGGCAACCGTGTATGAACTAGGGCGGAGCGAATCCATCTACCGTCGCTGGCAGTGGAGTTTTTGGGGACGAAAACCTTACAGACGACGTAAAATCGGCTAGGAAAAAAATAGAGAGGGTTGGCCGATGTAACCGAGAATTGCTAGATCTGCTTGTTTATTGGAGTTTGAAGTGAGCAAGGAATCACTCTGATTCACCGGATTTTTTCTTTTCTTTTTCTGCTTCCTTCGCCGCTTTTCGCTCTGCCTCGGCCTGTTTGCGCGCAGCTTCCTCGGCTTGCTTGGCTGCCTTTCGATCAGTCTCGGACTGTCTCCGCGCTGCTTCTTCCGCGGCTCGACGCTCTGCTTCCGCGGCAGCCTTGGTCTCGCGCTCCGCTTGTTCGGCGGCCTTGTCTCGCGGCGCAGGTTCAGGTTTTTTCTGTTGTTCGGCCTGTTTACGGGCGGCCTCTTCCGCTTGTTTCGCCGCTTTCCGTTCCGCTTCTGCTTGCTTCCGAGCGGCTTCCTCGGCGGCTTTTCGTTCTGCCTCGGCTTGCTTGCGGGATTTATCAGTTGTTGCAGCACGTTCGGCGGCTCGACGAGCTTCTTCTTCCGCCTTGCGTTGTGCTTCCGCCTGTTTGCGGGCGTTTTGCTCCGCTTCTTTCTCGGCTTTGCTCGCTGCTTCCGCATCCGCTTTCACTTTGCGTTGAGCATCGCGTTCGGTCGTTTCGTCGGCTTTCTTGGTGTCCTGCTCTGTCTTGCGCTGCGTTTCGGCTTGTTTCCGCTCCGCTTGTTCGGCGTCCTTGGTGGCCTTGGTTGCAGCTTCCTCGTCTTTTTTCGTTGTTTTACGCGCGTCTTGCTCCGCCTGTTTCGCTGCTTTTCGGGCTTGTTCTTCCGCTTTTCGTTGGGCGGCAGCAACTTCGGCATCAGACGGCGCGGATGGCCGATAGACGACGAGCGTGTCTTTTTCGACGGCATTTTTCTTGGAAACTTTTGGGTCGCGCGTGTCGGCTTCGGCGACACGAAGAACTTTGACCTCGTGTTTGGAATTTTTGCGGACCTGATCCACGGCGACCCCGCTATTGACGACTGTCTTGTCTTTGAAAACGTATTTGTTTTTGATGATGGTCGTGCGGTTGTAAATATTGACGACTTGGGTTGGCCCGTAGCCGTAGCTGACGAGGGTCGGCGCGCAGAAATGCTCAACGGGAACGAAATAATAATCCCGCTCGGTCAACCCGAAATGGAAATCGAGCGAGACGTGTTTATTGCTCCAGAAGAAACCGATTCCCGTCTGGTAATGCGCCGACGGCGGCAGAGGCGCCCAACCGCAGTTCATATTGTCGCCGCGCCATTGCACCCAGGCGGGTCCCCAAACCGAATCGGGATGCCAAATCCAGCCATGACGATGGTGAAACGACCATCGGCCATAATGAAACGCTGCCCAACCCCAAGAATAATCCGATGTCCAAGTCCAACCGTAATCCGTCCAAACCCAGCGTCCCCGATGAACATACGGACGCCAACCGCGATCGGTCACAACGACCGTCGGTCGCCAGCAATGACGACCATCCACGATCAACCACGTACCGTAAGGGGAAAGTGAGTCATAAAACATCGCCACCTCGGGCGTAAACGTTGTAACCTGAATCGTAACGCTAGGACTAGGCACCGGTGGTGCCGGGGGCACGGGAGCAGCGGGCGGTGCTGGTGTTGCCGGCGTCACAGGAGCAGGGGCCGCCGCGACAGGCTCGGTCGGCGGCGGCTGATTGGGTTGCAACATCCACGCCAACATTGGATCGGCCACGCCGAGATCGCGCAAGTGCACGATTTGATCAGCGGTCAGTTTCATCTGCGGCTCGCGTCCGCGCACATAGGCGACAATCACCTCATTGCCAACGCCAGCCTCGACGAGTTTGATCAACCCTTCAAAATCGCTTTCTTCCTCGCCAACATTTTCCACCACCTCCGGCGGACTGGGTGGCGTGAGGAGCACATCCATTTCCTCCCCGGGTGTTGGCGGCGGAGAGGTTTGAGCGGTCTCAAAAAAATCAAAAAACCACACGGCTGCCGCAATTCCGGTTATCAAAACTGTGAATGTCTTCATACTTCCTCCTGGTTTCTCGACGTAGCTGCGCGTCTGGCACTTTAGACGCAGGTAATATGCCAAACATTCATTTTCCACACAATTAACTTTCTGGGTCGGCCAACAAAATCGCCTTTGCCAGTCGCTCCACAATCGGTACTATGGCACGGCCCATGACATCTCGCGAATCACATCAGCTCGCGTTTGAACTCCTGTCCGCCCGACGCTGGCGGGAAGCGGAAACGATCTGTCGCGAATTGATCGAACGTGAACCGGACAAAGCGGGCGTACATTATAACATGGGATTGGCGCTGGCGGAACAAGGCCGTGCCGCCGAGGCGATCGCCTACTATCAGCACGCCATCGATCTCCAACCCGATTTCGCTTCCGCCCACAACAATCTCGGCAACTCGCTCATCGCCCTGGATCGTTTTGATGAAGCCATCGCCGCCCTTCAGTGCGCTTTGGCGTTGAAAAGCGACGTTGCCAAGACTCATAATAATCTCGGTAACGCTCTGCTGCACAGCGGACGACATGAGGAATCCGTGGCCAGCTATCGGCGCGCCATCGAACTGCAATCGGATTTCGCGGTCGCCCACAATAATCTTGGCGCTGCGTATGAAAAACTCGGTCGACTCGACGACGCTCTGACTTGTTTCGAGCGCGCCATCGCCCTTCAACCAAACGACACGGAACCACGCAAGAATCTCGCCAGCCTCATGGTCGGCAGCGGCCGACTCGACGATGCCCTGACCGGTTATAGCCAAACGCTCGCGCTCGATCCCGCCCATGCCGAAGCGCATATGTACAAAGGCATTGTCCTGCTGCTGCAAGGCAACTGGCTCGCCGGCTGGCCTGAATACGAATGGCGTTGTCGACGCAAAGAGTTTCTCGACACATACCGCTACTCGCAACCGCGTTGGGACGGTCGCGAATTACGCGGCGCCACCATCCTTCTCCACGCCGAGCAAGGAATGGGTGACACCATCCAATTCATCCGCTATGCCCGGCTGGTTGCCGCGCGTGGTGGTCGAGTAATTGTCGAATGCCAGCGCGAACTCGCAACGCTATTCCGTGGCGTAGAAGGTGTCGACCACGTGATCGCCCGCGGCGAACCGATTCCCGCATTTGAGACGCAACTGCCTTTGCTAAGCCTTCCCGCTATTTTTGCGACAACTCCAGACACCATTCCCGGTCGCTCGCCGTATCTGCGAACCGACCCTGTGCAGGTTGAGCGCTGGAGAAAAACGCTGGACGCGGAAGGGAACAGCCCTCGAATCGGGTTAGCCTGGGCAGGCAGCCCGACGCACAAAGGAGATCGGCATCGGTCGTTTCCGTTGCAAACCTTCGCGCCGCTGGCTCGGTCACAAGGAGTACGATTCTATTCTCTCCAAAAAGGAAGCGCTGCTGCGCAAGCGGCCAATCCACCCGACGGATTGGATTTGCACGATCACACGGCGCAATTGAAGGACTTCGCCGATACCGCCGCGTTGATTGCCAACTTGGATTTGGTAATCGCAGTGGATACCGCAGCTGTCCATTTGGCTGGCGCACTCGGCAAACCGGTGTGGACGCTGCTGCCGGCTGCACCCGATTGGCGCTGGCTGCAGAACCGCGAAGATACACCGTGGTATCCTACAATGAAACTTCTCCGCCGAAAAACGAGCGAGGACTGGGTGAGTGTGACGACACAAGTCGCCGCTAACCTAACCAAACTTACTGACTTCAGATTATAATGTGGTGAAGTCCGGAAGGTGACTACAACGTTCAAATACGTTTTGGTGCTTTGGTTTTGGTATTGCCAGCGCCACTTTTGATTAGACATTTGGCGCGGACGGCGGCCAGGAGTGTCTCCACGCCCTCTTTGTTGGAGGCGGAGATCTGCAGGAGCGGACGTATCTTGTATTTCTTGCGGAAGGCCGTCAGATTCTTCTTCGCGGCGGGTAGGTCCATTTTGTTGGCGACGACCAGACGCGGCTTTTTCAATAATTCAGGATTGTGCAGTTTTAGCTCCTGAAGCAGCTTTTCGTAATCTTGGCGCGGGTCGCGGGCGTCCACGCCGGCCATGTCGAGCAGAATGAGCAGCATCTTGCAACGCTCAATGTGGCGCAGAAATTCGTGGCCAAGGCCGAAGCCGGTATGGGCGCCTTCGATGAGACCGGGAATGTCGGCGAAGGTCAGTTTTGCGTAATCATCAAACTCGATCACGCCAACGACGGGGTGCAGTGTCGTGAACGGGTACGACGCGATTTTGGGGTGCGCGGCAGTGAGTTGGCTTAGGAGCGTGCTTTTACCCGCGTTGGGATATCCGACGAAACCAACATCAGCGATGGTTTTCAGTTCGAGTTGGAATCGTCCCTCCTCGCCTTTTCGACCGGGCTGCGCTTCCCGGGGCGCCTGGCGCGTGGCGCTCCGGAAATGCCAGTTGCCCAGACCGCCGCGACCGCCCTTGCAAAGAATGAATTGCTGACCGTGCGTGGTGAGATCGGTGACCAGTTCGTTGGTGTCGGCGTGGCGTATGATCGTGCCGCAGGGAACTTTCATCACGAAATCCGCGCCATTGGCGCCGTGGCGTTTCTTGCCAAGACCATGGCCGCCGCGTTCGCCGATCACATGGGGCGTGTAGAAAAAGTCGGTCAGGTTATTGACGGACTCGTCGGCAACAAGGACCACGTCGCCACCCTTGCCGCCGTCGCCGCCACTGGGGCCGCCATGCGGGACGTATTTTTCGCGGCGAAAGGCGACGCAACCGTTGCCGCCGTCGCCCGCGCGGGCGCGAATGATGATTTGGTCAACGAACATGGCAAAGTTTGTAGCGTCGGTCTATGACCGACGCAAGGGGGAATTTTACGCTGACTTCGGCGCTCATAGAGCGCCGCTACAATTATTTTGCAGCGGGTTGCAGATCAATGTTGACGCGACGGCCGCCCTTGTCGAAGCGAACGACGCCGTCGGTGAGCGCGAAGAGCGTCCAGTCACGGCCGACACCGACGTTGGCGCCGGGATGAAATTTTGTGCCGCGTTGGCGGATGAGAATATTGCCGGCGCGAACGACCTCGCTGCCAAAGCGTTTGACGCCGAGCCGTTTACTAGCGCTGTCGCGGTCGTTTCGAGATGCTCCTTGTCCTTTTTTATGGGCCATGGTTATGCCTTGATGTCTTTGATTTTGACGACGGTAAGTTCCTGCCGATGTCCGACCGTGCGCTCGTAGCCTTCGCGCCGCTGTTTTTTATAGGCGATCAATTTCGGGCCGCGTTTGTGCTCGACAATCTCGGCGGTCACGGTCGCCCCGGCCACGGTGGGTGTGCCAACGCGCACGGTGCCGTTGCCGCCAATGAGCAACACTTGGTCAAAAGCGATTTGCGCGCCAGCGCTGTCGTCGAGCCGCTCGATTTCGAGCGTATCGCCGGACGCGACGCGGTATTGTTTCCCGCCGGTTTGAATGATGGCGTACATCGGTTTCCTCTGAAAGGCCGCGCACTATACGGCGTGGACGCGGCGGTGTCAACCCCGGATCGCAAGAAGTTTGGAAACCGCACAAAATATAGGTATGCATATATTTTATTTGACATCAAAACATTTTCAGGGTAGCCTGTATCGCGATGAAACTGAATCGGCGAAAGTTTTTGCAGGCCGGGTTGGCTGCCGGTGGCGCGGGTGCCCTGGTCGCGTCCACGCCTAAGGCGCGCGCGTGTCTCACCTGCATCACGGAGAAAATGGAGCGGCCCGGCCCCGCCAAGCTTCTTGCGGCGAACACGCCGGCGACAGCGGCAGGAAGCGCCCCAGCTTCCGCTCCGTACCCCGGCAGCCCACCGGAGAAGTCGGAGATGGATCCGATGAAGTTTCTGACGGCATTCGATTATGGCAAAGTAACGAAATTGCCCAACGGTCGGACGCAGCGGGAGTATTTCATCTGGGCGGGCGAGCAAAATTTCGACATCGGCTACGGCATTGAGATGCCCGCGTGGACATTCAACGGCTCGATCCCAGGCCCGACGTTGCGGGCGACGGAAAGTGATAAGCTCCTCATCCATTTTGAGAATCGCGCCAGCAAACCGCACACGATCCATTTTCATGGCATTCATCCGGCAGGGATGGACGGGGTTTTCGAGAGGGTGCTTACGGGAAAAACGTTCACGTACGAATTTGATGCCGAGCCGTTTGGCGTGTTTCCGTATCACTGCCACATGGACCCGGTGCGCAAACACATTTCGCGCGGGTTATTCGGCACGATGATCGTGGACCCCCCGCAGCCGCGGCCGTCGGCAACCGAGATGGTAATGGTGATGCACGGACTCGACCCGAACCTGGATTACGAAAACGATTTCTATGCAGTTAACGGCGTGGCCAACTTCTATGCCGAGCATCCCATCAAAATCCGCGTGGGTGAGAAGGTACGCATCTATCTCTCAAACATGACGGAGTTCGACCTTGTGAACAATTTCCATCTGCACGCGAATATGTTTTCGTGGTATCCGAGCGGCACATCGCTGCAACCCGCCGAGCTGACCGACACGGTAAATCTTTGCCAGGGCCAGCGCGGGGTCATTGAATTTTCCTACAAACACGCGGGCAGATTCCTCTTCCACGCGCACACCACGGAGTTCATGGAACTGGGCTGGCTGGGCATCTTCGACGTACAACCGGCGGAGGCGAAGGCATGAATCCTAAAGTAAAAATCTTTCTGAGCGCCATCGCTCCGTTGGTCTTGTTGGCGGCACTCCTCGCGTGGTTTTTTGCGGGCGGCAGCAAGCTGTTGGAGCGTCCGTCGCCGCCGATTGAGGAACTGACGATTCAGCGCGTTGAGTTTTTGAAAGATCCGAGGGGGCAAACCAATCGGATCCTCTTGCACGTTCGCAACACCGGCCCGCAGCCGATCGATTTGAAGGTCGCGACCATAGACGAAATGATTTGGGGGAAGGTCGCCTTCAACCCCGCCCACTTGGAACGGCTGCAATCCGGCACGGTGGAGTTTGCGGGGTTCGATTGGGTCGAGCAAGACCCCTACAAGTTCGCTCTCTTTACCGCCATCGGCACGCCGTTCGAAACGGAAGTGGCGGCAGCCCTCGAGACACCTCAACCGTCTGGCAAATTATTCGGCATCTTCGCGCTCTTCGGTGTGTATGTCGGAGTATTGCCCGTCCTGTTGGGTATTCTCTGGCTGCCGTTCATGCGCACGCTATCGGCGGAATGGATGAACTTTTTTCTCGCGTTCACCGTTGGGCTATTAGTCTTCATCGGCATCGAAGCGTTGCATGGCGCGATTGAGGCCATGGAGAAAGTTCCCGACACGTTTCATGCCAGCGGGGTGTTGGCGCTCGGTTTTTTGGCGGCGATCTTTGTCATCGCGGCGCTCGACCGCGCGCTGCGCGGCAACATGGACGAGAAGAGCGATCGCGGCGCTCTGGTGCTGGCGTACCTGGTCGCGCTCGGCATTGGAATTCACAATCTTGGCGAAGGACTGGCCATCGGCAGCGCGTATGCCGTCGGTGAAATCGCCCTCGGGGCGATGCTGCTGGTTGGCTTCACCGTGCATAACACCACCGAGGGACTAGCCATCGTCGCCCCGCTGGTGCGCTCGGTGGTTTCCGTCAAACATCTCGCGCTGCTCGGTGTGGTGGGCGGCGCGCCTGCCATTCTCGGCATCTGGATTGGCGGATTCACGGTCGCGCCGCTGGCGTCGGTGTTGTTCCTGGCCGTCGGCGCAGGGGCGGTATTTCAAGTCGTTTACACAATCGGCGCTGGGATCGTTCGCCGCGCAGAAGGCGAGTGGCTTCGCTGGCCTGCGATGGCGGGCTTTTTCGCGGGGATGGTCGTCATGCTCATCACCGCGCTGTTGATTCCCGGACAATCATGAGGAGAAAACAATGACACAATTCATCAAACAAAATCGCGCTCCGCTGTTCTTGAGCGGCTTCTTTTGCGGCCTCGCCGTGTTCACGCTCCTGGCATTTCGCACGCTGGGGCGCGAGGATTCGTCTGCGCCGCCGCGCGAAATCACCCTCGTGGCGCGCGACAGCGTTTTCAACGAGAGCAACCCCGACCTTGTACTGCGACGCGGCAAACCCATTCGGCTCATCGTCCGCAACGAAGAGCCTGGCCGAACATTGCACTGCTTTCAGATCCCTTCGCTCGGTGTCTATACCACGCGCAATCTCGCCGCGGGCGAAGCCGAGGTAATCACCTTCACGCCGCGAAAAAAAGGCGTCTTCGGCTATGCCTGTCTCATGCATCCCAGCATGAACGGGCGAGTCATTGTTGAGTAACCCAGAAAGGTCCAAATGAAATTCATTCGCTTGATAGCCGTAGTGTGGTTTTCTTCCGTGGTGGCCGCGCAGACCGAAGAACCCGCGCGTCCCGCGGAAGGGATCTCCGACAACTCGTTCCTTGTCGAAGAAGCTTACAATCAGGAGGCCGGCGTGGTGCAACACATTTTCACGGCGCTCTGGTCGTATGATCGTCAGCCCGGCAGCGACGAGCGCGGTTGGGACTTTAGCTATACGCCAGAGGTCCCGCTTTTTAGCCAGCGACATCAGCTCTCGTTCACCCTGCCTTATAGTTTCCCCAGCGGCCACAGCGAAAACGATTGGGGTGATATTTTGCTCAATTACCGCTTGCAAGCGCTTTTCGAGGGCGACTCGCTTCCGGCGTTCTCGCCACGGTTCAGTCTCATCCTGCCGACAAGCAGCGGGAGCGACGAACTCGGATATCAAATCAACCTGCCCGTCAGCAAAATTCTCGCCGACCGCTGGACGGCGCATTTCAACGCGGGCGCGACCCTGTTGCCCGACACCAACGGCCGCGATCTAGTCGGCTACAATCTCGGCGCGAGCATCATTTACGCGGCCACGCCGACCTTTAATCTCATGCTCGAACTAGTCGGTAACTGGGATGAAGAAACAACCGCGACAGGTGGAATTGACCGCAACTTCGCCGCCGTGATCTCGCCGGGCGTACGCTATGCATTCAATCGTGCCAACGGCGCGCAATACGTCGTCGGCCTCGGTTTTCCCGTCGGCCTCACACGCGACACTCCCGATTTCGGTGTCTTCCTATACGGCTCGATCGAATACGCCTTTAGGAAGTAAAAATTAGCTGGGGCATCACCCGCGGCACGAAATCGCGGATTAATTTACGAAGCGCCGAAAAAAACGCACCGATCGAATTAATTTTCAGAGACATCACATCGCCAGCGCTGCGCGCGCGGTGAGAATTGCGCCGACCACGGCAATTAGCAATCCGCTAGCGAATTGAATTTTGTGGGAGTGTTTGTCGAGCCCGCCGAAAAAGCGGTCGGAAGCGGTTTGTGCTTTGCAGACGAAGATGCCGAGGGCGATGACGACCGCGCCGATTCCCGCGCTAAACGCGATGACGAGCCAAATGCTCAACGCAAGGTTTCCCACGCCGAGCGCGGTCGGCAGTAGCGCCAAGCCGTCGGGACACGGCACCAAACCGCACGCGAATCCAGCCACGAAAAGTTGTTTCAATCCCATCGAACCTTCTCCATCGTGCGCGTGCGGATAGGGGCAATCATGCTCGTGTTCGTGTGACGCCGGTCGGAACATCTCCCGATGCCGGCGCGCCCGCAGCAAAATCCAAATGCCAAGTCCCAGCGTGACCAATCCGCCGATGAATTCGGCGGGTGCTTTGATGTTCTCGGCTGTCCAATGGGTCGCGGCGAGTCGCGCGCCGACAGCCAGCGCCAGCACGCTGGCGGTATGGGCGAAGCTGACGATGATACCGAGCGCGACGGCGTCGGAGATGCGTCTTCGACCCGCGATGAAATACGCTGCCATCACTGCCTTGGCGTGGCTCGGCTCAAACGAATGCAGAGCGCCCAGCCCAAAGGCGGCGGCGAGTGCCACAATGATCTCAGGCAAGGGTAGATTCACGGCTCGACAAGCTGTCAGAAAATCAGACGCGGGTCAACGACCCAGCCCGCCCGCCGCGGCGGCTGCTCCGAAGACGATGAAAGAAAAGAATCCACAAATACAGCCGCATAACACTACAATTGGCACCAGCACGGCGGCGACCGCCCGTCCGGTTGTCGTTTGATGCGCTTCTCGCAGTCCGATAATTGTGGATACCAATGCCCAAATCCCGTTCAAAAAACCACCACAAACCGGCAGGATATTCCAAACTGCCGTTGCGCCCTGTGTGTATGCCACCACTCGGTAGGTTGCTTCGTAGCCATTCTGCGCGCCACCGAACATGATCAAACAAAGATGATAAATGCCGGCCATGATAAACGGCTGGAGCAATGCCAAGATGGGCATGAGACCGATGCCAAAGGCAAAAAATACTTTTGCGGAAAACGGCGTTGCGCCTTGCTGACGAGTTATTTTTTCGATAATCGGCCCTATATCCAAGCCAATCAACTGATAGGCCAACGCTATCCACCCAAAGAGCGTTACCGTCAAGAGCACAAACGTCAACGGTGGCGCGTACCCTTTGTTCACATTCATCCCGCGAAAAGTTTCGGCGGGAGAGAAAAGCACGCCTTTGATCGTGCCGAAAAGTCCGCCAAAAAAACCAAGCTCCTCTCGTCGTTCCCATCGGATATCCGGCCCGGTGCGCTCGCCAGGCGCGCTGGAGGGTGGCGGCGACGCGGTCCCCATCAGAAACAAATGCTGCAAGTCGGCAATTTGAATGGCCGGCTTATACTCGGGGGCGCCGCTGACCAACACGGGGGTCGAATGCACCACGCGCCCTTCCCGGATCCACTGCTGCATCATCGCCATCGGCACCGGTCCGTAGGCCTTGCCGTCGTGACTCAAAATCGTGAATGTCTTTGGTTCGCCTTCCGGCATTGTGATCTCCTTGGCTCGCACCATACGACCACCGACCAACCCACGCAAGCTTCAATTGACCGTGGTAGAGATAAACTATTGCAAACTATACAAGAGCGGCCCCACCCAATTGGGCCAAATCCAATAATCCCATATCAAGTACAGCACAATAAGCGGAAAGAATGCCGCCAAAATTTTCTTCGTGGCGATTTGATGCGTCCGTTGTAATCCAATACCTACACAAATTGTCTGCCACAGCAAATAGGCGTAACCCAAGGGGTACCAAACCCATTGAAAATTCCCAACTGCAATCAGTAGAATCCAAAACTGATTTATTATTTCCGAAACCACCGCAAGCGATCCGCTGACGTAACAAAAGACGCTTACTGTCGCTTCAAAACTTTGCCGTGAACCTCCGATCCTGCGCAATGTGATATGAGCCAAAACGACGAAGAGACAAAATACAATTATAACAACTACCCGTAGGCTGAAATCGAGAACGATGGTTGACGGTTTCACGGTTGCAAAGGACTGTACGACACTTGTCAGACTACCACTGCTCCCAATTAACATACGAATCGTTGTGATTGCCGCATCGACACAATTACTTGCCACAATCATCACCACCCAGAAAAAGATTGGGTCCCAAAAATTGGAGGGATGTTGGATTGGATGAAATATTTTTGCTGGCCGGAACAACACGCCGACGATGGTTTCTTTGATGGACTTTGCCAGTCCCAATTCCTCCCGTCGTTCCCACGGGATTTTCTGTTCGCCACTCGCCACGAATTCTTCGCTGCGAAACAAGTCTCCCAGCTCTGGCAGTTCTGCGGCGGGCTGCAGCTGTGTTGTGTCGGAGGTTTGAATTGCTGTGTTGGCAACGATGCGGCCTTCGGCAACCCAACGGCGCAATTGGTCTACCGACGATGTCACGTACGATTTGCCATCCGCGCCGATAATCGTGTAGGAACGTTGAGATGTTACATTGGCGCTCACGGTGTCAGCGTAATCCCACCGGAGACAAAGTCGCAAGCCTATAGTAACTGCGAGCGGGTTATTGTAAGAACGGCATAAAAAACTCGATGAGATATTGCGCAATTGATGTTGCGAGAGTCAATCGATTGAGTATCCAAACCGCAAGACACAAAATCATAACAATCCCAGCTTTCTGGGGAGATGTCCGGTGAACTTCGCGAAATCCAATTCCGGTCAACACGGCGATATAAACGGGACAGAGAAGATTACCGAGCACGGGTATCAATGATAATAGAATTCCCGTTCCGACGGAATAGCTGCACACGCGAGCGGTTGCCTGGAATCCCCCTCCACCGGCTTGTAGAAGTCGTAAAATAAAATGAGAAACCACCATCACCAACAGAAGATCGAGAATTGCGAAAAAAGCGGCCGTAAAGTAACTATAAATTCCAATGGCAAGCATTTGCCAAATCAACTGACGAAGCGCGTTTCCTCCCCATTGACCCAATTGTCCGCCAAGCTGCCATCCCATCACTATAAAACCCAGTGATTGACCCACAATCACTCCCAGGGCATTTACTACCAAGATTGATAGCAGCGCGAAAATTAATGGCTGACGATATCCCCCGCGCGGATCCATCCCTCGAAAAGTTTTTGCGGGAGATAAAAGAATTCGTTGATAAGTCTCCAAAGTTGCAACGAAAAACCCCAACTGTTGTCGCCGTTCCCAAGGGATTTTGCCCTCTTCACTCGCCACAAACTCCTCGCTGCGAAACAAATCTCCCAGCTCTGGCAGTTCTGCGGCGGGCTGTGGCTGTGTTGTGTCGGGGGTTTGGATTGGAGAATTGGCCACGACGCGGCCTTCGGCGACCCAACGGCGCAACTGGTCGAGCGACGTCGTCCCGTACGATTTACCATCGGCGCCGATGATCGTGTAGGAACGTTGAGGGGATTCGGTCATCGGCCAGAAGTCTACCGCTAACTTCGATGTTTGTGGAGTTTTCCTATTTCATCAAATCAGCGACGAGCCAGCCAATCACGGGCGCGGCGAGGCAAACGAGGACGAACAGCGCGCGCAGATAGGGCAGAAAACCGACGGGGGCATCCCATCCGCCGAGTCGCGAGGGACGCACCGGGACAGAGAGGCCATCCAGCAATAATGCTCGACTCGGATTTTTGGGGTCGTACAGAATTGGCTCGGTCGGCTCATCACCAATGCGGCTGGAAAACATTGCGGAATCAGTCGCTTCGATGGTTTTCCCGTCGCGCGACTGGAACGTAAATCGGACGGTGACATTGGCAGACATTTTTTTCTCATCGTCGGGAGTCGTGTTTCCCGCGATTGTCCGATTCATTCGGCGGCCGACTTTGAGAAAGAAAAAGCACATCAGATTCCAAAGGACCGCAAAACCGATCCCAAACCCGATCATGAAAGTCTTATTCGCGGCGCTCGAAGAAGCGGCGGCGACAATCCAGACGACCATGAAGAGATTGCCGAAGATGAGAAAGGCGATGACGGCCATCCTCCAATACGCGGGAAATTTCTGCGCACCGGATTGTTTCAGCGTCTCACTCATCATGGCGAGTTGCTGTTTCGCGGCGGCGCGGAATTCCGTTGGCGTCATTTCGGGCGCGGCTGGCGCATTTTGCGATTGGATCCCCTTGATCGTGGCTTCGGCGTACAACCCATTGCGAAGCAGGCGAATTTTCCGGTAGCCGTGTGCGAGAGAAGTTACCAACACGGCCAGACCGACAATTGGAAACACCAGTACGAATAGCGCCCATGGCGGAAATGGAGCGATGCGTGTGCCTCGGATACGGCTAATAGTTGGATCACCGGGATAATACTCGATCGTCACGTTCGCCGGCGCGGTATAGCGATGGCCTAGAGTGAAGCTGCGGCCTTTGAACTCCCGACCGTCCGTCAACCGGAATGTAAAATCGCACCGATAAATTGGCGTGCCGGGGCTGTCCTCGCCTCCGCCCTCGGAAAAATTGGTCTTCACGACTCCGACCAGACGGCCACCGGTTTCTAGATGACTCATCGAAAGTCGCATCCCCGACAACGGGGCGGTCGCGCCTCCGAAGATCGCGGTAAAGACGCAACCGACCAGGAAAAAGATCCCGCCAAACATTGCCGCGACATTAGAGAGCAACAAACACCGCACCCCCATCGGCACCGGGCGAGGCGGGCTGACAAGATTCGAGTAGCGGGCGGGAGTCACGCGCCAACTCTGGACTCTTGTCGCTGAATTGTAAAGGTCGGCTTGACACGATTAGCGTGACCAGGCAAGATCACAGCAGAGTGAACGCGTGTTTCCATATGTTTGTGACTGCGTTGGTATTGTGTTGCAATACCCCGCTATGGGCAGGTGAGATTCACGACGCGGCAGCGAGAGGTAATCTAGAGCGCGTAAAGGCTTTGGTAAAGGACGACCCGAAGATCGTGAACGCGACTGATGCGCAAGGCCGGACGCCATTACACCTAGCCGTAATCAATGGGCAGAAAGCAGTAGTAGAGTTTCTTTTAGCGAATAAAGCTGATACCCGCCTAAAGGGCAAGGATGGGCATACGGCCTCTTATTGGGCAACGGCAAAGGGCTATGCGGAAATCACCGAATTGCTCAAGAATCAAAGTGGTGCGCTACGAGTTTCAGAAGCGGCCGCGGCGAAACCGGCTCGCGCCTCGCCCGTACTAGCTGAGTATATTACAGACGCCGAATATGCAGCTACAGTATCCGAGCTTCTTCGGCGCGGAAAATTTGAAGAACTAGATCGCCTCGCGAATGAGATTCGCCAAAAGAATCTCCGCTTCAAATCGGGCGCTCCAAAACTCGGACGGTTTTACGGGGCGATGGCTCATTGGAACGACTCTGGGGAAGACTCCCATTGGAATGGTTGGCAAACACATCTCGAGCGCTGGGTACAACAGCAGCCTGATTCGGTATCTGCTCGAATAGTGCTTGGATGGTTCTGGGTGGACAATGCTGCCCGAGCACGAACCGCACAGGTGGCGGCGCGAGTAACCGAGGAAAGATGGAAAACTTACCGCGAACGGTTGGCGAAGGCCATGCTCATCTTAGAGGAGGCGGACAAATTGCCGACCAAAGACCCCGCTCTTTATACTGTGATGTTGAGAGCATCGCTAGGTCAGCCTTGGTCGAAAGAGACTTACGAAAAGACTTTCCGAAAAGCCACCTCGTTAGATCCACTATATTTTCCTGCCTACTACGCGAAAGCCGTTCACCTATTACCGCGATGGGGAGGCGGGGACGGACAGTTGGGTGCGTTTGCGACCGAAGCAGCAGATCAAACGCGGACAGAACTGGGCGAGATGCTGTACGCGATTGTCGTAACGTCCGTAGCATCTTACAACGACTCCGATGATTTGAAAAAAGACGAATTATTTTTCCGACGCAACCAATTCTCTTGGAAACACACCAAACAAGGTTTTCTTGATCTTGAAAAGGCTTATCCGGATTCGATAATCAATCGCAATGCCTTCTGTTACTTTGCCTGCCTAGCGGGTGATCGCGAAACAGCGCGAGGTCTATTTCAACAGATCAAAGATCAATGGGACGTAACCCTCTGGAAAACCGAGGCCCGATTTGAGAGTTCGCGACATTGGGCGGATGCTACTACGCCCGACCCACAGCGGGTTATCCATACCGAGGCAAACACGATCAATCGCTTGGCGTTTTCACCCAACGGCAAGGAGCTTGCCGTAGCGGGGTCCGAAGGATACCTAACACTCTGGGATACGACAACCAGTCGGCAGCTAGCCAGATTAGAAGGCACTCAAGGATTAATACGCGCTCTTGCATTTTCTCCTGATGGAGCCTTCCTTGCCGGTGGCGGTGCGGACGACTGCACCGGTACAGACTTGGGTAATCTTCTACTCTGGCACGTGGCAAGCGGCCGCCCACGAGCTTCGTTGCATGGTCATCGGGCACCAATTTGGTCGCTTGCTTTTATGCCAGACGGGAAATCACTCATCAGCAGCGGCGGATTTGTGAACCACCCCGGGGAAGTGCTCCGTTGGGATTTGTCAACACTCAAGCCTACTCTCCTACAAACTGGCCATCCGAATAGCGTTAGCGCCGTCGCAGTTTCTCCCGAAGGCAAACTGATCGGCTTCGGCACTTGGAATGGAGTTTCGGTCTGGGACATTTCGAGCAATACATTCGCCAACAACTTGCTCACCAAACCAGTTCATTCCGATTGGGTCGTGGATTTGGCCTTTTCACCTGACGGAAAACGGTTGGTGTCGGCTTCTGGTAACTACGATGACAGCTCGCAGCCGGGTCAAGCTAAGCTCTGGCGCGCCGCCGACGGAGAATTATTACAGCGTCACGAGGGTTCGACTTACTCAGCTGCCTTCGCCCCAAACGGACAACTGTTCGCGACCGGTAGCCACGGGAAAATTGAGATCTGGGATGCGGTCAGTGGGGAGTTACGGGCGATGTTTTGCGGTCCGTGGGGAAAATTTCTCGCGCTTGGCATTTCGCCCGATGGCAAACAACTGGTTGGCGGCGACGATTCCGGTGCCGTACGATTCTGGAATCTAGAAACCATTAAGCTTGGACCCAAGTGAAACCATCCTCGACTGCATTTTTTCCCATTGCCTTGCTGACGTTGACGGTCGCGTGTGATTCGGCGAACCCGATCAATAAAACCTTGACTGTCCACCAAGCTGCCGGTCAAGGCGATGAACTAACGCTAGAGTGGTTATTGAAACAGAATCTTGAATTGGTTCATGCTGTCGATTTTGCGGGGAAAACACCCCTGCATCACGCGGCTGAACGCGGGGTCGAGAAAACCGTCAAAATTTTGCTTGGACATAGAGCGGCACTGGATACGCGCGACCGAGAAGGGTGGACACCACTTCATTACGCCGCGTTCAATGGACGCGCCGGTGTGATCAATCAATTGGTCGAAGCCAAGGCAGATGCCACCGCCAAGACGAGGGATGGGTGGATACCCATTGAATTGGCACTATCGCGGCAATCGATGTCTGCGGTCAAACAACTCATTCCCACTTTGTCCGACGTCAATACACCTTTGATAAACAACACGACTTTAGTCCACTGGGCAGCCGCGATAGGACAAGTAGATTTGCTCAATGAGCTTCGTCGTCGGAATGCTAATGTCAACCTTTCGTTGCGCGACGGGACAACTCCTATTCATCAAGCCGCGGAGCGTGGGCATATTCAAGCTGTGCAATTCTTTCTAGACCATCAGGCTAACGTCAACGCACAAAACAACTTAGGCCAACGCCCATTACATATGGCGGTCTTGGGCGGCCACAATGCTGTCGTTGAACTGCTCCTTACCCATGGGGCGGATCCCAATGTAAAGGATCAAGCCGACAGCCGTGCCTTGCATTTGGCAGCTGTACTGGGCAACCTTGAAATCACGCGGGTACTCTTGACTCACAATGCCGATCCCAACGTCCGGGATAACAGCCATCAACTTCCGTGGCAACGCGCGCAAGAAACCGGCCACGACGAACTTGCTAAATTTCTACGCGCTTTACATCCAACACCACGATCGGGTGTTTGAGGCAAGTTCCCACAGAAAAATCGAAGCAAGATGTAATGGCCAAGATTATTTTGTAAGTGTGGGTGGAATTAGTATTGATAATAAGCTCCGCTGATCATTGCCGCGACATTAGAGAGCAACAAACACCGCACCCCCATCGGAACAGGGCGAGGCGGGCTGACAAGATTCGAGTAGCGGGCGGGCGTCACGGGCCAACTCTGCACTCCGAGAACGAAATTGTAAAGCCTCGTAAAACCGCCATCCGTCTTGTGCCGTGATTAAGGGACCGAAACGTGCGGTCTCGCCCGACCAATGAGAGTTCACCGACGTAACACGGCAACGGGGTCTCACTTGGGTTCGATGCGCAATTGTCTCCTGGGACAGTTCGCACCGATTCCGCGGCAAATTAGTTGTAGCCCCAGACTCGTTTCGCGGCTAAATTCCGTGCCGTGAAGGTCAATGGCAAAAATTACCGCGCGGTGTGGCTGGAGGGACGGCGGATGATGGCAATCAATCAACCGCTATTGCCGCATCGATTCGAGGTCACAGCGTTCGAAACGCATCGCGACAGCGCGGAGGCGATCCGCACGATGGTCGTGCGCGGCGCCGGCACGATCGGCGCCGCGGCCGGGTTTGCGCTCGCGCAGGCCGCGCTCGAAGCGCCGGAGAAAAACTTTCACAAATACATCGGCGAGGCGTATGAGCGGATTCTGAAGACACGACCTACTGCTGCTGATTTGCAACATGCTCTCGACCGCGTGATGACCGCCATCGAATCAACACTCCATCGCTCCCCCCCTCCATCCCTCCAGCAAATCCGCCGTGCCGCGGTAGCGGAGGCGCAAAAAATTTCCGACGACTACACTCGCGCGGGAGAACGCATCGCCCAATTGGGCCAATGTCTTCTCAAACGCCGCGTGGGGTCACGCGGCCTACAACGCAGAGATTCCATCGTTCGGGTGATGACCCATTGCAATGCGGGCTGGCTGGCGTTGCAGGACTGGGGCAGCGCGCCCGCGCCGATTTATCTGGCGCACCGTCGCGGCAAGAAAGTTTTCGTGTGGGTGGACGAGACACGTCCGCGCAATCAGGGAGCGAACCTGACCAGTTGGGAACTGTTACAGGAGGGCGTTCCTCATGCAATTATCGCGGACAACGCGGGCGGCTATTTTATGAAACGGGACGAAGTAGATCTTGTCATTACGGGCGCTGACCGGATTGCGGCCAATGGCGACACAGCGAACAAGATTGGCACGTATCAACGGGCGGTGTTGGCGAAAGAGAACGGCATCCCCTTTTATATTGCGGCCCCGACAACAACCATTGACCGGAACTGTCCCGACGGAGATCACATTCCGATCGAAGAGCGGAGTGAAGACGAAGTCCATTATATCTCCGGCAAAAACGCGGGGAAAACGCTGGAGCGTGTCCGCGTGACTCCCGAAGGCGCGAGTGCGCGGAACCCGGCGTTTGACGTGACCCCGGCTCGCTACATCACGGGGATCCTGACGGAGCGCGGCATCGTAAAACCGAATCGTCGCGCGATCGCGTCGTTGTTTTGAGGGAAACGCTGGCAAATCGTCCGACAATTCTCTTGCGCGGACTGGGGCATTGGTTATGATGTTGGGCGATGCGCCGAGCTGGAAAACGAAACCGGCTGCCGAGAGTTTATCAGAAACCCCGGTTCGATCCGCTGTGCGCCGAGGTTCTGGAACTGCGAACGGCGCCGGTCACGCTGACCGTGGGACCCAACATCAATGTCAGCGACGAAACCTCGAACCAGAGCGAGCCATCCATTGCCATCAATCCGACAAATCCGCAAAATTTATTTCAGGCATCCAACGATTCAGGAGGGACGGGAATGTGGGGAACCGTCAGCAACGATGGCGGCGCGACATGGTCGCGCCGATCGTTGGCGACGGGCAGCGATGGGTTGCCATTGTCCTGCTGCGATCCAAGCCTAGCGTGGGATTCGTTAGGAAATCTTTTCCTGACGTACCTGGATAATGACAGCAACAACGGAGTTGTAGTTGGCGTCAGCACGGACGGTGGGGCCAGTTTTCTGTCGCTCGGAACCATTGCCACGGGTGGAACCGACCAACCATCCATCACGGTCGGGCCTGGGGCAGGCGGAGTAGGCAATTCGGTGTGGGTGATTTATCGAACGAGTACTGGGTTGATTGGCGCGCGAGGGGCATCGGTGACGGGCGTTGGCGCGGTCGGCGCGTTTGGGGCGGCGCAAACCGCGCCGGGGTCGTCGGGCGGTAATTTTGGAGACATTGTGGTGGGACCAAATGGGCAGGTCTTGGTGACGTATCAAAGTCCTGCCAGTGGTCAAGGCCCGGCAAATATTTACGTGAATTTGGATTCCGACGGCCTTGGGGGATCAGGGTTTGGGCAGCAAATACTCGTTTCCACGACCAATGTGGGGGGATTCGACTATATCCCCGCGCAGGCGCAACGATCGATCGATGCGGAAGCGAACCTGGCGTGGGACCGTTCGGGGGGTGCGTTCAACGGGCGTGTGTATCTGGCCTATACCGACGAGATCGGCAGCGAGAGCAATAACACGGATATTTTTGTGCGCCGGAGCACGGACAATGGGGCGACTTGGAGCGCGCCGGTTCGAGTGAATGACGACAGCGGAACGACCAGTCAATTTTTTCCGGAGATTGCGCTCGACCAGACGACTGGAAATCTTGCGTTAACCTGGTACGACGCGCGGAATGACAGTTCCGGGAATAACGACGCGCAATTTTATGGCGCCGTCAGCACCGATGGCGGCGCGACATTTTCCGCCAATGTGCAAATCGGCACAGGGTTTTCCAACTCAGCGGCATCGAGCGATCCCAATAACTTCGGCGATTACACCAGCCTCGATTTTTTCAATGGGGTCTTTTATTCCGCCTGGGCGGACAATTCGAACAGCACTGGTGATAATCCTCCCAGTGGTAGCGTCAAGCCGCTCGATATTTACACCGCCCGGGTCGTGGTGAGCGATTCCGGAGGCGGCCCCCCCAGTCAACCGGTTGTCACGATTACAGCCACCGATGGCAGCGCGGGAGAGCCGAGCGATACCGGCATGTTTACCATCAGTCGCACTGGCGACACGACGGCGGCTTTGGTGGTCGATCTATCCGTCGGCGGGAGCGCAACGGGGGGGGCTGATTACACGGCGATCACGAGTCCGGTAACGATCCCCGCGAGTGCCTCGTCTACAACCGTGACAGTTGTCCCGATTGACGATCTAACAGCGGAAGGAAACGAGACAGTCGTGGTTTCGGTGGCGGTATCGGCATCCTATCAACTTGGAGCACCGAGCGGTGCGACGGTGACGATAGCCGACAACGACAGTGTTGCTCTGGCCAACGATAACTTTGCGAACCGCTTGACGCTGACCGGCTCCAGCGCCAGCACGGCGGCCTCCAACGTGGGCGCAACGAAAGAAACGAATGAACCGAATCATGCCGCGAACAGCGGTGGGCACTCGCTTTGGTGGACATGGACAGCGCCCGCGGGCGGAACCGTTACAATCTCCACGGAAGGAAGCGATTTCGACACCTTGCTTGGAGTTTACACTGGCGCTGCTGTGGGTAGTTTGAGCCTGGTTGCCAGTGACGATGATGCCGTGAGTCCGCGGCAAAGCCGTGTGGTATTCAATGTGATCTCTGGCGCGACCTACCAAATCGCAGTGGACGGTTACAATGGCGCCACGGGGAATGTCACGCTTGGAGTTTCACTCGCGGGATTGCCTACCGTTACATTGATGGCGACAGATGCCAGCGGGGCCGAAGCGGGCTCCGAAACCGGCACCTTCACAGTCACTCGCACTGGCAGCACTGTCGCTGCGTTGGTGGTGAGTTTTACGATCGGCGGCAGCGCCAGCAACGGCATTGATTACGGCACCATCACCAGTCCGGTTACCATTGGGTCGGGTTCGGCAACCGCCACGATTACGATTACGCCAGTGGACGATGCCACGGTGGAGGGCAATGAAACGGTATTGGTGACGCTTAGCGAAGGCGCATCGTACGTCGTGGGAGCGCAGAAGAGCGCGACGGTGACAATCGCCGACAACGACGTAGCGAGCGGGCCTGCCAACGATAATTTTGCAAACCGGATCACCATCGCGGGAGCGTCTGTCGTCACGGCAGGCAGCAACAGCGACGGCTCCAAAGAAATTGGCGAACCCAATCATGCCGGCAACACGGGCGGTAAATCGGTTTGGTGGACATGGACAGCGCCCGGTTCTGGTCCCGTGACAATCACGACTGATGGCAGCGATTTCGACACGACCCTCGGAATTTATACTGGGACAACGGTCGGGGCACTCACTCCGGTGGCGAGCGACGATGATGGCGGATCAGGGTATCAAAGCCTTGTCACGTTTGATGCTATCAATGGCACTGTCTACCAAGTTGCCGTGGACGGATACAATGGAGCTGCCGGAACGATTTCGCTTTCGATCAATGCCGTGCTAAGCAACGACAACTTTGCCAATCGCGTTGTCTTATCCGGCGCGACCGTGGGGGACACGGACAATAATGCAACGGCGACCAAGGAAGCGGGCGAGCCAAATCACGCGGGAAACACGGGGGGACACTCCCTCTGGTGGTCGTGGACGGCGCCAGCGGGGGGAACGGCGGTCATTTCCACTGCGGGGAGCGATTTCGACACAACGCTTGGAGTTTATACGGGCACGGCGGTGAACAGCTTGACGACCGTGGCCAGCAACGATGATTTTGGCGGCACACCACAAAGCCGGGCCAGTTTTCTTGTCACCACAGGCA
The DNA here is from genome assembly GCA_964348665.1 of uncultured Verrucomicrobiota bacterium. Taxonomy (GTDB): domain Bacteria; phylum Verrucomicrobiota; class Verrucomicrobiia; order Palsa-1439; family CAYGDP01; genus CAYGDP01. The sequence goes on from CAYGDP010000001.1 coordinate 44,958, forward strand.
CAGTTTATCAAATCGCCGTGGACGGATTTGGAAGCGCTACGGGAAACATTACGCTGACGATCACATTGACCGCTGGCAACGATAATTTTGCCAACCGCCTGTCGCTTACGGGCCTGGCGGATGACGACACGGCGAACAACAATGGCGCATCTGAAGAGACCGACGAACCCAATCACGCGGGCAACGCTGGCGGTCGCTCCCTCTGGTGGACGTGGACGGCGCCAGCTTCCGGGTCTGTAACAATTTCTACGCTTGGCAGCGATTTCGACACCATTCTCGGCGTTTATACGGGAGGCAGCGTCGGCGCGTTGACAACCATCGCCAGCAGCGATGATTTCGGGGGAACGTCACAAAGCGAAGTCGCGTTCACAGCGGTCTTGGGGACGGCCTATCAAATTGCTGTGGACGGTTTTAATGCTGACACAGGGAACATCAAGCTATCAGTCATTCTTACCAGCAATAACGACAACTTTGCCAACCGGTTTTTGTTGACCGGCGCATCCACCAATACAACCGGAGATAATTCGACTGCCACCAAGGAAGCATTCGAACCGAATCACGCAGGGGATTCGGGCGGAAATTCACTTTGGTGGACGTGGACGGCGCCGTCGTCGGGGGCAGTGACGATTTCCACCGCGGGAAGTGATTTCGACACGCTACTCGGCGTGTACACCGGGACGACTGTCGGCGCACTAACGACCGTCTCCAGCAATGATGATTTCGGCGGCACCCGCCAGAGTCAAGTTGGGTTCAGCGCCATCAGTGGGACAACTTATCAGATCGCCGTGGACGGGTACGACGGTGACACTGGGGATATTGCTCTAGCCATCAGTCTCGTGACCAACAACGACGATTTTGCCAACCGGATCGCTTTGGTTGGCGCGTCTGCCAGCACCACTGGGAACAACACCAATGCCAGCAAAGAAACCGGCGAACCTAATCACGCCGGACGCACTGGCGGTCGTTCGCTCTGGTGGACATGGACAGCGCCCAGCACCGCCAACGTCACTATCTCGACAGCCGACAGCAATTTCGACACGTTGCTCGGCGTGTACACCGGGACGACTGTCGGCTCTCTGACGACCGTTTCGAGCAACGATGATTTCGGCGGCACGCTTCAAAGCCAGGTGAGTTTCAGCGCCACCAGCGGCACGATCTATCAAGTCGCCGTGGACGGTTACAGCGGCAGTACCGGAAACATAGCTCTGTCCATCTCTGCTGCCAGCGCTCCGACGGTCACGATTGTCGCCACCGACCCAAGCGCAGCGGAAGCCGGACTTGACACGGGAACCTTCACGCTCACTCGCACTGGCAGCACTACGCAGCCGTTGGTGGTCACCTATTCCATCGGAGGAAATGCCACGCCGAGCCGCGTGTTCGATTACTCGCGCATTCCTGGCTCGACCACGATTCCTGTAAACTCGGCCACAGCTGTCATCACCGTGCGACCGATTGATGATGCGACGTTCGAGGGAAACGAAACTGTAACTCTGACATTGACCAGCGATCCTTCCTACATCGTTGGAGTGCCAAACGCGGCCACAGTAACGGTGGTGGATAACGACTTGGCCGGAACTCCGGTCAATGATAATTTCGACAACCGCTTCGGGCTTAGCGGCTTCTCTATTTCCACCGCTGGCGTCAATGGCAACGCCACCAAGGAAATCGGCGAACCCAATCACGCCGGGGATACCGGCGGCAGTTCGATTTGGTGGTCGTGGACAGCCACGGCGACTGGGTCGGTCACGATTTCGACGGCAGGGAGCAGTTTCGACACCGTCCTCGGTGTCTATACCGGGTCGGGTGTGAATGGTTTGACCGAAGTCGCCAGCAACAACGATTTTGGCGGCGCGCAAAGTCAGGTTACATTTACCGCCGTTGCTGGCACGACCTACCAAATCGCCGTAGATGGCGCCAGTGGCGCGACCGGCTCGGTTACCATTACCCTCACGGGATCGTCTAACAATAACAACTTCGTCAATCGCATTGCACTGGCAGGAACATCGGCTTCCACCGCAGGCAGCAACGCAAACGCCACCAAAGAAATCGGCGAACCCAATCACGCCGGCAATGGTGGAGGCCGATCGGTTTGGTGGACTTGGACGGCGCCATCAGCCAGCACGGTTACCATCAGCACTGCCGGAAGCAATTTTGACACGATCCTCGCTGCCTATACTGGCACAAATGTCTCGGCGCTTTCCACCATAGCCAGTGATGACGATTCCGGAGCCGGATTATCGAGCGAACTGACCTTCAACTCTACCAGCGGGACGACCTATCAAATTGCTGTGGACGGATTCGATGGCGATTCGGGAGACATCGTTCTTACACTAACCACCACGCCAATCCTGCAATTTGGGACTCTGCAATTCAGCAGTGCCACCTACAGCGGCGGCGAAACTTCCGCCGGCGTCACCATCACCGTCCAACGCACCGGCGGATCAGACGGAGCGGTTACCGTCAATTATGCCACGTCCAATCTCACAGCAACCGCGGGTTCCGATTACGTCACAAACAACGGCACGCTCAATTTTTCCGACGGCGAACTCGCGGAAACATTTTTTGTTTCGTTTCTCGACGACGCCCTGGCGGAAGGCTCGCAAACCATCCAATTGACTCTTTCCAGTGTGACCGGTGGCGCCACACTCGGGTTTCCAGCGACCGCCACGCTAACGATTGTGGACAACGAACTCGTCGGCGGAGTCGGCACGTTTGTCGATGCGGACGGAGACTTGGTGACAATCTCCCTCAAGGGAGCTGGGGCCGCCTCGGTCACCCTCGACGACCCGGACAACGACGGCGACGGCGCCATCGGCCAAATCAATGTGACAGGCGCCGATTTGACCAGCAGCTTAACGATCAAGGTCAAATTGGGATTGTTTGGGAACAGCCAAGTCAATGTCGGTGAACTCAACGTCACTGGCAGCCTCAAAGGCATCAAAGCCACCACGGCAAACTTTGTTGGAGCAGGAATCAATGCAACCGGACTGATTGCATCACTTGCCATTCGCGACCTCCTCGATGGCGCCGACATCATCGCCGGCGGGATTGCCACACAGTTCAGCAAAGTCACTGTCCGCTCGGTCGAGCCGGGTAGCAACATCAGCCTCGGCAGTTCCATTGGCAAACTTGCCGCCGCGCAACTCAACGGTGCGATTGTATTTTCCGGGTATACTCCCGACAACCCTGCCGACCCATTCGCGGGTGGAGTCTTTGATCCGCTCGGCTTGATTAAGTCCGCCAAAATCACCGGCCTGCTCGGTTCTCTCTTCGCTTCCTACACCGATACACTTCTCGCTGCTTCCATTATCGGCAAACTAAGCATCGCATCCGTCCAAACCAACAACGGTAGCGCCAGCTTCGGAGTCATTGCCGATACATCCATCGGCAGCGTCAAAGCCACCACGCCAACCTTTATTTGGGACCCCGTTCTGGGCGGCGACCAATTCCTCGGCGATTTCCACGTGAAAATTGTGTAAGCCAGCCTAGTTTGTCTCGGGCAACATTGGAGAAGTCGGGCGCGTGGGGCCACCGCGACCGGCGATTTCGAGGATTTCGATGCGGTGGAAAACGGTAACGCTGTTATAGGTACTTATGCCGAGAAGTTTTTGGTCGCGCAACCGTTGATGCTCGCGCAACCCGAGGTCGCTATAGTCAGTTTTCCATTCTGCCAGCAACTCACCATCGAGATAGGCTTTGACGGACTCGTTGCGAACTTGAACGATGGAAGTGTGTTGCTTATCGTTTTGGAGGATGCCCGGTTTTTCAACAGTCGAGGGATTGGCGTGCGCTCCGGCGCCGTTGATCAGCTCGAAGGCAGCGCGGGTGTTGACATAGGCGCCCATCGTCCATGCAAAGTTGCGCCCACCATGGGTGAGAATTTGTTTCACATTGTCGTCGCCGTCGCGGCGGGTAAAGATGATGCGAAAGTCATATTCATCTGGCGGGGTGTAGGGGATTTCGAGACGGACATCTTCGGCTCGTTTGCCGACAGTCTGTAGTTCGCCGTCTGTGACGTTCCATCGACCGCTGATAGCATCCTTCTTCGGATCAATGAGCGCGAGCAAATTGATGGCGTTCGCCCAGCGAACGGGATCATCCACGTTATCAGTGGGCGGCGCGGGGAGCGCACTGATGGCGAAGATGGCGGCGGCAGCTTTTTTGTCAGTAAACGACGTGGCGATGTTGGTGGGTGGGGTGTAAGTAGTGATGGCGAAGGTAAGTGACTGTAGCGTTCGAGTGGGATCGAGTGCGATGGTGTCGGCAAACATTTCCACCTTGAGTTTGGGAGGCGCACCTTCAGGCGGGAGCGGTTGGGAGAGCAGGGCGCGGGCTTGGTTGACACCGGGCGTGCGTGTTCGCGCAGCGGAAGACCAGTTGAGGATTTGAATTTGCAAAGTTTGATCCAATCCACGGTCGTAGTGAGCGGTTAGTTCCACATCGATGTCACCCCAAGCAGCGGCATGTAAAACGGCAAGCTGGGCGTATTTCTTCCGTTGCTCAGAGGGTAATTCCCACGTAACTGGTTGCGGCTGGACTCCTTGTTTACTGGTGAGCACGATCGCATCGTTTTCAGGTTTCTCCGTTGCAGGCAGACGCAATTGAAAAAAATCTAATCCGCCCCCCGCGGGCACAGGGATTTGGCCGTTGTTTGGGACACCAGTTTCTTGTCCGCCGCGTTGTCGAAGGAAATTGGTCGTTGCCCAAGATGTGTGGCCATGTAGGTCGAACCCTTCTTTCAGGGGACTTGTTTCGCTAGCGATAAAGTGGCGATTGCATGCAGCGGATAGGTCGAGCGGGAACCAAGCTTGCGGAGCGGGTGCGGGTGGCGGGGATGGCTCGGAAAGTGGAACTGGTGTTGGCTCGGTGAGTTGGGTACCAGACACAACAGAATTTTTTGGGGGAATTTGTGGATAGTTTCGTTTGGCGGAGAAATTATTCCAGAGCGACCAAACAGCGACGGCGATGGAGAGGATGCTAATCACCGCAAGAATTCGGGAGCGCCGGTCCAATTGCACCGGTGAATGAACGACGGTCGTCGCGCTGCCACCGAGCATGTGATTTAACTCGGCAATCAGTTCGTCATAGGTTTGAAAGCGGCCTTTGGGTGATTTTGAAAGCATCTTGTCGAGCAATCGCTCGATGGAGTGTGAAATGTCGGGTCGAATACTGCGGATGGATGGCACAGGGGCAAAGACTTGATCGGTCAGGATGGCGGTTTCACTGTCGCCGAAGTAAGGTGTTTGACCTGCCAAAAGATGATAGAGCGTTGCGCCGAGACTGTAGATGTCGCTGCGGTGATCAGCGGGACGACCCTCTGCTTGTTCGGGACTCATGTATTCTGGCGTGCCAATGATGTCACGCGAAGCAGTTGGCTTGTTTGCGGAGGTCAGTTCTTGGGCAAGGCCGAAATCGGCGATTTTGATCACTCCCTTCTGGGTCAGCATGAGATTGGCGGGCTTGACGTCGCGGTGTATGAGACCGCGTTCTTGGGCGGCTTGGAGGCCAAGAGCAGTTTGGCGAATATAATCGAGCGCCTCGCGTTCGGAGAGTTTTTGTTTTTCATGCAGAACGGCGTTGAGGGGACGGCCCTCGACGAATTCCATGGCGAAGAAAATGATGTCCTGTTGTTGGCCAATATAATAGACCGTGATGATATTGGGATGATTGAGGGCGGCGACAGCCTGCGCTTCATGCAGGAAGCGATGCGCAAATTCTGCATCCACCGCCAACTCGCGGGCAAGCACTTTAATTGCGACATGCCGATTGAGTTTTTCCTCAAACGCTTTGAACACTGCGCCCATGCCACCCGAGCCTAGTTCCTGAACCAATTTGTAGTGTGCCAGAGATTCCCCAACCTTCGGCATCTGCACAATGCGCGACAGTGTGGGAAGATTTCCCGTACGCACGCGCGTCGGGCGACCATCGTCAGGCTTGACCTGCCGTGGTGTTGCGGGGCTGGAGGTTCCATTCTGCATCGAAGCGCGCAATTATAGGAATAAAGTTTGAGTTTGCAAGTCTTCCGTGGGACTTTCTCACAATTGTCCCAAATGCCCTATGTCCTTTCCCATCTGGGTATGGTTCCATTGGAGATGGAGATTGTGTCGGCGACGCGACATACGAAAATGCCCGTAATGGTTTTACCCCGATTCGATTGTGATAAAAGTACGGTCGTATAGCAAATCATATCGTTTGATTCGTTTTCGTTGGGCAAGAGCGAGCCATCAACTACAGGAACGCATCATGCCGGTTCCAATCCGCGCATGGTGCCTGTGGAAGTGGAGAAGGAGTTGGATTCGATGTCGAGACGGTGGAGCATGGAGACGTAAAGGTTTGCCAACGGATAGTTATTCTGCTGATCGAAACCGAGGTGTTGACCATGCTTGAAACCGCCGCCGGCGAGCAGGATCGGAAGGTTCACGTTGGAATGTGAGTTGGCGCTGCCCATGCAGGTGCCGTAAAGCACCATCGTCCGATCAAGCAATGCTTGGCCTTGCTCTTTCGTTTCCGCGAGTGCCGTGAGAAAACCGTTGAGCGCGTCGAACTGGCCTTCTTCCTTCGCCCGCAGTTCCGCGAGAACTTCGGGCCGATTGCCGTGGTGCGTAATATCGTGGATGACAGTCGTGTCGATAAAAAGCGAAATGATGCGCGAGGAATCGGTTTCCAGAGCGAGTTTCATCACATCAAACATCAGGCGGGTTTTTCGGATGAATTCCCGCTGGTCGTCTATGTCTTCGGGTTGTTGCGAAATCACTTTCGGTTTCGGCTTGTATTCCCACGCTTCCGAACTGTGAAGCCGTTGTTCCAGTTCGCGGACGGCAGTGAAAAACTGGTCCATCCGTTCCTGGTCGCCTTTTGAAAGCGAGCGGTTCAGACGTTTCGACTGATCGCCCACGAAATCCAGCATGCTCCGCCCCTGTCGCAGCGCCTCGACATTGGCGGCAACTTCCTCCGGCTTACCTTGCAAGAAAAGTTTTTGGAAAAGTTTTTTGGGGCTGCGCTCGGCGGGAAGCGGCGCGCCGCTCCGCGTGTAACTTAGCGTCGGGTTCTCGCTGGTCATCGCCAGCACGAGCGAAGGATAGCGAGTCTGGCTGCCAATTTGCTCGGCGGCGAATTGATCGAGAGAAATCCAGTTGCGGAAACCGCCGCGCTCCGGATGGGGCGTGCCGGTGAGGAAACATCTCTCGGCGGCGTGCCCGCCGGTTACGCCGGGATGGCTCACACCGGAAAAGACCGTCAATTGTTTCCGATGCGCCGCGAGCCGTTCGAGGTAAAGACTTGGCTGGTAATCGCTGCCGGCTTTCTCGGGGAAAAAAAACTGGGGCAGGATCCCCATGTTGGTTTCGATGCAAACCATCCGACGCGGTGGACCTCCCGCCGCCGCCGCCGTTACAAACGCAGGCATCATTGCTTCGAGGAACGGCAACGCGAGCGTTGCGCCGGCGGCGCGCAGGAACGTGCGCCGCGGAATACCCGTCTGGGAGGCAACATGAATGCGTTTCATTGATGACCTCATGCGACGTCGCGAAAGTATAACCTTTGCTGAGGAAGTTTCAATCGGATTGTTTTTTTGCAAACGACGGCCACGCGTGGATTCAATTCGATCGACGCGCAGCCGCAATGTGTTTTGCAACGTTCAAGAATGTGTCTGTCCAAATCCGATCCTGATTCCTTGTCAGGTGGTTCGCCAATCCCTCCAATGCTTCCGTGGCGACCGGAAAATGATCGCCGCCGATTCCGTGATAGCAAAACACCGCCCATTTGCCTTGCGCCACGGCTTCTTCCGTCATCCGAATCATCTCTTCGGCAGAAATTCGCTGCACCATCCACGACCAAACATCCATCAAATCACATTTGAGAGGATGGTTTGCAACTTCCCCCAAACCCCGCGCGGCAAGAAATTGCCGCGCCACAACCGGCACGTAGCTCTGGCGCGACTCGCCGTCCCCTACGTATTTCTGACCGCAAGGATAGGCAAAGGAAAAATCGGTTTGCCCTGGAATCGCCTCGCGAAGGATGCGAGAAGCCTCCCGCAATTCCATCTCCATCCGCTCGAGCGTGTAATTTTCCAGGGCAGTCTCCGGAGTAATGAAATCAAAATTGCGCCCGCACGGATGGCGGAGCGAATGATTGGCGATCTCATGGCCGCGTTGCGCGGCGGCCCGCCAGTCCGCGATGCGATTCCGCCAGTGATCGTGGTGCAGCGAGACATAGAACGTGCCGCGGACCCAATGACGATCGAGCGCGGGAATGGCATTGTCGAGCTGGCTGCGCGCGGCGTCGTCGAATGTAAGCGACACTGCCCCCGAGCAATGGTTGGGCCAAGCGAACGCACACATGGTTATTTATGCATTTTAAGTCCGAACGTCACACCCGCGGCCAGGCAGGCGACAGTGAGGGCGACGTTATTGAGTTTATCGGTGGGATTATCGGAGAGACGATCGAACCCGAGGAAGAACAGGAAATACATCACGGCGCCGCCGAACAGAAAGCCGAGCACGACAGAAACTTCCAGCGGAATCATCGCGCTTAAAAAGGCGAAGAGGACGCCGAGAACGATAAAGAGCAACAACGTCGCCGCCACACCGAGCGCATACGGCAGGCCGACGCCCAGCGGATCTTTGGTCACGCCGAGCAGCACAACCATCGCCTTCGGAGTGTGGAGCGCGTGCTTGATGGCTCCTTTCGTGTAGAGGTCGAACCCCGCCATCACGGCGAGCCAGAGAATTCCGCCGAGCAAGCCGGCCATGATCCCGCGATTGACCAGACCGCCACCTTTGCCGCCGCCACTGCTATTGCTCTTGGGTTTGGATGCTGCTTCTGCCATCGTTGCTCCTTCGATTAGGGGGTTAACAGTTGTGCCTGCAATCCCTTGAACATCAAATCGAGTTGCCGGAAAAATTTCGTCGCCTCCGTCGCGCCACCCGACTGCCGCGCGTATTTGTCCACCAACCCAGCCAGCTTCTTTAGTTTCGCAGACTCCTTCTCAACGAATTTCCGCTGGTCGTCCGGCAAACCCTTGGCGGCAGCCGTCAACTCTTGGACACGCTTGCCGAAACCTTGAGCCGCTTTGCTCGCCTCATAAAGATTCGCCGTCCTGCCGCGACCCACTACCAAGGCCTTTTTCATCGCATCATCCTGCTTGTGCAACTCATCCAACAGCGATGCGAATGGCGACGAAATTTTCTCTGGCGCTTTCGGCGCGGACACTTCCGGAAGAAGCGCGCTCGGTGACGGTTTAGCAGGTTCTTCCGCCCAGACGACACCTACGGCAAGGCAAATGGGAAGAAATCGGGCGGCGAAACACATAATTTGCGGTAAGAATATCACTCGAGCCGGATTTGTCAAACGGCGCTCGTCGCGTTATACTTCCGTTATGCCTCGCAAACCTTCCCCAGCCGAACTCCGCCGCGCCCAAGCCATCCGAGAATGGTCGCGAGCGCCCTCTACGGTCGAACCTATTCTCTTGCCGACATCTCCCTTGATCGCCGAAACTATTCCGGCAGCTCTAAAAAAAATCGGGCTTCAAGACCGTTGGCGTCATAACCAGATTGCCGACGAATGGGAGGAAGTAGTCGGCGTTGCCATCGCCAAGCACGCGCAACCAAAATATTTTCAGCGTGATACCCTGGTCATTGCCGTGGATCACTCGACTTGGCTGCGCGAACTTACCCATCTCAAACCGCAATTGCTCTCGAAGTTGCGCGGTCGGTTCGGAGACGATGCGCCGCGCGACCTGGTGTTTCGGATCGGCTGATCAAATCCACCGTCAATGTTGACCGATTTGACACTTTGAAGAGCGGACAATCCGAGCCATCCAAGCTGCTCGTGGGATGAATCGCACCCGGATTGGCATGCGAACTTCTCCTTGCATTCTGCTGGAGAGTCGTCTACATTGCGCGGCTCTTTCGTCAGAAGGGGCTTTCATCATGAGCAATGTCATGCAACAGTTTTTAGGCGGCGCGATGCAAAACTTCGCGGAAGGCAGCCTTGTGCGCGGCCGCGTCTTGGAGGTTCGTCCGTCGGAAGTCGTCGTGGATATCGGGTACAAATCCGAGGGGACGATCCCGTCCAGCGAGTTCTCCGACATCGGTTCCATAAAGCCGGGAGACGAGATCGAGGTGATGCTGGTGAAACTGGAGGACGACAACGGCGCGGTGGTGTTATCGCGCGACCAAGCGGAGCAAAAGAAAAATTGGGAACATATTATAACGGCTTGCGCGGAGGGGAGCATGGTAAAGGGCAAGGTAAAGTCGAAAATCAAGGGGGGATTAGTGGTGGGGATCGGCGTGGATGCGTTTTTGCCGGCGTCACAGATTGATTTGCAACCCGCCCGAAGTCTGGACGACTGGATTGGCCAGACGGTTGAGTGCAAGGTGATCAAGATCAACACGGACCGCAAGAACATCGTGCTTTCCCGGCGCGAATTGATGGAGGAACAGCGCACGGAGAAACGACGGAAGATGTTGACCGACATCAAGGTCGGGCAGACCCGCAAAGGTTTGGTGAAAAACCTGACGGATTTCGGGGCGTTTGTGGATTTGGATGGGATGGATGGATTGCTGCACATCACCGATATGAGCTGGACGCGCATCGGTCATCCCTCGGAAATTATGCGGGTCGGTGATGAGTTGGAGGTGGTGATTCTCGACATCAATCGGGAAAAAGAACGCGTGTCGCTTGGCTTGAAACAACGCCAGAAAAATCCGTGGGAACTCATCCGTGATCGTTATCCGGTGGGCACGCGAATCAAAGGAAAAGTGACCAACCTGGCTCCCTTTGGCGCTTTCGTGGAGATTGAGAAGGGGATTGAAGGCCTGATTCACATCTCGGAATTTTCATGGACCAAGCGGGTCACCAACCCCAAAGACGTCCTGAACGTCGGCGATCTTGTCGAGGCGGTCGTTCTCGGCGTTCAGCCGGAGGAAAAGAAGATTTCATTGGGGCTTCGCCAAGTCGCCTCGAACCCCTGGCAAACTGCGCAGGAACGATATCCCGTCGGATCCCGCATCAAAGGCACCGTGCGCAACCTGACCAATTTCGGCGCATTCATCGAACTGCCCGACGGTCTCGATGGCATGGTGCACGTCTCGGATATGAGCTGGACCAAAAAGATTTCTAATCCGAGCGAACTGCTGAAAAAAGGCGATCCCATTGACGCAGTCGTGCTGGAAGTGGACGCGTCCCAACAGCGAATCGCACTCGGACTCAAGCAACTCATCCCGGATCCCTGGTCGGACGTTGAAAAACGCTACAAAATAGGCGACACCGTCAAAGGCAAGATTACCAAGCTGGCCAGTTTCGGTGCGTTCATCGAACTTTTGCCGGATGTCGAGGGATTGGTTCACATCTCCCAGATTTCCGAAGAGCGAGTCGAAAAGGTCAAGGATGTCCTCAAGGTTGGCGACGAAGTCAGCTCTCGCGTGCTCAAGATTGACGCTGCCAATCGTCGGATCAGCCTTTCCATCAAAGCCGCGAATTATTCGATCGAGAGCCTGCAAGCCGAGGAAGCCAAAGTCGAAGCCTCGCTCAAACCCGGCGAAGATATCGTCGCCCTGCATCACGCCTTCAAAGAGGCCGAAGACCAGAAAGAGTAGCGGCGCGCAGGTGGTTTCCCGCTTGCGCAAGCGGGTTTTTTCCCGCATCGTATCCTCGTGAAAGTTGCCGACCAACTCAAGTGCCTCCTCCTTGGCACCGAGCAAGTTGTCACGGAAGCGGAGCTGACCAAAAAACTCGAGTCGGCTCGCGTCGAAAAACGCCCGCTCCGCGTTAAACTCGGCTGCGATCCGACCGCGCCAGATTTGCATCTGGGGCACAGCGTCGTGCTTGCCAAGCTACGCCAGTTCCAAGACCTGGGTCATCAAGCGGTCTTGATCATCGGCGATTACACCGCGCTCATCGGCGACCCGACCGGCCAGAACAAAACCAGGCCGATGCTGACAGATTCGGCCATTGAACAGAACGCCAAGACCTATTTCGACCAAGCCGGGAAAATTCTGGATACTTCACCCGATAAACTGGAAATCCGGCGCAATAGCGAATGGCTGGCAAAAATGAGTTTCGCCGATGTCATTCGCTTGGCCAGTCAGATGAGCGTCGCCCGCATGTTGGAGCGCGATACCTTCGCAAAACGTCACAAAGCCGGCATCACCATCGGCACGCACGAGTTCCTGTACCCACTGATGCAAGGTTACGACTCGGTCATGATCCGCGCCGACGTCGAGCTGGGCGGCACCGATCAGACTTTCAACAACCTTGTCGGACGCGACCTGCAAAAGGACGCCGGACAAGAACCGCAAGTGGTCATGATCCTGCCGATCCTCGAAGGACTCGATGGCACCGAAAAAATGTCCAAGAGCAAGGGCAACTACATCGGCCTCACGGACCCGCCCAACGATATGTTCGGCAAAACGATGAGCATCAGCGATCATCTTCTCTGGCGATGGTGGCAGTTGCTCTTCGGCAAGACTGATGCCGATCTGGTTTCCATGAAACAGGACAACCCGATGGTCGCCAAAAAACAACTCGCACACGCCATTGTGGAACGTTTTCATGGAAGAGCCAACGCGGAGGCCGCCCAGAATCATTTCGAAAAACAGTTCTCGAAGAAAGAACTATCCGAAATTGCAACACCGCTTCCACTGGCAAACAAAGAGATCAGCCTTCTCGAATTCATCGAATCCGCCCAGCGCGGCGCAGGCGACCCGGCGACTTGTGACAGCCGCAGTGAAATCCGACGCCTCATCTCCCAGGGAGGCATTCAACTCGACGGTGCCAAACTAACCGATCCCAACTCCCGTTTGACACCGCGCGACGGCCAAATCCTGCGAGTCGGCAAACGCCTCGTGGTCAGGGTAAAATTGCAGTAATGTATGTTTGTGGCTTATGGAAATACAGATGGAGATGGTGCCGGTGATTACTGATTAGCTTCATTGCTCATGCTGTCCTCAATTTGGTCTTCAAGATTTCCAAATAAAAGCATTGAGACGACGTCTCCATACAGAGGTCGTTGTGTTCCAACAAGAATTACGTCCTGGATTAAGACAAACATCAAACGCGCGGCGAGGATTGCGCCACCGATCAATCCAACCAATCCCCACATTTAATTTTGCGTAAATACCGCTACGGTGGACTCTATCAATACTACCAGCACCCATGTGACAATAACCCAAACAACTGCCGGTCGGAAGCGCGACTGGAGTGAGCTAATCACCGGGCCTAAAACAAGGCCGATAAGAACCAGTAATATGGCGACGGCGCGGCGCAAGTCAGCGCTTAGCTGGATTCAACGTCCATCCTCTTGAATGTCGCCCTACGGATGTCGCTACGCATTCTCCGAAACATAAAATCGGAAAAGGAAATAAACCGCCAGCGCGTCCAACAAATGCCAGATTGCATGACCTTGGATCAACGAATGTGGATCGCAAAACGGGCTGCCCGTCTGCGAGAGATTCCAAATGATGAACGCCGTGATCAGCGACGCCAAACCATAATAGGCCCATTTCCTTTGGTGTTGAAATTTCCGCACGTAACTATTCAGGATTTCAAAAACGGAAGCGAGAATGATGAAGAATGCGAAGACGGCATCCCCCGCGTAATCAAGCAGAGGCAGGGGAAGGTGTCCGTGGTAAGCTCCCGCCCATTCGCACACAGCAATCACCGACACAAACACAATCGTAAAATGGAGCGGCTTCCAACCCCAAAATCGCTGCATGGCGTACGCTGTCATAAACGCGCATACCAAATACATTGAGAGCATATCCAGCTTTCCGCCAATCGGCGTAAGGGTGGCATGCATGGCCATTGAGCCGGGGCCAAGGAGAACGACAAGCGCGGAAAAAATGCTGGCGTGAAAACGCCTCGTGTGAAAGCGTTGTTGTTTTGATGAAATGCGCCGTTCATCACCATCCACGCGATAATCAAACCCGCTGCAATGAACCCGAAATTGCTCCAGGTGTTGGCGGGCTGTTTGATCCAACCGTCCGACGCTTCGCAATAACATCCGCCAATGCCTTGCGAAGGCCCCATCCAGCCATTCACCAGCGCGAGAAAAAACAACGTGAGCGAAACAACGGCTGCGCCGAGGGGTATGTAGAAAATGAGCCTGTTTTTTTCATGAGAGACCTCCGAGAAACGGTCTCGACGTGGTGGCTGGTGGATTTTCATGAATAGGCCGCGTTATAGTGCATGCGGCAGCAGCTTGAGTTTGCCGCCCGTTGGCATTGCGCCCGCGGCAGAACGACCTGCGGCGGAAGTAGTGGTGTTTCCATGACGATCTTCAATGCGGATCGGTCACGGGCGGCTGCTTCGTTAACAACTCCGTCAGATTATAGTGGGTGAAAGGATTGTCGCATGCTGGATTTTTTGCGCTGGCGTTGGCCACCCAGAAATCGAGCGTATCAGGGGCGAACAAGACCGCGTGAAGATTGGATTTCATCGCGACCGGACGTTTCATCAGCTCAATGGCCGCTGGCGCGTCAATCTTGCCATACTGCGCCTGCACTTTGTCGCAGAGCGCATTGTACCGTTTGTCGGCGCTCAACAACACGCAATCGGCGAACGGCCTAGGCAATCGTTCGTTGGCTTCGCCCGCCTTGACCACCGTGAACTCGGTGGGCGTGGCGGCGATGCCGACGGCTTGCTTGGTTTTGGCATCGCTGATCACATAATAATATTCGCACGTGCGCGGTCCTTTGCGCATGATCTCGACCGCTTCGTCGAGCGTGTTGGCTTTCTCCATAATTTCGCGGAGCAGATGCGCCATCGGTTTGCCGTCCCAATTGCCTTCGCCTCGCCCGCCCATTTCGCCAATGGCGATTTTCTTCTCGTTCATGGCGGTAACCGACCCGATGAAACCGGCGTAGCTGATATTGACCCAGGCGTTTTTGCCCGTGGGTTGATTGACGATGACGACGGCATTGGGTTCGAGCCCGACGCCTCGCATGTAATCGAGGACGCGACCGTGATAGAGCGCGCCGCCGACCGTGGCTTTGCCATAAACCGCAAAACCGCTGCAATGGAAGAGTTCCGGAAATACATTGGCGAGACGGAGTTCGTTGGGATCCATGCCCGCGCCTTTCGCGAGCGCGACGGCTTCGCGTTTGGAATCATCGTCAATGAATGAAGAGAGCCGCTTGTAGGCGTCCTCAATCTCGCCAAAAAACCACCGGCCTTTGTCGAACGAACTGCCGACGCCGACGCCATAGACGATGCGCTCGGCTACGTCGCGGATTTTCGGGGCGAGCAGTTTGCCGTGCTGCCAGCCCATTTCTTCCGGTGTGCCTTGGAGGTGTAACACCAGAGTGCCGTGGACGCGTTCGAGATAGCCGTTGCCTTCGCGCGCGATCAGGACGCGCATGGGGCCGTCTGCGGCGTGTTTTTTGATGTCGGGATCTTTCGAGCCGAGCAACGCCAGCGGCAGCACCTCAAAAAACCGGACGAGATGACCCACCGCGACTTCTTCAATCCGCGCGTCGGTGGGCTTCTGAAACTCAAACTGCTTTGGGTCAATCGTTGCGGACAACTTTGCGTCAGTAATTTCCAGCTTCGCTTTCCAATCCTCGCCCAGCGCCTCGATCCGCGCCGGCAGCGAATCAGGCCGAATCCATATTTTCGCGCTGACGCTTACCTTGGGGAACGTCTGCTTGTTCGGGGTCGCCTCGATGACCTGACACTCGACGTCGCCGATTTTTTCCGGCGCAGCGAATTTCGCGTTTACCGCGGTCGGCAGGAAAAACAAGAGATTGTTGTTGAGCGGCCACTGCAGCGCCGGAATTTTGTTGGCGACTTTGTCGGCGTCCGAGAAGGGTTGACCGCGCCAGCGTGCCACGTCGGGTTTGCCAAGGACACCAAATTTTTTCCCGGGCGTGTAAATCGCGAGCGTATTGCCATTTCGGACCATTTCAGCGTCAAGGTCGGGATGATGAATTTCCAACCGCAACTTGTCGGGTTTTTGATACACGAGTTTGCCCGTGGCTCTTTGCGTCTTGCCGTTTTGGTCGAGCGAGAATGACAGCGTCGCTTCGAGACAGGGAGTCTGGGTTTGTGTGGACTCGGAAACCAGTCCTTGAAACGTCGTCAGCGTTCGCGCCAGGACAAAATAAGGCTTGCTCGCCTCGGCGAGCTTGGCAGTGTCCGGCGCGTCATCGGCGCGCAAGAAAGGAACAACATAAAGAAGGGTAGCAGCCGCAACGATTCTGATTAATGTTCGGTTCATCAACGCCTCCATTTCACAGCCAACTGTCGCATAACAAGGCATGGATGGCAAGCCATCTACCGGCAACTGCAAGAGTTAACTGCGTTCGCTGACAAGATTATTTGCTCATTCGGACGAGGGACATCTCCCATTCGATATATTCTTTTGTTGGGTAATAGGTTACATCCGCAGGAAGAAGGAAAAGCTTATCAGATATGTCCACATCTAACTCGACGTTTGTGTAGAGTTTAGTCAGATGAGAGGGAACAACTATCTGGGGTCGAGATGTAGACTCCCCGACGGTCGCCGCGACTGGAGGATTGCCTTCCGCTTTCTGTTGCTGTTGATTCCCCCCTGCTCCCGACCCTGTTACCTGACTCTGGCGTTGCAGTCCAGTTTCCGGCTTGCGACCTGTCAAATCGCGTCCAATATCACCCCAACGAACACTCTTGCCGAGTTCCCCCGGTGGAATCCCCACAAAATCATTACCCGTGATGAGCTTGATGCCATGGGGTCGCTTTTCAAGCTTCGTCCAGTCGCCTTCAGACGGCGCGCTGTACACGGTTGGTTGCATCCCGCCGATATCGACTTTCATTGTGAAATTATCGGGATGCCGGAGAGACGGTGAGACATTGTTGTTACGATTTTGATAGGTCGGCGCATCGTTTGCTGGAGGTGTTGACCGATAGCCCTGTGGGATCCAAATTGTCCGCGGCCAGTATAGAAAACTATACACAGGCGGATTTTTCCCATCATAGGTTCCTCGGACGCCGCTGTATTGGTAATCGAACACGTCGCAGATGACTCCTTCAACTCGCTGCCACTGTGCGCGTTTGTCTCCATTGTTTTTCATCCAATCCAACTCGTCGAACGGATTCTCGCCGAGGATCAGATATAAATCAGTCAGCGGATTAAGAGGATGTTTTTCCCCCTGCTTTAAGCCAGTTTTTTTTGAGTCGGTGTAGCTGTAGATCGCGTCCCCCGAATTGATATAAACTCTTTTGCCGCGCGTTTCCTCACTTTCCATACGCGCTTTATCACCCTTCATCCATAGTTCGTACTTCAATTTGTTTAACCTGCCTCCTATCACTTCGACTTTGCAATGGAGTGTCCGGTTGGCGTTAGGTGAGGGAGCAGGTTTGGCATTTGTCTGACCCGCCCGCGCGAACGCGCCCATGATCTTCGTGCCGTCTGAACCGACAAACTCGATATCTACGGGCACCAAGAATTTCTCTTCGGCAATCTTCCCGCCGATCTCGATGTTTTTGTAGGTCTTGGTGATCTTCCTCCAAGCCGTTCCCCGCCGGCCGTCGTCCACAAACTTCACTACGACCGGTTGTTCGATGGCAATCCAATAGGTGAACTTCGACAGATTTGGCACATCCCATTTCCAAACCTCACACTGCACACGCTCGACGGTTTCAAACCCCGTTCGCTTCCCGCGCTCGCGCAACACGGAGATCGCCAGGGACGGATTCCGCTCTTCTGTTGCCCCCAGTGTATTTTTCGTGCCGAGCTTGCTCCCCTCCAACCAAGAAAACTTCGTCGCCCCCATAAAAATCTGGATGAGCTTTTGACCTTTTTTGGGGTTACCGAGCGTCTTGCGTTCGAAATCCGTGACCACGCCCGCCAGCTTGTTGCCTGTCTGAATCGTCTCGATGCGTGCGTTGTCGTCCTGCATCCAAAACTCGGATAACCACGTCATCCCATTGGGCTGAACCTCGTATTGGGTTTCGATGAAACAGTGAAATGCAGGATCCTGCGGCACATGCGGGGTTTCTGCGCGCACAACCACTGCCAGACAAGCAAATAGCGAGCAACCGATTGTGATGAACCGATTCATTCTCGTGCCGTGGGCGAAGTATAACACCTGCAAGGAATTGTGCAAACAATTTCTCAATCCCAAATTCCCTGTTTCCAAATTTAAGCGGGTCGAAACAAGCCGGTCCTATCTATAGAATGGGATCCGAAACGTACTGGTATGCAGCCGATAAAGTTGAGGCGCGAACAGTTTCGTGTTAGCGTGCCGCTGTGTCTGGCGAAAAGCTTGTCATCAACGAAATCTACAAAAGCGTGCAGGGCGAGAGCATCTACCGCCGACTACTCTGAAAGAGAGAAGAGAAAACCATAATCAGAGGAACCACTATCAACTCAGAGGAAAAGCCAACGATCATTCCAATTCGGCTAACAGTTGGATAGGTGTCTTGCGCGAGAAAAGAAATCATAATGGCGAACAATCCCACCACAACCAGAACGATCCATAGACGTGCGAGCAGGTTTTTTAACCGTTCGGCAGGATTCCAAATCATGTTGCAGGCAAAAATTGTAACGGCAAGCCCAGTTAAAACCCAAAAGGCGTGACCTATCCAAATGCATTGCCCTGTAATCGTCTCATTCTCTTCCAGCAAATAAACCGAAAACATAGCCACAAAACTCGGCGCGCCAAAGGCGACTGCTGACCTTCTGCGTCGCCGACACCGGTCTGTTTTCTCACTGCGGAATTGCTCTCGAAGCTCGTTCACATTGAGCATTTTGCTCCCTGTCGGGGCGGCTTTGCAAGAGCAAAGCTTTCGTGTTAGCTTCGGACAAGCCGATGAGTACGCCAAAAAAATCCTTATACGATCGCTATCCACGGCGCTACGAAGTGCCGCTGCTGATCCTTGCCTCATGTGTATTGCTGGGTTTTGGTTTGTCTCTGCCGCTGGTTTTCGTCAAGAAGATGATTTTTTGGAAAAACGAATACTCGGTCGTCACCGGCGCCTGGAGTTTGGTTCAACAGCGGGAATTTCTCCTGGCCGCCGTCCTGTTTTTCTTTTCGCTCGTCTTTCCCATCGCCAAACTCATTGGACTGGCTGTCCTCTGGTTCGCCAGGATTGCCGAGGAACAGCGCCAGAACCTTCTGCGTTGGCTAGGCATTCTTGGCCGATGGTCCATGCTTGACGTCTTTGTGGTGGCAATTCTCATTGTAGCCGTCAAGCTTCGCCCCATGGCAAACGTAGAGCCGCGAATGGGCATCTACATCTTTTGCATCGCAATTATCTCCTCGATGCTCACAACTGCGTACGTGGATCGCCTGGCCAGAAAATAACGGTCGCATGTCTTTGCGCCCCCTTCGATTTCATGTTAGCATCTTGCTGTGATCGACGACACAACGCTTGTGATCAATGAAACCTACAAGAGCATGCAAGGCGAAAGCACCTTCGCGGGGTTGCCGTGCGTGTTTGTACGGCTGACGGCTTGCGATCTGCGCTGCTCCTATTGTGACAGCGCTCATGCGTTTACCGAAGGAACAAAGATGTCGCTAGCCGACGTGCTCGACCGCGTGCTGAAGTTTGATTGTCCGCTGATCGAAATCACGGGTGGTGAGCCGCTGCTCCAGCCCGGTGTGCTGCCTTTGATGACACAACTCTGCGATGCCGGCAAAACCGTGCTGCTGGAAACCAGCGGGGCGCATGACATCGGCAAAGTGGATGCGCGTGTGCATCGCATCATGGATTTGAAATGCCCTTCCAGCGGCGAAAGCAGCCGGAATCGTTACGAAAATATTGGAGAATTGCGGTCAACGGACGAAGTGAAATTCGTCATCGGCACTCGCGAAGATTATGACTGGGCCAAAGAACAGCTTGGCTGCCATCGGCTTACCGATCGTTGCACGGTGCTTTTTTCGTGGGTGCAACCGCTCGCGCCGCAGCAACAAGATAAGGCTCTGAAATCCGTGCCAGCGGGACAGCATCCGATTTCACAACGCGAACTGGTCGAAGCAATGCTGTCCGATCAACTGTCCGTGCGATTCCAACTCCAGATGCACAAATATATATGGCCGGCAGACGCCAGAGGCGTATGAACAGAGTTAACTCTCAACATTCAACTCTCAACTTTCAACTTCTAACGATTTCCGTTAACAATCCCTGGGAGTATCGCGTTGGGCGTTGAATGTTGAGAGTTTAATCCGTTTACCTGTGATGTTGCCTTTGCTGAAAACCTTGATTTCGGGGCCGCGCTCGCGAGCGCTTGCGACTCAATTGCATCGCTACGAATCGCGCAATGTTACGTTCGTGGCGAAGGACTGGCCTGTTTTTTGGAAGCGCGCGCACGACTCGAACGTCTGGGACGTGGACGGTAATCGTTTTCTTGATCTGACCGCCGGCTTCGGTGTTGCCAGTGTCGGCCATAACAATCCCCGTGTGATTTCCGCCGCACGACGTCAATTGAGTCAACTGGTTCATGGGCTTGGCGACGTGTGCCCAAACGAATTGAAAATGCAACTGGCGCGCGAGTTGGTGGAATTAACGTATGGACGATGGGAACAGAACCAACGCTCAACACTCAACGCTCAACTCCCTACCTCCAAGGGAAAATCAGTGCTGTCAAAAATTATCGGTGCGCCGCGCCGAGGTGCGCGACCTATAACTAACACACCTGCCCGAGTCCTATTTGCCAATAGCGGCTCGGAATCTGTCGAAGCGGCTCTCAAGACCGCGTTGCTGGCAACCGGAAAACCGGGCGTGATCGCATTCCGCGGTGCTTATCACGGGCTTACCTACGGCGCGCTAGGTGCGACCGCATGGAAATTTTTTCGCGACCCGTTCCAGAAACAGCTCGGCAAATTCGTTACGCACGTGGAATGGCCAGCCGACTCCGTCACCGAAAATGTTATAATTATAACAATTTCGGAAACATTGACGCGAGGGGACATCGGTGCTGTTATCGTCGAGCCGATTCTGGGTCGTGGTGGGATTGTTCTTCCGCCGCCCAATTTTCTGCCGGCGCTCCGGCGGCTCTGTGATCAACACGGGGCATTGCTGATTGCGGACGAAGTTTTCACCGGGTTTTGCCGGACGGGGCGCTGGTTTGCGGTCGAGCATTGGGATGTCGTGCCGGACTTGATCTGCGTTGGCAAAGCGATGAGCAACGGGTTTCCGATTTCGGCGTGCATAGGGCGCGCAGCAGTAATGGATGCCTGGCCAGAAAATCGCGGGGAAGCCCTTCACACCAGCACGCATCTGGGCAGCCCGCTCGGCTGCGCGATGGCGCTGGCGACCATCGCGGAAGTGAAACGGCTCCAGCTAGACGAGCGCGCGTGCCGGCTGTGCGACTGGCTGCCGGGTCGCGGGCTGGGTTTGATGAAAGGTATTCCACTGGCGAGTGCGGCGGTTTGCCAGCGCGTTGTCAAACGATTGCTCCGCCGCGGGATTCTCGCATTGGGCGGTGGAGAGCGAGGGGATGTATTGACCCTGACACCTCCGCTGACGATTGATGAAGGCGAATTGGATTTTGCCGCAAGGGAAATCGAGCGTGGGATCAAACTTGGCTCTAGAAAAGGCAATGGACAGGGAGCGAGTCGAGGGCGATAATGCGGGCGTAATGAACCGACTTGTGTTCGCGCTGGTACCGACCGCGGCGTTGATGAGTTTTCCGATGCTTATTTTGGATCGGAGCATCGGCGGAGAATTCCCGTTTCTATTGACCGTGCCGTGGGGTGCATTCGCCGTAGCCGCTTGGTTGGGATTGGTGGCGACAGAACGGAAAACGGAAACAGTTTCCGCCAACGCACTGCCGTCCCCATCGTCGAATGCCGGATTCTTCGTCCCCAACAACCGATTCGCGTGTGTCCTCGGTTGTTTTTTTATAATCGCGATATTGTCGGCGGTATGCGCAAAAAACCGGTCTGCCAGCATGGCGGCGCTCTGGCCGTTGGCGGTGAATTTATTGCTGGCGTATGCAGTTGCCACAAGTTTTGATCCCCGGGGAAACGAACGGCTGGTGAAACTTTGGATCGCCACGGCGACAATATTAAGCATATGGGCGATGATCGTGCACTGGCGCGTGCCAAACTCGGCGGCGGAACCGGTGGCGACCTTTGGCAATCGCAATTTTCTGGCTGCATTTTTGGCGGCCTCCGTGTGGGTGGGCACGTCGCTGGCCCGCAATGAGGGTGCGGCAAAACGATCTCGAAAAAATTGGATTTATGGATTGTGGGGATTGTGGACGGTGTTGGTGATTGCGCTGGCGTGCCGGTCTCGTGGCGCAATGCTGGCGCTGGCGACGGTCGGCGGAGCGATTCTTGTGATGTGGATATGGCGCGTGGTAAAAACTCTTCTCGCGCGGTTTGTGTTGGTGGCAATCGCCGTGTTGATTGTTTTCATCGCGTTGGATTTGGCGCCAATAAAGTCGCGATTGGAAAAAATTTTCTCCGAAGATGTTCGTCCGGCAATCTGGCTGGGATCGTTGGGATTGATCTCGGAACGGCCGCTCGTGGGACACGGTTGGGGATCGTTCGAGTCGAACCTGGCGAGTCATCGTCCGATCCACTATTGGACAATCGGACGCGCGGCGCCCATCACCAAACACGCCCACAACGAATTCCTGGAAATCGGAGCGGAAGGAGGACTCTTGGCGGTGGCTGCGTTCGTTGCGCTGCTGGTATTTGTTGCCTTGGAAGAGATGAAAGCGAATGTTCGCGGCAATCCATTTGCATTAGGGTTTGGCGCGGCACTGGCAACATGGCTGGTGCACAATCAATTGGATGTCAATCTACGGCATCTGCCTAACCAAACGCTATTCTGGGTGATGTTGGGATTGATTGTCGCACAGAATCGCGCGGACAACGTTACGCGACCCTTGTCGGCGCGATCAGGTATGCCAATCCTCACCCTGTTGGGTGCCGGCGCCATTTTGCTGCAAGCGTTCGTGAGGCCGATTTGGGCAGATCTACAGGTGATTCGAGGCGCTCGCGCGGTGGCGCAGCATAACTGGCAGGCTGCCGCATTGGCCTACCACGATGTATTGGAAATGGATGAACACCGCCTTGAGATCCGCTATCGCCTAGGCATCGCACAAGCGCAAGCAAGACAACTTGACTCCGCTGCGGCGACATTCGAGGAATTGGACCGGCGAGCGCCCGACTATGGAGAGGTGAACGCGAATTTGGCACGAATCTATCTCGATCAAAATCAACCTCATCGCGCCATCGAACGTCTGCGCCGGGCGATCAAGGTCAATCCTCATCGGCTCGAATACCGTCAGCTTCTACAGGCAGCCGAGGCCATGGCGCGACCGGCAAAGCCGCGTTGATTTTCACACGGCTCGTGATAGGCTGGACACATGACCATGATCGTGGCCGCCAGTTCGAAAGATCCAACCATTCTCGCAGTATTTCTGTTCGGCGGCGGTTTGTTTGGATTTTTCTGGGGATTGCGCGCCTACTCGCGAAAACGTCTGATGCAAAACACTCCCACGTCCACCGTGGCTTCCGTCGCTCTCGGCCCCGCTGAATTGCAAGGCCGCGCCATCCCCCACGGAACGCCGATGACCAGTCCCATCATGCAAGCGCCATGTGTCTATTGGCGCTATACCGTTGAGGAGTACCGCAAAGGCAAGAAAAGTGGGCGATGGGTCACGATCGCTCGCGATGAACGGCGCGTGCCGTTTTTTGTCGAGGACGATACCGGGAAAATTCTCGTGGACTCCATGGGCGCGGAGATTGACATTCCACAAGACCTGCGCGAGCAAACAGGCATGTTCGGAGGATTATCGGCGAACGCGCAGGTGTTTTGCAACCGGCAGGGCTACGGCACGGGGTTTTTCAGCCGCGACAAGCGTTTTACCGAATGGCATATCGCGCCGGACGACACCCTGTATGTGTTCGGCGCGGTCGTCGCCCCGGAAGGTCAGATGGCGGGCGTGACCAAGGTGGAAGACCGGCTCGTGCGAAGCGATCGCTCGTGCAGTTTCTTCTACATCGCCGACAAATCGGCTAAGGAAGTCGAGAGCGCCTACGCGTGGAAAGCCGCGGGCGGCATTTTCGGAGGCGGGCTTGTGGTGTTGGTTGGCCTGGGTATTTTATTGAATAAGTTTGGGATATTGTAGCAATGGAATTTTATTACACTCTCTATATCAGTTTCTATTTGCTCATGGGGTTGTTGTTTTTCATCTGCGGCCTGCGCAACTACGCGCGCAGCAAGCTGATCGCGAACACGCCCACGGCAAAGATTGGTTCGGTTGCGCTCGGCCTCGCCGAGCTGCGCGGACGCATTGTGCCGCGAAGCGGGATGGGTTGCCCCATTACCCGGCAACCCTGTCTGGGATGGAAAATAAGCATCGGAGGATCAAAACGAATTCCCGGAAGGATTATGTGGGAAGAATTCTATTTCTCCTTCTTTCTGGAGGACGAATCGGGACGCATCCTGGTGGAGGCGAAAGGATTACAAGGACCCGAATCCATGACTCAAATGTTTATGGAATCGTTTTCGACTCCCTCGGCATTCAGTCGCAAGGGTGAAACTCGGCTCTTCAATCTCCGCTTTCCCGACGACAAGATCTTTTGGGTGGAGGAATGGCAGATGATTGCCCGCGACCGACCGAATGACATATTTGCGCAAGTGGTCGAGTGGACAAAAGAGCGTGGCGTTGACATCGTTACATTAGAGAGCCATCGCTGGGTGTCATTGGTAATTTACAAGGCGCTAGATAAACCCGAGGCCGAGCTTTACGTTCTTGGCACAGTGACAGCCGTGCCGGAACAATTGGCAGGCAAAACCAAGACCGAAGATCGTGTCGCGCGTAGCGACCCGCGAGATCGCCTTTTGCTGGTTTCGACCGAATCGCCAAAGCGAACGGGGCAAGCGCATTTCCAAAGAGCGGTTGCCCAACTTATTGCGACCGCGCTTTGCCTGTTGATGGCGGTTGGCGTCTTTTTGCCGCTCTTATCTCTCCAGGCGGTAGGGGTTTCTACGATCGCGTTGGTTGTCGGTACAATCATTTTAGGGCTTTTGAAGCGCCAAATAGACCCGGTTGCGAACCTCGTCATCGCCGCTATGTTTATTTTGGCCATAATTGCTCTTTGGGCAATCACCATGCTCGAAGGAATCGGTCGGGTATTGCGCTAACCGGCAAGCGGTGGATTATCATCAATTAGTTTGGCATACTACGGGTGATGGAATACGCCATGGTCATCTTCATCGGCCTCTGGTTTTTGCTCGGCCTGCCGTTTTTTCTGTTCGGCCTGCGGTCGTTGCGCTGGGCTTCTCTGATCAAAAACACGCCCACCGCCAAGATCGGCTCTGTCGCGATTGGCTTGGCCGAGTTGCATGGACGCGTCATCCCCAAGGAAGGAATGGTCAGCCCGATCACGCAAAAGCCTTGCCTTGGCTGGGAAGTGAGCATTTGCGAGGAAGGTCGCAGCGACGGGCAAGCCACTAGTTTCAATACCCTTTGGAAAGAATTGCGGTTCGAGTTCTATCTCGAAGACGAGTCCGGGAAAATTCTGGTTCAACTCGACCAAACTCGCGATTTCAACGACCTCCAGCAAGTCCTCTGGCAAACGTCCCAATATAGCGAGTTTCTCGATAAGAATCGGAACTCGGTGCGTCGGGAAGACATGAGTCTATGGGGCAAGCCAGAGTACGCGAGTTCTGGTCGCCAATATGATGATTTTACTCCGCAAGTGCTAGAGTTCGCCCAGCGTCAGGGCTTCGACTTGCGTGGTGGGAAGAAACGCAGGTGCATTTCGGTGAAGATGTACGAGAAAATCGTTGGCACCGACAGCGTGCTGGGCAGAAATACTTCGGGCTATACGTCGCTGGATGGCAATTATTATATCATGGGCACAGTGTTGGCCGCGCCGGAACAACTGGCGGGAAAAAACAAAATTGAAGACCGTGTTGTCCGCCGCGACCCGCAGAATCGCGTATTCGTCTTTGCGCCAATTCCTCCTAAACGGATGGAACGCACGCAACGGAATAAAGCCATCGCCCAATTTTGCGGCGCGGCGTTTTGCGGTCTCATGGGGCTGGGGATCTTTGCGCCGCATGTAGCAGCCGTTGTGGCGCTCTCGTATATCATTATCTTCTTTGGATCTGCCCTTGTCGGCGCACTCATTTTGAAACGCCAGCCTGAACCGGGCGTGTTACTGATTGCCTTCCTGGTGTGTTTTCTGGCATTCTTTGCGCTCTTCACGTTTCAGGGCGCGCTCAATCAACTACTTCGATGAACTTTGGCATCAACCTCCTCCTCGGCGTTGCAACCGCTCCTACCACGAGCGATGTGGTTCAGGCATGGATGACCATCGTTTTCGCTGCTGTCGGCGTGCTTGCGCTCGGTGTGGGACTGATCTTGTTTAATGGGACGATCAAAGACATTCACAAAGTCCGGCTCATTGCGGGAACCCCAACATCCACCATCCGCGCCGCCGCGCTCGGCTTGGTGGAACTCCATGGCCGCGTCACACCACTGGAAAGTTTGGTCGCGCCGATCTCGAAGCAGCCTTGTGCCGCGTGGCGCTATTCTCTCTGGATTGGCCCCAAAGGTAAGCAGTCCGTCTGGACAGTCTCCAGCGAGAAAACCAATGTGCACCCGTTCTATCTCGAAGACGACACAGGTCGAGTGCTCGTGGATCCGCGTGACGGAAATTCATTCCTAAGCTACGATGGCCAGCATCAGGAAGAACATACCGAACCGGTCGAGCTTCCCTACGAATTTGTCGCTTGGGCAAAACACAACCACATCAATTACGGCGCCGAAATCAAGCAGCCGTGGAGTGTCAATGTGCAATGGATCACCATCGGCACGCCCGCCTATGTATTGGGAACACTGTGCGCGGTGGAGGATAAGTTTTCTGGATTAGCCAAATCCGAAGACCGAGTCGTGCGGCGCGATCCGAAGGACAAAATTTTCCTCCTTTCCCGCTGTTCTCCGCGCGAGATGGAACTGGGTTCGCATCAGTTTTCCCGCAACGGCATCGTCATCAGTGCCTTGATTGCCATCGGCGGACTGGGGATGATCCTGATCGTAAGCAAGATTGCGGCGCTTTTCTTTCTTGCGCTATTCGCTCTGTTTGTGATTCCTACCATGCGGAGGTTATGAACAACGGCATCATGATTATTGTGTTGTTTGGCGCTGCTCTGGCGGCGATTGCGCTGCTGGTGTACGCGGTCACGCTCTACAACGGCCTCATCTATCTGCGTAACCAGATGGACAAGGCGTGGGCCAACATTGACGTGCTGCTCAAGCAACGCCACGATCTTATCCCCAATCTTGTCGAGACCGTCAAAGGCTACGCCACACACGAGCGCACCGTGTTCGAGAACGTCACTCGCGCCCGCACCGAGGCCATTACACTCCAAGCACACGGCCGAACTGACGCGCCCCAGCTCGCGCAAGCCGAGGATTACATCTCGCGCACGATCAAATCCATTTTCGCCGTTGCGGAGGCCTATCCCGTCCTGAAAGCCAACCAAAACTTTCTCGCCTTGCAGGAATCGCTCGTGCGCGTCGAAAACGAAGTTGCCGAGCGCCGCGAATTTTTCAACAACGCCGTCAACCTCTACAACGTCGCCATCCAGCGTCTCCCCGATGTTTTCGTCGCCCGTTTCCTCAATTTCCAGCCCGCTCTTTATTTCCGAGCCGAAGATGCCGAGCGGACGACCATCAGTGTTTCCTTCACGCCGCCCGCGAATTGACGGCATGATTTGTTTCACCGCTCGACCGTGAAGGCGATATCCGTTCCCGGCAAACACACGCCACCTTTTTCCGCTCCACCGTCGTCTTTGCCAACCATGCTCGGATCATCCTCATCGCTGATGCTATAGGTCACAAAACCTCGTGCCAATTTTCTGTAGCGAATCGGCTGGCCATCGAACGGATCCGTCGGAACTGCCGTTAGAAAACGCGGGACAAGTTCATCTAGTTTTTCGGGCAGCTTGCCATTCGCAAGTCGATACCGCTCGACGGCGATCCCAGCCTGCGCGGCGCGGGCTGTCGCGGATGCTCGCGCATCGCGCAGAGCCCAAGCGATTGTCATCTCGGCCGCCTTGCGCCACACATTAACCGCTGGAAGTGATTTCTTTAGCTTCGCTTCCGCCTTCAAAATCTCCTGCAAACTTTTGGGCAACGGCAGTTTACTGGCGGCGATGCACTCTTCTATGAAAGTCAGAAAGATGATGTAATGCTCGTTCGAGTATTCGGGCATTGGACTGGAGGTTTTATCATGCGCCGAAATCGCTACCCACATCCCCTTCGCATACTCTCTTGGCTTGGAGATGATTTCGCAGCGATCGCTCACCAGTATTCGAATGACAGCCTCACGGTCGTCTGCAACCGCGACGACGTTAGCAAGTCTTTTTAGCTCCTCTTCGGAAACCTGCGTGCGATTCAAAAGCCGCTCAACACTGGAAATCATAATCCAGACACAAGCATTGTGGACGAGGCTCGGGATCACTCCCGGCTCGTTGGCTAACGAGCGACTGACTGCCGCCGATGTCTGCACCGATTCCACCGCTGTGGAAGTTAGGCCTTGCTCGGCGAGCACGATGGTTTCAAGGCTAAGCAGTCTTGCGCAAGCGCGCACAGGCGGAAAGGGAGTGGGAATACCATTTACCATCACCCACGGGTAACGGCACTCGCTCTTTGTCGCCGCCTGACGCAGCAACGTGAGCGTCTGCCGGTGCGCGGTCAAGTAAGTGAAACACGCCTGCATCATTTCCGGAGGCAACCGCTCCGTGCGCGGCGGTAGTTTAACCCATCCGTCCACCGGAATGCGTTCCCGCAGTTTTTCGTCTCTCGGCGGAAAACTCGAAAACGCCGCCTTATACAGATCCGCGGCGTTATTTTCGGGTTTCACCTGCGGATACCACTGCTCCAATTCCGCCATCGTCACGGGATAACCCTCTTTCCGAATCGCATCCAGCTTGGATTGGATTTGCTCGTCAAGCGACTGGCTGCGGACGGCGCAAGCCGTAACCATCCACAAACACGCTGCGCCTATGAGCCGAACCTGCTGCATGGCTACAGATTACTCCGTTTTTCTGCACGTGCCAGCGTAAATTCTGGACAAGTATGACCGCTACCACAGACGACGCTTACATCCGGATTTGGTGAGACTCTAACGTTCGCTTGCGATTTCGGGGCGTGCGTGTTAGCTTCGCGTAGAATGAGCAAGAACACAGCGCAATTGATTGTGGCATTTGAGAAGCTGCCGATGGTGGAGAAGCAAATCTTTGTAAAAGAGGTTTTTCGCCGGCTGCCTCCGATTGATTCGGGTGCGTTGAGCGAGGAGGAGATCGCGGCAGCGGGCGATCAACTCGCTGCGCTGATCGAACAGGAAGAGCATGATTCCCAAGCGCGGTGAGATCTGGCTTTTCGACTGCGGAATGGTCGAGAAAATTCGGCCTGTGCTGATTCTCACCAGAATCATTACCGATGAGTCCTTTCTCCGCACATTTGGGTGAAATTCAGGACAGACATTTTGCCGTTTAATGTAGGCCGACTCTGCGAGTCGGCGCATCATTATTATCGCCGCTTCGCAGAAGCGGCCTACAATGTTGCAGTACCGACGGCATGACTATCATCGCTAATGGTTCAGAATTCTCAGCGGTAATCATAGACTACACCACGGCACGCTCGGCGCGGTTTTGCCCGGAGCGGCGGCGTTTGTTTTGTTGAGGATTTTTTTGCGGGAGCGCAAGTTTTTGGGTGTGGCTTCGACATGTTCACCCGCACCGACGCATACGATTGCGCGCTCGATGAACTTTCGAATGGGCGCCTTGAGAGAGATATCTTCGTTCCTCTGATTTTCCCAGACGATCATTCCTTCCTAAACTCCCTCGTCCGACAGGAATCGCTCGTCGTCGGCGAGATTATTCATTTTCCAGCCCGTTGTTTATTTCCAATCTCCCCCGTGCTAATGTCATCCCCCGATGAAAGACCGCTTATTGGATTCGTCGTCCGTTCTCCCGCTGGTTGTAGAACCGGAGCGCGACACAGCAGAAGGGCGTGGACTGCCGGCATTATTGGAGTGGATTGCTTCGGAGAGGGACTGGATCGAAACCAAGCTCCTATACCACGGTGGAATACTGCTCCGCGGATTTGCGGTGCGCGACATCGAAGATTTCGAGCGATTCTCGCTCGCCATTTCCCCGCAGCTTGGCGAATACATCCGGGGCAATTCTCCTCGCAGCAAGATTTCCGGAAAAGTGTACACCTCCACCGAATTTCCCTGTTTTTTTCCGCTACCACTTCACAACGAATTGTCCTACGTGCCCCGTCCGCCGTCCAAAGTGATGTTTTTTTGCGTTACGCCTCCCGCCATCGGAGGTCGCACCCCGATCGCAGACATGCGAAAAGTCTACCAACGAATTCGGCCAGAGGTTCGCCAGCGGTTTATCGAGAAACAAGTTCGCTATATCCAGAATGTTCCTGCGCGGGGCAGCGTTCCCTGGTTGAAAACCTGGCCGTCGATGTTCGAAACCGGAGACAAATTGCGCGTGGAAGAAGCCTGCCGACAACGATCGTTGGATTTTCGCTGGGATGCCAACAACACTCTGCATCTAACAAACGTGCGCCCCAGCGTAATGGCGCATCCGAAAACAGGGGAGCAGGTCTGGTTCAATCAAGCGCATATTTTTCACAATTCTTGGTCGTCAGAATTCTGGCGGCATTACCAGGTTCCCATCGCGATCGGGGCAAAAATCCGTGAGTTGTATCATGCGACGCGGTTTCAACCGGAGGAATACCCGACTCACTGTGTCCATGGCGATGGATCTATGATCTTGCCCGAAGATCTCCGGCACATCCGCGATGTGCTCTGGGATACCTCGACCAGTTTTCCATGGCAACAGGGAGACGTTCTATTGCTCGATAATATTTCAGTCTCGCACGCCCGCAGCCCGTTCCTTGGAAAGCGACGCATCGTCGTCACACTCTCGTATGATTGAATCGCCGCCGAGATGCACGGGGCTGCCCGTGCCGTTTCTTAAATCGGCACGATGCAGTCGGGAGCGTCGTGTTTGGGCGAGTTGACAGCGCGGCTCAC
Source organism: uncultured Verrucomicrobiota bacterium (assembly GCA_964348665.1). GTDB lineage: Bacteria > Verrucomicrobiota > Verrucomicrobiia > Palsa-1439 > CAYGDP01 > CAYGDP01. Next base: position 75,962 of record CAYGDP010000001.1, read on the forward strand.
AGGGAAATATTCCATCGCGTCGGCGGGATACGGCTTCAAGAGCGGCAGCAACGGCTCTGGCTCGGTGATCTTCGGGTCGAGCCACGTCGCTTCCGCTTCGCGCGGCAGGATGACGGGCATTCGATTGTGGACCGCCTTGAGCAGCTTATTGGCTTCCGTGGTGATGATGGCGCAACTTAAGATTGGGTCGGACTCGGCCGGTTTCCAGGTTTCCCACAATCCAGCGAACGCAAATGGTTCGCGGGTTTTAAGGACGATGCGAACAGGCTGTTTAACCGCGCCAACTTTCTGCCACTCGTAAAATCCGTCTGCCAAGATCAGGCACCGGCGTTTTCGCAACGCGGACCGGAACGACGGCTTTTCCGCCACGGTTTCGGCTCGCGCATTGATCAACCGACTGCCGATGGTCGGGTCCTTCGCCCAGGACGGGATTAATCCCCACCGCATCCGCTCGACATACCGATGGCCGTCGTCGCTTACCACAATGACATTTTGCGTGGGCACCACATTATAGCGGCTAGTCATCGAATCAAATCCCGCCGGCAACTTGATGCCAAACCTTGTTGCCAATGCCTTTTGTTCCACCGTAAGTGTAAATCGGCCGCACATGGAGACAGTCTCGACGACAGTCGCTCAAATTACTAGCCAGACTGCCTCACTTCATCAACGCTATCACATCGTCGTAAAGCGCCCGCGCGCCGAACAACGTAAAAGCAATGCCGCAGAGGAGATTTAAGACCACCAGGAGCCAGCCCATCTGGAATGGTTTGGGCAGGAATTTGCGGTCGGCCCAGACCATCGCGAAACACCACGGCCCGGCCAAAAATACCCCCGCAATGTGCAAGGGGATCGTCATGATGCTCAATGGTCCCCATTTCGTCGCATACGCAATCCACACCAACGCGATGCCCGCCACACCCGTGTAGAGAAGTGTCCACCGACGAAAGACCGATAAATCCAATCCGCGCCATTTCGGCACGGAGGCGCGGATGCACTCGTACGCGGTGCGGACATAAATCTCATACGCTCCGTACACCGTGCCAGCAATCGCGCACCAGACGCCGAGTTGATAGAGCCACCGCAAGCAAGATTGCACCGTTGGATTTTGGTGCAATTGCGTCAGGAAAACGACTTGCTGCGTGTACAAATCCATCGCTTTATCCGTTGGAACAATCTTCTTTTCATGAAGCAGCACTGCTCCCAGGATGAGAAACGTCATGCAAAAAAAAATCACGCTCCCAAACGAAACGACCACGTCCAGCGTTGGCGCCCGCAACCAGAGGCGACCGCGCCGCACATTCTCTTCATCGGCCGCGATTGGCGCGTGAGCGTTCACTTCCGTGCGCGCCCCGATCAATCCCCATTTTTTCTCACGCATCATCCCCACGTATCCCACGTAATCTTGCACCCCGCCGCCAATCACTCCCATATAAGCGACCAGCTCAATCCAAAGCGTTCTCCTTGCGATTTCCGGATATTGCACCTGCACCCATTCCTCGTAACGCGGCGCCGTTGGCACCACCGCGCCAAGAAAAGCCGCCAGCCAATTCGGTTTTGCTGCCAAGGTCGCGATCACCATCACCAACAGCATCAACAGGACAATCACCGTTTGTGCTTTCTCAAAAAATCCATAGCTCTGCGCCAGCGTCAACCCAATAAACAACAAAATGAAGACCGTCGCCCAAACGTGCGGATGCCTGCCGGGATCGCCTGTCACGATCCACGCCGTAATCGTGCCGAGCATGATTGGCAACGCCGAGAGAAACATCGGGAAAGTAATGATGACGAACAACCCCGTGAACCCCGGAAACCAGCCGCGCGGTCCGGGTAATTGTGCCCATCGTTCTGCGGGATGCTCGCCGGTCAGGGTGAAGTACCGCGCTGCCGTATAGACTTGTACGGCCTTCATCACGATCAAAACGGTGAAGGCCCAAAACAGTGTGTACCCAAAAATTGCGCCGCTCCGGCTCGCCCACACGGTTTCGCCGCTGCCAATGGTCACGCTGGCGATGATCGCGCCCGGCCCAAAATATTTCAGCGACAACCACCAGCGTGGCCGCTGCAAGTCCGTCGGCGGTTCGGGAAATTGTAGCGGCGCTCTGTGAGCGCCGATGGATTGGGCGTCGGCGGATTCAGCCATGCGGAAAGGATTTCTAACCGCGAATAGACTTTTCAGCAAGCCTCAAAACAGCCGCGAATGCTTGCCCGCCGTGTCGTGTGGCAGGTTTACCCGCCGTGTCGTGTGGCGGGCTTGCCCATCGTCAGTCAATTGAAGGATATGGCGGACACGCGATAAAGCGATCACCTGATTCCTGGACGAAGCAGATTTGCCAGACTTTCCCAAACAAAGCTGGCCGAAACGACTTCAATTGAACAGGTGGATGCCGATCCCCAAATTTCACTTCCGCCCTCATCATACAACCCGGTCTCACAGGACTCATGTCGGCAGGGGAAAACTTCTTGTATCTTCTATGCCGGCCGCAGCACCGCCCTTTTTAGCAACACCACACCTTGCAAGGTGTGGGGTTGAGTTGCCGAATAGTTTTGAAAAAAATGGATCGGTCCGCCGGGTTATTCGCGAACTCGTATCAAATCTCCGATTGGTCGGATCACTCCTTCAAATACTCCGGCCAATCGTTGCAACCTTGCGGCAGGACTTTTGTGGCCTCCGCCTTCGGGTTGGCCAGGGTGAAAACGATGGCCAGCGTGAATTTTCCTCGCGGCGCATTCTCACCGGTGTATTGACCGTGCCCCCAGTACTGGCCGCGCGCAACGAGATCGAACCTCGTGAGTTTACCAGCCTTTGTCTCGACATAGCCGAATAAATCCGCGTCGTATCCGCGGTCGCCTTTGTTCGTCACGAGCGTCATTTGACTTTCCACTCGCAACGCTCCCCGATCCGGCGCGACTTTTGATTTCGACGCGCGCACTTCGTTCGACTTCCAAAATGGCGGTTCTCCGCGCGTGTTGTCGACTAAATGATACCGGCCGATTCTTCGGGCGAGACTTTCCGGGAACTCGCCGCGCGCCAGTCGCGTGATTTCCGGCTGGGTAATCCAGAGATGGTCGCGTCCAGTGGATTCACGAAACATTTTGCCAAAACGCTCATCCCATTGGTCTCGATACGGCGGCCAGTCAGCCTGCGTGATTTTCGAGAAAACATCCACCACGACCGCGCCCGGCGGTAGGGTGCCGACAAATCGTCGGTCTTTCTCGCGTTTGAGGGTTTCCACTTGTGATGGTGACCGATAGGAAGCGAGCGATTGCTTGAGCAATCGTTTGACCTTGTCGGGATCGCGATTGTTCCAGCCTTCCACCATCTTGCCGTCGGGCGAAAAAATATAGAACCCCTGATGCGCGTTGCCCTTCTTCACGTCCGCCCGTTGAAACACCACTTTCCGATAAAATTCGCTCTCGTCATCTTTCAGCCATCCGTGATGCGATGCATTGGCGACAACGGGAACGTATTTGGTTTGAAGAAGCGCGATGATTTCGTCGTCGGCAAACGTGGACGCACGGTCCAGCACGCCGTTGTTTCAGGTGCATCCGAGAGGGTTTCCGTTCATGCTCCACATGAACAACGGTTTGCCTTCTTTCGCCGACCGGTCGCGCGCCGCCAACAAATCCGTCATCCAGGGAATCGTCTGCCATTTCTCGACTACTGGCGGGCGCACCGAATCAAAAAGTCTTTGAAATTCCGCCGGTGAAATTTCCCCGGCGCTCGCGCAGACCGAAAACATGGCGCACGTAAGGACGGCTTTGATCTCCCGTTTCATCGTCATGAACCTACCATACACGGCAAAAAATCCAATGGGATATTAGCTCGGCGGCGGCCAGTTTTTTAGAAAACCCGTTAGATCGGCAATGCTCGGGCTTTTGGCGTTGCGAACATAGAAGCCGCTGGTGGCAACGCCGAGCAGCAACGAAATGTCTTTTTCCAAACCCAACAACGCGCCAAGACAGTAACCCGCGTTGAAATTGTCACCCGCGCCCGTGGAGAGTTTCGGCGTAGCGGTAAAGGGACCGTCCACATGGGCGGTGGTAGCTTGAGCTGATCCCGTCGAAGCTTCGGCGGCGACAGCAAATCGAGTTGGATGAATGACGACTTGCGCGGTGCCGACCTTGGCGCGCAGCGTGGCGGCGCGCTGCTGGAGACCGTCGGGACTTGATGCGCCCGCCTCGACCCCGAGGGACTCGCAAATCTCTCCCGATTCTTTTTCGTTCAGACCGAGAATGACGCGGAAATGGCGCGAGAATTGTCCGATGAGCTGCATGGCTTCGCGGATGTCATCGGCCGTCCGCTTTTCAGGATCGGCAAGGTCGAAAAACATCAGGCGTCCGGGATTCGGAACGAGTTTCGGGCAAACATCCGCGAGCAGATGTTTCCAGACATCGGACAAATGCGGGAGCATCGTCCAGTTGAGAAAACCGACGAGGGCAGCGTCGTCGATCAGTTTCACCAAATCCTCGCGCGAGACGGCGCGGATGAGATTGTCCCAGGTCACATCACGCAGGCTTTGGTGTTTGCCGAGCATCACTTTGCCGTCGCCAAATTCCAGCGCATCGGTGTGACCCGGATTGGCGATGGAGATGACGTGGGCGATCTTGGCAAAATCGGCGAAAACGGGATGAATCTGCGGATGACCGAGATTACCGAGGTAGGTCAGAGGCAAACCGAAACTACATAGCGCGTTGGCCATGTTCGGGCCGTTCCCGCCGAGCTTTACCTGGGTGGTCACCAATTCAAAATTCGAGCTTTTTCCGGCGGCCTGGGCGAGTTTCTCCGCCAACCGCGCGATGGTCGGCACGCGGCTGAATTGCGTCGGCGACTCGCGCTTGTCCACCACAGCGAGGATTTCATCCACGAACCCGTCTAGACCGAGCACGACCCGGAGTGCGTTGACTTTCGACGATGCACTGGCAAGCGCCTCCGCGGCGCGCGGGGCGAGTCGTTTGGTATCGGCCGTTGGCAACGAATTCTCCTTTCGGGCGCGGAGAGTAACAGAAACCGCTTTCCTCTTGCAATGGCTTTGCCGTCCGGCGAAAAACTGTATCGCAAAAGCAATTTCAGTATTTTTTCCAGATGAACCAGCAAACCAATCCCGTCGCCGCTCCGCCGAGGTGCGCCAAGGCGGAGACGTTCGTAAATCCGGCAATCTGATACAAGACGCCGATGGATTGCGTTACAATCCAAAACCCGACCCACCACGTCACAGGGATGCTGATCCATCGCCACTTTATAAAAATTCGCCGGAAAAATCCCAATTCAGCATCGGGAAATTGCAAGGCGTAGAAGATGATGATGCCAGAAATCCCGCCACTGGCGCCGACACAGGGAATATCGGATCGCGGCTCAAAAACGATATGAGCGATATCTCCCACCAGCGCTGCGCCGAACAACAGCAGGAGAAATCGAAATTTGCCGAGATAATCTTCCACGTTATCAGCGAAGATGAGATAGAAATAGAGATTTCCGAGGAGATGGGCGATGCCGCCGTGCAAAAAGAACGACGTTAGAAATGTCAGGCCGTTGTGACGCCAGAGTTGGGAAGGGATCAAGCCATATTCCTTGCTCGCAGCTCCCCAAGTCGCATACATCCAAACTGTGCCCGCGACCATTCCCGCCCCGAGAAGCCATGTCATCCACGGAACTCGTTGTAAAGGGTTATCGTGTTCGATGGGCAAGCCAAGAAACGCAAGCCCCTGTTTCCAGGCGGAATCGGGCGGATCATCGTCCCACCGGGTCGCAGGATTGTTTGCAATCTCTTTCGCGTGCTCTTCCAGTTGCCGGGAAAATTCACGTGCCTGCACAGCTCGATCCCGTAAAAATGTTTCATCCGCCACTGGCGCGGGCTGTTCGCGCAGTTGCTCAAATTCACTTGGATCAAACCAAACAAATTTGCAACTGCAACAGACATCCAGTTTCGGTTGCCCGGCTCGGGCTGGAGTTTCCTTCATCGGTTTTTGGCAGGCCGGACACGCGAACCGCGAAACCGTTGTCGACTTTTGGGCGGACTGGCGCAGTTCATTATCCCACTCCTTCGAAATGACCTTCTCCAAAAGCCCCATCCCCACCGCGCGCCCTTTGCATTGCGCGCACACCCACATGATACCGTTCTTATTGAACGATCGGGTCAGGGAACAATGGCAATTCGGACAAAAGAACATGCCTCCTTATTTCCCTTCGCCGATCGAGTCGCGCGTCCAATGACCATTGACCTGTCGCAATAGCTTTATAGGATTGGCGTTTTGCAACGCTACCGGGAGCATTTGGTCGGGCGTGTTTTGGTAACAGACCGGACGCGCAAAACGTCGAACGGCGGACGCGCCTACCGACGTGAACCCCGCGAACGTCGTCGCGGGATACGGTCCGCCATGCACCATCGCGGCGCAAACTTCCACGCCCGTGGGAAATCCATCGAAAATCACCCGACCCGCGTAGTCAACAAGTGCATTCACCAATCGGCGGACATCATCCGGATTGTCGGAAGCCCCCGTGTGGATCGCGCCGGTCAGATTACCTAGGGTTGCCGAAATTGTCGCGTGGACATCAGCTAAATCTTTGCAGCGCACGACGATGACCGATGGACCGAATGCCTCTTCTTGCAACCACGGCTCGGCGCGCCAAGTGGTAGCAGCGACTTCCAACAACATCGGTGTGATCGACGCGTAAGCCGAAGGTTGCGCGGCCAGATGAACTTTTACACCGCGCACATTTGCCATCCGCCCAGTCGTCTCACAAAACGTGCGTTGCATTTCTTGCGCCAACATCGGCGCGGGTGCCACTGCCGAAAGTTGCTGTTTCAATTGTCCGATCAATGTGTCCACCGGTGAATCTTCCAAAACCAACGCCATCGCCGGTTTGGTGCAGAACTGACCCACCCCCATCGTGACCGATTGCGCCAGGCCCGTGGCGATTTTTTCACTTCGCTCCACCATCGCCCCCGGCAAAATCACAAGCGGATTTAAACTGCCCATCTCGGCATACACAGGAATCGGCCATTCGCGCGCTGCAGCTAGGTCGAAGAGAGAGCGCCCCGCGCGTTCCGAACCTGTAAAACCAACGGCAGCGGTAGCAGGGTGTTTTACCAAAGCGGCGCCAAGCTCGTGACCGCTGCCATAGAGTACATTGACCAAGCCGAGCGGCATCCGCGTGTCTTGCAATGCAGCCAGCGCAGCGGCCGCAAACAGCTCGCTCGTCGCAGGATGATTCGAGTGCGCCTTGACGACAACGGGGTTGCCCGCGGCCAGCGCGCTCGCTGTGTCTCCCCCGCAAACACCGAACGCGAACGGGAAATTGCTCGGCCCAAAAACGACGACTGGACCGATCGGACGCAACATTCGTCGGACGTCGGGTTTGGGAATCGGCTGCCGTTGCGCGTCCGCCGTGTCGATTGTTGCATCCACCCACGAACCTTCGCGGACCAGATCGGCAAACATCTTGAGCTGGCTGCAAGTGCGCGTCCGCTCACCGGTCATTCGCGCCAGGGGCAGACCCGTCTCGGCGTTGCCCGTTTGCAACAGCACATCACCCAAATCCTGAATCCGCTGCGCAATCGCTTCGAGCAGTTCCGCCCACCGTGTCGGCGGCATATTGCGACTCGCTTGAAACGATTCGCTCGCCGCCCGCAAGGCGGCATCCATTTCTGCGTCGCCGGCCATTGGATACGGCGGCTCCAGAGCGGTTCCCGTGGCGGGATTCACACCGCGGAAAGTTTTGGTATTCGCCGCGACCCATTCGCCGCCAATCAGATGTTTTCCCGCGAGTGTATGGGTAATCGCCACACCGACAGAATAGTGAAAAACCTCGAAAAATTGAAGCTGGAATCACGAAGGCAATACAATCCCTCCGCAACGCAGGATCAATACTGTCACCATCCACAAGCGGTACGCCGCCATTCGTAGCGCTGGCCTCGGTTCCATTGGTACGCGATCGGCTCGACTTCATAGCCGATTTCCGGCTGGACGTTCTTGTCATGAAAAAATTCCCAATAACAAGCCGGCGGTATTTCTATGAGTCGCGTGCGCCACGCCGATTCGTCACGCTCGATCTGGACGATATTAACCGATCCATCGGGACTGACAGAGATGCCGCGAGGTTTGTATTGGAGGAATCTCGCCGCTTCGTCGAGCGTCGCAAACGCGGAATCCGGCGGCAGGCGAGTTGCTGTTTGCGGATGGAGCGATACCCAGGCTTGTCCACCGAGGCTGTCCACCAACAACTCGCTCGACCCATTCACACCCAAACACGCCATCGTTGCATTGTGAAACTGATAGTCGGTCAGCCAGTTTCCCGCCACGGTCATCAGGGCACTGTCGCAATCGCTCCGCGCAAACCAGATTCCTTCGATGTCCCGAAACCGCGCATAGAGCCGGTACCCGATATGCCAGTAACTTACGCCGACCAATGCCGGCAGTGGTTTGGGGCGCATCACACCCACGCGCGACATCACCACGCCCCAAAATGCGATGCCCTTGTGTGTGATCGGTTCCAACGGTGGCGGCAATATCCGCCGCGCCTCGTCCACCGGCGTGTGATAAATAAACTGCCAGCACCGGTCCAACCGCCCCACCATCGTCAATGGATTTTTCGCGATCATGGGATACCTCCTTTGAGTTGATTCGGTTTTCCAATCCAAACGTCGTGTACCCCTGGCGAATAATTCACACCGGCAACCCTTGCGTTTTTCATCCAAGGCCACTCCTGGAGCAGACTGGCGTCGTTGATCTCGATTTCAATCGGCGTCTGCTGCCACGGCGCGTGCCAGATGCGAAAAAACCGGCGTGCGCCATTGCGCTCCGTAAACGCCGTGTATCGTTCCAACAGAAATTCGTCGAGGCTTGCAGTATGGCTAGATTGTAGCGGCGCTCTAGGAGCGCCAATTTCTTGTGCGCGAAATTTTAACATGGGATTTATTTTTGGCCGACTGCTCGCAGTCGGCGTTGGGATTCCGCCGTTCTTTGGAGTGCGCCAGCTTGCTGGCGCTTTGGGTGGTGGCAGCTCGCTGCCACGGGGGAAGTTTTTCAGCGAAGCAAGCTTCACCGTCGAAAGCGGGAGCAAGCTCCCGCACTCCAAAGCGATTGCATCGCCGGAGATTTTTCTTTTCTGGTAATCAATCTGCCCCGCCCGATACGGAAACCCGTACATCCTCGGACCGAAAAATGGCGCGAGCCGGTTGTTCACCCACTCGGCAAGAAAATAAATGCCGACTTCGTTTCCATGGCGAACATAGGTCCGAAAATTCAGAAACTCATGATTCGCCGCCAGCGCCCCCATCCAAGTCGTCAGGGATGGCACAGCTGCAAATCGCAATCGTTGTTGAGAAAACGCCACGAGACTTACAAAGGCGTGTCCACTGTGTAAATCCAATTCAAACGGCACGTCGCTTTGCAATGCCGCCGGGTCCACTTCGAAATGGATGAACACGACATTGCGCCAATCGGCCAAAAACAACGGACGCCGTTCGGTCACCAGAAACCGCTCGCGGGCAGAATTTGATGCAGCTGCAAATGACCGCGGATGAACGCTAAATTCTTGTGTTTGGAGTTCAAGCTTTTGCTTGAAAACGTTATCATCGATCACGCTAAAGCGTGAACTCCGAACATTTTCATTCGCGTCTATTTGCGTCCATTCGCGGTTTATCAGGTTTTTTGTCTTCATGGAGTCTGACCTCGCATGATTCGCCGAGACTGTGACGGTGGGCGGCGACAACCCGGTAGCATCGCTGCGCCACCCACATCACGGGTGGGACGCAAAGTATCAGTCCCAACGGGCACGTCAGCGGCATCCGCAGGAAAACTTCCCGAAACGCCTCCGCTCCCGCAAAAGTTGATTGATTGGGCAAGACCGCATGCATCGCTTTCTCGCACTCCTCGCGCTTGAGTTGCGGGAACCGGGTATAAACCGCGTCATCCTGAAAGGGCAGCGTCTCGAATTTTTTCAACCAATCCAACCGCCGGATCCATTTCAGGTTCTTCGCGCAAAACCCGCACGCGCCGTCGTAGATGATGGCCGTTTTCATTTCGTTCATCGCCCACCTCCTTTCGTCTCGGGGTCAGGAGAGTAGAAGAGCCGTCCCGGCTCTTTATTGATTGCCTCTTGCGTTATTCTTATTTCACCGTCCCGCGTTGCGGGACCACCTGCAATTCCGCTCGTTGTAGGCCACGTGACCCCACGTGGCGATTTCGTTGCACCCTCGATCCCCGCCGCGTCAGTGACGCGGCCTACAATTACGTCTGTTGTAGGCCGAGCGCCCCCGCTCGGCGGATAATTCACCTGGTTATCAACCGGCGAGGACGTGAGTCCCGCGTTGCAGGACAACGTCCCGCTCACGCGGACGCCGCTTCTGTTCAGCTCCTTCAATACGCAGCCAATTGGTTCGCGCGCCTTTTGCAACTCACAGCTCAATTCCTCGTCGCTAGCTAGGCGAAACCAGCGCGAGAAGGTTTGACGATTCGATGAGACGGCGTGGAACGCTTGTCGCGCCAGCGGCAGCAACGCAGGCCGGGCAAGCCGAGTCGATAATTCGCGATACTCGGCCAACGCGTACAGACAAATGAGATACGCGCTCGTGTCGCGATAGACCGCGCCGTCGTCGCTGACCACGACCAATTCTTCGGGCGTTGTCCCAAGCTTTACATCGTCGAACTGATGATTCAACCGCGCCCATTGTTGCGGGACGAATTCCAGCTCGATGAACTTCGGTTGGCGTTCGAACCAGCGACGACACTCGCCGCAGAACCCGCACGCGGCATCGTACAGGACGTAGAGTTTTTTCATTGCGACCTCCTTCCGAAAAACTCCCGCGGCAGAGGCCGCAACAGGGTGCGCTCTTCATCTTCGGTCAATCCGATCCAATGCGACAATCGCCAACGATTCCGCGAGAGCCAGTCGAAGGCGCGCCGCGAGTACGGCATCCAGTTCGGTTTCGCGAGCCGGAACGAAAGCTCGCGGTAGTGTTCGAGCGCGTAAAGGCAGAGGAGATAGGCGCGTTCGTGGCGATACACCCCACCGTCGTCGCCAACCACGACAAACTCGTTGTCGTGGTCGAGTTTCAGCCCCGGAAAACAACGGTCGAGTTCCGCCCATGTTTTCGGGACGAAGACCAGCTCGAGATACGCGGGCTGGTCTTCCATCCATGCGCGGCAGCGCTCGCAGAAGCCGCAGATCGGGTCGTAGAATACGTAGAGCGTTTTCATCGGACGACCGGTGGTTGGACGAATTCAGTCGGCGCGACCGGCGGCGGTGCGTGCTTCAGCAACGCCCGGCGACGCATTTTGTTGAACACATAGATGTTGAACAGGTGCATCCCGCCCAACACCAGCAACACCCGACCGATCCGAGTGCTCAACGTCTCAAAAACTCCCGGCACATCGTTAGGTTTCGTCCCGTATTGGAGCGCGAAGAAGACGAACCCGAAGTTGATCAGGTAGAACCCGACTACGAGCAGGTGATTGACCGAATCGGCCAGCGCTTCGTTCCCGAGGAAACTATCGACCAGAAAGATGCGCCCGTTCTTGTGCAACGTCCGCGCCACCCAGATGGTAAACGCGATGCTGATAACCAAATACAACGCATACGTCCAGACCGTTAGCTCGTTCATGGCAGTGTTCCTTTCTTGGTTTCGGTTGCTGTATTCATCGCTTCACTCCAGCCAGCGCACCCGCGCCAGTTTTTTGCCCATGCGTTTGAACCAGGCCGGCCAGCTCGCAATGTCGTCGCCGTACAATGCGGCGATCGGCGGGTGACGATGTCCGTTGGCGTGATGACGGCGATGTTTGGGTTTGCTGTGATTTGTTTTCATGGTGTCTCCTCTCTTTGTTTTGGTTTCATCATTTTCATCCTAATAACTTGATGAGCAACGGAAGGACCTGGCTCTTTTCCTGCCGGGCAGCTTTGCCCAGAAGCAGGTCGGCGGTCTTGACAAAATCCAACAGCGAAGCGACTTGGTTGCGGAAGGTTACAGAGCCTTTTTCTTTTTCGGCGAGGTTGAGACATTCCTGCAACGAGACGATGACCGGCTCGATCTCACGTTTCTTTCGTTCGCGGGCAATGATACAGGCCATTTTCCAGACATCCTTTTCGCAGACGAAATATTCCTTGCGATCCCCCTTCTGGAAAACGCGCCGGACGAGTCCCCAGTCCACGAGCGCGCGCAGGTTGGTATTGGCGTGTCCGCGGCTGATGTCGAGCGCCTCCATGACGTCGTCGGTGGAAATCGGGCTTTCGCTGGCCATCAAGAGGGCGTGGATCTGCGCCATAACCTTGTTGATACCCCACTGATACCCCATTTCGCCCCAAGCTTCGATGAACCGTTCTTTGGCTTGACTAGGTTGTGTTTTCATAGTTTTCAGTCTTTCCTGAAACAATAATAACTTCGATTTGTGATTTGTCAAGGGGTGATTGTGATTTTATTCACAAGCGGCTGGACTAGGCGAAATGTTTGAAACACAGCGAGCACGGTTTAACAAGGTGGAAGAGGCCACAAGGCGACAGGAGGATTAAATGTTTGAAAAGGGTTAGGAGGCGGCGCCGTTGGCGGAAAACGCGGTTAAGGCATCAGAAATTAGAGCGGCGACCCTTTCAGGATGCCAGTCAGGATAGAAGGCGCGAATCTTTCCTTCGAGGTCAGCGGGGGAGGTGCTGGCCAAAATCATTTGACGCACAGGCGCAAGGCTTCCGCGGAAGGCTCGCGCCAGCTCTGCCTTACCAGCGCGAGCTATTTCATCGTTCGCCTTCAAAGCTGGCGGTAAAGCTGCGCTCAAAGGCATCATTCCGGCGAACGGAATTTGTGGGACCGGAGCCTTCCTCTGAAGCGGGAACCCGACACGCTCACTCAAGGTTGGCAGAGCTTCATCGGTAGGCTCGATTCCCGCCGCTGAAATTTTTGCCAATAAATCCCCGGTCGCCGCTGCCTGTTTGGCAGACTCCGCACCCCAAACAGCCCGGGGCGCACGCCCGATACCCCCATTGATTTTTACCAGTTGATCGAAGAGCTGGTCTTTCAAAGTCTCGCCAAGCATCTTCCCATCAAACTGGCGAATATCCTCTCGCACGTTCTCCTGTCCAGTCGCGACGCCACTACCAAGTCCGGTACTTTGCGCCTCACTGGAAAGTGTTTGGCCAACGATCAACTTGGATTTCTCCCTATTACAGATCGAGTGGAATTTCTCGAACGCCTCACCGCTTGATGCGGCCAATGCCTGCATGATCTCGATTTCGGTTTCGTTCGTTACAACCAAGCCACCGATCCTAGTGGACAAAGCAAACGCACGCTCCAACGTCGTGCGGCTCGCATCATCGGCCGCGTCATATTTCCCCACCATGAACGGTGCGCCGTACCTTTCCAGAAACCGACCCCACCAATCGCGATCCATCGCCGACAACAGCCACCAAAACAAAATGGATCGCATCGGTCCACCCCAATTATCCGCCGTAGTGAGCAAATGCCCGCGATGGATGATGTACCGATTGGGATCCGGCTCGTGTTTCGTCGCCAGAATACGCCCCTCGGCATCCGTATCACGAATCATCATCACGCCGGATGTGTAATCGAGAAGATCGTAAGGCACTGGCACAAGCTCGCCGATCTCATACTTCACGCCCTTCATCGTGCTGGGACGAAACACCTTCTCCAAAAGCGCCGATGGCCACAACGTCGAATCCAATAAATGAGAACATGCCTTTATCCAGCCCGACGAATTGCCCACCAAATTCGTCACCAAACTGCCCGCCTTCACGTCATCATCGTTCTCCTTGTCATGCGGCACGATTGCCATTGGATCACCCAACACCGCAAGCTTACGCTTGGCAAATTCCCCCTGGGTGTGGGCATCACTCAAAATTACGTCTCGATACAAAGCGAACAACTGCTGCGTATCGCCCGACTCCGCAGCCCGCAAAATTCCGTGCAACCGATCCGCCGTAATCGTCGGCGCCACCGCGCTCAGTTGGTAGCGCTGATTAAAAGTTGTCACCCGCGTCGTCGGCACCTGTGCCGCCGCGATCCGCTTCACCGATTCATTCACTTCATTATCTTCAGACATTCAACACCTCCGATGATTCTCGATTTGCCAAAGGATTTTTTACCGACCGGCCCGCCATCTCTCCGCCGTAGCCCCCCACACGGGCAGCCCGAGCTGACACAGGGCCGCCACCACGCCGTAACGCATGGATACTCAACTTTATTGCCTCAAAACAATCCGCGTGATTCCCCATCTCATCCACGTCCGCCTCAAACCCACCCTCCACACGCTTCACGCTCCGCAGATCATCCCGCAGCCAAGCCGCTTGCGGCAACAACACACGTCCATCATCCATCAACCCAACGAACTGATTCCCCAAAAACGTCTTCGTCTTCATCTCCTCACCCATGTACTTGACATTCTCGCTGGCGATCACCAGCTCCACCACAACCTTACCCGCCAATTTACTCCGTAGCGCAGCCGCAAAAAACCGCTCGCTCGTCGCCTCAAGACAAACTCTCCGCACGCGCTTGTTGTCGGGCAAATCCAGCGCGTACCGCAGAACCTCCTCATAGACCTCGGGCTTGTTTGTCTTGAACCGTACCACGCACCGCACTATGTAATCCCCCCCCACCAACTCCGTCACCGCGATCGCCGACGGGTTCGACTTTTCCTTCGCCGTCGTCCCGATGTCCCCGCCGATACCGATCAAGCCATTCGTCAATAGACTTTTCCAGCCAATCGGCCAAACCTCAGCAGGCGTTATGCGACGATCCGGTTTCATGGATTCAACTCGCGGTACAAAGTGACAAAGGCTTTTGCGGCGACGGCCGGCACGACTCCGTTGCCAGCCAATCGCAGTTCATCCACTCGAAAGACACGCCCATGAGCCACGCCACAAAGCGCGGGTTCAAGCGTCGGGTCGTGCGTAAGGACTTTGCCCCAAGCGTCGAGATCGTTTGGCCGTGGGGGAAATTCAGGCAAGCAACATTCAAAGGTTGTTTGTGGCGACGATGTTGTGATGGGCCTGCATTGTTGCTCGCATCTTGAACTGTCTCGGTCGGCCAAGTCACTGCATCTCTCGCCAGATACGCATTCCCCGCCTTGCTGCATGGCTTTTGACCGCTGCCCCTCATCGTTACATCGTGGGCTTGTGGCGTTGTCCACATCTTTGCCATCCGATCCAGCCCAGCTTCCATCACTCTTTTCCCACCCCGACTCCGAAAGTTTTCCGCTGCCGGTGACGGCCACATTTTCGCCGCCGTTTGTAGTCCGTCGCCCGCCTTCTCGCTGATCCCTGATCGGTTGTTGTTGCCGTTCACCGATGGCGTCGGCCACTGAATTGCTTTCCCCAGCAAAGTTGGATTCGATGGGCCATGATGATTGTGCAATCGGCCCCCCGACCCATCCGCCTTGATTGGTGTCGGCCAATTGTCCGAGGATGAAGACTCGTTTTCGCACATGGCTTGCGCCGACTTCAGCCGCGCTGAATATGCCCCACGCGCGCCGATAACCATCCGCTTCCAAGTCCGCCAGCACTTTACGGAGGCCGTTGTTGATGTGACCCTCGACATTCTCGAAGAAAACCCAGCGCGGTCGCATCGTTTGATAGCCACGACGGACGGCTGGCCACAAGTTTCTCTCATCACGGAAGCCGCGCCGCTTTCCCGCGCTGCTGAACGGCTGACACGGATAGCTCGCAATGAAGATGTCCACGATGCCGCGAAAATCTTCTCCTGGGAAGGTCTTACAATCCGACCAAATAGGCGCTGCGTCCAGGAATCCCTGCTCCATTTTCGCAACCATGTTCGCAACTGCATACGCTTCGATCTCACAGCCAGCGATAAGCCGCATAGTTGGCAAGACTCGTTTGAGTCCGAGATACATACCGCCGTAGCCGAAGCACCATTCAACGCAATTAAGTTGTTGGGCAGAATCCACATGGCTCACGCCGCCTCCTGTTTTTTCAACCCATAGAACCGCTCGACCAAACGCCGGGCATAATCGGACAGCGGCACAAACCCGCGCTCGCTCTCGATCACTTGGCCTTGCTTGGCCAACTCGTGAAGCCGATCCCGAATTTGATCGCGGTTCATGCTGTTAATTTTCATAGTCTCATGCCATTGATCTCTTCTATGCACTTCTGGACTTCCTTCAGGCAACCCATCATCACAGGCGATTTCCCATGAGGTTTGATGACATATCCAACCACAAACCCATTGTCATCACGCACGAATAGCTCCCAATCAGGCAAGACGGCGAACTCAACCCGATTTGGCTGTTGAATGTTGAGTGTTGGATTCGTTTTCACGCGACGGCGATCTCCTCGGTTACGGCATTACACATGCCTTTGTCTTTGCCGCGCTCCATCGCGAGGAAAATGCTTTGCAGCGACAGTGCCGCGACGCCGCCGCGAATAAATCGCAGCCCATAGTTTCTGTCCCATGCCGCTTTGTCGAACTCACGGGCGCGATGTTCATCGGGGTTGAGTGCATCCCCGCTCTCGCGGTCGTAACAGAGAAGCCCCGCAGCATAGCAGTCATACACATCGGCGCGATGCACCAATATCCCCGCCTGGCTTCGGTACCAGTTGCCCTCTCGGTTCACGGGAAATTCTTCTTGAGGCGGCACTAACATTTCCCACGAATAATGCGCATCATCGGGCGGCGGCGTAGTTGCCATCCGCAGGATAAAATTGGGGTTGTTATCAATGAACGGATACACCGCCTCCAAAACATCTTGTAGTTCCGGGATGCGTCCAAATTCATCCAGAAAAATATCACCTGTCCAACCAACTGCCGTATCGGGATTCGCCGCCACAACTACGCTGCGGCTGTAGCTGGTGTGCCCGTGAAAAATTTTCGTCTCAAGTTTTTGGTGCTCGAACAGATCGCACACCGCATCAAAATCTAAACCATCCGCGTTGCTCTCAAGCTTCAACCCGCTGGCTGAAGCCGCCCCGCGATACCAGTCCAAAAGCTTCATCCACAGACGCGATTCTTTCCGCACGAACTCCACGCCAAGCCGCACGCTCGCGCTCGCGAAGATGCACTCGTGATCCGGCCGCGACATCATCCGCCGCAAAGCGATCCCCGCCAGCGTCGTTGATTTTCCCGCCTGCCGTCGCCACAACAGACCCGCACGCCGAAGATCATCGCGCCAAAAAAAAGGCTGTTGATACGCCCGCAACGCGATCAGCGGCGCCGCCTCGATCTGCTCGGCATTTTTTTTCGTTTTCACCATCGCGACATTCCTCAAATTGGTAGCGGGAGTCGGATTTGAACCGACGATCTTTAGGTTATGGGCCTAACGAGATTCCAGGCTTCTCCATCCCGCAAAAAAATTCGTGTTCATCGGCGGCCCTCCGTGGCTGGCTTTTCCCCGAACATCAGCTTGATCAAACGCTCCAGCTTGATCTCGCGGTCCGCGCCGCTCGCCACAATCTCCCGCGCCTTCTTGTCGTTAAAGAATTTTTCGAGCAACTCCGCCGTCTCGCGCTGGAACCGTGCTTCCTCGATCGCCAGCTTGCGGCTGGCCTGTTTGATTTTTTCCAAATCGCCCAAGGCACGCAGAATCGAGGCGTACGCAGCCGGATCTTTGCGCTGAAGCTTCTTGAAGTCCGTCACCGAGAACGAACTCAGAATATCAACCAGATGCGCCGCCGCCATCGCGCTCCCCGCATCCGACGCCAGATTCGGCAACCCGCTCGACAACGCCTCACGTGAAAGCTCGATGATCCGCTCCGTCACCTCACGCTTACTCAACCAATCCTGATAGCCGTCTTTCCGCCACTTCGATAGATTCTGGTAGCTGATCTTCTGACCGTCGAACTCCTCGCGCATCACGCGCTTTACATCCGGCTGATCGTTGAGCCATTCGAGTATCCGGCGATCCGATTGGCCGTCGCGAATCCGGCGATTGATTTCAGACCGGGTGCTATGCGGCAGCCGCCCAATCTTACCGCGGCGCACGCGGCTCTGTAGTGCGAGTCGAGTCGTCATCGGAATCGTTCGTTGCGAAGCTGGCGTAGTTCAGTTTCGAGTTGATCAATCTTACGGTGTAGATCCAACTCGATTGTCTCAACCTCCTCGATCCAGGCGGGCGATACGATCTGAAGCGGCTTACCCAAAACCACCGTCTTCGCGTCCCCGCCTGAATACCGGGAAATTTCATTGAGCGCCACCGCGCGAAACCGTTCCGCCGCGGCTGCGTCGCGGAACACCAGCCGCGTACCGGCGGGCAACCCCAATCGAAACGCATTACCCGTTGCCGTTGGGAGGGCGCTTACCGTGGGGCGCGTGAAGTTCGCGCAACCGCCGCCGCAAAGCATCAGCGGCAGCATAATCGCCAGCGCGCTCAAAATCCCGAATCTGTTTTTGAAGAGCCGCATATTTTGCATCGTTATCATCCTCCCGCTGCATCGGGGTTGGATTGTATTTGCGCTTGAACCACTCGGCCCAACCGCTTACCAGCCCCGACAACAGCTTTAAGATTGAACCAATCCAGCCCATCACGTTTTACCCATCAGATTTTTTTGAGCTTGATCCGCCAACTCTCGAAGGCCGACACCCGCGCTGCCGAGAATCGCCCCCAGTAAAGTCCCCTGACCGAAACTCTGCGACATCGCGAAATCAGCGGCCGCGCCGAGCAGCGGCGCCAGGATTGGCAACAGCCAGCCCGGAAACTTCGGCAGAAAAATTTTCAGCAAACCGAGCACGACTGGCACGATAATCGGCACCAACAAAAGAAAAGTGCTATTCACCGGCGCCGCCGCACTCGGCGTAGCGACGATCGGCGCGGCCCCCGCCGTAGCCGCAGCACCCGCCGCCGCATCATCACCAAAACCAAACATCACCAACGCGCCCAGCGCGCAGGTCAGGCACATCACGAACAATGTAAAACGCTTCATTTTGAATCTCCTTTTTGGGTTGATCCCTGCAATTGGCCAATCGCAAGGAAGAGTTGATTGAAACTCGCCTGATTGGATCGCGTCATCTCGTCCAGTTTCTTATCCATCGCCCGATCGTGGGCGTCTCGGGCATTTTGAAACTCGGCGATCCTGGCATTCAGGTCCGACTCGGTTTTCGCCAGCGCCGCCTTCGTGGCAAAATCGTCGGACTTACCGCGGAGCCGATGCACCACGTTCAGGATTCCGGCGAAGAGGTTTACCAGCAGCAGCAACGACACCAGCACACCGCCCACCAGTGCCCACGATGGCGGATCCGATGGTAAGTTTGTTTCCGCAAACAGGGGCGCGTACATGCTCCGCAGTGTGCTACGGAAACTGCGGGGGGTCTAACTGCCCTGCGCGCCCTGCGCGCCCTGCGCGCGGCAGGCCAGCGTTACGATTGAAGTTGGAACAAGCTCCGTTGGTCTGGTTGGCAAGGAGAAGAATCAGCCTAATGGTAGACCAAAATCTTCCGTTGGAAGTTGAAGGGCGGCGCAGATTGAGCGGATAGTATCAGGCAATAGCCTCTCTTCATCTTCAATGCAGACAAGGCAGACAAGCGACTCACCATGGAACTCACGCTGGAGGTATTGAACCAAATCTTGACCATCTGGACCCTCGATGGAAATTTCCGAGTGTTTCAACTGAACATCGTGATTTTCTTCAACGAAGGCGACAAATTCTCGCCACGTCGGGAATTGCGCCATCGGGTATGCGCTCATTCACACTGTTGTGCTTCCGCCACATGGACGGGCGCAGCCCCACGCGGCAACTCATTAGTCGGAAACCGTTTTGGCACAAGCTCACTGGGAGGCGCTAAAGAAAAAGGCTGCTCCAAGGCGCGGCCGCTTTGATAAGTTTCCCAAAATCTCTTTGGGGCTGGCTTGATTCCGTTGAGCACCGGCGTTTTCGTCTCGAAGGCATATACGAAATACCCCAGCACCGTTCGCATGAACCGATTTTCCAAGCGCTCCAACGTTGGGGCTTGAGCTACAATGTCGTATTCCAGCCCTTGCGCCACCCAGACTTCTTTCCCTTTGATTGCCCGTGGGAACACCAAGACTTGAATTTTGAACTCACTGCCTTTCGGCGAGAGACGATTCATGGGGATCTCCATTTTCATTTCGGGGGCAACGACACTCAGAAATATCAGAAGTCGTGCATCTCCCGATGCTTCAAAACTACCACACCTACCCCAAGCCTGTCAACAACCCCGCTCAGAACTCGCCCAGGAAAAACCCGACTGAAATGTTCCGCGCCATCTTCCCTTGCGCTCATGGTTTGGCCGACGCGGTTTTGTGCCGAAGCCAAAGAAAAATAAGAAAACCACCGACAGCGATTATGTTTAGAGCAATGGTTGTCCACCAGAAAACACTTTCCCTCCGCTGCTTGGCGCGCTTCTCTTCCAGTATGGGATAAAATGCGCTGAGACCGCTGTCATAGAACTCCGCCCGTCCAACTTCCTGAATTTTTTTCGCCCGCTTTATCGCCACCCGCACTGCCTCACGGATACGTTCCGACTGTGTATTGTCAGCATAGATTTTTTGTAATGCCTCGACAGCCCGTGGCTGGGCGGAATCGCCTACGGCACGAATTGCACCTACAAGAACATCCTCCCGCTCTATTTTATGACCGGATGCATTCCGATGTGGGAATGTTGTGCCTTTGACTCTATAGGTTTCTGGCTCAATGGTCGCCAGCAAATAGGTTAATGCTTTTTCGCTGCCCTTGCCAGCGATATTCACTATTGCGTTTGAGCAGCCTGGGCAAGCCCAGCGGCCCGGTTCGGTCCCTTGGCGCTCAAGTCGCTCAATGATGGGTTTAACCGCCCGCTCATCGCCGATAATACCCAGAACTTCAATCACATTGTCCCACCATTGTTCCTCTTTTGGATCATTTAGCATTTCCAGCAGCGTCGGTACGACACTCGAGTCAAGTTTTGTCGTTTCCCCGTAGTTAACCCCATGGTGCATCGAGGCAATGGGGGGATTGCGTACGAAGTCTTTTATGTCCCGCCCTTGCCCCAAGCTCGTAGAAAACGAGACAGCCGTTAATCCCAAAATGGACACCAACCGGCAAAGGTTTGAGACTCGCTTTTCAGTTTTCATGTTGCCATACCTCACTTCATTCTGAACTTATCACACTCGCTTTGATCCAGTGTGTTCCGTCCCGGCCCGCCTTCGAACATAATTCTGTGAGTCGGTTTTCCAGAGGCAGAACCGTAATGGGGAAGCCCCTTTTGGTGTCCAAACTCATGCGCCCAATCCGAGGGTGGAGCATTTTGGTCCAGAATACTCTGTTTCGCCAAAGTGCAACCATCAATTGCGGGATCGTATTGAAGACCGCACGCCTGTATATCTGTAACAATCATGATATTTGCTTTGCTGGCTAGGAAGACATCTGCTTGTTCATTTACCCTCTTGTCTGCATTTATGTCTTTGCCATCAACGATTTGCGGGGGAAAATCGCCGACGATGTCATGCCCGTCATTCAACTCCCCGAATGTTCCGACACTTCCCTTGAGCTTGAGCACGACGCAGCAACGCACATCGTCCTCAATGTCCTTGCGTTTCAGTAGGAGTGTTGCCCTCGCAAACTTGTCAATGACGTAGTTATTTAATATCTTTTGGTCATTGTTGAACCCGATCTGGAAAGACTTTTTATGAATGGCGACGGTGACTTCATGGGTAACCACCTCCACCGCCTCAAACTCGCTGGTCGAAACACCTTGCTCAGTTCCATCGAGCCGCAGGTTGCCATCATCCGCCCAGAAAGTTACCTTATACGTTCCCTTAACCGGCAACTGTGTTTTGAAGGTCACTCCCTTGCCGCTCTTCACGGGCACGATCGTCACAATGGTCTGGCCGCCCATGGTCTTGGTCTCTTTCCGCTCCAGTTTCCAAGCCACCCCCGGTGGATTGTCCACTTCCGGGTCGGTGGATACGCGAGCACGGATGGAATCCCCGACGCAGAAATTCTCCGGATCGGAAGAATAGATCTCGTCGTCTTCGCCCACAGCTTTCACCTCTGGCTCGACGAGCTTGAAAACCGCGAGATTCACGCCATCTTCACGGTGGGTCGTTGCTTCCTGTGCGAAGGGAACCGAAATGGCCGGTCTCAAAATCTGCATCGTCAAATTTCCCGTACCCCCGCTGATCCCTTCCACATAGACGGGGTTGGGCAAGTGACCTCGGCCAACCTCGAACGTTTGGTTTGTAATGTCATTCCCACCAACGGCTGCGTCCCAGACACGGATATTACCCAGCGCACGCAGACGGATCTGCCATGGTCCCTCGAAATCCACCGTCCTGAGCACCGGCAGAGCGGCCCCATAATCAATATACTGATAACTCGATGGAAATTGAGTCGGCAAAGTCATCTTCGCGGCAGCTCGCAGACCCACGCCCAAGAGCTTGCCGGGGCCATCCTCCACCAGATCATCAGTGGCCGGATCCAAAACCCCGTCATTGTTGGAGTCGGTATCCAGACTGACCACGAATACCTCCAATGATGCGCTGCTCACCGAGTTGCTGGCCGTCACCGTGATGGTTTGGCCCGGCTCGGCGTTTGGAAAGGCAATGACAGCGTTGCCTATAATCTGGAGGGAACAGTCAGGCTCGACGGGAATAGGCGGTGGAAGATGTGACCAAACAACGGGTTCATGGTAGCTAACAGAAAGAAACTGATTGATCGCGTTGAAAGCGCCAGATCCGCCGTGCGGCGTAATAAAAACGGGGTTTATCGTGGAGGGAGTTGGGATGAAATATTCCCAGATGCCGATGATTGGCGGCCCCGGACAGGTCGCCTCAGCCGCGGCTGCCGTTTCGGATGGCGGCGGGTCTACGCCGGGGACGGTGGTCGCACCACCGCAGCAAATCCCGCTGCTGGGACTGGTACCAATACTGATCAACGTCGCCGCCATCACAACGGCACAAAGTAACACCACCAACACTTTTGCGCTAGTCCTGCCGCCTTGGTTATTGGTTTGCATGTATTCCCTCCTTGTGGGGCAACTATCTAGCCACATTGCGACCACCATGTCACGCCCAAAGAATCAAGCACGCTGCCCGCATAACCCTCCACGCAATCATTCAGCAGAGAGACATTCCCACTTTTCAATTGTGGCCTTCGAACCAAGCACGGTGACATAGCTAAAAATCCCAACCTTCTTTGCCCTGAAGATTAACACTTTCCCATCGGTCATCCCTTCTTGATTTGGATGACCGACAAGCAATACTTTTGTCTGCCCACGATCAGATGGTCCCGGTTGAACCAACAAGCCGTCCGAAATTACCTGAATGACTTCGCCGTACCCGTTAAAAATCCCGACCTTCTCATCTTCTTTGCGCTGAGCTTCACGCCTGGCGTTTACCAAATTTCGCGCCTCAACCTCTTTGCGCTTTTGTTCGGCCTCGACTTTCGCTTTTGCCGAAGCTTCACGGACTTGCTTGGGATCGAGCCGTAAATCATTCTTCAAAACCGTGTCAGTCAGAGAATCCAATGGGATATACGCCAGCCCCTTTTTATGGCTCATGGAAACTGTCAAGCCATCAACCCGAATCCACTTGGCGTTTTCGTAGACCTTGCCATCAATAATCATCCGCTTTCCTGCTGGTTCGGCAGACAGACCGGATGCGCAAAACACCGCTGAACCTATCATCGCCAATATTAGCTTGTGCATTTTCCCTCCCCTATGGTTCAAACTTCGTGATCACCGGGCAAGCCTTTAGGATGTCCGCCTTGTCCAGCGTGATCGGTTTATATTTTTCGTTCCGGCTGGTCAAAACGATCTTGCCAGCGCGCTCGTGGTAGATCTTCAACATCGTCTCTCGCGCTTTCGTCTTCACCACCGCCGCCTGCCCAGAGTGCGGGCGCAAATCCGTCGCGATGATCACCCGATCCCCCTCGTTGTAACTCGGCTCCATGCTGTCGCCCTTCACGATGATCCCCACCAAATCATCGCGGCTGCTCTCCACTTTGCGATACTCATCAATATGCCAACCCGGATCCGAAAAAATCTCGCCCTGCCCGGCTTGCGCCCACGTTACAACCGGAACCAATTGAACCTTCTTCGATATTAAATAATGCCCGCGCGATTCGCGGATCACGGATGACGGAAGCGAATCGGTATCGTGTGGGGCTGCTACCTCGCGGGGATTTTTCCCACTCAATAACCATTCTTCCCGGACGCCGAGCGCCAGCGAAATTCCACCCAAGATGCTGGGATGATAGCTTTTCCCCTTTTCGACGCGCGCGATCGTCTGTTGTTTTTGACTAACCAGCTCTGCGAGCTTTGCCTGCGAAAGACCCGCGGCCATACGAGCCTCGGCGGCGCGCCCGCCGATTTGCTCTCGAAGCGCCTGTGAAATGCCCCTACTCATTTTTTACAAAAAAATGTGTTGACTCAACACAAAAACGTGTTAGATTCCTTGCGTGCAAACAATGAACCGGAACCATGAGAGTTGCAAGCCCCAAATTTCCCAGCGCGCCGCCGCGGAGCTACTCGGTACAACCGAGAGTCATTTTTGCCGCGTGTTGCGCGGGGAACGTCGCAGCCAGCGGCTTAGCCGCGCACTCAATCAATTACGTCGCAGCTACCGGATCGTTTATTACACCCGTCAACTCAAGGAGAAAACACCATCAAGGAGAATCCATGAAAAAACCAGGAGCAAGGAGTCAGTCCGAAACCAGTAAACCCGCCGCCAACATCATTCGCTTTCCCTCGCGCTATCGCGGCAGTTTCAGCACGAGTCAGGCACGCGAGCGCCGCCGTGCACAGGCCGATTTCTTACGCGCCAGCGCCAACCTTCACGAGGAAGCTGCGCGCGCATGATCAACGCCCCGATCAATGGGGATTCCGGGGTTAAATCCACGCGAGCACCGCGCGCACGGCGAGCAACGCTCCTCGATTCGCGCCGCCAATCCCGGCACGCTCCCCACTCGCCATGCGGGTCAACCCAAAACTTTTTCTGCGCCCCATGACACCCACACCAACGCCCCCATCTCATTTCCGTCGCGGCCCAGCCCTGTTGGTGCAGGATGTATCCATCAACGATTGCACCTGTGGCAACTGTGTTTTGCATCGGTGTGTTTTGCTTGTGGATTACGCGCCGATGGTAATCGAGGTGTTAGGCAACCGCCAACGGCCACCCACGCTCGGGCGCATCCTGCATCTTTTCATTCACCGGCCAAACCTATTTCGACAACTCGTAGTTACCAAGGAGACAAAACCATGAGTTACTTAACCGAGATTTTAGATCGCCGCCTGCTACCGATCAGCACGGCAAATCGCAATCTGAAAACCGCCCTGTATCGGCTGCGAAAGCTTCGTGGTATTCGCGCGACGATGCGGCGCGGCGCATCATTTGGCGTCGCCTGTAGCCTGAATCAGACGAATCGCCGCAACGCGCTGATCTGGATCAGGGCTTACAACAAATTCGGCATGGCTGGCCTCGTCGGAAAACATGGAGGAAAATGAACGCCAACGGAAAAATTCAACACATCAACCCAGAACTTCTTGTTCCGCATCCTTTGACTGAACTCGTACCGATGACGGCGGAGGATGAATCCCAAAATGTCGCGTTAATCGAGAGCATTCGGGAGCGCGGAATTGACCAGGCAATCTTGGCGGACGCCAGCTATAAAATCCTCGATGGCCGCCATCGGCATCGCGCGGCGAAGACTCTAAAACTCGCCACTGTGCCGGTTGTAATCCGAGAGGAAACCGAGGCCGCGAGCATCATCTTGGATTCCCTTCTTGCCCGCCGTCACTTTACCAAAAGCGCGCTGGCCTACATCGCGTTACCGCTCTACGACAAAGCCGCCGCTGAGGGGCGACAGCGTAGGACGGGAGCTAAGCCGAGTGGCTCGGCTTTCGCTATGAAAGCGAGTGATTTTTCAACCCGTTTAGGCATCTCAAAAGACACCTTTGAACAAGCTCGCGATGTTCGAGAATTGTTCGCCAAACGCCCTGATTTGAAGGCTGAATTTGAGCCCAAAATTTTTAGCGGGGATATGAGCCTCTGGAATGTTCGTAGCGCAGCGGGCGGTCGCGACAAAACCAAAGGCGTCGCCCGCAAAGACAGCCAGCGCACCTTTGAAGATCTGGTCGGCGATTGGATCGAGCTAGGCGTTCATCGCCTCAAACATTGGGAGAAAATCGGCAGTAAAGCCGATCGGCTCAAACTAACCCACAAAGCTGCCGATGCGCTTGTTGGCGCTTTCCCCGACGAATGGTTGCCGGCATTGGAACGCGCGATCCGTGCGCGAAAAGGAGAGACGCGATGACTGATACACAAACCCGCGAACTGACGCGACGCAATCAAATCGTGTGCGCCGCCATCCCTCTGTTGAATCAGGGCGGCAGCTATGCAGCCGTCGCGCGCAGGCTCGGCGAGAATAAAGTCTCGCTATATCGGTGGGTATCGGTATTTCGAAAAGGCGGCGATGCGGCGCTTATCCCTCAATCCACCAACAGCGGGCGCAAAGCGGACTTCAATCTGACCGACGACGAAGCCGCCGCTCTGCGATATTGGCGGCTGGTGCGCGGCAGCCTGGCCTCGGCGATTCCCGATTTCACGCAGTCGCGCGAGTGCCGCCCCGAGACGCGCGCGAAAATCCTCGCCATCCAGGACCGTGCCGCGCGCGATCGCCGTATTCCCAACTGGCCGATGTCGCTCCGGCGCGCGGGTCATGTAACCGCCGATGATGAAGCCTTGTTCCGCGGCTGCAAACATTTTCAGGAGGTCGAGTTTTGCCAGCGGCGCGGCAACTTCATCGTGGATGAAGCGGGCAACCAGATCGAACTCGCCCCAAACACGATTTGGGAATCGGACGATATGTCCGTCAACGAACCGTTTTCCTACGTGGATGCCGACACCGGCGAGACCAAACTCGGTCGCCAAACTCTTTGGACGCAGGATGTCTATAGCGCCAAATGGATCGGCACGACTCCATTGGGCCGCGCCAAGGACGCCTATCGCGTCGAGGATATCGCTGACCACATTTTCAACTGCGTGCTTCAATTCGGGCTGCCGACCATCTGGCGTATCGAGCGCGGCGTGTGGGACAACAACTGGGTGGACGGCTTTGAGCTGCCCGATGGCTCCCGTTGGGGCGGCCTCGATGCGCTGATGCGCATCCAAAAGGTTTTCAAATCACGCGGCAAAGGCGGCATCGAATCTAACTTCAATCTCCTCCAAACCATCAACGCCCACAAATCCACCAGCATTGGTCGCAGCCGGAGCGAGTTCGAGGCCGCCACAAAACTTTTCCTGTCCGCCCAAAAAGGAAACACGGAGGCCGCCGCGAAATTCTGGAACATTGCCGAGTGTGCCGATGGCCTGCTCGAAACCGCTCGCGCGGCGGATGCCCGCGCCAAACAACGCCGTGCCTTCGGACGCGATGTCGTAGTTCCCAACGATCTTTACGCCGCGGCAACCAAACGGGAAATTCCAGCCGATCAATTGTGGCGATTCTGCCCCATCAAGCGCTCGGCCACTGTGCGCGGAGGTCACGTCGAGGTCAGCGTCAATCATTATCCCCTGCCGTTCCGATTTCGCGTCAACGGCGTTGAGGATCTGCACCTAGAACAAGGCTATGCGGTGTTGATTGCGTTCCATCCCGGGCGCGCCCACGAGGGCTGCCACGTTTTCAGCGCCGAGACCGGCAGCCGGAACCGATTCGGTCTCAAATTTAGCGAGAAGATTTTGCTCGCCCCGATGGCCGAGGATGCCCCGCAGATTTCCATGAGCCGTGATGAGCAGCAATTTCTGGCCCGGCGCAAAGCCAACGCGGCGGCGCGCACCGAGTTCCGCGCCATCGTAGCGGCAGGTACGCGCGGCCGACGCGAATCCATCGCGCGCGATTCCTACGGCAACACGCAGCGGATCGAGACCCAACAGATTTCGGGGGCGAGCGGGCCGCAAACTGACCGTTTGCAAAATGCGCCCACAAGTGCCGCCCCCGTTATTTCCGCGCCACGCCGCCGCGCGACGCCAGAATACGACGAGGCGGAGACGCGCAATCGCATCAAGGAAAACGAAGACGCCCTGCGCGAGCAAGGTGTCGTGATCGAAGAATCGTAAACACAAAATCAAGGAGACCATGAGCAAGACAACTGAAGCAGTGAAGATGGGCTGGTGGATGCCGACCAAAATGGCTGGCGTTCGCGCTGTACATCATTACGCGACGGCAGATCGCGGAGCGGCCTGCGGGAAATGGATTTACCACGGCGATGGCGGTGATCTAGTGGCAGACCAACCCGATAAAGCCTGCCCTAATTGCCTAACAGCATTGAGTCGCGATAAAAAACCGAACCTCCCAATGCCGCCCACCGAAGGCGAGTATGGCGATCTCGATACCGAGATCCGGGAGTTGACACAATTCATCTACGCTTATCAAACGACCGAAGACCTCAGCGACAACGCGTTGGTGAAAAAGTTCCCCGGACTCGGCAGCACGAAGACGTGGACAAAGTTCCTGTCTGGAAACATCGTCGAACTCAACGTCCCTAAATGGATCGTCGAGTATCGCCAAGTTCGCGAGCAGATTGTCGCGCTCCAAACGCGCAGCAAAGACAACGAACCGATTTACGACGATCTCAGCGGCTTCATGCGGTTACGCGGCGCCTTCACCGAGGCGCTCCGCGAAGACGGTAACAATCGCCTGATCATCGTTCAAGGACCATCGGGCAGCGGCAAGACGACGGCGGTGAAGTTGTTGGCGCAGAAATTTGGGCGGCGGATTATTTTCTGCGAGGCCGACGAGACTTGGAAAGAATCGCTGCGCGCCATGATGGGCGGCATCCTCAACGCCGTCGGCATCGAGCAGACGCCGCTACAACTCCGCGACTGTGAACGCAAAGTCATCGAGCGATTGTCGGCGCCGCGCGTTTGTCTGGTGATTGACGAAGCCCATCACCTCGGCCCGCGCACGCTGAACCTCGTCAAGACGATCATCAACCAAACGCCAGGCGAAATCATTTTGCTGGCGATGGACACGCTTCAGGCGCGTCTCGAATCGAGCGCGTATTTCGAGGCAATGCAGTTGGTCCACAACCGTCTGCTCGAACGCATCCGCCTCGACCGCCTCGAAGCCGACGACGTGGAGAAAATTCTCAAGCGCCGCCTCACGTGGGAAAATGGAGATTTACACAAAGCCGCCACCGCGTTGCGCGATCAAGCCGTGCGGCGCGGCCATCTGGCCTTCGTCAAACTCGTCGTGCGCCGCGCCGCACGCCTGGCCGATGGCGACCCGATGACACTCGAAGTTTTTGTGAAGGCCATGAGCCAGACTATTGATAAACGCTAACCCAAGGAGACCGCGAATGACTTTTGACGCCCGAAAAAAAATGCAAATGATGGACCCGCGCCACCAGGATCGTCTGGTTGCCAACCTCAAACATGCCGACCTCGGCAGTGAATATTTTCTCCGCATCATCGCGGAGCGTGGAATCGAGGAGGGAATTGAGGTTTTGCGAAACGTGATCACTGCCGAATGGCACAAAACCGCCAGGGATATTGACAAGGAACGATGAACCCGATCACCGAAACAAATCTCCCGTCCCCCACGCGTGGGCGGGATGAACACGACGCAGCGGCGGCGGGGATCGTGCGCCCCGCGCCGCTCGCGTCGCGTCGCCACGCCCGGTGGCGGCGACGTATGATCACGGCGGGCCGCTGCGCCGATTGCGGCGACGTGCGGAATCTCTATACGATTCATTGCGACGATTGTCAGGATAAGCGGAACCGCTGGCGCCAACGCAACCGCGGTGGCGATGCATGGCAGCCCGGTGGCCCCGGGCGCCCACCCAAATGGGCTTGCCTCGCCAAAGTCACGCGACAGCGGGACGAAGGCCGGGCGACACTCAAACGACTTTTGCGAGCTGGGCCGGAGCCAGCCTTTACCTCCTTGAAGGCCACGGTGGACGCCAGTTCATCGGCAACGACTCAGCTCGCTTCTAATCAACCAAAACAAGAAAGGAAAGCAGCATGAACAAGACACGCATCACAATCAAACCCGTCGAGCAACGCGAGGACATGGAGGCATGTCTAGGCGAGCTGGCGAGACATACCATCCAGCGCGACGGACTCAACGCGGAGATGGAGTTGCGAATCAACGAGATCCGCAAAAAGTACGAAGGCAAAATCGAATCTTTCAGCGAGAAGATCGAAGTCTGCACCGAAGTCCTCAAAGATTGGGCGGAACGCCATCCCGATCAATTCGGGAAAAAGAAATCCATCGAGACAGTCCACGGCTCTGTGGGATTCCGATTCGGCCAACCGCAAGTCAAGACCAAGCTCAAGCTGACCTGGGCGATCGTGCTCGAAAAAATCAAGGCGCTATCCCTCAACGCAAAGTACGTCCGCGTCAAAGAAGAAGCCAACAAGGAAGCCATCCTCGCCGACCGCGACAAGAAACTCAATGGACCGCACGGCGAATACACGATCGAAGATCTCGGCGTCCGCATTGTTCAGGACGAAGCTTTCTTCATCGAAATCAAACGGGAGCCAGTCGGCGAACCCGTCGCCAAAGCCGCATAACCAGAAAGGAACGCACCATGCCAGAAGAAAAAACAGAAGTCACCGATTCAGCGCCAACCGTAAAAACGGAGGGCTGGATCACCACGAAGATGCCAGCAGGTCGGCACTACTATCGTTGGTCATTGAGCCTCTGCCGCCAATGGCAGAGACCCACGGCGCCGCACGACGAAGACCAGACGCCGAAGGAAAACGACTGCCCGGCCTGCGCTGAGCAACTCAAGGTGAAATAATGGAAACCACCGCGCCGCTTGACCGCATTACCGCTAATGCGAACATTCGGTATCAAGCTGAGTGTCCGTACTGCGGCAAGCTGCGCGGTGGGGACGACCGCGGCGAGTTGGTGCGCTGGATCCAGCATCACAGCGATGTAATCCACAACGAACGAATCCATAGGATTCAGGCGCGCCGGTGTATTTCCCGCGCGCCATTCAATTTAACGCCTCAACCATTTAACGGTTCAACGATTCCCTAATGAGCGCCCCGCTATCCAACTCGCAAAAGGCGACAATCGCCATGCTCGCGCGTCGCGCGTGGGATAGCATCGGCCAGAAAGAAGCCAGCGCGTTGGGGTTGTCTGGCTTCGACGAGTGGCGGCGATTTCAAACGGAAGTTGCCGTGGGAAAAGACAGCCTTCGGATCGCCACGCAGGAAGATTTCTTACCGATCCAGGCGCATTTCTTCTCGCTCCTGGGCGAATCAAAACGCGCGCAGGCGGCAATGGACCGGCACCAAACCAATCCACGCCGCATCGCTTTTGCCAATTTGGAAAAAAACTGCCGGGAGCGCGGCCTAACACTTAATTACCCCGGCGCGATCTGTCGCCGTCAATATAACTGTGCGCTCCACGAAGCCACCGAAAAACAAATCTGGGCGCTGGTCTATACCGTTCGCAACCGAAGGAAAGCTTTACCCGCCGCGCCGTTTGGCGGGCAACACAGGGAGGCTGCGTGAGCGAGCAATCCAAATGCCCCGCGTGTAACGGCAGCGGCACGATTCGCATGTCTGCTACCGAGACGATCACCTGTGATGATTGTTGTGGGAGCGGCAAAGCCGACCTCCAACCCGCCACCATGCCTAAGCTTGAAATCACACCCGGCGCGAATTGTATCCGCTGTCGTGGCAGCGGCTTTGAGCCGAAAGGTTTCAGGCGGAAGCCTTGTCGCTGCGTAATGAAAGCGATCCAGAAATATCGAGCGGCCAACAGTTACACAGGGCCGTTGAAATACAGTATTGAATTTCCAAGTGCATGTCCCGTGGGGCAACCATGAAACCCATTGATCTACGCAATGAAACGTGGGCGTCGCTACAGGCGCGAGTGAGTGGTCAGCGCTTGGCGGTGCTCAATGCCTGGAGACAATTCGGCGATGGCACAACCGAACAGCTCGCCGCTCTGTCGGGCATTTCAATTCTCACAGTGCGGCCACGAACGACCGAATTGGTTGATCTCGGCTTGGTGGAGTTGGTCGGGCGAGTAGCCACAGGCGGAGTTTATAGCGCAATTTCGGAAGAGAAGGCCATCGAACAATTTGAGCGGCATAAGCGCGAGGCGCTCACGCCGCAACTACCATTAAAAATCTGTGCTTAAAAGGAGACCATTAGACCATGCCAAAAGAGAAAACGCCCGACCCTAAAAACAATGTAACCATCTGGCCGATCAGGAAAAAGGTGGAGATCGCCCCCGGAAAAAACTTCGTGACGATCCCGCCTGAAAACGTGCCCACGATCGCCATCGCCAAACTCGTTCCGCAGGGCGATGGAACGTACAAAGCCATCGCCAGCATTCAGCGCCGATACGTGCGCCTCACGCGCGATCTGCCCAGCAATCTCGGCATTGGGGTGGATTACAACACGCTCAAGCGTCTGATCATTTCGGGTTTCGTGCGCGGCGGCAAGGTAAGCCCCAGCGCGTACTATGTGGACATCATAAGCGTATTCGAGCACGTCGAGAAATGCTTCAACGACCCAGAATATTGGACCAAACAAAGGTTGCTCTCGTACAAGCGCGCCATTGGCTAAACACGCGACCATGAAAAAACCTCGTAAAACGCCGAAATTCGCGTCGCCGCTCGCAAACGCACAAAGCCGCGATGGGGTGATAAAAGTCAATTCGCCGCACACCGCGATACCATGTGGTTGAAATTTGAGACCATATATGAATGACGTGGATACATTTTTGATGCCGTTTGGCAAACACAAGGGAAAGACGCTCGGATGGATCGCCGAGAATGACGTGCTCTACCTCGATTGGCTCGTCGGTTCGCCGGATCTGCGCGGCCCGCTGCGCGATGCCGTCGAGCAGATGTGCGAGACGTGGGCGCGGGAAATTGACCTCGAACTAGAAAGGCACGGACGATGAACATAAAAGACTGTGTGATCTTGAGCTTGGTGGCCGGAATGATCGCCGCGGCGCTCTTGGCGATCTGGGTGGATTGGCGCATCGGCGCGACAATCGTAGTTGCCATCGTAAGCGCGCTAACGGTGATGGCCTATTTGGATTGGCCGCGCGAAGGATAACAAATGGCAGAGACCAAACAACGCATTCCGTTGGCCGAAGCGCGCAGGCTCGCCGCGAAAATCCTCAATGTGCTCTCGCCATTCTGCGAACGCATCGAGATCGCGGGTAGCATCCGGCGCGCGCGGCCAACGGTTGGCGATGTTGATCTCGTGGCTCTGCCCAAGGATGTCGCCGGACTAAAAGCCCGGTGCGCGCAGAATTGTACGGTCATCACAGACGGCGATCAAAATTTCGGCGTGCAACTTGGCGGGAGCGGCACACAGATAGATATATGGCTGGCGCAATACATTGAGGCCGGGCTATTCACGCCGCGCACCCACAATTTCGGCAGCTTGTTGGTCTGTCGCACCGGCAGCAAGGACCACAACATACATTTGTGTGAGTACGCCAAAAAACTCGGCCTTAAATGGTCGCCATACACCGGCGTCTTTCGCGGCAGCGATCTTATCGCCAGCGAGACCGAAATCGACATCTTTAAGGCGCTCGGTCTGCCATACATCAAACCCGAATCGCGCGAACTCGAATGGGGCTTGCCGGTATGGTCGCGTCAGGCGCAGGAATCAAAGGCGACAATGGAAAACATCGAGCGAATCGGGCGGCAAGCCAAAGCCAACATCACAAAGGAACAGAGTGAAAATTAACCTAATCGAACGCGAATACGGTTACGAGATTGATATTGAAGCCGAGACGGTCGCCGAAGCCGCGCTTCTGTTAAGGCTCCCAAAACAATCAAAAGCCAAAGCGCCAACGATTGTCACCAGATTTTATGACAAGAACATCTCGATGAATATCGTTTTACAGCGGGTCGGTCCGATGCGTCGTGAAGGCTTCATCCTAAAGGAGGGCGGGAAATGAGCGATATTCAACGCGAAAAAATGCTGAACCAATCCAAACGCCTTGCGGTTGCCTATGGCATCCCGAACGAATTTCTAATGAGTGTTTTCGACGCATCGGGATTTACGGTCTCGATGATCAAGTACGACGGTAAACAGGTGGTCATCATGGGTGACGAAAAATCCGCCCGCGAAGTCATCAAGGGAATTGGGATGATGGCAGACGCACTCGAATCCAAGAAAGCGGAATGAACATCGAGGAGAAAATCAAAAAATTGTTACGGATCGAGCGCGGCGGATCTCCCGCCGAAATCGCAACCGCTTTGAGGATGGCCCAGAAGCTTGCCGATCAACACGATATAGACCTCGCGCAACTCAATCCCAACGAGGAACAAACCCACAAAACAATCGCCCACATCAAAATAGCGATCGGCTTACGCAAAGGCTATAGCCATAGTTGGGGCGCGACAATTCTCAAGAATTATTTCGACGTGGACGTTTTCTTCAGCCAACGACGAAGTTCATTCGCTTTCGATGGAATGATTTTGCCGGGCGGAATCGAATATGTCCTCGTCGTGGTTGGTTTGCCGCACCGCATCGAGCTTGCCAGGCACGTATTCATCTTCGTGATCCGCGAGTTCGGAGTTGCCTGGCGTACTCGTCGCGGGCGCTGTCGCAACAACAGGAATTTCATTTTCGGAATGGCTTCGGGCATTATGGCGCAACTCGACGAGGACCGCGCCGCCAAACAAACTATGTCGCAACACAACGCGTTGGTCTGCTCGCGGCAAAATTACATCGCCAAAAACTTCGGCGAGCTGAAACAGAAAAAACATCGCGCCGTAAAAGTCACCGCCGCCACCATGCGCGGCTACGCCATCGGTCGCGAAACGCGGATCCATCTGCCAATGGAATCCAACGACGAACCCAAACTCCAACTCACGGAGGGACGATGAGCGAATCAAAAACAGGCTGGTGGAACCCGACGCCTTTTCGGGACAACCCACGATTCCATTATGTAACTGATGATGGCCGAACGCTTTGCGGCAAATGGGCATACATTGGCATGGGCGATGTCGAGGAGGGACGCGACGGTCACTCCGAAAATTGTGTCGCCTGCAAAAAGAAAAAGCTGGCGCTGAATGCCCGCGCCAAAAACCCCCGCCACGTGGAACTACCGGTCAAGGAATTAACCAATGGCTGAATTTCTTTTCGGACCTGTGCCGCACGAAGAGGCGATCAAGTTCATCGCCGATAAACCCGTTGTCTCGCGCGAGGTTTTCAACAAGCTTCTACCCGAGCTGAAGGCGCGGGCGTTTACCATCAGCGGCATCGAGGGCGCGAACGCGATGCAGAGTATCCGCGACAAGATCGCCGAGCTGCCCGCAGGCGGCGATTGGGACACGATCAAGCAACAAATCGCCGATGACCTCGCCAATGAAGGTCTATTCGATAATCCTGATGCCGACGAGGAATCGCGTGCGGCCAGCGCCGAGGCCGCCGAGCGCCGTGCCGAAATTCTTTTGCGCACCCACGGATTCCAAGCCTACAGCGCCGCGCGATTCAACGTGATGAATCGGCAGAAAGATGCCCTGCCGTTTTGGAAATATCAAACCGTTGGTGATGAACATGTGCGCGATGAACACGCCGCGCTCGATGGCGTCATTCTTCCCGCCGATTCGCCCTTTTGGAACGATCATTATCCGCCATGGGATTGGGGCTGCCGATGTTTGGTCGTGCCGCTCGATGCCGAGGAAGTCGCCGAGATTCGCGAGGCGGAAAAGGATTTGGATGGCGACAAGCGATCGCTACTCGAAGGCGAGTTACAGCGCCAGCTAGAAGTCAACGGGCGAATCGCGCGCGGTCCTACGCAAGTCGTTGACGTGCGCAGTCCGCGCGACAAAGGCGTGGAAGCGCCATTTGTTTGGCAGCCAGGCAATTTGCGCGTGCCGATCCAAAAGCTTCGCGGCCAATGGGATGCCCCTGTTTTTGATAGCTTCGAGCAGTGGGCTAAACGTCAGATCGTAAATGAACGCGATCAAACCGTTTGGAATTGGCTGAATCAAAAGCAACGCCCGCCGCTGGCAACGCGCGATTCATTGCGCAGCGAGGATGTGAAGCGTAAACATCGCGGGGCAATCTCCCAGGGAGTATCGCGCTCGGACAAGATCACATTGGAAGATGGTACTGTCGCTGTCCGAAAACCAATCGAAGGTTTGGGGTACGAAGATTTTTTGGAGGGGCCTCTATTTCATAAAGATTCCAGCAGAAACGGGGCTGCCTTTCAAATCGCCGCCGATGATATTTCGCGCGCGCTGGGCTGGGAGGTTGTGGCGCCAGCATCCATCAATAAGGATGGATCTGAATTACGAACGGCTTTTACCGAAGGTGTGGCACTCCATTCGTCACCGCGATCTGAAATCGATCGTCAACAATGGGAGCGGGTGGCGTTCATTGATTATGTAATCGGACAGCAGGATGGCCATAGCGGAAATTACTTGGTCACTGCGGATGGCAAGTTGGTTGGGTTCGATCTGAATATCGCCGGTGGTGAGCGATTCCGCAGTACGGCGTTGGAAGAGATCAGTCGTGAGACAGACGAGGGTGGCGTCGCTAAATTTAGCAGGAAAACCGTGAATGAGGTCGAGCGCAAGCTTGACAAGATCGCATTTCGAGAGGAAGTTTCTACGGAGCTTCAGGACAAACTTTTGGGGCGGATCAAGGAGTTTTTAGATTCCGATGGTGAGATAAACTGGGAGTTCAAATGAAGAGCACAGTACAATTTTTCAACCCAGGTGAGGATAAGCCGGAAATCACCGGCTTCCTGACCTTCGATGATACCGATGGTTGGTCGCAGGAAGGCGTCGGCGGAGCCATTTTGAAAATGATCCGCGATCGCCAGTTATCCATTCGCCGCCAAAATCTTGCCGAGATGAATCCGCACGAAGCTTTGCGCGCGCTCGAAGCGATTCTCGACAACCCCTACAACCAAGCGACGCCAGTACGAAGCTCTTAGTCCCGAAATAGAAAACGTAAAAACCAATGAGCATCCAAATTAAAGACACGTTGAGTCCGCACTTGGCGGCGATGGCGCGCCGGTTTCGAGACCGCAAACCAATTCTCGAAGCGATGGGCGCGTCATTGGTGGCCACTACCGCGCGCTCGTTTCGGGAGGCGAATCTTCGCGCGGCGCCGTGGCCGCCCAAGCGAGACGGTAGCCCAGCCACTCTCTATAAGAATGGTCCGCTGAAACAATCCATCCGCATCACGTCCGTGTCGAATGATTCTGTGACGGTCGGCAGCGATCGCAAATACGCCGCGATCCATCAACTCGGTGGCGTGATACGACCGAAGAGTGCGAAGGTGTTGCGGTTCATCAGCGGCGGTCAAGTTTTCTTTCGCAAAAAAGTCACGATCCCGGCCCGGCCGTTTTTTCCCTTCATCGGAAATCGCATGACGGATTTCGCACAGCGGCGCATCGAGGCGGCCGTAAAGGCGAAAGTCGCCGCGCTGATGCGCCGTCCCTGACGGTTTCCCCGCACAAACACTCGCGCGCGCATCGGGAGCATCGCGCGCACGGCGATTAGACCATCGCCGCCATTGCGCGTAGTCTCGCGCGCGATGAACGACAAACAGAGCGACAAAGTTTTGATGGCGAGTGCGATTCATGCAAACCCTTTTTCCGTCAAGCTCACCGTCGTTCATCCCGCCGACGACAAGAAATCCTTTGAGATGGTCTCCGCCATAGTTGATACCGGCGCGACCCTCTCGGTTCTTCCAAAAAGGCTTCTTGAAGATATTGGTATCACCGCGCGCCGGACGGTCGAGATGTTGACGGCCGCTGGCGAAACCATAAAACGGAAAGTCGGCAGCGCGATTCTTCGCACTGGGGATCACGAAGCGACTGTGGATGTCGTCTTTGGTGAAGAGAACGATTTGACCCTTTTGGGCAACAACGCCCTGGTCGGTATGGCGGTAAAGGTGGATCCGGCCAAACAGCAACTTGTTGCGGCGCTTCACACGCTCGCAGCAAAAAACACGGAGAATCCCATGGATCACAAGACCCTTTTGATCGGCCTGCTCAAACTCAATGCCAACGCGACGGACGCGGAGATCGAAGCGGCCGTCAAAGCCGCGAATCTCGGCGACGTAAAGGTTTTTGCCGGCGCGGTTGAAGTCGCCCTCAAGCCGCTCACCGACAAGATCGCCGCACTGGAAGCGCGCGACGATCAACGTGAGCGCGAAGTCATTCTCGCCGCGGCGCTGGCCGAGGGCAAAGTCGTGCCCGACGAGGCTTCGAAGTTGCCAATGGCTGACTTCAAGGCGCTGGTCGGTAAACTCCCCGTCACTGTGCCGGTCGGTCGCCGCACGCCGGAGCACGTAAAGGCGCTGGCATCAACGCTCGGCGCAACCGGCCTGAGTGCAGAGGTGCAAAAGAATTTGGGAATCTCAGATGAGGCATGGAAAAAGCACGCACAGAATTAACACAGAAACCAGAAAGGAATTGAACAAACATGGCTGCTGCAACCGCTGACATCAACACACCCGAGCGCGCAGGCGAAGTCGTAAATCTACCTGTCGCCGCTTCAACAAAAATTTACGCGGGCACGATGGTCGCCATTGACGCCAGCGGAAACGCAAAGCCAGCAGCCGATACGGCTGGCTTGACCGTCATTGGCCGCGCTGAGGAGTTCATTGATAACTCCAGTGGAGCGGCTGGCGATTTGACGATCAACGTCAAGCGCGGGGTGTTCAAATATAACAATAGCGGCACGAATGCCGTGGATGCCGATGATAAGGCCAAGGTGTGTTATATCGAGGATGACAATACCGTCCAGGAAGCGATCGGCACGAATGCGATTGTCGCGGGTTTGGTTCTTGAAGTCGCTGACGGCGGAGTTTGGGTTGACCAAAGCTTGAACGGTGTTCGCGGGACAGTCGTGACGCTCGGTAATGCCGACAACGAAATTGGAGCGTTGGCGATCGGCGGAACATATACTCAAGCAGAAGTCGTCGCGCTTCGGGACAAGGCCGAAGAACTCGCGGATGATGTCCGCAATATGCACGCCGCCTTGCGGCTGCGCGGTTTAGTGTAACTCACGAATCTGAAAGGAAATCACCACCATGCTTGTCACCAAAGAAAACGTCAAAGAGATCTTCAAAGGGTATCGGGTCATCTTCGAGGAAGCCTTCCAGGGAATCCGCGAGTTGACATGGCGGCGCATCGCCATGGAGACCCAATCTTCTGGCGATAGTGAAGACTACGCCTTTCTCTCCGCCATACCCGGTGTGCGGGAATTGATTGGTGAGATTCAAGTCAAGAACTTGAGCACGCAGAAATTTACCATCACCAATAAGGAGTGGGAAGTCACGATCGGCCTGCCAGTCAAGCTCGTCGAGCGCGATACCTACGGCTTGTTGAAGCCGCAGATTCAAATGATGGCGCAGGTCACAGCGCAACATCCCGATGACTTGGTTTCAGATCTACTGATCAATGGCTTCACGACCAAGTGCTATACGGGCAAAAATTTCTTCGATACCGACCACGAGCCAGTCAAAGGCGGCACGAAGTTCACCAATAAGGACACGAAGAAATTGTCCGCCGGCAACTGGGAGGCCGCGCGCGCCGCGCTGCGTGGTATCAAGAACAGCGAAGGTCGCCCGATGAATCTTGGTCGGGACTTGGCTTTGTGTGTGAGTCCTGAGAACGAAGGCTTGGCGAAGCGCATTCTTGAGGCCGAGTTTCAAAATGGCGGCGACTCGAATGTCAACAAAGGTACAGGAAAGGTGCTTGTACTGCCGAAACTTGGCGGGGCAACCCACAAGGAAAAATGGTTTGTGATCGAGGCTGGCTACCCTGTCCGCGCGTTGATCGTCCAGATCGAGCGGCAGCCGACAGCGCTCGCTGTTACCGACCCGGAAGACAGCTACGTCGTGCTGAAAAAACAATTCATCAACCAAGGCTACTACCGCGGTAATGCAGGCTACGGATTGCCTGAGTTCGCCTGGGGTTCAGACGGCACGACCGGGCCGTAATCGGTTTTTGGGAATGCCCAAATGAGTCGGGGCGGTTGCCGTGGTCAGAGCGACCGCAGTAACCGCCCCAAAACTTTAGAGCAAAAAACATGGCCTACGTCGAACAAAGCGACATCTACAGCGAGATTCCGCAGACGCTCGCCACCCAAGCCCTCGACGATAATGAGGACGGCGCCGTGGACGCATCCGTCTGGACGACGATCCAGACACAGGTGCAAAATGAAATTGACGGTTTGATGGCGGGACGGTATGCCGTGCCGTTTGTCTCCCCAATCCCGCCGCTGATCCTGCACGCCGCGTTGATTTTCGCCTGCGAAAAAGTGATCAGCCGACGCCTGGGTAAAGGCGAAAAAAATCCATTTACCAAACAGGCCGACGAGCTGCGCGGTTTGCTCAAAAAAATTGCGATCGGCGAGGCCGCGCTGGCTGTGGATATTCCGCGCGCCAAACCGCCGATCTCGATCATTTCCGAAGACTCCCGACTGCATAGCGCGTCGGGCTACGCGATGGTGTAATCATGCCACTACGACCCGACGAAATTCTAACGACGCTGGAAACGCATCTACGCGCCTACGTGGAGGCGAAAAAAGGCGCTCTCTCGATTGCCGAGGATCCGTTCCACGTCTATGAAATTCTAGCCGATGGGCCGGGTGGGTTCCACGTGATCATCGCTTGGGGCGGCGATAAGGAGGTCAGCGGCCACGCCACCGTTGGCATCGTCGAGAATCGCATCAAAGTCATCATCAGCTACAATCGCGGGCTGGCGATCAAACAAGGCGCGCATCTGACGATCGCCCGCGGTACCCAGGGGCCGCTCTACAAGCTTCTTAGCGAGGTGCGCGCCAAATGCCGCGAGCTGACTTACGCAGCGGACGATACGGACGTGAATTTGGAATACCAGGGCGCCGATGAATTTGCGGTACCGGGCGATCTGCCGCTCGACGCCTACGAAATGAATTTCACGCTGCACAGTAATCTGCCGCAAACAACCTAGAAAGGATAACACTATGGGCACACCCACAATCAAAGGTTTACCGAGCGACGTTGAATGGTCCAGCGCTGGGGCGCGAAAAGATTCCGCAGGCGTCGCTGGTACCTACGGCACCGCGATGGTTCTCTCCGCTTCCCGGCAACATACCGGCAAGAAAAAGGAATATAACGGTACTGACGGCTACACCAAGATCGCGGTGTATTACGACGAGCAGGATAAGTGCGAGATCGAACTCTTGATGCAGGCCGCGATTTCCCCGCCCGCGCGCGGCACCCTCATCAAGATTTGCGGCGTGGACGTCGTGATCGTGGACGACATCAATCACGTTTGGGCGAATGAAGAGCTGCGCATTCTGCGCGTCAGCGGCACCAAGTATCCTGACATAACGAGCTGAGTACGTTTATGCCCGAAGAACCAAACCAAGAGGCCATACCCACCACCGGGGCAGTCGTGGCTTCGGCGGCGGTCAACACGCCCAAGGTTGTACTCAATGGATTCTTCCCGAAGGCTATCAAGGTTGGGGACTTGAATCTTTTTCCGCTTTCGGCGGCGAGAGTTATGATTCTGCAAAAGCTCAACTCGCCCTACCTAAAGATGCAGCCAGATGGAAAATACGCTGATGTCACGGACATCGATGTCGCCCGCGCAGCATTCGTTTTCGCGATGCCCCTCAAGGAAATCCGAACAGCCATGGGGCGAGGCGATTTACAATTCGATGACGCCGTATGGGGATTTATGGATCGGGTGCCGGTTTCTGATCTACCAACACTCGGCAAAAAAATCCAGGAGGCGATTTCCCAAGGACTTTCAACAATCCTGAGTGGCGAGGGGGGCCGAGGCCCTTTAGCGGGGCCCCAGGGCGAAGCCCTGGGGTAGGTTGGGCATTGGTGCTTATTGATACGGTGTGCAGTGAATATGGTTGGTCGCTGGAGGTCGTCATGGAGATGCCGCTGGCAATAGTATTTGCGCTATATGCAGCAATCAACGAGCGGTACGGCAATAAGCCCAGGGGGCTTTCGTACACACAAGCGGAATTAGTGGAAATATTTACAGGTGATCCACCATGAGCGTGACGCTTCAAGCCATCATGCATTTGAGTACGGCGAATTTCACCGCGCCTCTACAGCGCGCGCAGAGCCAGCTACAAAGTTTTGTCGGGCAACTCGCCCCACTCAGCACGTCAATTGCCACGGCGTTCTCCGTTGGGGCTGTCATCGATTTTGCCAGGAGAATTATCAACACAGGGGACGAAATCGCAAATCTATCTGCGCGGTTGGGAATTTCGTCGGATTCGTTACAACGCCTCGGTTTTGCGGCGAGCCAATCGGGATCAAGCATGCAAAGCCTGACGGGTGGCATCCAACACTTGATCCGTAGTATTGCTGATGCGCGCGGGGGATCGGAAGAGACAACTTCCGCCTTCAATCGTTTAGGGATCTCCGCTGAGATGATCCAACAGGCGTCTCCCGAGGAAATGTTTCTGGCGATCGCGGATGGACTGGCCCGGTCTGAAAATAAAACCCAAGCCATGGCGGATGTATTCCAGGTTCTTGGTCGTGGCGCGGGAGATTTGATTCCGCTTCTACGCGAAGGCCGCGCGGAAATCGAAAGGCTTGGGTCGAGTGCCCCAATTATCAGCGCGGAGAGCATCCAGTCCATAAAGGATGCCAATGACGAATTTGAGCGACTTTCTCTCGATCTGAAATCATCATTCGCCCCGGCCGTAGCTGGCGTGGCATCAGTTCTCTCTGATACCGTAAAGGGCTTCAAGGCGATAGGAGCTGCAATTGGCGCCTGGTCAATAGCGCCAGAGGTCGGATGGGAGAATGCGATGGTTGGCTTTAACGAGCAGATAAACGAAATTGCAGGGAAACCAGCTAAACCCTTCAAAAGCACAACGGAAAGCGCGATGGCCGCTGTCGTCGCGCTTGAAAAACTGAATCGAGAACTTCAGCCAATTCGCGATCGAATCTCCTCGCTCGATCAACAGATTTCCCTATTCGATGCGACACCAGGGCAGAGGATTGATGCGCTCGATGAAAAACTCGCGTCCCTGCGCGGGCAGCAAAATGTCGTTGGAAATAAGGAGAGTAAAGAGTTTCTCGAACTGGAAGAAAAAATCAAGCGTGCGCTTCTCGAACGGCTTGAGTTGCAAAAGCAAATCAATTCA
Organism: uncultured Verrucomicrobiota bacterium; assembly: GCA_964348665.1. Taxonomy (GTDB): domain Bacteria; phylum Verrucomicrobiota; class Verrucomicrobiia; order Palsa-1439; family CAYGDP01; genus CAYGDP01. Next base: position 118,963 of record CAYGDP010000001.1, read on the forward strand.
CAAGACACGAGGTTAGAACAGCACGCGGAGGACGTGGTGGACGAACTGACGACCCCATTAAACCAACGCGAACAACGTCAACGAGGTTCGCCCGATGAATTTCAGAGAGTTGGTCTCTTCATTGGCGGCGGGGCGCGGCCCGAGTTAGATTTGCAACGGCGTACGGCAGCCGCGACTGAGAAAGCTTTACCAATTCTGGAAAAGATCGCGGATACGGAAGATCCAAATTTTGGAAATATATAACCATGGGAACACCAGTTTGGAAAGGGGCTACGGGGATTACATTGTTGGCTGGATACCCGAAGATCCAAGGCCAATTGAGCAAGCGCACGGCCGTGGCGAAATACGCTGCCCCATGGCAGACAATTCTATCAAGCGTGCCCATTATCGGCGCGCAGAGTCCCGATCTGCCGCCCGATCTCGAAATCGAGACTTACGATCAGGAGCGTGGCGACACGACTGATGGGATACTGACCGTTCATTTCAAGACCGCCGATGGCGTCGCGCCATCAACGCCGCCCGTCTTGCCGCGCACGGAAATTTTAGTGCGTTGGGAACGAGTCCAAAAACGCTTGAAGGAACATCCACGCTACAATTCCGCACCCTTGGCACTGACAGCAGAACAATTCGCTAAAATCGAGAATGCGCTCAACGAGCGCGATGACGGCAAGCGCGCCGCGATCGTCGCCGCCTTCACTGGCGCACAACCCGAACTCTACGCATCCTTGGAGAGCGGTAACGACAGCTATTGGATCTCCATTCCGATCGTTACTCGAATCACGCATAGCTACACCAAGCCTACCTCTGGTGTCGCGTTGAACTTACGGCAGCTTCCACCGGACTACCCTGGATACGCGACGCGTTGGCTTAAGACGCAGGACGAAGCTCGCCCGAATGGGCAAATCTGGCAGCGGGTCGAGGAATGGACTGGTGTGGATCGAATCAATGAAAATGTTTACGCCGAGGCGGTCCCGCCAACTGCGCCATGAGACCGCCGCGATACGCCCGCAAAGGTGAAGACGCGAGGACCCTGTGGATCCTATTCAATGAACTCAAAGACTTTTGTATCTCGTTCACGCCGCTGCCATCGGGCGATATTCTAGGGGAAAGAACTTCGACGGGAACATCGTATCGGCTGGCCAAAGATCGGCGCGGCGGTGCGAAATCTGGCACTGATTACTTTCCGCGATTCCACATCGTAGCCAAGAGCGGACTGACCGTAACGATGAAGTTTGGAGATCGAGTTTTTCCACTGCGCGGCGTAGGCGGTCAACCATTAAAACTCACTCTAGCGGAAGGCGATATGACACTGCCGGATAACTCGACACAGCAAATTTACATCGCTGTGAATCCCGATCCATTTGTGCCAACGTCGCTGACCAGGCATTCTGCCACAGTTACCCCTGATCAACCGGCGCCGTTGGCTTTGAGGTATTTGCACAAGGCAACAGTGGTTACTTCGAGCGGCATTGTAACGAGCATATTGAACTACGACATGGACCAAGTGGATTGGTCGTTCAGTTTCTACGAGTAGAGCCATGCCATTCACCCAATTTCCCGTTTATTCCGCGCGACTGTCAACCTTGGCGAAAAACAAGGATGTTACGGAACTCAATGAATTGTTTGCTGGCCTTGATGAGAGGCAAGCTGCGAAGACGTGCGCCGCGTTAAATCCCACGGTGCTTCCCGACTATCACCCTTCACATCACCGGCACGTGGCAGATATTCAACGATCAATCCAGTTACTTCTGTCGAGTCCAGCACCGTACCTCGTTCCGACCCTATGTCGTCCCTACGATCACGCCAGTCCAGTCTACCAGGACTTGCTCGATGGCTTCTGCATAGAAGCCGGAATTGGCGGGAGCATCAGCGGGGCAAAGAAATGGACTACGCATCCTCAACGCGGAACCGCGTTGGGCGCGCCAGAGCAATACGACTCGCGCGCGCCGAATCCGCCACCCTTTACTCAGCGGGCTTTTGCAGAACATCTTAACGAAACGTGGAATGCGTTGAAGGAATTGCGGTGGTTGGATCGGAGCGACATGTTCACCTTCACCGAGGTGAAGTATAAGGGTGCGACGGTTCAGGGGGCGGAGCATTTTGGGGATACGCCAGCATCGATCTACGCGATGGCCGTAGCGGCGGCGGAGTCATTCGGCTGGGTTGACGCCAGTAGCGTCCAAGCCTGTCCACACGAACATAGGACGTTGTTTTCCAGAACTAGCATTCCAGCGTTGGGTCAATCCTTCATTCGAGTGGACGTCGTGCGAGCGAGGATCACCTACCAGATAGACTATGGAGACTGTAACATTCAAGAAGCCAAGTTTTTCGGCTATGCCAGTTCACAGGTACCAGCGGCGTTCATTCCGAACTGCAACGCCTCTTTACTGGCGGACGCTCATTCTTTCTCGAATCCATCCGAGCCGTTCGGACTTCCGCACAACGAGTCCCCATCCACGTCAGACTCTTTCTGTGGGGCAAGTGCCGCCGAGGGAACATTCATCTTCGAGTTTACTTTCGCACCCCTACCTGGGTTGGTTGGCGACGGTTCGTCGTCCGCCGGATGGCAGAAGCACTTGCTCGGCCTGGCTGTAAAACCGAATTTCTCGTACATCTAATCCCGCGCGCACCGCGCGCAGGGCGAGCAGGGTTTTTTGCTATGGGCGGGTGTCTACGGTAGCTTACGGCTGCTGTGGCGAGCTTCCTTAATATTTTCTTCGACGTTCAGAATGGACGGATGTATAGCTCGCTGGCGACGGCGCTTCCCCTCGATCGTTTGAAGTTCAAGCAAAACACCCAGGTCAAAATGCGACTGTATCCTGTCGAGCGCGGGAGCAATCTCGCTTTGCAATACGTGGACTTGACCGGCAACACAATCAGGGTCGGGGTTTGCGGTGGCACCGGGAAACCCACCGGCACGGCCAGTGATCCAACACCACAGACCATCGCGCTGGCGACGAATTTCAACGCGATCGCCAATGGTTTCGAGACGGCCACAAACCTTGATTTCAACAATACTGATGTTGCTACTTTTTTGGGATCGCTGGCGGCCAAGGAGAGCACATTCGAGATCGAGGCGACGGATCCAAGCGGCTATCGGACCAAGTACGTCCAAGAGGGTTGCGATGTTTTGGCCGCGGTGATCGAGAGCACGCCGAGCGGACCTTCGCCTGGCCAGACCTATTATACAAAGGAGGAAGCGGACGGACTTTTTAAGCGTGGGTTCGTCAAAATTCTTGCCGCCGATGAGACGTACACGACGACGACTTTAGCGGATTCGGCTGGTCTAACCGGGGCGTTGGTGAACGATGAACTGTACGAGTTTGAGGGGGAGTTTATCTTTACTTGTGCTGGCGACCCAGGGGGGATCAAGTATTCGGTCAGCGGTCCAACCACCCCTGTCTTTGTGAGGTTTACGGATGAGTTCAATGATCCAACCGAGAAAACCGCCTACGACCAAACTTTTGAAACTCAATCTGATGGTGTTAATACGTGGCGGATTCGATTGAGTGGATCCATCAAGACTGCGGCATCGGGCAATCTCAAACCTCGATTCGCGCAATTGCTCTCCAACGCTACGCCGGTCACGATCAAAAAGGGTAGCTGGTTTCGCGCAGGCAGGAAGCTTGGATAAAAAATGAACCGTTTTACTTCATACATTCAAGGCCGACATGTAAGCGCGACGGCGCCGAAGGATGGGCACAGCTTTGTTTTCAACAAAGCAACGGGTGAGTACGATGTAAAATTCGATGGTCAACGCGTCTTGTTGCCGGTCAGGCTGGTCAGAGAATCGGCGCTGCCAGCGTTCACGCACTCAAACGGTGTGTTGACCGCATCGGCAAACGGGGCATTCCCGTCAACGGATAGCGTTACTCCAGCGCTCAACGACGAAATCGTGGTGGTGGGTGAGACTGGAGCCAACAAAAAATACAACGGCCCATATAAGTTGACCGACGCCGGAAGCGCGGGAACACCATGGGTGCTAACGCGGCGGTCGGACGCTAACGAGAATCACGAGTTTCAGCCAGGCATGTTGATCGGCGTGATGGAGGGCACTCTAAACGCCGGAACGGTTTGGCAATTCTCGAATACGACCGAGCCTGTATTGGGCACGACTGATCTTGGTTTCCGAAAGGCGAGCGGTTCCGGCGGCGTTCCTGGTGGAGCCAACCGAGAGATTCAGTATAACAATAATGGCGTCTTCGGCGGCAGTGCTCGCTACAAATTTCTCGACGACGGCGTTACGTTCGTATTATTTGATCACGCTGATCAAGTCACACTGGATCGGTGGACCGTGGATGGTTTGGCGCATGGTTTTACCGATCAAGCTCCCACCGACACATTCTTTTTGATCGGTGTCTACAACTTAGCTACTGCTGGCGGTGTCTGGCTGGCAGGCTTGGCAGCGGATACCAATCCCGCATGGGGTCAATATGGTGCAAACATCGGCGCGAGCGCTACGCTCCCTGTGCAGCGTTTTAGCGCGTCCAAAAAGAGTGGAGCGGATTTTGCCGCGTGCGCAGCCACAGACTTGATGTATGAGTTTGCAAATAACGAGAGCACGCCACGGCTACGGATCTTCGGCGATGGGATGGTTGATTTCATAAAGCCTGATGCCAGCGCCGCGATGTTTCGATTTCGGATGACGGGGTTAGACCATGGGATTACGGGCATTGCCCCCACGGATGTTTGGGGTGTAATACAGCAATCAGCGGCCGCTGGCGGGGTTTATGTGCTTGGCTTGGGGTCTAATACCGGCCAGGTGCTATATTTCGATGCGATAAACACTGGCGCAAGCACAACTGTCGCTCCAGTTCATTTCAACATCGCGAAAAAATCCGGCACCGGATCAGCGGCATGTGCGGCAGGCGATCTCATTTTCAAGATACAAAACTACGCGACGAGCGCGCTTCAATTGTATGGCGATGGCAGCATGACGTTGGCGGGTGCATTGACCGTTCAGGGTAATCTGACGATCAATGGAACGACGACAACCATTGATTCGACGACCCTCGATGTCGAGGACCGGGTGATACACGTCAACCATACCACCGGGGCCGACACCCCCGTCCCTACCGCAATTTGCGGGGTGGGCGTCCACCGCGGTGCTTCCGCGGGAGTTGCTCGCGATCACGCTGCGTTTCTGTGGGACGAGGCAAACACCAGGTTTATCCTCGCATGGAATACTGGTGGTGATGATTCCACGATCGGTGCGCAACTTGCGCTGCACGCACTTTCGTTCACAGGTTCCGGCGCTGGTCTTACATCACTCAACGCTGGTTCATTGTCGTCGGGCACGGTCCCAACCGCTCGTCTTGGAAGCGGCACGGCAGATAGCACTACAGTTTTGCGCGGCGACTCAACATGGGCAACTTTCACCAGTCCGCCGTTCTCGGATGGTTCAGCAATTCTGAAAGGCAGCGCCGATGCCACGAAGCTTTTGCGGTTCGAGATTGATGGATTTACGACGGGAACGACGCGAGAGATCATCGTGCCAAATGCGGACGATACGATGGCGGTGTTGGCAGCCGCGCAGACATTCACCAATAAAACCCTCACAAGCCCAAAGATCGGCACGGGAATTTATGACACAAACGGAAATGAATTGTTTTTGCTTACCGCTACGGCCAGCGCGGTGAATGAATTGACTTATAACAACGCTGCAACGGGCGCAAATCCTACGTGGGCGTCCACTGGTGGTGATGCCAATATTGGCCAAGACTTCAAGATGAAGGGGACCGGAGCGGTCAGGATACTAAACGCTACCGGTGATGATGTGCTTCATTTTCAGGCGTCCAATGCTACGTTGCGCGTTGGGAAATCAGGGGTAACGGGTGGAATCATCACAATTGATTCTGGCGGCTCAATGCGTAATTGGGCAGCGCAGGGTGGCATTGAGTTTATCAACTCGGGCGCCGGGGCGTACAAGCCGATCGCGGCGGATTTCTTCGAGTCTGTAAGCGCAGGGACTTTGACGGCCCCAGCCTATCGCTTCAGGGATGAAACGGCTTTAGGCTTCTATCGGGTTGGATCCAGCGAAATCGGGGCGACAGGGGAAATTTTCACTGTCGGGAAAACGAATGCGCTCGCTAGAATCCGCGGGCGGGGGTTTTACACGGCCAATCCATCTGATCCGCCAGATGATCAATGGGATTTGCAGGTTATTGACACTGGTGCAACGGTCGTTTTGCGTTGTCGTTACAGAGACGTCAGCGCAGCCTCAACAAAAACCGGAGATATTCCATTGGCGTAATATGTCCACCCATTTCGAGAAAGGAAACCATGAAGATTGAACTCCAGAAGATTCCCAAAGACGACCCGGCAGCGATGCAGAATGAAAAACTGTCGGATTATCACGCGGACTTAAAGAAACGATTGGCCAAGGCTGTGGCCGACAATGACGCCACCTACGCCGTGGTAGTGGCGCTACAACAAAAGAAAAAGGACTGCGAGGCAGTGATGCTCGCCAGATTTTAACCATGAAAAAATCAGACCTATTGCGATTCCATGATGGCCTGGTGGATGTCATGCATCTCGGGGGTGTAGAGTTCAGTTACGCCGTCAACCTGAACTACTTTGCCATTCGTGACCAAGTGGCCGCGTTACGCAAATCAATCGAGCCGGGTGAGGATTACGAGGCTTTCGAGAGAGAGAGGCTTGAGCTTTGCAAGAAGCACGCGAAAAAAGACGACAAGGGTAAGCCCATGACAATCCCGATACCGGGTGGGATCCGGTACGTGTTTGGCGATTGCGTCGACCTCTTCGAGAAGCAACTTACCGTCCTCCGCAAGAAGCACAAATCCGCGATCGAGGCGCAAGAAAAGCGCGAGAAGGATTACGCGGAAATCCTGAAACAGGATTTCCAGTTTGCGGTCTCCATGGTCAAGCCGGAGAAATGCCCCAAGGAGATCACCGGGGCGAAAATGATGGCGATTTGGGAGATGGTTGAAAAGTAATATGCGGAAGCTCCGCGCCAACCCCGCGACGATCCTGCGAACCTCCCGCCACCCTTCTCCAAGGCTAAATCCATCCAGCGTCCCGCACCCTTTTCGGGTCAAAAATTGACCCTTTTCAAACTTTTTGGCGGGTTACAGCGGGGAAGGTGGAATGGTAGCCGAGCTTGGATTCGAATTGTCGCCGCGCGCTCAAAACGCCAGCGTTGTTTCCGAGTTTCAGCGCGCTATTCTTGGCAGCCAGTTGAATGGCTTCTTTTTTTAAAGTGGCGCAGATCCAACGATTGCTGTACTGCCGCCAGCGTTAACGATAGACAAACTCGTTCCTATTTCATAGGACCCTTCCACGTTCATCCACTCTCATAGCGCCTGCGCCCAGACTATCATCCCAGCCCCTCACCTTTAACGTGCCGCTCGCTCGTCCGCAGCACGAAAAACGGGAATCGGACGAGTCGGGGGGCTCGTCTCTACCTCTTTTTAGAGGTTGCTTCACTTCATCGCAAGGGCGCGGGCGGGGCATTCGACTTTCACGCCGTCGCTGAAGGTGACCGTGCGCGGCTTGGCGCCGAGGTTCCACGCGACGTGAGTACGTTTGCCGTTTTTCGTGAAAACCGCGGCGAAGGGCGCGTCGGCTGTCACGGTGCGGTCCACTTCGCCTAAGTCGTGCAGGGCGGTGATCCACGCGTACGTTTGCGCGAGCGAGTTGCCGGCTTCGGGTTTGAATGCGGCGGAGCGCGCGTCCCAAAACCGCTGGGCTTCGACAGGGTCGGTAAGGGCGCGATACATCCAGATGATATCCGCCCATTGGTCGAGCATGGTTCCGTCGTGGGTGGGCGGCGGTTGTTTCTTTTGTGTGGCTTCTTTAGTGTCGACCTCCAGATTTTCCTTCAAAAGCGCCGCGTAGTTTTTTCGCGCGTATTCTGGCCAGCGTCCGAGGTAGAGCGAGGCGCCGGTGATGGGCAGAAAATTGATGCCGTGGACGAGTTCGGGATTGCCGCTGAACCAGGTGCCGTTCGCGCCTTTGCCGCCCCAGATCATTGTGACGACCGATACGGGATAATTTTTGGGATGCAGTTCGTCCCGCACGTCGAACCAATAATCCTCGATGGCAGAAATTTCCGTGGCGAACAGCCACGCGCCGAGATCGCGCAGCGATTTGTCGCCGGTGGCCTCGCCGAGCAGCATCAGGCCGAACCATGCGTTCACGGCTTCGCTGGATGATTCGTTGTTGTTGCCATCGCCAAATTTCGCGTGACCGCTCGCCCACGAGTGACCCGCGTAGGGATCGAAGCAGCGCAGGAACGGAAACATCGCATCGTTGCGGTCGGTACTGGCAATATCACGCACAAGCAACCGCAGCATCTCGCCCCATTTCGTCGCCCATTCCGGATCGCGTCGCGCCAATTCGCCTGCCGCGCGAAGAAAATAGCCGTAGTGAAAGTGGTGATCGTTGAGTTGATCGTCGCTGCCGTAGCTCGGTGGATATCCGATGAGCGTGCCCCATTGGAGATCATAGGCAAAGACGCCAGCGCCTTTGCCTTTGGGCGCGCCCGAGGCGTTGGTGGCTGTCAAAAAATTCTCCAGCGCGGTTCGGATCCGTCTGTCGCACTCGGCGACCGCCTCGGCGTCACCGGCTTGCTCCGCCAGCGGAAGCATCGTCGCCCATTTGCCGAGCTGTTTGCCGAGCCAATAGGTATCACCATGAAGCTGTGGTTTAGCAGCAAGATCAGCGGCGAGCAATTCGCGCAGCTTCGCGCGGTCGGCGCTCGCCGTAAGGGGCAGGGAAGGCAATACCGACGGCAGGTTCGTAGTCGTGGTGAACTCGCGACCCCGCGCCAGTTTCATCGGCCCGCGCACGCTCCCATAAGCGTGTCCGGTCAAGTCCGTCGTCGTGGAGCGCCATTGATGCGGATACAGCGCGAACAGAGTTGCCGTTTCCGAACCCTCGTGGGCTTTGGCGCTGAACGTGAACGTCGTTTTTACCATCGCGGTTTTTTCGTCGTAACTCCACGCCACCCGCGAATCGGTGACATGCGTGTAGGCATGTTTGCGGAAAAGCGCGAGTGTCTCGGGTTTTTCATCCGGCAATAGTGCGATCGAGAAATAGGTCTTGCCGTTCGTCTTCGGCGTGAGCCGAGCGGTGCCCAGGCCGCTCCACGTCGAACCCGCCGGCGCAAAGAGCGCATAGCTGCATTTGCCGATGCGAACCCCTAGCACCGCGTCGGTCTCGCCACCGGCAAAAACTTCCGGCGCCCTCGTGAACGCTACCACCGGTTCACCGCCCGCGAACTGCGCAAACACAAACGGCGACCCGTGCCCGAACGTCAGCCGCATCCCACGCGCGGCATCGCCCATCTGCGCCGTCACAAACCAATCGCTCCAGCCCGCGACGCGCGCCTCGCTGAATTTTTCCACCGCGGAATGCCGGAGAAATAATTCGTCGCCGCCACTACCCATGATCGCCGCCTGGTTCGCCGTGATGGTCGCGCCGGGATACGACACGCGCAGCCCGCCCTCGACGGCTCGGATGGCGAGCGGATGCGGATACATCACGTCCGACAACGGCATCCAGGCGAGCGAACTCCACCAGTCATTCGTCGGCATCGCGCCGCGAACGTCCTCCGTCTTATAAATGGTTGCCGGCGGCCCGTTAGCGCCCTCCGGCAACCCGCGCAAATACGAACCCGCACCCGCTTTCACGATCTCGGCGGGATTCGCCGTATTCCAGGACCAAAGGCCAACGACGGCTGCAACTCCGAGAATAAGGCGGCGTGTCTTCATTTTTTCTTTTTTTGCTTCGCGGCGCCGCCTCGGCCCTGCCACATGGGTTTCGCCAGTTCGCCATTCCATTTTTCCCAAAGCGTCTGGAGAGACTTGGCGCGGTCCGATTCTTGCGCGACCAGATTGGTTTGTTCGCCGATGTCGCGGGCGAGATGGTAGAGTTGCCAGTCTTCGGTCGCACTCGGCTTGACCAGCTTCCAACCCCCCTGCCGAATCGCGCCCTGTGCGCCAAAACGCCAGTAGAGCGCCTCGTGCGGCGCGGCTTTGTTCCCGCCGGTGACGAACGGCAACAGGTTCACGCCGTCGAGTTTCCAATCCGGCTTGATCTCGCCACCTGCGGCGGCAACGGCGGTCGGATAAATGTCGAGCGCGATGACCGGGCGGTCGTCGGTGACGCCGGCGGGGACGTGGCCTTTCCATTGCATCATCCAAACGACGCGGACGCCGCCGTCATAGACGCTTCCTTTTTTGGCGCGAAGCGCGCCGTTGGTGCTGGTGTCGCGCGCGTTCGAGCCGCCGTTGTCGCTGATGAAGAAGACGAGCGTGTTTTCTTCCAACTTCGTTTCGCGCAATTTGCCGAGCACGGCGCCGACCCCGTCATCGAGCGCGGCGATCATGGCGCAATATGTTCGGCGGGAAGGCGCGAGACCCTCCCGGACGCGCCCATAATACTTTTCCGGCGCTTGCGCGGGCATATGAACGGCGTTGAACGGCAAATACAGCAGGAATGGTTTGGTCTTGTTCGATTCGATGAACGCGCATGCCTCACTCGCAAGGGTCTCGGTAAGATAGCCGTCGGATTTTTCGAGTGATTTGTCGCCGCGAACGAGCGCATTGTTGCCCGCGCCCACCGCGAAATAATCGTGCGCGCCGCCCAAAAAACCGAAGAATTGATCGAACCCGCGCTTCTGCGGTAGATAATCTTCCCGATTTCCCAGGTGCGATTTTCCGATCCAGCCGGTCGTGTAGCCGAGCGCTTTCATGCGGTCGCCAATGGTTTTCTCCGTCAACGGGAGGCCGAAGTTTTGCGGCGCGAGCGGGCCGGGATTGAACTCGTGGCCGAACCGCTGCTGATAACGTCCCGTCATCAACCCCGCCCGCGTCGGACTGCAAACGGGGCACGAGACGTAACCGCTGGTGAACCGCAAGCCGTTCCCGGCAATGGAATCGATGTGCGGCGTCGGCACATCTTTATTGCCTTGCACACCGACATCGCTGTAGCCGAGGTCGTCGGCGACGATGACCACCACGTTAGGACGCTCCGCGCCGAACACGGAAACTCCAAATCCCGAATTCCAAACTCCAAGGAAACCCCAGGCTCCAAATACGAAAGAGAAAAGGAAACGGAAGGAATGTTTTGACCGGCCATCCCTCATTCGAGTTTCCAATCTCCCGTCACCGCCATTTTTTGTTTTCATAATGGATTGATTGTCACTTCCGACTGTGTCCTTCGTCGCGGAGTTGTTGGAGAAGGGTTTTCATTTCGGCGGCGAATTAAAATCGACCGGCGCTTTGCTTCGGGCGATGTCTCGAAGCATAAAATAGACGCATGCATGCAGAATCAGGATAAGAGGCAAAGTAATTGCCAAAAAAATTTCGACTGCATCGAAGCGCAGTTCGCGGTGGAAAACAAATCGTGAGAGCGCGTCCTGGATCATTCCTTGACCGTAAAGGGCCATGAGTGGGCCGCCGAGCAAACCGATGATCAATGCTGAGACTTTCGCGGGCTGCACGAGTGACATTTCGTTACGCAACAACGCTCGGGCGACGAAATAAAACCATACCGCTATCACCCATCCGCAGATCAGAAACGGTGGAAAAGGGAGTACGTATCCTCCCACAGCAAAATACATAGCTGCTAAAACACGCAAAAGATTAGCCGCGTGACGGCATTGCTTGGCTTGTTGGTCGCTTTTAGGTGCTGCATGACTCATCGCTGCGAGTTTACGCGAGAGTCAGCTCTCGTACAAGCATCGTAGTTACGAAAACTGAACGGATTGGTTGTCACTTCCGACTGCGTCCTTCGTCGCGGAGTCGTTGGAGAATGGTTTTCATTTCGGCGACTTTGTCGGGGAGTTGCTCGGCAAGATTTTTTGTTTCGCCGAGGTCATCCGCAAGATTGTAAAGTTGGGTAACGGGTGGCTTGTTGGGAGCGGTCTTGGCAGGGCCGCCACGGCCCGGCTCGATGTATTTCCACGAGCCGACGCGCAGTGTCAACGGGCCTTGCGTGCCTCCGGTATGGGCGACGAAATGTTCGCGTCCTTGTTTGGATTGTCCCAGGAGCGCCGGCAAAAGGTCGAAGCTGTCGGGCGCCGCATCGGCGGGAAGTTTCGCGCCGGCGACCGCGCCGAACGTGGCAAACAGGTCGAGATGGGTGATGAGCGCGTCGTTGGTTGTGCCGGCCTGGATCTTGCGCGGCCAACGGGCGAGGAAGGGAACGCGATGGCCACCTTCGAAGAGCGTGCCTTTGCCGCCGCGCAGCGGGGCGTTGGGGGAATAATCCGTCTTGCCAACATCTTCGTAGCCGTCGTCCATCACGCCGCCGTTGTCGCTGGTAAAAATGACCAGCGTGCGGTCGGACAGCTGGAGCCGGTCAAGCGCGGCGAGGAGTTGGCCGACGGTGTCGTCGAGTTGGTGAATGACGTCGCCGCGAATGCCGACCGAGCTGGTTCCGCGAAAACGCGGATGAGGCACGCGCGGGACGTGGATATCGTGCGCGGCGAAGTAGAGAAAGAACCGCTGCGATTTGTTTTGCTCGATGAAGGCGATGGCTTTTTGGGCAAACAGATCGGCCTTGTCTTCGTCCACCCAGCGCGCCGACTTGCCGCCGGTCATCCAGCCAATCCGGCCAATGCCATTAATTATGGTGGCATCGTGGCCGTGCGTGTGTTTTAGGGTCAACCGGTCGGGATTTTCCCGCCCGGTGGGTTCATCGCCGATTTTGTTTTTGTAGCTGACACGAATCGGATCGGCGGGGTCAAGACCCACAACCCGCTGGTTTTCGACATAGACGCATGGGACGCGGTCGCCCGTGGCAGGCATGAGGAAGGAATAATCGAAGCCGAGTTCTCGCGGGCCGGGTTTGAGGTCGCCGTTCCAATCCGGTCCCTCCTTGCCTCCAAGGCCAAGATGCCATTTGCCGACAACACCGGTGCGATAGCCAGCATTCTGGAGCATCGAGGCGACCGTCGGCGAGCCGGCGGGGATACTAAGCGGGGCGTCGCCCGGCAAAATACCCGAGCCAGCCGATTGTCGCCACGAATAAGCGCCCGTCAAAAGCGCGCGGCGGGTCGGCGTGCAGGTCGAGGCGGGAGAATGGGCATCGGTGAAACGGCAACCCTGTGCGGCGAGCCGATCGAGGTTCGGCGTTTTGACGTGCTTTGCACCGTACGACGAGAGATCGCCGTAACCGATATCGTCGGCGAGGATGAAAATAATGTTTGGATGCTCTGCGCCGAACGCGGAAATGCAAAACCAACCTGTGCAGAACGCCGCTAGAATGAATACGAAACGCTTCCTCATCACCGAACAGATTATCGTGCGCTGCTTCGAATCTCAATGCTGAATCATCGGTTTCGCCGCCGCAGCTTTCCGCCGCTTGCGCTGCCGCCAAAAAATAACAGCCACGATGACGATGAATGGCGAGAAGTAGAGCACCAGTATCGCCACGCTCATGTAGCCATTGCGCCACGGATGCAACCAGTCGTAGTGGCCAAGATCATCGTCAACACCCGTGAAACACTTCATCGGACCGTGTTTCCGGATCATTTCCGCTCGCTTGATCCCGATTGTAAGTCCTAGTTCGGCGCTAATAGAACTTTGATCTTTTTCCATTCGCTTAAGCGCGCGGATGGCTTCTGTGCGACCGGAAATTGATAACCCCATGATTGATGCACCAACCATTCCCCTTCGCCAAACTTCTTCGTTGCTTATGCCCTCGTAATGCCATGGCAGCTTTTTCGATTTCCAATTTTCATCCTTTGCATTCGCCAAGAGATAGTCTAAGGCCTTGTCGCTCCCCTTCCCAGCGATATAACCAAGGCCAATATGCGTCATACGTAGCGCTGAAAAAACGTCGGCATTGACCTCCCCATGAAAATCCCGGTCGAAAAAATTGATGAGGATGTCGGCCTCGCGGTCATCTCCGAGAATACCAAGATAAACAACGACGGTGCTCCATGATTTCTGCTCCTTCGGGTCTTTGATCATTTCGAGCAGTGTAGGGATTGCCTTCCGCCCGCAGGAAACGATAGTCTCATAGTTGCCTCCATGCACCCCTGAGTGGCGCACCAACCAACGGATGTCCCGGTTTTCGCCTTGGGCACAGAGCCGATGCGGGATGCTCAATGTCAAACACGCCACTGCAAGCAGTGCCGCGCGCTCGATAATTTTCATGACTTTTATCTCTGAATTCATTTTTCAAATGAGTCTTGCTCAGTCTTGTCAACTGTATTGCTGAAGTCATCCACATCTTTCGGAGAGTACATAATTCGATGAATCGTGGAGCTTCCGTGGAGTTCGCAATTAGGCGTCGGAAGCTTCATTTATTTGGCGCTGGCGCGGCCTTTTTCTTGTTCTTCTTCGGTTGAAGTTGCTCGCGCGGGGCGGCCGGTGCCGCTTGTTCCGCGTTCCATTTGTCGAACACAGCTCGAAGCTCTTTGACTTTGTCAGGGTGTTCCGCAGAAAGGTCTTTCGATTCACCGATATCAGCCGCGAGATTGACGAGAATCGGGTCGGTGACACCGTTCCCTTTCACCAGTTTCCAGTCGCCGTGGTGGATCGCCCATTGCTGTCCGAAGCGCCAGTAGAGCGTCTCGTGTGGCGCGGCTTTGTGTTCGCCGGTGACGAACGGCAGCAGATTCACGCCGTCCAGTTTCCATTCCGATTTGATTTCCGCGCCCGCGGCGGCGAGCGCGGTGGGGAGAATATCGAGTTGGATGATGGGAAGATCGTACGTCTTGCCAGCCGGCAAGCGCCCTTTCCATTGGGCGCAGAACGGGACGCGGACTCCGCCTTCCCATGTCGTTGCTTTGAAACCGCGGAGCGGGCCGTTTTTCGAGGTCGTGCTGTTGGTTGGCCCGCCATTGTCCGAGAAGAAAAAGATCAGCGTATTTTCCTCCTGACCCAGCGCGCGGACTTTGGCCAGGATAGAGCCGACTGCGTCGTCCATTGCCGACATCATCGCGGCGAAGGTGCGACGTTTCGGATCGGTAATCGTGGCGAATCGGTCGAGATATTTTTGGGGGGCTTGGAGCGGCGCGTGTTGCGCGTTGAGCGGTAGATAAAGAAACCACGGGCGGTTTTTCTCGCGCTCCAGCCAGTCCACCGCGCGTGCCGCGTAAGCATCGGTGGTATAGAAATTGTCCCCCTCGGTTTTTTGCACCTCGATCGAGACGCGAGAGTCCACAAATTGCGACGGATGAAAAAACGGCGTATTGGCCAGCGTACCGTAAAATTCGTCGAACCCCCGTTTCGTCGGCCGATTTTCGGGCTGATTCCCGAGGTGCCATTTGCCGATGGCGCAGGTGGCGTAGCCTAGAGATTTCAGGCGGTCAGCGATGGTGGTTTCCTGCAACGACAACCCGCCGCGGTTGGCGACGCTATTGAACTCGTGGCCGAACCGCGTCTGGTAGCGGCCCGTCAACAGCCCCGCGCGGGTCGGGCTGCAGTACGGCCCGCTGACGTATCCCTGCGTGAAACGCACGCCGTTCTTGGCGATGGAATCAATGTGCGGCGTCGGGATTTCCTTGTTGCCTTGGAATCCAAACTCGCCCCAACCGACGTCGTCGCATAGGATCACGAGAATATTTGGCTTGGCGCGCGGTTCCGCCGGAGTCGCCGTAAAAAAGCCGCCGAGCGCGGTCAGCGCGAAAATGATCGCATAACCGTGAAAACGAAATTGGGAGTAAATTTTCATAGACCACCTTTGCTTTGCTAACACCAGGTCGAGCGAGAAGTTACATCACTCCGCGTCCTTCACGCAACGAAAACCGTGTTTGGTGCCCTGCATTCTTACTCGACTCGCAGGGATTTCCAATAAGCGTTGCCGGCAACACGGTTGGGGATGAGAACCCGCTGATACAGTCGCAATGTGACTTCTTGGCCGGCAAATGAATCGAGGTTGAGTTGAATCTCCTGCCATTGGCGACCGCCATTCACTTCGCCTTCGATCAATCGGCGGAGCCGTTGCTGATTGTTTACATAGATACTCAATTCCCACGCGCGACCCGCGTCACAGCCGACTTGAACGCTGAACGAAGGTGTCTTGCCCAGTTTCATTTTTCGGCTGATGACCAGACCCCGCACTTCGTCGCGAGGATAGGTGGCCAGCACATCGCCATCGAGGTGGGTGATGCCGCGAATACCGCCGATGCCGCCGCCCCCGCCGCCAAATCCTGCTCGTTCCAATTTCCAGTCGGGATTCCAATGCGACATCAAATCACCCAACTGAAATAATTCCGCGGGTTGCGTTGCCGGTTTTTGACGCGGGAGAATGAATATATCTTTCACAATGCGTCCACCATGAGCCACAATGAGTTTTTCTCCGACGGCAGCGGTGCGTCGCGCCAGTTCGGAGATTTTCTCGTCCACCGGCGGCGTCAGTTTCACGCCGCCCATTTGCGCGCCGACGATACGGTCGCCGAGTTGCGCGACGAGATGCAGTGGCAATGCTTTTCTGCCGCGCATGGCGGCCACGACGGCCACGGCGTTCGCCGCGTTGCAATCGGCATCGGTGAAGTCCGCTGCGCGCGCGGCGAGGTTGACCGTTTTTAAAAAATCTCCCTCCCCAAACCAGATGCTCGCGGCCACGATGCCGCCATTGGGCACCGCGTTGTTGGTGGCGGGATATTCGATGTGCCATCGGTCTTCGACGGCGCTGGCAATTTCCTCGAATCGTTTCCCGCGCTCGGCTAATGAAATAACGAGATCAAGACATTGACGATAAGGCGAGTCAGGATGGATTAATTGCGCGGCCTTGCGCACGATCGCCTTCGTGTCGGTCTCGGCGAATCCGAGGCTAACCATTCCCGCCATAAAAACCGCTCCGTCCACGCCTTCCGCGTAGCCGTTGATATGTCCATAGGTTCGCGCGAGCTGTCCGGCGAGATTCGGCATGGCCGGCGCGATCGCGCCGTAGAGGTCGGCGCTAAATTGCGGACCGATCGTGAACCAGAGTTTGTTGTGGCGCGGATGACCTGAATTGGGTGGTTTGATTCCTTTCTGCAAATTCAGCCGCGCCTGTTCGCTTGAACCCCACGAGCCGCAATGATTATCGAGCCATTGCTGGCCAAGTTGTTCGACGGTCATGCCAACACCGAACCGCTCGAAGCCACGCACGGCGCACATCTCGTAATACCAATCGTCATCCACGGGCGCCACTTGGTATCGCTTCGGAAAATCCGTCAGCCAAACGGTCGAGGCGGCCTGATGCTCGTGCGGCCAGGCAAGAAGCACCGCGATGATCTGCGATTCCCAAATCGCCTGCACGCGGTCGGCATACTCGGCGCGCGAAAGTTTGACAGTGTCGGCTGCGCGCAAGGGATTCGTTGCGGCGATCAATGTGCAAACTCCGAGGAGGATCCTCACGTGGAGTTTTGCGCTCATGGAATTCACGGTACGAGTTCGGGTTTAAGGGTCTTTCACGCAGCGAAAGCCGAGATGATTCGTTCCCGTGTCGGGAGCGCCTTTCCCGCGGCTGCCGATCATATAGCGGGTGCAGTATTCGTAGGTGCAAAGATACGACCCGCCGCGATGCACCCGCTTGGGGACACCCGGCTCGGAGGGGTCAACGCTGTCCTTCGGCCCTTGCGGATTGCGTGCGACGCCGCCCACCGCGGCCAATTGCTCATAATAATCAGGTTGATACCAATCCGCACACCATTCCCACACGTTGCCCGCCATGTCGTAGAGTCCATACGGATTGGGAGGAAACTGCGCCACGGGAGCAATGCCGGCGAATCCATCCTCTCCCGTGTCTTTCACGGGAAATTTTCCCTGCCAGATATTCGCCATCCATTTCTGATTGGGTTGCAGTTCGTCGCCCCATGCGTATAACTGGCCGGCCTTCCCTCCGCGCGAGGCAAATTCCCACTCCGCCTCGGTCGGCAGCCGTTTGCCAGCCCACTTGGCGTACGCGACCGCGTCGTCATGGGAGATATGCACCACGGGATATTTCTCGCGGCCGCCGGTCCCGCTGCCCGCGCCCTCGGGTTTTCGCCAGCTCGCGCCTTTCTCGTATCGCCACCATTGAAAAAAATCATCCAACGGGACGGGGGCGGTCGTCGGCGTGAACACGATCGAACCCGCGACCAAATTTTCCGTCGGGACTCCCGGAAAATCTTCGGCGCGCGGCGTCCGCTCGGCCACGGTGACATAGCCGGTCGCCTTCACAAATCGCTCGAACTGTTCGTTGGTGACTTCGGTCTTGTCCATCCAAAACCCATCCAGGGAAACCCGATGAATGGGTCGCGCGTCGGGCAATGGATCGCTTCCGCCGCAGACGCACCGCGTCGGATCTGTCGCCCCCATCGAGAATTCGCCCCCGGGAATCCACACCATTCCCTCGGGAGCGGCGATGCGTGATTTTTCAGCATTGGCAATCGTTGGCGCAAACGCGGGCGAGCTGGTTTCCGCCGTCACCTCCCCCGTCGGACGCGACCGTTTCATCCACAACATCGCCGCCATCGTCAACAACACCGCGCTGAACATCGCAACGAAAATCCAGCGCGAGCGCCGCGGCGGTGGCGCGGGAAGAGGCTTTTCCACAGGGGATTTCGATTTGCGCTTTGACACGAGCCGGGATACTACCGCTGATTGATGCCAGCGTGAAGCTGAATCAATTTCTCGCGGAGCGTCGCAAGACGCTGCGTTTCGCGGGATGAACGATCGGTTTTCTCGCCGAGGTCATCACGCAGATTGTACAGCTCAAATTTTTCCAGTTTCTCGTCGGCCAGCAATTTCCAGTCGCCGTCGCGGAGCGCGAACTTCATCCCGCCCAACGCGCGCGGATATTCCCAGTAGAGCGGCTTGGTGCGCGTAAAATCTTCGCCGCGCAACAAAGGCAGAACGTTGACCCCGTCGAGCACTCGATCGGATGGAACTACTACCCTTGCCAAATCGCAGAGCGTCGGCAAAAAGTCCACGTTGCCCACCGGCGCATCGCTCACGCGCCCCGCGCGCACCACGCCCGGCCAGCGAACGATGCCCGGCACACGAATGCCACCCTCATAGAGATGCAACTTACTGGCGCGCAACACGCCCGCCGAGCCGTGGCTGCGCTCCGCGCCTTTGTAGCGATTCAACCCTTCCGGGCCGTTGTCGCTCGTGAAAATGACGAGCGTATTGTCGGCCAGCTTGGCTTCGTCGAGAAATTGCAGTAACCGCCCAACTCCCGCGTCCATTTGCGTGACGTTGGCGCGATGCTGCGCTCGTGTCGGCTCCTGCTCGTCCGGATACAGCGCGAGAAATTTTTCGTCCGACGCAATCGGCTCGTGCGGTTCATGAAACCAGACGCAGAGAAAAAACGGCTGATCGGGCTTCCGCTTCTTCAGCCAACCGATCGCCTCCTCCGCGACAATTCCTGCCGAAAAACCCTCGATCGGGCCAACCTTTTCGCCATTGCGGATAAAATTGGCCGGATTCTTGTGGCTCGGCCCGGCGTTGTTTTGTGTGGCGAACCAATGATCGAATCCGTGGTCGCCGGGCGTTGGTTGGGATCCGTCGAGCGTGCTGCTGCAATGCCATTTGCCGGCGAAACACGTCGCGTAGCCCGTGCCCTTCAGCAGCGCGGCAATTGTACGCTCCTCTTTTTTGAGATGAGTCGGTGTTCTCGGAGGAATCCAATCGTTGATGCCGAGTCGCGCGGGCACGCGTCCCGTCAGAAGCGCGGCGCGCGATGGCGAGCAGACGGGCAACCCCGCGTAGCAGGCTGTAAGCCGCAGTCCTTGCGACGCCAGTTTATCGAGATGCGGCGTGTGGATTGTCTTCGATCCAAAACAAGCGACGTCGCCGTACCCGAGATCATCGGCCAATAACACGACCACGTTCGGGCGTTCCGCGCCGAACGAGGAAACTCCAAATCCCAAACTCCAAACTCCAAGAAAAAAACAAATCCCAAGCACCAATCTTCTGCTTCGTGGATTGGAGTTTGAAAATTGGAGTTTCTCTGGGGTTTGGGGTTTGGGATTTGTGGTTTTCATTTTCTTCCCAACTGTTTGAAGAATCTTTGTTCCGCTTTCGCGTGTGCTGTAGCCCGCACCGCGCGCCAGCGTCGGTGAAATGCCGGCAGACCGCACGCTTGCTCGGCGCTCCATTCCCGTGCGAAGCGTCCGTTGCGGATTCCCGCCATCGCCGCGCGAAGGCGCTTTCGAAAGGCGTCGTCCAGGTAGGTTTCACCTCGCGTGAGCTGGCCGTACTGACTGGTGTGCGAATGAATCTCGAGTTGCTCGAACAATCCATCGCGAGCGATGGCGTGACCCATCTCGCCGAGTTCCCCCGACGCATAGAGTTCCAGAATGGCTGCTTCGGGCGAGATTCCCGCGCGCACCATTTCTTCGTAGCTTACCCGCAGCAGAAAAAGCATAATGCCAGCCCACCCCTGTTCGCTGAATAAATCCGCCAGCGTTTCCTCGCGTGCGCTCGAGCGCAACGCGCAGCCGCCCGGACGAAATGCTCCGATTGCCTTGCAAAGCGCCAATAAAGTTTTTCGCGCATTTCCGCTCGCATCCTGCTCGACCGACGCCATCACCGGCACGCCTCGGCCGGCTTCGAACAATTCGCGCACGCCCCGTCCGACCATCCGCGGAGCGAGCATCAGCGCGTCCATATCGTTTCGTGGACGGATGAATCGGTAACAAAGATTGTATCCACTGGCGAACACGACCGTGTAGCCGCTTTTAGCATTTGGCTCGATTTCCTCGCGCCAAACTTTCGGCGCGATCTCATCAGGTAAAAGCATGAACCCAATGTCGGAGCGTCGCGTAGCTTCCGCGATGTTCATGACGGGAAAACCATCACGCTTTGCCTGTCGCCAAGCCGCGTCACGAATGTTCCCGACGATCACGCGCAGCCCGCTGTCGCGATAATTGAGCGCCTGCGCCCGGCCTTGATTGCCGTAGCCGAGAATCGCCACCGTCTTGGTTTTCAGCGGCGCTAGCGTCACGCCGCGCGCGGAAAAGAAAATGTTTTTCATCGGGACTGTCATTTCCGGATTATTGATGTTACTTTTCTGCGCGGGATGATGTCTGCGGCTCGCCGATTGCTTTGGCGAGGCGGGCGCGGGCGACATTGTAATCGTGGAGAGACTGGATTTCGTTGGTGCGAGATTGAGTAAGGGCCAATTGCGCGTCGAGCACATCGAGCTGCGTGGCGCTGCCGACTTCGAACCGGCGTGATGCCTGGCGCAAACTTTCTTCCGCTTGTTTGACGACTTGTTGCGATGCCTTGACCAATTCCGTTGCCTCGGTCAGCAACGAATGTGCGCGCCGCACTTCCAGATCCACGTCAATTTTCCCTTGTGATTCGGCCAGTTTGGCCAATGCCAGTTCTGATTTTGCCTGCGTGATCCGCCCGTGAGTTTCGAGTCCGTCGAACAGAGGCCACAAAAAAATTACGCCTGCCGACCAGCCATTGGAATGATTCTGGGCATTGGAGCTGAATAACGAGCTTTGCACGCCATAACCTACAAAGGTCGAGATATTCGGCGCATAACCCGAACGTGCCTGCCGGATCGTTTGATTACCAGCCTCAATCAATTGCGATAAACGTTTCAATTCCGGCCGGTTTTTTTGCGCCGCCGACAACGACGCCGCGAGATCGGCTTGCGCTGGCGTGAACTTCATCTCGCCGCGCACGTTCACCACAGATTTGGCGGTCGGCGGGATTGGAATCCCGAGCACACGCGCCAGTTCGTCTGCGGCGATGTCCAGATTGTTACGGGCACGAATGAGAGGGGTGCGACTGTTGGCCAGAGCGACTTCCGCGCGCAAGACGATGAACTCGGAAGCGCGTCCGGCGCGGAAAAGGCTTTGGGCGCGGCGGAGTTCTTCTTCGAGAAGCTTGCCATTTTCTTCCTGCACGCGGATCTGCGCTTGCGCGAGCAGGGCGGCGTAATACCGCTCGTGAACTTGCAGCATCACGGAATTGACGACCGCTTGCAATTCGGTCACCGCGGCTGCATGCAGCAATTTCTCCCGTTGCCATGTCGCCCAACCTCGTCCGCCGGTGTACAACGTATAACGCAATTGCACATCCCCCATCCAGAGAGTTTCCTGCAAAACCGCGTCGCCGCTTAGAACTTGCAGACGGTTTTTGTCGAGCTGCGCTCCCGCGCCGCGGGCGGTGATTTGGGGGAGAAGCGCTGCGCGCACTTCCACGACGGCCCCATGCTCGCGTCGAATCCGCTCGCGCGCTTTGAGAATCTCGATGTTTTTCGAGAGTGCCGTCTCGATGCAGCGGGCTAGGTCGTACTCCTGCGACTCCACCGCGATCGCGGGAGCGGACTCACCTGCCGATCCCACATCGACACCAGCCAAGATTGTCGTTACAAGAAACACCAACCAGATATCACGTTTCATCGCGCGCGATTCTAACGGTTTAGCGCTTTACCCGCCATGATTTTTGATGGGGAGCTCGACATGCCTTTTGTTACCGAGGTAAATCGGAAGGGCGCACGGATTTATACCCGTTTCTCACGAAACAGCCAGTTTCAAGACCACCTCACACTATTTCTTCCGGATATCAAAACTAACCAGCCGATCTTCGCTGCGCAGGTAGAGGCGGTGATTCGAGAGTACCGGTGCAGCCCACGTCGGATACTGCAATTGAGGCACTTGCCAGCGGGAGAGCTCTATCGGTTTGGTCGGATTGACGCGAAACAGACCGAGAAGGCCGCCCTCGCCCAGCACGATGAGTTTACCGTCGGCCAGGATTGCCGAGCCGCGGCCGTATTTGTTGGGCTGGCGGGTGTCGTGTCTCCATGCTTCATCGCGCTCCCAGGCGAGTTGGCCTGACGTAATTTCCACGCAACGAAAGCTGGCGTCGGGTTCATTGCGGCCGCTGAAGGCGTAGAGAAAACCGTCGCGCATGACCGGGGTGGTAAAATGCACCTCCAAGACGAGACTGCGCCATGCTTCCTCGAATTTGAAATCCTTCGTGATTCGGAGTAGCATCGCGCCGCTCTTGTAGTAGCTGCTAGTAATAAAAACGTGATTGCCGACCACAATTGGATTAGCGGCATTCACGGACTCCTCGACGCGCGCGCGAAACCAATAACTATCGTCCACCACGCCTGTGCGCGGGTCGAGCATGACCAATCCTTGACGCATCAGCGCGAAGATCCGTCTTTCGCCGTTGATGCTCGCGGCGACGGGTGTGGCGTAGCTGGCCATCTTGTCGTGACGCGCCCACACGACCGGAGGTTCCCCCGGCCAACCGAGTTTCGGTTTGCCGTTCCAGTTTTTTTCGCCGACGCTTTCCCAGATTGTCTTGCCTGTTGCGGCGTCGAACGCCACCATCCCCGAGTTCGGTTGGCCACCGACCATCACGATTAGCAAATTGCCTTCGAGGATCGGAGTTGCTCCTACGCCAAAGAACGCTGGTGGGATTTCCCAATCTTTGTCAGTATCGCGTTGCCAGACGAGTTTCCCCGTAGCCAATTCTAGGCAGAGCAGTTTGCCTTCTGCGCCAAACGTGTAGCAGCGGTCGGCGGTCAACAGGGGAGTGCAGCGCGGGCCGTTGTTGTAACCGTAGGGATCTTCGAACTTGCTCGGATACGCATAACGCCAGAGGGACTTGCCGCTGGCCGCGTCGAGGCACTCAACGATTTCTTCGTCACCGAGCCGATGATGGAGCACGAGTCGCTCGCCGCGAATCGAGGGGGCGCTGTAGCCGGTGCCGATTTTCTTCTCCCAAACCAACGGCGGGCCGTTTGCAGGAAAATTGTCGAGCAACCCGGTCTCCGCAGACATGCCATTCGCGCTCGGCCCAAGGAATTGCGGCCAATCGTCGGCGAACCCTAACGCCATGAATGGAAGAACCACGAATGGACACAAATAAACACGAATCTTGGATTTCATTCGCGGTGATTCGTGTGAATTCGTAGTTAGAATTTCCATCCTTTGCGGTATTCCTTGCTGACGAGCGCGTTGGCTTCGCGGTCGCCTTTGAACTGAAGTTTCTTGCCGTCCCATTCAAGTTTTTTACCGAGACGCAGGGCAACATTGCCCAGCGAGATGGTCTCGGTAAAGGGGCCTGCATACGCGAACTTGGAGAGCGGCGAACCAATCGGCTTTTCCCCCGTTGCGGCCAGCACCCATTCTTTGTAGTGGCCGATGGAGCGTTCCAACAGTTTCTTGGGACCGTATTTCTCGTCGTAACCCCCGATCTTGATGTTATCCTTGCCATCCTCAAGGAGATAACCGCGGCCTCCCAGTTCCTTCTCGTGAGTGGAGGGAATAATATGAGGGTGATCGTTGTAATCGCCCCAGACAACCATTTTTTCTTTCGTCCCGATGAAGAGCGCGCCTGAATCGGGTATTTTGACGCTGGCTTCGAGTTCGGGCGGGCGTGGAGCGGAGGCTTTTTTATTCCCTTCGTACCAGAATAGGGTGAACGCGGGACGCTTTTTCGTTTTTGGAAATTCCCATTTGACGATTGCGCCTTTCGGAAACGCCTCGGTAGTCAACCCATCCACCTCGATCAACTCAACAGAGGTGGGATAGCCTGGGTCGAGCGCGAAGAAGACAGCATTCAAGGTGTGGCATGCCATATCGGCTAGCGCGCCTCCGCCGAAATCAAGCCATCCACGCCATTTGAATGGGTGATAAACATCTTTCTTGTGCGGGCGAAGCGGCGCCGGACCAAGCCACACGTCCCAGTTGAGCGTTGCGGGAACGGGGTCTTCGCCTTCGGGCCGATTCATGCCTTGCGGCCATACGGGACGATTGGTCCAGACGTGGACTTCCTTGATATCGCCCATCAGACCGCTGTGGATCCATTCATAGCAGAGGCGGACGCCTTCGTTGGCTGTGCCTTGGTTGCCCATCTGCGTCGCGACTTTGTATTTCTCGGCTGCCAACGTAAGCTGGCGGGCTTCCCAAATGGTGTGGGTCAATGGTTTCTGCGTGTAAACGTGTTTGCCTTGCTGCATCGCAAGGATCGTGGCGGGATAATGATGATGGTCAGGCGTGCCGATCATGACCGCGTCAATGTTCTTCGCCTCCTTTTCCAACATTTCTCGGTAGTCCTGATACTGTTTTGCGTTGGGCCATGTTTCAAGCCCCTTCTTGAATCGTCCCGTGTCCACGTCGCAACAAGCTGTACAATCCACGCCAAGCCCCTTTATGCCATCAATGTGCGCCCCGCCGATGCCGCCCGTGCCGATGAGCGCTACGCGCAGTTTGGGCAGCGCGTTCTGGGCGCGCAATATGGCGGGAAAAGCCAGCGAGGACGCCGTTCCTGCGAGTGCGAGTTGCCGAATGAACTGTCTGCGATTGCTTGTATTCATGGTTTTCTCCATTTCTTTCAGTTTGATTCTACCGGCTGGGTTTCTGTTGGAACGGGTGCGCAGGGCGGATCGGCTGGTGGTGTTGGAAAATTTGCGATTGGTTCAGCGCTGGTTAGGTCGCTTTTCCCTTTGTTGGGTACCAAGGCGGAGCCGAAACGCTGGAGCAATTCATCCGCCAACGCGCGGTACGCCGTGGCAGCCGGAGAGTGAGTGTCATAGAGAATGATGGGCTTGCCAAAACTCGGCGCTTCGGCCAACCGCACTGTGCGCGGGATCGTCGTGTTGAAGATTTTTTCGGGAAAGTGCAGCCGCACTTCTGCCGCGACCTGTGCGCCGAGATTGGTGCGCGCTGTCACCATGGTCATCACAATCCCCGTAATTTCCAGCTTCGGATTCGCTGTGCTGCGAAGTTGTTCGATGAGGCGCAGCATCACGCTCAATCCTTCCAACGCGTAATACTCGCACTGCATCGGAATGATGATGCCGTCCACCGCCGCCAGCGCATTCATCGTCAGAATGCCCAGTGACGGCGGACAATCCACGATGATAAAATCATGCGGGTCGTTTGCTTTCAAAGGAGCGAGCGCCTGCGCGAATCGTTGCAGATAATTTTCGGCGCGCGCCACATCCACTTCCGCCGCCGCGAGATCGAGCTCGCTGGGTATCACGTCAAGATTTTCCAGAGGTCCTTTCTGGATCAAATCACGCAACTTCGGCGCGTCGCCATCGTTGGCATCGGCCAGAAGCGCCTGGTACACGCTGTTGCCGGACGATTTTTCGAGGCCAAGCCCGCTGGTTGCATTGGCTTGCGGGTCGAGATCAATGAGCAGCGTGCGCTGACCGCGTTCGGCAAGACAGGCAGCGAGATTGATGGCCGTGGTGGTTTTGCCGACACCACCCTTTTGATTGGCGATGGCGAGAGTGCGCGGCATACTTGCGCGGACTGTAGGACGAAGTCGCTCGCCGCGCAATCACATTTCTGCGAATCCATCTCTCCTTGGCCAGATAAAACTTTGAAGGGGAACAAGGGCGTCCAAATGGATTCGCCTCGCGACACGGTTTGTGACAAACTTGACGCAAAGGAGAATCTATGAGCTGGTTATATTTGACGATCGCAATCGTGATGGAGGTCTGCGGCACAACTTGTATGAAGCTATCGGATGGATTCACCAAGCGTTTGCCCGCGGTGCTCCTGTTCGTTTTCTACACGATTAGCCTCGGCGCACTGACTTTGGCGTTGAAAAAAATCGATGTCAGCGTGGCATATGCCATCTGGTCGGGCTTGGGCACAGTCTTAATCGCCATCATCGGCATCGTCGGATTTCGCGAGCCAACCACGGCGCTCAAAGTTTGCTCCATCGCGCTGATCGTGATCGGAGTGGTCGGCTTGCACTTGAGCGGCGGGGGACATGCTGACGCCAAAGTCCTTCCACCTACGCCATGAAAATCCTTGAGCTTATTCAACGCACCACCGAGTTTTTTGCCAAGCACGGCATCGAACAGCCACGGTTGCAAATCGAATTACTTCTGGCGCACGCGCTCAAACGGAAACGGTTGGAGCTATACCTCGATTTTGAGCGCGAGTTGGACGAAAAAACATTGACGCGATTACGCGAGATGGTCCGTCGTCGCGCGGATGGCGAACCGCTTCAATACATTGTTGGCAGCGTTAATTTCTATGGCTTGGAACTTGGCGTGGACAAGCGTGCGCTCATCCCGCGACCCGAGACGGAGATATTGGTGGAGGCAGTGCTTGAAAAATTGAAAACACAGGCAGGGACGCCCACATTGGCGGGCAAACCTGTGCCACCAATACAGGTATTGGATCTCTGCACCGGAAGCGGATGCATCGCCATCGCTCTAGCTAAAAACCTGCCGAACGCGCGCATCGTAGCCACCGACGCATCTACGGTCGCACTTATGTTGGCGAAGGAGAATCTCCAGAAACACGAATTGGATGACCAAATCGAGTTACAGCAGAGCGATTTGTTTGAGGATTTGCCTTCGGGAACAAAATATCATACGATTATTTCCAATCCACCTTATATTGCCGAAGCGGATTTCGCCACCCTGGTGCGGGAAATTCGCGAACACGAACCGCGCTCAGCACTCCTGGCTGGCAAGACCGGGCTGGAGGTCATCGAGCGCATCATTTGCGATGCGCCACGTTTCATGCTATCATCCGGCATTCTCGCGCTGGAAATCGGCGCGGGACAACATGAGAAAGTCGCAGACCTGGTGAAGCAGGCGAATTTTGTTGAGATTGAAGTTGTAACAGATTTGGCGGGCATCGAACGCGTCGTTCTTGGCCGAATCGAAAGTTAACGGTTTTAACAACACCTATGGCTCTCGAAAGTATCGTCGTTCACGGTGGACGCTCCCTGCACGGCACCGTCACCATTAGCGGCAGCAAAAATTCCGCGCTGCCCATCCTCGCCGCGACATTGCTCACCCGCGAACGCTGTGTCGTCCGAAACGTTCCGAATCTCGCCGATACGCGGTTCATGGTCGAAATCCTTCAGGAACTTGGCGCCTCCGCCATCTTCGACAAGAAAGCAGGTGTCGTCACGGTCGAAGCCAAAAAAATCAAGTCCGTCGCCCCCTATGATCTCGTCCGAAAAATGCGCGCCTCCGTCTGCGTTCTCGGCCCGTTGCTGGCGCGCAATCGCAAGGTCAAAGTCAGCGTCCCCGGTGGATGCGTTATCGGCCCGCGTCCCATTGATATCCACCTCAAAGGCCTCGCCCGACTCGGCGCAGACATCCGCATCGAGAGCGGCAATGTCATTGCCGAAGGCAAAAACCTGACCGGCACCGAGATGTTCCTCGGTGGACGCTACGGCTCGACGGTGCTCGGCACCGACAACATCCTCATGGCCGCCACCCTCGTACGCGGCACGACGGTCATTGACAGTGCCGCGTGCGAACCGGAAGTCACCGACCTCGCCGCGTTTCTGACCAAGATGGGTGCGAAAATTTCCGGCGCAGGCAGCCCCACCATCACCATTCAGGGCGTCGAATCGCTTCACGGCGCGGAGCACACCGTCATCCCCGACAGAATCGAAGCCGGCACCTTTATGTGCGCAGCCGCCATCACCGGCGGCGAGGTTGTTTTGAAAAATGCCCGCGCCGACCACCTCGGAGCGCTTACCGACAAACTTGAAGAATCCGGCGTCCGCGTCGAACGCCGTGGCTCGGACATCCTCGTCCGCCGCAACGGCTCGCTCCGACCGGCGGACGTGATCACGATGCCCTATCCCGGGTTCCCGACCGATTTGCAGGCCCAATATATGGTTTTGATGACGATCACGCCTGGCATCTCCGTCATCACCGAAAAAATTTTTCCCGACCGATTCATGCACGTTGCCGAGCTGGGTCGTCTCGGCGCAGAAATCTCCATGGAAGGCGCGAGCGCAATCGTCCGAGGAAAAAAAACCTTGAGCGGCGCTCAAGTGATGGCCAGCGACCTGCGCGCCAGCGCCGCGCTCGTACTGGCCGGCCTAGTCTGCGACGGCCAGACCACCGTAAATCGCGTCTATCACATTGACCGCGGCTACGAACGCATAGACCAAAAACTCCGTGCGCTGGGAGCGAGGATTGAGAGGAAGAGATAACTTGAAGCCGTAGTAAAACGTAAGGAATAGAACCTTTTTAATTTCTTCGTGTCTCTGTGGTTTCAAAATATTTCGCGTGAATTCGCGTCCCCGCCACGCAGCGCGGCGGGCAGGCATTCGCAAACAGATTTTTGTGTCTTTTGTGCCTTTTTGCGGCTAAACAATTCCCATGTTCGACACACTGACCGACAAACTCTCTGCTGTCTTCCGCACGCTGCGCGGATACGGCAAGCTGACGGAAGCCAACGTTGCCGATGCGCTGACCGAGGTGCGCACGGCGTTGCTGGAGGCCGATGTCAATGTCAAGGTCGCCGACGATTTCCTCTCGCGAGTCAAAGAAAAGGCGCTCGGCCAGGAGACGCTCAAGAGCGTCACGCCCGGCCAACACGTCATCAAAATCATCAGTGACGAGCTGACGGCATTGCTGGGCGGCGAAAATCAGTCGCTTACGTTCACTTCATCTCCCGCGCTCATCATGCTCGTCGGGTTGCAAGGTTCCGGCAAAACAACCACGGCAGGTAAGCTTGCCCATTTGCTTGGTGTCAATCCACCCAAAGGCGTCGCAAAACGCCGTCCGTTGCTCGTCGCGTGCGATCCGCGGCGGCCCGCGGCCATTGACCAGCTCGAAACACTCGGCAAACAAATCGGCATTCCCGTCTTCGCGTTGCGCAACGAGCCGAGCGTTCTCAAGATTTGCGAACAGGCGCGCGCCGCCGCCAAAGCGCAAAATCGCGACCTATTGATTTTCGATACCGCGGGACGGTTGCAAATTGATGAACCGCTCGTGCAAGAGCTGGTTGAGATGAAAAAACTGGTCGAGCCGCACGAAATCCTGCTCGTGGCCGACTCCGCCACGGGTCAGCAAGCCGTCAGCATTGCCGAGCATTTTGACCATGCGCTCGGCTTGACGGGAATTATCCTGACCAAGCTGGATGGTGACGCGCGTGGCGGAGCGGCGCTCTCGGTTCGCGCGGTGACGGGCAGGCCGATCAAGTTCACGGGTATCGGCGAGCGGATGGATCAGTTGGAGGCGTTTTATCCCGACCGCATGGCGTCGCGGATCCTCGGCATGGGCGACGTGGTAAGCCTCGTCGAAAAAGTCCAAGCTACCGTTGACGAAGAAGACGCCCGCAAGCTCGAGGAAAAACTCCGCAAACAAGAGCTGACACTGGAAGATTTTCTCGATCAATTGCGGCAGGTGAAAAAAATGGGGTCGCTGGCGGACATCGTGGGAATGTTGCCGGGCGCGGCGCAGCTCGCCAAAAATCCACAGGTGGACGATCGTCAACTCAAACGCAGCGAAGCGATTGTCCTTTCAATGACCAAGAAGGAGCGGCAGAAACCGGAAATCCTCAATTCTAGCCGTCGCTCGCGCATCGCCAAAGGCAGCGGCACGAGCGTGGCCGAAGTCAACACTCTCATTCAGAATTTCGGCATGATGCGCAAGATGATGAAGATGATGGGGCCGGACGGCAAACGAATGCCTTCGATGGAACAAATCGCCTCGATGCGCCGCGGCAGTGGCGTCAGCAGACCGAAAAAATTGAAGTTTCGCTGAGAACTTTGGAGCGCGGCAGCTCGCTGCCGCTTTTGTCGCCGAAGCTTGCTTCGGCGAGATCAATGTGGCCATGCGGAGGACTTTCAACTTAACGAAGCAAGCTTCGGTAAGGATTAAAGCGGGAGCAAGCTCCCGCACTCCAAATTTTCCCCTTGCAAACCGCCGCCGCCGAGCGAAATTATCGCGCCATGGAATATTCCGACGAGCAGAAGACGAAGTTTAAGGAGACTTACCGGCTGCAGATGCGAAAATCGAAAATAGTTTTGGGGGTTGCGCTTACTGGCTTTGTAATTGGGGCTTTGGGAACTACAAACGTCGCCCACAGGATATTGGGTGAATCCGCCTACTTGCTGTCGGGGATTGGGTTCACTGCATTTGTATCAGGAGTAGTTGTCGGATGCATGCTGGGATTTAATTCCAAGTGTCCGGCGTGTCAAAAACCGGGGTCGAGTGCAAAATGTTTTTGCCCAGGCTGCGGGGAAACGCTTTACGTCGCCTGGCAGGGGCAGTGGAAACGCGCGCAGAGGATAATATGGGGAGCCGGCATCGGATTGATGGCAACCGTTTTCATATTTGGTGCTTTGAAGGGTAACGAAGGCGTGTTTGCCGCAGTTATATTTTTTTACGTCATAGTCATAATAGCTCTCAGTTTGTCCACCAGCGTTAAAAAATCAACCAGTTGTCCGAAATGTGGGGCAGGTTTTTTGGGTAAAGGAGGAGTGCACACAGATCCAAATTTCTGTACAAGCTGCGGCATCGCGTTGAAATAATGGGGATCGCCGCGCGGGGGACACGGCGGTGGCATTCGCTATGCCAGAACGATTCATTCTCGGTGATGTCGTTATGTAGGCCGAGCGCCCCCGCGCGGCGAATTCCCAAACGCCGCCTGGGGGCAGGCGGCCTACAATAACATCAGATACGAACATGCAACCCTATCACTGACGCGGCGATTTTATTCCCCGTCCAACCGGACGCCGTAGAAACTCATCAGACGACGGTTGAGGAGGATGGTTTTGGGTTGTTGATTGGGTGGCTGACGGCCTTGCCAGTCTTCCGAGGCGAACCATTTTTGCAGTGTGGTATTGACCGGATGCCGGAGCGGGACAAATTTTGGTCGTCCTTGCAGATATTGACGCAGACTGTCATCGAGCGCGCGCACTTGATTTTGTCCTTTGGTAACGCGCGCGAGCATGGATCCGTTGATGCGTTCGGCAGCAAAGCTCGAACCCAACGCGCAATCCACGAAGACAGGGATTTCATCGGAGCCAACGCTTTTTAAGAAAGCAGTCTTCGCGGACGTGGACGCGGCGGAGCGCACATCGCCGTGAAGGAGACTGATCGCCGCAATAGAGATATGAACAGGCGGACCGGCTTCGATGGCAGGGGAGTTTTGGTCGAGGATAAACTCCCAGTCGTGGCGACGCCAACATCGGCAACGCTCCAGGGCAGCCGAGTCGTTGGCATTCAGGTATTCCAGCAGTGTCGAGAACTGTGCGGGGATCGTGAAAAACCCGTGCAACCGAGTTCGAAAATCCTCGGTGTAAACGACGCATTCATTGACAGCTTTTTCCGCCATGGCTGCTCCTCGATACGCTGGCTGACAAATACCGTTTTGCCGCATCTTTGGCAAGCTCGATGACAACACAAAAAACGAGCTTGCAAAGGCGCCCCCTGTCGCGCAAGATTCCGCGTCGCCGAGCGAAGCAGAGGAGTCAGCGATGGCAAAATCTTCCGTTACCATCACCGTCAACGGCACCGCGCATCGCGCGGAAGTCGAGCCGAGACAGCTGCTTGTCCATTTTCTCCGCGAAACTCTTGGGCTGACCGGCACGCACGTGGGTTGTGAGACGACCTTGTGCGGCGCGTGCACGGTTCTGCTGAAAACTGAAGGTGACACTTCCACAAAAGCCATCAAGAGCTGCACGATGTTCACAGTACAGGCCGACGGCGCGGAGGTAACGACCATTGAGGGGTTGGCACGCGACGGAGTTTTGCATCCCATCCAGGAAGGCTTCTGGGAATGTCACGGACTACAGTGCGGTTACTGCACGCCGGGGATGATTCTCTCGGCCGTGCAGTTGCTCGATCGAAATCCAAACCCGACACGCGCGGAAATCGCGCACTCGCTCGACGGGAATCTCTGCCGATGCACGGGCTACAATCACATCCTCGACGCGGTGGAATATGGTGCGAAGAAAGCCTGCAAGCCGAAAGGAAAATGAAATGAAAACAAAGACATCATTCGTCCTAATATTCCTATCCATTCTCTCCCTCGCAGTCTCCGCTCACGCGCAAAAACTTCAGCCCCCGGAGCCATTCTTGATTTGCAGCAGTGTGTCGAAACAGGTGCAGTTTTATACCGAGAAGCTCGGGTTCACCGTGGAGATGAAGGTTCCGGAAGACGGTGAGCCTGCATTTGCGCGGCTGACCCGGGGTGATTGCAAGCTTATGTTTACCGGGCCGCTTCAGACTGACGAGTTTCAGGCCGAGTGGAAACTCGTGGACGGCAAACAAAAAGGCGCCGCGAACTGGATTTACATTCGTGTGGATGATGTGGACAAACTCTACGGCGAGCTGACCAAGAAAAAGGTCGAGTTCATTGGTGACACCAAAGAGGGTCCGATGGATCGTCCGTGGGGTTCGCGCGACCTCATCACGCGCGATCCCGAAGGGTTCATTTTGGTCTTTTCGAGGCCTGCGAATCAATGAGGTGAAGGATGGTGACGGGAGATTGGAGACTAGATACTGATGAATTGTTATAGAGCTGTGAAGCGACAGGAAGCAGAGGCATGCGGAGCGGCGACTGATTCTCGATGCCGCGCCCTACGATTTCGAAGAGAATACTGACAACTTATGACTCCACCAGTCTCCAATCTCCAAGCTCCAAGCTCCGCAAAACGCCGCCACATTGGCGCGCCGCTCAAACGCGTCGAAGATCCGCGCCTGATTCGCGGTATCGGCACTTATGTGGATGACATCAAACTAACCGGGATGCTTCACTGCGTCATCGTCCGCAGCCCGCACGCGCACGCGAAAATTTCGGCAATCAATACCGATGCCGCCAAGAAAACTGCCGGTGTCGTCGGTGTTTTCACCGGTACGGACGTAAACGCACACTGCGGAACCGTGCCGTGCGCCTCTGCATTCTCCGATTTGAAATCTCCCAAGCACACGGTTCTTGCGGATGGCCGCGTTTATTTCGTCGGTCATCCCGTCGCGGCGGTGGTTGCGACTGATCGGTACGCGGCAGCGGACGGCGCAGCGGCGGTCGAAGTGGACTACGATCCATTGCCCGCAGTCGTAGATCCCGAAAAGGCGTTGGAGAAAAACTCCCCGCGCACACATCCCGACATGGCGGACAATGTTGCGTTCACTTGGAAACTTTCCAACGGCCTGCTCGATGATTGTTTCGCGAAAGCCGACCGCGTACTCAAATTGAAAATGGTTCATCAGCGCCTCTGCCCGATGGCCATCGAGCCACGTGGCGCGGTCGCGCAATGGGACGCGGGTGCCGGCACGCTGACGCTGACCACTTCGTCGCAAATTCCGCACCTGACGCGCATGTTGCTAGGCGGCATGATCGGCCTGCCCGAAAACAAAATCCGCGTCATCGCCCCGGAAGTTGGCGGAGGTTTCGGCTCGAAGCTCAATCTTTACGCCGAGGAAGCTCTTGTTTCTCATCTATCGCGCCGACTCGATACGCCCGTCAAATGGATCGAGTCGCGCCGCGAAAACGTCGCCGCGACCATTCACGGCCGCGACCAAGTCGCCACTTACGAAGTCGCGGTCAAAAAAGATGGCACGTTGCTTGCCATTCGGTCACGCACCATTGCCGATATCGGCAGCTACCTCCAACTTCTTACTCCTGCCATCCCGACGCTAACGGGCTTGATGTTGAGCGGTTGTTACAAATTCCGCGCCGTCGAAATGAACGTCATCGGCGTTTATACCAACAAAATGAGCACCGACGCCTATCGGGGCGCCGGTCGACCCGAAGCGACCTACGCCGTCGAGCGCCTCGCGGATTTCGTGGCCGACGAACTTGGACTCGACCCCGTCAAGGTTCGCCTAAAAAATTTTCCGAAGCCGAGCGAGTTTCCGTTCAACACCGCTACGGGTCTCACCTACGACAGCGGCAATTATCACGGGGCGCTCAAGAAAGCGCTTGCGCTGGCTGATTACGAAAAGCTTTTGCGCGAGCAAGCCGCCGCGCGGAAAGCGGGAAAACTTTTCGGCATCGGTTTCAGCACTTACGTCGAGATTTGCGCGCTTGGTCCGTCGAAAATCATGGCCGCGGGCGGTTGGGAATGGGGCAGTGTGCGCATCGAAAACACGGGTAAAATCACCGCCGCCACAGGCGCATCGCCGCACGGACAGGGACAGGAGACCAGCTTCGCACAAATCGTGGCCGACCGCCTCGGCGTGCCATTCGACGACATCGTCGTCTTGCACGGTGACACCGCCACCGTCCCGCATGGACGTGATACCTACGGGAGTCGGGCCACGGTGGTCGGTGGCACGGCGTTGGTAATGAGTTGCGACAAAGTCATTGCAAAAGCGAAGATTCTCGCCGCGCATCTGCTCCGCGCCAAACCCAAGCAGGTGAAGTTTAAAGATGGAAAGTTTTTCGTGACGCCGAAGAAGAAACTCGGCTGGGGCGACCTCGCGACGGGCGCGTATATCGCGAAGGATTTGCCGCCGAACTTCGAGCCAGGCCTCGAAGCTGCCAGCTTTTACGAGCCAGCCAATTGCACATTTCCATTCGGCGCGCACATTTGCACCGTCGAAGTGGATCGCGATACCGGTCAAGTCGCAATCAAAAAATACATTGGCGTGGATGATTGCGGCAATCAGGTGAACCCGCTCTTGGTCGAAGGGCAGGTGCAAGGCGGCATCGCCCACTCGCTTGGCCAGGCGCTCTTCGAGAGCGTCGTGTATGATGAGAACGGCCAGCTCCTCACAGGCGAATTGATGGACTACCCCATCGCGCGCGCCGCCGACATCCCTGATTATGTGCTCGGCCACACCGTCACGCCGTCGCCGAACAATCCGCTCGGTCTGAAGGGTGTCGGCGAAGCCGGAACGATCGGCGCAACGCCCGCGATTGCGAATGCCGTCGTAGACGCGCTCTCGCCGCTCGGCGTGAAGCATTTGGATTTGCCGCTGACGCCGGAGAAAATCTGGCGTGTGGTTAAATCGTTTAATCGTTGAATTGTTGAATCGGAACGGACAATGCAGACCGAGGAAAAAAACTATCTGACCTTCGAGGATTTGGAGGTGTATCGAGCGGCGCGGGCGTTTCGCAAGGAAATGTATGCGGTCGCCCGTAAGCTGCCCGCCATCGAGAAATTTGAGCTAGCGCCCCAGATCCGAGACGCCGCCCGCTCGCTCACCAACAACGTCGCCGAAGGTCATGGGCGCTACCATTTCCTTGACCAAATCAAGTTCATGCTTCAGGCGCGCGGTTCACTCCAAGAATTGTTCGACGACCTCAACCTCTGCGAGGACGAAAACTATCTGCCTCCGCAAGAAATCGCGAAGATACGCACCGACGGCGTTCGCGTCATGAAACTCTTGAAGGGATACATCCGTTTCCTGCGCGAGCGCAAAGTGGGCGAGCAACTAATTACCCGCGAATCCGCCGCGCCTTACCACCTCGACGCCGACGATCCGTTTGACGATTCAACCATTCAACCATTCAACGATTTAACGAAATTATGATCGCCGCTGATTTTCAATACCATCGCCCGGCGACGGTCGCCGAAGCGCAGGAACTTCTGGCCAAGTTTGGCGAGGACGCAAAAATTCTCGCCGGCGGGCAGAGCCTCATCCCGCTGATGAAATTTCGGCTCGCGCAGCCCGCGCACGTGATTGACTTGGGGCGCATCGGCGAACTGCGGGGTATCCGCGAGGAGAATGGCGCAATCGCCATCGGCGCGATGACCACCCACTATGAGATCGAGT
Source organism: uncultured Verrucomicrobiota bacterium (assembly GCA_964348665.1). Taxonomy (GTDB): domain Bacteria; phylum Verrucomicrobiota; class Verrucomicrobiia; order Palsa-1439; family CAYGDP01; genus CAYGDP01. Next base: position 155,335 of record CAYGDP010000001.1, read on the forward strand.
CGAGCGATTTACTGAAAGCCAAATGTCCGTTGCTCGCTGCCACAGCCGCGACCATCGGCGATGTACAGGTGCGCAATCTCGGCACAATCGGCGGGAGCGCTGCGCACGCCGATCCTGCTGCTGATTATCCCGCCGCGTTGCTGGCGCTGGAAGTGGAGTTTGTCGCAGCATGGACGCGCACGATCAAGGCGAATGATTTCTTTGTGGATATGCTGGCAACTGCGTTGCGCCCTAACGAAATCCTGACGCAGATTCGCATTCCGTTGCACCCGTCCGGGACGAGCGCGAGCTATCAGAAGTTTGCGCAGAAAGCCAGTGGCTTTGCCATCTGCGGCGTCGCCGCCCTCGTAACGAAATCCAATGGAAAATGCACTCGCGCTCGAGTCGGCATCACAGGCATTGCTGGCAAAGCGTATCGCGCCACTGCCGTCGAGCGCGCGCTGGATGGCAAACCGCTGACGGTCGAAACCATCGCCGCCGCCGCCGCGAAAGCCGCCAACGGCATCGAGCCATTGAGCGACATTCACGCCAGCGGCGAGTTCCGCAAAAAACTGGCTCGCGTTTATACCCGCCGTGCGCTAATTGAAGCCGCGTTAAATCGTTGAATCGTTGGGTTTTAAGTTTTGAGCCGAACGAGGAAACGAATTTTGGTTAACCCGATGTTTTGCTATGAAACTCGTCTCCATCGCCAACTTGCGCCATGTATTTAAGAGTACGGGCCATTATTTAGAGACAAACCCGGCATAAATTTTCGTGATTCCATGACAACCATTGCAAACCGATTTCGTAACGCGTAAGCTGTGGATCCGGATGAGTTTTTCCGAGCAATTTACTGCGCTGCCGCTGGCGGAATGGATCGCCAAGGCGGAGCGCGCCACCGAGGTTGATGTTCGTAGCGCGCTTGTGAGCGCGAAGCGGTCGCCTCTAGACTTTGCGGCGTTGATTTCGCCCGCCGCGAGCCGCTCGCGGGAGCCGATGGCACGAGAAGCGCATGCGCTTACTGTCAAACATTTCGGGCGTGTGATGCGACTTTTCGCGCCGCTCTATGTGAGCAACGAGTGTGTCAACATCTGCAAGTATTGTGGATTTTCGCGTGATAATCCGATTTTACGAGTGACGTTGTCAGTGGAACAGGTAACGGCGGAGGCACGGCATTTGGCGTCGGAAGGATTTCGGAACGTATTGCTGGTGGCGGGAGAACATCCGAAATTCGTGTCTCCCGGTTATCTGGCGGAATGCGTGGCGATAATCCGAGCCGGAGGGATTCCCAGTGTTCACATCGAGGTCGCGCCGATGGAGGCAGAAGAGTATCAGCCGATTGTGGCAGCGGGCGCGGAAGGGTTGGTGGTGTATCAGGAGACATACGACCGCAAGATTTACTCGGAAATGCATGAGGCGGGGCCAAAGAAAAATTTTGGTTGGCGGATGGAGGCTCCCGAACGCGGGTATGCGGCAGGATTTCGGCGGATTGGAGTAGGTGCGTTGTTGGGATTGGCTCCGTGGCGTGAGGAAGCCATAGCGCTGGCAGCGCACGTGGATTATTTACTGCGCCAATGCTGGCGTGCGCAGATCACGGTGGCGCTTCCAAGATTACGACCTGCTGCGGGGGAGTTTCACCCGCGCCACCAAATCAGCGATCGCGAACTGACACAGTTGATTTGCGCGTTACGACTGACGTTTCCAAAAATTGGGATTGTGCTCTCGACGCGCGAACCTGCATCCTTACGGGATGGGTTGGCGCGGCTTGGTGTAACGATGATGAGCGCGGGAAGCCATACTGAGCCGGGGGGGTACACCGGCGCGGGAAAGGCGGAGTTGCATCGAACCGAGAAGGGTAACAAAATGATACCGATCGCCGGAGATCGCGCTGGCGAACAATTTGAAATATCGGATACGCGATCGCCGGTGGAAGTATCTGCCCGGTTGCGGACGATAGGATATGAGACGGTCTGGAAAGACTGGGATGACGAGCTATGCACGAATTACAAATGACCAAACCCCAATGACCAAGAAAACCTCAAATGCCGAATTCCGATCTTCCGGGAACCTAGAAGCCTTGATCTCAAAAGTGTTCGTGATGGCAAACGGGCAGCGAAAAGAGATCCGACTGCCGTGTTCACTCGTTAATTTTCTCGAGGCACAGGGGTTGCATTCACAAAGCGTTGTGGTTGAGCACAACGGGGCTGCGCTGGCGCATTCCGAGTATGGGACGGTGCAACTTGCGGACGGGGACCGGCTGGAAATCGTGCGGGTCGTGGCTGGGGGATGAATTGCGGTTCTCAAACGGAGTTTGCGCGGTTATTGCGGGTCTTGCGTCCCGATTCGTTGCCCCGTTAGCGGATTGAACATAAAGAGCGGGGTGGTCATGATCGTTTCCGCATTGTTCTTCTGCTTCTGAACGGTGATGGACGCAAGTTTATTGGCCATGACGAGACCATCGAGAGGTGTTTCGCCCGCATCGTACAGGTTGTTATTATTGGCATCGATAAAGGCGAACGCGGTGTCGCCGTTGGTATCGTATCCGAGCGGGGACGGACTCTTGAAGCCTTGGGCGGGATTGAACACAAATCCGAGTGCAGTAACGATGATGCCGCTGATGGATGTGGCAGCGACAGGAGAGAAGCCCATTCCTCCGACAATAGACGTAATGGCGCGTGCCGTGATATCACTGACACTGCCGGGATTGCCGACACGTCCGCCGGCGCCAGCACCTCCGCCGAGTCCTGCGAAGATTCCGCCGATATGAACGTGGGAAGAAGCGCCACTGGAAAGTATTTCGGTGATGCTTTTGATTCCGTAAGTGGATGCCCGGAGATCGCCGATGCTGCCGAACGTATTGACGCCGATGATACTACCACCGGTTCCGCCGGCGGAAGCACCGAATCCGCCCGCGCCAGCGACCATCTGCGATAGAGCCAGGAAAGAAGCATTGGTTTGGTTGAAACTGGAAATATTACCACCCAAACCGCCTTTGCCGGATGGACCGCCGGCGGCACCGCCATCTCCCGATTGCAACATCATGGCAAGAGACGCATTGGTGTGCGAGGAGCTAATGTTGCCGCCAAATCCGCCACGAGTAAAACCGTCACCACCGGGACCAGCGATATAAATCCCTTTTTCAACGACGGTCGTCATGGTGACCTGCGAAATATCGCCGCCGCGTCCGCCGGAAGAATTCACACTATCGCCGCCGGTACCGGTGTACATCTGAACGAGACTTTGCGCATCGCCCGTGATATTCCGGATGGAACCTGCGTCGCCGCCGCGTCCGCCAGTGCCGAGACCTCCATCGCCGGTCAATACCAGGATGTTATCAATGTGCAGGTTGGTAGTCGTAATGAGGGTGATTCGATCCACGCTACCGCCGCGACCGCCAGTCTTTCCTTGGCCGCCAGTACCCGTCTGAAACGCCATGCCAGCTGAAGTCAGTTGTTGAGTGGCGCCTGACGAAGTTGTGACTTTTGGAGCCCCATAGAAATCTGTGAGGGAGAGGTTGCTAATGCGTCCGCCGTCGCCGCCACGACTGGAGATGCCGTTCCCTCCGTTTCCAGCGATCGCAAATACCGCAGCGTCGGTCAAAACATTGGTGTCCACAAAATTGCTGTTGAGGAGGGACCCGCCAACTCCACCGGCGCGCGCACCGTCCCCACCGCTGCCGAGGATTATTTGGGCAGAATCAGCCCGACCGGAGGGCAGGGATAAGGTGACATTGACGTTGAGCACATCACCGGCTTTGCCTCCATTGAGCGAGAGACTATCCCCGCCATCGCCAGTCCGAAGGAAAACCGAATCCAGAAAAATAAAATTGTCACCAGAACTGGTAAAACTGGCATTGGCAATATTACCGCCGAAGCCGGCATTGCCAGTGAGGGCATCACCGCCGTTGCCGGTACGGATTTGGATGAATCGTTCGGAAGTTACCGAAATATTAATGGACGTGGTGGGAAGCGTGCCGGCAGGAGAACCAGCAGGGGGTTGTGTCAGCGTGCCGATCAGAGCCCCGCCGTTACCACCTGAGAGCGCTCCATCCCCGCCATCTCCAAGACGCAAAACAAAGTCGCTGTCGCGACCGACATTGCCCGACAACGTGGTAACGGTCGCACCATGACCGGCGCGACCGAGCGCGCTACTCCCACCGGAACCCGTGACAACGGTCACTTCGTCAAGGATTGTCGCTTGGACATCAGTCGTTCCACGGACCGATGCATAGACGTTGCCAGGGCCGTTGCGGACATCGGTAGCGGTATTGTCGGTGTAGTCGGCCGTAAAATAGTCGAACGTTGGGAACCCCTGAAAGAGCCCGGTCACGCCGAATTGACTGACCGCAAAGGGAGTGGCGCCGACATCAAGGTTATCCAGGATTTGGTCCGTCGGAAAGATTTTGAACACGCCGTTGTTCAGCGATATGGGGAAAGAGAGAACGTCACCGGTTTGACTGACGACACCGAGGATTCCCTGCGCGGAAGTAAACGCCTGGTCCACGGCCACACCCACGGGGTTCTGCACGAGCAGCTCGGTCGTGCTTAAATTGGCGGGCACCGGAAATAGAGTGAAGACCCCAGTCCCATCGTTGGTCAGGATGGAAACGTTATTGTCGGCGAAATTAGTCACCACTAAATCTGGAAAATTATCGCCGTTTGGATTGAAAAAGTTGTCCAATGGATTGACGTGAAACAAGGCCAGACCAGAGGGGCCGCGACCTACATCGTAGTTATCAGGCGTCGCAAAAGCGCCGCCTCCCAAGGCAAGAAATACGGTGATATTATCGGAGCCGTAGTTTGCCGTGATGATATCGGCAAGATCGTCATTGTTAAAATCAGTGGCAAGGACCGCCTGCGGACGCGCTCCCGGCGGCAAGGGGAGGACGACGGGGTTGATATCGAACGTGGCGATGCCCAAACCAGTATTGATGTCGAATTCGGTCGTTTCCTGTCCGAACAAAATGCTCACGGAATCGGAAAAAACATTGGCGATGATGACATCGAGCAAACCATCTCCATTCACATCGCCCGTGGACATATCGAGAGCGCCAACACCTCCCGTATCGAAAGAAATTACTTCTCCATCGCGTTCTTCCAACCACATTGTTCCCTGATCGATGCCATTGACCGATTCAAACTGTCCGCTCGAGAGCAGAAGATACATTTTATTTTCGGTGAAACTGACGGTTGCCACATCGTCAAATCCATCTCCATTGAAATCTCCCGCGACGAGTGTCCGTGGTTCCGGTGCAACCGGGTAGTCTGCCCCGCCCACATTGACGGAATCACTGCCCGCGTTGGCCGTGGCAAATTCCCGCTCCAAGGTAGTGCCGAACTGGGCGCTGAAGACAATGTCTGTGGGTCGGGCATTATCTTGAAATCCCGCGCCGCTGACATTGAGAGTGATATTGGTAAGGCCGCCGCCACTCCCGGCGTTGAGACCATTGCCGCCGGTTCCGGCGATCAAATCCAAGGAATTGCCAGGTGACCGGACAGCATCGAAGCCGATTGGCGAAGAGACCGTGAACGCGATACCCACAAAAATCGTGACCTGATCGCTGGTAAAATCTGTGATGGCCAGATCGGGAACATCGTCGAGGTTGATGAGCCCCGTGGCGATGGAAAGAGAAAGAGGTGGCGGAGGGTTGGAGCCTGGCGTTGGAATTTCGGTATTATTCGGGAGAGAAAAGACGAAGGGATCGTTGATGATATAATTTGCAAAGGTCGGCGGCGGATTTTGATTGATGACGCGGCGACCGACAAAGACATTGATGTCATTGCTCACCTCGTTGACGGTGACGATGTCGGGAACGCCATCGTTGGTAATGTCGGTGACCACAAGATCGGTGGGACCCGTGGAGGCGTTGTCGAGAGAACCGGTTGCGGCAGCAAAAAAACCTCCGAAATTGTTTCCAAAAAAACAGACGACATTATCCGAGGCGTAGTTCGCGACTACAAATCCAACCTCGTCGTTGCCCAGGCAATCGGCGATTTGAATGCCGATTGGATCCACGCCGCCGGACCCGACAGTGCTGACCAACACGTAATTCAGAGTCGCGATCCCCTGTATATTTGGCGGCGGTTGCAGCACGATCCCTTGCAACACGGAAACACTATTGGGTCCAAAATTAGCCGTTACAATGTCCATCACGCCGTCCGGACCGCCATCCGGCGGCGCAGCTCCAAACAGATCGCCCACATCGAGCGCGACCGGTTGGGTGCCTGCCCCGGTCGAATAATTAATGCCGGCGCGGAACGTCCCCAGAGCGCCTCCCTGCGCGTCAATATTCTGATACATCACCGACACGTTGTCGGAACTGAAATTGGCCGTAATAATGTCAAGCACGTCATCGGCTTCTTGATCAGGTATCGCGCTGGTATTGGTCGCGGTAAATCCACCCATGTCTGCAATCTCCACGTCCATTGGCCGCAGACCATTCACCAATATGTCATTGCGCACACCGAATTCGCCCGGGTTGGGAATGGACCCAAAAAACACAGAAACAAATCCGTCATCCGTGATTCCGTCATACCAAGAAACCGCAATATCCATCACTTCGGTGTCATCGAGATTCGGGTCAATGTCGGCATTGATATTGCCCACATCCACTCCAGTAATGACCGCGTTGGCTGGGAAGGTATAGAGGAAATTCAATAGCACCGGAGCATTGTAAAAATTACCGTCGCCATTTCCCAAATACACCATCAACGATTGCGACGCGCTATTTGCGACTACCATGTCCGTCACGCCATCCCGGTCGAAATCTCCAAAGGCAACGTCACGAGGCTGGTCATCGCCAGCCACGCCGGCAGTTGTGGGAGTGTCGGTAGGTACGTTGGTAAAATCGTCAAAAATACCATCGCTGTCACTCAAGTCGGCAATCCCCAGATGCAATGTGGCGCTGCCAGCCCCCGATGCCGCAGTCATCAAATCCGGCCTCCCATCCGAATTGAAATCTCCCGCAATGATTGCGGCGGGACCGGAATCGGATGCTATGGTGATAGGATCGTCAAATCCACCTTCTTCTTCTAGGCACGTCGGTGGCAGGCACGAGCCTAGCGGGTCCGGACCATTGGTGCGCTGCCGTAAGATCGAAATCGTCCCGCCGGCGTTCGCTGTCACAATGTCAGGTACTCCGTCTCCCGTCATGTCCGCGACAGTAATATCCCGTGGATCATCACCAACAACGACGTGGATATCGAGCAACGGAAAGCCGATTGTGTCCGAAAAAATACCAGAACCATCCCCAAAGATGACATCCGTATTATGAACTTCATTCTCATTGATTCCGTGCGCGGGATCGTCAAACAATTCCGTCGCGGCAACAATGTCGAGGTGACCATCCAAGTCGATATCCGCGACGGCTACGGCTTGCGCGTGTTTGTTTTCAGGGATGTCCGTCTGCAAAACCGTCACGATTTCCGGAAGGTTGAACAATCCCGGTCTGTCAGCACGGTTCAGATAAACCCCTACATACGCGGGAGAGGGATTCGTGTCTGTTCCACCCGGCACGGGATTTTCATTCCGGTCCAACGCGATGACCAAATCCGGCCGTCCATCTTCATTGAAATCGCCAGTAGCAATCGAGCGCGGGGAAGTTAGCGTGCTGCCTCCAAAACCTCTCGCCGAATTCAGATTGATCGGATCGCAAACGATATCAAATTCCCACGGTTCATCCGCCGATGTACGCGTGATAAAAGTGCCGTCTCCATTGCCAAATATCATCGAGATGGTGCCGTCATCCTGATTGATTACCGCCAAATCGAGAATTGTATCCGTATTAAAATCCGCCGTCACCAAGCCAGTTGGGTTGTGACCCATGGGATATTCAGCAACCCACCGAAACGTTCCGTCGCCAGTCACCTCGCCATTTCCCAAAAACACCGATACGGTTTGGCTCAAGCCATTCGTCGTCGCAAAATCGAGTATGAAATCTCCGTTAAAATCGCCAGCCGTAATCTGGTTGGTGCCATACGCCGTCGCCAGCCGCGTGCCAGCCGAATATTCGATGCCTCCCGCAAATCGTCCATTGCCAATCCCCAACTGAACAGAAACATTGCTCGTCCCAAAATTCGCCGTCAAGATGTCCACAATGGTGTCTCCATTGAAGTCGGCCGCAACCACGTCTCGAGGTGTGGCTTGCACTTGGAAATTGATCGTTCCAGTCAAGCCCACCGCGGTCGTGCTGCCTGTGGGCGTGAATTCCAGCACACTGCCGCCATCCCCGCCGCGTTGTGTACCATCCCCGCCATTGCCCACGGAAAGTGGATATGCTCCTGTACCCGTGACCGTGACTCCTTGGATGTTGCCGCCACGGCCGCCATAGCTCTTCGGGTTGATCGCGAGTCCATCACCGCCCTCCCCAGTGACGATCGGCATGACAACGGAAGCGCCACCATTGAAGTTTGAGTTGATGATGTCACCTCCGCGTCCTCCGCCGCTCCAGCCTGCTCCGCCTTGGCCCGTTCGGATGAAAAACCCGTCCGGATCCAAGGTGATCGCTATATTGATTAAATCCCCACCCTCTTTTCCTAGGTCCGACAGGTCGGCTGCGCCATCGCCGGTCAGCAACGCTGTCGCTTCAGCCACTTGGACGTTCGAAATATCATAGGGGCTGTTCTTGAGAGGCACAACGGGGATCAAGCGAATTTGACCAGGCAACGCGTCAGCCTCGCTTAAAATTGTTGTAACATCTTGCCCGGCAAAATTGACCAGGCGCCCACCAGCCGCCGTACCGGTTGCTACGATTTCAACGTGACTTGCCGGGCCAACTGGGGTTGTATTCGTCGCAAAGGATGTCGCGCCTTTTGTCCCATCCCAAGATGCTATCGTCCCGATGTTCTGAATGGAGCGACCTGCCAGGATATTGCCAAAAATACTCGCGCTTCCAAAGCTGTTCACGACAGTCGTTGTCGTGGTCAATCCATCCGCACTCAAAATCGTGGCACTGTCGGCAAAGGTAATCGCCAGAATATCCGCATCCAACAACACACTCCCGTCGTGCAACGGCCCGCTTAATGTCCCGTCATTGTTCAGGTTTGTAACAACATCGCCGTTGACGTCCGAAAAAAGAGTAATGGCTGACCCGTCTGTAAGACTCACCCCGGTCAATGCGCTCACATCCAACCCCCCGTCGGCCGCCGACATCCAGACCACAGCTTTTCCCGCGTTCACCGCGATCACCGTAAAAGGTCCAACCGTCCCAATTTCGCCGGCTTCCAGCGTGTTCGGTCCCGCAACCAGCGCGACAGGAGCCGCCCGCTGCTCTAATACCTCCACCAAGAGCGGGTACGGACACTTGCCCCGCAGGGAAATCCTCGGGGAAAATGACTTTGGTTTCTTGGCAAACAGCTTCCAGCGCATTCGTGCTCGTTTTCGCAATTTGATTTTGCTGTCCGCTCCTCGATATCACTTATCAGAAAAATGCGCCGCCCAATGTAGCCAAACCCGCCGCAAAGTCAATCACTTGTTTCAATCCAATCCCGAAAACTCAACCCCCCCCACCTGTCTGGCCTGTACGATCGTCGCTGGTACGAAAATACTCAATCGTTTTGCGGAGGCCGACAGTGAGGGAAACTCGCGGCTGCCAGCCAAGCAGCGTTTTCGCGCGAGTGATGTCCGGACGGCGAACGTGGGGGTCATCGGTGGGCAGAGGACGGTGAACGATCTTGCTCCGCGACCGTGTCACTTTCCGAATGACCTCGGCAAACTGAAGCACGGTCATTTCGTTCGGGTTGCCAATGTTGACCGGATCATGGGTTTTGCTCAAGGACAAGAGGTAAATTCCCTCGATCAGATCGCTAACATAACAAAAGCTGCGAGTCTGACAGCCGTCGCCAAAGACCGTAAGCGGTTTGCGGCGAAGGCATTGGTCAATGAAGGATGGTACCACACGGCCGTCGTCGGCGCGCATTCGCGGGCCATAGGTGTTGAAGATGCGGACGATTTTCGTGTTAATTCCATGTGCGCGATAGTACGCCATGGTGATCGCTTCAGCAAATCGTTTGGCTTCGTCGTAGACTCCGCGCGGACCGACGGGGTTGACGTTGCCCCAATAATCTTCGCGTTGTGGATGCACCAGCGGATCGCCGTACACCTCGCTTGTCGAAGCTAGCAGAAACGTCGCGCCTTTGGCTTTTGCCAGTCCAAGAGCGTTGTGGGTGCCAAGCGCTCCGACTTTGAGCGTCGGGATGGGGAGGCGTAAATAATCTATCGGGCTGGCGGGGGAAGCGAAGTGAAACACAAAATCCACATTGCCGCTCACCTCGATGTATTCGACTATGTTATGCTCGATCAGCGTGAACCGCGGTTCGCGCGCCAGATGCGCGATGTTTTTACGTCGCCCGGTCAGAAAATTATCAATGCAAACGACCCGGTGACCCTCGCGCAGCAAACGGTCGCATAGATGCGAGCCAAGAAATCCAGCCCCGCCGGTCACGACCGAGATAGGCATTTGCTTGGAGTCGCTCGTCTTTCGTTTCACGCGCGCAGAGTAGAATCTTTCGCTGGCGCTGTCAAAGCAACTCGTGCAGGATGATGGGTGATGACCAAACCAATATTTTTGATCCTGACCGGGGCGACCGGAAATGCCCGACGAATCGCATCCTGCGAGGAGCTGGCGCGGGAGTATTGGCCGGAGGCGCGAGTGTTTATGCCGAATTATTTGTCCCGTTTGCGAGGCGTTCGCGACGTGGGAGAATGGTTGGAGGGATGGTTGAAGCGGATGATCGAGCCGGAAGCCCCGATTTTTATTTTCGCGTTTATTTTAGGCGGCGCGGTGCTTCCGTATGCGCCAACCTTGATGAAACGCGCTAGGAAAGTCGTTTTGCTGCGCAGCCGGTATCAGGAAGGCGTGCCACGGTTGTTACGGCGCAAATTAGGCAGGTGGGGAACGACGCTGGTCGCGAGCCGGGCAGTCGCGGAATTGGGGACTGAAGAATTTTGGCCGTATGACTTTCAATTGCCGTGTCCACAACGGATTTTAGTCGAAACCGTACCAACCCCTTTGGCGCGCTGGTTGGGTGTGGACTGTCTCAGCGATGACGAATTGAAGATCGTTGATTACAAAGAGATGGCGATTGATCACAATTCCGCTTACCATTCGCGCGAGCTGATGAAAGAAGTGACAGAATGGCTAAAGGCATGATTACGATTTACGCTCTCAAGCCGCAGTTTCAGAAATGCGTCCGGTGGTGTGCGGGGAACTGGATGACGCCGGATATGGCGATCTGGCTTGGCGTTGCTTGCGCGGCGGCGATCGGCATTTGCTTTTGGCTCGGTTTCACCGTGAATCCGTGGATTCTGCTCGTGTCCGCGCCCTTGCTGATTGCGCGGATGGGGTTTAATGCGCTGGATGGAATGCTGGCTCGCGAGAAAGGGTTGGCCGATAAACGGGGTGAGGTGCTCAATGAAATCACCGACGTTGGCGGCGACTTGCTGAGTTATGTACCGGCAGCGGTCTTTGCGCCGACGGAAGCAATGCGAGCCATGATTTTCGCGGTGGTAATCGCGACGTTGCTGGCTGAATTTACCGGCATTCTGGGGAAAGCGGTGACAGGCACACGGCGTTACGAAGGCCCGATGGGCGGGAAGAGCGACCGCGCATTCTGGTTTGGATTGGGCGCGATTTTCTATGCAATCTTCCCGGCGGCGATGGAGTACGCCATCCCGTATTTGGCGGTCGTGCTCGCGTTCGTGTTACTGACGTGGTTCAATCGTCTGCGCGTGCTTTGGAAAAGCGTATGAGATGGCTTGCCTTATTGATCATTTACACGGTGAGCCTGACGCGGCTTTTGCTGGCGAGTCGGTGGAGTGAATTGATTTTGAGCGGTTGCGTGTTGGGGGTGCTCGCAATTTTCTTCGTGGTCGGCCTGCCGCTGCGCCAATCGCCGACGGGCAAGGACATCCTCGTCCGTACCGAGACATGGTGTTGGATGATCGGGATTTTCTTGCTGGCGACCGCATTGCATCCGGGGGTGGTTTTTGTGTTGCTGGCATTCTTGAGTTTCGTGGCGTTGCGGGAGTATTTTTCGCTATTGCCAATGTATCATCGGGGAACGTTTCTGCGCGCCGAGGATCGCCCGGCAATCGCGCTGGCGTATCTGACGATCCCAGCGACGTATTGGCTAGGATATGATCAATGGTATTTATTTTACATTGTGCTGATTCCCGTTTTCGCAACATTGTGCCTGCCGATTTTGCTGGTTGCGACAAATAATCCGCAAGGCATTTTGGTTTCCATGGGATCCATTCTTGCCGGGATGGTTCTGTTCGTGTTTCTGTTCAGCCACGCGGCCATCCTGATCTGGTTCTCGCCGATCTTTTTATTTTATGCGTTGTTGGTGACAGAGATGCGGGATGTGCTGGCGTATTGTTTCGGCAAGGCGCTATCGCCGCTGAAATGGTCATGGCTGCACGTGGCGGTCGCGCCCAAGATCAACCCGCGCAAAACGTGGGTTGGTTCGGCGTTGGCTTCGTTTGGTTGCGCGGGAATCAGCGCCGCGATGGCGCCCTTGATGCCGGAATTGCCTGCAGGGCGGCCGTCTGCGCAATATTTGTTTTGGCTGGGATTCGGAGTCGGTTGGCTGGGACTTGCGGGTGATTTGGCGACCGGTGCCATCAAGCGTGATCTACAAGTAAAGGACACCGGACATGCGTTGCCCGGACACGGCGGCGTCATTGACCGCATCAACGGCGTGATTTTTACCGTGCCAGTGATTTTCCATCTGACATGGCATATCTATTCCCCCGGAATGGTGGAGCTTTGATGAAAACCGTTTGCCTGCTTCTTTTCCGTGCGCTCCTGCGCGTCGCGTTCGGTTTATACCAGACGCCAAAAGTGCCAACGCCGTGCATCATCGTCTCCAACCACAACACGCATTTTGATATTTATGTGCTAACGATGCTGTTTCCAATTCGTGCCTTGCATCGTGTCCGGAGCGCAGCGGCCGCGGATACTTTCAAAAGTGGACTGCTCGGCTGTTTTTGCCGCGCGACGCTCAATCCGATCCTCGTGGATCGCCACGCTCGTGCGCACGATCCGCTGGCGGAAATCAAAACTGCCATTGAGCAGGGAGATTCCTTGATTCTGTTTCCCGAAGGAACACGAGGGGACCCGGGAGTGATTAATTTGTTCAAGCCGGGAATTGGCGAAATCGCGCGCAGTTATCCGCACATTCCAATTTACCCGTGCTTCATCGCGGGGATCGAGCGGGTATGGCCGCGAGGAACCATGTTGCCGCTGCCATTCAACGTGGAGATTCTTCTCGGCGAGTCTTATCGGGCAGACCCAAACCTGCACCGCCGCGAGATCGCAGTGCAACTCGAACAGAACGTCCGATCTTTGGCCGATCGGTACGAACAGGCGCGGCGGGGAACAGCAGCCTAGGGAAAGTCGAACCATCACTTTCTCGATGTAATCGCCGCATACTAATCTGTTATCCAATCCCACCCTCTACGAAAGAAACCCGTGTGTTTTCGCCTTCGGCATCTGTTTGACTCGCTGGAAAAATTCGGTCTCCGTAATCTCTGTCGGCCACTCCAAGCGGATAAAAATCTCATAACGATTGTCTTCCAGTTTTTTGAAGCCGAGGGCCTTCAGCTGAATTAAATAACTGATGTCACGGATGAACGCCTTGTGCGGATTGCTGAGATTTCGATAAATGCTCTCCACTTTGGAGCGTAACTCCTCCAGCGTCAACCGTTCCGCTTCCAGCAGAACTTTGAGGATTTCGATGTGTCGATCTGCGATGACACGTTTGCGTTTGGTGCGGAGACGATTGAAAAGGTCGAACATCATATTGCGGAACAATGCCTTTTGCACTTGCGTCCTGATTTCCGACAGCAACCTTTTGCACTGGGATTCGATGCCGCGCAAACCAAGCTTCAAAAAATGCGTCAGGTCGTATCCGTTCGCTCGCACTGTCGCCAGTGCGGTCAGATATGCGTTCTTTTCCTCGTAGTAGTAATTGGACATGGCGATGAAAAGCGTGTCCTTCAAGCCTGTTCGTTGCAACATCAGCGCCTCCAGCGCGCGTGCCGTGCGACCGTTGCCATCCTCAAATGGATGCATTGCCGCAAAGTGGTAATGAAGTGTCAGAGCTTGAATGAGAGGATCGTGATCTCCAGCCTCTTGTCGAGCCGCGCGACAAAGTTCCGAGAAAGCCTTCTGGCATTCGTCGCCGCCTTCCGCACCGCGATGTCTCGGGATACCAAAGTTCACATTTTGATCTCGACCTCGAAGTTTGCCAGGCGCACAATGGTCGTCATCCGCACCTGTGACGAGCCGCCGATGAATCTCGCATATTAAGTCCGCGTCAATCGGACGATCGTTCGGCAAGGTCGCAATCCAGCGATACGTGGATACTGCGGCCGCCGCTTGTCGTTGGGATCGTGTGTGGAGTTGTTCCGGTGTTTGCTTTAGCGCAGCGTCCAGTTCCTTCTCGGTAAACTCTGCACCCTCGATTCGCGATGTCCCCGCCACCTCACGTTTGAGTTGTATAACTTGAAGCTGTTCCGTCCAACTCCTCTGATACGGAATGGTAGTCAGTGAAAGCACAGCAGCTTTGGCCGCCGCCAGTTCGCCTACGATGGCGGCGCGATCATAGGCGATCCAATTTTTGGGGATCTCATAAAGAATCATTGGATACCAAATTAAAACAGTTTCATTTCCAAGTCAATTCCAACTTCTCCAGGTCATTTTCATAGGAAAAACAGGTAAATAGTTCACAGCAAAAGGCCATATAAATTCCATTTCATTTCCGCTTCATTTCATACCAAGGCCGTTTAAATTGTTAGCCGATTCCACTGGGTAAACGTCGCAGAGGTTTCATCGAACTGTCTTGAACGCTGCCAACAACATCGCATCTAAGCAGCAGTGGATTTCCTGAATCTTTGCGTACCCGCCGCCAGTTTCTTCGGAGTGACTGCGCTCGGCGGGGCGGGGCGGGATCGAATCGCGCCGGTTGAACCTGCCGGGTGAAAATTGCCGAAACATTTCTTGTCGCAGAAGGCTATATATTGTTGCAAACCAACCAACCAAGGAGAATCACATGAAATTTAGATTTTTGTGCGGCGCGACGGCTTTACTGGCGGGTACGTTCCTCACGGTGACTGCCGTCGCCAACGACGACGTCAAAAGCGCGGCAAAGAAACTGGCGGAGAAAGCCAACTATAGCTGGACCTCAACCACCGAGGTGGGTGGCGCCGGGCAACAGTTTCGTCCGGGGCCGACCGATGGCAAGTTGGCGGGAGATGTCACTTGGGTCTCGACGACGTTTGGCCAGAACACCAGCGAAATGGTGTTAAAAGGCGCTAAAGGCGCGGCCAAGACGCAGGACGGCTGGAAGTCGGTGGCGGAATTGACCGAGGGCGAAGCCACGCAGGAAAATCGCGGGCGACGATTCCTCGGACGGATGCTTCAGAATTTCAAAGCTCCCGCAGCGCAAGCCGAAGATCTCATCGCCAAAACCAAGAGCCTCGAGAAAACCGGCGACGCCTATTCGGGCGAGTTGACCGCCGAAGGCGTGACCGAGTTGCTGACCTTCGGACGTCGCGCGGGCGGCAATGCGCCTGCGCCCACTAACGCCAAAGGATCGGCGAAGTTTTGGCTCAAAGACGGTGTCCTTTCCAAATTCGAATATAACGTGCAAGGAACGGTTACCTTCAACAACAACGAAGTGAACGTTGACCGTACCACAACGGTCGAAATCAAAGACGTGGGAACAACGAAAGTCGAAGTGCCCGAAGAAGCCAAGGGAAAACTTTAGCTCGGACGATCGAGATTGGCGAACGGGAATCATGTTCGTCGAAATATAGAAGGCCGTATGAATGTGACCGAACTGGGTCTGCACCAAAACCGTCGCACCTTTCTTCGCACCGTGGGTGCGGGAGCGGCGGTCTTGGCCGTTCCCGAACTTTTCGCCAAAGAACTTCTTCGCACGCCCTTGCAAACCGAAGGACCGTTTTATCCCGACAAACTGCCACTGGATACCGATAATGACCTGATTATCGTCAACGACACCCTGACGCCCGCTGTCGGTGACATCACCCATCTCACGGGTCGCATCCTCGATGCGCGCGGCAAACCGATCAAAAACGCGCTGGTCGAAATCTGGCAGGTGGATAGCAAAGGCGTTTATTTGCACACGGGGAGCAGCGGCCGCGCGAACCGCGACACGAATTTCCAGGGGTTTGGCCGTTTTCTCACCGGTTCGACCGGTGAATATTATTTTCGCACCGTCAAACCCGTGCCGTATCCGGGCCGCACGCCGCACATCCATTTTGCGGTGAAAGTTCCCAAGCAGGAAAAGTTCACGACGCAATGTTACGTCAAAGGCGAGCCGCGCAATGAAAAGGACGGGATTTTCACGAGCATCCGCGATCGCCAGGCGCGGGAATCGCTGCTGGTGGATTTTGCGCCGATCAAATCCTCGCGCATCGGTGAACTCGCTGCGCGTTTTAACATCGTCCTCGGATTTACGCCAGAGGCGTGAGTTCGATGCAGTTTCCATTTCGGAGAATGACTTAATGAAAATGTTGCTCCTATCGTTTTCTGCTCTTGCAATCCTTTCTGGAATCATCTCCCTTGCCGCCGATACGCCCAGCGCTGCTGATCGCAACTGGCCGCAATGGCGCGGACCACTCGCCACCGGCGCGGCGCCGACTGCCAACCCGCCCGTCCGCTGGAGCGAGACGACCAACGTAAAATGGAAAACCAAGCTCCCCGGCAGCGGCACGGCCTCGCCCGTCATTTGGGAAAACCAAATTTTCATCCTGACTGCAATTCCGGAGGAGAAAAAATCTGACACTGTCGAGGCGACTCCCGCGCCCGCGCCTCCGCCGGCTGACGCGAATACAGACAATCAACCGCGTCGTCGGCGGGGCGGCGGCGGATTTCGCGCCCAGGCGCCGATCGCGAAAAATCAGTTTGCCTTGCTCTGTCTCGATCGTCAGACGGGAAAAATTCTCTGGCAGAAAATCGCTCGCGAAACCGTGCCGCACGAGGGTCATCATCAGGATCACGGGTTTGCGTCGCACTCACCCGTCACCGATGGCAAACGTATTTTCGCCTACTTCGGATCGCGTGGGTTGCATTGCTACGATCTGCAAGGAAACCTGAAATGGCAAAAGGATTTCGGACAGATGCGGACGAAGAACTCGTTCGGCGAAGGCAGCTCGCCTGCGTTGTTTGGCAACACGGTCGTTGTGAACTGGGATCATGAGGGTGAGGATTTCATTGTCGCGTTGGATGCCGATAGCGGAAAAGAGCTTTGGCGACAGCCACGGGACGAAGATACCTCATGGTCTACGCCGCTGATCGTGCAGCACGATGGCAAAGCGCAGGTGATCACGTCGGCGACGCGCAAAATCCGCAGTTACGATCTTGTCACCGGAAAATTACTTTGGGAATGCGGCGGAATGACGGCCAACACAATCCCCAGTCCCGTCGCCGCGAATGGCGTGGTGTTTGCTACGAGTGGGTTTCGTGGTAGCTCGCTGCAGGCGATTCGCCTCGGTCGCACCGGCGATCTTACCGGGAGTGACGCGATCCTTTGGCAGCACAACCGCAACACGCCGTATGTGCCGTCGCCATTGCTCTATGGCGATAAACTCTACCTCTTTGCCGGCAACAACAATATCCTCTCCTGCTTCGATACCAAGGACGGTCGTGTGCTGATTGACGGTGAACGGGTCGAGGGCTTGCAAGGCGTTTACGCGTCGCCAGTCGGCGCGGGTGGGCGCGTGTATCTCGTCGGACGCAACGGCGCGACGGTCGTCATCAATAATTCCGACAAACTCGAAGTGCTGGCCACCAATCGGCTCGCGGAACGCATCGACGCATCTCCCGCCATTGTGGGAAAAGAAATCTTTCTCCGCAGTCATGGATCTCTCTATTGCATTGAGGAGAAATAACGTGGCAACCGCAAGACTGGCGTTCTGGTTGGTGGTGGCCGCGGTCCTGGCGAATGGATGCTCGACAGCGCATTATCGCCGTTCGGCGGACAAAGAGGTGTACTCGATCGTGGCATCGGCCGAGCGGTCGGCTCTGGGAAAGTCGCGTGAGTTTCGGATTGATACGCGCTATTCGAATCGGAAGCCGAGCCAGATTCCAGCGAGCGAGATTATTGACGACCGTCTGCAATCGAGCGTGCGAGTGTTATCGCTGGAAAATGCTTTGAACCTCGCGATTCAGAATAGCCGCGAATACCAGACCGAAAAAGAGCGGCTCTATCTCTCGGCGCTGACCTTGACGGGCGAGCGGTATAATTTTCGACCGCAATTTTCCGGTTCCAGTACGGCCACGTATAACCGCTTGTCCGATGGCGAGCGACAACGATCCATCAATAGCCGGTTGGACGCGTCGCAGGCATTGAAAACAGGCGGAAGATTGGGCGTGGCGATCGCCAACGACCTGCTCCGATATTACACGGGCGACCCGCGCCGCTCCGCTGTCTCGACGGTGTCGGTCAATCTGCTCCAGCCGTTGCTGCGCGGGATCGGCGGACGCAATCCGGCGGTGGAGAACCTGACCCAGGCAGAGCGCAACGTCATCTATGCGGTTCGCGATTACAGTTTTTTCCAGAACGAATTTGCCAAGAATATCGTGAACGATTATTTTTCGTTGTTGGCGCAAAAACAAGTCGTCCGAAATCGTCATGCCAACTTCCAAAGTCGCGTCCAATCCACACGGCGCCTCGAAGCCCGCGCCGTGGATCGCGAACGGGCGGTAGACGTGGATCAGGCGCGGCAAGCGGAGTTGACGGCAAAAAACAACTATATCAACGTTGCCGCAACTTATCAGAACTCGCTGAACCAGTTCAAAATTAGTCTCGGCCTGCCGCTGGGCGACCACTTGCAACTCGACGATGAATTGCTCACGGAACTAGAGAGTGCGAATTTGGTTTTGGTCGAGATTGATGCGATGCTAGCCGTCCGGGTCGCGATCAAGCGGCAACTAAAAATCCTTAACGCGATTGATCGCTACGAAGACAGCAAACGAAAAGTTAAAGTCGCGGCCGACCGTTTGCGCGCCGACCTCAATTTGTTTGCGGATGCCTCGCTCAATTCGGAAGGAGCGACCGATTACACGAAATTCGATCCGAACAAAATCAGCGCCGGGGTCGGACTGGAATTAAATTTGCCGTTCGACCGGCTGCGCGAACGCAATACGTATCGCGCGACGCTTGTGTCGTTCGAGTCCCAACTGCGAAGCTTCAGCCTGACTCTGGACAACTTGAAAGACAGCATTGAGCGCGGCCTGCGGACGCTGGAACAACGCCGGCAAACCTACGAGATCCAGCGGAATGCCCTTCAACTGGCCAACCGGCGTGTTGCCAGCGCGACTTTGCTTCTGGAAGCGGGCCGGGCAGAAATTCGCGACCTGATCGAAGCGCAGGACGCGCAGATATCCGCTCAAAACGCAGTGACAGCGGCGTTGGTGGGATATCAGGAGCAGCGTTTGCAATTGATGCTGGATTTAGGCGTCTTGGAAACCGAATCGGAAAAATTCTGGCTCAAAGATTATGTGGGAGCCGAACTGCGAGCCGAGCCGAAAGATGGAGTCCCCCAACCGCCGTCCCACGACCTCATTCTGCCTGACAAACTTTTCGAGGACTGACAATGACCCAGACCTGGCTGAAAACGAAACTGCGCGAGCTGAAGACCAAATTGCCGGCCGCGTACAAGGAACATCCACGCTGGTTTTTGGGCGGAGCCGTAATTCTGGTTTTGTTGCTCTGGTTGGTCTGGCCTAATTCGCTGTCAAATTCTGCTGCGGTTTTTTTCGAGGCGAAACGCGGCGATTTCCTGATTTCCGTGGTCGAAGGCGGCACTCTGGAGGCTGTCAACGAAGTCATCGTCCGCAGCGAAGTCGAAGGCACGGCGCGAATTATTCACATTGTTCCCGAAGGCAGCTATGTCAAGAAAGGCGATCTGCTGGTCGAGCTGGATTCGTCGCAGGCGCAAGACCAGGTCAACCAACAGAATATCGCTTACGAAAAGGCTCGATTTGCTCTGATCCAGGCCAAGGAACAACTCACCATCCAGAAGAGCGCCGTGGACAGCGAGGTGCGCGCGGCGGAGTTGAAGGCGGAATTTGCGAAAACTGACCTCAAGAAATACATTGAAGGCGAGTCGCTCCAACTGAAGCGGAATTTGGAAATCGAAACCAAGAACGTGGAGGAAAATCTCGCTCTGGCCAAGGAAAGGCTGGATTGGTCCGAAAAATTGCACGCACAGGGATTCGAAACAAAGAGCAACCTCGACAAGGATCGCCTCGCCGTTTCACAATACATTCTGCGGCTGGAACAGGCCAAGAACGCCTTGCAGATGTTTGAGACGTTCGATTTTCCAAAGCAAAAGCGTCAGCAAGAATCAAACGTGGACCAGGCGGATAAAGAACTGGAACGTGTCAAACTCCAAGGCGAGCGCAAGCTCGCCCAATTCGAGGCTGACGTGACCACCCAGCAAAGCACGACCGAACTTAGCCGCAAAAAACTCGAACGCGACCAGGCGAATCTCAATGGCTGTAAAATTTTCGCGCCACAGGACGGCCTGGTCGTGTATGCGATCAGCGGCAATCGTTTCAGCAGCGAGTCCCTCATCGAAGGCGGCGCCACCGTTCGCAATCGCCAGGAGTTAATCAAACTCCCCGACATTTCCGAGATGAAACTGATGATCAAAATCCATGAATCGCATATCAACATGATCAAACCCGGCTTGCCTGCGTTCGTCGTGTTGGATTCCATGCCCGATCAGCGATTCCGTGGCACGGTAAAAAAGGTCGCGCTGTTGCCCGACGCGCAGAGCCGCTGGGGAAATCCCAACCTGAAAGTGTACGCCACCGAAATCGTCCTCACTGACACCTTGCCTAACGTAAAGCCGGGCGTCTCCGCTCGCGCCGAAATCGTCGTTCATAATTTGCAAAATGTGCTGACCGTGCCCTTGCAAGCGGTAACGACCCAACAGGGTCGGCAAGTCGTCTATGTGGCCGGTCGAGGCGGCCCCAAGGCCGTATCCGTCGAGGTCGGCCGGTATAACACCAAGCTCATCGAGGTCGTCAAAGGATTGGAAGAAGGAGACCGTGTCCTGCTCGCGCCACCGCTGGATTCGGAAGAAAAAGACCTCGGCGGCTCCATCCTGACCAAAGAGGAAGCTGCGACTTTACCCGCGCCGCCTCCCTCACCCGCAAAACCAACTGCCGCTCCTTCGGCCAACCCGCCGTCGCCGGCTCCACTCGCACCTCCCCCGCTCGCTGCGCCGACTGCCCAAACCGAAAATCCTCCTGCCGCCCCCGGCGGTCGCGCTGGCAGCGGTCAATTCAATCGCGAAGAAATGATGAAGCAAGCGTTGAAACAGTTCGATAAGAACGGCGACGGTCAGCTCGACGATGAGGAACGCGCCGCCATGCGCGCCTATTATCAAGAGCGATTCGGCAGCCAAGGCGGCGACCCCGGAGGTCAGCGCCGACGGCGAGGAGACTCGCCACCAACGGACGGCACAGGCGCGGGAGAGCCGAAGGAAGGAAACAGCGAACGCCCGTGACAACCGCCCGCGACAATCCTGTGGTTCCATTGTCGCCGCCACAAAACGGGAACGGTGCCATCATTCGTTGGGAGGGCGTGGAAAAAACTTATTTTCTGGAGAATGACAACCAGGTGCGGGCGTTGCGAGGAGTGGACATCGTGATTGAGAAAGGTTCGTTTGTCGCTCTCATGGGCCCGTCGGGTTCGGGCAAATCCACGGTGCTAAACCTGCTCGGCTGTCTTGACCGACCCACGGCGGGCCGTTTTTTGTTGGGCGGCGTGGACGTTTCGGGGATGGACGACGACGAACTCTCGCGCGTTCGCGGACAGCAAATTGGTTTTATTTTTCAGTCCTACAACCTGATCGCGCAATTAACCGTCATCGAAAACATCCAGGTGCCGCTGCTGTATCAAGGCAAGAATCCGCAGGAAAACTATGATTGGTGCGTGGAATTGGCGGGGCGAGTTGGGTTAGGGGACCGCTTGACTCATCGGCCCAATCAGTTGTCGGGCGGACAGCAGCAGCGCGTCGCCATCGCCCGTTCCCTGGTCAATGATCCACTCCTGATTCTGGCCGATGAACCGACCGGGAATCTGGATTCGAAAACCGGCGCGGAAGTGTTGGAGATGATTGACCGTCTCAATGCCAGCGGTAAAACGATCGTGTTGGTGACACACGACGACAAGGTAGCCGCTCGCGCCCAACGAATCCTCCATATGCAGGATGGCATTGTGGATCGTGACATCATCAATCGTCCCGTCGCCAAACCACGAACCTAACCCCGATGATTGCCTTCACCGAACTCACCGACAGCATTCGGCTGGGAGTCAAAAGTCTCCTCCTGCACCGGCTTCGCGCGGCGTTGACGATGCTCGGCATCATCTTCGGCGTTTGCTCGGTCATTGCCATGCTCGCCATCGGTGAAGGCGCATCGTACGAAGCCCAGGAAGCCATCAAGAAACTAGGCAGCCGCAACATTATCATCCGTAGCATCAAACCGGTCGAGGACGCCAAACAATCCAGTGCGGGCATTGGACGTCCGATGTCGCTCGATTACGGCTTGCATTATGACGACGCCTCGCGCATCCAAGGCACCATTCCGCGCGTTCGCCATGTCCTCCCCATGCGCATCATTCGCGAGACCGCGCGGTTCGACCGCAACGCGATCAATTGTCAGGTCATCGGCACACTGCCCAGTTATGCGCAGATCGTCGGCGTGGATGTTCTCCGCGGACGATTTCTCACTCACATTGACGAAGTGACGCACGACAATGTTTGCGCCATCACCATCGGTTTGGCGCAACGATTGTTTCCTTATCAGGATCCCCTCCAACAATCCATCAAGGTGGATGCGTTCTATTATCGTGTGATCGGCTTGATCCGCGAAAAAAACATGCCAGAACAACGCACCAAATCTGGCCGCGACCCAGGAGAACCAATCGACAATAACCTGTACATTCCCTTGTCCACGTCCCGGACACGGTTTGGCGAGGAATTAATCCGCCGTACCGCGGGCGGATTTGAAATGGAGAAAGTCGAACTGCACCAACTCACAATCCAAATGGAGGATACGTCCGCGGTCGAAATTGCCGACCCGCAAATCAAGACGTTGCTCGGACGGTTTCACCAGAAGGCCGATTACGAAATAATCGTCCCGCTGCAACTCCTGCGCCAGGCCGAACAGACCAAACGCATTTTTAACATCGTCCTCGGCTCGATCGCCGCCATCTCGCTCCTCGTCGGCGGCATTGGCATCATGAACATCATGCTGGCCACCGTCACCGAACGAACGCGCGAAATCGGCATTCGACGCGCCCTCGGCGCTCGCAAACGCGATATCACGATTCAATTCCTTGTCGAAACTATCGTGTTGGCCGTTGGCGGTGGAATCATCGGGGTTGTTCTCGGCCTCATTGTTCCCTTCGCCGTTTCCCTGCTGACGGACATGAAAACGATCGTGACAGTATGGTCGGTTGTTCTCGCCTTTGGCATCTCCGCCGCCGTCGGCATTATCTTCGGCCTGTACCCCGCCAAAGCCGCCGCCGAGCTTGATCCCATCGAAGCTTTGCGGCACGAATAAAGGACGAGTTAATCCATGCCGAATGTTCTCAAACTGCGCGTGAACGGAAAAACCGTGCGGCTCAATGCCGATGCGGAGCGATCGCTCTTGAGTGTCTTGCGGGATGACCTCGACTTGACCGGCGCGAAATACGGCTGTGGCGAGGGCGAGTGCGGCGCGTGCACGGTGTTGGCGGACGGAAAACCAATTCGTTCCTGCGTCACCAAAGTTGGCGCGGTTGGGTCGAAGCCCATTCTCACCATTGAAGGCTTGGAAACAAATGGAAAGCTTCATCCGGTTCAGGAAGCTTTTTTGGAAATCGGAGCGATGCAATGCGGCTATTGCACCAGCGGGATGATTCTGTCCGCCGTTGCTTTGCTGAAGAAAAACTCAAAACCTTCCCGCGATGAGATCGTTCGCGCGATGGATGGGAACGTCTGCCGATGCTGTACTTATCCAAGGATTCTCACGGCGATCTCAAAAGCCGGGCGCTCGACGAAGGCGGGTGTGCGGTGAAGACCGAGCAGGAACGATACGAATTGGCCGAGCCGCCCCGGTATCGGTTTGATCTCAAGCGCCGTGATTTTTTCAAGACGATGGGTGGTGGTTTAGTCGTAATGTGCCTGCTCGACCGCGCCGTCGCGCAAGAAGCGGGTGGCGGACGACGACGGGGCGGTGGAAACGCGCCTGGCGACCTTGGCGCGTGGCTGCACATCGACGAGCGCGGCCAAGTCACCGTGTTCACTGGTAAAGTGGAAATCGGGCAGAACATCCGCACATCGCTCGCGCAAGTTGTCGCCGAAGAATTGAGCGCGCCGCTTGGCTCGATCCGACTCGTCATGGCCGATACGCAACTTGTTCCGTTCGACATGGGCACGTTTGGCAGTCGTACGACTCCGGATATGGCGCGGCAGTTGCGACGCGCCGCCGCTGGTGCGCGTGAACTTCTAATTGATCTGGCCGCCGAGGAATGGAAGACCGACCGCGCCACGCTGACCGTCGCCGACGGCAAAGTCATTCGCGCAGAGACCAAACAATTTCTCGATTTCGGCAAATTGACAAAAGGACAGAAGCTCACCAAAACCATAGCGGGCGATTCGCCGACGACTCCTGCCGCAAACTGGAAAGTCGCAGGTCAGTCGGTCAAGAAAGCAGACGGTCGCGCGTTCGTGACCGGTCGGCACAAATATTCATCCGACGTAAAACTCACGGGCATGTTGCACGGGAAAGTCCTGCGGCCACCATCGTTTGGCGCGAAGCTGGTTTCGTGCGACGTGAAGGAAGCGGAAGCAATTACAAGCGCGGTAGTCGTGCGCGACGGCGATTTCGTTGGAGTCGCCGCCCCGACGGAATTCGAGGCGAGACAAGCGTTGAAAACGATCAAGGCGGAATGGAAAACAAGCCAGCATATTTCTGGCAAAGACTTGTTCGCGCACTTAAAAAAACCGGGAGGCGGAGGCGGATGGGATAGAGGTGGCAACAAAATCGGCTCGATTCAGGACGGAATGGCAGCGGCAGACATTAAATTGCAACAGACCTACACCATCGCCTATATCGCTCACGCGGCGCTCGAACCTCGCGCGGCGGTGGCGGAATGGAAAGAGGGAAATCTGACGGTTTGGACGGGAACCCAACGCCCTTTCGGTGTGCGGAGTGAATTGGCTGGCGCGTTTCGCGTTACCGAAGACAAAGTTCGTGTCATCGTTCCCGACACCGGGTCGGGCTATGGCGGCAAACACACCGGCGAAGCAGCCGTTGAAGCGGCGCGACTCGCGAAGGCCGCGGGTCAACCGGTGAAGTTGGTTTGGACACGCGAGGAGGAATTTACGTGGGCATATTTGCGTCCCGCGGGTGTGATCGAAATCTCCAGCGGCGCTCGCAAAGATGGCGCGCTCTCCGCATGGGAGTTTCACAATTACAACTCGGGCGGCTCCGCAATCCAAACGCCTTACACAGTTCTCAATCAGCGGATTGAATCTCACAGCGCGAACTCGCCGCTGCGACAAGGCTCGTATCGTGCGCTCGCCTCCACTGCAAACGTCTTTGCACGAGAAACGCACATGGACGAACTGGCGCACGCTCTCGGCGTTGACCCACTGGAATTTCGGCTGAAAAACCTAAACGATGCGCGACTTCGCGCCGTGTTCGAGGCTGCCGCAAAAACATTTGGGTGGGGACAAAAGCCTGCGCCCAATCACGGCTTCGGTATCGGGGGCGGCATCGAGAAAGGCTCGTATATTGCCACTTGTGCCGAGGTTGTCGTGGACCGCGCCAGTGGTAAAGTCCAAGTCATTCGAGCAGTCAGCGCGTTCGAGTGCGGCGCGATTCTGAACCCCGAGCATCTGAAAAATCAAGTTGAAGGCTCGATGGTGATGGGTTTGGGCGGCGCGATGTTTGAAGCCATTGAATTTGAGAACGGGATAATCCTCAATCCGCGCTTTTCGGATTATCGCGTGCCGCGGTTCAGCGACACACCCGAGATCGAAGTCGTTCTGCTGGATCGCAAGGGTTTGCCGTCGGCGGGCGCGGGAGAAACTCCGATTGTTGGAATTGCCCCGGCCATTGGTAATGCCATCTTTGCTGCAACAGGCCAGCGTCTCCGTTCACTTCCGCTCGCGCCGAAAGGTATAAAAGTTTGACCACATTTGTTGATTTATCAGGAGGGTATACTCGCGTTGTTGACTGGCGTTCTCTAACCCAAACCGGTATCCTAACCCCATGAATCAGCTATCGCGCCGAGAGTTCTTGACGGTTTCCGGGTGCGTAGGAATAGCAGCGACCGCCTCGCGGGTTGTGGGCATGGAACCGATTCAACGGGTCGGCAAACCGCGATTGCGCCTTAGCTTGGCCGCCTATTCGTTTCGCGATTTTTTCAAAGACGCCAGCCATTCGCGTATTGCCGCGCCTCCCCCCGAAAAGCAACTCGATCTGTTCCAGTTCTTGGATTTTTGCGCCGACCACGAATGTGATGGGGCGGAATTGACGGCGTACTATTTTCCTGCGGAAATCACGGCGGAATTTCTAGCGCGGCTCAAACGACACGCCTTCCTGCGCGGCGTCGCCATCAGCGGTTCTGCCGTGGGAAACAATTTCGCGTTGCCCAAGGGAGAGAAACTGAACCAGGAAATTGCGGCGTTGAAAAAATGGATCGATCGCGCGGCGGCTCTCGGCGCGCCGCATATCCGTGTTTTTGCCGGCGCGCCCAAGGAAATCAGCGAGACCGAAGCGCGCGCCAATTGCGTGAGCACACTGGAAGAATGCGCCGAGTATGCGGGCAGCAAGGGGATTTTTCTGGGACTGGAAAATCACGGCGGAATTGTGTCCGATTCGGAAGGGATGCTGGCGATCCTGCGCGCCGTGAAAAGTCGGTGGCTGGGTGTCAGTCTCGATACCGGAAATTTTCATACGACCGATCCCTACGCCGATTTGGCCAAGATCGCGCCGTATGCCGTCAACGTGCAATTGAAAGTCGAAATCTCGCCTCGCGGAAAACCGAGTGAGCCGGCAGACTTGCCGCGCCTCGTCAAGATTCTGCGGGACGCGAACTACCAGGGCTACGTGGCGCTCGAATACGAATCGAAGGAGGACCCGTGGACGGCAGTCCCGCTCCTGCTGAAACGGCTAAAGGAATTGCTTGCGGGTGATAAATGACGGGGAAATCGGAATGAAGATTTTTTCGTCCAATCGGGCTGCAGTAGGACGGCAGTTTTATTTTTGGAAGTGGATTGTTTCCGTCGCTTGCTATGTCGTGGCTGTGGCGGGAAGCCTCTCTGCTGCCGAGGTTCTTCCCGATGGCGTAAAGGCGGTATGGGATCTCGGGAAATCGTTTCGCGAGAAAACGCAAACGCGCGAGCGAGTAAGCTTGAACGGTTTATGGCGTTGGCAGCCCGCCTCCGATGAAATTCTGCCGACGGTCGCGTGGGGCTACTTCAAAGTGCCCGGCAGTTGGCCTGGGATTACCGACTACATGCAGAAAGATTTTCAAACGCTATACGCGCATCCCGATTGGAAGAACACGAAGCTCGGCAGTGTGGGCGCGGCGTGGTATCAGCGTGAGATCACAATACCCGCCGAATGGGCTGGCAGGCGTATCGCGGTAACTACGGAATACGTGAATTCGTTCGCCGCGATGTTCGTGGACGGGAACCTGGCGGGGGAGATTCGCTTTCCATCGGGCGAAGTGGACGTCACGAAGCTGTGTACACCCGGAAGCAAGCATTTGCTTTCATTGCGCGTGAACGCGATGCCGCTGAAGGGTGTCATGCTTTCCTACAACGACACGAACCGCGCCAAGGAAGTAAAAGGCGAAGTACGGCGACGCGGCTTGTGCGGTGATATCTGGCTCGTCGCCATACCCTTGACGGAACGCATCGCGGACGTGAAAGTTGAAACGTCAGTGCGTAAAAGTGAAGTGACTGTCAGCGTGGTGATGGATGGTTTGGCTGCGGACTTGCAATACACTCTTCGCGCCGCGATTAGAGACGGCAGCCGCGTGGTGCACGAATTCAGCAGCCCGCCGTTCAATGGCGGGCGCGTTTCTTTCACGGAAAAATGGAAACCCGCCAAACTTTGGGACATCCACACGCCGCAGAATCAATTTGAATTGAGCGTGACGTTGCTGGATGCGAAGGAAAAACCCTTCGATACCTCGCTTCCCGTCCGTTTCGGCTTTCGCGAGCTTTGGATTGATGGACGGGATTTTTATCTGAATGGCTCGCGGATTTTTCTTTCCGCTGTGCCGTTGGACAACGCGGAGATCGGCGCGGCGACGGCGACGTATGAGGCGGCGAAAGAGAGTCTGTTGCGGCTCAAGAGTTTTGGGATCAATTTCGTCTATACTCACAACTACGATTGCAATCCGGGCAGTCACTTGAGTTTCGAGGAGATTTTCCGCGCCGCCGACGATGTCGGAATGTTAGTCTCGTTTTCGCAGCCGCATTTTTCCAACTACGATTGGAAGGCCGCCGCTGCCGATGCGAACAACGGTTACGCCCGGCACGCAGAATTTTACGTACACGTGGCGCAAAACCATCCGTCGGTCGTCTTCTATTCGATGAGCCACAATTCAACGGGCTATAACGAGGACATGAATCCCGACTTAATTGACGGTAAAAACGATCCCCGCGATAACTGGGCGAAGAACAACATGAAACTCGCTTTGCGCGCCGAGGCCATCGTCCACCGACTCGATCCCAGCCGCATCATCTATCATCATTCGTCGGGCAATCTCGGCCCAATGCACAACAGCAATTTCTATCCAAACTTCGCGCCCATTCAGGAACTCAATGACTGGTTCGAGCACTGGTCTAACGAGGGCGTAAAACCGATGTTCACCTGCGAGTATGGTGCGCCGTTCGGGTGGGATTGGACGATGTATCGCGGCTGGCACAATGGAAAACGCGATTTTGGCAGCGCGCGTGTGCCGTGGGAATACTGCTCCGCCGAGTGGAACGCACAGTTCCTAGGCGACCGCGCGTTCAAGCTTGGCGAATTCGAGAAAGATAATCTGCGGTTCGAGGCGAAGCAATTCCGCGAGGGAAAACTATTTTACCGGTGGGATTATCCGCACCCGCCCGGCTCGCCGCTGCTGGACGACCAGCAAACCGTCGCCGCGATGTACATCGCCGATAATTGGCGAGCCTTTCGCACGAGAGGATTGTCTGCAAACTCGCCTTGGGACTTTGCGCCTTACTGGAAACGGCGCGACGGCCTGGATCGCAAGCGCGTTGAGTTGAAGACCGATTGGGACAACTTGCAGCGGCCGGGGTATAGCCCCGACTATATCGAGCAACGCTACGAACGAATGGACGTGGCGTTCGACCGCGCCGATTGGATTCCGACTGCGTCGGCGGACGCACTGATCCGCAACAATCAACCGCTCCTCGCCTACATCGCGGGAAAACCCGCCAGCGTCACCAGCAAAGATCACAACTTCCTCGCGGGCGAAACCGTCGAGAAACAACTCGTCATCGTCAATAATTCGCGAGAGACGGTTTCATTCACCGTTTGGTGGTCTGAGAGACTTACAATGCCTGAAATGTCTCAACTCACCAAAATTGACACCTTGTTGACGGGAGAACAAAAACGTATCCCTCTGTATTTCAACCTTCCAGCGAGGATTGCGTCTGGCGCATACGAACTGCACTCTGCTGTTATATCGGCCAACGGCGAGAAGCAAAACGACTCCTTCACGATCAATATTCTCGCACCGCAGCCAGCCGTAAAATCTTCCACGAATATCGCTCTCTTTGACCCGAAAGGCGAGACGACGAAATTGCTCGGCTCACTCGGCGTTCGCGCGCAAGCGGTGGACGCCAACGCGGATTTGTCCGCTTACGACACTCTGGTCGTTGGTAAAGGAGGTCTCTCCACCGATGCACCCGCACCGAGCATCGCACACGTCCGCGACGGACTGAAAGTTGTCATGTTCGAGCAAACGTCCGACGTTTTGGAAAAGCGTTTTGGTTTTCGCACCGCCGAATACGGATTGCGCCAGGTTTGGCCACGTGTACCCGATCATCCGTTGTTGGCGGGACTTGACGCCGACACTCTGCGCGACTGGCGTGGTGCAGCGACGATCCTGCCATCGCGGCTTACCTACAAGCTCAACGACAAATTCAATGGCGCGCCGACGGTGAAGTGGCTCGGCATGGACGTGCCGCGCATCTGGCGCAGCGGCAATCGCGGCAATGTCGCGTCGGTGCTCATCGAAAAACCCGCGCGGGGCGATTTTCTTCCTGTGGTGGATGGCGGCTTCAGCCTCCAATACAGCCCGTTGATGGAATATCGCGAGGGCAAAGGGATGATCCTGTTTTGCCAGATGGACGTGACGGGTCGGACGGAAAACGATCCGGCCGCCGAGCGGATTGTAAGAAATATTTTCAACCATGTTGCCGCGTGGAAACCGTCGCCCGCTCGCAAAGCGTTTTATGTCGGAGGCGAGGCGGGAAAAAGTCATCTGGAAAAGATTGGCGTGATGACAGAGGCCTACGACGGCGGGAAACTCTCCGCCGACCAAGTCTTGATCATTGGGACCAGTGACGGGCTAAACAAAATCGGCGGGATTGGCGATGGACGCGTGTTGGAGATTGGCTACGACGAAGGCGACAAAAAATCCGAGCACATCGCGGCCTTTTTTGAGCCATTCGCCGGGCAATCGCCGTTTGCGGGCATTGGCCCCGCCGACGTTCACAGTCGCGACCCGCGCGCGATACCGCTCAAGACCAATGCCACAAAGGTTTTTGGCAACGGCGTTCTCGCCGAGAACGACAACGTAATCTACTGCCAACTCGCGCCGTGGCAGTTCGATTACTCGAAGCAATACAATCTCAAACGCACTTTTCGCCGCACATCATTCCTCGTGAATCGTCTGCTGGCGAACCAGGGTGTTGCCGGCTCGACGCCAATCCTGGACCGGTTCAGCAAGCCGGTCGTGGACGGTGAGAAACGCTGGCTGGACGGGCTTTATCTCGACACACCCGAAGAAATGGATGATCCCTATCGGTTTTTCCGCTGGTAAAATCCACGCGCGAAACGAGTTAAGCAGAAGTGATGAAAAGCGTATTTTGCAGATACACACCTTCCTTGTCACAGGACACATTTTTGCTACATCCATTTTGATATTTTACAATTGCTAATTCAGACCGCACGCCGTATTTTCAAGCCGTAATGAACGGAGCGGGCATGACAAAATCTTCCGACAGTAAAACTGTCTACTTTGGTCGGCAGACCAAACCAGCTATGAAATCTTCTTAACGAGTCAGCCACAAATTAAAAGGGGTAATCAAGTGAAAATCACAAGACTATCAACAAAGTTGGCTGTGGTCTCGGCGATTTGCACTATGGCGTTGGTCAGCCATGGGCAAATCATTTCCACCAATATCGTTCCCGACCGTGGTCCTGGCGCCAGCGGGGCAATGACCATGCCTGGAAATCTTTCCGATTTTTGGTTGGCGGGGAAATTGTCGGCTACCGACCCCTCGGCTAAAATGACGGTCACCAACAACGGTGTGACTGTTGGTGCACTCACCGTCACGGGCGAAAGTTTTGTAGGCAAAGTGCCACTGGTTTTAGGCGATAATAAACTGGAGGTAACATATAGCAATGACAAGGGTGTGACGATAACCCGCCCCTATACGGTTATCCGGTCAGACCGCTATCGGGCTGATATCACGTCGCCAACTCCGGGTAAGTTTGCCAATGGACAGCCGCAATCCGTCTTTGGATTTGTGAGCGCATTACTGGACGAGGGCACAACTGGCGCTGCAACTATAAAGAGCGTGGCGATCAATGGAGTGCCTGCGACCTTGACATCGCCGGATGGTTCTGGAAATCGCGGTCTTTACGCGCCGGGTGTAGCGCCACCCGACTGCGATCATTTTCTCATCTTGACTGCCGAGATCGCATGGGAGAATGGAGCGATTTTTAAGATTCCGCTTGGGCTGCTGGAAGGGTACTTGATTACCGAAATGCAGCGCGAGTATCATTTTGAGTTCCTGCATTTTCAAGAATTTACCCCGCTCTGGTTCGTAAGCACATCGAGCCACCGATTGGATCTGTACTACAACTTCACCTGCCAACCACCAGCGCTCCCGCTCCAGCCCAATAGCTTCGCGGATGCATACCGCTGGATTCCAGACACCGATTTCGTTGGAGCGCCGGGTCTCGGCACTGTCGGCTGGCTACCGGATATATACTTATACGAAGAAAAATATTTACCGCAGCCACCCTTGAAGGAAGGTTTTATATGGGGAGGCAGTCTGGACTATGGGTTTCGGTTTGGCACGGAGGATGGCCACAACTGTAGTTTTTCGGATTGTAGCCGGCAGGGTTTTTACAAATGGACGTTTGATGCCTCGCTGATGTTTCGCGCCCCCGCCAGCTACGGACCGAATACGCCGGTGATATTCACCTTTGAAGGAATCGAGTATGGCAAACGTTCGATTGATGACCTGGATTTGTCTCTGGTCAAGTACAACGGGAAAGACCCGGTTACGTGGGATAACGCTCGCAAAACCGCTAGCTACTTGGTGACGCTCGATGGCGGCGCGAGTTATAGTTTGGGAGCGGGCAGCTTTTCATGGCCGGCTATAACTGACAGCATTCCGATTACACATGGCGCCGTCCATTATGATTGGCTGCATTTCGAGGGATTTCATAATGCGGAGCCAAAGATTTCGGACGGGGGAGTGGACGTGACAGGAAAAACAACAACCACAATCGTCGGCGCCAAGCACAATTTTTCGGTTGTGATTCCAGAAATCAGGCCCGAACAAATTGATTCTTATAAGTGGACGATCACCGACAAAACCGTCAGGAGCTACACGATCACTGCCGACAAGGGCGAATTCGTTTTGCAGACAGATTCTCCGCCGCCGAGCGATCCCAAGCCCTATCTTGAGCGCTCGGAGCTTCCCGCGTATTGGATTGATGCAGGTGAAAAAGCAGTTTCCTGCGTGGTGACAATCAAAGACCCCAATGGCAATCTCAAGCCGCTTGAGCCTGTTCGCGCCAAGTTCGACGTGAAGCGGCCGACTGTGACACGGTGCGATGGAATTGGAACGGCGCTTGATCCGCCCGTGAATGTCAGAGGAGGAAATTTGCAATTTGGTGAAGGCGACGTATCAAAACCGCAAAACTTTGGGATTCTCGTCACTGCACAGACTCCAGATTTTGATCTCGGTGACTTCACGTTCGTCCAGCTCGTCAAACCGCAGCGCATTCGCACGAAAGACGACGGAACGCAGCAGGTTTTGACTTCCCAAAATTATACGAGTCCCCAGGGAGAGAAATTTACGGCCTTCGTAGCTGATGACGCGGCTGGCGTTCCCATCAGTTTCGTCGCCAAAAAAGATGTTCGGGTTAAGGGCCAAACGGTCAAACAGTATCAATTTCCGGATGTACCATCGACGTCGCTTGATGGAATAAAAAAGTCAGCGAAAGACGCATTTGAGGTTTATTTCATGTTTGAGCCGAAGGACAAAAACGGGAATTCCCTGGGAATCTCCGTGCCTGTCGCTAAGATGGTCTGGAATTGGGGCGGGTCAGCTACGCTCGGAGCGAGCGGCTGGACGCTGGATAAGAAAGCGAATGGCACAACACCAAATTCTGACCCCGGCGATCCGGGACATCCTTTCCCCACCACCAGTCTTACCTACAGCACGCCACTCCCGACGTGGATCGGAAAAGTTTCACTCATTACCTACAGGTGATATTGAACAAAAGGAGAAGGAAAATGAAATCAAAAAAAATTATTCGGCTTCTAGCGGTTTTGTTCGGCTGCTGGCAGAGTTTTTCCGCTCTAGGCCAAGAAGAAAAAAAAGTCGAGGCGGGAAAAAAAGTGCGCGAATGGGGGCAGGAGCAGGAGGGGTTTCGTCTCTCGATCCAGACCGACAAGTCGAACTACCGCACCGACGAAGGGATTATCCTGACGATCTCACTACAGAACCACGGCAAAGAGGCGAGAAGTCTGTCCTACAAAATCCAAGAGATCGTAGTCAAGCCTCCCCAAGACTACGCCACAGCGGATTTTGTAATTCACGAGTCGAAAGATTCGAAGCAGGCAGAGAAAGCTGCATTCACGAAGGAGGGAGCTAGGTGGAAGGTCATGCAAGGTGAAACTGGAGTGAGTATTATGCCAAACATCAAGCCCGGACATGGGCGAGTTGACCGCTTGATGTTGAACCAGATTTACGACATGACCTATTGGGGCGAATACAAAATATCGGTCAAGGTCGCCATACCTAGTTTTGTGAAAGATGGGCATGAAGAAGACGAGGGAGGGGCAGGTAAGAATATTACACTCACCTCAAATGAAATTTCTGTGATGGTTCAGAGGGTTGATTTTCCCGTCCTGGGGGTGGTTGAAATCCCAGATCAATAGCGCTGGCTGATCCGCATGAATCGGCGGTCATGGTCGTGCAATCCTCCTCCGCCCGGCCTCGTACTACGATTTGATCTGAGTCAGAGTTACTTCATAGTTCCGATATTCGTTTCCGCCGCGAGATTTCCCTGCGATGTGACCAGCCAAATCCGGCTGCGACCCAGTTTCTCGATTTTATACTCACAAAAAGAATTATCCTAAGATGTTTAGAATCGAAATGTAAATTGCCTTACCGACCGAGATCGAGGCTGAAATCGATTTCGAAGGAATCCCATCCGTCGTTTTCTTCCGGGCCGATGGCGATGTAGATAGTGTCGCCTGATTTTACGTCGCCGAGTTTTTTGTCGAAACTGGCTGGATCATCGCTGGATTCCACAATTTGTTTGTGCGCGAGTGTATCGTTGATATAAACACGCACCTCGATCTTTCCGCCGGGTTCTGGCTCATTGTCGTTACTTTTGAGCGGGCGTTTGATGGAACTATCGGTAATCGAAAGTTTGCCGTTCTTGTTGCGCGGGATCGTGAAGGCGGCAATCGCATAGTGGGCCACGCCTTTTCCCGGTTCCGCCGGCGTACGGCCCGGATGACCGTGACCCGAACCCAGCACGGTATATCCGCCCAGTCCTTCCAGCGGAAACTCGTCCTCTTTGATCGTATAACCGTTCGCGTTGCTGTTCCAAACCAAAGGTTTATAGTTTTTGGCGGCGCCGATTTCGCCGTCAGCGTTCGATAGATACTTCCATCCATCCGCAGGAGTATCCTGGGTAAAATCCGACCGGTAATTGGCGATGACTTCCGCTCTTGCCGTTGCGACCGTAGTAATCCCCAGCAAAAGTAGAAAAAACGACATACGATTGTGATTCTCTTTGAGATTCATAGGGAGTCATTTTTCCTCCATTCAATCGCCAGCGTCAACAGCATTTTTGGGGAGCGCGAAAAGAGTTGCGCGGCGAGGCGGGATGGTTTCAAATAGGACAACCCTATGAAAACTCTCCATTCGATCTTTGGTGTGTCGTTACTTTGTGCGGCAGCGCTGGCGGCGGACAATGAACCGCCTGCGGGATTTACCGCGCTGTTCAACGGCCGCGATTTTTCCGGCTGGAAAATTCCCGACGGCGACAATAGTCACTGGAAAATTGTGGACGGCGTGATTGATTACGACGCTGCGAGCGAGGCGAAGGGCGATAAGAGTCTTTGGTTTGAGCGCGAGTTCGGAGATTTCACGCTGCAAGTGGATTGGCGCATCAAGGAAACGCCTTACGTCAATCCGAACGTACCCTACATCCTGCCCGATGGCACACACGCGCGCGATATCACGGGGAAGGAAATGAAGATGTCTCTTCCCGACTCCGATTCGGGCATTTACCTTCGTGGTTCGGGAAAATATCAAATCAATATCTGGTGTTGGCCGATCGGTTCTGGCGAGATGTACGGCGTTCGTATGGATGCGCAAATGCCTCCCGACGTTCGCGCCGCAGTCACCCCGCGATCGCAAGCTGATAAACCCGTGGGCGAATGGAATCATTTCGAAATCACGGCGCGCGGGAACACGATCACGGTCGTGCTGAATGGCAAAACGGTGATTCCGGGCGCGCCGATACCCGGGTTGCCCGCCCGCGGTCGCGTGGCGCTCCAGCATCACGGCGGCAAGCAGAATGGAAAATGGAACAGTCCGCCGAGTTTGTTGCAGTTCAAGAACATCTACATCAAGGAATTGGACAAATGACGCGCCGAAAATTTCTCGCGACAACGGGCGCGGCAACCGCCGCATTTTCCATTCTGCCTCGGCGATTGTTGGCGGGCGCGGACGAATTGCCGCCCAGCGCGAAAATCAACGTCGCGTTCGTCGGCGTCGGTTCGCAGGGTTTGCGGGTGATGTTGAATTTTCTCGGTCAGCCCGATGTGCAAGTCGTCGCGGTCTGCGATCCGAACAAGAGTAGCGCGGATTATCCGCAGTGGGGCGAATACGAATTTCGGAATGCCGTCCGCAAATTGCTCAAAACGGAGTCCGGTTGGGAATGGCTTAGCCCGAACAAACCCGTGCCATTGACGCGCACGCGGAGCGGCCAGAGCGGCTTGGCGGGGCGCGAGCCGTGCCAGAAAATTGTCGAGGCCTATTACGGCGCTCAGAAACGATCCGGCCAATATCGCGGGTGCAACGCGTACCGCGATTACCGAGAGCTTTTGGAGAAAGAGAGAGACGTGGACGCCATCGTGGTTGGCACGACCGATCACTGGCACGCGCTTGTTTCCGTCGCCGCGATGAAGAAAGGCAAACATGTGTTTTGCCAGAAACCGATGACACGAACCGTCCATGAAGCCCGACGGATGGCCGAAGTTGCGCGTGAAACCGGCGTGACCACCCAGGTCGCAGTCGGCAATCAAGCGTCGGAGGCGACACGATTGCTTTGCGAATGGATTGGGTCGGGCGCGATCGGTCCGGTGCGACAGGTGATCAATTGGTCAAGCCGACCGTTCTGGCCACAGGGGGTTGAGCGACCAAAAGAGAAACAGAAAGCTCCGAAAGGTCTCGATTGGGATTTGTGGCTGGGGCCGGCGCCTACTCGACCGTTCCACCATGTTTATCTCCCGTTCAATTGGCGCGGCTGGCATGATTTTGGGGCGGGTGCGCTGGGTGATATGGGATGCTACAGTTTCGATACGATCTTCCGCGCCTTGAAACTCGATGCGCCCACCAGCATCGAAGCCAGCGCCAGCGAACGCTATCCAGAAACGTTCCCGAACGCGTCGGTCATCCATTTTGATTTTCCATCTCGCATAGACCTGCCTCCGGTGCGGCTGACCTGGTATGACGGCGGGCTGAAACCACCGCGTCCGATCGAGCTCGATGCCGGTCAGGATTTGAGTGACGAAGGGCTGATGTTTATCGGCGACGGCGGGACGATTCTCTGCGGGTTTAACGGTGGAAATCCGCGCTTGATTCCCGATGCAAAAATGAAGGCGTTTCAGGCGCCACCGAAGAATTTGCCGCGCTCTCCGGGCAACGAACGCGAATGGCTGGATGCGTGCAAGGATGCGAAGAAAAAAACGGGCGCGAACTTTGAGTTCTCCGGGGTTGTCACCGAAACCTTGCAACTTGGCAACGTCGCGTTGCGCACGGGCAAGCGATTGATTTGGGACAAGGCCAATCTCAAGGCCGCCAACGATCCCTCGGCGCAGCAATTCATCCGTCCGTCGTATCGTGGTAATTGGACGCTTTAGGACGAATTTAGTTTCCCCGTCAGAAATTCCCAGTTTGTACTCAAAGGCGAATAATCTCTGGGTTCGGAGTACACGCTTCAGTGTGCTCCAATCCGTCAGCCGACGGATTGAACTCCAAACGATGTATTTCAGGGATTTGACAACAAACGGGGAATTTCTGTTTCTCCGTTGCAAAATGGAGCAAGGTGGATACAATGCACTGCTCGATCTGGCGGACTAGTCCGCCAAAGTTGGGTGGCGGATTAGCCAAGTGGTAAGGCAGGAGTCTGCAAAACTCCTATACGTCGGTTCGATTCCGACATCCGCCTCCACTCTTCGCTCGCGTGCCTCGCCGAAGTCCCGATAGGCGGGACGAAGGCGGGAAGCGAAGCGGAGAGCGAAGATTGCCACGGGGAGTGCGGGTTCGTTATTTATCCCAGCCGCGGAGTTTTACATGCACCTGGGCTGTCTCCCCCATGTAATTATTCATGGAGTAGGTCGTGGCGGCTTTCAACATGTGCGACTTGGCCTGCTCGGTTTTCCCCAGCGCCTCGTGATACAAACCAAGATAGAGATGCGCAAAACAGAGTTGATTCCGCTTTTCAAGCTCGCTCGTGCCGGGATTTTCTGCCGCCCGCAAAACGTCCTCCACGGTTCCTTTGCCGGCAAAGAGTGCGTGCACTTCCTTCATCGGAATTCGCGTGTCACCTACGATGGCAATCAATGCTTTGCGTGCCGCATCCACCCCATCCATCCGCGCGACACAGAGGAAATGCCAGGCCGCATTCTCGACGTCGTGCGGGTTAACGGTCTGATGCAGTTCAAATTGTTTGCGTCCCTCCTGATAGTTTTCCGCATAGTAGAGCGCCAACCCACGTTGCCAGAGTTGCGGGGCGGTTTGCGGGGTCAGTTCAATGACTTTGTCGAAGGCCTTTACTGACTCCGCCGGTTTTGCGGCGAAAAACAGGTGGATCCCTTTGCGCATCATCGCGTCGGCATCGCTGTCCTCGGCTTGAATTGCAGGAGGGAACAGCGAAACGAACAGCCCCGCCCAAATGGCTAGGAAGAGTGGCTTGGTTCTGCGTTTCATCGTTTCCATGTATTCTTATACCATTCCCGGTTCGGATTGAAACCCGATTCAGGATAGATCAACGATTTGGCACTGGTCGTGCGGGAGTCCCGCGAAGGGACGAAGGTGGGTAATCTAGATTTTATTAGCCACGAAAAGCACGAAAACTTTTGCATTTCTACCGAAGGACGGATTCGCCGTGGCGGACACTTGCGGACGAAAAATGGAGCAGCATTCGGCGCACCGTTCATTTTTCAAAATGTGGCAATGTGGAGGACTGATCCCATTACTGAAAAAAGCGCCAATGTGGAGTACATGCTGTTTACATGATTTTTCGATATGCTATTGCCCGTCCATTCCGCCCAGGAATTCGTTCAATCATCTTCCGGTCCATAAGTCGCTCGAATACTCGCTTCATCTTGTTTTCTGAACCGATGTGACACGCTTCTCGGCCCTTGGTGTTATTGATTTCCAAATTTTCGCTGAGGTACTCCATCACTATCTCTTCCGGTGAAGCTAGTGGTTCGTGTTTCATTGTCACGAGCACAGTGTTCTCACGCTGGGCTACTGTTGGAGGTTTTAGTTTTAGCTTCATCATGGCCTCAAAAGCGGTATTTAGCCCTTCTCCCACATCTTTGTTTGGAGGGTTTGGGAACTTGTTAATCAGCCGAACTAAAGCCGGATTGCGTGCGTAACGTTCTTCAAGAATGTTTTCCGGTGTGATGTGAGCCGGCAGTCTACCTGGGCTTTCAACTTCGACTCGGTTGTCAAATACACGGACATGTATATCATCAGTAGTGCTGTAATCGCGGTGGATTACCGCATTTGTGATTATTTCGTGCAGCGCTTCATGAGGATATGTGATTTTTTCAAGTTCATCCTTCCCTAAAATCTTTACCTCCTCGATTACTTGCGTCGTTTGCTCAATTGTCATATAGATTTGATCATAGGCAGAGCCTTCGATGGTTATTGGATCAACCGCAAGGGTTTCTCGCGATCCGATTCTGTCGGATGTCTTATAACGATAGATTTTAATGCCACATCGTTTGGGAAGGAGTGCTTGCGGCTCCTCAGCAAATAATAGAACCGCCGTAACAGTTGGTCTGTCTTCCCGTATTAACTGCTGTTTCCGTAGCCATAAGTCGGGCTCTGCAGAGGGAATTACTTGCAGCATAAACTCGATGACCGTGCTACTATTGCTAACCTCTTTTGACTGGCAGTTTACCAATTCGGATTCGAATGATGTGAGTCCTTTTGCATACTTTAGGCGCTTCAAAGCCTCGTCGTCCTCTACGGGTATAGATGACGCTCCACGTCGAACATAAACTTTTCCATCCGTCGCGAGCTTAACGGAAAGTGTTTTTGCAATGGTAGCCTTGAGAACTAATCCTTGCATTCCAATAGCTGCTAGAAATTCGTATTGGAAGTCTTGGCCTAAGGGAAACAGCGCGTCAAATGGTTGCAGGTGTCCATTTGCCGATTCGACATTTTTGAAGCCGCGCCAAGAATGAATACCTGTCTGTCGGTT
This sequence comes from uncultured Verrucomicrobiota bacterium, assembly GCA_964348665.1. GTDB lineage: Bacteria > Verrucomicrobiota > Verrucomicrobiia > Palsa-1439 > CAYGDP01 > CAYGDP01. The sequence continues at coordinate 195,581 of CAYGDP010000001.1, forward strand.
TTCATCGATGCCGACGAAGAGCTCGCCGCCGTCCGCGTTAGCAAAAGCCGACATCGCCTTTGTCAGCTTAGCAGGTGCGATGTCCAAACTCTTTAAATCTACAAAGTGCCCCTCGTCTAAGCCTAGGATGGCTTTTGCTTGATCAGAGCTGATTTCAAAAATTTCAATTGGCATAAATAATTTAAATAAATGGGGTCTACGATTTTTGGTGACTATTCAAGTACCTCGACGTGACGCTGATACCGTCCAACGCGAGGCATACGTAATGGGGTCAATCCTCCACATTGGCACATTTTTATTTTTTGGCACTGGCTTCGACCGATACCAGGCGGTTGGTGAAGAGTTTTCATGCGTCCATGTTAAGCCGGGCGGCGACCGATTTCAAGCCCATGGTTGTATTGACAGAAATTCCCCATTGGCCGACGTAGGGGCAGACCCACGTGTCTGCCCCGCTTGTCTGTCCCTTGGCAGCACTGGGCCGAACACATAGGTTCGCCCCTACTGATCGAAACGGGGAATTTCCGTAGTTTTGACGCGGAGCAACGGGCGCAGAATTACTTAAGGAGACGCGTGAGATTTTTGGCGGCGGTTTCGATCCAGTCGTTGCTGGGCAATGCATATGGACGGAAGGTCTCCAAGTATCCCTCATGTCCGTTGAAGAAGATCGCCCGATGGAGTCCCAAGTCGTTGGCTTTGGGCGTATCAATGAGGCTGGCCGAATCGTTGGCGCTCATCTGAAAGAGCACGCGCATTTCAAATTCGCTGAGCGCTTTGCGGCTCAAGGACCGGTTCAGATTGTTGGCAGTGTCGCACGAGCAGAGGACGTGTATTCCGACGTTGGCGGCTTCGCAGATCAGTTTGTCGAGTTGATTGCCGGGAGGGACGGTTTTCTTTTCATCGGAGGAAAATCCAAAATCCTCTTCGTACCGGAGCGACTTGAAACTCTGGAGCCGGTGAATAAAGAGATAGGTGGAAGGCGCCGCGGCGGTTTGGGGGTCGCTTCGTTTATCCAATTCATTGACGAGGTCGGTCAGGAGGTCGCCGATCTCGGTCGGTTTCGGCAGAGTAACTTCGTGAGGGATTGCCTGAATGATTTTTTCCAGGAACAGGCGCGGCTCGGAGCCTTGTGGGGAACAATCCAGAAAAATAAACCGGGTGGCGCCGCGCGGGTATTGTGCGGCCAGCGACAGCAACGAAATTCCCATCATGGCCAGGATGGCTTCGTCCCGTTGTCCAACGAGCAGTAGATTGTGACCGCTTTGCCGGTGGAAGATCGCTTCGGTGGGGCCTTTGATTGAGTTCGGCGCACCGAGCCATACACGGGGGGCGAGCGGCGATTGAATGGAGTTGGCTGCCAAGGATCGGCGAAGCTCGTTATTGTCGGCGACGTTGGCGGGCGCGTTTCCTTCGAAGACGATGGGGTCGGGGTAATCGGTGGAGGCGCGATTTGCCAACTGACGGATTTTTTCGAGATGAACCTCGCGCACGTCATTAGGGAGCCAGACGATTTGGAAAGGGCTGTTGCCTTCGATGGTGCCAGCGGAATCGTTGTAGATCGCTTCGCCCGGCCGGGAGAGGAGACGGGGCGCCGGATTGGCGTCGTCCATAATGAGTGAGGCATCTGCTTCGTTGCACTGGAGCGCGACGCGGACGACCATCTGGCCGAGCGTGGCGCGGGCGAGCGAGTAAGCGCCGCCGAGGGTCTGGGAACCGAGAAGCACATGGATGCCAAACGCGCGTCCCTGTCGCACGATGCGATCAAGCAGGAGCGCGGCGCTTTGCGCGATGCGGTCATCTTCGGTGAAGAACTCCTGAAATTCATCAATGATCAGCAAGGTTCGGGGAAGCGGCTCCGTTCCGCCTGCGTTTTTGTAGCCGGTGAGATCCTGGACGCCGAGTTTGCGGAACAGATCGCCGCGTCGTTTGAGTTCGCCGTCCACTCGTTCCAGCACGCTCAAGCCGAACTCACGATCGCTCTCGATGGCGATCACCCGCGCGTGCGGCAGGCGCGCGGTGGCGTAGCACTTGAACTCGACGCCTTTTTTGAAATCCACGAGATAAAATTCGACCTGGTCGGGGCTGCACCAGAGCGCGAGGTTGGTGATGAGGACATGGAACAGGGTGGACTTGCCGGAGCCTGTTTTCCCGGCAATCAAGACGTGTTGGCGTGTTCCCTTGCCCAACGCGAGTTGCTGCGTTTTGGTGGCGCCCGTCGCGCCGATAGGCACGCGCAGTTCGGCGGTGGTGTCTCCCGACCACAGCTTGGACTCGTCGGGAACGATTTCTGCAAAAGGAATTTCGACCCGGTTCGAATCAATGCTGCGCTGCCCGATTTTCTGCAGCAAGGTTGTGGCCAATTCCGGCGAGGGCGGTGGCGAGAGGGTCACGGTGACGCCCTCGAAAGATGTGCCGGCGATCTCGCAGGCGGTTCCTTTGCTTCGGATGCAAAGGCTGCTTTTCCTCAATTCACCGGGCACAAAGTCTTGCGGCACGGGTCGTCTCTGGTCCCAGTGAATCAGAGTGTACACTCCGCACCGGGCGCCGCTGGCGGCGATGCTCAACAGGCGTTTGGCGGCCAGGTCGCTGAAGTTGACCGGGAAATTTGCGACGAGGAGGAAATGATATTTTTCCGCGTTCCGGCCTGCTTGCTCGTTGTATTGGGTGACGGTCTCGAATTCGTTGCGCAGATACATCTGCGTGATCTTTTCGATGCGCTCGTTTAGGTTGGCCAGCCGTTGTTCGATCTGGCCCGGTTGCGTCCAGATGCGGTCATTAATCAGGCTCGGCTCATAATCGGCCAAGTGCATCAGCCCCGCAAAATTCTGGCCGAGTTCCACGGGATCAATGATCGTGAATCCCGCTTTTCCGGGCGCCGAGGTGGACAGGAGGCGAATGACGAGATTATTGAGCGCCCCGACCACGTGACTGCGTTCGGGGCCATTCGTCTCGAAGAGAATGGAGCCGCGCGCCGGAATCGTCAGCAATAAAGGCATCTGAAACCGGAGCGGTCCCGGAAATGCCAGGCGTTTATCCTGTGGGAGTGTCCCCGCCAGTTTTTCCAAGTCCACCTCCACGGACCCAAACTGCGCCCCTGGGGTGAACTGCGTTGGCGGCGACCAATCTTCGCAGAATGAACTTTGCCACTCGGGGAAAAGCTTTTTCGCCGTCGCTCGCGCGTCCACGATGGCGTCAAAAATCGGTTGGATGCGATCTTTCCATTCTACTTCCAGTGTTTGCCAGCGGTCGGCATCGTCGGAAATTCCTTTCGCCTCCTCGGTCGCGCGCGCAGCTTCCATCTGCCGCCGGCGCGATTCCGATTCGCCCTTCCAACGGGCAATCTCCCCGGCCTGTTGATGTTGGAGCCGCTCTCGCGTGATACGCCGCAGTGTTTCGTTGCGCGCGGGTACGCGAAGTTTTTTTGATTCGATCGAGCGCTGACAATCCTGTCGTTTCTGGGCGGCCTCGTCCGTCGCCGCTTTCCACTGGCGGTCGAGCCTTTGAGATCGGGCGTCATACTCGCTCTGGATGTGTTGGAGTTTTTGCTCGTGTCGCGTCCGCGATTTTTCTTCACCAGCCATGTGCAGATGGCGGGCTTTACCGAGCGCGGAGGCGATTTGAGCGGCATCGGACCGAGCGGAAAATTTTCCGATGAAATGGAGCGCGATGCCGATTCCCAGCAACAGCAACAGTGGCGTCACGGTTTCCCGGAGGGAAAGGAACCCGATTCCATGAAGCTTTTCGAAGAGAGGGAAATAGAGCAGCAAAAGCAACAAAAGCCCAAATCCAATCAGGACGAACTTTCCGACCATTGGCATCAATCGCTTCCGAATTCGATCTAGATCGGCTGTGAGTTGATTGTTGGCGGCGCGCAACTGATCCAGTATCGCATTTTCATCGCCGGAAGAGTCGTCCGCCGCCGTTTGGGGAGGAAGCGCAAGCAGCCGAAGATAGTCCTTGTGGCCGCGAAACACCACGCGCGACGTCATTTCCAGTCCGGTCAGGGTCGCGCTTGCCTGGGTCCAGTGGGCAGAAAATTCCGCAAACTGTTGTTCCTCCCGCTTCCGATTTTCTTCGCGGTCGCCTTCGGCATCCATTCGCTCCCGTTGAATCTCGTAGCGGCGGCGTCCCTCCTGATTGTCAATCGTCTCGATCCGTCGTTGCTTCGCCGTCTGACTCGCGCGCTCGATCCGGCCTTTCCTTTTTTCATAACGAGATTCGCATTGTTCCAACTGGGATTGGAGACGCGCATCCACCGCCTCGATTTCACCGGCCAACCGCGCGTCTTCATCCTCGATTGCCTGGCCGAATCGGAGCCGCGCCCGCGCCGCTTGCGACTTGTGTTCCTGAACGAGTTTCTCTTCCCGCGCCGCGAAATCCCGGAGCGTGGATTTCAGGTTCTCGAGTAACGCGAATGTTTTATCCACTCCCAGGAGGTTATTCACAGTCGATCCTAATCTTGGTAAGGATTTTTTCAAGCGACTCCAATTCCCGAACCGCGCGGTTCACGCCCCTGTTCAGTTCATCCATGTAGTCGCGATCGAACTGGCGGCTCTTGTCGTCGCGCCAGTGCTCCTGGGTCTGTTGCCACTGGCACAAAAGATCCCGGGTAAGCGCTCCGAGTCGAGACCGGCTCGCGCTGACGCTCATGACTCTCCTTTTTTGTCATCCGCAGAGTCGGGCGTGACTGGCGTGGCTGCGTCGGATTTCTCTCGAGGAGCAGTCTCGGTGTAGGCGGCGAGGATTTTGGTGGCTTGGGCAAGCCATGCAACGGCCTTGGGCATGTCGCTCATCAAAACTTCGCGCATTTTTTCCGCCGGTTTGGCCAACGGTTCGACCCGGCTGTCGTATTGACGGTTCCATTGTTTCACCAATCCCAACTTGGCCTGCGCTTCTTGCAGCGCGTCGCTCGCTTTTTTGACCGCCATCTGTTCGACGATGGTTCGTTTTTCGATCACGGCCATTCGCGCGGCGGATAATTCCTGCTGGCTCCGGTCGAGTTCCTGGGCGCACCGGCGCACCTCTGATTCCCAGTAGGGCAGGCGATTATTTTGGAGCCAGAGCCGAGTCTGGACGACCTCGCCGCTGATTTCATCCACGCATCTCCGCGCTTTTTCGATGTAGATGATCAAGTCCGCCCGGAACGATTCCAAGGCTTCGATGGAGGTGATCTGGGCCGGACGCGGCATGGTTAGCGCTGGTCCAAGTATTCCTCGATGCGTTGGGCTTTGCGCAGGAGATAGGGTGTGTGCTGGCCGGAAATCTCGACGAATTTCTTCAGCGCCTTCATCGTTTGCTGAAATTCGGCGCGGAACTTGATGTGTTCCTGGTCTTGCCAGGAATCGCCCAGCGCGGCAAACCGCGCCTGGAGCGAGGCCAGTCGGTCTTGCAATTCGATGTTGAACCGCTTCAGTTCCTCGGCGAACCGCCGCACCTCGTTGGGATCCATGATAGCCTGCGGCATGATATTTCCTTTCGTCTCGCGTTGATGCGGGTCAATGGGGAGGGTCAATAGCCTCACCTCAAGGCGACACCGCATCATTGAAACAGCACTAGAACCGGAATTTAGCAGAGCAAGCCACATCAAGCAAGACGGGAAATCACCCGGCCAGTACTGCAACGCTTTGCTGTGTTTGGTCATCTGTAATTATGTCGTTGCTCACAATGCCGATCGTCCTTTGAAAATCCGGGATTGCCTTGCGCGGGTCTCTCGTGTAGCTTGCCCGCCCGATGAACCTTCCTGAACATGATGTAAAAGATTTGTCGCTCGCCGAGGCGGGCGTGAAACGGATCGAATGGGCGGACCGCCACATGCCAGTGCTGGCAGAAATTCGGCGCCGATTCGCCAAGGACCGTCCCCTACGCGGCCAGACGCTCGTGGCGTGCCTGCATGTCACAACCGAGACCGCCAACCTTCTGCGCACGCTCCAAGCCGGCGGCGCGCGCGTGATCACTTGCGCGTCGAACCCGCTCTCTACGCAGGACGAAGTCTCTGCCGCCCTGGTGCAAAATTACGGGATCAGCACTTTCGCCATCAAAGGCGAAGATAACCAGACGTATTACAAACACATCCTCGCCGCGCTCGAAGCGCGCCCGACCATGACGATGGACGATGGCGCAGACACCGTGAGCGTTCTGCACACCGAGCGACGTGATTTGATTCGAAACGTCATCGGGGGTACGGAAGAAACCACCACGGGCGTCATTCGATTGCAAGCCATGGCCGCCGACCGAGCGCTCAAATATCCCATCGTGGCGGTCAACGAAGCCAACACGAAACATATGTTCGACAATCGCTACGGCACAGGGCAGAGCACGCTTGATGGCGTCATTCGCGCCACTAACGTCCTCATCGCTGGCACCAAGACGGTTATTTGTGGCTACGGCTGGTGCGGACGCGGCGTGGCCGCGCGCGCGCGCGGCATGGGCGCGCACGTCATTGTCACGGAGATCGACCCGCTCAAAGCGCTCGAAGCGGTTATGGATGGATTCGAAGTCATGCCTCTGCTGAACGCTGCAGCCGTCGGAGACATCTTCATCACTGTCACGGGCGACAAGCACGTGCTCGATACAGCGCATTTCAAGGTGATGAAGAGCGGCGCGATTGTCGCCAATAGCGGTCATTTCAACGTGGAAATCAACATTGAGGCATTGGAAAAACTTTCGCGGGGAAAACGAACGCTTCGGCCGTTCGTGGACGAATACTCGACGCGGGACGGACGCAAAATCATATTGCTCGGCGAAGGGCGCCTGATCAATCTTGCCGCCGCGGAAGGTCACCCGGCAATGGTGATGGACATGAGTTTCGCCAACCAAGCTCTCTGCGCGGAGTACATGGTGCGAAATCACAAGAAGTTCGAAAACAAAGTCTATCCCGTGCCGAGAAACATTGATGAAGCCATCGCTGCGCTCAAACTCAAAACGATGGGTGTGAAGATCGATGCGCTCACGGCCGAGCAGAAAAAATACCTGACGAGCTGGCAGGAAGGGACGTAAGAGGGTTGAATCGTTAAACGGTTGAAAAGTTGAATGGGTAAACTGGCTAAATGGAAGGATGAGGGATGAACGATGAAGGTGGAAACGAAAAACGGATCGTTGTCTTCTACACCAAATCCAACTGTCCGCTCTGCGACAAAGCGCTGGCCACGTTGCAAGAGGCACAAGAACGACTGGACTTTACGGTAGAACAGGTGAATATATATGGCGACCCGACGCTCTATGAACAATATAAACATGACATTCCCGTCGCCACTCTCGGCGGTCGCGAGGTGTTTCGTCACCGAGTCGATGTGGCGGCGTTGGAGCGTCTGTTGAAAGGATGACACCATGAAAAATCAAAACTGGCTCTTTGTGCTTCTCGCGGCAGCCATCATCAGCCTCGGCTTGGTCTTTGCCGCGGACGACGAACCGGCGGTCAGCGAAGGCGACATCCAAAAAGTGATCGAAAATCAGGAGAAAATCCTGGAGAAACTCGATCAAATCCAGGAAGACCTTCAGTTCGTCAAAACCAAGACCGCGCGGCTTTAAGTAGATCGCATCTCCGCCAGGATCGCGCGGGCTGTTTCGGCTGGATTGGATGCAGCCAGGATTGGGCGGCCGATCACCAAATAATTTGCGCCAGCCGAGACTGCCATGCGCGGTGTCATCACCCGTTTCTGGTCGCCTTTGGCCGCTCCGGACGGACGAACTCCGGGCGTCACGATCACGAATTCTTTTCCGTAGGCGCGGCGAATCAATGCGATTTCACGCGGCGAAGCCACCACCCCATCCAATCCCACTCGCTTGGCCACTCTCGACAGAAAAAGCACCTGGTCCGCGGCGTTCCGCCGAATCCCGAGCCGGTTGAGCGTGGCCGTATCGAGACTGGTCAGCACCGTGACACCGATGAGCAACGGGCGGGGGTTTGCGGACGCAATCGACTTTACGGCCGCTTGCATCATTGTTGCGCCACCACTGGCATGGACGTTGACCATCGTTACGCCGAGCGCGGCAGCGGAAGCAACCGCGGCGGCGACGGTATTGGGAATGTCGTGAAATTTCAGGTCGAGAAAAACTTTTTTCCCGCGCGCGCGAAGCATTTCGACGGCGGCGGGACCGACACGGGTGAAAAGTTGATTGCCGACTTTATAGTAATTGACGGTGTCATCGAGTTTTTCGACTATCGATTCGGCTTCCGCGAGCGTTGGAACATCCAGAGCGACGATTAGGTTGGAGTGCATCGCGCGAACGATACAAAAAAAAATCTTAAACTGCAAGAAACACTCGTCAAATTCACCTGGTAATAATTCGTCCATAAATCGTTACAATTGTAAAAAATTATGAACGATTATTATTTGAGGCGAAAAACAGGCCGGAATTATTCTTTGCATACAGAATTTGTTCTTCCGTCCTTGACACCACTATTCCTAGCGTGTTAGTCACGCGGGTAGTACTGCTAATGGTATTCCGATGCGTTGCCCGAAGTGTGGTCACACGGAGGACAAAGTGATTGATTCACGTGCCTCGCGCGAGGGCAACACGATTCGGCGCAGGCGCGAATGCCTTCAGTGTGCGCATCGGTTCACAACCTACGAGCAGGTGGAGAAAGAAACGCTGCGCGTGGTCAAGCGCGACGGGCGTTATGAGGATTTTGACCGGCATAAATTGTTGTCCGGGCTCAAGAAGGCGTGCGAAAAGCGCCCGGTCAGCGCCGAGCAGATCGAGCAGGCTGTCAGCGAGATCATGGATGAGTTGGGTGACAAGTACGACCGCGAGGTGCCATCCACCGCCATTGGCGAAAAAGTAATGGCGCGATTGCGTCGGGTCGACGAAGTGGCCTATGTGCGGTTCGCATCGGTCTATCGGCAATTCCGCGACGTGAACGAGTTCGTGAGCGAAATACAAAAAATGATCGGGAAACGCTGAACAAGGAGTCGCCATGATCCAACCCGCGCGCGAAATGATTTTGGTGCGATTTGAGGACGGCAAAGCCGAGCCGCTGGCGCTGGACGAACTGGCGGCGCGCATCGTCGAAAACGAAGGCCCGAAGGTGGTGGAGCCGTGGATTGCCGAGCAGATTGCGTGCGCCATTTTTTATTATCTGCGGACCGAGTTGAAGCGCGACTGGATTAGCAGCCGCGAATTGTTTTGGATCCTGCGCGCCGCCGTTGAGGGTCTCACGCAAGCGCGGCAACAACATCCACAATTGTTCGACAGCTGCAACGAAGCGATGGGCAAACAGGCGGCAACCTCCTCGAAACCTCCCGCTGTCATCGTTCACGCCGTCGTCGAAGCCGACCTGCATCATATCGCAGTCGAATGCGGCGGCGGATTCGAGTTGGCGTTCTTTGATCGTCTGGGCGGACTGGTCGGGCAGTTGGAGCGCGAACGTCCTGCGATCATCCGCCTCACGCGGCTGCGACCGTGTGTGAAAACAATCCTGGGCGCCCATTACTGGAGTCGCAGTTGCCAGCGGTTCAGCGAAGAAATCCTGGGGTTTGTCCGTGGCCGTCTCTCGCGAGTCGGCGCGAAGAAGACGAGTGTCATTTTGATTTCCTAGGGCAAGTCGGGAACGACAGAGATTTTTTGCGTTGTCTCGACTGTTTCGCGGGCGTAGTATCGTCGCATGGCCGATACGATCTTCACCAAAATCATCAAGCGCGAAATTCCCGCGCAGATTGTCCACGAAGACGACCGTTGTGTTGCGTTCCGGGACATTCATCCGCAAGCCCCCACGCATATCCTTATTATTCCGCGAAAACCAATCGCGCGCGTCGGCGAAGCGGCGCTCGCCGATGCCGATCTGCTCGGACATCTGCTCTTGACCGCCGCCGTCATTGCGAAGAAGGAAAAATTGGACGGCGGGTACCGTCTGGTGCTCAACAACGGGCGAGACGGCGGCGAAACCGTTCCACACCTGCACCTGCATCTTCTAGGCGGACGACTGATGAACTGGCCCCCGGGTTGAGAACGGATTCAACGCTCAACATTCAACGTTCAACTCCCAATGCGCAACGAAAAACGATTCGGAAAGGTCGAATGAAGCAGTTGCAATTAACGAGAGAAGGAGACGGTGAGAATTGTTTCGAAATGGATGATGGTTATGGCATTGTCGCTTTGCGGTTATAATTACGGCGGCGAGATTCATGACGCGGTGCGGAACGGCGACCTTAAGAAGGTGATGGATATGGTCGAGAATAATCCGAAGCTGGTTGATCAGAATGATAAAGATGGCTACACCCCTCTCTAATGTGCAATCTCCTGATGGACAGTGGAGGTACATCGACAAGACGGGCAAGCAGCTCTGGCCGCCGATGGGGCCTTTGCCGCCGAAGTAATCGTCGCATTCTGATTTTTCGCAAAGTCTCTTGCACTTCCGTCGTTCGCCTGTATGCTGCGCGTGATTCCGTGAAAATCCATCATGATCTCGGTGAGTTGGCGAAATTGCGCGCGCCTGTCTATTTGGCGATTGGTGTGTTTGACGGTGTGCATCTTGGGCATCAGGCGCTCCTGCGCGCGGCGTGCGAAGACGCCGCCGGTCTCGACCGCGATACGGCGCTGTCCGTGGCAATGACTTTCGATCCGCCGCCGACGCGAGTATTGCGTCCTAAATCTCCTCCGCCGCTACTAACTTCTCTGGCGCATAAAATCCAACGCTTCGGATCGCAACAGGTCAAAGCGGCGCTCGTCCAGCATTTTGATCTGAAATTCGCCGCCATTCCGCCCCGTGCGTTTCTTCACCAGCTTCACGACACGCTCGGGGGACAATTGCGGGAAATCTGCGTGGGGCACAATTTCAGGTTCGGCCACAACCGTGCCGGCGATGCGGAGCTGATTTTCAAGCTAGGTGGCGCGCTCGGCTTTGCGGTGAAAGTGATCCAGCCCATCAAAATCGGCGACGAAATTGTCAGCAGTACCGCCGTCCGTCGCGCCATTGCCAAAGGCGATTTGGAAATTGCCAACGCAATGCTGGGCAGGAGCCACGCCGTATTTGGGAAAGTCGGTCGAGGGTCCGGACGAGGCGCACATCTCGGATTCCCCACTGCAAACGTCACGGGAATGGAAGAAATGCTTCCGCCAAACGGAGTGTATGCGGTAAACGCATTCATCGGCCGGCAGTCGTTGGCCGGCGAACGAGTCAAGGGAGTTGCCAATTTAGGCGTGCGTCCCACCTTCGAAGCTTCTGCCACCGCACCGGTGCTGGAAATTCACCTCTTCGATTTTGACGACAAGATTTACGGCGAGCCAATCGCCATCGAGTTCATCCAGAAAATCCGCGACGAGAGGAAATTTGCGTCGGCGACAGAGTTAAAATCCCAGATCGAGCGGGACATTGCCAAGGCGAGGGCCGAGTTTCGGTGAATTAGCGCGTTGAGGATGCAAATCCCCACATGCTCATCCGCGACGCGCGAGCGCTTGCTTTAAATCGGCAATCAAATCCTCCGCGTGTTCGATGCCGACGGAGAGACGCAACAAATCCTGCGGTACGCGAGTGCCGGGTCCTTCGATGCTGGCGCGATGTTCGATGAGGCTTTCCGTGCCGCCGAGGCTGGTCGCGCGTGTCCAGAGTTTCACGCGTGCCGCGACAGCCATCGCTTCGCGTTTGCCGCCTTTGAGTTGAAACGAAACCATTCCTCCGAACCAGTCCATCTGCCGCAGCGCAAGCGAGTGTCCCGAATGCGAACGAAGACTGGGATGATGCACCGCCGAGACTCGCGGATGTTTGCTCAAAAACGCCGCCACTCGTTCGGCGTTTTCGCAATGCGCGCGCATTCGCACCGCCAATGTTCGCAATCCGCGCCGCGTCAGCCACGCGTCGAACGGCGAGAGCACACCTCCGCCGTTGATTTGAAAAAGGCGAATCTGGTCGGCCACGACATCATTTTTCTTCGACACAACCAGTCCCCCCAGAGAATCACTGTGGCCATTGAGATATTTGGTGCTTGCATGAACGACGAGGTCTGCGCCGAGCGAGAGCGGTTGCTGCAGGATAGGCGTGGCGAACGTGTTGTCGCAAACCACACGGGCGCCAGCGTGATGTGCGATGTCCGCAACGGCCTTGATGTCGGTAATTTTGAGCAATGGATTCGATGGGGTCTCGATCCAAACGAGTTTGGTGTTTGGCTGGATCGCCGAGCGGACCGCCGCCAGATTGGTCATATCCACCGCGGTAAATTGCAGTCCCCATTTCGCGAGGAAATCTCGCAGCAATACCGTTGTGCCGTAATAGACGTCGTCGGGGATAAGCACATGATCACGCGGCGTAAGCGTCTGAAAAATCGCCAACGATCCTGCCGACCCGGACGCAAACGCCGAGGCGGCAGCGCCTCCTTCGAGCGCGGCGACAGCGGCTTCGAGCGATTTACGATTGGGATTATCGCGCCGCGTATAGAGATAGCCATGCGGGAAACTGCCGTCGCGCGCGCGCTCAAAAACCGTCGAGAGATGAATTGGCGGGGTGATGGCGCCTGTGCCAGAATCCACTTCCACACCCGCGCGAACAGTTTTTGTCTCCAGTTTCATTCGAAAAAACGGCTTGCCGACCTCCACTTGAGCACCAAACGGCGAACCACTTCAAGCACCAAATTATTAAAACAAAACGCCTTAATCATTGGCAAATGGAGCAAAGCGCGCCGCTAATGATTCATGGAACGAAAATGTTCTGCCAATTTTCGATTGCATCGTCCGCGGAGAGACGATAGAAACAGCAGCATGAGGCGAGACGAAGCCATTTCGCGTCGGCGATTCCTGCGTTGCTCGGCGGCGGCGAGCGCAGCGTTTTACATCGCGCAATCGAGCTGGGCGAAAGATGGGTCACCGAACGAAAAACTCAATCTGGCCTTCGTCGGCGTCGGAGGAATGCAGGGCGGTTACAATCTCGACCAGTTCGCCCCTCTCAAGGAAAACGTCGTCGCCCTCTGCGACGTAGATAGAAATTACCTTGATGCAGCTGCCAAGAAATATCCTCAAGCCAAGCAGTACAAAGACTTTCGCAAGCTGCTCGACCAAAGCAATATTGACGCCGTGGTCGTCACCACGCCCGACCACACTCACGCGGTCATCACCGCCGCCGTGCTGCACAGTCATCGGCATGTGTATTGCGAAAAACCGCTCACGCATACTGTCAGCGAAGCGCGCGTCGTGACCGAGTTGGCGCGACGGCATAAGCTTGTCACACAAATGGGCACCCAGATTCATGCGGGCGATAATTATCGCCGGGTCGTCGAACTGGTGCAGAGCGGCGCGATCGGCACGGTACGCGAGGTGCATGTGTGGAAAGATGGCAAATGGGATTCCAAACCGCGTCCGCCTGGCAAACCTGTCCCCGCGACTCTCGATTACGACTTATGGACGGGTCCGGTTGAACCGCGACCCTACAGCGAGGAGTATGTGCCAATCAATTGGCGGCGCTGGTGGCATTTTGGCGGAGGTACGCTGGCGGATTTTGGTTGTCATTTCTGTGATTTGCCGTTTTGGGCGCTTAATTTGCGTGCCCCGCTTACTGTCGAGGCCGAAGGACCGCCGATCCACCCCGAATGCACCCCGCCGTGGCTCATCGTGCGGTATGAATTTCCCGCCCGCGGCAAACTTCCCCCAGTCAAACTCACTTGGTATCACGGTGGAAAACGTCCGCCGCAAGTGACCGAAGGTAAAGCTCCCAACTGGGGAGACGCCGTCCTTTTTGTTGGCGACAAAGGAATGTTGCAAGCCGATTACGGCCAGCGCAAGTTATTGCCGGAAAAAGATTTCGCGGGTTTCGTTCCTCCACCGCAAACCATTCCCAACTCCATCGGCCATTACAAAGAGTTTTGCGAAGCCTGCAAAACGGGCGCCCCGACAACGTGCAACTTCGACTACGCCGGAGCGCTCACCGAATCTATCTTACTAGGCCATGTATCCTATCTTCTCGGCGAGAAGGTCGAGTGGAACTCCCGCCGGCTCCGCGCCACCAACAACATCACTGCGCTAAAGCTGATCCAGCACCACTATCGTCCCGGCTGGCGATTGTGATGATCGTCTCCGCTGATTTGGCGCGACACCCGACTCAAACGGTCATCCAGTAATCCCTGACAAGCAAGCAGTTGCATTGGATCGTTTCAACAAGAGTTGTTGCTTGAATCGATGTGTTGCTGTCGCGAGGGCGGGTGCGCAAAGAATTGCCGAGACAATCGCGACCCGACGCGCGCCGGCGGCAAGTACATCATCAAGATTGGATTCGTTGATCCCGCCAATGCAGAAGACGGGAAGGGAGAAGGGGGACGAGTGAAGCGAGTGAACTGGAGACAAACCGATCGCTGGGCGTCCGGGCTTGGTGTCAGTCAGGAACAGCGGTCCAAAACCGATGTAATCCGGACGAGAATATTCCGCGGCACGCGCTTGCACGACCGAGTGCGTGGAGAGCCCAATGATTTTGCCGCATCCCAGACGGTCGCGCGCCGCAGCAACACTGCACCGATGCGCATCTTCCTGGCCTAAATGTACACCGGCAGCATCAACGTGTCTGGCAATCTCGACATGGTCGTTGATGATCAGCGGCACGCCGGCAGCGCGAGTAACCGGCAGAATGCGCCGCGCGATTTCAGTGATTTCGCGGTGCGAAAGACGTTTGGCGCGAAGTTGCAGGATATCCACGCCGCCAGTGATGAGCGCGCGGGTCACGACAACCAGATCGCGCCCGGCAAGATACGCCGTGTCAAGAAAGCCGTAGAGGAAAACGTTGCGAATCGACAAGGCCATCACGCCTCTTCGCGGGTAGACGCGGCGTCGCCGAGGAGACGGGGGACAAAGTTCAGGTCGTACTTGCCGCGGCGGAATTGGGAATCCTGCATCACCATTTTTTCAAACCCAAGTGTGGTTTTCACTCCACGGATGATGAATTCATCCAGCGCACGTTGCATCCGCAACAACGCCGTGGGACGATCGTGCGCGTGGGTGATGAGTTTGGCAATCAGCGAGTCGTAGTGGGGTGGGATAACATATCCGGCGTAGGCGTGACTATCGATGCGAATGCCGTGACCGCCGGGCGGATGATAAAATTCAATGCGACCAGGGCTGGGCATGAAGTTATTGAAAGGGTCTTCGGCATTGACGCGGCACTCGATCGCGTGTCGGTGGGTCACAACGTCCCCTTGCGACCAGGCGAGTTTTTCGCCGGCGGCAATGCGGATCATTTCCTTGATCAGATCGGAGCGGGTCATCTCCTCGGTGATCGCGTGTTCGACCTGGATGCGTGTATTCATCTCGCAAAAATAATAATTCTGGCGCTCATCCACGAGAAATTCCACGGTTCCAGCGCTGACGTATTTGACCGCTTCAGCGAGACGGACAGAAGCCTTGCAAAGTTGCTTGCGGAGGCTTTTCTCAACAAAAGGAGAGGGGCATTCTTCGATCAACTTTTGGTTGCGCCGCTGGATAGAGCAATCGCGCTCGTAGAAATGCAGCACCTTGCCTCGCGTATCGCCTAGGATTTGAACCTCGATATGCCGTCCGTTTTCGATGAGTTTCTCGATGTATACCGTGGGATCGCCAAACGCGCGCTCGGCTTCGGCGCGCGCGGTGTAGAATCCTTTGACGAGGCTCACGTCGTTGCGCGCAGGGCGCATTCCGCGGCCACCGCCGCCGGAAGCAGCTTTGATCATCACCGGATAGCCGAGTTTTTTTGCCCAGCGCAGCGCATCGCCTTCGTTTTCAATGGGGCCTTCGCTGCCGGGGGTGATCGGTACCCCAGCTTTTTTGGCTGCCTCGCGGGCAGCTGACTTATTTCCCATCGCTTTGATGTTCGCGCTGGTCGGGCCGATGAATTTAATGTTGGCCGATTCACAGACTTCGGCAAAATGCTCGTTCTCAGCGAGAAAACCGTATCCAGGATGAATCGCGTCCACGTTTCCGACTTCCGCGGCGCTGATGATGCGGTCGATCTTGAGATAACTTTCGCTCGGGGCGGCGGGACCGATGCAGACGGCTTCGTCGGCAAGCTGCACGTGCAAACAATCCGCATCGGCCTCGGAATGTACCGCCATCGTTTTGATGCCCATCTCACGACAGGCGCGGATGATGCGGATGGCGATTTCGCCGCGATTGGCTATGAGGATTTTGTCAAACATGAGAGGCAGAAACCATTTTTACGACTTTGGCTTCACTTTAAACAGGATTTGTCCAAACTGCACAGGTTTGCCGTTCTCGGCGACGATTTCGGTGATCACACCGCTGCATTCCGCTTTGATTTCATTCATCACCTTCATCGCCTCGATGATGCAGACCACCGTGTCTTCGTTCACTTCGTCGCCAACTTCACAATAAGCTTTCGCGTCAGGCGACGGCCGTTTGTAGAATGTGCCGACCATCGGGGACTTAATGAGGCTGATATTTTCCTGCGGCGCGGGAGCAGCGGCAGGCGCAGAAGTCGCGGGCGACTGCGCCCCAGCGGCGGCAGCGAGCGCAGCGGGGATGTTTGCGCCGACGACGGCCACCTGTTGCACGTCACTCGGGCCGCGACGGATTCGGATCTTGAAATCGCCTTCCTCCAATTCAAATTCCGCCAAATTATTGTCCTTCATCATTTCTATGATTTGCTTGATTCGGTCCGCGTTCACGCGACCTCCTTTCGGGCCGAGAGTCGCCGTGGCATCGGCAACAGGCCATATTCGTAATGATTGCGCGGCGACTGTAGCAGCGTTGTGTCTGCGCGTCAAGGTTCCGCTCTTCCTGAATCTGGCAGAGTCATCCTCGTAACGCGTCTTGAATGGCGGCAAGCAGTTCTTCGTTCTCAGCTGGTTTTTGGAAAAAAGCCCGCGCGCCGAGATTTAGGGCGCGTCCCTTATGAATAGCCGGGTCGCGGGCGCTCAAGACGATGACTGGGATATTACTAAGGGAGTTGTGTGTTCGCAACCGCTCCAGGAGCACAAACCCATCGCCGCCCGGCAACCCGAGGTCGAGCAGGATTAAATCGGGAAGTTCGCGGTTTGCCGTGGTTAACGCGGTTGCGCCATCTTCGGCAAAAAACGTGTCATACCCGCTGGCCTTTAAGCGAATGCTCAACCCTTGTCGCGCATCGGCGTCGTCTTCAATCAACAGAATTTTCTTTCGCGAAGCACGTTCTCGATTGGCGCCGAGTTGGAGCATAATCGCCGCCAGCAATTCGGCGTTGTCGACCGGTTTTTGAAGAAAGGCCGCCGCGCCAGCTTTCAATGCGCGCTCCCGATGAACGCCCGGATCGCGCGCCGAAAGGACGATAATCGGAATCGGGGCAGTGGAATTGAGGGCGCGAAGTTGCTCGATCACAGTGAATCCATCGCCGCCTGGCAATCCCAAGTCGAGGATAACTAGATCCGGGACGGTGCGTCGCGCCACAGTGATTGCTGTCACGGCGTCCGCCGCGCTCACCACATCATACCCGCTATGGCGCAGCCGCAGCTCCAAACCACGACGCGTGTCGGCGTCATCTTCGATAATCAGGATTTTCTGGCGTACCATTTCAGTCCGATCTCGACCGGGGCCCAGTCTTTAATTTATCTTCCGAGAAGATCGGCAATGTAAAGTAAAATGTGCTGCCGCGGCCCTCGGCGCTTTCGACCCAAATCTTGCCGCCCTGCCGCGTGACCAATTCCTTGCAGATATAAAGGCCGAGTCCAAGTCCCTGCCGTGCCGCCCCATCTTCCTTGGTGACTTGATAAAGACGCTGGAAAAGTTTTTGCTGTTGCACCGGCTCAATGCCGCGTCCGGTATCCGCGACGGAGACTTGAACGAAATTCGGGTCGGCCTGCGATTGGTCGGCGCGAACGGTGACAGTTCCGCCGTCCGGAGTGAACTTGAGGGAATTGTGAATGAGGTTGGTCAAAACCTGGCGCACGCGCGCTGGATCGGCATGCACGGGAGGAAGATCGCTTGCCGTTGTCGCCGTGAGCGCGATGTGACGTTCTGCAGCGGGCGAACGGAGGGTGCGAACAATTTCATGGATGGGATCGGTGACGGCGATTCGTTTGGACTCGATGGTCAGCTTGGCGGATTCGGCGCGGGTCGCGTCCAAAATGTCTCCGATCATGGTGCGGAGTTGTTTGACATTGCGGAGGGTGATTTCGAGGTATTCGCGCTGCTGGGGTTGGATGTCGCCGGCGATCCCATCGAGGAGGATGGTGACGAATTGATATATGGCGTTGAGCGGTGTTCGTAGCTCATGGGAAACGTGGGAAAGGACTTGGTCTTTGGCTTGAAGCTGGCCACGCCGAGTGCGATCCAATTCGATATAGGCGGCGGCAAGTTCTTCTTCCGCTTTCTTGCGATCGGTTACATCGTGAAAAATACCCCGTGTATAGGCGGGTGCGTTTTCTTCCAAGTGAAGCGATGCGCCGCCCAGGAGGGTGATCTCGCGTCCGTCTTTGGAATTCATTCGCACCTCGATGTTCCCGACAGGTTCTCCCTTCATCACCCGCTCGAATAGCTGCCGGCAACGCTCTCGGTCGTTGGGATGAATGATGTCGTAGGCAGTCATCTTGGCGATTTCGGCCTCGCTGTACCCTAGGGTTTTTCGCCAGGCATGATTGACGTAGAGAAACCGGCCTTCGGGCGAGACCCGCTGGATCAAATCCACCGCGTTATCCAGAAAATCCTGCAATTCAGCCTCTCTTCGTCGCAGATCTCGCTCGGCAATTGCGCGCTGGCGAATTTCACCGAAAATTATCAGGAGCGCCATCGTGACAATGAACAACGCTAAGCCGCTGCTGACTTTGATGATGAGTTTGGTTTGTTCGGCAGCTTGCTGCGCCCGCTCGGAACGGCGAAAGAGAATCGTCGATTCCGACACCTTCATGTTCATGATGGTGCGGCGGATTTCATCGGTCAGTTTTTTGCTCTCACCGGCAGAGGATATTTTTTGTGCAGCAATTGCGCTTCGGTCGCGTCGTGCCTCGACGACATTCCTAGCCAAGTCGATTCTCGCGGCGACTAGCGTCTCGAGCGATTCCATGTACAATCGAAGCTGTTGCTCACGCGCTACAACATTGCGGACATCCGTCATTTCTTTCTCCAGCCGGAGCATCGCCGAGTGATAGGGCTTCAAGTCCGATTCCACGCCCGTGCCTACGTAGGCGCGCTCACCGGATTCGATCTCAAGGATGAGACTCGCCACGTCGTCCAATTCCCGCAGAAATTCCTGGGTGCGTAATTCCTGCGCCACGGCTTCCTCGAGGTCGTTGATGCTTTTGTAAGCGTAGTAACCGACGATGCCGAGAATGAAAAGACAGAGGGCAAATCCGAGCCCTACTTTGACGCGGAGCGACCGGTTTGTCACCATGCGGCTACGATAGCATAGAGAACCAAATTGCGCGAACCAACGATGCCGCGCAACTTAAAGAACATAGGAAGGATCCGTCGAATAATGCGACATCGGGTACTATGCGTCGTCAGAAATACTTCGGGAATAACCAACCTGGTCCCGAATTATTCCTCACTCAACGCGGTTCGGATCGCCGCCAGTAATTCTTGGTTGTCAGCTGGTTTCTGGAAAAAATCGGTCGCTCCTGCCGCCATCGCTCGCTCCCGGTTGGCCAAGCTCGTTGCCGTAAGCACGATGATAGGTGTCGGACCCGCCGGGTTGATGTCGCGCAGTTTCGGGATCAAATCGATCCCGTCACCACCCGGCAACCGCAAATCCAGTAACACCAAATCAGGGAGGATCCGTCCCGCCACTGGCACCGCGCTGACAGCGTCAGCTAAGCAAGTCACGTGAAACCCTTCTCTCCGCAACCAGACGGCGAGGCCATATTGCGTATCGGGATGGTCTTCGATAATGAGAATCAGTTTCGGTAGCAAGATTCCTTACCTCGTTCGGCCGGAACATTACTGGACGATCGAAAAAGTGTCGAGAACGGAAATCATCCATGGTTGAGAAGTCCTTCTCACTATGGCATAGTCCCGCGCGAATGAACAAAGTATTATCTTCTTTGATTTGGCTCGCCGTCGCGATTCTCGGTGCGGCCGCGTTTGGGATGATTGCCTTTGCGCGGGGCGAGCCGCTCAATGCCGTGTGGTTGCTCACCGCGGCGCTCTGTACCTACGCGATCGGGCTGCGGTTTTACTCGAAGTGGATCGCGGCAAAAGTACTGATGCTGAATGACAAGCGCGCAACCCCTGCGGAAGCGCACGACGACGGTCGGGATTTTGTCAAAACCAACAAGTGGATCGTGTTCGGCCATCATTTTGCGGCGATCAGCGGACCGGGGCCGTTGGTCGGGCCAGTGTTGGCGGCGCAGTTTGGTTATTTGCCGGGGACGCTTTGGATTTTGATCGGCGT
Source organism: uncultured Verrucomicrobiota bacterium (assembly GCA_964348665.1). Classification (GTDB taxonomy): domain Bacteria; phylum Verrucomicrobiota; class Verrucomicrobiia; order Palsa-1439; family CAYGDP01; genus CAYGDP01. The sequence continues at coordinate 215,844 of CAYGDP010000001.1, forward strand.
CCTGCTGGGCGGCGCAGTTCAGGATTTTGTAATTTTGTTTTGCTCGATGCGGCGCGACGGAAAATCGTTGGGGCAAATGGTGAAGGACGAGCTGAATACGACGGCGGGTTACATCGCGTTGGTGGCTATTTTGGCGATCATGACGATTTTGCTGGCGGTGCTGGGATTGGTGGTGGTGAAGGCGCTTGCGGAAAGTCCGTGGGGCGTGTTCACGGTGGGCGCAACGATTCCGATTGCGATGTTCATGGGCGGGTACCTGCGGTACTGGCGCGTGGGCAAGGTGTTGGAGGTATCTGCAATCGGCGTCGTGATGCTTTTCTTTGCCGTGTGGGGAGGAAAATTTGTTTATGAGAGCGAATCCTTATCGAAGATGTTTCTGATTCAGGCCGAGCCGCTGGCCTGGGCGATTATTATTTATGGTTTGGCGGCCAGCGTATTACCGGTGTGGTTGTTGCTTGCGCCGCGGGATTACTTGAGCACCTTCATGAAAATTGGCACGATTTTCCTCCTGGCGTTCGGGATTTTTCTGGTCCTGCCGCAGATGAGGATGCCAGCTCTGACGAAGTTCGTGGATGGCAGCGGGTTGGTCGTGGCCGGAAAACTTTTCCCGTTTTGTTTCATCACGATTGCCTGTGGCGCGATCTCGGGGTTTCACACGCTCATTTCCAGCGGCACCACGCCGAAGCTGATCACGCGAGAGCGATTCGCGCGGCCCATCGGGTACGGCGCGATGTGCATGGAGAGTTTCGTGGCAATCATGGCAATGATCGCGGCATGCACGATGAATCCGGGCGTATATCTGAGCATGAACGTAAAGGGTGATCCCGCCGCAACCGTAGCCAAGGTGAACGCCACCGGTTTCACGGTAACTACTGGCGAAATGGACCAGCTCGCAGAAACCGTCGGAGAAAAATCACTCTACGGTCGCACGGGAGGAGCGGCGACGTTGGCGGTCGGGATGGCTCAAATCTTCGCGCGAGTGACGGGCAACCATCTGCTCGATCTTTGGTATCACTTCGCGATCATGTTCGAGGCATTGTTTATCCTTACAACACTGGACGCAGGCACGCGAGTGGGGCGATATTTGCTGCAAGATTTTCTCGGACTGCTCTGGAAACCGCTCGGGGACACGAAAGCGTTTCAAGCCAACGTATTAGCTAGTGCGTTGATGGTCGGTGGCTGGGGGTTTTTCCTCATTCAAGGGGTTCGTGACCCGCTCGGCGGGATCAACTCGCTTTGGCCGCTCTTCGGTATCGCCAACCAACTCCTCGCCGCTATCGCGCTTTGCCTGGCCACTACGATCATCATCAAAATGGGAAAGGCGCGCTTTGCCTGGGTCACCGCGCTGCCATTGGTGTGGCTCTTGAGCGTTACTTTCACCGCGGGAATCCAAAAAATATTTCATCCGAACCCCGCCATCGGCTTTCTTGCCATGGCAAATAAACTCTCCGCCGATCTCGCTTCCGGCAATGTGCCCGCCGAGAAAATCGCCGCGACAAAAACGCTGCTTTTCAACAACCAGCTTGATGCCGTTGTTGCGGGTGTCTTTCTGCTGCTCGTGATTGCCATCGTCGCACTGGCAGTGACCGAGTGGATCCTGTTGCTGACGCGCCGCAAAACTCCCGAACTGCGCGAAGCCCCCGCGGTCTGGTTGCCGGACAGTGTCTTGGCGGCCGAATCTGCCACGACGCGCTGGAAATGGCTCGCGCCGTTGGTGATTTTCGTTGGCCTGATGCGCCATTTTGCCGATCAGCCGAAGGATGCCAAGCCAACCGCCAAGGAATTTTGTCACAAGCTCGAGGACAAGTTCAACAAACCCAACCGTTGTTGCTAACCCATGAACGATCTCTTCAAGAAAATTCGCCGACTCGGTCTGATTCTCGCGGGAACACTGCTCGTCCTGCTCGGAATCGCCACGTTTCCAATCCCAGGTCCCTGGAGCACCCCCATCGTCTTGGCCGGTTTAAGTTTACTGGCGCTCGCCGAAGTGGCGTGGGCGGTTTGGCTCCTCAAGAAAATCAAAGAGCATGGCGGCAAACTGCGGGACGTTTTCTTCAAGAAAAAAGATGCGCCGCCAGCGCCACCCCCACCGAAGGACGATCCGCCAAAATCCTAAGCTGCAACTGTCGCCGCGTTTTGCTACACTACCGCCATGTGGATGCCCAGTCTCCGCACCGCCCGCCGCGTCGCCATCGCGATCATCGGCTCAACCATTCTTTTGATTGGTATTGCGCTGCTCTTCACGCCCTTCCCCGGATTGCTGGTGATTCTCGGTGGGTTAAGCATCCTAGCCGTTGAGTTCGCGTGGGCACGGGTCTGGCTCAAACGCGTCAAAGATCAAACCGCCCGCGCCAAAGAAATGATGCGAGAGGCCGCGTCCACTGCGCCCCCTCCCGGAATGCCGCCAAGACCCTGACCATGCCGACGGTCGAGCTGATTAATACCGGAGACGAACTGTTACTGGGATTCGTCGTGAATACCCATGCCGCGTACATGGCGCAAAAACTCGAGCCACTCGACCTCGAAATCACCCGCCAAGCCTGTATCGGTGATAACCCGGCCATTTTGCGCGAAGCCTTTTCGGCTGCGATCGCGCGCGCAGACATTATCCTTGCCACGGGCGGCCTTGGGCCGACGAAGGACGATCTCACCCGCGACGTCGTCGCCCAACTCTGCGGTCGCAAGCTCTTGTTCGACAAAGATGTGATGGTGGCCATCGAAACGAGGTTCGCGGGGCGAAAATTTCCCGACAGCATTCGTGTGCAAGCCCAAGTGCCCGAAGGCGCGCGCGTGCTGCCCAATCATCATGGCACAGCGCCGGGGCTTGTCTTGGAATCCAAAGGCAAACTCATCATTCTGTTGCCCGGCCCGCCGCGCGAGTTGAAACCGATGTTCGAGGAGCAAGTGCTGCCGTTACTCCGTGAAAAATTTTCCAATCGTGAGACTCGTGAGATGCGCACCATGCGCGTCGCCCTGCTCGGAGAATCCGTGATCGAGGAGCAAGTGCTCGACGCTACGCGCGGACTGAAAGGCCTCGAACTCGGTTACTGCGCGAGGATGGGCGAGGTGGATGTGCGGATTGTCACTCGAGGCAAAGGCGCCAAGGCGCGCGCCGACGAAGCGGAAAAACGCGTGCGAGCCAAGCTCGGCGCGGCGATTTTCGGAACGGCAAACGACCGATTGGAAGAAATGGTGTTGCGATTGTTGGCCGGTCGCAAACAAACCCTGGCGACGGCAGAATCCTGCACGGGAGGGGCGATCGCCCATCGCATCACCAACGTGAGCGGAAGCTCGCAATCGTTTCTTGGCGGCGTCGTTTGTTATTCCAACGCGGTGAAAATCGCCCAACTCGGCGTTCGCAAGGAAACGATCGCCAAACACGGAGCTGTTAGCGAGGAAACCGCGCGCGAGATGGCCGAAGGTGTCCGGAAAAATCTTCACACAGACCACGGCATTGCCGTCACGGGCATTGCGGGGCCAGCCGGAGGTTCTCCCGATAAACCCGTTGGCCTGGTTTTCATCGCGGTCGCCACGCCGAAGCGAACGATTTGCGAACGGCGCGTATTCGCTCTCGATCGGGAGACTTTCAAGTTCATTGCCAGCCAGACGGCGCTCGACCTTCTTCGCCGGGAATTATCACCAAAAATGTTATAATTATAACATTCATTGTAATGGAGTCTGGATGCGACTGTTTATTGCCATCGACATTTCCGATGCGGTACGCCAACAGCTCCGCGAATTTGTGCGCGAGGTTTCTCGCGCGGTGCGCGGGGCGAATTGGACGAAGATCGAAAACATCCACCTCACGCTAAAGTTTCTGGGGCACGTCGAGGATGAAAACATCGAGGTGATTCAATCGTCGCTCCAGGAAATCGCGAGCCGCCACGCGTCGTTCGATCTCGACCTGATCGGTGCCGGGGCTTTTCCGAACGCCCGCGCGCCTCGTGTGCTTTGGATCGGCGCGCATGACCAGAGCGGGACGTTGTATCGGTTGCAGGCTGACGTGGAATCCGAAATGAATTCCTTGGGATTTTCACCGGAAGACCGGGCGTTTACGGCACATCTCACAGTTGGGCGCATCAAACACCCCGCGCTAAACTCTAAACTCGCGCTCGCGCTGGAGGGGGTAAATTCGCGCTCCTTCGGTTTTGCGCGGATCAGCGAGTTGATGCTCATCGAAAGCCGGCTTCATCCGAACGGCGCCGTTTATACCCGGGCAGGAACGTGGAAATTATTGGGAGGATGACAACTGTTCCGCCAGCTTTTTTGCCGATTGCAACAATCGGGCGGTTTCCTCTTCACTAAAGGTTCGTTCCCGACCACTGCCAATTCCGAGCGTGCCAAGCAACCGGTCACCATCGAACACCGGCACGCAGAGAGCGCCTTGAGTGCCGATGGTTTTTGCGCCTGGACGCGTCACTCCGGAATCATCGCGCTGGAGATTACAAATCGACACCGGCTCGCGCCGTCGCGCGCATTCGCCCGCGATCCCTTTGCCGATGGGGATCGCTTCGATGGCGGCGCGAACAGGGGGCGGAACTTGTCCAATGACCGCAGCCAAGTACAGCATGCCATCCTTCGCGTCAAGCAAATGGATCGTGCCAAGGTCCGCCTGGAATTCATCGACGACGACGCGAAGAATTCTTTCCAGAGATTCAGAGTTCATCAGAACTTCAGGTTTTTGAGCATCTCCGCCTGCATCAATTCCTGCGCGTTCTTGTATTTTGTCGCGCCAGCAGGCGGCTCGAAGAGAGCGGCGGCAGGCTTGTCGAGCTTGAGATTTTTAAACGTGGCAACGACACTGCCTTCTTTGGAGGAATACTGGCTTTTGACGGGAAAATTTTTCAGGTCCATTGCTTCCCATACCGTCGCTTCGATTTTTTCATTCTTCGTTGTGATGGTGACCAGCGACTTCACGCAAGGATGCCCATCCACGGTTTCCTTCCCCAACTCTTTTTTTTCAATCTTCGCGCTGGCGGCATCTGTTGGCGAGCCGCCCTGTAACGGCTCGGCACAATACGCATTCAAATTGGGAAACACCATATAGACAAGTTTTTGATCGGGTCGAACGATGGACACCGTGCGGTTGATTCCAAGTCCCGCGAGCAATTGTTTTTCCTCGTTGGATTGCTCCGGTGCGTCGCTGCCCCTGACTTTCGTTAAGTCCATTTCCGAGCGTACCTTGCCATCAAGCATTGCCATTTCCGTTTCGGTCGTCGCGGTGATCTTTCCGTTTTTGTCCCGCATTGTCATCACCGCCGTCGCCGAAAACGCGGTCGCCGATCCAAAAATCTTTGAAAGTTGCTCGGTCGGATCAGCGCCTTTGCCACCAAAAAACTGCGCGCTGGCTTCCGGGACGAACCACGTCCAGGCGATTATCACGACTAATCCGGCGATATAGTTGATTTTGTTTTGCATGAATCGTTCTCCTAGAAGGGATCTTTACCACGAAAGTCCTCGAGTAGAAAAGGCAAAATTGCGGAGTTTTAACGCAGGAATGCAAACGCGGGCTTGCTTTCCGAAAGAATTCGGCTATCTTCACGCCCCTTTGTTGGCGGCAGTCTCACCGTTGCGTGACGCCGCCTGACAGTGGACGAGTGAGTGGGTAATTTCCCATGAACGACAAGATTCGAAATATTGGCATTATTGCGCACGTTGACCACGGCAAGACCACGCTGGTGGACAAACTCTTGCGCGACGGCGGGGTGTATCGCGCGAACCAAGTAATGGAAGAACGCGCGATGGATTCGATGGATTTGGAGCGCGAGAAAGGCATCACCATCAAGGCCAAAAATGCCTCGATCCATTGGCGCGATGTGACGATCAATATCGTGGACACACCGGGCCACGCGGATTTTGGAGGCGAGGTGGAGCGCGCGCTGAACATGGTGGACGGGGTGCTGTTGCTGGTGGACGCGGTGGATGGCCCGCAAGCGCAAACCCGGTTCGTTCTGCGGAAAGCATTGTTACAAGGTTTGCAGCCGATTGTGGTTATCAACAAGATTGACCGAGAGTTTGCCAATCCCCTCCGCGTTCACGATGCAGTGCTCGAGCTGTTGATGGAACTAAATGCTACCCCTGCCCAATTCGACGCGCCGTTCATCTACGCCAGCGCTCGCGATGGATTCGCCATCCGGAAGCTTGATGACCCGCGCAACGGAATGACGCCCCTTTTCGAGACAATTCTCTCGCATATCCCGCCGCCGAAAGCCGACCCGGCTGGGTATTTTCAAATGCTGGTCAGCAATCTTGATTGGAGCGATTACGTGGGCCGGATCGCCATTGGCAAAATCACCGGCGGCAGCATCAAAGCGGGTGATTCCATTGTTCGGATTGCCAAGGACGGAAAACGCACGCGCGCGGCGGTCACGAAAGTTTTTGAGTTCAGCGGGATGCGATCGGCGGAGACGGCCATCGGCACGGCGGGCATTGCCGGCAATATCGTTGGGATATCGGGTTTTGAAGAGATCGCCATCGGCGAGACGCTTTGCGACAATGAAGAGCGTCCGGCGATACCGTTCACCGAGATTGATCCCCCGACGATTCAAATGATGCTTTGTGTCAATGACGGCCCGCTGGCGGGTCGTGACGGCAAATACGTTACCTCCAACCAAATCCGCGAACGGCTTTCGAAAGAAACGCGAACGAACATTTCCTTGAGCGTCGAGGAAACCGACAGCGGCACATCGTTTTTGGTCAGCGCTCGCGGCGACATGCAGATTGCAATTCTCGTCGAACAGATGCGGCGCGAAGGTTATGAAGTTCTTGTCTCCCGACCCGAAGTAATTTTGAAACGGCAAGGCGATGTAACACTTGAACCCTTCGAGACGTTATGGGTCGAGCTGCCCAACGAATGTCTCGGTGACATGATGCAGAATCTTGCCGCCCGTAAAGCGCAGATTACCAACATGACCCATCACGGAGCCCACGTTGGAATCGAAGCTTCCATCCCCACTCGTGGTCTCATCGGTTTCGAGACCGAGTTGACCAATCGCACCAGTGGTCGCGCGGTGATGAGCCACATGTTCAAGGAATACGCGCCCTTTAGCGGCGAAATCCTCACTCGAACCACCGGCACGCTTGTTTCCATGGAAAACGGAATTGCAACCGCGTGGCAGCTTGATAATTTGCAGGCGCGTGGCACGCTCTTCATCGGCCCGGGTGAGGAAGTCTATGAAGGAATGATCGTCGGGGAAAATCCGCGCAACGAAGATATCCCGGTCAATCCCGCCAAAAGCAAGCCGCTTAGCAACATGCGCGCCAGCGGCGCGGCCGACAAAGCCATCTCGCTCGAACCACCCAACCGGATGTCCATCGAACGCGCAATCGAATGGGTCGGTGTGGATGAATATGTCGAAGCGACACCCAAGAACTTGCGATTCCGCAAAAAAATCCTCAACGAGCACAAGCGCCGCCGCTCCGAGCAAAACCGCGCCGAGCGCGCCTTCGCCGCAACCTAGCACCGCCGGACGAGCTTCTGGCAAGCTGGGGCAATCGACGGATCAAGAGTCGCTGTCTGATTCCTCTTGCGAGCCGTGCCCAGTGCGGCTAGATTGGGTCGCGCGATGGAGACCAGACAATTTCAAAAACATTTCACACTCGACGAAGCAAGGGCGTTGCTGCCCCGGCTGCGGGTGTTGTTTCGCCAACTACATTCGGCGAGGGACCGCGTGCAGGAATTGGATCGTGAGTTGGGTTGGCTGGCGCACCGGGAATGTGTTGATCTGGGCGGCGAGAAAGTGACCCAGTTGATAGGGGCAATGGGCGAGATCAACATGGCGCTCCAAAGCATTCTGCATCTCGAGGTGCAAGTGAAGGATTTTGACCGCGGTTTGATTGATTTCCCGGCAATTCGAGAAGGCCGCGAAGTGTTGCTGTGCTGGGAGTTGAAGGAGCGGGACATCGAGTATTGGCATGACTTGGAAACTGGCTACACGGGACGCGAACCCTTGTGAATGAGCAATGAAGAAAACTGCGCAGAAAAAAATCCTCGTCGTCAACGGCCCGAATCTCAACTTGCTGGGCACCCGACAACCGGACGTGTATGGACGAGTGACCTTGTCCGATATCAAACGGCAGATGCAGGCACGGGCGAAAACCCTCGGGGTGACGCTTGCATTTTATCAATCGAACCATGAAGGGGCGATCGTCGATAAGATTGGCGCGGCTCGCGGGAATTATTCCGCCATCGTGATCAATCCCGCCGCCTACACCCATACGTCGGTCGCCATTCGAGACGCTGTGGCGGCGTCGGGTGTGCCGACCGTGGAAATTCATCTCTCGAATATCCACGCACGGGAATCATTTCGGCACACATCCCTCCTGGCGCCGGTCTGTGTTGGACAAATTTGCGGATTTGGGGCGCAAAGCTACCTGTTGGGGCTGGACGCCGCGGCGGCGATTGGGGGCTAATTTTTTAGTTGCATAACAGTCTGCCCTGCCGTATTTTCCGCGCTCCCGAAACACGAAAGGAAAGAACGACTATGGCAGAAGAAAAAGACAAGAAAGAGAAGAAAGAAACCGCGGCCGCCCCGGCCGCCGCCCCTGCGGCTGCGCAGCAGGCGCAACAAGCCCAACAGGCGCTAAACTTGAAGGTGGACGGCGCTAAAGTCACCTACGCCAACATGGCGCGCGCGATGGGCACGCCGGACGAGGTCATCTTGGACCTCGGGCTGAACCCCAACCCGTATAATCCAGCGCCCAGCGAAGACATTCATGTGGATCATCGCATTGTGATGAACTACCTGACAACGAAACGCTTGCTGGTCGTGCTCAACGAGATCATCCGCCGGCATGAGTCCAACTTCGGCGTGATCGAGTTGGATATCAACCGCCGCATCCAACGTCGCTAAACGTTGGTTGACGCCTTCCCAAGGGATTGAAACCGCCCTTGCCTAATGGCAAGGGCGGTGCTAATTTACCGCGCTCATGGCCAATGAGACGGACATCCAGGTCCAGCAGAAAGCGGCTGAAATCCGCCGCCTGTTGGAAGAAATCGCTTTTCTAAGCAAAAGCGAGTTGCCGACCCTTGAATATTTCCGGCGGTTCCTCGAACTGACCTCCCGCGCGCTCGACGCGCCCGGCGGCTGCGTCTGGCTCAAGACCGGCCAGGGATACCAGCGGCTCTGCGCCATCAAGTTTCAGGATACCGAATTTGACACCAATGAGTCGCAACGACAGAGCATTCTCAAGGTCCTCAACGACGCCGGCGACAACCGTCGCCCGGTCGTCCTGACCGGGTTTGACCCGAACGCGCAGGTGGATGAGAATGCGCCCGTGCTCAATCGCACGCGGTTCCCGTACTTTTTCATGCCCATTTTGCTCAATAACCAAGCGGTGGCCGTCCTGCACGTTTGGCTCGCGCCAGAAACCGACCCAAAACTTTTCCGCGACTTCATCACCTTCCTCCAAACCGTCTCCAATCAGGCGGAAATCTATCTTCGCGCACGCCGCCTGGAATCGCTGACCGCCGAAAGCCAAAAACTAAGCCAATTGGTCACTCTCCTCGGTGAAATGGCCGGGCAAGTGGAACCAGAAAAGCTCGCCCTTTCCATCGCCAATTATGGCCGCGAAGTGATCGGAGCCGACCGCGTCTGCGTCGCCGTCAAGCGTCGATTCAAGACCCGCGTTCTCGCCGTCAGCGGCGTGGAGACTGTGGATAAGAAAAGCGCCATGGTGAAGAGCGTCGTTGTGCTTGCGAATCGCGCGATCACATCGGACGAACCCCGACTGCTGACCAAAGGCGACGAAAACGCGCAAGACGAGGAAATCAACGAATACTTTACCCGCGGCAATATGCGCGCTGCGTACCTGTTGCCGCTCCGCACGCGCGAAGGCAAAACCATGGGAGCCCTCATCGCCGAGTGCGCCAAACCGGAAATGCTCGGCGAATCCGCTCGGAAACTTGCCCAGTCTGTTGCCAAACCGGCGGGAGCCAGTCTTGGCATGGCGGAAGACGAGCGCAGCGTGCCGTTCCTGCCGACCCTTCGGAAACTGCAACACGCCAAAGAATGGGCGATGGGCAGTAAAAAACGACGCGTTCAGGTCGCGATCGCAATCCCCATCGCGCTCATTGTGATTTTTGCTCTTTTTCCGTGGTATTTTGATGTGGCGGGCGATTGCACGCTGGTCACCGCCAATCGCGGCGTCGCCATCAGCGAAGTTTCCGGCCGCATCGTTGCTGTCCCGATTCGCGAGGGCGCATCCGTCACCAAAGGTCAGGTGCTTGCCGAGTTGGATGCCACGGAACTGCAGCGCAAACTCGCCGTTGCCAAGTTTGAATACGACCGATACACCGCCGCCGCCGATAAATATCGCACCAGCAAAGTCCCGCAGGAACAGGCGGCGCGCGCCGAGGCGGAAATACAAGCCCGGGGCGCCATGGCCCAAGTGCAATTGCTCGAACAACAAATCGAGCAAACCAAGATTCGAAGCCCGATTGATGGCATTGTGATGACCAAGGAATTGCAGACCCGGATCGGCGCGACGATTGAGCGTGGCGGCGAATTCGTCGAGGTAGGCGATCCTACCCGTTGGCAGGCGCTCGTGCAAATCCGCGAGAATGATGTGGCGCCTCTCGACCGCCGATTGCGCCGTGGCGAGCAGTGCGAAGTGGAAGTGCTCACCCGGGGATGGACCAAACAGGTGCTCCATGGCAGTTTGCGAAGCATCACGGATATTACTCAACTTTCCTACCCGCCGCCCAACAGCCAGGGCGGCGTGAACGTGTTCATCGCCACGGTGGACCTGAATCTGACTCCGGACGAGATCAAGGTCATTCGTTCCGGATTCAGTGGCCGGGCGGAAATCGGCGTCGGCTGGAGCACCGCCGGGATCTTGATGACGCGCCGGTTCATTGATTACGTGCGCGTCAATTGGCTTCTCTAACCTCACGACGGGAGATTGTTATGAATTTACCAAAACTAATTATCGTCCTCGCGCTCGCGATGATCGTCGTTGCAGCCGACGCCGCCGAGCCATTGAAGACGAACGGCGTGGTGGAGCCGTTCCGCCGAATCAAAATTGGCGCTCGCGCCAGCGGAATCATCGAGAGCATCCCCGAAAACGTCAAAGAGGGAGCGGTGGTCAAGGAAAACGATGTTTTGGCGCGTCTGGATGATTACTATAACCAGTGCGAAGTCGAGCGCCAGGATCAGCTCGAAAAATATTACCGGATCCAGGCGGAACGGACAAAAACGCTGGTGGATCAAAAAGCCGAGTCCCAAAGCAAACTGGATGAAGCGCTGGCCTATGCCGGCTCGGTGGTTGCCACGCTCAAACGCGAGCAGAAATTGCTTTCCAATATGACCCTGCACGTTCCCAAACCGGGCGGTATCATTACCCGCCAATTCAAACACGTCGGCGAATCGGTGCAGGAGCGGGAGGATATGTTTGAAATCATCAACGTGGATACTGTGTATTTCTTTGGATACTTCGACGCGAAACATTACGGGCGAATCCAGAAGGACATGCCGGCCACCGTCGTGCTGGATTTGAACCGGGACTTGAAGTTCGAGGGAAAAGTTTATTTTGTGGATCCCGAAGTGGACACCGGCAGCGGCCAGTTTCGAGTTCGCGTGGAATTGGAAAATCGTGATCGGCGCATCACAGCAGGTTTAAAGGGCACCGTCACAATCGCGGAGGGCAACAATGCCGCAGCCGCTCGGTAAAGGCCCGGAAACAAAACTGCCGCTGCCACGATTACGGCCGGATTTGATCGCCAGCGAGCAGAAGCAGGAGGGACGCACGTTCTTCGTGCTCAAAGATCCCATCTCCCTGCAATACCTTCGCCTGGCGCGTCACGAGCATTTCATCGTCCGTTGTCTCGACGGCAAACGCAATCTGGACGATGTCGCCAAGCTTCTCCAGGAAAACTTCGCAGAAGCCGAGTTTGACGCCGACCGCGCGCCGCAGGAAGTCCTGCAATTCCTGCAGCAATTGAGCGATAAAAACTTTTTATTATTGCCGGCCGAGTCCGCCGTCGAGACAGTCTTGCAACGCAAACGGGATAAATGGAAGTTGGCGGTGCAAAAGTTTCGTCGCAACCTCTTTTTCTTTCGGATTCCGGTGTTTGACCCCGACAAATTGTTCGCCCGCATGCATCCGCCCCTGCGCTGGATTTGGACCAAGTGGTTCATGGCCTTTTCCGCCCTGCTGTTTCTATCGGCCGTGGTGCTGGTGGTATCCGATTTCGACCGGTTGGCCTACGAATCGTCCCAGTTCGACTTTTTTAACCTCTATAATATGTACTGGTTCTGGGTGGCGTTCATTGGCGTGAAAATCATCCACGAATTCGGCCACGGGTTGACCGTGAAAAATTACGGGGGCGAATGTCACGAGTTGGGATTTTTGTTCATTGTGTTCACCCCGGCTTTTTATTGCGACACCACCGACGCATGGATGATGCCTAAACGAGGCCACCGGATCCTGATCAGTTCGGCGGGGATCTATGTGGAGTTGATCATCGCAGCATTGGCGGCGTTCGTGTGGTATTTCACGGAACCGGGGTTATTGCATCAACTCACCGGGATTGTGATGTTCCTTTGCAGCTTTTCCACCGTGGTCTTCAACGCCAATCCCTTGCTCAAGTTCGACGGGTATTACATGCTTTCGGATGCCATCGAGACACCCAACCTGCAACAAAAATCCTATGCCTATGTGATGATGCTGCTCCGGCGCTGGCTGTTCGGGGAGCGTCCCGAAAGCGCCCAATTCTCCCAAACACCGCTCCCGCAGAAATACCGGGGATTCTTCGCAACCTATTCCATCGTGAGCTATTTTTACCGCTGGTTCATTTTGTTCGGCATATTCCTGTTCCTTAGCGAATTGCTCGCCCCGTACGGCCTGGAACATCTCGCCAAACTCTTTGCGCTCTTCTCGGTGTTCGCCTCGATGATTTTCCCGGTCGCTATGAGCGCGTATTATTTCTTCCGCGCGCGCGCCACCAAACCCGACCCCGAACCGCTCACCCGCCCCATCACCGTGCTGGTCTTGCTTGCATTGGCATTCATTCTCTCCCTGTTCATCCCCATCCCGCGCAACATCACCCGCTCTTGCGTGCTCAAACCGCGCGAAGACGCCGAGGTGCGCGCTGTAGCCCCCGGATTCATCGAGGCCATCCACGTCAGCGACGGTCAGATTGTCCCCAAAGGATTTGAATTGGCTCGCCTGCGGAATCGCGAGTTGGAAGCTGCCGAGGAACAACTGAAATGGGAACGGGAAGCCGTGGAAATCAAAATCAACGCCGCCCAAGCCGCTGCCGACGGTTTTCGGAAACGGCAATTCGAGGCCGAGCGCGATACCATTGCCGCCAGTCTCACAAAAATTCGGTTCGACCTCTCCACTCTCACGTTACTCGCGCCGACCGACGGCGTCGTTGTCGGGTTTCGCCTGAACGAAGCCAAGGGTCGTTGGCTCGAAGTCGGTCAATCCTTTTGTCAGGTCGCACCCGTGCAACCCTTTCGCGTCATCATCCCCCTCGATCAGCGCGAAGCAGGCATCGTCAACCGGGAATGGGAGGCGCGCGTAAAGAATTTGAATTCCAAATCGAAACCTGACTTGAAACTTGAGTCGGAATCTAAAGTCGAAGTGGAGAAGGTTAAAGTCAATCTGCGGGTCTACGGACTCGCCACCGAAAAATTTCCCGGCGAAGTGAGCCGCCCCCCGCTCTCTCTCAAGCGGGTCGTCACCGAGCGCGGCCTTTCTGCCAGCAGCGGTGGCGATGTGCCGACCACGCAAGACCCGCAAAAAGGCGTCGAACGCCCCAGTGAATCGCTGTATGAAGCGGAGCTGGAAATTCAGAATCCCGAGGGACGATTGCGCGCCGGCATGACCGGTCGCGCGAAACTCTATTGCGGCAAAACGACCGTTGCCGCGATCGTCGGAGAACATTTGCGGGCATTCATCAAGTTCGATTTGCAAATGTGAAGCCGCCAGAAAAAATCAATCCCTTCCTCGCCTGGGCCGAGCATTGGTTGGACAGGGTCCGGGATGCCTTCACGCGCCGGGGGAACATTCGTCGCATCAACGCGCTGGAGCCGACCATGAAGGCGCTGGACGATCACCAGCTCGCCGCCAAAACGTCCGAGTTTCGCGCGCGACTGGAGCGCGGCGAAAAACTCGATTCCATTCTGCCGGAAGCCTTTGCCGTCGTCCGCGAGACCGCCCGTCGCAAGCTCGGGGAACGTCATTACGACGCGCAACTGATCGGCGGCATCGCCCTCCATCGGGGGTGCATCGCCGAAATGCAAACCGGCGAAGGCAAAACTCTTGTTGGCACGCTGCCGGTGTATCTGAACGCCCTCACCGGCAAAGGCGTTCACGTCGTTACGGTCAACGATTACCTCGCGCGACGCGACGCGGAATGGATGCGCCCGATTTATAAACATTTGGGGTTGACCGTTGGCGTGATCCAAAATTCATCCACGTGGCAGGATCGTTGTGCCGCGTATCGGTGCGACGTCACCTATGGCACCAACAAGGAGTTCGGGTTCGATTTTCTCCGCGATCAACTCCGCGCGCAGGCGCTCCGCAAAAATCCGCTCGGCTCGCCTCTGGAAGGACTGCTCTCCGAGATGCAACTGGAACGCGAAGATTTCTGCCAGCGACCGCATCATTTTGCCATCGTGGATGAAGTGGATTCCATCCTCGTGGACGAGGCGCGCACGCCGCTGATCATTAGCGGTCCCGCGCAGGCCAGTCAGGAACGCGCCACGTTCATGCGCGCGGATTGGTTGGCGCAACAGCTCCAACCCGATACCCACTTCCGTCTTTTCGTACAAGAACGCGAGGTGGAAATGACCGGGATCGGATTGCAGGAGCTAAAACGACTCGGAGAACGGTTTCTTACGTTGGAAGAACAGCAAACGGACTGGGAAAAACCCGTCCTGCTCGCCCTTCGCGCCCGCCACCTCTACAACCGCGACCGCGAATATCTCATCCAGGAAGGCAAGGTGCTCATCGTGGATGAGTTCACCGGTCGCACCATGCCCGGCCGCCAATGGAGCGAAGGATTGCACCAGGCGATCGAATGCAAGGAAGGCCTCGCCATCAACCTCGAAACTGATACGCTCGCGCGCACCACCTACCAAACCTACTTTCGCCTCTATAAAAAACTCGCCGGCATGACCGGCACCGCCGCCACGCAAGCCCGCGAATTTCGCCAGGTCTACAATCTCCGGGTCGTCATCATCCCCACCAACAAACCTTGCATCCGACAGCTTTGGCCTGACCGCGTCTTTGCCAGCGAAGACGAAAAATTCGCCGCCGCGTGTGACGAGATATCGCGCCTCCACAAACTCGGCCGCCCCATCCTCGTCGGAACGCGTTCCATCGAAAAATCCGAGCTTCTAAGCGAAAAACTCAAGGCTGTCGGCATCGAGCACGAAATCTTAAACGCCAAAAATCACGAGGCGGAAGCCAAAATCGTCGCCCTCGCCGGCCAACGTAGCCGCGTCACCATCGCCACTAACATGGCCGGTCGCGGCACCGACATCAAACTCACCGACGGCATCGCCGCGCTGGGCGGTCTTCACGTCATCGCCACCGAGCGCCACGAGTCGCGGCGCATTGACAATCAACTTCTCGGTCGAGCCGCGCGTCAGGGCGACCCGGGGAGCGGCCAGTTCTTTGTCAGCCTCGAAGACGATCTTATCCTCACCCACAACGCCGAACGCGCCGACCAATTTTACGAATTGCTCTGGGGCGAACAACCTTGGCGCCTGGCGCTCGCCCGAGTTTTCATCGCTTGGACCCAACGCAAAGTCGAGGCCTACCACTTTCGGATCCGGCGCAGCCTCCTCAAATACGACGAGTTCCGCAACAAAGCTTTCTACTCCCTCTACGGCTCCCAAGCGTCGTGAAAAGGATTACTTCGCCTTCGGCGGATCGAGATCTGTTGCCAGCCATGCGGTCAGTTCATCACGCAATTGCTTCGTCAGCGCGGGATGTTCCGCGTGCAACGACCGCCGCTCGGCAGGGTCGGTTTCAACGTTGAACAATTCTGGTGTGGTATTGCCGGTAATGACAAGCTTGTAGTCGCCGCGCATCGCGGCGATCTGATTATATCCCTCAGTACGCCATTCCCAAAACAAAGTGCGCTCGGATGGCTTTTCTTTTCCTGTCCATACCCCAAGCAGATTGCGTCCGTCCACCTTCCATTCAGCCACGGGCGCGCCGCCCGTCGCCGCCAGCACAGTCGGAAAGACATCAGTCATGTGAATTATTTCGTCCGAGAGTACTCCCGACGGCACGCGCCCAGGCCATCGCACCACCGCAGGCACCCGTATGCCACCTTCCCAGAGTGTTCGTTTCTGCCCGCGGAACGGTCGGTTACTGTCATGAAACGCCGACGCCCCCCGATTGCCGCTTTCGAACGTCGCCCCGTGATCGCTGGTAAAGATGACAAGAGTATTCTTCGAAACACCGGCGTCATCGAGCGTTTTCATCACCCGCCCGACTTCCTTGTCAAGACGCGTGACGATGCCAGCGTACGCTGCATTGGCCGGATTGTTCGCGTCTTTCTCTGGAAATTTCCCTTTGAACCGAGCAGTTTCTTCCGCAGGCGCTTCGATGTGAAGATGCGTGGCGACGAGCGACAGATAAAGGAAAAACGGGCGCTCCTTGTTTTTCTGAATGAATTCCACGGCGCGATCGGTGAATAAATCGTCCGCGTACCCGCTCACCGGCTTCTTTTCGCGTCCGAACCATAACTCCTTCGGAAATTTCTCCCACGCGTGCCGCGCGTCGGTGAATCCAAAGAATTCGTCAAAGCCGTGGTCGAGGGGATGAGTCCAATTCGGCATACCCTTCGGCGGAGCTCCGTGGTGCCATTTGCCGAAGAGCGCCGTTGTATATCCGCGCGAGTGCAGCGCTTCTGCGAGAGTCGTCTCACTGGCCGGCAGATCATCATTGTTGGCGCTCACGCCACAGTGAATCGTGTATTTCCCCGTCATCAACGCCGCGCGGCTCGGCGCGCACACGACCGCCGCCGTGTACCATCGGCGAAAGACCGTCCCTTGTTTGGCTAGTTTGTCCAGATTCGGCGTGCGCCACTCGCGTCGCCCATTGAATCCCACATCGGCCCAACCCAAATCGTCGGCGAGAATCACGATGACGTTTGTAGGCTTTGGCGGCGGCACCGCAAGAGTAGGTAGCGCCAACAATGCCGTGACGAACAGGCATGCTCGGAAGGTAAGAGGAAGGCAATGTTTCATGGGTCAATAGATACTATCACGGGCGCATGAATTCGCCTAGCGTCAGCCACCCTGCGCGGTCGGCGTCCTGGGTTGCATTGGCAAAACGCAGCGGCAACCCATTCGGGAGTGGATTAGCGACTCGCAACAACAGCCGATAACGACCGGGCGGTAATGCGACAACATCGATCGCTGTTTCCCAGCGGCGCGGCGGATCAGCAGGCAAAAGTCCGGTCAATTTCCAATCCGTCGGCCAGGTCCGAATCAGTTCTCCCTTTGTGTCCATCGCGCCTAGTTCCAGTCGCCAATCGGCGTAAAATGGCGCAACACCTTTATTATGCACCGTCAGTGCCACGGAAAGTTTTTCTGCGCGCGCCACGGCGGGAAAATCGGCCGTCGCGATATGAAATTCATAGCCCATCCGTCGCACCTGCTCGATCGCCCGCGCCCGCTGTTCGGCCGTCTGTTTTTTCCGGAACATCCCCGTGTCCATCAGCCACGTCACGTGGGTCTCGGCAACGCATTTCGCAAAATCTTGCGCGTGTTTGTGTTTTGGGTTGGCGTCGAAGATTCGTCCCCACAATTCAGGTCGGATTTCTCCGCCGACAGGATGCGTTTTCCATTTTTCAATCGCCACGGGTCCCGCCCGCTGCAGGAGCGCCAAGTAATACCAATCGTCATTCTTCTTGCCCGTTTCCAGCGTTGCCCACGCGAATGAATCGTCGTGATATCCAAAAGGCCTCCGGTCATTGGGCTCATACTCCGGATGGTTGTCACCCGCCGGATACCGCAACAACACCGGTGTGCGGGGAAACGCCGTTGCATACGCCTCCATCACCTCCCGCTGTACTTCCTTGGTTGCAAACAGATCTTCCCGTGGATAATCGTGCCATTCCCCCCACTGGCCAAGTAGACCCGCTGTGATGTAGCCGATGCGCGAATCGCCATCGTAGCGCTTTCCCAACGCGCGAATAAAATTCGTTAGAGCTGTTCTCAATCGCGGGTCGGTATAATCGGGCGTCGTTACCTCATCCTTCCCGTGCTTATACGAAAACGTCTTCAATCCCGCATCGAGCAAAAATTGCGGCGCACCGATTTGTTTGATGCCCGGATATTCGAGATAAATCCGAAAGATGGTCTGGTGACCGCGCGAAGCAACGTCGTCGAGCAGTTGATCGAGCGGCCGCCAATCAAATTTCTCCGCGCCTGTCATGAGCGCGCGTAGTGGTAAATAATTGAACTCCAAGCTGTGCGGAAATTTTTCCCCATGATCGCCCGAATACGGCACGAGTCCTTTGAGAGGATTGTCCGGTGGCGCCGGCGCATACGCCAATTCGCGAATTTCGGCGCGGGAGGGTAATCCAATGCCAAAGACAACGAATATAGTCAGTAGCAGCTTCACAGTCTCCCCCCTTCCACCCGAGGACACGGACCGCTCGTTTTCAGAAGGACAGATGTTATCATTTGGCCGTCCCCCATACCTTGATCAGGACATCGTGGAGCGTTGGGTCGTGTTCCTTGAGTTCGGCGCGGACGAAAGGGTAGAAATCGTTTCGATAAAAGAAAGCCTCGGTGCCTTCGGCAAAATATTCCTTTTGATCCGTCAGGCCATAATGACGAACCTTTTTCCCGGTGTAGAGCAGCACTTTCTCGTAGGAGCCGGATTGTTTCGCCTTGTTGTAAGCGGCCAGAATTTCCGCGTGATCAAAATCGAGCACTTGATCATGAAAGGCGTGGGCGAGTTCGTGAAGAACCACGGCTGGATGCTTGAGCATCTCGCTGGCCGAGAGAAGCTCTTGGGCTTGCGTGATGTGAACCTTGCGCGCCAGCCGCGGGTCGTGTCCGTTATCCACCAACCAGCTCCGGCTGGGATGATATTGCATCGCCTTCAGCCGTGGATGGTCGTGCTCGATCCAGATTTCGACGGTTTGTAATTTCGCCAGCGGTTCTGGCGGGACGAGGATTTTGATGCGCTGCAAATGATTGGCCAGCATCACGAGCGCCTTGGCGCCTTCCTCCCGATGTTTCCCATCAATCAACGCCGGTTCGATATGAACCTTCCAACCCTCGATATCACGCACCACGGGGTCGAAACGGACGGCCGGCGTTTTGTTTGCCGGAACCGACGTCTTCGATCGGCTCTCCTGGGCAGATGTCCAGTGGGTAGCGCCCCCCAGAATGAACACAGGCAGAAATGCAAACAGGATAAGCGAATATTGTCTCATTATTAATAACTTGAATCGTGTGAATCTCACGGTTGCTTCTTGAGGTTCTCAATCTCGCTGATCAATTTTTTCAGCTCGGCGACCGTCGCGGCGTTAGCGGGATCAGTGGCAAGATTCTTGAATTCGCCCGGGTCGGTGGCATGATCATAAAGCTCGACGCCTTTTTTGCCTTCGTCCCATTCGGTATAACGCCAGCGCTCCGTGCGAACGGTGCGACCCCAAAAGGCCTTGTCACCTTGTCCGCGCCGGGTCTGCGTAAAGGCGGGTTTAGTCCACGCAGCCTGCGGGTCGTCGAGCAAAGGACGGAGGCTCTTGCCTGCCAGGTTTCCCGGCACGGAGAGGCCGCAGAGATCGGCGAGCGTCGGATAAAGATCGAGCAGTTCAACGGTGCGCGCTGTCGCCTTGCCGTTTCCTTTCGCCCGAGGGTCATAGATAATCATCGGCACGCGGGCGGAGTTTTCAAAGAGGCTTTGTTTCTGCCATTGTCCGTGCTGGCCGAGGTTGTAGCCGTGGTCGCTCCAGAAGACGATGATCGTTTTTTCTTCCAGCTTCAGCCGTTTCAACGCGTCGAGCACTCGACCGAGTTGCGTATCCATGAACGTGACGCTGGCGTAATAGGCGCGGATGAAGTTGCGCAACTTCTCATCATCGAGACCGTAATTGGGTGGCCGGACCCAAAACGCGGGCGGCGGGATGACGGCCATGTGTTCGGGCGGCTCTTTCGGCAGAGTAATTTTTTCCGGCGGATAAAAGTCGAAATATTTCTTCGGCGCGACGCATGGTACATGTGGCCGATAAAATCCTAGCGCGAGAAAGAATGGCTGATCTTTTCGCCGCTCCAACAACCGAATTGCTTCGGTCGCGCCAATGCCGTCGGTCTGCTCCTCGTCTTCGCCGTCGGCAGCCAGCCAACAGAGTGACGCGCCGAAATTCCCCGGTTTGCCTGTGTAATTGATGATGCTGGGTTCGTCGTCCTTGTCGCGCCCGCGCGGGTTGATGCACTGGTCCCACGACGCCCAATCATCGAGACTGCTCGTACCGATGTGCCCCGGCACATCGTAATGATACATCTTGCCAACGCGCGCTACAAAATAACCGTTCTTGCGAAAATGCTGCGGCAGTGTGGTGACATTCGGTATCGTCGTCCGAAAATCCGTCCGCAAATCAAACACACGAGTCGTGTCTGGCCGCTGACCCGTCAGAAGCGACACGCGGCTGGGGCTGCAGAGTGGATATTGGGTATAAGCGCGATCAAACCGCACGCCGCGAGCTGCGAGCCGGTCAACGTTGGGTGAGCGAACAAGCGAATTTCCATAACAGCCGAGATCATTGTTGAGATCGTCCACGCCGATGAACAGGACGTTCATCTTCGGCTTTGCCTCTTCGGCTTGCGCGAACGGCACAAAACTCCAAACCCCAATCGCCAAACTCCAAAGAACCTTCATGCCGAAAACACCAAAACGATTTTGCAATCTGCACTC
The DNA here is from genome assembly GCA_964348665.1 of uncultured Verrucomicrobiota bacterium. Taxonomy (GTDB): domain Bacteria; phylum Verrucomicrobiota; class Verrucomicrobiia; order Palsa-1439; family CAYGDP01; genus CAYGDP01. Next base: position 236,742 of record CAYGDP010000001.1, read on the forward strand.
ATTCTTGAAGTTTGAAGCTTGATGTTTCCCTGAAGTTTGAAGTTTGAAGCTTGAAGTTTTCATCGCCATTCTTCCAGTGCGATGAATGATGGCAAAGCTTCCGCGACCAAGCAAACTTTTTCGGCGGCGTATTTTCCCCTTGAAATTCCAGCCGGTTCGCGTCAACATGATACCCGTTCAAAATCTTTCAACGGAGGTATTGCCAATGAAAACAACGATAGTAATCTCGATGATCGCCGCGCTCAGCCTAACTGCCGCAGCCCAGGAATTTAACGTGGACGATGAGGGTTTCATCCGGAACTGGCTCGTGCTCGGTTCCATCCCCGTCGAGTCCGGTGGCGGACAGGAAATCGGCGAGGAACAAATCAAGGACGAGGGCAAGTTGAAGCCGAAGGCGGGCGATAAACTCACCGTGCGCGGCGAGAAGCTGGAATGGAAAGCCGCGAAGGCCGATGATTACTACTTCGACTTCAATGTCTGGCTCAAGCGCCCGGAAGAAGATAAGGCGCAAAACGTCATCGGGTATCTGGCCTGCACTATCGTCGCCGCCGAGGAAATGAAAGGCATCCAGGGACGGTTTAGCTCGAATGACCAAGGCCGTTTCTATCTCAACGGGAAAGAGGCCTTTACGTTCGACAGCACCCGCTCGATTGACAAAGACCAAGACACCGTGGAGAATCTCACGCTCCAAAAAGGCGAGAACACCATCGTCCTTAAAATTATCAACGAGCAGAACAACTGGCAGGGCGCCCTTCGCTTCACCGACAAGAGCGGTAAACCCATCAAGAATGTCAAAGTCGCCCTCGCGAAATAATCCGTCGCGCGCTATGCTGGATGAGGGCGGGATCGAAACGTGAAATCCTCAATCGCGATCGTTTTGCTTCTTATCGCGGTTGCTGGCCGAGCCAACGAACCCATTTCCACCTTCGCCGGCTCCGGAGAGAAGGGACACAGCGGGGATGGCGGGCAAGCAACGAACGCGAAGCTGAATAATCCGTTTGGTGTCGTGCGCGGGCCCGACGGTGCTCTCTACATTTGCGACACTGATAATCACGTCATCCGGAAGGTCGCTCGCGACGGCATCATCACGCCGGTAGCAGGCAACGGCACGCGTGGATACAGCGGCGATGGCGGACCTGCGCTCAAGGCGCAACTGAACGAGCCGTATGAGGTACGCTTCGATAAAATGGGAAATATGTTCTTTGTCGAGCGGCTCAATCACCTTGTCCGCCGCGTGGATGCAAAAACAGGAGTTATCACCACCATCGCGGGCACAGGCAAGGCAGGTTTCAGTGGAGACGGTGGACCGGCAATCGCTGCGGAATTGAATCAACCGCATAGCATTCAGTTCGATGCCACGGGCGATCTTTACATCTGCGACATCCTCAATCATCGCATCCGCAAAGTGACCATGAAGACCGGCGTCATTACAACATTTGCCGGTACAGGCGCGAAAGCGCGCACGCCTGACCCTTCGGCTGGCTCAGGGCAAGTGGGCGCGAAATTGGAAGGTACACCATTGAACGGACCGCGCGCGATTGATTTCGACCGAGACGGCAATCTTTGGCTTGCCCTGCGCGAAGGCAATGCCGTGTACAAGATTGATATGAAAACGCTGACCCTTCATCACATTGCAGGCACGGGTCAAAAGGGGTTCACGGGAAACGGCGGCCCCGCGAAACTGGCGACGCTCTCCGGCCCGAAAGGAATCAGCATAGCTCCGGGTGGCAACGTTTATCTCGCTGATACCGAGAGCCATAGTATCCGAATGATAGATTTGAAAAAGGGTACGCTTGAGCTCGTCGCAGGCACGGGCGAGCGAGGTGACAGTACTGAGAGCGACCCGCTGAAATGCAAGCTCGCCCGCCCACATGGGATTTTTGTGGATACCAACGGCTCAATCTTCATCGGCGACAGCGAAAATCACCGCGTTAGGGTGATCCGGAATGTCAATTAGCCACAAAAATCACGAAAAGACCCAAAAAGTTTTGTGTTCTTTGGGTATTCCACTCTCAAGGAGCGGCGACAGCTCCCCCGATGCGGTGCGTCGGGGTTCTTGTCGCCGAACCATCGGCAAATCGTCCTCGCCCCTGGCTCTGGCACCGCCCTCGTGGGCGACAGAAATGTCACCCCTCCTTGGGTTAGCCTTCCGTACTGGAGGCCACTCATGCCTGAGTTGGAAAATGTTTAGCGAAGACATCGGCAAACCGCTCGGCAGTCCAACCAACAATGTCAGACACTTGACCATCACCGATCTCGACGACCCGAAGCCGGCCGTCTACGCGTTGCGCAACGTCCACCGAAAAGAATCGGCTGCGAATCCGTTTGGCGCATTCACCGACAATTTGAACCATTCCCACACCTTGCAAGGTGTGGTGTTGCACACCTTCCGGTGCATGAGCGACCGAATCAACGACAAAGAATCGTCGTTCAGAGTTGGGCGCAAAGTTTTCGACCCGACGAACGCAATGCCCGCCTTCGATTGTACCGCGAAACTTTCGCATTTCGGCCAAGACCGTGGCTACTTCCTCGGGTTTGGAAACCCGAGAGCCGACCGAGGTCTTGAGCGATTTCACGTAGTCCTTGATAAAATATTCGGGCCAGTTGAGCGCTCGCAGTTCGGATTCCAAGTCACAGTCGAGCGGGAATATTTTGGTTTCGGGCGTCAGATCAGCGAGCAACGGATACCAGTTGGGAAGATGATGAGCCAATAGGTAAGTCGGGAGATCGGTTAATGGACTTGTACCCGCCCGTGAAAGAGCCGAAAGCAACGACTCGTAGTCAGAAGCAGATAGCATCCAGCCGCGATAAACGACCAGCGAGCCGCTTGGAATTGGTGGGTGTGGCCGAAAAGTGCCACACTGGAAATCCTCGAAGGAGAAAACCGACGCCAAAAAGCCGACTGCCTGAATCGCTTCCCACTCATCAGCATAAATCTCATCCGGCAGTTTCGGCCGGAGCGGATCGCTTGGATAAATGAAGTGCATGGCAGATGATTTGTCACTCAAACTACGTGAAACGCAAGCTCGGATTCCAGGATTTACCCGACGGCTTGGCCGACGTGGCGACGGTGACAGCGACCGCGAGCGTCAGCAGAGGCAAGACAACGCGAAGACGATGATAATTAGGGTGCATGGGCGGAATGATACCGCGACCGAGTTCGAAGGGAAAGTGAATTGGCCACAAAGAATTTACCCGCCGAGCAGTCCGCCATGCGGTTCGGCGAATAAATTTGGCGGACACAAATACTCTTTGCGTTTTATTGTGCCTTTCGTGGCCATTTAATCCTCAAGGAGAGGCGACACCTACCCCAGGGAGTTATGTGGGACAGAAATGCCACGCCTCCTTAACCGCGCGCTTCCCCATTGTAAGTCTGAAAATGACGTTGTGCAGCGCTGCTCCTAACGTATTCATTCATACGACGTACCTGCTCTGCATATGCGTACAATGCGATGGAAGTAAATGTAACAACGTTTTGGAATATCTCCGCATCCGTGATGCCATTGTCGCTACCTAACTTAAAATCTTTAACAGAGCCTCGGAGAGAGTTCCTCATCGGTGTTTCGAGCCTGGCGAACTCGTCCAGATCGAGGCTATGAACGAACTCGTTCCGAATTTTCCGCACCATATCCGCACATCCAAGGATACGCGATGGAATTAGTCGCATCGAGCGAGCGATTTCGATGCGCAGTGAGAAAGAAAAGTCGCGGTTCTGAGTCAGCGTGTTGTAATTTGGCATCCAAGAACTCAGTAAGTCATCGACCGCATTCTCGATAATTAGCGCACCTACAAGAACAAGAAGGCGGTCATCCTTTAGTTCCCAAATTCGATCGAGTTGGGAATCGATTTTTGACTGTATTCTTTCGATCTCCTGCCCCGAAATGCACCATGAGAAAGGTTTGTGAAACAGCGATTCGCCAGCAGGACCAGAAATTTTTAAACTCTTAGTGGTTTCAGGTGAGTTCATTTTATTCCAGAGGAAGCATTCTGCTCACCCCGCCGTGATCTTCTTATACGCGTCGCCTTCGTTGATGGTGGGGCGTTCGGGGCGGCCTTTGTAGTTGTACACCAGTTCCATGTTGTCGAGGCCCATAAGCCACAGAATTGTCGTGTGCAGGTCGCGGACGTGGAGCGGAGCCTCAATGGCGCGCAGGCCGAGTTCGTCGGTCGTGCCGATGGTTTGACCGCCTTTGACGCCGCCGCCCGCCATCCACATCGTAAAACCCGTCGGGTTGTGGTCGCGTCCATCGCCTTTCTCGGACATCGGTGTGCGGCCAAATTCGCCGCCCCAGATGACGAGCGTGTCTTTCAATAGCCCGCGCGATTTCAAATCTTTCAGCAGACCCGCGACGGGTTTGTCCATCGAGAGACAAAGGGAGCTGTGATTTTTTTCGATCTTGTCGTGGCTGTCCCATTTGCTTCCTGCGCCATGGTAAAGCTGCACAAATCGCACGCCGCGCTCGACCATGCGACGAGCCAGCAGACAGTTGCGGCCAAAGACAGCGGTCTCTTTTTGATCGAGTCCGTAGAGTTGTTTGGTCGCCTCGGTTTCCTTCGTCAAATCCACCGCTTCAGGCGCTTCGGCCTGCATGCGGAAGGCCAGTTCGTAACTGGCGATGCGCGCTTCCAGTTCGGTCTGCTGCTTGCGTGCTTGTGCATGTTGGCGATTGATCTGATTCAAAAATTCCAGTTTGCCGCGTTGCTGGGCGGCGGCAATTTCAGCAGGCGGGTTGAGGTTCGGGATTGGCTCGGTGCTGGCCTGCAGGCGTGTGCCTTGATACACGGCAGGCATGAAACCGCTGCCCCAATTGCGCGGACCATTAACGACCTGCGCGTTGTTGTCCTGAATCACCACGAACGCGGGCAGGTCACGGTTTTCCGTGCCCAATCCGTACGACACCCACGCGCCCAGCGACGGTCGTCCCGCGCGGGTCGAGCAGGTGTTCATCTGACAAACGCCCGCGCTATGATTGATCCCGTCGGCCACGCAAGAACGAATCACGGCGATGTCGTCCACGCATTCGGCGGTGTGCGGCAGCCAATCGCTCACCCAAATCCCGCTCTGGCCGTGTTGTTTCCACGCGCGTTTCGAGGCGAGCAACGGAGAACGCGACTCGCCCATCGCGGTGATGATCGAGCCGAAACTATCGGGCAACGGCTGACCCGCCAGCTCGTTCAGTTTCGGTTTCGGATCGAACAAATCAATGTGGCTCGGCCCGCCCTCCATGAAGAGGAAGATGACACTCTTGGCGCGCGGGGCGAAGTGAGGCTTCTTTATCGCGCCGATCGTCTCTGCCGCGAACAACGGATTGCCGCGTAACAAATACGTCAGCGCCAGCGCGCCAAACCCCGCACCACCGCGCAACAGGAAATCGCGGCGCGTATAGAGCGGCTCGATATGGGGCATTTTCATAAATTTTTATTGGCCACAAAGAGCACAAAAATGCACAAAGAGTTTTCGTGTTTTTCTTGGCTATTCATTTTGACATTGAAAGCACTGGTTCACTCGACTTTTTTTGGCCACAAAAATATATTTTCGTGTCTCTTTGTGATTTTCGTGGCCATATAACTGTTCGACAACCTTTTCATTTTTTAATCGCGCCTCCGAATGCGATCCTTCCTGCGGCGTCTGCCTCGTAGAGGATATGCACGTTCTCAGGCGCCCGCCCGCAAATTCGCGCGACGGCCTCCGTGAGCAACCGCACTTCGCGCTCCAAGTCGCTGCCATCGGGCCTTTGATATTTGAGCACCGTCACGAAAACAGAACGCCAACCCTCTGGCTCGGCCACGCCGTTCTCGGCGTACAGATGACGCGGGAGAGGTCGAACCCGAACCCAAACGTTGCCTCGCGACGCATCAAAGACTTTCCCTGCCGCGTCAGCCAGGGCCGTGGCCAGTCCGTCGGAGAGCGGTTCGCTTTCTGACACGACAATCTCGACATCAAGAATAGGCATTTATCCCTTTACGAGCTCCAGAGGCATGCTCATTATTATTTGCCACAAAGAATTTACCCGCCGTCCGTTTGGTGGGCACAATAATGCGCAAAAACTTTTTGTGTTTTCTTGTGTTTTTCATGGCTATTAATCTCATGGTTATTCAAACGAGAATGGATAGTTGCTGTCGTGCGTTGCTCGCTCTTCTTTCGACATTCGATTTCGGAGCACTTGCACTGTATAGGCGCCATGGGCCTTGTCGTTTAAGACATAGAGCCAGTCGCTTAGCCGTTCGAGTGGAAAAGACACTTGGTCGCCCATTTTTACCGAACGCACGTGGGATGGCGAGCTGACCAGCCTGCCCCTAATAAGCGCGCTATCCCACTCGACCTCATCCACCCACATGTGTTCGCCTTCAGACGGATTTTCCTCGTCTACAAAGTATGCTTTGACCAGCGCAGACTGGAGGGCTGGGATGATGCGTCGAGAATCGGCTTCAACTTCTCGCACAAATTCGGGAAACGCCTCACGCGCTCTCCTCATGGCCGCCCGCATTTCCTCATCAGTAGACTTGACGGGAAAAGTCTCGGATTTATTCTCTTCAGGCGGCATTTTCACACTTCCTTTTTTTGTGTCTTATTGTGCTTTTCGTGGCTATTGAATCAATCCACATATAAAAACTCATTCGAGTTTAATAACACGTGACAGAAATCCACCAGCACGGCGGCGCGCCCGCTCGCCGTGGCGAGCGAGGCCTCGCCTCGAAGAGGCGGGGGCACAATATTGTTGCCGCGGTCGGAGCTGTCGCGAAAGGTGTTGGGCGCAGCCTCGAATTGCCAGTAGCCGACGGTGTTGGCGGTGACGCGATCGGAGGTGAGCAGGAGTTGCTCTTGGGTGAGCGCAACGTTGGAGAGACGCACGTCGTCAATCAGGCCGTCCCAGAGATGATTCGGGTTGGTGACGCGTCCGCCGATGGTGAACGGCGCGGTCGCGCGAACGCCCGCGGTGACTGTGTGTTTGAGTTGCGTGACCTGCATCGGTTCATCGTCGTTGGACAAATCCTTAGTGTAGAACGTCACGCCTTTCTCACCCGCGTCACTCACCCGCACGCTGACGGCGACAAAATACGGTTTGTTCAGATGGATGTGGAGATCGGAGAAAATCGGCTCATAGACAATCTCATCCTGCGACTTGCCCGTCAGTTGCAGGACGAGTGTCTGCGGTTTGTATTTGGATTGTTTGCTGGTGACACCGAGCGACCAACCCGTGTGTTTCGGATTGCCGTCCCAATGCGCCGCGATGGTGCGCACGGAGGCGTCTTCGTAGAGCGAGCGCAAAACGACGAACGCTTCGATGGTGAACTCGTCCGAGGGCAGCGAGGCGTTGTCGGGAATAGTGAAACGATCCTGCGATGTGTTCGGCGTGAGCACGGCGGCTTTGCCTTCGCGCAAGGGGATGCGGTCGGCAATAAAACCCGCGCTAGCGATTTTTTGCGGATCGAACTGCTTGATTTGTTGCTGGAGGAAAGCGACCGCCGCGGCGCGTTCGTCGGGGCGTGGATCGCGTCCGTAAGCCAGCCGATACGCGGTGGCGACGAGTTCGCCATCGTCGGTCGCGTTGGATTTTTGCAGGCGCGCGGCAAACGCTTTTGCGCGCAGGAGCGCGGCCTGGCTGTTGAAGAGGAAGAGCGCTTGCGTAGGCGTCGTGGTGGTATCGCGTTGCGAAACGCTGGCGATGGGGTCAGGCACATCGAACACGTCGAGCAACGGATCACGCGTGTTGCGGCGCACTTGGGTGTAGATGGTGCGGCGCGGTTTCGAGGTGTCCACGGCGGGACCGCCTGCGGTGGGGTCGAGATCGCCAGTGACGGCGAGGATGGCGTCGCGGATTTGTTCGGCGTCGAGGCGGCGGGTGTTGGCGCGCCAGAGCCAGCGGTTCTCGGGGTCTTTGCGCACTGCCACTTCAGGCGCAACCGCAGTGGCGGACTGGCGATAGGCCGCGGAGGTGAGGATGAGGCGGTGCATTTTTTTGAAGCTCCAGCCGTCCTTCGCGAAGCGCGTGGCAAGCCAGTCGAGCAGTTCGGGGTGGGACGGTTTTTCGCCGAGCGTGCCGAAGTCGCTGGAGGTCGTCACGAGACCACGGCCAAAATGATATTGCCAGATGCGATTGGCGATGACGCGCGTGGTGAGCGGATGATCGGGGCGCGTGAGCCAGCGGGCGAGCGCGGCGCGGCGTCCAGTGGAACTCGGCAAAGGACGTATCGCGGGCGGTTTTTCCTTCAGCACGGAGAGAAATTCGGGCGCGACGTCTTCCTGCTTTTTCTTGGGAATGAACGTCGGCGGCGCGGTCGGGCCAACGTCGCTCACCGTGGGCGCTGCGGGCAACGGCGCGGGTTTCTCTTTGTCGAATTGCGCGAGTTCTTTGCGGAGCGCTTCGATTTTTTCCTTGTCCGTGCCTTTGATCTTGCCGCTGAGGCGGTCGTATTCGTAGTGAACCTGGCGATAGGCAAGCTCGGCGATCTGATGCTCGTAAGGGGCGCGTTCGGCGATGGGTTTGCGGATGAGCGCCTGGGTTTCGATCGGAAATTTGTCTATCGCGCCTTTGGCGGCTTTCTCGCGATGCGGTTTCTCGATCTCCTCGATTTGTTTGCGTATCTCGGCGGTCTTTGCCTCCCACGCAGCAAGCTTGGCCTGATACTCGGCTCGCTGCTGCGGTGTCGCCACCGCCACGTCGTCGCGCGGCAGGAACGGCGAGAAGAACGCCTGCAAACGGAAATAATCCTTTTGCAGGATCGGGTCGAACTTGTGATCGTGACAGCGCGCGCAACCCATGCCGAGACCGAGAAACACGTCGCCCGTTACATCGGTCATGTCGTTGAGGATATCGTGCCATTGCAACACCACGTCGCGCTGGTTGTATTCGTAAATCCAGAGCCGCAGGAAACCCGTCGCCAGCAGCGCGTCGGGATCGTTCGGCGCAAGCTCATCGCCCGCGAGCTGCTCCAACACGAAACGGTCGTACGGCTTGTCCTCGTTGAAAGCGCGAATGACATAATCGCGATAACGCCACGCATTTGGCCGATAATCGTCAATGCGGAACCCGTCGCTCTCGGCGTAGCGCACCAAATCGAGCCAATGTCGCGCCCAACGCTCCCCGTAGCGCGGGCTGGCCAGCAAACGATCAATCAACTTCTCGTACGCGTCGGGTGATTTGTCCGCGACGAATGCCTCGACCTCCTCGGGCGTCGGTGGCAACCCCCACAAATCGAAATACACGCGCCGAACCAGCGCGCGTCGGTCCGCCTCGGGCGACGGCGACAACCCTTCCGTGTCGAGTTTCTGGAAAATGAAACGATCAATATCGTTCTTCGCCCAACCACGGTCTTTTACTTTCGGCACAGGCGGTTGCCGAACAGTCTGGAACGACCACCAATCTTTTTGGAGTTTGGAGTTTGGGGTTTGGAGTTTCGCCGCGCGAGCGGCGTATGGCACACCCATCTTCACCCACTCGCTCAGAAGCGCAATCTGTTCGTTGGGTAATTTCTTGTCCTTCGGCGGCATTTGCAATTCGGGATCGGTATAACTGACCGCCTTGATGAGCAAACTCTTGTCGGGATCGCCAGCAGCGACGGCAGGCCCGCTGTCGCCGCCTTTCAGCACTGCCTCGCGCGAATCGAGCAGCAATCCGCCCTTGATCTTGGTCGCCTCGTGGCTGTGACACTTGAAACAATTCTCGGCGAGGATCGGCTGGATTTTCTTCGTGAAAAACTCGGCGCCCTTCGGATCGGGTTTTTCCGAAAAAGCCGTCCCGCCGAGGAGGCAAACAGTCACGATTACTGTAATTGCTCTGGCCATGACTGCGGCCAATCTGCACCTTTTCCCACCCATCCTCAAGCACGGATTCTCATGGGACTATTGTTATTATCCTGGGTTGCGATTTGATCCGAAATCAGCTAGATTCTGCGGCGATGACAACCGTTGCCTTAAGCGCTCATTTTGACGGCGAGAAAATTCAACTCGATGAACCATGTCAGCTCCCGCCCAATGCTCGCTTGGTCGTCGTCGTCCTTCCCTCGGACGACGAACGACAGGAATGGTCGAAACTAGCCATGCAACAACTGGCCAAAGCCTACGGCCCGAACGAGCCTGAATACACCTCCGCTGACCTCCGCCCATGAACGAAGGTGACATCGCCCTCGCGCCTGTTCCACAAGCCGACAGCCAGTTCAAAAATCGCCCTGTCGTCCTGCTGCGTCGTCTCCCTCCTTTTGGCGATTATCTCGTCTGCAGCATCAGCACCCAGTTCCAACATCGCGTCCCTGATTTTGATGAATCCCTTTCCCCCAATGACCCCGAATTTGCTGGTAGTGGATTGAGAACCGCCTCTATCATCCGCCTTGGCTTTCTCGCTGTCACGCCCGAATCGAATCTCCTGGGACGCATTGGCTCAATCTCGTCCGATCGCCACCGTCGTCTTCTGGCCAATCTCTCCCGCCATCTGACCGCAAAATCATAATCGCCAACGAGGCCAACAGTCACGATTACTGCGATTGCTCTGGCCATGACTGCGGACAATCTGCACCTTTTCCCGCCGTTCCTCAAGCTCGGATTCTCCCTCCTCAACCTTTCAGCAGCAATCGTGAAAATGGCGCGCTTGCGAAACTTCCCTTGCCTGATATAGTGCGCGCCGTGAGCGCAACGAACGCGGCAACGCCAGCGCGAATTGAAAGGCATTACTTCGTGGATGAAGCGGGGGACGGAGTGTTGTTCAGCGCCAAGGGGCAAGTCCTTATCGGCAAAGCGGGTTGTTCGCAATTTTTCGTTCTCGGCGCGATTTCACTGGCAGACGAGGTGGCGGTAACGCGGGAATTATCAGAGTTACGGAAACGGTTGTTAAACGATTTATATTTTAAGGATGTTCCCTCGATGCAACTTAAGGCAGGCAAGACGGCGGTGGCGTTTCACGCAAAGGATGACTTGGCCGAAATACGTCGCGATGTGTTCAATGTGCTAGTACGCCATCCCGCGAAGTTCTGCGCCGTGGTGCGTGAGAAGGCGAAAGTGCTGGAATATGTTCGCCAACGAAACGAGCAAGACCCGACGTATCGGTATCGTCAGAATGAGCTTTATGACTCACTGGTTCGGCGATTGTTCAAAAACCTGCTGCACAAAGACGAAGGGTATCGGATTTTCTTTGCCAAGCGCGGTGGTTCGGATCGCACGGCGGCGTTGCAGACGGCTTTACTCCAAGCGCGCGAGCGGTTCACCCAAGAAAAAAGAATAGTTGCTGATGCGCCAATTCAGGTGCAAGCAGCCACTCCCGAGATCTGCGCTGCATTACAAGTCGTGGACTACTATCTCTGGGCGTTGCAACGGCTGTTTGAGAAAGGAGATGATCGCTTTGTATGCTTCCTATCTGCGTCTTTCAGCTTGGTTCACGATGTTGATGACACACGAACAAACCAGTACGGCGAGTATTATGACAAGAGACGACCGCTCTCGAAAGTGGCGTTAGAAGGTCGGCCGAGGATATAGGAGAATCTCGTCGTGACGAAATCCTCACACGGCACGGGGCCGAATTTCATCCTCAAGCCGCTGAAAGATAAACATAGGGGCGGCCAAGTGTCAATTATTATTTTCTGCCTATTCACATCACACCGTAAACCTGAGCGGCAGCTGCAAAACGTGGTCTTCGGTACGCTAGTGCGGTGAAATTGCAGCTCGTTTCGATTGAGCGCTTCTTCCGCGGGGTCACGCGCAAATTTCCTTCACCACACGACCTTGCACGTCGGTGAGGCGAAAGGGGCGGCCATCGTGGCGGAAAGTGAGCTTTTCGTGATCGAGGCCGAGCAGGTGAAGGATCGTGGCGTGTAAATCGTGCATGTGGACGGGGTCTTTGACGGCTCGATGGCCGAACTCGTCGGTTTCGCCGTGGCTGAAGCCGCGCTTTACGCCGCCGCCAGCCAGCCAGACGGAGAAGCCGCCTGGATTGTGATCGCGCCCCGTGCCGTTTTTTTCCGCGTAGGGCGTGCGGCCAAATTCGCCGCCCCACCAAACCACGGTGTCGTCGAGCAGGCCGCGCTGTTTGAGGTCGGCGAGGAGACCCGCAACAGGTTTGTCGGTGCGCGCGGCGTGGTCGCCATGTTTTTCGAGGTTGGAATGCTGATCCCAGGCTGGGTTGTTGCTGTTGTCGCCGTAATTGACCTGCACGTACCGCACGCCCGACTCGCATAGGCGTCGCGCCATGAGGCATTGCCGTCCATAGGTGTCGGTGGCTTTCTCGCCGATGCCATAGAGCGCGAGTGTGGCGGGGGATTCGCCCGAGAGATCGAGTGTGCCTGGCGCTTCGTTCTGCATCCGCCAGGCCAGTTCGAACGAGTGCGCCACGGCTTCCAACTCGCGGTCGCTGGGCGCGCGCGCGAGCTGTTCCGCGTTCACCGCGCGCAGCAGTTCGAACTGGCGTCGTTGTTCCTCTTTGCTCCAGGCGGGATTGCTCAAATTGCGGATGGTCGTGTCGGCAACGCTCGCGCCCGCGCGGCCGACAGGCGTGCCTTGATAGACGGGCGGGAGAAACGCGCTGCCGTAATTGCGGGGGCCGCCGTTGCCTTGCGACGGGGCGATGGTCACAAACCCTGGCAGATTCTCGCTTTCCGAGCCGAGCCCATAGGTGACCCACGCGCCGACCGACGGACGGATGAGCGTGGTCGAGCCTGTGTGCATAAACAAAGTCGCTGGCCCGTGGGCGATCCCTTCGGTCTGCATGGATTTGATCAAACAAATGTCGTCCATGTGGCGCGCGATGTGCGGGAAAAGCTCGGAAACCCACTGACCCGACTGGCCATGCTGCTGAAATGCCCAGCGCGGTTTCATTATCCGTTGGGCAGCGCCTTTACCCGTCTTGGCCACGGTGCGGGCATCATCGAAATGAAGCATCTTCCCGTCGTCTTCCATCAATCGCGGCTTGTAGTCGAACGAATCCACGTGGCTTGGGCCGCCTTGCATGAAGAGGAAGATGACGCGTTTGGCCCGAGGCGTGTAGTGCGGCGCGCGTGGCGCGAGCGGGTTTGTTGTGGTTCCCGCGACGGCGCGCTCGGCGGCCAGTCCGAGGAGGGCTAGATATCCAAAACCGCAACCAATTTGTCCGAGCGCCTGACGACGCGAGCAACAGGCTGGAGTTTTCATGGTCAGGTAGAGTTTACTCGATATGACGAAAATCTACACATGCAAAAATCGTCTGAAAAAATTGCGTCCATGCTCGCTCCCGCTCTCCCGCGCTCGCGGCCTTGCTGACAAACGACAACGCCAGCGCGCGTTCGCGGTCGGTGGGCGGACGCGTGAGCGCGAGGCGATAGGCGCGCTCGATGCGTTCGCGATCGCTCAGCGCGGCGGTCGCCGCGGCGGCGAGCTTCGCCTGCTCGATGATAAACGGATGATTGAGCAGGTAAAGCGCCTGGGGCGCAACGGTGCTGACGTTGCGCTGGCCTGTGACGAGATTCGGATCGGCCCAATCAAACGCGTTGAACAATTCCAGCCGATTATTGCGGAACGCGGGCGTGTACACACTCCGCCGCGTGTCAGTGAAGCGCCATCCATATTCGAGATTCTGCGTTCCTGTGTCGTTGGGGTTTACGTCGGAGGAGCTTTCCAGGGTCGTCCCGCCGATTTCCCTCCGAAGCTGACCGCTGACGGTGAGAATCGTGTCTCGCATCGCTTCGGCTTCCATGCGGCGGCGATTCATGCGCCACAAGAGGCGATTGTCCACGTCCGCCGCCAGACCGTCGGCACGGCTGGCGCTGCTTTGTTGCCAGGTCGCGCTAAGCATGATCTCGCGCAGGAGCCATTTGACGGACCAGCCATGCTCGATGAATCGCGCGGCAAGATGGTCGAGCAATTCGGGATGCGACGGCAGCTCGCCCGTCGCGCCGAAGTTGTCGGTCGTGCGCACCAGCCCCGCGCCGAAGAGCCAGTGCCAGACGCGATTGACGATGACGCGCGCGGCGAGCGGATTTTGCGGGCTGGCGATCCAGTCGGCCAGCTCGCGGCGTCCGCTTTCGTTATTCGGCATTGGCGGCGACGCGGGCGGCAGTGCGCTGAGGAACCCGCGCGGCGCGGTCTGGCCGAGGTTGCGGAGGTTGCCGCGGATCGCGATGCGCATGTCGGCGATTTCGTCTTCGGCGATGGACATTGCCAGCGGGCGTTTCGGGCCGCGCTCGCGCAACTGTTTCAATTCTTGTTCAAGCCGCTTCGCCGCCGCGGCTAAATCATTGGCGCTAGACTTCGCTGCGGCGCGCTCTTCCGCGGGAGGAGTAATCATTTCGGTCGGCAGGAATTGCACCGCGTCCGCACTGACGTGTCCTTGAGTGCCTTCATTGGACACTAGAACGTACCCTGTCCCGTTTTTGTCGAAGCGGAACGTCCCGAGTGACACGAAGCGCCCGTCAATCGGTGGCGGCTGGGTCTGATCCACGCGAACAGTTACCTCGCCATCGGCATGAAAAATCGTGATCGGTGTATTCTGGCTACGTTCTGTTCCTGCGATGAAGGCGAAGCGAACTTCGTAGCGGCCCGATTCGGGCAATTCGGGCGCAAAGGTGAGCGTCTTTTCGCCTTTGCCTTGGTTGAGATCGTGTAGAGCACCGCTGCCGATGTAGCTGTTCGAGTAAACCGAGTGTTTCCATTCGCCCACGTGCTTCGCCGCGGTGTCGTCCACGACGATGCCAGGAAAAAGGCTCGGCTCGACTGGGCGACCTTTCATCTCGGAACTGCTGGCGACCTTCGCGTTGGCTTTCGCGGCCAATGCTTTGGCCTCTTTGAGACGTGCCTCGACCGCAGCGATCTGCGTCTCGTGTGCCTGCATCTCCGCTTCGCGCGCGGGATCGAGCGGGAGGGGGACATTCACCCAGTTTGCAACGTTATCGGTGTAATTGTGCAGCGAACGCACGCTGCCAAAGATGCCCGCCATCGCGTAATAGTCCCGCTGCGGGATCGGGTCGAATTTGTGATCGTGACAGCGCGCGCAACCAATCGCCAGGCCGAAGAATGCCTTGCCGATCGTATCAAGCTGCTCGTCAATGATGTCCATGCGCAACGCTTGTTTGTCCTGTTCCTCGTAATTCGTCGGGCCGAGCGCGAGGAAGCTGGTGGCGATAAGCTGGCGGCGTCGTTGCTCGATGTTTTCGTGCGGCAACAAATCGCCCGCGATCTGCTCGCGGACGAAGCGATTGTACGGCGCGTCCGCATTGAACGATTCAATGACATAATCGCGGTAACGCCACGCGTCCTTGAACGGCATCGTGCGTCCGCCGCCGCTCGATTCCGCAAAACGCGCCACGTCGAGCCAATGCCGACCCCAGCACTCGCCAAAGTGCGGCGACGCCAGCAATCGGTCCACGACCCGCGCAAATGCTTCGTGTCCACGGTCGCGCTCGAACGCCGCGACGTCCTCGGGCGACGGCGGCAGACCGACCAGCGCGTAGCTCGCGCGTCGAATGAGCGCGGCGCGATCCGCGGGCGGTGATGGTTTCAACTTGGCTACCGCAAGCTTCTGAAAAACGAAACGATCAATCTCGTTCTTCGCCCAGCCACGGTCTTTTACTTTCGGCACAGGCGCCTGACGTATTGGCTGGAATGACCAATGAGATTTCGGATTTCGGACTTCGGATTGCGGTTTTGCCGCCGAAGGCGGCCATGGTGCGCCGACTTTGATCCACTCGCGGAGCAGCGCGATCTGCTCGTCGGGCAATTTCTTATCTTTCGGGGGCATCTGCAATTCGGGATCGGTGTAGCTGACCGCCTTGATGAGCAAACTCTTGTCAGGATCGCCTGGGACGACGGCGGGCCCGCTATCGCCTCCTTGTAGTGCCGCCTCGCGCGAATCCAGCAGCAACCCGCCCTTGATCTTAGTCGCCTCGTGGCTGTGGCACTTGAAACAATTCTCGGCGAGGATCGGCTGGATTTTCTTCGTGAAAAATTCGGCCTGCTCCCCCGTAGGCTCGGCGGCGAGCACGCCCGCCGTGAAAAATCCGAGGGCGAGAAGTTTTGTCGTCAGGTGCTTCAATACTTTATTACTCCCATTGGACGCGGCAATCTCCAAGTCCGTTCAAGTTCGCAGTCTAGTGATGGTGTCTTGGATTTCACGAACGCAATGCGGCATATCATCTCTAATCTCGTAAACCCAGAAACGCTTAACCTTCCAGCCCAATGTCGTGAGTCTCCAATCGCGAATGACATCTTCTCGGCAACGGAAGCCATCTAAATCGCGGTGATAGTGCTCACCATCAACCTCAATGTCGAGCATCATACCGTCTTGGATAATTGCGAAGTCGAGGCGGTATTGATGTACACGGTATTGTGGGATTGGCTTTATCCCTGCCTTTACTAAGGCCTCGAAGAATGGCCGTTCCCAAAATCCGATGCTAGGGCTACTCCAAGGGTTTGGCTGAGTTTCCTGAACAGCGCTGTTTGTTGCAGCAGCAACATGACCAGCGAAAGCCTCAATCCATGGAACATCACAACTCGCACAAGCCGACTGATTTCCGATCACGTGTAAGAGTGCACGAGCGCGCGTAATCGCGACGTTGAAAAGGTTGCCTGTCGATGAGAGAAAATATTTCGCGCCGCGCGGTAAGTTACGTGCCACGCACGGAGAGAACAGAATAACGTCACGCTCATCTCCTTGGAAGCCGTGTGCTGTATCAACAATAAGGTCGCTAGATTCGATTGCGGCTAGATCAAGGCGGTTTGTCACAAGGTCGCGAATTCGATTTGCTTGAGCGCGGAAGGGCGTGACGACGCCGACTGTTCCAATAAACTTCCTGTGGACTAGCAAGTCTTCCAATTCATCCACTACGGCCTTAACCTCTTCCATGCAGATTGCTCCACCTGAAGTCGGTCGTTGGACCGCCCCGTCGATTTGTGTCCAGCGCACGCCTAGATGACCTTGGGGCGCTTTCTTTAGGCGTCGGTAGTCGGTGCAAATCCGCAGTGTATTTCGATACCACGTGCGGTTACTAAACTCGATGATGTTAGCATGCGACCGAAAGTGTTCGCGCAAAGTGACCACTTTGGCTTCGCCGATTCGTGTTGTCGCGAGATCAAAGAGCGAATTGTTGACGTAAGTAAACGGTTGATCGGCTGCTGAGGTTAGTCCATGACGAGATTCGAGTAGTTGCGACCTCTGTTGTTCGAGGCTCGATATGTGTCGAAGCTGTTGCGGATCGCCAATTATCATTGCTCGCTTTGCCCTAAACAGAAGCGGGATTGCGGAAGGGATGTCGCATTGGCTTGCTTCGTCAATAATTAGGAGGTCAAAGAGATTAGGTTCGAACGGTAGAGCACCTCGCGCCGAAAGGTTGGTTACGCACCATACTGGCAGCACACTAGAGACAGCTTTGAACAGGCGTTCTTGCTCGCGACGAAGCTGAGCGTAGGCTTTGCCTCCGATTTGATCTTGTGAAAGTCGTTCAAAGGTCGCTCGAAACTCGCCGAGGGAACGTTTCGTTTCTGTATTCAATCGATCGGGCAAGAGGCGACCGTATGCGGAAAGCAGACGATTCCCCCATTCCCAAACCCGTTCTTCAAGATCGGCAAGTTCATCCGCAAAGATGTCAGGCGAAGGTAATTGCTTGAGAGAAGCATACGCCTTTCTATAATTTCCTGCTTTTTCGATTACTTCGAGTCTCTCGACGATCTGCTCCAGAGGTGCAACCCACACCGCCCAATCATTCCTTACAGAGAGTTGCGGCGGCAATTCACCGAAGAGGTTGGCCTTGTCGCGAAATCCTTTTGTTCGCTGAAGAACCTCATCAGCGTCCTTTCGGTGGTGCAGCCAAAGTGCCAAGCCACGAAAAAACGAGCGCGATGCATTCGTATGCTTGCGCACTATCTCGAGCGCCGCCTTGGGTTCTGACGAGGAAACATCTACCTCAGCAGCTAAAAGGCTTTCGCACAACGAAGCTTCGAGCCGTTCTCTAGGTCCGTCCAGCGCCCGATCAATCCTATCGACAAGATTTCTTGCCTCGCGAACTTGCTCGACCTTCTTCCACAGTTCATCGCGACGCTGCATCAAAGTCTGCATTGTTGAAATAGCTTCAGCGTAAGCTCGGCGATCCTCTTCTGTCGGAGAAACCGACAGAACTTGCGCGATGAAGCGAATCAATTCACCTCGCAAGTCGCGGTCGCCACTCTTCGTGCCTAAACGAACAACGAGCGGGTTGTCAGAAAAACTGTTAATCCTAGCCTCGACGACGTTTACCGCTTTGTTGTTTCGGCTCGTGAATAGGACACGCTCACCGCGAAGGTAGGCATTAGCCAACACCGTAACAACAACTTGAGATTTTCCTGTCCCAGGAGGCCCCGTCACCACTGTCAGAGGATTCTCAAAGGCGGATTGGACTGCGGCACGTTGCTCATCGTTCAACCCGACAACTTCTATCACAGGAGCCTTCTTTGACGGAATTCCAACTGCAACGGCGTCTCCAAATAAGTTTCGGAGTGCGGTATTGTTGCTTGCATCCAAGATACCGTCTCGTTGAATCGCTTCCAGTTCATATTCAAGACCCGCGGTGAACTTTGATCTTTCTCCAAGAACCACAACGCAGCGGTTATATAATCCGCCAGAGGGAATATCCGATATGTTTGGCGTGGTGGTGATAGACTCAGGGACGATGGGCTCTCCCTCATCCACGATTCCAATCGCACTTAGCTTTCTAGCAAAATAAGCAAGCCCCGCTTCGGGAGGATCGCCTTCGGTTTCAAGCAGCCCGATGTCGTGAAGAAATGTTCGCCTCTCTTCGGGCGTTTTTAGGACGCTGCTTAGGAATTCTGCATTGATCCGCGGCCAATCGTTGACGAGCCGAAGTTCGAGTGTCGAGCCCGACTGCTGGAATTCGACCTGTTGGAGGAAAACAGGTATTGCGAAACCGCCCGACCATCCGCGCTGAGACTTCGCGATCCAATCGACAAAGAGAGGGTAGCCGTAATAAAGTGAACCCGTGCCTCGCTGTTGGCGGAAGGATTTCAAAAACGCGCTGGCATCGCCCTCAATTTGAATAGTCAGAACGCTCTTCTCGGTAAGACTCCACTCCTGAGCCAGCGGCGGAACCAGAAACCGTTTGCCCTCGTCGGTGAGGAAGTAGCGCGCTCCCTGCCGCTCATCTTCGCGGACGCAATCGAGGTAATACGGAAGATATTTTTTTAGATGAAACACCCCCATAAAGTTCTGCTTTCAGATTGATTCGGCAACCATAGCAACACTCCAGCAAGCCTGCAATTCTGCTTTTCGTCTTGTGGCGCGCATGGATCACGCCAGCACTTCTTTGACTACTTCTCCTTGGACGTCAGTGAGGCGAAAAGGGCTGGTATCGTTGGAAATGTAAGAGTGAGTTACTTTTTCTTGCTCTGCAAGACGGCTTGCATGGCGCGAAGTTGTTCGCGGCAATCCAACAGATTAATTGCCACGAAAAATGCAAAAAGACGCGAAAACTTATTGTGCTCGATGAAACGCGGTATGCTTTGTTGTGCCCGCCAAACAACACGGCGGGTAAACTCTTTGCGGCGATTTTCATGTTTCGCCTTACTTTACATCAGTAGCGGTGCGATGGGTTTGCCGAGGCCGTCTTTGGTGACGTAGAACGGGCGGCGCTCGGTTTCGATGCTGAATTTGGGTAAAATGCCGAGGCAGCGGTAAATTGTTGCGTGCAAATCCTGAATCGGGACTGGGTTTTCAACAGTTTCGCAGGGAAATTCGTCGTTGGTGCGGCCGTACACGACACCTTTGCGGATGCCGCCGCCGAACAGGAGACAGCTCGCGGCGGATGCAAAATGTCCGTGCAGACCGTAGTGATCCATCTTCTCAATCGTCTTGGCCTTCGTGGAACCGCGACCCAGCGATGCGCGGCCAAATTCGGTGGCGACGACGACCAGCGTGCGATTGAGCAGCCCGCGTTCTTCGAGATCGAGGATGAGCTGTGTTACGGGGGCATCCATGGCTTTTTTCATCTTGGCCTGTCCGTTGTGGCCGTCATTGTGCGTGTCCCAGCCCTTGGCGTTCTCGAAATCCACATGCACCTCGACGAACCGCGCGCCTGATTCGATCAACCGCCTTGCCTGCAAACATCCCTGGCCAAACGGGCCCGTATTGTACCGCGCGCGGACGCTTTCCTTTTCCAGCGATAAATCCAACGCCTTTACGGCGGGCGAGTTCATGAGCCGATGGGCGGAATCCATCGCGCGCACGAGCGATTCCTTTTGGTAGCTGCTGCCCAGTTCGCCGACGGGGCTGGCGGCGATGGCGGCTTTGTATTTCTTGTAGCGATTCTCGAAGCGCTCTGCTGGCAGCCGAGCGCGGATGGTTTCGGCGGCGGTGGTCGGGTTGGGAATCATCAGCGGCGCGTATTCGCTGCCAAGGAAACCCGACGCGCTGAAAGCGCCCAACGAAAGAAAAACATTCGTGGTTTGTTCGCTGCGGCCAATCTCGATGTACGCGGGCACGTCGGGATTGCGTGGGCCGAGAGTCTTGGAAATCCACGCGCCCAGAAAGGGCGCGGCTACCGTACTCGGCGTCGTATAGCCCGTGTGCCATTTGTATTGAAACGGGATGTGCTGCAAATCCTCCGCTGTCGCGCCATAATCGCGCGCCACGTAGGAGCGAATCAGGGCGCCGCGATCCATCACTCGCGCGAGGTTCTCGACGCCCTCGCAGAACTTGATGTTGTCCACCGCAGTATCAATCTGCGGGAACGTGCAGATGAGTTTTTTGGTCTCGATCCCCGCCGCATACGGCGTGTGGCGTTTCGGGTCAAACGTCTCCGTTTGCGACATCGCCCCGCCCATCCAGAGCAAAATCATCGCGTCTGCCGTGACGGGCGGCGCTTTTTCTTCCGTCGCTGCCTGTAACCATCGCGGCGCGCCCGCCGCGAAAGCGCCGAGCGTGGCTACGCTTGCGGTTTTGATAAACTCGCGACGATTGGGGTGAAAAACGACGAGATCCATATTGGCTCGTTACTTTTACTCCTTTCTTTCTCTTTGTGCAAGTGATCGGGAAAAAGCAGGTTTTTTTGAAGGCTATGGATGCGCGGCGCGTGCCGGACGATCTCCCTTCTCGTTCCTGCGACCTATTTGGCCTCGAAGTAGGCAGTTTAACAGTCTGCAATTGTTAGATTTTTTTCGCGGAGCGCGGCAGATATTCTTGGTGTGGGGACCGGAGTATCCTCCACGATCATTCTGACCTCAAACTGGCTGGCGTGCGGCAACTGTTGGCTGCTAGTTACGAGAATGTTAAGCAGATTAAAAAACGCCTCACCGAAAAACGCCTGCACTTCTTTTTCGATTTCTTCGTCACGGTGAGCGGTTTTTGCCAGCGAAAGAAGATGTCTGCGCATGGCGAGTGCGTGCATTTTGACACCCTCCGCGTCGGTAAGAGGCTCGCCGAAAATCACAGAGATATTCTTGCCCAAGACTTTTGAATACCCTTCGATCTCGCCGACAGTCAACTCGTCATCGCGCCCTGTCTCTAGCTTCGAGATCGTCGGTTGCGTCGTATTCAAACCCTTCGCCATTTCCTCTTGGGTGATCCCCGCCGCCACGCGGGCTTGGCATAGAAGCTTTACCAAGCTCGTTGCCTTCTTGATTTCGGAAACATTGTTCTGAACTTCAATAGGCACACCTTCTTGTGCCATCAATTCTTTTACGGACGTATAGCGCCGCCCTGTTGGCCGCGTCACACTGTCCTTTTTGAGTTCGTCATGATCCGTGCTCATTTTCTTGTCCTTTCGTTCTTTATGCTTTCAGGCTGTCCACGAAACCCTTGACCAGTGCGATGTCAGCGCCCTGGCTATGACTGCTTTTGTCCCCGATTGTGATCAGATACACTATTTTTTTGGTGTCGTCGGCATACACATAGAGCCTGGTTTCTCGCAGATGCGCACCGCCACCTTTTTGATCTATCGCCACTGCACCGCACGGCTCGCCATGCAAAAAACCAGCCGATATCGCCTTCGAGTTCGGTACGCAATTCAAGAGGCCGAGAAATCGGTCGAGATTTCGCAGCACCGCAGCCAATTCGTTCGGTCGCTTTTTTGCGTACCATTTTTGATCTTTCTCCCATTCAGACGTAGGTTCAATTCGCCACATGTGCGGCATAATATATTCCAATACGGAATATCGTCAACATCTAATTATCTGTTTTCTTCGACTTGCTGTTGCCAGTATCCCACATATGCACAAAATCCCCCCTTACATCGGTGCAACCACCCTCTACTGAAAAGGTCATCCAGTAGGTCCTCATTCTATCTTTAACTTCTCCGCCGGCTGCGGCGAATGGAGCATTAGCTCCTCAATGGTCGCGGCAACAGTGTTTGAGGGTACGCCGTCGGCCAACGCAGAGATGTATTCGTGAAGCGGATTATCGGGCGCCTCGCGCCACTCGTGTCTTCCGTCCGCAAAGATATGGTTGTGACCTAGCGTCACGAGTTTCCAGGACGAAGTTTTTCCGCGCACCGCGATCAGAACCGCGATTTGATCGGCGCTGTGGCGATTCTTGGTCTCGCCGTTGAAATACAATTCGTAGGCGCGTCGCACGGGGTTCTCCTTGGGCAGTTCCGCCAAGCATTTCCCTGTTGCGAGCGATTCGGCAAATTTTCCGCCACCGGTGAACGTGATCAAGGTTGGCCAGCCCGCAATGGCCTTGACCGTGGATTCGGGATCGGGTTTGAAGTTTCCCCACTTGCCGGGATCGAGGTCGGCCGGGTAGCGACTGCCCATGCAAACCCATTGCCGCACTTTGCGTTCGATCAACGCCTTCCCGTCGAGTGGACTGATGTCGTCCGCAGCTGATTCGAGCAGGTAACGTAGATTGGTCAAATCACCCACAGTGACAACGATCACGCTGCGGTCGGGCTGGGCGGTCAGGATGCGGCGGTATTGCAACGTGGCATCGGGAATCGAATCTCCGGCACGGCAATCGTGAGTGAACTGTTCGGCGATTTGTCGCGCGTACCGCGAGCCTTGCTCGTGTGCGCCTGGTTTTTTGGGCGCGCCGATGGGAAGGTTGGGACGTCCGTAGAACGTGTTGATGGCATCCACGCATGGCGGCGACCACAAATGTTTCGAGGAAACCATCGTGCCGAGGATCGCCGCCTCGCCGCGGTCGGCGAGCGCGTGGAGCATTGCCAGCGCTGCCACGTCGTCGCAGTCACTATCCATGTCGGTGTCGAAAATCACTCGAACCGGCTCGGCGGCGTGGAGCACGGCGCAGAACGCCAGAGCGGCGACCCATAAAAAACTGCGACGCCTATAAAAAAAACATGGGTTCATCATCACCGTATCAATTGAAACTCGGGCAACATCGAGATGATCCAGAGCAGATCGGCGACGGTATCCACAGTCGGTTTTTCGCCGAGGACGTCGGCATAAATCGCAGCCTCCCGCTTTGTCAACGGACGGCTGAGAGCGTGGGCGCTGACGCGAGCCAGAAGGTCGCGCGGCGGCGACACGGCGAGTTGCTCCAGCAATTGACGCGTCGGCGGCGTGGAGCGCGGGCTGCTGGGCGGCCGGATGTCACCTTTCGCGGGACGCGAGAGGCTCGGCGTAGCCATGCCGTAAAAAAGCGTGAGCGCGGCCGGGCCATTGACCAACTCAAGCGATTGCATCGTGCTGGCTTTGCTGTCGCGGCGTGTGGCGATGGTGCGACGGTCGGGACGGCCCAACACGCCCAGAACGCCGCCGCCGTTGTCACGCCAGACGCGTTGTTTGTGGCCGAGCAACGCATAGATCGCGTCGGCAAATTGTTCCGCCGTCATCCGCCGCAGCGCAGGGCCGCGAAACACATAGTTATCGGATTTTTCCGCGCCCAAATCTACCGCGGGCATCTGATACGCGCGCGAGGTGACGATGAGCAGCAGAGTTCGTTTCAGATCGTAGTCGTGTTCGACGAGGTCACTGGCGAGCCAGTCGAGCAAGTCGGCGTTCCATGCGGGCTGGGCAAGATCGTCGGTCGGCTCGACGATGCCGCGTCCCATCAGCCGCGCCCAGAGGCGATTGACGACGGTGCGCGCGAAGCTGCCGTTTTGCGGCGCGGTGATGAACCGGGCGAGTTGCGCGCGACGCTCGGCCACAGGCGCAGCGGGGTCAATCGTACCGACTTCCGGAAACAGAAATCGCGGTGGGGCGGTTTTTCCCGTCGGCAATTCGCAGCGTACCATTTCGATGGGCGAGTCGCGGTAAATGGCGGCCATGCCCCACGAGTCGGTCATTTTCCACGAATCCACGAAGCTATCGTGACAGGTGGCGCATTTCAGCGGCACGGCGAGAAAGACCTGGCTGATGTTTTGCGCCGCCTGCACTTCCCATGCGGAATCGCCCCGCGCCACTTCCAGTCCCGCGCGCAATCCGATGAGAAAACCAGAGGGGTCGTCGGCGGTGGGTTTGTCTTTATCCGCCTTTTCGCCATCGTCTTGGTCGGGGATTTTTCCTTCCGTCGCAGTTTTTAATTTTTGGGGGTTGACGAGCGCCTGAACGAATTGGTCGTAGGGCAGATTCGATTCGAGCGCTTGAACCAACCATGGTGTAATCGAGCGAAACAAGTCGGTGCTGCCGAGGTCTTGTTTGCCATCCCGCAGATGATCCTGCCAAAACGTAATCCAATGTTCCGCGTAGGCGATGCGGTCATCCAACAACCGTTTCGCCAGCCGATCACGCTTGTCAGGACTTTTATCGGCGAGAAATTCCTCCAACTGCGCAGGCTCGGGCAGCAATCCGATGAGATCGAGATACAAACGGCGCGCGAATACCGCATCGCTCACGGGCGTGGCTGGCTTGATTCGGTGTTGTTTAAAATACGGCGTGAGAATGCGGTCAATCGGATTGCCGGCGCCATCGGGGATTTTCGGTGTGCGCGGCGCAACGCTAATGATCTGGGCGGTCGCGATGACAGCGGCTTTGCCCCAAGGCGCACCTATCTTCACCCACTCACGGAGAAGCGCCACCTGCTCGTTGGTGAGCCGCTGGTTTTTCGGCGGCATCTGCAAATCGGGATCGGTATAGCTGACGGCCGTAATGAGCAAACTTTTGTCAGGCTCGTGAGGCACAATGGCCGGGCCGGTCTCGCCGCCTTTCAGCGCGGTCTCCTGTGAATCCAGCAGCAACCCGCCTTTGACCTTGGTCGCCTCGTGGCTGTGACACTTGAAACAATTCTCGGCAAGAATCGGCTGGATTTTCTTTGTAAAAAACTCCGCTCCCTTCGAGTCGGGCTTTTCCGAAAAGGCCATCCCGCCCATAAGGCAAACGGTAGCGATCAAGATGAATGCCATAACCATAACAGTTGCCAATCTACAGTCTTCATGCTCCATTTCAAGCAATGAGATAGGCCACGTCACTAGATTTTCAAGCTCGTGATTATGCCAAACGACGATGTTCTTGACAACGGACTTGAATGAGGTATTGATTACCGGCAAGCGACCAACAAATTCAATCGCTGGATCGGAGGATGCATGAAAGGCAAACTAAGGATTATTAATTCCAAGCGTGGATTTACATTGATCGAGTTGTTGGTGGTTATCGCCGTGATCATGATTTTGGCGCGGATTTTGTTGCCGGCGCTCGGCAATGCGCGCGAGAAGGGTCGCCAAGCTGTTTGTGCCAGTAACCTCCGACAGCTCGGCATCGCGTTTGACACCTACTCGATCGAATGGAAATACTACCCCACGACCGGATCCTGGGACGATCCCTACCGGCAAATGGATTGGGTTCGAATCCCCTACGCGGGAGGTTGCACCTCGACGAACAAACTCTGCGCACCGCTCGCCTGCTCGCCTAAGACGAACCCCGATTCGACACTATGGTGCGCACTGGGAAATTACGCGAACGCGAGCGACCGACCTTGCCGGAAAACCGTCTTCTGGTGTCCCAGCGACACTCACACCATTGTGCCGGGCACAACACGACCCTATGTCATTTCGTATGCCATGAACGGTGGACTTCAAACGGACAGCGCCGGGAATGCCAGTTACGGAGATAGCAATCATTCCACCGTTACGACACTCGCTCTTTTGGCTAGTAATGTTGCGCACCCTTCGGCCACGTATCTCCTGTTTGAAGAATCCGATGATACGAGCGAGAGTCATAATGGCGATGCTCGCATCAAACCCAACTCCACACAAGGCGGCACCGTCACAAAGCGCCATTCGGGGGGTGCTCTTGCTCTCTTTTGCGATGGCCATGTGATCTGGGCACGCAAAGGAACCTCCACCCAGGCAGGTTCTTTCAGTTATGACATTCTAAACGGCAAGGGATTTGATTTCGACGGTTCTGCAGACGCCACCGTCAATTATTGACCCCGGGCGTTGCAGCCGTATCGACGCGATAGAACAGATCAAAGATCTCTTGAAGCTCGCGCGGTCGTTTTTCTGGATAAGGAATGTCGGCTTTTCGCACCAAAACCACTTGCACAACCCTCTTCTGCAAGGCTTGCGATACCGCCTCCGCCCGCTGGGTCCGTTCTTCCAAAACGATGAGTTTCGGGGGCTGGCTGGACAACCATTCGGTTTCATCGCGCGATGAGCCTTGTGGCAAGCCGTTGAACGAAACCAAAAGCCCGACTCCGTCGAATTTTTCCCGTGCCGCGCGCAAGGTCGAAAATGTAAAGGAAGACTCCGACTCGAGGAAAGAACGCCCCAGGATCCGAAGAGAGGCGTGTTTCGCCGCAACATTTTGAAAACCATTGGCATACTCCTCGGCGTCCGTACCCTGGATCTTTTGCTCGTCAGCCACAGGAGGTAAAATGAGTACCACGCCACCTCCCGCCGAGCCAAGCACACGCGCAGCTTCCTCCGCTGCGACCTGACCCGTCGCTGTTTTGATCAGCGCATCGAATCGTAAATCCTCTTTAGCCGGGTCGGGTCCCGACCAAAAAAAAGAAAGCAAAACCAATACAATGACGACCAGCACGGCGCCTTTAAAGAGGGGTGACTTGCTCCATTCGCCTAACATAGGTATTGGTGGGGCGAGCCTAGCGGATGCTGTCGTAAAGTCAAGAGGCCGCTCGTTTTTGAGCAAAGAAAATTGTGAGGATCGCGCCGCAGCGGGCAAGTCACGGCTTTATCTCGGCTAGCGGGACTTGTTGTCGAGACATGAGATAGGCGATCAGGTCGCGCGTTTGTTCGGGAGAAATCGCATCGAGCAGACCTTCAGGCATCATGGAGAGCGTTGAGGCGCGGGTGTTGGCAATCGCGCTATGTTCAAAGGTCAGCGTCTCGGTCTGGGTCTTGAGGGTTAGAGTCCGGTCGGTGCGCGCGACGATAACGCCGCTCAAATCGCGGCCATCGTTGAGGGTCACGTGAGAGAGCCGGAAATCAGCGGTCACCACCGCGCTGGGATCAACGATGTTATCCAGAAGATAATCGAGATTGTCGCGTCCGGCACCGGTCAGATCCGGGCCGAGCGTCCGGCCTTGACCGTACAAGGTATGACAGGAGGCGCAGATTTGGTTGAAAAAAGCGCGGCCCTGGCTCTTGTTGGCGCCGGCGAGAACGGTAGGCGTAAGATTGGTCTTGAGCTTGGCGATAAGCTGACGTTTTTCTTCGGGGCTTTCGCGGATTTCGCCCCAAACTCGCGCGAGTTGCACGTTTAACACCGCGTCGTTAAAGTTGCGAATCTGCCGCGCGTGAAACGCCGATACCTCGGTGCGCAGCACTTTGCCGTCGGCAACGGCGTCGAGCAGCGCTTTCGCCCAGACCGGACGCGAGACGAGTACCGCGAGCAATTGCGGGCGTTCTTCGGGATGAAACGCACGATGGGCATTCACCAGTTTCGAACCGAGCGCGGGATTGTCTTCCAGTGCAAGGCCGCGCGCGGCCACAGGATTGAGGAACCGTACGCCGAGCAATTTCTCACAGATCACTGTCAGGTCGGGCGCTCGGGCATCTATGAGCGCTTGAAGCGCGGCTTTGCGCGCAGCGATGTCGGCTTTCCCATCGAGCGCGACGCGTTTGATCTCGTCGAGTGCGCGTCCATCGCCAAACACCACGCTTAACTCGCGCACACGGTCGTCGAGCGCGGTCCCCGCGAGTTTTGCAGCAAGAGAATCCCAGGCCGGCGGTTTGGGCGCTTTGCGCCAACCGACCAACGCTTCGCCCAAACCGGAGATGACATCGGTCTGAAACGATTCGGTTCGGTTCGCGGCGATCTCGATCAACGCATTCAACGGCGACGGATTTTTCTCGATGTCCTCCGCCAATCGTCGGGCAATATATTGCCGCGTGACTTTCCATTCACACCCGCCCCCCAACCGTGTGAGAGCTGCGGGATTAGCATCTGCCACGGGGATGAGACCGTACCAGACTAGGAGAGGAAGATCATGATGATCCGCATCTTCCTTGCGCGCAAGAAGTGGCGCGGCCAATTCCGCGCGATCGGCAACTGGCAATCGTTGGAGCGTCGAAGCGAGTGTGAGCCGGACACGATCCGATGGATCCTCTTTCGCAAGTCGAACAAAGTCGGGCAGAAGCGGCGCGCTTCGTTCTGCCGAGACCGGCGCGAAAGCTGTCGCGGTGACACGATCAATCGGCCAGTCGTCTGTCAGCAGCCGAATTGCCCATGTCCGAATCAACTCGTTGGGATGGCGAAGTTGATCGCGCAGCCATGCCTCGGATGCGCCGCCCGTTGCGTGGAGCGCCCACATCACGCGTAATTTTATCGTCACATCTTTTTCGCGACGGAACATCGTTTCCAGCGCGGTGTGTATTTTTTGCATTCGCTCATTGCTGGCGGCAATCTCCTGCAAACGCAGTTGGGCATGGCGCGCGTGCCACACGTTCTTTGCCGTCAACAGGTTGACCAGCTCCATGGGGGTCAGTTTGTCCAGCGCGACGGGCTTCGATTTTTTGGGGTCGCCGTAGGTGATTTTGAAAATGCGTCCACTGGTACGATGTACGCCATTGCTGTCGTGGCATTCGCCCGTGTCGCTCCAATCGAGAACGAAGACTCCCCCATCCGGACCGTTATCGAGATCAATCCCGCGAAACCAGGGATCGCCGAAGAAAACCATATCCGGCTCGTGCTTTCCGACGGCGCCCGCCGCGTTGTGCTCCAACCGTTCCACATTGATGCGGCGGCCGTGATGGTTGATCGTAAAAAGTTTGCCGCGATATTCCTGGGGCCAATTGTCCCCCTGATAAATCATCATCCCGCTATGGGCATGGCCGCCGCCGTACGCGTCGGCTTTTCCGTCGCGCGATTGTGTCCAATCTTTGCCCGTGTCGAAGTGCCAGTGATCAGCGTGCTGATCGATCATTGAGTAGGCGCGCGGATTGGGATCGCGAGTGTGCGGTCGGACTAAATGCGCGCCGGGGATCATGTGCCAGAGATGACCGTTGACGGTGTTGATAAAAAACGCTTCGCCGTGCGCGTCCCAGTCATGTCCCCACGGGTTCGTCGTGCCGTACGTGAGCACTTCCACGATCTTGCGATGCGGATGAAAGCGCCAGATACCGCCGCGCAGCTGCACTCGCTCGGCGGCGGGAGTTCCCGGAAGGCCGAGTTCGCCCGGACTCGATGCGCCGCAGCGTCCGTACAACCAGCCGTCGGGACCCCATTTCAAGCCGTTGGCAAAATTGTGATAATTCTCCTGGGCGACGGTGAACCCGTCGAGCACAACCTCCGGCGGGCCATCGGGAACATCGTCGCCGTTTTTGTCCGGGATGAAGAGAAGCTGGGGTGGACACAACGCCCACACGCCGCCGAGACCGACGGTGATGCTGGTGAGCATCTGTAGGTCATCGGCAAAAACCTTACGGGAATCGGCGCGTCCATCGCCATCCGCATCTCCAAAAATGACAATACGGTCTTGCAATTGAAGATCGAATTTTTTCGCGCGCTCGGCGTACGTGTAATTCTCGGCGACCCAGAGCCGACCGCGCGCGTCGAAGGCCATCGCGATGGGATTTTGGACATCCGGTTCCGCCGCGAAAAGCATGGCCTTGAATCCAGTCGGCAACTTGATTTTTGCCAGGGCTTCCTGCGGCGAGATCGGCGATGGATTGCCCGGCTCGCTATTGTAAGGGGCAGGAAAATCCGCTGCGGTTGAAAGGCAAACACAGGACAGAACGACGATTGCGATTCTGATGCCTGATTTCATGCCAAATCTGTTTACTACGGATTTGGTGCCAGCGTCACGTTTCGTTTTTTCAACGCGGCCATAAGGGCGTCACGGCTGGTCTTGGCGGGGTCAATCCATGCCATCACCCTTCCTTCCTTGAAGCTGACGGTGACTTGTTCGACACCGTCCATCCGATAGATCGAATCATACGCGCCGAAACAGCAGCCTTTGCAGTCAAGACCCAAGACGGCGATCTCGATCCGCATCAGTTTTTCTTTTGGAATCGCCAGCAAAGGTCTGACACCAAAGGAGTGGTGCGATACCGATTTAAGCATGCCATCGAGACGCTCGATAATTTGTTCCGGCTTGGCGTTTTGGAAAATCTTCGCGGAATCGTATTGGAAAGTGGCTTCGGCATTCTCAAAATCCACGCTCACCAGCGTCAGGTCGGGCAGTTTTTTGATGGCCTCACGCAAGTCGGCTTCGCGGTCGGGAGAAAACAGGCCGGTGATGCGGTGCTTGATCGGAGTCGCTGGGCCGTCCGCAGCGTAGGCGGCGGTGGCAAAGAGCATCCATGTCAAAATCCCTGTCTTCATCGGGTTTGGAAAAGGCTGCTTTGGATGAGTTCGTAAATCAGGCGGCGCTAGACTTCCTCGAGTGGTTTTGCCGCATCGCCGAATTTGGGCGGGCGCACATTCATTTTATCCATCATCGAGAGATAGAGGCGACACATCTGACGCTCAGGTTTGCCATTGTAGTCCAGCACGCGGCCGCCTTTGATGCGTCCTCCGGCGCCGCCGAGGATGACGACGGGTAATTGGTTCGCGTCATGGTTGCCCGTGAGCATCGAGGAGCAGAACAGCAGCATCGTGTTGTCCAGCGTGGTGCGCGACCCTTCCTGGATTGCGTCGAGCTTGCGCGCAATGTAAGCGACTTGTTCGAGAAAGAATTGGTTCACCTTGAGCCAGTCCGCCGTGTCGCTGTGCGAGAGCAAGTGGTGAATCATGTAATCCACGCCGAGGTTCGGGAAACGCAGCGAGCTATGGTCGTTGTTTAGCTTGAGCGTTGTGATGCGCGTGGTGTCGGTCTGGAAGCCGAGCACCAGGATATCGGACATCAGACGCATATGCTCCGCGATGTCCTGCGGGATACCGTCGGCGGGGCGCGGGATGTTCGGCTTCTCCAGCGTCGGACGCCATCCTTGCAGCTCGCCTTTCTTGCCGGCGTTTTCGATCCGCTGCTCCACGTCGCGCACCGAGTCGAGATATTCATCGAGCTTGCGCTGGTCGTTCGCGCTGACATGACGGCGCAAATCCTTCGCGTCGGTCAGGACGGCGTCGAGCACGCTCTTGTCGCCCTTGCTCACCTCATCCTTGAACAGCCGGTCGAACGCGAGTGCAGGATAGATCTCGAGCGGCGTCGGAGTCGTGGGCGAGGTCCACGAAATATGCGAGCTATAGAGCATGGAATAATTCTTGTGCACGGACGGATTTGATTTCTCGCATCCCAACACGAGGCTTGGCACCTTGGTCGAGTGGCCGTAGCGCTGCGCCAACAATTGGTCAATGCTCGTGCCGGAACGAATCTCGCCGCCGGACGCCAACGGCGCGCCCGAGAGCAGGTTGCCCGTCTGCGAGCTGTGGATGTTCCCTTTCAACGCCTCCTGATTGTAAAGGCCGCGAACGAAGAGCATCTTCTCGCGAAAATCGGTGAGCGGCGTGAGCACCTTACCCAGTTCCATCTGCTTGCCTTCGCCCTTGGCCCACCATTCCTTCGAGTGAAAGCCGTTGCCGGCAAATACCACCGCAAGGCGCATGGGAGCTTCGCTGGCGGGCTTGACGCCAACGGGCGGTGTATCGCCCCAAACGTTGAACGATTCCATCCACGGCAGCGCCATCGTGACACCGACACCGCGAAGAAACGTGCGCCGGGAGAATTGGTGAGTGGTCATAGGGTCATGTTACGACAATAAGAAGTCTAGCACTATAGTTATGCCCGTCAAGTCTGCGGCATAGGCTTGTAAAATACATTAGATTAGGACTCACTCTTCACCTGCCATTTCCTTCCCGCGGATTTCGCGGAACTGTTTACTGCGGACAATCGTTTCGATGGCGGCGCTGATGTGATAATCGTGCGCCTTGAGTTGCGATTGCATCTCGGAAATCAGCAGGCCGTCGGAGATCAGCACGCCGCGACCGAGGGAGTACCCGAGCAGTTTTCGGCAGAACTGTTTCAGGAACGCATCGCGTCGCGTAGTCAGCAGATAGCGACGGAGTCCATCAAGACCCTCCATCTCGGAGCCGTCCATCACCTTCGTCTTCACGTCAATGGGACGACCGCCGAGGTCGCGCTCACGGCGGCGGCCGATGGCGTCGAAGCCTTCCAGCGAGTAGCCGTAGGGATCAATGCGACGATGACAACCGTAGCACTTCGGGTCGCCCGTGTGTTTCTCGGTGAGTTGACGGACGGTGAGCGCCTCGGTCGCTTCGTCCTCGGGCAGGCGCGGTACATCCTTGGGTGGTCGCGGCAATTTCTCGCCGAGCAATACCTCGGCCACCCAGTTGCCGCGTAGGATGGGACTGGTACGCGACGCGCCCGATTGTTTCGCGAGGGTCGTGGCCTGACCTAAAATACCGCCGCGCGAAAATTTCTTCACGCCCTCCACGCGACGCCATTCAGCGCCTTTCACGTCGGGAATGCCGTAGTGCTTTGCAAGCTCTTCATTGAGAAACGTGTAGTCGGCATCGAGAATGTTCAACACCGAGCCGTCGCGCTGGAAAAGTTCGGTGAAAAACCGGATCGTCTCCTCATACATCGCACCGCGCAAACCGGTGAAGGTCGGGAAATGACGTTCACTTTTTTCTCCGAGTTCGTCGAAGTCATAGACGTGAAGCCACGCGCAGGCAAACTCGGTCGCCAACTGACGTGCACGCGGGTCGCGGAGCATGCGGCGCGTCTGCGCTGCTAGCACATCGGGTTTGCGGAGTTTTCCGCTCGCGGCGACCGCGCGCAGTTCGGCATCGGGCGCGGAGGACCACAGGAAATAGCTCAAGCGCGTGGAAAGCTCCCAATCGTTCACTGGTCCCGACTGATTGCCCGGCCCCGATTTTTCTACCCGATACAGAAACGCCGGTGACACCAACACGCGGGCGAGTGTGAGTCGAATGGCTTGATCATGAGGAATTTCCTCGGCGCGCAGCTTGCGATAAAGTTTGCGCAGTTCTTCCTTCTCTACGTCGGTGAGCGGGCGGCGATACGCGCCATCGGCAAACTTCAGCACCGCATCGAGGTGCGCAGGTTGGGTGTCCGCGAGGAGCTTCTTAAACTCGTCCGCGCGATGTTTGATCGGCTCGCGCAGCGGCGTGAACGCGCTGGGATCGGCATCCTGCGTGGCGTATTGCCAGAGTTGTTCGAAGGCATCCACGAGTTTGAGAGCGTCATGGCTGACGTAGTGCAGTTCGGCCCAAAGCCGATCAATCTCGGCAGCCTGCGCGTCATCGAGCATGAGCCGTCGCAGAGGATCGTCCTCGCGATAATAAAGCGTAAGCGTAACGACTTCATCCACGGGCACGATTTTCGTGTAGCAAAGCGCCGCGGGGAAAATCTGGCGAAACTCGTCGAGCGCAGCCTCGATACGTTTCCGCGCCGCGCTGTCGTCGGCCACGAGGATTGGGGCGTCAGACAACACGGGCGGCTCGCCGTCCGTCCAGGTGCTCTTGCCACCTGATTCCTTTGTAACGCCTGGCGATAGCGATAGCTTGGCGGCGGGTTTCGTCGTGAGCACTTGCATTTGCACGCTGCCCTGTGCTCCCGCCTCCTTGTGCAAGGTAGCCGACGTCACGAACTCGCAGCCTTCCACGAGGTCGGTCGGCAACCGTACCTCAATGACGGATGGGGCACGGACGCAAAGGCTAGTGGCGTTGACTTTTCCGGCTTTCCCCACATTTCCAACATTGGGATGTTTCCCGAACAGCGCGGGGTTGATACCCCATTCGGCAGCAGACGTTTTGGCTTGGCTTTCTTTTGTGGTAATTTGTGTGGGTTCACGTCCGGCGCTGCGAACGATGGAAGACAGAAGCGATCCGTTCAGCGATGTCAGTTGACGATAAAGCACCGCATCCGGCGCATCTTTCGAAAGACCGGCAACACCACCCACAAGGAGTTTTTGCACTTCTCCCGCCAAACGCAGTTTTTCCTCGGCGCTCGCGCTGGACTGCCACTTCGCGAGCAACGACCCTGTGGGTAATACCGATTCCGCGCCGCCAGCTTTGTCTGGCTCGCTGTAGAAATGCCAGACGTTTGCGTTGCCGAGATTGTCCGCATGCGGGTTGCCCGCGAGAATGTTCGGCGAGACATCCTTCGCCAAATCCCACTGGCGCGTGCCGTCGCTCAGGTTGAAGTCCACTGCCGTTAGGTCACACGAGTGATTGCCGTCGCGCGGGCCGATGATCACAGACATCACGTCGGCGGGTTGCACCGCGAGATTCTCGACCGGGCCGAACTTCACTTCTTTCCCGCCTTGCGACGTACCGGCTGCGAGCCGTTGCCGCGAATTGCCGCGACGCAATTCCAGCGCCCACGTGACACCATTGCCGCACTCCGGGTGGGCGTGTTGCACCACACCCTCGACGCGCATCGTGGCCGCCACGGGACTGCGCCAACCGATAATTACGCGAAACTTCGGCGCCGGATGCACCGCGACGCTGTTCGGTTTCATGTTGCCGGGCACACGTACGTGCTGGTCAGAAGAATTGGCGATGACGCCCAACGCATCCGCGCCAGTCCAGCCCTTGATGAAATCGTAATTCTGCCCGCGCTCCGATTTTACGGTGATGTGCGATTCGATGCGCGCTTCGCCCGAACCGATTCCCAGGTAATCCAGCCATGCCGCGAGAGCCATCGGCTCGACGCCGTGCTTCTGCGCCAGTTGCGCCATGGCGTTCTTGTCCTGCGAACCAGTAACTTCCGCTGCTGCCGCGAGACAGTTGGCTGCGGTGGAAAAAACTTTTTCCCGATGCGCCGTCAGTGCGTCCATTGCGGCGCGCACGTCGCGCAACGCCAAATCGGGCCGGCCGGGAGCCACGAACCGGGGATTCTCCCACAGTGCGAAATCGTTTTCGTTACCGTCACCGGCATCAGACGCCGCCAGATACAACGTCACTTCGTTTTTTCCCCCCACAGGCGCGGGGATTTTCATTCGGACTTCCTGCGCGCTCGCAAGCGGCGTCACCGGCACCTGCCATGCTTTGGGACCGTCGCGCTTGCCGATGTGACCGACCTGCGTGAAACGCCACAACGCTCGCTGCCATTGGCCTATCGTTTTTGCCAGGGAATTGGCATCGGACGGTTTCGCGATTCGCCATTGGGCGCGCACCTCGTCGAGTACGAGCGATGGTTTCGTTTCGTTCAGTGTTTGCCAAAGGGCGCCCAGATACTTGGCGTTGAGTCCTTGCGCGAGAGCAACTTCCGCAATCGTTTTCTTCTTCGACCGGATCGCCTCGCGTTCCGTGATCGTTGCCGCGAGGTATTTCTCCAGCGGCAGCACACCGCCATCATTGGTGTCGAATTTGATGCC
The DNA here is from genome assembly GCA_964348665.1 of uncultured Verrucomicrobiota bacterium. Classification (GTDB taxonomy): domain Bacteria; phylum Verrucomicrobiota; class Verrucomicrobiia; order Palsa-1439; family CAYGDP01; genus CAYGDP01. Next base: position 272,340 of record CAYGDP010000001.1, read on the forward strand.
CTGCAGGTTTACAGCCGAGCCGCCGCCCCTCACGGTAAAGCGATTGTAGAATGTACGGATGGCTGTCAGCCGTTCCTCCGCCCAATCCCGCTGTGAAGTGCTCGGCGAAAACGCGATCCCGTCCGGCAACAAGACCGCGTGATTCGCGATATCTTTGCCAGCATCGAGATACTTTGTTACCAGCGATGGCGACATCACGAGCGAATTGCCGACGTTCATGAATCCTTCGCCGGACGCGGAATCAACTGGGAATTCCTTTGCTGGATCCAGCGATGCAACGCCCGTCAGGTCGCGGAGGGTATAGGTGTATTCCGCGTTGGAGAGACGACGGAGAACGACGGGGCCGGGGTCGCCGGCGCGAGACAGCGCAATCTTGTCCAGCACGTTATTGGCCCACCCGAGCAATTGCTCCTGCTGCTTCGGCGCAGGCTGCGGTTTGTCTTCGGGCGGCATCTCGCCCAAGGTGAGCTGTTCGACGACGGCCTGCAAAACCTTGGGATGCTTCATCACCTCGCGGAGCGAAGTGAATCGTTCCAAGTCGAGGTCGCCCTTGTGTTTTTCCGTCGAATGACAACCCAAACAATACTGCTTCAGAAGCGGGCGGATCTCCTTCTCGAAATCCGCAGCATAAGCGGCGGTGGCGAAGAGCATGCTAAGAATGAATAACTTCATCGGGTTTGGAAAAGCCGGTTTTGGATGAGTTCGTGAATCAGGGTGCGGATGCCGCCGCCCTTCTTCTGCGTGCTGGCAACGATCTCGGCGATTGCGTCGCGATCGCTGAAGGCGATGTCGCGGCCGGTAGCGTAAATTGAAAATTGCTGCGCGAGGTTCTTCAGCAAGCGCCCTGAATCCGCGGCGAGCATTGCTTGGAATTCGCTGATGCCGCTGAATTTCCGATCGTCCGGCAGCACGCCGGAAGGGTCGATAGGTTTTCCGAGTTTGAAACCGATGCCAATGAAGGGATCAATCGAGCCGCGTGGGGCGGGATCACCTTCGCCGATGGAGCGGTAGCGCGCGCGGAAACCGCCGATGACATCGAACGTCTCCAGCGCAAAACCCGGCGGGTCAATCTTTGCGTGGCAGGTGGCGCATGTCGGGTCGGAGCGATGTTTGTCGAGTTGTTCGCGGATGGTGCTCGTGCCGCGCACGTCCGGTTCGACGGCGGGGATATTGGGCGGAGGCGGCTCTGGCGGCTGACCGAGCAGCCGATCCATCACAAACGCGCCGCGCGGGACGGGCGAGGTCGTTGTTCCATTGGCGGTGACTTTTAGAATCGCGGCCTGCGTCAGGAAACCGCCACGCGGACAATCCGCCGGCAACGGCATGCGTCGAATCTGCGGGCCACTGACGCCCGGAATGCCGTAATGCGTTGCCAGTTTTTCATTCAGCATGGTGAAATCCGAGCGCACGAGATAGCTGGCATCGAGGTTTTTCTCAATCAGCTCGCGGAAATAGGCGCGCGTCTCGGCGACCATCGAATCCTGCAAATAAGGACTGAACTCGGGATAAAGCTTCTTGTCGGGATCATTGGCGGCGATCTGGCGGAGCTTGAGCCATTGTCCGAGAAAATCTTCGATGAATCGCTGCGATTTCGTATCGTTCAGCATCCGCTCGATTTCAGGACGGAGCACGGCAGGTGCGCGAAGTTTACCGGAGGCAGCGATTTGGGTTAGCCGTTCGTCGGGCATTGAATTCCAGAGAAAATACGAAAGACGGCAGGCGAGCGCATAGTCGTTAAGGAGGGGCGACATTCCTGTCGCCCGGGTCGGTCCTAGCTCGACCTGATAGAGGAAATCCGGCGAACACAACGCCGCTCGATACGCCCAGCGCATCGCGGTCTCGAAACAGTCTCCCGCCTTCAGTCGTTCCTCGACTTTGGCGACGTATAGTTGACGAACAGTGGCATCCACAGGACGACGGAATGCCTTGGGCAAGAAGCTCGCGAGCAAGCGATCTGCGTCGGCGAGCGGTTGCTCGCTGCGAACAGTCCACAGACCTTTGTCGGGGTCGGGGCGGTTTTGTCCCGCGCCGATTTGACGGACTTTTTTACGCAGTGGTGGACGCGCGCCGGGGTTCTCGGCCGCTTTCCACTCCACCAGCGGCAGGTTGCCGAAGAGAAGCTTGTGCGCACGCGGCGGCCACGTTTCGTGGAGTGGGCCTTCGATGTCGAGCCAGTCCACGGCGATGCCCGGGCCGGTGAAGGCCATCGCGCGGCCTTTTCGCGAGTAATTCGCGGCGGGCGCGAGCGACGCGGTGTTGAAGCCGATGATTTCGTTGTGATTCAGCCAAACGTTTACTTCGTGCTCCTTCGACTCGATGGACGGCGCGTCGTAATAGCCGAGGACATAACTCGGATGCTGCCCGCCGCGACCGTCACCCGTGAGCTGCACGACCGACAGCCGAGCCGCTTCCGTGCCGCGCGATGGCAGCACTTTTCCTTTGTCCCACTGGAAACTCCACAGCGACGTCCGCACGCGATAACGCCCGGGATAAATCGTGACGTGCGCGGCGAAATACGGGCTGAGCGATTCGTCCTCGTGGCGGAAGAGGCCGACGGTTGCGCCGTTCCGAAACGAGCCCATCCGCTCATGCGCGCCTTCGTCAATGTGTCCCTGCTCGCCGGCGGGCGGGAACTCGGGATCGGGCTGCTTGTTTTTCAAAAGGACGCCGTCTCCGTTGAGGACGACGTGCGCGACAAACCCGCCGGGAGCTCCCAAAGTGAGCCGCTCCTTGTGCACGGTCGGCGCCTGCGGCTGGGTGGCAATGGCCATATCGAGCGTGCGATCGGCCGCCTCGACATACTTGGAGAGGTTTACGTGCGAGATATCGAGCGCATCACTGTTTTTATCGAATCCATGCGCGGAGCCATCGGCGGGCAGCTCACCCTGAAGCGCGATTCCGGGCAAATCGAACAAATCGCGCACGGTATTTTCGTACTCGGCGCGGGTCAGCCGACGCACTTCTGTCCGATTTTTGCCAGCTAGCCGCGTCTGCTCGGCTTTGGCAAGTGACTCGCGCAATGATTTGGTTGCCGACGCGACCTCTCGCGCGGGTGGCCGAGGTTTTTTCTTGGGCGGCATCTCACCCGACTCGATCCGGTCGTAAATTTTGACCCAGCGTGAAAACGTTTCTGCATCGGCGAAGTCGGGCTTCAACGCGGTGAGATCGAGATTCCCTTTGCGCGAATCTGCATCGTGGCATTCGTGGCAGTGTTTCTCGAAAAAAGCGGACGGAACGCGCTCGGCAGAGAGCGCGAGGCTTGCTCCCAAAAACGAAAGCAAAGCAATCACCAGACATACGCTTGGGAGTTTGCACAATCGGTTCATCGGCAGCACACGACTTTAGACTGGCGCGAGTATATCCCGTTCAGGATTAGCCGAACGACAAACAACATTCACAGTCCATCGGAGAGCTTTGAAAGTCATTTGGAGCCATTGCTATGCTGCGAAGCTGTGGGAGAGGGATTAAGGCCTGCCGAGGCCATCAACTTCAACAACCTGTTTGACCGCCTTCGCGAGAGTTCTAACTATCTTCTTCGGTTCAGGTAGCACACCCGGACGACCTCGCAGCGCGATTTCTTCCACGGTGGACGCGTTCCACACAGTACCGAGATCGGAGTCCTTGTTAAGGCGGCCAGAATAGACGCCAACAAGATGAGTTAAAGTATTGTGGATCATGTAGGGGCGGCCGTCCTCGAGCGTGATCCACCCGTTTCGCTTGTAGATCACCACGGGAGACCCAGACTGTCCTTCTCGGGTTCTGCTGTCGATAAGAAATCTTGGAAGACCATTATATTCGAGTTGGGGCTCGGTTGCGACAGCGCCTTGGACCCAAATGCCGAGTGCACCTCCGCCTGTCCATCCAAAGGGAAACCCGATGATGTTCACGAAGTCGCTGGGACCCCACTTCATCGGCTTGGGGAGCTCCGCTACATCCCGTCCGCTGGCACCGCTGTAGGAATACGAGAACAAGTCAACTCCGTCGAGGTCGGTCAGCGGTACCCCTACTACATCAACTTTAGAACCATGTGCGGGATGCTCAAGCCACCGTGGATGCTCCCCCGTGTAGAGCGGCTCAATCTTGACCGTCCACTTGCCAAGGTTTCCGCGCGCATTGTGCGTAATTGCCAGGCGGTCTGGAACTCCAGCAGAGCTGTGGAGAGGTTTCCTCGTCTCAATGTGCCTCCCGGCGACCACGTGCCAGTTCGTAATCAACATTGGCGAACCAGTGGGCGGACCCACTACAAAGCCAGAGGCCGTACTCAGTCGAGTGTCGCCGAAGTAAGCCTCGATGAAGATGGACTGAAATGAAGGCTGGTCAAAGAGATTCATGGGAGAGACGACAATTCAATTGTGAACTAGCCTGCGTACGCCTAACCATTGATTCAGCGACAGATTTGCATCAATTATCTCGTTGGTGCAAGAAGATTCTCGCAAAAACATGCCAATTCCAACTCGCGAATGGTGCCTTTTGAGGTGGAGAAGGAGTTGGCTTCGATGCTGAGACGGTGAAGCATGGAGACGTAGAGGTTTGTCAGCGGATAGTTGTTCTGCTGATCAAAGCCGAGATGCTGGCCATGCTTGAAACCGCCGCCTGGGTGCTTACAACATTTTCTCATCGGCAGCACACGTCTTTAGACTGGCCCGAGTATATCCCGTTCAGGGTTGCAGCATCTTCGTTTCCGAGTAAAGGAGTAGAATGGCTGAAGGGGCGGCAAGAGACCAAAGTAACCTGCGGTGAAATCATGGAAGCGTGCACTGCTTATTTCGGTGAAGTTTCCGGGATGAGAGGCGGAGCCGCGTGGGTCGGTTTCCCGTGACCGGAGACTTCGCGTAATTCGACTCGATAAAACATCGTGGCAGTTTTGTAAGTGCCAAGTCCGAGATGTTTTCCATCGCGCAATTTCCACATATCCAAAATGGATAGGTTGCTATAGTCGGTGGCGAGTTGAGAGATCAGTTCTCCATCAAGATACACTTTTAGGTGATCCTGTCGGACTTGGATTTCCGCGGTATGAATTCTGTCGCTCAAGATTTGGCTGCGCTTGATCGTAGAAAGATTATCATCGGCGCGACGATCGCCAACGACTTCAAATCCAGCAACGCTGTTCCCCCAACCGCCCATCACCCAGTTGAACGAATGTCCCGCGTGGGACAAGATCATATTCAAGTCGGGCGGCGGCTTGGCGCGACGACGAAAAACGATTCGATAATCGTATTCGTCCGGAGGTTGGTAGGGAATTTCCAGCAGCGTTCCCGGTGAACTGTCCGAACGCAGCACGCCATCGGTGATGCGCCATTTCCCTCGAATCGAATCGCGCACGGGTTCGATCAATGCCAGTAAATCAGTCGCGCCCGGCAGGGCGGGTGGGATTGGTCCCTCCACTTCCGTGGCCGGATTGGATGCGGTTTCGTTGGACTGTGGCGGTTGAATTTGTCCCGTTGGTTGAGGCGGGGGAATCGGGTTTAAACGGGTTGGCTTGGTCCAAAGCAACCAGCCAAGAACGATGACGAGGCCGAGCAAAACGATGACAAGCGCACGATCATGCGGTCGACGCACCGGCATCGTGCGGAGGGTGGAAGAGCGCGCCAGGGCGAGCGGTTCAAGATCGCCCAATAAGTCTTGGTAGGATTGGTAACGTTGACTGGGAGTTTTTTCGAGCATCCGCAGCATCATTCGTTCGACCGCGAACGAGACTGAAGAATTGAACTGGCGGATGTTCGGCACCGAACGTTGAACCTGCTGCATCATGATATCCATTGGCGTTTCACCAACATACAGGGGACGACCGGCAAGCAGATGAAACAGAGTTGCTCCCAGCGAATAGATATCGCTGCGATGATCCACCGGGCGGCCTTCCGCTTGTTCGGGACTCATATAGAGCGGCGACCCCATCGCGGTGATGGTCGTGGTGATTTTCTTGTCGCTAGAGATTTGTTTGGCGAGTCCGAAATCGGTAACTTTGACAATCCCTTTGGGCGTAATCATCAAATTGGCGGGCTTGATGTCGCGGTGAATGATTCCCTGTTCGTGTGCGTGCTGGAGACCATACGCCGCCTGTCGAATGTAATCCAACGCTTCGCGCTCCGGGAGTTTGCCGTGCTCGTCGAGCATCCGTTCCAAAGACTTGCCTTCCACCAATTCCATTGCCGAAAAAAGTGTTTCGCTCTGCTGCGACACAAGATAGATCTGGATGATGTTGGGGTCGTTCAGGGCGCCGATGGCGCGCGCCTCGCTGAAAAATCGCTGCACAAATTCCCGGTCGCTCGACAATCGTTGCGAGAGAATTTTCACCGCCACATGACGCCCCAACGATTCTTCGTATGCCTTGAACACGACTCCCATCGCGCCTTCGCCGATTCGTTCCACGAGTTTGTAGTGCGCGAGCATATCGCCAACTTGAGGCCCACGACGGCATGTATCGGCGGCGAGTTCAGATGGCGTGCGGTGACGGGTTGCCCGCACATCGTCCGGCTTCGATTGAGAACCGGGTGCCGTCGATTTGTCTGAATTTTCTGACACGCACCGATGGTAAGACCTACGTAGGAACTTGGCAAGCGCGCTTGCAGCTGCGCAACCAATTCGAGCAGGTTTCCGATTCGCTGTTTACATCAGAATTTTATAATCGCCAGTTCTGGTGAAGAATAACCCGACTTCGGACACCAACAGGCCGAGTCGCCGCCACTCGCGGGCGTAAAGCTCCAGTTGCGGACGATAATGCTCGACCAACGAATCAATACCGCCCTTCGGCGGCACATCAGTTTTGTAGTCCACAATCACCCAGCCATCTTTTTCGAGAAAAACCAGATCCATCACCCCACGGAGGATTGTTGGAAGAGCGAAGGATGGATTTTCCGCCGTCGTGATCATTCGCTCGAAGGGGACTTCCACCAATCGTTGTTTGCTTTTTGTGGCACGCTTCCAGATCGGCGATTTCATTACCGACTCGACAAGTTTTATCGCGTCGTGCGCCAGAGCCAGATCCAGTTCTGCGTCAGCCAGCTCGGTTTGCGCGAGAGCCAGGAGATTCGCCCGTGGATAAATCATCGCCGTTTGCAGGAGAGCATGGATGACTGTGCCCCATTCTGTTCCATGTTCGCCGTCGGACGGTTCAGCGGCAGGAGCGCGACGCGACGAGGCAAGAAGCTTGGCCGGTTTCGCATCGTACGTTTTCAGCGAGGCGACTTTCCAACGATTTGTGGCAGCAGCCGATCCTCCAGCAACCTCGCACTCCGACAGCTTTGCGGGTGCAATGATTTCACGAGCCGGAGTCGGGATGAATTTCAATTCAGGCACCGTGGCGAGATCTGGTCGAAGCGGCTCCCACGGATTATTGTTTTTAAATTTGTCAGAGCGCAACGAGACGGAGATCTGTTTTTTGGCGCGCGTGGCGGCAACATACATAATCCGATTGTACTCCGCATTTTCGAACGCATCTTCCTCCAGCTTCCACCTCGTATCCCAATCAGGAGGTTGAGCAAGAATCGTTTGATTACCATATCTGTCGACCGGTCCGATGACCAAATACCCGCGCGTCCGGTCACCCTCGCGGTCAATATGGATTTGTGGCGGCTGCTTTTTCTGCCCCGCAGGATCCGCCAAAAAAACCGCGTCGGCTTCCAATCCCTTCGCTTTGTGAATGTTCATGATTCGGATGCGCGGGCGGGTTGCCGGATGAGCGGCCACTCCGTCATGTTCATCCTCGCGCTCTCTGTCTTCATCCTCTACTTCAGCGATTCGGCCAAGGATTTCTACCAACCCAGCGGTTGTAATGGCTTCTTGTTGTCGCGCGCGCAAGAGTTCAAGCGCTTTGCCCAGACTGCCGGCGCGAACCGAGCCGTTTTCTTCCGCTGCCGCCCGCGCGAAGAGTCCCAAATCGTTCGCGATGCGTTCGAACGCCACCACAGGCGGCAAATGTTGCAACCAGTTGGCGTATCGCCGGAATCGGTCCCAGGCATCCTGAAATACCGCAGCGTCGGCGGGGTCGAGGTTTGCGGGAAGCGGAACACGGAAATCGAAGCACCCCCCCGCGCGGTGAAACGCGTAGAGAAGGGGATCGCTTACGCCAAAAACTTCACTGCGCAGCGCGGCGACTAACGCCACTGGATTGTGAGGTTCAACAAGGACGCGGAGGACAACGTGGAGCAGCGCCACTTCCAGCGTGTCGTTGAGTGTTGCACCGCCCGTGATTTCGCAAGGAACGCCTAGTTCCTGCAACGCTTGAGCATAAATCCCAAGCCGCTGGTTCTTGCGGGCAAGTATGAGATAGTCGGTGCCTCGATCGCCGCCGCTCTGTATCTGGTGGCAAATGGTCCGAGCAATCGCGCGCGATTCCTCGTTTACGATTAGGTCATGGCGGGACAGTTCCTTTGGCCAGACAAACTTTTGAATGGAGTCCTTATTGATACCCGACCGACTGGGATCGAGCGCGACATACTCGGGCGAGTAGCGAGTGCTGGGACTGGGAAATTTGGAAGCAAAGGCGCTGTTCACCCAATCCAGAATCGGTTTCTCGCTGCGAAAGCTTGTCGTCAGATGAACTTCCAGTCCGCCGGAGTCGCAGGTGATTCTTTTTACTGTGTTATAGGTGACAATGTCGGCGCGGCGAAACCGGTAGATGGATTGTTTGGGATCGCCGACCACAAAAAGCGAGCCGGGGACAGGCCGGCATTTGCGCCAATCGGTTTCGTCGGAGTCACCCGCGGTGAGCAGTAGCATCACTTCGGCTTGGATCGGGTCGGTGTCCTGAAATTCGTCCACAAGCAGGTGCGTGAAACGCTTGCGAAAATAGCGGCGCACATCCGGAAATCGTTTCAGCAAGATCGCCGCGCGGAGCAATAAATCCTGGAAATTGAGACCGCCCTGTTCGCGGCGCAGTTGATCGTACTCTTTTCGCACTGGCAGAATCGCGCGCAACAGCGGTTCGTATCGCGCAATGCGCCATTGGGTCGTGAGTGCTTTTGCTTCGGAAATATATTCGTTCCACCAATCCCGCTCTTCGCCGTCTTTCCCAACAAGAAATCCATCGGGAACAACTAGTTTGTCTTGATATTCTTCGACCAATTCCATCACCTCGGCAACTTGTGTCCAATCCACCTGTCGAGCGATTGCCAGAATCCTACGATAACGTTGAAGCAGATGATTGTTTTCTGTTGGAAATTTGTCCGCAATGGTTTTGATGTGCTCGATTCTCTTCTCCAGTCTGGGCTTCAACCCCGTCAGGTCCGGCATCGGCATTGGCGGACACGGCCAGTCTTCGTCAGCAACATCTGAATACTCGGCCAACTTCACAAAAGCATCCTCCAATTGCCAGACTTCGACTCCCAATGCTGCCAATTGCTCCAACGCCGGATCATCCGTCGCGTACAGACGGGCAATGTGTTCGCGCCAGGCTTTGCGTCGCAATCGGCTGTCGGCGGCTTCGTCCAGTTCCGTAAAGGCAACATCCACGCCGGCCTCGACCGGGCGCTCTCGCAGCAAGCGCGCACAAAAGGAATGGATCGTACCGATGAAACATCGCTCGATCCCCGCGACTGCTTTCCGTATCCGCTCTTGTTTTTTGCCGACGGAAGTCTTGGCCTGTTTTTCCAGCTCGATCTGAAATCGCGCCCGGAGTTCCGCCGCCGCTTTTCGGGTGAATGTCACCGCCGCGATGGTTTCGATGGAACATTCTCTCTCGGAGATCAATGCAATCATCCGTCCCACGAGACTTGTGGTTTTGCCCGTGCCGGCGGCTGCCTCGACAATCAGATTGCGGTGCAACATCGCCGGGGCAACGATCTGATCGCGCGCCGTTTGATCGGGAAGATTCGACTTCATTTCTCTTTTTTCCGTAATCCGCGGATCGGTTGCAGTTTATTATTTCCACTCTTGGCCATTTTCGTTTCGCTATGGCCAGCGACAGAAGCGGTGTCGCGACAGATGCTCCTGAAATCGCAAAGCCCGCAATCCATTTCATTATCGTTCGTCGCGAGGAATGCGCCGTTAGCAACGATTGAAGCCAAGTGTTGAAGAATCACGTTGCCTGCCGCCAAGTCGTTCAATCGGAAGGGGATCCGCTCGCCTTTTTCTTTGTCGCTTGGAAAAAAGAAGCCAAACTGTTCCACTTTGCCTCTCTTGCCAAGGCGATGTTGTGCCATTTTTAAATAAAGATAATGCTGCACGAGCCTGCCCTGGCGGAAAGCGCCCAATTTCTTCGTGTTATATGCATACGTGCTGCCTGTTTTGTAATCCCACAACACAAACTCTCCCTCCTCCATTTCGTCCACACGATCAATCCGGCCGCGGCAAAGTATTGTATTTCCATCGGCAAGACGCACTGGAATCGGCGCTTCACAATCCAAGAGGGTTGACTTTCCGTCCGGTTTTATTCCAAGTGAGACTTCCATGTAGCGCGGCTGATTTTTTTTGCAAAACTCTTCTTCTCCGGCCAAAAACCACGCCGCCATTCGTCGCAGCGAATTCACTTGCCGCCGGATCACGCTCTCGCTCGGCGGCGGAATCTTCTCCCGCGCGACTTGAATGTGGCGGTTCAGGATTTTTTCCAATCGCGGCCAATCCCGCGTTTGCTGCGGTTTTTTGCCCGATTTCACCAGTTCCGTCATAAATTCGCAAAAGACGCGGTGCATCAACGCGCCCGCTTCGGAGCCATCCAGCCATTGGCTTTCTTCAATTTTCAATTCTTTCAACGGCTTCAATCCAAGCCCGTATTGGAAGAAAAACCGGAGCGGACAACTACCGATGGTTTGCAAACGACTTACGGACATCACGTTTGCATCTCCCTCCATCGGATTCAACGCGCGCCCCGCTTCGGGAACATTGCCATCAAATTCAGTGAATTGATCGCTTCGTCGCCCCTGTTCCGCGCGCCACCCGCGCGCGAGGTGTGGAAAATCGTGTCCAATCCATTTTTTGGCGTCATTGACGGGATTTCCCAATCGCCACATCCACCATTCCGATGCGTCCAAACAGAGGTCGGCGCGATTGGGCGCGAAAGAAACCAGCACCCGATCTTTCTGAAGCGCGGTAAGATCGGCTTCTCGTTTTTTCGATGACTCTCGATAGACGGCGAGAAGGGCAGGGCTGGCAAACATTTCTCGGTCATCCGCGAGACTTCGAATGCTATTGCTGAAGATCACGTGTCCGCGCAATCGCCCCAACAATCGCTGGTATTGTTCTTGTTTGCGACGGCGCAACTCGGAGGACGTCAGCAAGTCCCGCGAGAGTTTCTGGCGGTCGTCATCCAGCAACAAAGCGTCCTGCAATCCCGCACCCGGAAACCGGTTGTCATCCACCCCCACGATGAACGTGTGTGCCCGACCGGAATGTCCGCCCGAGAAAATGCTGGCTACATGCAACTTTCCCGGCTGCGGTCGTTCGCCCTTGACCCGCAGATCAGTCATAATCGCCGATAACCATCTCCAGGCATCGTGGGTCGTTGAAGTTGATTTTGCCGCGGGAACATCCCATTCGCGCAAATCGCGAATGTGTTCCTGTAATTTTTGGCGAGCCAATTGATCCAGTTCCGTTGTCGCGCGCGCCGTTGTCGTCAGAAACTTGTCCGCAGCTTCCCAAACCTCCATTCGTGTGGATGGGCTGGAAACTCCCAATAATTGCTCGATTGCGGGACGCAATCTCATCAGAAGCGCAGCATGATGTTCCGCTGACTCCTTTTTTTTAAGCGCGACTTCGCCATCCTCATCGTAAGTGATCTCGCGCGCGACGCGATGACAGGCAGCGAGTTTCTCGCCCAGCTTCTTCAAATAACGGTTTAGGCCAAATCCGACCGGCACCGCGCGAAACGCGGACGCTAGCTCGGCAAAACCATCCGGGCCGTCGCTTTCTTCGTCCACGTTCAACAAACCATCTTGGATCATCTCCGCCAACAATGCTTGAGGATATTCCTCCTCGATCCACCGCACCCAAGCCATCAATGCTCGGCCCGGACGGGAATACCGCACCGGCAACCCGTCGGCGAACGTCACTCCAAATCGTACCTCGCCAGCGTCATCAAACCTAAACCGCTCCACCAACTCAAACATCAACGGCACATACGTTTGCGCATCGGTGTGGAGCAGCTCCACCTCATCCCAACGCCAACCGTTCGCCAAACAACGACGCAGCACTTCGCGCACTTCGTTCACCTCGCCAACCGCTTGAAACATCGCCGGATTGGCAACCACCGAAGTCGGTTCGTCCACGGGCAAGCGTGTCTTCTTCGGGAACGCATCCAGGAATGTTTTCTCGACCGCGCTCCACTCCAGATCGGCGGGTTCCAACAATACAACCTGTTCTACGTCCGTGACATCCGTTCGCACCCGCTCGGTCGCTATCGCCAACACTTCCGCATAATCCACCCACGCGCGCCGTTTCAATTCCTTGCCATACTCGCCTAACAAAAACTTGATCTCCTCGCCTTTCTTGGCCACTTCAAAATTTCTTGCCAATACTTCTGTCGCGTCCAAGCCCCCCAGCCGCAGCGATTGCAACGTCGAATCAATCATCTCGAACAATCCGAGCGATGGTGTCAATTCGGTCAAATACCCGGATGGATTTTTTTCTTTAAGCCGATTCCATAACTGTTCGGCCAGCAACGGGCCTGATTTGCCGCGCAACATCTTTAGCCCTCGATCCGCCATCGCTGGCGCGGCCAACTCCAGCGCCAGCGACCGCAGGGTTTTCACACGGACATTCACCGCCGCCTGACCGCCGAGCGCCACTTGATCGAGCCACTGATGACCGGCGCGCAACGACGGTGCCAGCAGCCATTTCTCATCGAGCAAATGTTTCCGGCAGACGGCGGTCAGTTTTTGGATCAAACAGTTCATAGGGATGGCGCGATGGATTTTTCGAGTATTTACAATAAATCCCTCCAATAGAAAGCCTTTATTCCACTGCTGGATTCCAAATTAATTACGAAGTGATTTGCCATCAACACAGACAGATTAGGGATGGAGCAACGCGCCGGACGTCCCCGGACCAAAACGGGAAACGTTTCCCGTTTTGGTCATACTTCTATCCCTCCGTACGGAGAGGCGCGGTTGAGAGGGAAAACCAAATTAGTCAACGTTGACCGATTTGAAATCCGGAAACGTTTCCGGATTTGCCGGCTGGCCGCACGAGCAGCCTGAAGCAATCATTCCACCACCCAGGTTGTCAATCCGGTCGGGTTGCGGAGTATTTTTTCCACGACACTTCCCATAAAAAATTGTCCGATCATGGATTTTCCGCGCCGTCCCAGCACGATCGTGTCGCAATGATGCGCTCGCGCGGTGGCAAGGATTTGCGCGGCGACACTGCCGCGCGCTTTGGAAAGCTCGGTGGTGATCAGCTCGGGTTTCACGCCTTCGCGGGCGATGCGAGCCTTCATCTCGGCCAGCAGAATCTTTCCCGCCATCCTGGTTTCGCTCTCAAAGGATTCGAGCAATTCCGGCGTGACGCGCTCCTGCGCGGCATACGAGGGAAATTCCGGGAGGACATGATATACAACCACTTCGCAAAAGGGCGACTTGGCGGACGCGCAGGCGCGTCCGACGTAAATCGCCGTTTTCCACGAAGTCTTCTCTCCATCCACCGCCACCAGCAATTTGTGTTTCATAAAAGGACTCCTTTCGGTTGGAAGAACAGCACACCTTGTTCCATGCAGAAGCGTGAGGGAACTGGATAGAATCGAACGACAGCATGTCTGTGAGACGACAACTTTTCGGTCAAAATGTCGGCTCGACCGCGTAGAAGACAGCTGATTCTGCACAATATTGAATGGGCATATACAATGCTTTTGAGGAGAGTAGCCATGGATATCATCGTTCGCTCGATAGGTTTTTCTATATCGAACGCATTGCTCGGAGTGATTGAATCGAAGTTGCGATCGCTTGAGTTGCTCGCGCCGCGTTTGATGCGCGCCCGGGTGACTTTAGTGCGGCAAAGCCGCTCCCCGTCGCAGCGTCAGTTCCGGGCAAGCGTGCAGTGCGAGATTTCCGGTCACGATGTTTATGCAACAGAATCCGCGCCAACCGTTTATGAAGCGGTTGCTATGGTGGCAGAAAAAATTCGACGACGAGTAAGGCAGCGGCGCAAACTTCGGCTTACGCGGCGGCACGGAGACGTTCGCGAGGACCGCGCGGTGCGGCAATACAAGTTGGCGCAGCCGCATCCAACCGTAAGACCCGGATTGACCTTGCGAAAAGAAGAAGCCTTATGATCACAAAGCAGATATCAGAAATCTTGAGTTGGTATCCGGAATTGACACATGCGCAGCGGAGAAATTTTCTGCGGATTGCCAATCACGGTCGCATTGGCGGCACCGGAAAATTCGTCATTCTGCCCGTGGATCAGGGTTTTGAGCACGGACCGTCCCGCAGTTTTTTACCCAATCCGGCTGGATTTGATCCTGTCTATCACGCTCGACTGGCGACGGGCGCGGGTTGTAACGCCTATGCCGCTCCGCTCGGCGCGATCGAGGCAGCGGCGGATACGATCGCAGCGGCGCATTTGCCAATGATACTGAAAGTCAACTCCCATGACGGGATGATACCGGATTCGGCTGACCCGTTTCCGGCGTTGACGGCTTGGGTTGATGACGCGTTGCGTCTAAACTGTGCCGCGGTCGGGTTCACAATTTATCCTGGCTCGGCGCGGGCACGTGAAATGTATGCGCAAGTCCGTGAATTGGTGCGAGACGCACGAGTCGCTGGGTTGATTGTCGTCGTGTGGGCTTACCCTCGCGGAAGCGGGTTGCCCTCCAAGGAGTCGCAAACAGCCGTTGATGTTGTTTGTTATGCCGTTCACATCGCCGCGCAACTTGGCGCGCACGTGATCAAGTGCAAACCGACCCGCGCTCTTGTTGCGTTGCCAGATTCGATCAAACACAAAACATTCGAGAACATCCCGGTGGAGTCTTTGTCGGATCGCACGCATCTGGTCGTTCGATCCGCGTTCGATGGTCATCGTGTCGTCATCAACTCCGGCGGGGCGGCGCGAACGACCAACGAAGTGCTGGAGGAAGTGCGTCAATTGCATGCCGGGGGATCGTTTGGGTCAATTGTCGGCCGCAATTCGTTTCAACGCCCTTTCGCGGAAGGAATTGCGCTATTGCATCGAATCCAGGATATCCATTCCGGCGCGGAAACCGTAGCCAAGGCGGCATGAAAGGCTTTTCTCTCATACTATTAAAAGCGATCTTGCAAGGGCGCAGGCCGAGCTTGGTTCTGGACGAAAACCTTCGCTTCCGTGGCATAAACACTGTGGAAATGAGTCCTGCGATTGACGAGGCCGACAAAATTCGAGGGGATACCTTGAATGAAAGGAATCGATGAGAATATTAATTGCGATGGATATGACACCCAACGGCGGCGCCGCTGTGCGTGTCGCTGCCCTACGACCCTGGCCATCTCGGAGCGAATTTCGAGTGATCTCGGTAATCGAGACCTCACGATTCGTTTACCCCATCGGCAGTGAATACTTGGCAACGGAAGAGCCGATGTCCCTCTTTCCCAAGACGCGAGACGCAGTCGAGAAAAAGATCGTTTGCGCCTCAAAACTCTTAACAAAAAATGGATCTTTGGTGAGTCATACGATTCGTTTGGGGAATCCGCCGGATGAGATTATCGCTGAAGCCGCGGAGTGGAAGGCGGATTTGATCATGCTGGGCACGCACAGTCGCCGGCCACTGACGAGTTTACTGCTAGGCTCGGTCGGGCAACGGGTTGCTGCCACGGCGCCCTGTTCTGTCGAAGTTGTCCGGGAACAGTCATCGGAAAAACCGGCAGAAAAATCGCCATCCAAATCGAAACAAAAGACGTGAACGTTTCCAAGATAACATCTCAACCCATTCGAGGTGGGTCCCCTGTCGAGTTGCCAAGTCGTGCTGGCTCTAGAACCTGGTATGCGCACGACCGATCGAAACCTTCTCGAGTTTGGAACGCGATTGCGACGGCGAAATGAACAAAACAATGAACCGGATACAATGGATTCAATGGTTCGAAGAGATCGGCATCGGCGACGTCCCTCTGGTGGGTGGAAAAAACGCATCGTTGGGCGAGATGATTCGCGAACTTTGCCCGAAAGGATTGAAAGTGCCCAATGGGTTTGCCATTACGGCGGAGGCGTACCGGTTATTTCTGCGCGAAGCAAAACTCGACCAGCGCATTCGGGGGATTCTGGCCGACCTTGATACACGCAACATGGAGAATCTGCAGGCGCGCGGGCGGCAGATCCGGCACGCCATTCTGGGTGCGTCGTTGCCATCCGAGTTGGCATTGGAAATTCTAGAGGCGTATGATCGCCTGGGTGGGGGTACGGCGGTGGATGTTGCCGTCCGCAGCAGCGCGACGGCGGAGGATTTGCCCGATGCCAGTTTCGCGGGGCAACAGGAGACATATTTGAACGTGGAAGGCCACGCAGCTTTGCTGGAAGCATGCAAGCGGAGCTTCGCGTCGCTGTTCACTGATCGCGCGATTTCGTATCGGGTGGACAAGGGATTCGGCCATGACAAGATTGCCCTTTCCATTGGCGTGCAACGAATGGTGCGCTCCGATCTGGCTGCATCGGGCGTGATGTTTTCCATTGATACCGAGACCGGATTTCGCGATGCGATCCTGATCAATGCCGCATACGGACTTGGCGAAAACGTCGTGCAAGGCACGGTGAACCCTGATGAGTTCTTGGTTTTCAAGCCGACGCTCAAAACAGGGTCGCATCCGATCTTGCAAAAAATCATCGGCACAAAGGAGTTCAAGTTGATTTACGACTTAGGCGGAGGGAAAATGGTCAAGAATGTCCCGGTCCCGCCCGCCGACCGCGCGCGGTTCGCGATCACGGATGATGAAATCCTTACCCTGGCGCGCTGGGCTTGCCTCATCGAAGATCACTACAGCGCTGCACACGGCCGATTTTGCCCGATGGATATGGAGTGGGCGAAGGATGGACGGACGGGAGAGCTATTCATCCTGCAAGCTCGCCCGGAAACGGTGCAGTCCCAGAAAGACACCAACATCCTTGAAACCTATCACCTGCGCGAGCGCGGCCGCATTCTAACGACGGGTCGCAGCGTCGGCGAAAAAATCGGCTCTGGCCCCGCTCGCGTCATCAAGAACGCCCAATTTCTCGATCAATTTCGCGATGGCGAAGTGCTGATTACCGACAAGACCGATCCCGATTGGGAGCCAATCATGAAAAAAGCCGCCGCCATCGTCACCAATCGCGGCGGACGCACCTGCCACGCGGCGATTGTCAGTCGCGAACTCGGACTGCCCGCCATCGTTGGCGCGGAACAAGCGACGGAAACGGTCAAAGAAGGCCATCCCGTCACCGTCTCCTGCGCCGAAGGCGACACGGGCTTCGTGTACGAAGGAAAACTCCGCTTCGAGGTTGAGCGTGTAAGTCTCATCGGCCTCGCGCGACCGCAGACGAAAGTCATGATGAACGTCGGCAACCCGGAGGAAGCCTTTGCGCTCTCTTTCATCCCCAATGATGGTGTTGGCTTGGCGCGCGAGGAATTCATCATCACCACCTCTATCAAGATTCATCCGCTCGCCCTGCTCGATTAC
Source organism: uncultured Verrucomicrobiota bacterium (assembly GCA_964348665.1). Classification (GTDB taxonomy): domain Bacteria; phylum Verrucomicrobiota; class Verrucomicrobiia; order Palsa-1439; family CAYGDP01; genus CAYGDP01. The sequence goes on from CAYGDP010000001.1 coordinate 289,886, forward strand.
GAACGGCTCGACGATCTAAAAGTGAAAGCCGAGATTGATCGGCTTACTACGGGCTACAGCAACAAACCCCAGTTCTTCGTGGATAAACTCGCGCAAGGCGTTGCGATGATCGCCGCCGCGTTTTACCCGAAAGACGTGATCCTGCGCTTGAGCGATTTCAAAACCAACGAGTACGCCAATCTCATCGGAGGTCGCAACTACGAGCCGACCGAAGAAAATCCGATGATCGGGTTTCGCGGCGCCTCGCGCTACTACAACCCACGCTACCAAGCAGGCTTTGCCCTGGAATGCCGCGCGATGAAACTTGTCCGGGACGAAATGGGGCTGAAAAACCTCAAACTAATGATTCCCTTCTGCCGTACCATCGAGGAAGGCCGCAAAGTCATTGCCGAAATGGAGAAGCACGGGCTCAAGCGGGGCGAGGATGGACTGGAGATTTACGTGATGTGCGAAATTCCAAGCAATGTGATTCTGGCCGAGGAATTTGCCGAATTATTCGACGGTTTCAGCATCGGTTCGAATGACTTGACTCAACTCATTCTCGGTGTGGATCGCGACAGCGAAATCGTCGCCCCCATTTTCGACGAGCGCAACGCCGCGGTGAAAAAAATGATCGCGCACGTGATTCAAATCTGCCGTTCCAAGGGGCGCAAGATCGGAATCTGCGGACAGGCGCCGAGTGATTACCCCGAATTTGCGGAGTTTCTTGTCGAGCAAGGCATTCACAGCATCTCGCTCAACCCCGACACTGTGCTAAAAACCACGCTGGCGATTTTGGAGAAAGAAAAAACAACTGGAGAACATCCATGAAAGTGATCATTGCGATTGATGCAACACCCAATACGGAGTGGGTCGCCCGCGCGGCTGCGCGGCGGCAATGGCCGGCGCGTACCGAACTACGCCTCGTTGTTGTTGTCGAAAGCCCGCCCTACGCACAGCCACCCCATCGTCGGTATGTGAAGGGTAAATCCTATTACCTGTCCCAAGCCGAATATGACGCGCTGGAAACTGCCGTTCGCAAAATTGCCGCTTCGATTGGAACCGAGGGAAAAAAAGTCTCCTTTGTCATCCGGGAGGGCCTCGCCGACGATGAAATCATCACCGAGGCAAAGGAATGGGGAGCGGACTTGATCATGGTTGGCACTCATGGCCGCCGTCGTTTTTCCCGGTTTCTGCTCGGCTCGGTCGCCCAGCGTGTTGTCGCAACGGCACCGTGTTCGGTGGAGGTTGTTCGCCAAAAACAAACACAATGACTGCTGTATTGGAAAAATCGGCACAGCCCGCAGCTCGCCCCGGCGAATGGCATGAGTGGACCGCGGAAGAAGTGGCACTACGAATGGGCGTGGATGCTGCGGTTGGATTGAGCGAGCGGAATGCGGCGGAACAACTGCGTATTTTCGGACACAACGAGCTGCGCGAAAAGGCCGGCACGCCGCGGTGGATGCTGTTTCTGCGCCAATTTCAAAGCCCGCTCATCTATGTGTTGCTGGGCGCGGCTGTGGTCGCTTTGTCGCTGGGGGAGTTTAAAGATGCCGGTGTGATTTGTTTTGTGATGGTCGTCAACGCCGCCATTGGCTTCATCCAGGAAGGCCGCGCCGAGCGTTCGATGGCGGCGCTAAAAAAGCTTTCCGCGCCGCAGTCGCGCGTGCGCCGGGACGGCAAAATCCTGACGGTGCCAAGTTCCACGGTCGTGCCGGGGGACGTGCTGATTCTTGCGGCGGGCGATCGCATCGGCGCGGACGCGCGCCTGACGGAAGCGACGGTTCTCATTGCGTTGGAAGGAGCGCTGACGGGTGAATCCACAGGGGTAACGAAGCGGGTGGCGCCGATTTCGGGGTATGTGGCATTGGCGGATCGCCGCAATATGGTTTTTGCGGGAACAAACATTGCATCGGGGCGTGGCGAAGCAATTGTTGTCGCCACGGGAATGCGCACCGAGCTGGGAAAGATTGCCGCCTTGGTGCAAGAAACGGTTGAGCCTCCTTCCCCGTTGCAACTACGGATCAAAAATCTAAGCCGAATCATCGTCGTCACCACATTGGCAGTGATGCCGGTTGTGTTTCTGATTGGATTGCTGCGGGGTCTGCCTGCCCAAAATGTCTTTATGGTGGTGTTGAGCCAAATCGTATCCGTCATCCCCGAAGGGTTACCCGTCGCGGTCACCATTGCCTTGGCCGTTGGCATGCAACGAATCGCTCGCAAACGCGCCATCATCCGCAAACTGGGCGCTGTGGATACCCTGGGGAGCGCCACCATAATTTGCACGGACAAGACCGGCACGCTCACCAAGAACGAGATGTCGGTGACGCGCCTCTTTGTGAGTGGTGAAACGATCCACGTGACGGGGATCGGTTACGATCCTACAGGAGAATTTAGATTGCCGAACGGACAGTTGCCAAGCCCGGCAACACAGGGAGATTGGATGCGGCTGTTGGAAGTGGGGGCGCTTTGCAACGATGCGCACCTTCGATCGCCGATGCGAAACGATTCCTGGCAAATCGAAGGCGACCCGACCGAAGGAGCGTTGATTGTTGCCGCCACCAAAGCGGGTTTAGACGCCGAGTTGTTGCGCCACGAGTCGCCTCGCGAATGGGAAATTCCCTTCGACCCTTCCTTTCGGCTCATGGCGACGGCACACCGGCACGGTCATCTGCACGCCGATTTGCGGGTGTGCGTCAAAGGCGCTCCCGAAGAAGTACTCTCTCTCTGTCATGCGTATCGGCGGGGAAGCACAACGGATAAACTACCGGCGCAAGCGCCCGCGCGACAGGTTATTATCGATGCACAACGCGCGATGGCGGCCGAGGGACTGCGAGTGTTGGCGTTCGCCGAGGCACAACTGCCTTCCCGAGAATTGACCGATCACTTCGAATGCCTGCGCGGAAGACTTGTCTTTCTAGGATTGACGGGGCAGATGGACCCGCCTCGACCCGAGGCGCGGGAGGCGCTTGCGCTCTGCCGCAACGCTGGTATTCGAACGGTAATGGTCACGGGCGATCACCTGCTCACTGGTCAGGCAGTTGCGACCGAGTTAGGAATTGCCAACAAAAATAGCCTCGCACTGGAAGGGTCGGCGGTGCGCAAAATGAGCGAATCCGAGTTGGATCTTGCGTTGGATCGCGTGGCGGTGTTTGGTCGAGTAGCACCGGAGCATAAGTTACGAATCGTCGAGGGCTTTCAACGCAAAGGACACGTCGTCGCGATGACCGGTGACGGTGTCAATGATGCTCCCGCACTCACAAAAGCGGACATCGGCGTGGCCATGGGTGTTACGGGCACGGAGGTTGCCAAGAGCGCCGCTGCCATGGTGATTACGGACGATAATTTCGCCTCGATCGTCAGCGCAGTGGAAGAAGGACGCGTCATTTTCAGCAACATCCGAAAGACGGTTTTCTACCTGTTTTCAACCAGCGCCGCGGAGATTGTGGCTCTGACGACTGCGTTGCTCGCCGGACTGCCCTTGCCGCTGCGCGCCGCCCAGATTCTCTGGATTAATCTGGTCACCGATGGCCTGCTCGACATTAACCTGGTCATGGAAAAGGCGGAGGGAGATGAAATGAGGCGTCCTCCCGCGCGTCGTGAGGCGGGGATCCTTTCGAGGGCATCCATGGAACGGGCTGCGCTCTTGATTCCCGTGATGGGTTTTGGAACAGCCGGTCTATTTGCCTGGGCATTGGCCAGTGGTCGCTCGTACGAACACGCGCAAACCCTGGCATTCACGGTGCTGGTCGCATTTCAGTGGTTTAACATCCTCAATGCGCGCTCTCATCTCCGGTCGGTCTTTCAAATTGGATTTTTCGGCAACAAATTCCTTCTGGCAGGCCTGCTTGCCTCGGTTGTCCTTCAAGTGATGTCCTGCCACGCGCCATTTATGCAAGTTCTGTTTAACACGGTGCCGCTGGGATGGACCGATTGGGTTATTGTGCTCGCCGTGGCAAGCACCGTGGTGTGGGCAGATGAGTTGCGCAAACTCTGGCTGCGCCGACGGCTTGTGAAGTTTCAATCCCAGGGAAAGGACGGGGGGAACAAAATGAATGGATCCGTGCGAACACGATTGCGAGATGCGGTATTTGGCGCGCAGGACGGGCTTGTGTCCACACTTGGCACGGTAACGGGTATCGCCGCGGGAACGCAAAATCCCAAAATTGTCGTTCTGTCGGGTTTGGTCGTGGTCGCGGTGGAATCGCTCTCGATGGCGGCAGGTTCCTATCTTTCCAGCAAATCGCAGCGTGAATACATGGAGCGGCTGTTGCTGGAAGAGACAGAAGCGATTGCGACTGACCCCGAAGGCGAGCGGCGCGAGATTTGGAAAATGTACCGGGAGCGCGGCTATAGCGACCATGAGATCGGGCACGTGGTCGAACGATTGATGAGCAATCCGAAACTGTTACTGGAAGATATGGCGCATAAAGAGCTTGGAATTTGTCCAGAAACCCTGGAGGAACCGCTCGGTAACGCGATTACGATGGGCGTTACATACATCATCGGCGGATTCGTGCCGTTGCTACCGTATTTGTTGTTGCCAATCGCAACAGCGATACCCGTCTCGATCATCGGCACGTTGACGGCATTATTTGCTTTTGGAGGACTGAAAGGCAGGTTTGTGCGCCAGCGCTGGTGGCGCAGCGGATTGGAAATGTTGTTGGTGGCCAGCGTTGCGGCACTGGTCGGATTCGGAATCGGAAGCATCGCGAATACGTATCTGCAACCATGAGCAAGATTCCCAATTATTCTCATGAACCATTGACACCGCCGGAGCCAGCCCGTAGGCTGGCGGTTGTGATGACTGCCGCCGAACGCGAGGAGCGGATTAAATTCCTCGACCTGACGCCACGCGACGCGGAACGCTTGCGCGCGCTACGCCCGCTGCTGGAGCGGCACATTGGCGAGATCGAGGAGGCGTTCTACGCGCACCTGCTAAGCTTTCCCGAGCCGCGGCAATTACTGTCCGACCGCACGACAGTCGAGCGGCTCAAACAATTGCAGCGCGCCTATTTACTGCGTATTACCGAGGGAACTTTTGACGAGGCGTATTTCGAGGAGCGCCAACGGATCGGCCAGGCGCACGAGCGGGTCGGGCTATCGCCCCGATGGTATTTGATGAGTTACAGCCTGTATTTCCGGCTGATCGCTCCGCGAATCCACGCGCAGTATGCCTCGCAACCCGACGTGGCGGAGGAGACACTGTTGGCGCTGGAAAAAGTTTTCATGCTCGACGCTTCGCTGGCGATGGATGCGTATATCGTAAGCGATCGCTGGCGGCGTTTGCATCTCCTCGAAAACGTCTTCAATCAAAGCGCGGATGCGATTTTGATGGTTTGCGAGGCCAACCGGTTCCGATCCTGGAATCGCGCGGCGGAGGAGTTGTTCGGGTGGCGGGAAGAAGAAATGATTGGCAAGCCATTGACGGTTCTGGTGCCGGCCGACCGGATTGAGGCGGGAGAGTTGGATTGGATCCAAAATCAACTCACGGAAAAAGGGAATTGCCGCCTCGAAACCGTCCGCGTAACGCGCGACGGCCGTTCACTCGACGTGGAAGTGAGCGTAGCGCTGATTCGCGACAGCACGGGACGCACGATTGGGCGCTCGGCGATCCTGCGCGATATCACGGCCCGCCGCCGCGCGGCTGCGACCTTGCGCGAGAGCGAAGAGCGATTGCGCTCGGTGATGGACAATGTCGTGGATGGCATCATCACGATCAACGAGCGCGGCGTCATTCAATCGTTCAATAAATCGGCCGAACGCATTTTTCGGTACACCGCGGAAGAGGTGATCGGCCAAAACGTTTCGATCCTGATGCCGGAACCGGACAAGAGCCGTCACGACGGCTACATCCACAATTATATAAAAACCGGCGAAGCGCACATTATCGGTTTTGGCCGCGAAGTCACCGGGCGCCGCAAAGACGGCGCAACGTTCCCGATGGACTTAGCCGTTGGGGAGTTTCACTTGGAAGGCAAACGGATGTTCACGGGGGTCGTCCGCGACATCAGCGAGCGAAAGCGGATGGAGGAGGAAAAACTGCACGCCGAGCGTCTTGCGCTTATCGGCACGATGTCGGCCAAGCTCGCCCACGAAATCCGCAACCCGCTCACCTCGGTCATTGTCAACGCCCACCTTCTCACCCGCGAACTCGTGGCGGCGCCGGACGACACCAAATCGTTGTTGCGTTCGATCGATTCCGAGGTGCAACGCATCAAACGAATCACAGAGGATTATCTGAAATTCGCGCGACTCCCCGAAGCGCGTCGCAAATTGTCCAGCCTCAACAGCCTGATCGAACGTCAATTACCGCTTGTTCAACCGTTGCTCGATCAAGCCCGTGTGAAATTGATTCTCGCGCTCGACCCGTCAATGCCGGTCGTGTCCTTGGACGAGGAACAAATCTGGCAAGCAACGCTGAATCTCGTTCGCAACGCTGTGGACGCGATGCCGGAAGGCGGCACGCTGACCATCCGCACACTCGCCCACCCCGAGAGCGTGACGTTAAGCGTTGGGGACACTGGGAATGGAATCCCCGATGACCTTCGCGCGAACATCTTCAAACCGTTTTTCAGCACCAAGTCGGGAGGGACGGGCCTGGGCTTGCCTTTAGTCGAGCAAATCGTCCTTGAACATGAAGGGCAGATCGGATGTGAAAGCACTCTCGGCCATGGGACGACATTCTCGATGGACCTCCCCATCGCAGCCATCCCCACAAAAAAGTCATGAAAACGAAAGTACAAATTGTATTGGTGGACGACGAAGAAGCCCTCTGCCGCGCCGTTGGAAGACTTCTCTCCCAGGAGGGATACGCTGTAACGACCTACGGCTCGGCGCAGGAAGCCCTCGACATGCAGGACTGGGCGAGAGCGGATTTGCTGATCACCGATCTGTTGATGCCGCAGATGGACGGCATCGAGCTGCTGAAGCGGGTCAAGGAAAAACAACCCGCTTTGGAAGCGATCATGATCACCGCGCATGGCACGGTCGAGCGCGCCGTGGAAGCAATGCGACTGGGCGCATACGATTTCATTGAAAAGCCGATTGACCCCAATGCCATGATCAAAGCGGTGGCGAAAGCGGTGGAAAAACGTCGGCTTGTCGCCGAAAACCGCCGGCTGCGCGAACAGTTGGCGCGAAAAATGGGCGAAGAATCGCTCGTCGGCAATGCCGCTTCGATGGTGGTCGTGAAAAAACTCATCCGCCAAATCGCCCCCAGTGACGTGAGCGTATTGATCCAGGGCGAGAGCGGCACCGGAAAGGAAATCATCGCCGACATCATCCACACCCTTAGCCCACGAGCCAGCGCACCGCTGGTGAAGATCAGTTGCGCCGCCATACCCGAAACATTGTTGGAGAGCGAATTGTTCGGCTACGAAAAAGGCGCATTCACCGGCGCCGTTGGCTCGAAGCTCGGCAAGTTCGAGTTGGCGCACAGCGGCTCGCTGTTCCTCGACGAGATTGCCGAGATGAGCACCGCGTTGCAAGCCAAGCTGCTGCGCGTGTTGCAAGACGGCCGGGTACAGAGACTCGGCAGCACCCGCGACGTGCAGACCGACGTGCGCATTGTCAGCGCCACCCACGTGGATTTGCGGCATGCCATTGAAGAAAAAAAATTCCGGGAAGACCTTTATTACCGGCTCAATGTCATCCAGATCAACCTGCCGCCGTTGCGCGATCGTCGAGAGGACATCCCGCTCTTGGCGGATCATTTCCTTCAAAAACACGCCAGCCGGATGCAGAAAGAGGTTCGACAAATCACCGCCGGCGCGATGCAGCAACTTCTCGAGTATGAATGGCCGGGTAACGTCCGCGAGTTGGAGAACGTTCTCCAACGCGCCCTCGCGCTGGCCGCGGGCGACGCGATCGAGCAATTTGAGATTCACGCGCCGCGTCCCTCCACGCGCGGACTCGGCAGCAAAGGCGCGCAATTTCAAATCCCGCACGGCACACCGTTAAGCGAGGCGGAAGACCACATCATCGCCGAAACGCTGAAACAATGCGGGGGCAACAAAGAAAAAGCGGCGTACCTGCTGGGCATCACCTCGCGCACCCTCTTGCGCTGGACAAAGCGGACCGAGGGGAAGAATACTCCTAAGACACTGAAGTAAAGCAATGCCGTTGGGGAGATTTTTTCGTCAGGATCTACAAGGCGCCGTCAAAATCCGGCCGAGAAAAGGTTTTCAAACAGGCTGATTTATAAAGCTGGATCGGTGTCGCCACGATCTCCAAACTGTCCTCTCGGCGACACCCTGTCCGACACGATGTCCGAAATGGATTCGATCCGAGGGAATTTCCCGCACGAAATCGGCGTGGCATCTGGCGTGCTTTTCGAATGAGCGCGATGATTAAGCCAAAGATTTTGTTGGTGAACGGGGACGAGGATTCGAGCACCGCGCTGGTTGTCCGATTTCGAGCGAAGCTTATTTTATCAGGTTCTATCGCGTGTGTGATGAAAAACTTTTTCCCATGAACTATCGTTGCCATCAGAAAATACAGTTGCGAGGAAATGAGACTTGGCGTGGAAGTGGAGTGAGTTCCACCGTGTCGTCTCGGCGACAACCACACCATTTCCGGCATAATACTATTTTGATGGTTGAGGTGCTGGAGGAGCGACTCGCGCCGGCGACGGGTGATCTCGAATTGACATTTGGCAATGGTGGCGTGGTATCGCAGTCGGAGGGCAATGGAGGTTCGAGCCCTATCGCGTTCGAGGTAATACTCTCGATGGCCAGTACCCAGCCGGTCACGGTTGACTATGCCACGGAGGACGGCATGGCCTTGGTCGCGGACAACGATTACGTGAGCACGAGTGGCACAGTTACGTTCAACCCCGGGATAACCAGTCAGACGATCAACGTGACGGTCAATGGGGACACGAAATTTGAGACCGATGAAGATTTCACGGTCACTTTGAGCAATCCGACCAACGATCTCTTCGGAGCGGCAGCCAATTTTGCCGCGGGATTGGGAATGGTGACCGTCACGGCGGGAGATTTCAATGAAGATGGAAATCTGGATTTGGCGACGGCAAACGCTCTCGGCCACAATGTCTCGGTCTTAACGGGGAACGGGTCGGGTGGTTTTGGGGAACCTGTCAATTTTAGCGCGGGGACGAATCCGCACTCCGTTGCTGTAGGGGATTTCAATGGGGATGGGAACCTGGACTTAGCGACCGCCAATGAGGGCAGTAACAATGTCTCTATTTTGCTGGGCAATGGGGCGGGCGGTTTTAGTGCGGCGACGAATTTTGGCGCGGGGACGAATCCGTACTCCGTTGTGGTGACAGACTTTAATGAAGATGGCAACCTCGACTTGGCGACGGCAAATTTTATCAGCAACAATGTCTCCATTCTGATCGGGGATGGATCGGGCAATTTTGGTGAAGCAACTCATTTCGGCGTGGATGCCGGCCCGGTCTTTGTCACGAAAGGAGATTTCAACGAGGATGGAAACCAGGACTTGGCCACGGCTAATTATTCCAGCGACAGTTTCTCGGTCTTGCTGGGGAACGGAGTGGGCAGTTTTGGTTCGGCAACAAATTTTGGCGCGGGGACGAATCCGCGTTCCATCGCGGCGGGAGATTTCAATGGAGACGGCAATCTCGATTTGGCGGTGGCAAACGACAGCGGCAATAATGTTTCGATTAGCGTGGGCAATGGGGCGGGTGGTTTTGGCGTGGTGACCAATGTTGGCGTGGGAATGAATCCCTACTCCGTTGTGGTGGGAGATTTCAACGGGGACGGCAACCTCGACCTAGCGACGGCAAATTATGGCAATCAGAAAGTCTCGGTATTGGTTGGCAATGGTTCGGGCAATTTTGGTGAAGCAACCGATTTTAGCGTAGGGACGAATCCGCGCGCGATTGTCGTGGGGGATTTCAATGAGGATGGCATCCAGGACTTAGCCACGGCAAACAACACGAGCAACAATGTCTCGATCGTATTGGGCGTGGCTGCAGTGGGTTTCAACACGGAAACCGACGATCTCTTCGGTGCGGCCACTAATTTTACGGCGATGGCGAACCCACACTTCAATGCGGTGGGGGATTTTAATGAGGATGGCAACCTCGATTTGGTGACGGCCAACATCAACAGCAACAATGTCGCGATTTTGATTGGGAATGGAGCGGGGGATTTTGGTGAGGCCACTTATTTTGGCGCGGGGACCGGACCAGTCTTCGTTGTCGTGGGTGATTTCAATGAGGATGGCACGCAGGACTTGGCCACGGCAAATTGGTTCAACAGTGATACCGTCTCGATTATGATTGGGGATGGGACGGGTATTTTTGGCGCTGCTACCAGTTTTGGGGTGGGCGCGGGACCGCACGCCATCGCGGTGGGAGATTTTAACGGCGATGCCAACCTAGACTTGGCCACGGCCAATTACTACGGCAATACTGTCTCGATATTATTGGGCAATGGAGCAGGCGGGTTTGGCTCGGCTACAAATTTTGCGGCGGGAACGGGGACGACTTCTGTTGCGGTGGGGGATTTCAATGGGGATGGCAGACAGGATTTGGCGACAGCCAACTACGGCGGCAACAACGTCTCGATTTTGATCGGCGATGGCGCGGGTGGTTTTGGTGCGACAACATATTTTGGCGTGGGGACAGGTCCGACTTCTGTTGCGGTGGAAGATTTCAATCAGGATGGCAACCAAGACTTGGCAACATCCAATTATGACAGCAACAATGTCTCGATCTTGATCGGAGATGGGTCGGGCAGTTTTGGCACGGCAACTCATTTTGGCACGGGGACAGGCCCGTTTCCGTTTGCGGTGGGAGATTTCAATGGAGATAGCAATCAAGACGTAGCGACGGCCAATTATGGCGGCAACAGTGTCTCGGTGTTGATCGGGGATGGGGCGGGCGGTTTTGGCACGGCCACCGATTTTGCCGTCGGGACGACCCCGTACTCCGTTGCGGCAGGAGATTTCAATGGGAATGGCAGACAGGATTTGGCAACGGCCAATTGGGGTAGTAGCAATGTCTCGATTCTACTGAACCAAGGCGCCGTGCGTTGGGAAACAATCAGCGCCACGGGAACAATCCAGAATGATGATGTTGAATTTCCGCACCCGAATGAAGTTCGATTCTCCGCCGCCACTTTCACGATTTCGGAAGCTGGGAAAGCGCTCAACGTCACTCTCTCAAGAACCGGCGACACCGCGGACGCTGTTTCGGTATTGTTCTCTACCAGCAACGGATCAGCGACGGCGGGCGCGGACTTCACGACGACCGTCGCCACAGTCAATTTTGCGGCAGGGCAAACCAGCAACACCGTGCCAGTGCCGATCCTCAACGACGGCGCCTTTGAGGGTCCGGAGACGATCAATCTGACGCTTACTAACTCGCAAGGCGGGGTCACTCTCGGCGCGCCCGCCACCGCGATGATCACCATCACCGACAACGATACCGCTCTGAACAGCTATTTCACGGACCCTGATGGCGATCTCGTCAATCTCTCTCTGAAAGGCGCGGGCACCATGCAGGTGAGCACCGTTGACGGTGAAACCCGTATCACACTCACCAACACGGACACGCTCACCAGTACGCTCGGCATCAAAGTCAAAAAAACGCTCGCCGGTGATGGACAAGCCAACCTCACGGAGGTAACCGGCAATGGCGGGCTGCGCGGCATTAGCGGCAAGACTGCCAACATCGTTGGCGACGGAGTTTCGCTGCTGGGCGCGCTGATCAGCGTCGCCGTGCGTGACATCAACGCCGACATCATCGCCGGTGGAACACCCGCCACACTGACGACTTTCAAAATCCACTCCATCGGCGATGGAGTAACCGTTGACCTCGATAGTTCCATCAAGAGCCTCGCGGCGGCCCGCGTCGGTCGCGCAATCATTCTTGCGCCCAGCATCGGCAGTATCAGCGTCAAGGGCGATTCCAAAGCGACGCCCCCAATCGCCGGTGATTTTGCCGCAGACGTAACGCTGTCTGGAGCGGGGATGCTGCCGGGCAAAGCTACCTTGGGCAAAATGAGTGTGGCTGGCACATTCCGCGACGCATGGATTTCAGTCGTTGGGATGGTCGGCAGCGTCACATTCGCGACCGTCGAAACTGACAATGACAGCAATCCTTTTGGCATCGAAGCCACGAGCATCGGAAAAGTCTCGGTCGCCAATCCCAGCTTTGCCTGGAATCCCCTCGGCGCTGCAGACCAATTCAGTGGAGATTTTCACGTAATTAATGTCTAAGTTACACATACTCTTAGCATTAGCACTCGATCACAAGTGACGGATCGGCAAAATAAAAAAAAGAGTGAGCCAAGCGTTCATCAGAACAACTGCAACAGTTTTGTCCGAATCCTGACACCCTTTCCGACACGATGTCCGAATTGTATCCGATCCGAGGGAATTTCCAGCACGAAAACGGCGTGGCACTGGGCGTGCTTTTCGAAGGAGCGCGATGACTAAGCCAAAGATTTTGTTGGTGAACGGGGACGAGGATTCGAGCGCCGCGCTGGCTGTCAGCCTGGCCGATGCTGGTTACGAGGTCGTTCTGGAAGGTGACTCGGTCAGCGCGGCGGATTTTCTCTGGCGTAATCGCGGTTCGGTGGACGGAGTGGTGTTGGAAGTGTCGTGCCTCTGCGGATGCGGGGACGGCGATCGAATGGTGCTGGGAATCAGAGCGGCCGCGCCAACGGTGCCGGTGATTGTCTTGAGCGGTGATGGCTGTCGCAAGGAACAGGAAGAGGCGTGGCGATACGGAGTCTTCGGATGCCTGCGACGGTCGGCGGACCCGATCGACGTGGTGAAAATGATGCGCTGGGCGTTGCGCGATTCTTGCGCGTGCACGGTCGGACGCGACGCCTGCTTGCGTTGTCAGGAGGATTTGACCGTATGAAAGTGCTCATTACGACCGATGCCTCGCCGCTAGGCGGCGCTGCCGTGCGCGCAGCATCGAAACGTCATTGGCCGCCGGGGACCCATTTTCGTTTAGTGACGGTGGTGTCGCCGATGCCTGTTTTTGCGACGACACCCGAAACACAAATTGAGGCTGGGAAGTTTTTTGCATCGGCAAGAAAATCAATCGAGCGCGCCACCGCAATCACCGCAGGAAACCTGAAACGACGCGGGCGAAAAGTTTCTTATGTGGTACGCGAGGGTGCCATTGCGGATGAAATTACCGACGAGGCGCGGCGATGGGGTGCGAACTTAATCATGGTCGGAACGCACGCGCGAAAACCGATCTCACGATTTTTGCTTGGCTCGGTCGCCCAGCGTGTCGCGCTCACCGCGCCCTGCTCGGTGGAACTGGTGCGCGAGAGGCAGATCGCAAATGGAAACGGAGGTGCGCCATGAACGAGAGCTTGCAACGGGGAACTATTCTGTTGGTCGAGGAAGACGTGGATTTTCGCAAAACACTGGCCGAAGTGCTGGAGCATGAGGGATATGAAGTGATCCCGTGCGAGGACACGGGTAGCGCCGCGTTCTGGCTCGGCTCGATTTGCGCGCCGTTGGATTTGATCCTGGCGGATGTATCACGCCAGACGGGTGCCGAGTTGGAGTTCTGGGGGCGCGTGACACGGGTATTGCCGTTTGTTCCACTGGTGCTGACAACAACCGACGATGAATCCGGCGTGCGCGAAGCGGCGGCACGGATCGGTGCGCGTGCTGTCCTTGCAAAACCGTTTTCGAGGCACGACCTTCTCTCGGTGATCGAGGAAGCGGTTTTTGACGCGAGTCTCTGGGCAACCGCGCCAGAGCGGAGTGTATCGAACGAAACGGAGAAGGCGGCATGAAAATCGAAAGGAAATCGGGATGAAAGTGATGATTTCCACCGACACCGAACCGCTCGAAGCGCAACAAATCGAGCAGCCCATTTGTAAGCAGTTGGAAGCCGGCGTGGAGCGTGGACTGCCCGATGGCAGGTTCTTGCGACTTCGACTGACAACGCCTGACGACGAATCGCAGTTGCGGGAGTTGGGCGAATCGCTCTCCGTTCGCACGCTTTCGGAAGTGCTTTTTCAATCCATCCATGCCCCGTCCGCCGCCAATCTCGATCGTTATTTGCAGACCGAGTTTCCTGTCTGTGTAACGATTGTGGCATGGTTCGAAACCGAGGTAACCCGCAACCAGCGGCGGCTCGCGCCATGGGTTGGTTTGGCGCATTACTGGAAGATTGAACCGAAAAAAGCCATGTTGACACTCGTTGTAGGCGATCCGTGGAGGGAGCGGGGCGTTGGCAAAAAATTATTTGAGGTGCTGGTGGCGGTGGCGCGAGAGGCAGGGATCGAGAAATTGACAACGTTTTTTTCCGCCGATAATGCGGCCATGCTCCGGTTACTGCAACGTTGCGGGCTGACGTTAAGCAAGCCCGCAGACGACCAAACCCCATGGGAAATCAATCTCTCAATGACCTCACCTGCGGAGGGCGAAACCGGAGGAGGATGCTCATTGGAAGACACAACCAAACCCGAGATCAAAGGAGAAATAACAAGATGAAAAAAAGTTTCAAAGGCAACCTCAAACGTCCCGTCGCGTTCACCTGCCATGCGCCCGACGCCAAATGCGTTTGTGTCGCGGGGTCGTTTTGCAATTGGAATGCCAACGCGATGCCGATGCAACGCAGCGAAGATGGCAAGTGGCGGACGACCGTGCATGTCACCCCGGGTCGTTACGAGTACCGCTTTGTGGTGGACGGCGAATGGCACGATGACCCGAATGCTACCGAGCGCGCCCAGAATGATTTCGGCACGGAAAACTGTGTAGTGAAAGTATAAGAAAGGAGGTGAACGACGATGCAACTGACACGATGGCAACCGGAGACGGAACTGTCCCGGTTTCATGAAGAGATGGACCGCATCTTCAATCGGATCTTCGGCGAACCGCGGACGATCGATGTCGCGCCGCTGACCGGCATTTGGTCGCCGTCGGTGGACGTATTGGAGGACGGCAACAACTTGATCGTCAAGGCAGACCTGCCGGGTGTGAAAAAGGAAGACGTGGAGATTACGACCACGACGGACGAAGTGACGATTGACGCGAAGATGGAGGAAAAGAAAGAGGAGAAAGGGAAAAACGGCTATTACCGGAGCGAGCGGCGGAGCGGGCGTTTTTTGCGGACGATTCCGCTGCCTGTTCATGTGAACGCAGAAAAAGCATTGGCCGTTTTTAAGGACGGTATGCTGACCCTGACGATTCCCAAGTTGGCGGAAACGCCGAAGGGAAAGAAGGTTGCGGTGCAGTAAGGCAGCGTTCGAGGGGAGGCGGTTTTTTGGCGTCCTCCCCTCGGCGCAAAAAGGGAGTAGATTGAGACAAGAAAGCGCGAGATGTGCGATGAAACGAGTGAATCTTTTGAAGAAGGAGACGAATATGTCGCTACGAACGTTTCATATCTTCTTCATCACTCTGGCCATGATCGCGGCGCTGTCGTTTGGCGAGTGGGCGCTGGGCGCCTTCCGCGTGGGGAAAGAGGTTTGGGGTTTGGTTGCCAGCCTAGTTTCTTACGCGGTGGTGGCCGGTCTGCTCGGCTATCTCGGCTGGTTCTTGATCGAGACCGATACAAAGAAGAACCAGTAAGCGTTGCGAGGAGTTTGATGAAGTGAAACTCGCCCGGGCGGGGTTGTTTCACTGCCGCTCGGAGCGGATATCCAGAAGTATTTCATCCTTGGAGACGTCGTTACTTTGTCATCCCGCCGACATTTTCGCCGACAGCTTGTCGACTTGAAGACGGTGTTTGAAGGGGATTCCCGCACGATTTTCCCATGGCATTGGGCTTGCTCCGGGAGTGACCGTGAAGATGAATCGAGCCGGAATCAGCGCAAACACAGCCGCCATTGCCAGCATCATGCTAGTGGATGATGACGAACCGTTGCGTCGGTCGTTGACGATCTTATTGGAACAGAGAGGCTACGAGGTGGCGGCGTATGCAAATCCAATCGAAGCGGTGGACGCCGTCGCTGCGTCCCGCCGGCGATTCGATCTGGTCATCACCGACGTGCGGATGCCGAACATGGATGGGATTCATTTTCTAGGAATCTATCGCCGCGCGTTTCCTGCGGTTCCGGTCATCGTGATGACGGCATTCGCGGGTGATTTAGTGCGGGAAAACGAAACGCCGGAAGGTGCGTTTGCGTTCTTAAGCAAGCCGCTGGATGTGGAACAGTTTCTTGGCGTGGTCCGCCATGCGATCAGTGACGCGGCGCTTTGGGAAAATCCACTAGTAAGCGTCAGAAGCAGAGGTGGCCGATGAACGAGCAATTGCAATCCAAGCTATCCTCGCTGCTGGAGCGAGATCACGCGGAGATCGGTCGCATCTGGACCCAGCGGCTAAGTAAAGAAGCGTTCGTCGCCTGCATGTCGTTGAGCCATCGCGTCATCTCGCCGGTGGACGCCTTATTGCGCGACGTGCGTCGCGGCATGGAAGGGCACGCGCCGGTGGGGTTGCTGACCAGTATCGAAGACGAACAGGTGTACACGAGCCAACAACTCGGTCTCTGTCGCGCGGCGGAGGTCTTTCAAGTGGGAGAGGCGGTGGTGCGCCACTGGGTTTCAAGACACCTCGATGCGGCTGATGCAGAAAAATACCAGGCCTTCGAAATGATCAACCGCGTCTTTCACAAACTTATCCGCCTCTACACACTGCATTATTGCTCGCAATGCCACGCTCGACTCGACCCAAAAAAACTTACCGAGGCAACACCGTGAATTCCACCCGACACCATCCGGCCGGCATTTTGCTTGTGGACGACGACACTGAACTGCTGAAGGCGCTTGCCAAGCTTCTCGAAACGGAAGGCTACGACGTGCTGGACCTTCCCAGTTGTGATGCTGCCATGAAATATATCCAGCGTAGCAGCCAGCGGTTTGACCTCGCCATCACGGATGTCTCCATGACGGGAATGAGCGGCATCGAGTTTCTTAGGGAATTCAAAGAGCGTTACCCGGCAGTGCCAGTCGTCATTATCACGGCGTTTGGCTCTTGGGGACAATACAAAGACGCCCTGAAATATGGCGCCTTCGATTATATCAACAAACCATTGGACATTGCAGAGTTTCTCACGACCGTGCGTCGCGCGCTCGGTCAGAATGGAGCAAGCGCCCCCAACATCCTGGCACCGGCGTGAAAGCAAAACCATGAAACCACCACTGCAAAAAAGGATCTACGAATTGTTGGATGCCGATCGGGATTGGGTGAGCGACCGGTGGGAAGAACGGCTTGGCGAAAACACGCTGCTGGAAAACCTACGCCTCCAAGCGCCCGCAGCCAATCCAGTGCGATTTCTCATGCACGATCTTCTCCGGGTTTTAGCAGGAGAATTGCCGACGGGATGTACCGCCCCCACCGAAGAAGAAATCCGGCAGCTGACGACGTTCAATGTCTGGCAGATCGGGCTGGCTCACGGCACCGAGGCGTTTCTCACCGGAGAAGTTGTCGTGCGCGAATGGATTCGCGGACACCTGCCATTGGGCGATGAGGAACAATTGCAGATGTTCGAAATCATCAATCGCGCGTTTCAACGTCTCTACCGATTTCACACGCTCCACTATTGCGACGCCTGTCGCTCTAGTTTGACACGCCATCCTGTCCGTTCGTAATTGGCCGTCAATATTTCCAGATTGCGACATGCTTTCCGACAATTTGTCGCCCTTGACCAATTCTCTAGGGTGTTTCCCTCACGAGTTCGCCTTGGCATCGGCGATGCTGATGGGGAGGTTGATGATAATTCAAATGCAAGGAGGAACGGTGATCCGTCTTGGAGCAATGGTTTGTGGATTGATCTGCGCTTCAATCGTAGCCATGGCTGGTGATCCGCTCCCACGGGAACAGGCCGTTCTGACATCCGCTCCCAATGTGTCCCCACCGATTACGCGCAAAAAACCAGCGCACGTCGTCGTCCAAATGGATGTCAAGGAATACATCGGAGAGGTCGCACCCGGTCTCAAAATGGAACTGTGGGGATTCAACGGCCAAGTGCCTGGCCCGTTCATCCGCGTGCGTGAAGGCGATGATGTTGAGTTTCGTTTCGCCAACGATGTCGCGGCAAAGAATTCACACACCGTAGATTTCCACGCGGTTACCGGACCGTGCGGCGCGGCCTGTTGGCTGTTGACCGAGCCAGGAAACGAACGCGCCGTGATAGCCAAGATGATGAATCCCGGCCTCTACATCTATCACTGTGCCGCGCCGCCGATTCCGGTCCATGTTGCGAAGGGATTGTACGGTTTGATCCTGGTGGAGCCGAAAGCAGGTCTGCCGAAAGTGGATCGTGAGTATTACATTTTGCAGAGCGAATTTTATGCGGAAGGCGCGCCAAACGAGGACGGCGTGCTGGCATTCTCATCCAAGAATGGTCTTGATGAGCGGCCGACGTTCGTCGTTTTCAACGGAAAAGTCGGCGCCATCGCAGGCGATAACGCGCTGAAAGCGAAAGTGGGAGAAACGGTGCGGTTCTACGTCGGCAATGCCGGACCGAATCTGGTCAGCTCGTTTCATCTGATCGGCGAAATTTTCGACCGCGTCTATCGCGAAGGCAGCCTTTCGAACGCGGAAAAAGACATCCAAACCACGCTCATTCCGGCGGGCGCGGCGTCCACGGTCGAGTTCAAACTCCAAGTGCCGGGCGATTTTTCCATCGTGGATCACAGCATCTTCCGCATCAACAAAGGTGCGGCAGGCATCCTTCGTGTCGAAGGACCGCATAATCCCGACGTGTATCGGAAACTCGAATCCTCCGTCGGTCAACAACCAACCCAAAGGAGAAACCAATGAAAAAGACAATCAGCAAACTGCTCATGGCCATGGCCTTGATCGCGTTCGTGGGAATGGCCAGTGCCGCCCCGCCCGAAAGAGGGCTGCGGTACATCGAGACGCAGAAGGATCTCGATGAATTGAAAGGCAGCCCCTACGTCGCCCATGCGTGCCCGAAGTGTAAGTCGATCACGATCCTCGTGCAAACTTCAGTCAAGCCCGGGGCGCGGACCGAGGAGAAAGCCGTAAACGTCCATCAGTGTCCCGGCTGCGAAGGCAAACTGGTCAAGAAAGACGGGAGCAAGGAAACCAAGTATGTGCACGTCTGCAAGAAGTGCGGCAGTGAAGACGCCTTCTGCTGCGCGCTCAAACCCGGTGACCCGATCCCCGGAATGGAGAAGAAATGAAGTGCCCGCTGCGTCACTCGCACGGAGCATGGCTCCGTGCGAGTGATGACAGACGTCGATCCACCATGATGAGGAAAACACGATGAGCCGAGACATTCAACAAGAATTGGTCAATGCCTTGACGTATGACTCGGACGGTTTCTGTCGCGAGTGGGAGCTTCAACTCAACTACGAAGCAAACCTCGCCGGAATGGATATGCGCAACACGCCGGTCGCGCCATTAAAGCAGTTTGCATTCGACATCGCGCGAATCGTAGAAGGTTTGCTGACGCTTGGGCCGAACATTCGCGGCGAACGGGAGCCACATCGGTTGCCTTGTTATGGCGGGCACGCCGTCGGGTTGTGGCAGGCGATCGAGGTTTTTCTGATCGGCGAAGAAGTTGCAAGAATTTGGGTCCGCCGACACATTTACGTGGACGACGAGGACTTGCTCCGGCTGTATGAAATGCTGAATCGCGCGTTTCAGCAACTCATTCGTCATTATGTTCTGGAATACTGCGAGCGGTGCCGCGCCGGCAATCTCGCTCATTCTGCGGAGGCAATGGCATGACCGCTGAATCTTCCATTTCATCACGCCTGATCACCGCGATCAAAGAAAACGAGGAAATCCTCGGCCATCTTTGGGAACGTCGCCTTGGCGCTAATTCGGTGATCGTCAGCATGGGACGCTCCGACCCGTTCATTCAACCGACCCGCTTGCTGCTTCACGATGTCGTGCGAGTATTGGAAGGAGAAATGCCTTCCGCTGCTCCCGTGCCGACTCTGCCCGAATTGAAACACGCGGCGTTTTTTGGGCTATGGCGAATCCAGCTTTGTCACGGCATCGAAGTCTTTCTGGCAGGCGAACAGGTCATTCGCGAATGGGCGATCGAACGGCTCGCCGCGGATGGGGCGACGAAAGTCGAGATTTTCGACAAGCTAAACCGGGTGTTTCACCGGCTTTTTCGCGCGTACGCGCACAATTATTGCGACGCCTGCCGCGAAACATTGGCAACGGCAACCGCAATCCCGCGAAAGGAATCATGACACCCGCACAAATTGAAATCGTCCAACAAACCTGGAAACTTGTGCAGCCGTTTCAAGAAAATGTAACGGAATTGTTTTATGGCCGGCTCTTTGCATTGGACCCAGCCGTAAAACCACTGTTTGCCAAGACGAATATGGCCGACCAAAAACGGAAACTCATGGCGAGCCTGACATTGGCCGTCAACAGTCTTAACCGCCTCGATCAATTAGTCCCTGTGCTGCGGGACATGGGCCGACGACACGTGGGGTATGGCGTGAAAGAGTCCGATTACCAAACCGTTGGAGCCGCGCTGTTGTGGACATTGGAGAAGGGGCTTGGCAGCGCGTTTACCCCGCAAGTCAAGGAAGCATGGGCTACGGCATACAACATCATGGCAACCACCATGATCGAGGCCGCGCGCGAGATGCCCCCGGCGTCAGGCGTCTCAACCCCCGAAAAACAGGGAGCCATTCCGCATCCCACCGGTTCGATCATGGCTGTTTGTCTCGGCATTTTTATTGCCGCTGTTTCCAGTCAGGCGGAAACAATCCGCGGCAGAGTTGTATTGGAGGGAACACTGCCCGCGCCAGAGAAAATTGTCGTGGTAAGCGACACAAGCGTTTGCGGCACGCATCAGCCGGTCGCGAAAGTGCTTGTCGGCGAAGGCGGCGGCATTGCCAACGCGGTCGTCCGATTGGTCGGACAGTTTCCCGCGCCAAAAGCGGGCGAAGCCAAGCTGGATCAGATCAAATGCCAGTTTGAGCCTCACGTGATCGTCTTGCCGGTTGGTTCGAAACTGGTCATAACTAGCAGTGACGAGGTCTTACATAACGCGCACGGCTTTGACGAGAGCGGCTCTGACATCTTCAATATCGCCGTGCCGATCAAAGGAATGAAAGTTCCCGTCATGCTGAAGAAACCGAGCCGAATCAAACTTCGCTGCGACGCCGGCCACACCTGGATGAGTGGCTATATCATTGTCGCCGAGCATTCCTATTATGCAGTGACAGACAAGAATGGCGGGTTTGAGTTGAAAGACGTTCCCGCCGGTAATCACACACTCGAAGTCTGGCACGAAACGCTCGGCAAACAAGAGCAGAAGATCGAGGCGAAAACCGGTGACGCCGATGAAGTAAAATTCACTTACAAAGGAGGCGATCTGAAATGAAATACAACCGGGAAGACGCCCTGGATCGAGTTCGGGATTTCCTGCTCGCCGACACACAGTCGGGGGAGACGACATGGCAGTTGGCCACGCAGGTTGGTCACTCGGCGTCGAAGGGCAGCAAACATTTGAACCCTGCCTGCTCGAAATGGCGATCCGTGGTAAATGCTTCCTTGATCCCTTCTTCTTCCATGATTACGAAGCTGGCGCAATCCACCAACCCCCAAGTCTTGTCAGAGCGTTCTGCATATAACATGAGGGCGCGCTCCAAGAGGCTGGGTGTGAGGAAGACGAGTCGAACTTTGTGGGCGCGCAGCATTCGTTGGACAGCTTTGGGAAAATCATCGCGAACGGGAGTCCGTGCCAATGTGTTCCCGGTTTCCGCCACAATCCAATCGGTCAATAAGATGGAATATCCCGCGCCACCCAACTGGCGCCAGCGTGCGTCTGATGCCTTGTGCAAAGTGTCGCGCGTGTTGAGGAGCGCCACCCAACCGTTTGTGTCCAAAAATACGACTTTAGTGGGCATCGGTAACTTTGGGATGGCCGTAAAGGTAGTGGTCGAGGTTCACTGCCAAGTCCGGAATACCCGTGTCACCAGCCAGTTCAGCCATGCGCCAAACTGGGTCGAGTTCTTCCGCCGAACCAATCGGCGGCTGCTCCGCCGCCAGCTCTGCCTCCACGCGCACAACCGCGCCTTCTGGCAGCTTCGCTCCTCGCTCCAAGATCACCATTCCATTCTTGATTGTTCCTCGATACGTCATAAGTCCCGCCTAACTTATACCACAGGAGGCGGAAGTAAAGCAAATGCACCTAAGAAAGGACAGAAATTCCCCGTTTGTACTCAATGGCGAAAAATCTCTGGGTTCGGAGTACACGCTTCAGCGTGCTCCAAGCTAACGTTTGAACTCCAAACGATCCATTGCAGGGACTTGGTAACAAACGGGGAATTTCTGAAGAAAGGAAGTGATCCATCATGAAATACAACCGGGAAGACGCCCTGGATCGAGTTCGACAATTTCTCGTCAGTCAGATGCGCGAAGGCGAGACGACCTGCGAGATGGCCGCCCGGCTGGGGACTTACTGTCACGGACTCGATCGGTTTACCACCGAGGAATTGTGCGAGCAGTATCCCTGGCTGGCCAAAAAATTGCCCCCCAACGCGCCCCGGGCGGATTTGGCGAGACTTATCGTCGCTTGGAATGGCGCGCGGTCGGTCGTCCATGATGTTTGCGTTACGTGCGACGCGATGAGTCGAGACCGCGACGCCTGCACCGGTTTCGCGCAGTTCAGTGGCGAGGATCTGAAAGGAATGTTTCCGCAACTTTTTTCCGCAGAGGACGAAATCGCAGCGTGAGGTCCCAAATGAACTGCTCATGCAATCATGGTTGTTCTTGTGAGGAACGGTCGGAACGAAGCCGACCGCCGAGCCGTTCTCCGAACCGGCGCGCTTTCCTGAAGCGCGCGGTGATGGCGGGAGGTGCGATGACGGCGGGGCTTTCGGTTTTTGAGAAATTAAGCATCCTCTTTGCGGATGAACCGGCCGATGCGATGATGAATCATCTCGGCCCGCACGATCCCGCCGTTCGAAAAGGTGTGCCGGGTCGCAAGTGGGTGATGGTGATTGACCTCGCCAAATGCGACGGCTGCGGCAAATGCGTGGATGCCTGCTCGAAGATGCACTTTGTCCCCCAAGACCGTCAGTGGATCAAGGTCTTGCGATTGCAAGATTCCAAAAACACCGCGCCGTATTATTTTCCGCAGACATGTTACCAGTGCGACAATCCGCCCTGCACGAAGGTTTGCCCCGTGGACGCGACTTTCAAGCGCGACGACGGTGTGGTGTTGATTGACAATCTACGTTGCATCGGTTGCCGCTATTGCATCGCGGCTTGCCCTTACAACGCGCGCTCGTTCAACTGGGGGCACCCGGAGAATCCAGCCGAAGCGATGATGCATTCGTACTCGCCCGAAACAGGTTTCCCGCGCAGCGTCGGCACGGTGGAGAAATGCGATTTCTGTCCTCATCTCGCCGAGCGCGGCGAGTTGCCCCCTTGTACGTCACAATGTCCGATGGGCGCAATCTGGTACGGCGACCAGAATGAGGATGCAGTCACCAACAGCAAAGGCGAGACGGCGCGATTTACCAAACTCATCGAGGAAAACGCCGGGTATCGTCATCTCGAAGAACTCGGCACGAAACCGCGCGTTTATTATCTGCCGCCGAAGACCCGGATGTACCCCGCGCCACCCGCGGAAAAGAATCCATATGAATAATATCCAGCCAACCGATATCGCCGCCACGTTGGGCAAATGGAGCGCGCGCCGGAAATGGGGCGTGGTCGCGCTCGCGCTCGTCTTCGGCTGGGGACTCTTCGCGTATGCGCGGCAGTTGTGGTTTGGCCTCGTCGTGACGGCGATGACGGATTATTTTTCGTGGGGGATTTACATCGTTACGTTCGTCTTTTTCATCGGCATCAGCATGGCCGGCACGGTGATCTCGGCGGTATTACGACTGACAAAAGCCGAGTGGCGCCATCCGATCACGCGGATGGCCGAGGGCATCACGGTCTTCGCGCTGGTCGTGGCGGGATTGATGATCATCGTGGACATGGGACGTCCGGATCGTCTCTGGTATTTGATTCGATACGGCCGCGTGCAATCCCCGCTACTCTGGGATGTGTTCTCGCTCACCACCTATCTCGCGGGCAGCCTGCTGTATCTCTGGCTGCCGATGATTCCCGATCTCGCGATGTTGCGGGACCGGGCAGAGACATCGCCGTGGCGGAAACGTCTTTATACGCAACTGGCGATGGGGTGGCGCGGTTCGCCCGAACAACAACGGCGATTGGAGCGGGCGATTACTGTGATGGCGTTGACGATCATTCCCGTGGCGGTTTCGATTCATACGATTACAGCGTGGATTTTTGGGATGACGCTAAGGGAAGGATGGCACAGCACGATCATCGGCCCGGATTTCGTGGTCGGCGCGCTGTATTCCGGCACCGCCGCGGTCATCACCGCGATGGCGCTGCTGCGGTATTTGTTTCATCTGGAGAATTACCTGACGCTGGAGCATTTCAAGAAATTGGGTCTGCTCCTGCTGACTCTCTGTGTCGTCTATTTCTATTTTACGGTGAATGAATACATCGCCGCGGGATACACGAACGAACACGCCGAGCAACGGTTGTTGGACGCGATTTTTCACGGCCCGTACGCGACCCAGTTCTGGTGGATGATCATCGCCGGGATGATGTTGCCAGCGCTGTTGCTGGCGTTGCCATGGACACGGAATCTGGCGGGAATCATCACCGCTTCCCTCCTCGTCAATCTCGGCATGTGGCTCAAACGGTACGTGTTGGTGGTGCCGACGTTGCACGTGCCGTTTCTGCCGCCCGATTTGGCGGACGGGAAAACGCTCAATTATATACCGACCTGGGTCGAGTGGTCCATCGTAGTCGGCGGGTTCGCGTTGTTCCTGCTGCTGTTTGCGCTTTTCGCAAAGGTTTTCCCCCTCATTTCAACTTGGGAAACCACAAAAACCGCTCGAGTTTCGTCGGGAACCTTGGCTCTTGTTATTTTTCTCGGAGCGGTTACGCCCGTGAACGCTCAAGAACTTACCATCACCACTACCGTCGAGGACGGGAAGAAAATGATTGTCGCGACTGTTACAAAAGAAGCCAAGCCCGTCGCGGGAGCACGGGTGGCGTTTTCCGTTCAGCGCACGTTCGGGCGCTTGGCGCTCGGCGAAGAGGAAACGCTCGACGATGGAACCGCCGCGGTGCTCTTTCCCGAAGGATTGCCAAGCGATCCAGACGGCAAGCTAAAGGTCTTCGCAGAAGTCAAATCGCCCGCCAACCTGGCTGTGGTTCGCGGCGAAGTCGCTTTGCCAGGAGGCGCACCGCGCGTGGTGGAAACCAACCCGTTTCCGCGCGCGCTCTGGTCGCCGCGCGCACCGCTGGGATTGTTGCTTACTGTTGGAGTGCTGGTGGGTGGAGTCTGGTGCATCTACGGCTACGTGGTGGCGCAAGTTTTCGCGATTCGAAAGGAACCGATTCATGACAAACCATTATCGTAAATGCGCTCTCGCAGTGTTCGCAGCAAGTTCACTGGCCGCGTCCGCCGCCGATACTTGGGTCGCGCCCGCGCGCGCGGCGCAAAAAAAGAATCCCACGACGGCGGATGAGAAATCCATCACGACCGGCAAGATCGTGTACGAGAAAGAATGTCTTTCGTGCCATGGCGCGACCGGCAAGGGTGACGGACCAAAGGCGAATCAATTGAAAAAACACGCGGGCGACTTTTCGTTGCCGAAGATGTGGGAACAAACCGATGGCGCCTTGTTTTGGAAAACCACCGAGGGAAAAATGCCGATGCCGAAGTATGACAAGCTGCTGACCGAAGAGGAACGCTGGCACGTCATCAATTACATCCGTACACTCGCGCCAAAACCCGCTTCGCCTGACCCTCAACCGAAGGAGGCCGACAAGAAATGAAACGGCTCGATTATTTCTTGATCGGAATTGTCGCGGCAGTTGGCTGCGCGATCCTTGTTTCGTGCATGACAACGACCCGCGTGGCGGTCGCCCCGGCGACGATTGAGGGAGCGCATTATGTCGGCAATGACCGGTGTGCGTCTTGTCATGTCCAAAAAGGAAAAAGTTTCGCGCGCACCTCCCATTCACGTCTGGTGCTGCGCGAGGGTGGCGAGAAAGGCGTGACATTTGGCTGCGAAGCTTGCCATGGCGCTGGCAGCAAACACGTGGACGTGGCGGGCGTCGGCGGCCAGTTCATTCTCAACCCGCGCAACGATGCCGAGGCTTGCTACAAGTGCCACGCGGATATTCACGCACTTAATAATCTTCAATATCATCACCCGATCCGCGAAGGAAAGATGAGTTGTATATCGTGTCACGATCCGCACGGTGAAGACATTCAGAAACCCAAAGGACTGCTGATGGCCAGCGGCAACGACCGCTGCGCGCAGTGTCATCGCGAGCAAGCGCGTCCCCGCGTGTTCGAGCACGAAGCCCTGCGCGAAGGCTGCACGACTTGCCACAACCCGCACGGCTCGATCAACGACAAGATGCTTGTCGCGCGCGACAATAATCTTTGCCTGAAATGCCACGTGCAAACCGCTTCGGGCAGCAATGTCTATATCGGAAAATCGAATCACACGACTCGATTGCAACAAGGGACGTGTTGGAGCGCCGGCTGTCACACGGGCATTCACGGCTCGAATATCAACGCTCACCTGCGGTATTGACACCATGAAACCATTTTATTTCTTATTCGCGTTCTTCGGATTGACAATCGTGACGTTCGCGGAAGAAGCGAAGACTTCCGAGACCGAGGTGACCGTCACACCCTCGGTTCGTGCCGTCGTGGTGGATGGCGACAAGGAAAAGTTCCGGGAAGATCTATGGATGCTGGATGATTGGGCGGGCGGGCTGACCGAGTTTCGGCTTCGGCACCTGTTCAAGAGCGGCTGGGAGTTTACTCTCGACGGGCGCGTCATCGTGCCGGAAGAAGATTACAAACTGGGGATGTCATGGGTGAAATCCGAAGTCGGTTTTGTGCGCGTGGGGTTCTCGGAATATCGGAAATATTTTGACGGCACGGGCGGCTTTTACCGGCCATTCAGCACGCGGAGTTTCGAGTTGAATCGCGACCTGCATCTCGATATCGGGAGTATTTACGCGGAGTTCGGTCTCACTCGGCCGGATTGGCCGAAAATCACGCTCGGTTATGAGCGCAAGTTCAAAGTCGGCGACAAATCCATGATTGAATGGGGCAGCGTGACGCAGACATTGCCCCCGAGCACGACACGGAAGATTTTTCCCGCTGTCAAAGAAATTGACGAGACGGTGGACATCTTCAAACTCGACGTGGAGCAGACGCTCTCCAACCTCACCTTGACCCAGCAGTCTCGCTATGAGTTATACAGCAATGACACAACCCGGCTGGATGATGCGCAGCGCAATTTGACCACCAACGCCAGCAAAGACGTGACGGCCCGCGAGAATTACAGTCACGACGCGTTCTCGAATGCGTTTCAGATTGAACAGGACATCGGTGAAAAGGTGTATTGGTCGGTGGGGTATCTCTTCACGGCGTTTCGCGGTGACGCCAGCATCCGGCTCGATACCGTGCCGTTCAACGCCAACAATGACAAAAATTGGATGAGTCGCACCATTCGACTCGATCAAGATTCGCACGTTGTCAACACCAGCGCGATGTTCGGTCCGTTCAACGGGCTGACGATCTATGGCGGATTGCAGGGGGAGAAAGCAGAATTCGAGGGGTACACGGACGCGGTCCTGACGGAAATCCTGGCGGGGATGACCGTATCGCCTGAAGCGACCATTCGCTCGGCTCGCGACAAGGAAGCTCTGGAAGAAAATTTTGGCCTGCGTTACACCAAGATTCCGCACACGACGCTTTACGCCGAGATTCGGCTGAACCAGGAAAACATCGGGGTATTCGAGCGCGAGATCGAGGACGGCTCGACCGAGATCGACCGGCTCACCGACACCGATATTCTTCGGCAACGATACACCATCGGTTTCAACACGTCGCCTTGGCCGCGGATGCATCTCGCCGCGCACTACCGCTACAGCCTCTATGAAACTAACTACGATCATCTTCGCGACATCGAGCAAGGTTATTCGGCCTTCATTACGGCGCAGGAATTCACCACGCACGAGTTTTTGGCGAAACTCACGGTGCGACCGACGACAAAATTGAGTTTGATGCTGCAATATCAACTCGTTGCGACCGATTTCGATACGAGCCACGACGAATCCACATCGGCGGCGATCAGCGCTGGTTCCTTGCAATCCGGCGAGTACGACGCGGCAATCTATAGCGTCAGCGCCACCTACTCGCCGGTCGCGCGATTTTACTGCACCGGACAATTTTCGTTTTCCGACACCAGCACACGCGCGTTCGACAACGGGGTGCCCTCCATCACCACCTATCATGGCGATGTCTATAGTGTGCTCGCCACGCTCGGATACATCGCCAGTGACAAGACGGATTTCAACCTGCAATATTGGTTTTCGATGTCCGACAATTTCACCGATAATTCCGCCGCAGGACTGCCACTCGGCGTGGACAATCAGCGCCACGGCTTGATGGTTGGCTGCAAACACAAGTTCCGCGAAAACCTCATCGGCAGTCTCCGGTATGGTTTCTTCCTCTACAACGAATCCAGCATTGGCCACATTGATGACTATTCCGCGCACATCGTTGTCGCCACGATGTCATTGCGGTTTTAGCAGCCATGCGTAGCGGCTTCTCACCGGTGTTTCGTCGCCCACGCGGGCATGCGGAACAGGGATTTCTTTTTTTGACTTCTTCCGCCATTGGCATCACGGCGAATCAATCCGATGGCTGGTTGTGATGTCCAAGAATTGATTCGCGGAGCGATTCGTAATTTCATGCGACAGCTGTATCACCAAATTACGAATCGGAAATGTTGATGGGAGAGGGAATGCTTTTCAGGAGAAAACCTCACTGGTGTTTTATTGCCCAAGCGGACCTGCCACGCCGAAGACATATGCAGGCGGGCCAGCGGAGAATCTCCTCCCGCAAATTCTCCACTTCCAATTCCATTTCTTCTTTTCGCCCAGCCGATCGTTTGCCCCGCAAAGCGCGATCATTTTGGAGTGCGGGAGCTTGGACGTGAATCCCGCGTTGCGGGACAACGTCCCGCTCACGTGGCTCGCGCTTTAAACTGCCGAAGCTTGCTTCGGCGAATCGAATGTTCTGCGTGGAGCTAGCTCCACGCCATCAAAGCGGGAGCAAGCTCCCGCACTCCATAGGAACGTCATCAAGAATTCCATCGTGGCAGCCGGTCTAACCTCGTTGCTCCAGTGGATTGAAAAAGAAGAATCAATATCCATTTTCATTCAACTTCTGTCCTCCGTACGGAAAGGCGCTTTTGAGAGGGAAAACCAAATTGGACAACGTTGTCCAATTTGAAATCCAGAAACGTTTCCGGATTTGCACGCTGGCCGCGCGGGACGCCACCGGGCAATCGGAAAAAACCATCACGGTTTTTTTCGCGAAAGATCTGTGCTTTGACTTTGGCGCATGGAAATCGCGTTGACGGTCGCCCGCAGCGCCGTTACCATACGGCGCTTTTAGAAATTTTAACCGCTGGAGAAATTTATGACGCAAGCCACCGCTACCACACCCGCCGCTTCTTCGAGCGGCGAAATTCGCTCGGTCTCGACCGAGAAACGCGTGTTCAAACCCAGCAAGGCGTTCGCGGCACAAGCGCATATCAAGAGCCTGGCACAATACAAAAAGCTCTACGCCGAGAGTATCAAACGTCCCGACAAATTTTGGGCGCGCGTGGCCAATGAGTTTGTCTGGTTCAAAAAATGGAAGAAAGTCGTCGAATGGAACGAGCCGTTCGCCAAGTGGTACGTCGGCGGCCAGCTCAACGTGACTGTCAATTGTCTCGATCGTCACCTCTCCACCTGGCGGAAAAACAAAGCCGCGATCATTTGGGAAGGCGAGCCCGGTGATTCACGCACGCTGACGTACGCGCAGCTTCACCGCGAAGTCTGCCGGTTCGCAAACGGTCTGAAAAAACTCGGCCTGCAAAAAGGCGACCGCGTCATTGTGTATATGCCGATGGTGCCCGAGGCGGCCATTGCGATCCTCGCCTGCGCGCGTCTCGGCACGCCGCACTCGGTCGTGTTCGGCGGGTTCAGCGCGCAGGCGCTCATTGATCGCATCCATGATTGTCAGGCGAAGTTCGTCATCACTGCCGACGGCGGATTTCGACGCGGGAGCATTGTCCCGCTCAAGAAAGCCGTGGACGACGCGCTCGGACAGTGTCCCATGATCCAGAAAGTTGTTGTGTTGCAACGCACAAAGAATGAGGTAACGATGCAGGCCGGGCGCGATGTTTGGTGGCAAGACGTGGTGAAAGACGTGAGCGATGTTTGTCCGCCTGAAAAACTCGACAGCGAGCATCCGCTTTTCATCCTTTATACCAGTGGCTCGACAGGAAAACCGAAAGGCGTGCTCCACACCACCGCGGGTTATCTTGCTTATGTTTATCTCACCAGCAAGTATGTCTTTGATCTCAAGGACGAAGATACGTACTGGTGCACGGCGGATATCGGTTGGGTCACGGGCCACAGCTACATCGTCTATGGACCGCTGGCCAACGGCGCAACGTCGTTGATGTATGAAGGCGCCCCGAACTGGCCGGAACCTGACCGGTTCTGGGCGATCATCGAAAAATATCGCGTCAACATTTTCTACACCGCGCCCACGGCGATTCGCGCGTTTATGAAATGGGGCGATCAATGGCCGAAGAAACACGATCTCTCCTCGTTGCGATTGCTCGGCACCGTCGGTGAGCCGATCAATCCCGAAGCTTGGATGTGGTATCAAGCGAACATTGGCGGAAAGAAATGTCCAATCGTGGATACCTGGTGGCAGACCGAGACCGGCGGTATTCTCATCACACCGCTACCGGGGGCGATCCCGACCAAGCCCGGCAGCGCCACGCTCCCGTTTTTCGGCATCGAGCCGGACATCGTCAACAAGGAAGGCAAAAGCCTGCCCGCCAACGTCGGTGGCTTGCTGGTGATACGAAAACCGTGGCCTGCGATGCTGCGTACACTTTGGGGCGACGACGAGCGCTACAAGAAACAATACTGGAGCGAAATCCCGCATTGCTATTTCGCGGGCGACGGGGCGCGTCGCGACAAGGACGGCTACTTCTGGATTGTCGGACGCATTGACGACGTGCTTAACGTCAGCGCCCACCGGATTGGCACCGCCGAAGTCGAAAGCATATTGGTTTCGCATCCGAAAGTCGCCGAAGCCGCCGTCGTGGGTCGTCCCGACGATCTTACCGGCCAGGCCTTGGTATGTTTTGTCACGCCCAAAACAGGCAAGCTGGCGGATG
>CAYGDP010000002.1:0-10173 GCA_964348665.1 uncultured Verrucomicrobiota bacterium
TCCCCGCGCCGCCAATGAGCGAGTCCGCGCTCCCACTCGTCCCGCCAGTCAGCGTGTCGTTGGCGCCTGCGCCATCCAACGTCACGGATCCATTCGAAAAACTGGATGCGCTTAGCGTGTTGGCGCTCGCCCCTCCCGTCAGACTTGCTTCTTCAATACTAGTCAAAGCAAACTCAACGCCACCTCCGCTGGGGGCATCCAAACTCGCGTTGGCTAATGTCATGTCCTCATCTGCCGACCGAATCACGCGATCTGTCCCGCCCGCGCCATCCAAGGTTGCGCCGCCTGTCCATCCGCTCACCGTAAAATTATTCGCGCTCGCTCCTCCTGTCAGACTCGCGTTTTCGATATCGGTGCTGGAGAAGGTGTCGCTGTCTACGCCAAACGTGAGGCTAGCGGAAGCAAGTGTGAAGTCTACATCGCCCGATTCGTTGACTTGATCGGTGCCAGCGTTGCCGATGAGCGTGTTGGCGCCCGCGCCACCGCTCAATGTATCGTTGCCGCCATTGCCAACCAAGCAGTCGTTGCCGGCGGTACCGGTGAGTGAATCGTCAAATGCGCTGCCCAGAACCGTGTCGTTGCCTCCGTTGGGTGTAAAGGTTACGGCAACAGAACTGGATGTGAAATCCAAAATATCGTTGCCCGTGCCGTCGGTGATTGTATTGGTTCCAGATCCGCTGATGATGGAATCGTCGTCGAGTCCGCCATCGAGCGTGTCATCGCCAGTGCCGCCGTTGACTGTATCGTTCCCTGCGCCACTGATGATGCTATCGGCCCCCGCGTTCCCCACTAGGGAGTTGGCAACGGCAGTACCGGTGATGGTATCATCGCCATCACCGCCGTTGACGTTTTCAGCTTCGGCGGCCGAGAGATTCACTGTGAGGTTCGCGTTGACGACTTGATTGCCAGTGATCCCCAAATCCAGGACAACTCCGAGGGTGGTTGTGTTGGAGAAATCGAGCGCGTCAGTTCCTCCTGCCGCGGCTTCGACGACGGTGTCGGTACCAATCGCTGCATCGGCATCGAACACATATGTGTCGCTGCCAGCTCCACCGGTCAGACTATCGTCGCCCGGTCCTCCTGTCAGGGTATTGGCACTGCCGTTTCCGGTAAGAGTATCATTACCCGAACCGCCGGTGACATTTTCGACCTCGGCGTTCGTGAGAGTAATTGTTAAATTCGCGTTAATCACTTGAGCTACGCCCGATGTGCTAAGATTCGCGGTGGCGGCGACAGTTGTGGTGGTAGTGAAATCCAATAGGTCAGTTCCTCCCGCGGCCGCTTCGGTGATCGTATAGGCTCCAAGTGCGGCATCAGTGTCGAACGCGTACGTATCGTTTCCGTTGCCGCCGGTCAGAACGGAAGTGATTGCCACCGAATCCGCAGTGATATTCCAAGTGTTGGCGCCGGTGCTGCCGCGGATGGTCAGTGTGGTGGCCGACGGATAAGTGATCGTCGAGGCTCCTGTGCGGGTAATGGTGGTGGTGGTCGGCAAACCGTAGGTGTTGCCAGTGGCATCACCTTGATCGTTGATGTTGGCGGTTTCAACCGTGATATCGAGTGTTCCCAAGATGCCATCGAGAGAATTGGCAGCGTCGCCAACGTTAGCCGTATCAGCACCGGCACCGCCAATCACCGTCGTGGGATCTTCGAGCGACCGCACATTGACGGTGTCATTTTTATTTCCCGTATTGAACGACATGGACGCCACGCTGGCCGATGGGCATGTGACCGTGTTGGTACCACCACCCAAACATCCCGCCGCCGTCGCGTTCGCGGTCAGCGTGATCGTGTCGGCCGTGTCGTTGATTGTGTATGTTCCAGCGGCGACGGAAATGGTAACAACGTTCAAGACACCTGCCGGAACCGTGAAGGTCAACACAGCACCGGTCACGTCGAGCGTTCCAGCAGGCGAGATGCGGAACTCCAGCGGCTCGGCAAGAAAAAATCGATGGATTTTGAACGGGGAACGAGTAAAAGAACCGCGCGCCGACGAAGAATGATTCTTCGTCTTCGCGTCCGTACTGCCGATCCCGACTAAGTTTCGCAGGCGCGCCCACAGGTTAGCGCGGCGCGCCAGACTCCGTGCTGTCATTTGCGTGACACCTCCATCACACTCGGACCTGTTTTGGTCCCCACGTTGTCCTACTAAGTAACGGCTCGCCAAACCGCTACCGAAACAATACCACTCCGGTTCCCGAAATCTACATCCAGCAAGGCTAAAGTCGAAATTTTTTCTTATCGTTAGTTCAATATTTCTTATTGATATTACTACGTAGGTATGTTAGATTGCAGTCGTGAAAAATGCGAAATGTTTGTCAATAACTATTTTTAAAGGAAGGTTGGTTCATGCCAGAACTACTCGATAGCAGGTTGCTGCAGACCTTCGCGATGGTTGCTCAATCCGGCAGCTTCGGCGTTGCCGCGCATCGCCTTAACTTGACCCAGTCGGCAATCAGCCAGCAGGTAAAGGCACTGGAGCGCCAAGTGAACACCTCGCTGTTCGATCGCGCCGGCAAAAAATTAGCTCTCACCAATGCGGGAGGTCTTCTCCTGCGTCACGCCGAAGAAATTCTCTCTCGGTTAACGGTTGCGCAACGAACCATGCAGGAAAGTTTTGGTACTGGACAAGGCCAATTACGCATCGGCGCCGCCGCGACCGTCTGTGAATACTGGATGCCAGCCGTGGTGGGAGCTTTTCACAAGCGATATCCCAAGCACTCGCTTGTGATTGAACCCGGCTATTCCGGGCCGATCATCGAACATCTGCTCCAAGGTCATATCGATCTCGCCATTATCGTCCTGCCCGTGCGCACGCGGTTCTTGCGAACGATGGAATTGCATGAGGACGAATTAATGGCAATCGTACCACCTCATCATCCGTGGGCAAAGAAAGCAAGCGTCCCCGCAAAGGAAATCTCCACTCAATCGTTCATCCTTTATAGTTCGCGCAGTTCCACGTTTCAAGTTCTTGAAAAATTCTGCCACGAGCGCGGGTTGAATCTTCCCAGCATCATCGAGACCGGTGAATATGGCCTCATCAAGCGTTTGGTCGAGCTTGGCGTCGGTATTGCCATCATGGCTCCCTGGATGGCGGAATCCGAGCTTCGCGAGAAACGCCTTGTCGCGGTTCCCTTCGCTGACTCTTCGATCCGTCGCCAGTGGGGCGTAGCCATCCGAAGCGGTCAGCAGCTCTCGCCGTCCCAGAGTTATTTCGTCGGTCTTTGCCGCAACCTCATCGGACCGCGGGGACGAACCCGCGAAGTTCATCGCCACAAATAATCATGCCCACAATCAACCCCACTCTGGATGACGCCTTGCGTTTCTATCAAGAGAAACGATTTGATGACACGATCGCCGTGTGTCGACAGATTCTTGCCAAACAGCCAGCCAATCATCGCGCGCTGTTTCTCCTCGGCCTCTCCTGTCTGCAAACCGACCGCCTCGCCGAAGCCGACGCTGCCCTAAACAGCGCCATCCAGCTAGCTCCCAAGATTGCCTCCTACCATAACACGCTCGGGGCAATTTACTCGGCGCAACAGCGTTATACCGACGCGATTGCCAGTCATCGCCGCGCGCTTGCTCTCAAATCCGATTATCCGGAAGCTCATAATAATCTGGGGGCTGCCCTCGCGGATCATCGACGCTTCGACGATGCGATCGCCTGTTATCGTGAAGCAATCCGGCTGCAACCCGACTATGTGGATGCGTGGATCAATCTCGGCAACGCGTTTCACAAGCTTGGCCAATTCGATTCCGCTGCTGACGCGTTCCGCGAAGCATTGCGACTTCGGCCTGATTCCAGGGAGGCGCGATATTTTCTGGCCGCAGCCACCGGCGTGGGATCGCCACCAATCGCACCTGCGAAGTTCGTCGTTTCTCTTTTTGACCAGTTTGCATCCACCTACGACCAGAATCTCACGGAAAAACTGCGGTATCGAGTGCCGGATTTGCTTTCGGAAGCGGTGCAGGCCGTCGGCGTGAAAGATAAACTGGCCACGCTCGATCTCGGATGCGGCACGGGACTTTGCGGCGCACAATTCCGCCTGATATCGTCTTCGCTCGTGGGCGTGGATCTCTCGCCGAAAATGTTGGCAAAGGCAAAAGAGCGAGGGATTTACGACGAGTTAATTGCCGCCGACCTCGCCGGTTTTTTGGAAAACAATTCGAGACGGTTCGATCTCATTCTGGCGGCGGATGTGTTTCCCTACTTTGGCGATCTAACCGCTGTTTTCCGCGATGTCGCGCGAGCCCTGCGACCTGCCGGATTATTCGCATTCACCGTGGAGGCGCTGGAACATGCAGGCAAGGGAAACGATTACAGGTTGCAATCCACTCGGAGATTCGCTCATGCGCGCCCGTTTCTAGATCGCATCGCGTCAGAACTTGGTTTTGCGCCGATGCGTTTCCAGCTAGAAACGATTCGGATGGACGATAATGTCCCCGTCGCAGGATGGGTCGTTTTGTTGCGGACGAGGGACTAGAAGCCACCCGCGCCGTTGTTGAGGAGAGCGGCGATGGTGTGAGCGGCGTCGGTGACGGCAATATCGGGCAGAGAATCCCCGTTAAAATCATCCACCGCGATAGCGATGGCCTTATTACCTGTGAAATAGGTGGTGGCGGCACCAAACCCGCCTGTGCCGTTGCCGAATCGGACGGTGATATCCGCACTACCCGTGTTGGCGACGGCGATATCGGCGAGACCGTCGGCGTTGAAGTCCGCCACAGCCAGGGCGATGGGGTTGGTTCCGACACTGAAGGTCGTTGGCGCGCCGAACGAATTCACTCCTTTGAGCAGGACGGCTACGTTACTGGCCTTGCTGTCAGCGACTATCACATCGGCAAGCCCATCCGCATTGAGGTCGGCGGTGCCAAATGCGACTGGCGCGGTGGTAGGACCGCCAAACGGTCCGGAGGTAAAGGTGCCTCCGCCAATACCGAGGAGGACATGAACATTGTCGCCGAGAACTCCGACTTTGCTTCCTTTTTTGTTGAGGACGATCAGGTCGACAACAGCATCGTTGTTGAAATTGGCCGCCTGCACCGCAGCGGGGCGGAGGCCGGCATTAAAATTGGCCGTGGCGCCAAAAGCGCCATCGCCAATGCCGAGGAGCACGCTGACGCTTTGGCCTTTGAAGTTGGCGACACTGATATCGAGATTCCCGTCGGCGTTGAGGTCGTGTAGATCGAGGCCGGAAGGGTTGCGACCGGTAGTGTAGAAAATCGCGGCTTGGAAAGTGCCATTGCCGTTGCCCAGAAGCACTGCAATGTTATTGCCCTTACTATTGGCGACGACCAGATCCAAATCGCCATCGTTATCCAAATCACCGGCCGCAACAGTGGTGGGTTTGATTCCGGCAGCAAAAAAATTCGGAGCGCCAAACCCGCCAAAACCATTGCCAAGCCGCACAGAGACAGAGTTGAGTTTGACTTCGACAATCGCAAGGTCGGCAAACCCGTCTCCATTGACGTCGCCGGTTGCGATCGTGGTACCGTAATGGTCATCGTTGACGATGGTACCGAGTGCCTGCGTGTCACCGAGAGTGACGTGGAATGGGGAAGAGAGGTTGACAAAGAAAGTTTCGTCTCTTTCGAACAAAGTCTCGCCTACGACTGGAATGGTGATCGTTCCAGTCGGGGACCCTGCCAGGATGGTCATGGCGCTGGTGGTGGTGGTGTAATCGGCGCCCGCGGTGGCAGTGCCGGGAGCCGTTGTGAACGCGACCGTGATATCCTGCAAGCTGACAAACGACAGTGTCGCGGTGAATTGGAAAGCGGTCGTGCCAGTATCGCCCTCATTTCGGACCACATCGGCGATGCTCAATGTCGGGAAATCATCGTTCAGAATCGTGCCGACACCGAGCGCGTCGGCGATTGTGGAATTTGTCGAGCCGAGAAGATTCACGAAGAACGTTTCATCGATTTCGTGGAGAGTTTCGCCGATGACCGGCACATTGAGGGTCGTGTTCAACTGTCCGGCGAGCACGGTCACGGATCCGACAGTGGTAGTGTAATCCAGGCCGGCCGTTGCGGTGCCATCGGAAGTATTGAACGAAACGACGACATCTTGGATGCTGATCCAAGAAAGGCTGACGGTGAAGGTGGCATTGACGGTTCCGGCATTTGGCTCGTTGACGGCTATATCATTGATGCTCACGAGCGGATCGTCGTCATTGAGAATCGTGCCAACTGCCTGATTATCACCAAAAACCGCGTTGCTAGGCGCGGAGAGGTTGATAAAAAATGTTTCGTTCAGCTCGTCCACTTGGTCGGTGATGACAGGGACAGTGATGGAGCCCGTGGTGAATCCGGCGAGGATGGTCAGCACGCCTGTTGTGGTCGTGTAATCGCTGGGGGTGACCGCCGTGTTATTGGCCGTGGTAAAGGCGATGGTAACATTTTGCAAACTAACCCAGGAAAGTTCGACCGTAAACACAAATGGAGTCGTGCCGACAGGATTTCCTTCGTTTTGCGTCACGTCCGTAATGGAGATAATCGGGTCATCGTCATTGAGAATCGTGCCGGTGGCGGTCACCGTGGTTGCCGCCAGAGTTGCGTTGACGGGATTCTGGAGGTTCAAGAAAAACGATTCATCCAACTCGTCCACTTGATCGGTCAATACGGGAACCGTAATTGTCCCGCTGGCGATCAACGCCGGAATGGTCAGGGTGCCTGCCGTGGCGGTGTAATCCGCGCCAGCCAGCGCGGTGCCATCCGTGGTAAAGAAGGAAACGAAAACCGGTAGCGCAAAGAGCATCGGCGTGACGAGATTATTAGGGTCCACCAAGGAAACCGTGAAATTGAAGTTCGTAATTCCCGCGTTTCCTTCCGCCTGCGACACGTTGGAGATGATTATCCGCGGATTATCCGGATCGATGATGGTATTGATGCCCGCGCCGCCGTCTAGGCTGTCAACACCCGTGCCGCCGTCCAGTGTATCGCTGCCGTTGCCGCCAAGAAGCGTGTCATCGCCCGCCAATCCAACCAGCGAATCATTACCATCTCCACCGTTGAGGACGTTATTATTCGCGTTACCCGTGAGAGTATCTCCCAGCGCGCCACCGGTTGCGTTTTCGACTTCAGCGTTGGTGAGAGTCAGAGTTTGGTTTGCGTTGACTACCTGCACTGCCGTGGTGCCCAGATTCAGGGTAATGCTGACTAAGCTGGTTGGAGAGAAATCAAGCGTATCGGTGCCGCCTGCTGCCAATTCCACAACAAGATCACTGCCCGTGGCGACGTCGTTGTCAAATTGATAGGTATCGTTGCCAGCGCCGCCGGTCAGGGTGTCGTTGCCTGGTCCACCGGTCAATACGTTCGCGCCAGCCGTGCCGGTCAGTGAATCATTGCCGCTTCCTCCGGCCACGTTTTCCACTTCGGCCGCCGTGAGGCTCAATGTCAGGAACGCATTCACGACTTGCGCGCCTGTGGTGGAGAGGTTGACAAAAACGTTTTGCGCCGTGGTCGAAGAAAAGTCTACAAAATCGGTTCCACCACCCGCAGACTCGGAGAGCGTATCGAATCCAAGATTGTTATCCGCATCAAATAGATAGGTGTCGTTTCCTTGACCGCCAGTCATCTGGTCGTTTCCGGGGCCACCCGTAATAGTGTTGTCGGAGTTATTCCCGACTAGCGTATCGTTATCAGAGCTGCCC
Organism: uncultured Verrucomicrobiota bacterium; assembly: GCA_964348665.1. Classification (GTDB taxonomy): domain Bacteria; phylum Verrucomicrobiota; class Verrucomicrobiia; order Palsa-1439; family CAYGDP01; genus CAYGDP01. The sequence goes on from CAYGDP010000002.1 coordinate 7,653, forward strand.
GTCACAATCTCGATGCCATTGGCTCCCGTCAACGTAAGGTCGCCAGTGTTGATCGTTTGGCCTCCTGCAAGGGTGAGGTTGATGCTGACCCCGCCCGCCGCGGTGAATCCGGAGAAGTCCAGCGCGTCGGCTGTGCCACTGGAATCGTTGATGGTATCAGTTCCCTGCCCGGTACCATTCATAACGTAGGTGTCATTGCCAGCGCCGCCAGCGAGCGAGTTGTTCAGGGAATTACCGGTCAATGTGTCATTGAGCGCCCCACCAAAAATGTTTTCCACTTCGGTCGCAGTCAGCGTGAGCGTGAGATTCGAGTTGACGGTTTGATTGCCAGTGGAGGCTAGGCTCAACGCGATCGTCTGCGTCGTGGTCGCAGAAAAATCAAGTAAATCGGTGCCTCCCGCTGCCGCTTCGGTCAATACATCCACCCCCAGTGCGCTGTCAGCATCAAATAAATACGCGTCGTTTCCTGTGCCACCAACCATCGTGTCGTTCCCCGCCAAGCCTATAATCGTATCCGAGCCAGCGCCGCCCACAATCGAGTTTGCCGTCGTGTGACCTGTCAGCAAGTCGGCGCCATCGCCGCCATTGACGTTTTCCACCTCGGCGTTTACCAAGTTCAGGGTCAAGTTGGTCGCGTGAACCGTTTGATTCCCGGTTGTGCCAAGATTGACAGTCAACGCGACGGTGGTGGTCGAGGAAAAATCCAGGAGATCGGTTCCACTGTTGGCGGCCTCGTTGACCGTATCGGCACCGAGGGCGCCATCCACATCGAAAACGTACGTGTCGTTTCCCGCGACGCCGCTCATGGAATCGTTGCCGGGACCGCCAATGATCACATTCGCATTGGCAGACCCCGTCAGGGTGTCGTTCAACGACCCGCCGAGGACATTTTCGACTTCTGTGGCAGAGAGAGTGAGATCCAGATTCGCATTTACAGTCTGCGTGTTGGTGGTTCCCAGATTAACCGTAATCGTGTTGGTCGTGGTCGTGGAGAAATCGAGAAGGTCGGTTCCCTCCCCATCAAACTCGGAGACAAAGTCGGAGCCTAGCGCGGTATCCGTGTCGAACACATAGGTGTCGTTGCCTTCGATCCCGTCGAGCGTATCGTCGCCCGCTCGGCCTTCCAGAATGTCGCTGCCGGGACCGCCAAAGATGAAATTATCGGCCGCGTTGCCGCGCAATGTATCGGATTGGTCGCCCCCCGTGATATTCTCGATCTCGGAATTAGTCAGCACTAGCGTTAGGAACGCATTGACCACTTGCGCTGTGGTAAGCGCGAGGTCCACCGTGACGGTTTGCGTCGCGGTGGCATCGAAAACCAGAAAATCATCCCCCTCATCCACCGCTTCCGTCACGACATCGCTTCCCAGAGCGGTATCAGCATCAAACACATACGTATCGTCGTCATCATTGCCGATCAAGGTGTCATTGCCAGCGCCGCCCTCCAGAATGTCGTCGCCATCGCCTCCCACAATGGAGTTATTGAGCGCGGAGCCAGTCAGGGAATCGTCTTGCTCTCCGCCGACGACGTTTTCCACCTCCGACAAACCGAGGGGAAGCGTGAGGGCGAAATTCAAGTTGACCGTTTGCGTTCCGAAGGCGCCGAGGTTGAGAATATGTCCGTTGTCGGTGCTGGAAGATAAATCAATCAGGTCGGTCCCACCGCCGACGGCTTCCACAATCGTGTCCGTTCCAATAAATAGGTCGGTGTCAAAGATGTATAAATCGTTGCCAAGACCGCCGGTCAAACTGTCGTCGCCAGACTCGCCAACCAGAGTATCATCGCCAGTGCCGCCAATCAGGGTATCATTGCCTAGGCCCCCCACCAATGAATTGTTGGCTGCGGTGCCTGTAAAATTATCATTCCCGCTGCCGCCAAAAACATTTTCCACCTCCGTATTGGTCAGCGTGAGCGTAAGATTACCATTGACCGCCTGTGCCGTGGTGAGGGTCAAGTTGACGGTGGCGGGCAGTGTCGTGGTAAGCGAAAAGTCCAGAAGATCGGCGGTGCCCCCAAGAGCAAGAGTTTCGGTCACGATATCCGACCCGAGGGCCACATCTGCATCAAATCCATAGGTGTCGTTGCCCGCGTTGCCGGTCATCGTGTCGTTGCCAGGACCGCCAATGATCACGTTGCCAGCCGTGGAGCCGGTGAGTGAATCATTTTTCTCGCCGCCCGTGATGTTTTCGACCTCGGTGGCCGTGAGAGTTAGCGAGTGATTTGCGTTGGCCGCCTGCAAAGCAGTGCTGGCAAGGTTGAAGATGACGGCAAATCCTGTCGTGCCGGACCAATTCAATAAATCGGTGCCACCATTGGCATTTTCCGTGACTGTATCGCTGTTGAGCTGGGTGTCCGCGTCAAACACGTACGTGTCGTCTCCGTCTCGACCGACAAGGGTATCACTGCCGCCATTGCCAGTGATCACGTTGGCGCTGGCGTTTCCCATCAGGGAATCTGCGCCGCTGCCGCCGGAGACGAACGGCGTCAGCACCTCGGAGTCCTCGTGATCGGGCATGGCGA
>CAYGDP010000002.1:10183-247832 GCA_964348665.1 uncultured Verrucomicrobiota bacterium
GGAGACGTTCTCGATTTCTGCGTTCGGGATGTCCAGAGTGAGGTTGGCGTTGACCGTTTGGTTTCCGGCCAGCGCCAAGTCAACGGTCACGGCCAGCGTGGAGCTGGAAAAATCCAGCAGGTCAGCACCTTCGTTGGGACTTTCGGATACTTGGTCGCTGCCAATTGCGCCATCGGTGTCAAAAATATACGTATCATCTCCGTCCGCCCCGCTGGAGGTGTCGTTGCCCGGACCGCCCTCAATGACGTTGTCGGCTGCCGAACCCGTCAACACATCGTTGCCATCGCCGCCTCGGACGTTTTCTACTTCCACATTGGTGAGGCTAATGGTCAGATTCGAATTGATCGTTTGATTGCCGACGGTGCTTAGATTGACAGTGACAGAAGCGGTGGTGCGAAAGAAGTCAAGCGCATCGGTGCCTTCGGAGGCGTTTTCGGTAATGGTATCGGTGCCAAGGGCGTTATCTGCGTCGAATGCATACGTGTCATTGCCAGCATTGCCTTCCAAGGTATCGTTCCCAGCGCGGCCTTCCAGCGTATCGTTGCCGAGCCCGCCGATCAGGGAGTTAGCACCACCAGAACCGGTCAGGGAGTCATTGCCATCACCGCCAATTGCATTTTCGATTTCAGTCAAAGTCAGGGTCAGGGTCAGATTTGGATTGACGACCTGCGCCGTGGTGATGCCCAAGTCTGCAGAAACTCCCAGGGAAGATGTCGCGGAAAAATCAATCAAGTCTGTGCCGCCCCCCACCGGTTCAGCAATCGTGTCGCTTCCCAGCGCCGTGTCAGCATCGTAAAAGAAGGTGTCGTCGCCCGGACCGCCATCGAGAGTGTCATTGCCGCCAAGCCCCACGATCGTGTCGTCACCAAGACTGCCGTTTAGGATATCATTGCCGCCATTGCCGATGAGCGAATTACCGTCGAAATCCCCGGTGATGGTGTCGTTCCCGGATCCGCCCAGCACTGTCTCAATCGAGGTGAAAATAAGCGTAAGCGATTGGTTGGCGTTCACTGTTTGAGCGACGGTTACTCCGATGTTGACGCTGACACCGAGGGCCGTGAACGTGTAATCCAGCGTGTCGGACCCTTCGCCAAAGAACTCAACCACGAAGTCACTTCCCAGTCCCGTGTCGGCATCAAACAAGTAGACGTCGTCCCCCGTTTGTCCAAACATCGTGTCATTGCCAGCCATGCCTTCGATGGTGTCGTTCCCGGATCCGCCCAAAATGGAATTGCCGCCGGCAGAGCCAATGATGGAATCATCTCCGCCCCCACTAAAAAAATTCTCCACTTCGGCGCTGCTCAATGTCAATTGCATCCCCGCGATCGCTTGCGCCCCGGTAAAGCCCAGGTTGAAAATAATATTCGCGTTCGACGCGGAGAAATCAATTGTGTCAGTCCCGCCGCCTGCCGCTTCCGCAACCGTGTCATCGCCGCCTGTATTGACGAAGTACGTATCGTTGCCAGGACCGCCCGTGAGCACATTGTCGGCATTGTCTCCGATCAATGTATCGTCCTGCGATCCGCCGCGCAGATTTTCAATTCCGCCAGACGTCAAAGTCAGATTCGCATTCACAACTTGCGCGGCTCCATTCCCCAAATCCATCGCCACGGCGACCTGTGTGGTGGGAGAAAAATCCAGCAAATCCACTCCCGCACCGTCCGCCAGTGTGTCGTTCCCAAGTGCTCCGTCTGTGTCAAAGACAAAAACGTCGTCCCCATTCCCCCCCACCAAAAGGTCGTCCCCGCCCCGGCCCGCCAAAGTGTCGTTCCCGTCGCCAGTGTCGATCGCATTTGCCGAGTTGCTGCCACTGACGATATCCGCGCCGGATCCAGTATTTACTTCTTCCACTTCGGGATTCGTCAGGGTCAACGATAGATTTGCATTCAACACCTGCGCAATCGTCAACCCCATGTCGAAGGTGATCGCCAAGGTGGCTGCTCCCAGCTCAATTAAATCCGTTCCCTCCCCTGCCACCTCCGTGATCCGATCGCTTCCTTGCGGTGTCGCGTCCGTGGGATAAAAATAAACATCGTCGCCTGTCGATCCCGCCATCGTATCGTTTCCACCACCTCCGATGATCTGATTGGGAAGTGAATTGCCGGTCAGGGCGTCGTTCCCGGCGCCGCCAATCAAATTTTCAATTTGTGGATTGGTCGAAATCGAGGTGGATAATGTCAGCGTCAGGTTCGGCGTGTGAACTGCTTGAGCGACCCCCAAGGTGCCAAGATTGATCGTCACACCCGCCAACGATAGGGTGAAGTCGAACGTGTCATCTCCACCGCCGGCTCCCTCCACCACAGTGTCGCTTCCACGGCTGGTGTCCACGTCGAAGATATAGGTGTCGTCGCCCCCGCCACCGACCAGGATGTCGGTGGTCGTGCCGCCAATGAATGTATCATTGCCCCCCTGGCCGTCGAGCGTCGTTTGTCCTGTAAACGCTGACGCATCGAATACGTTCGCACCGCCGCCGCCTGTCAGTTGCGCCTGTTCGATGCTTGTTAATACAAACGTGCCTCCTCCCGTTAGGAGCGCGTTGGTAAGAGCGTAACTCACATCAGCCGTTTTCACCACGCGATCATTCCCCGCCGCGCCGTTCAAAGTTGCGACCGTATTCCACCCGCTCACCCCAAAGATATTATCGCTCGCCCCGCCAGCTAGGCTGGCTTCCTCGATGTTGCTTAGAAAATCAAAGCCCATCCCCGCCAAACTGTTCGTTGCCAGCGTGAAATTCACATCCGCCGTCTGCTCCAACCGATCCACACCTCCCTGCCCGTCCAGACTGTCGTTTCCTAACCCGCCCCGCAATGTATCTGCCCCGTCTCCTCCCAATAAGGTAACGTTGCCGGTGAATGTCGCCGCATCCATCAGATTGGCCCCCGCCCCGCCCGTCAACGATACCTCTTGCACAAATGCCAGGATGTCTGTCGCTGCGTCCGCGCTAATAACCAAACTGGTGTCCGATAGTGTAAAATTGGAGTTGCGAGATTCGATGAGCAAATTCACTCCCCCGTTTCCATTCAGGCTATCGGCGCCCGCCCCGCCAAAGAATTGTTCGTTGCCGCTCCCTCCGATCAACGTGTCGGCTCCGTTGCCCCCATCCAGCGTGTCATCCCCATTTCCGCCCGTCAAAGAATCGTTCCCATCTCCGCCCTCCAGTCGCACGTTCACCAAGTTCGTAAACGCAATCGTAATCGTGTCGTTACCCCCGAGTCCCATTGCCAATAAGCTGTTGATCAAGCTGATTTGAATCGACTGCACCCCCGCCGTACCGGTGTCCAAGTCAATCGCGCTCGCAAATCCGGCGTCCCCGCTCCGATTATGCATCAGCCGACCGCTGCCGTCATCGCTGAATGTTAAAACGTCGCTGCCCGCATCCCCCGTAAATGTCACCGCTCCAACCACCAACGTAGCTGTGTACGCGGGCGCGACTCGCTGTTCCAATTGCTCCACAAATAGCGCTGACCGCGCCGGGGAACGCATTTTTTTGCGGGCAGAGGCCGCCGTGCCAACGACGCTGCGTTGGGTCAAAAATCTGGAGAACCGCAACCAAGCCTGACTGCGGCGCAAGCTTCGAAGACTCATCGCTGGATCCTCACACTCAATCTGGGGCGCTTATCTTGCCACGCAATTCGGTATCATTATGCCAATAATCACTTGCCCGAAATGGCGCGGAATCCTAGCCGCTCGTCGCTTCAAAGACAATACATTTTCTTAACTAAATCAACCAACCCTCAATACTCGCTTGTCCCCCTCACGCCGAGTCACCCCGTCGCGATCCAGTCGCTCCAAGATTGGAATCGTTACCCGCCGACTCGAACCAAGTGCTTGCCGCAATTCACTGGCCGTTGCGCCACCGCGCTTCTTCAATTCCGCCCGCACAATCGCCGTCGCGCGCCCAAACGCGTCCGCCAACATCACCACGTCCTCCCCCAAATCTACCGCTTCACCCGTGTCGAACAGAAACCGAAGCGCTTGTTGCGATGCCGAGTCCGGCGCGATCTCCTTCCGCGACGGCGGGTCCAGCGGTTTTGCGTTCAACGCCGCCCGAACTTTCGCCCCCGCCGCCGCCAACGCCACTGGCAACGCCGGACAGTGCGACACGCGCCGAATCACCGCGCCCACTTGCACAAACTCGCTCTTGCAAAGATCAGCCACCAGTGCGTTAAGAAGCGATACTGCAGGCAAAGAAAGTGCCGACGATAGATCGCTCAACGCCAATCCCACCCGCTCCGGATACGTCCGATGATGCGCCTCGATCGCTTCGCCTGCCTTTTGACGCCACTCGTTCCATTGCCTCGCGACAACCACAAACTCCCCAGCCAAGACTAGCATTCCCAATTTTATCGCCCCGTCAATTCCGTCTGCGATCTCTTTTGCGCTAAACCGCGACTGCAACAGATAAGTATCGCGCCTCTCCACGCCATTCCGTTCTAGCTTCGCCTCAACAATCGGCTCGACTTCTGCCGTTGTAAGTTGGGTATTGAGTGTTGAGCAGCTTGCCCTAAGCCTGTCGAATAGTTGAAAGTTAAACCCGTCTTTCCCCTTCGGCGGCTCGGTGTCAACCACAACCCCGCCTGCCAGCGTCCGTTGCTCCGGCCAATCGCGCACGATGAACTGGTCGCCAATAAAGACAAACGTCGGCTCTTCCAGCCAAAGCCGAGCAGCTGTGCGTTGACCAACCGCTAATTCCTTTGGCGCAGGCGTTCCTGCCTGTGATTGGATCAATTGTACTCGCGCCGCCACGTTCCCGCTCCCGTGATGAATCCGAACCCGCACCCCATCTTTGAGCGGCCGCCCGCCACGCGCAGAAATCTCCATGCCTACATCGAGTACCTGGCTCGGCCCGTCCAACTCCTCCATCGTCACCACTTCGCCGCGTCGAACTTCTTCCACGCCAAGCTCCGGCAGATTTACCGCCGTCCGCGTTCCCGGAATGCTCGCCTCCACTTCGCGCCCGTGGGATTGCACGCTGCGAACGTGCGCCTTTTTTCCCGACGGCTGAATCACTACCGCTTGTCCCCGTCGCAAGACACCGCCCGTCAATGTGCCTGTCACTACCGTGCCAACGCCCCGCAAACTGAACACGCGATCAATCGGCAGACGCGGCTTGCCAATGTCGCGCTGCGTCGGTGTGTCCGATAACACTCGCGACAGTGCGGCCTTCAATTCGTTAAACCCGCAATTCGTCACGACCGATGTCCTCACAATCGGCGCATCCGCAAACGGCGTCCCCGATAATTTCGTGCGCACTCCTGCTTCCGCTATCGCTTCGTCCTGCGCCAAGTCTATCTTGGTCAGCGCCACCACCGCGCGTGTCACGCCCAGATACGTCAGGATTTGCAAATGCTCTTCCGTCTGTGGCATCCAGCCGTCGTCCGCGGCAACCACCAGCAGCGCCAAATCAATCGAGCCGACCCCCGCGACCATATTTTTCACAAAATCCTCGTGCCCCGGCACGTCCACGATCCCCAAATGGTAAACTGACGGCTGACCCGCCGAGCCGAAGTTCGACGGAGGCTGGCCGCTCATCGCTGACAGCTCTAAATGCGCAAAACCAAGGACGATCGTGATCCCGCGCGCTTTTTCTTCCGGCAACCGGTCGGGATCGGTGCCCGTCAGCGCCTTCACCAACGCGCTCTTGCCATGATCCACATGTCCAGCCGTGGCTATTATATAATGTCGCACGCTCACGCCGGCATTGTAGCGCAAGTCCTGCGCTTGACAATACGGTGTTGCAGACCTTCAATTTGCTCTTGGCACATGCTCGCCCCAAAAAACGCTGACCCGCCAGAAGTACCGCTCGCGCGTTAACGCGCCGAGTGCTAGAATCGCGCCATGAAAAAGTTCCGCCTGCTCTCCATCATGGCACACCAAGATGATTGGGAGATCACCACCGCGGGCTTGTGGGCGACTTTACGAAAACGCGGACTGGATTATGAAGGTCTCGTCGTCTCCACTACCGACGGCCGCAGCGGACATCAGACCGAAAAGCCCGAATCACTGGTCGCACGTCGCGACAAGGAAGCGCGCGCGGCGGCGGCGGCGGTGGGCTGTCGCTATGAGCTGTTGCGCGATGACAAAGGCGAGTCGTTTTGGAATGGTCAACTCATCGCCGATAATCGCGCGCGCGGCGCGGTCTGGAAACTTGTCCGGGATTATCAGCCCGATGTGATTTTTTGTCCGCCCCGCACCGACGACCCGCGCGCGGGCTGCCACAACGATCACGTGAACACCGCCACGATCGTTTGGAGCATCGCCTACCAAATCCAAGTGCCGCACGCCTACCCGCAATACGCTTACAATAATGAAGCGCGCGAATGCCCGCTCATCGTTGCCGCCTACGACGGTTACCTGCTAGGGAGCGGCTACGACGTGGCCGTGGACATCAGCGACGGGTACGACAAAAAAATCGCCACTCTGGATTGTCATCGGTCGCAATTCTACGAATGGCTGCCATGGGTGGGCCGCTATCCCGCGCCCAAAGATCGCGCTGCCCTCGCCAAAGAATATTTGCGCCGCCACCTCGACTTGAACAAGCGGCTCGGCGTGCGATCGAGTCGTCCGCACGAATTTTTTTATCTGACCCGCTGGGGCCGCTCCGCCACGCGGGAAGATTTGAAAACCTTCTTCCCCGGCGCGCGCCTCTCGGCAACGGCGAAACGAATGATTCAGCGTTGAGATTCGGGGCGGCGCATTGTAATCTGCGCGGTGATGAGGGCTGGCTTCGTTTTCATTTTTTCGGTTTTGTGCGCGTGGTGTGTCTGCGCGCATGGAGCGGAGGCTGTGCTTTACGGGATCGGCGGCGATTTCAAGGGGTTCGATCCAATCCAGGCGGGCGACGTGGAGAGCGCCGACCAGGTTTCGCGCGTGTACGAGGGTCTTTTGGAATACGCATATTTGGAGCGGCCTTACAAGGCGATCCCGTGTCTGGCGGAGGCGATGCCGGTGGTGTCCGCCGATGGGTTGATTTACACGTTCAAGCTCAAGAAAGGCGTGCGATTTATGGATGACCCGTGTTTTCCGGACGGAAAGGGGCGGGAGGTTACGGCGGAAGATTTTGTCTATTCGTTCAAGCGTTTGATGACCTCCAGCTATGAAGCGCCCGGGACGTGGATTTTTTCCGATCACGTGATCGGCGCGCAGGAATGGTTACAGGGGACCAGCGAGTTGAAGAAAAAACAGCACCCGGATTTTTCCAAGCCGCTCGATGGATTTGTCGCGCCGGACCGTTACACGCTGGTGATTCGGCTCAAGCAACCGTATCCACAGTTGATCTGGGTGCTGACGATGCCGTATGCGTTTGTCGTGCCGCGCGAAGCGGTGGAGTTTTATGGCGATCGATTCGCTGAACGCGCTGTCGGCACGGGACCATTTCGGCTGAAGAAATGGCGGCGGAACTACAGCATCGAGTATGTGCGCAACGAGACGTTTCACGGCCAGACCTATCCATCGGAGGGCGAGCCGGGCGACCGCGAGGCTGGATTGCTGGAGGACGCCGGAAAACCGTTGCCGGTGATCGAGCGGATCGTGGAGTTCGACGTGCGGGAATACTATACACAATGGCAGATGTTCATGGGCGGCCAGATATTCAGTTCGGGCGTGAGCAAGGACAACTTCGAGAAAGTCATCACCCCGCAACTGGATGTGACAGAGGAAATGAAGAAATTGGGGATCCGCCTCTATAAACGTCCGGCGCTGACGATCAATTATATCCCGTTCAACATGCGTGACCCGGTAGTCGGCACGTCCGCCGATCCCGTGATCAACGAGCGGCACAAGAAGCTGCGGCAGGCGTTCGCGATGGCGATTGACGTGGAGAGTTTTATCAAATATCTCCTCAACGGACGCGGCGTGGCGGCGCGGTCGCCGATCGCGCCAGGCGTGGCGGGGGCGACGAAGAAACCGTATGTGTATGCTTACAATTTGGAGCGCGCCAAACAATTGCTCACGGAGGCGGGCTATCCAAATGGGCGTGATTCCAACGGACGTCCGCTGCGATTGAATTTCTTGATGGCGGGCGCGGGCAGCACCGACTCGAAACAGCAGGGAGACTTCATCGCCGAGCAGATCAGCCGACTCGGCATTGAACTTGCCGTGCGTCAAACGACGTTCCCCGAATATCTGCGCATCACGCACGACGGCGAATATCAGGTTTGCTGGGCCGGTTGGGTGATTGATTATCCCGACGCACAAAATATCCTGCAGCTCCTCTACGGTCCCAATAAAACGCCCGGCGTGAACACCGCCAATTATGAGAATGCCGAATTTGACCGGCTCTATCGCCAGATTCTCTCGATGCAAGACAGCCCGGAACGCACCGCGCTTTACGAAAAAATGGCCGAGATCGCCCTCGCGGACGCGCCGTGGGCATTAATGCATCATCCCCTTACGTACGGCCTATTTCATCCGTGGTTCCAAAACTTCAAGCCGCACGACTTTCCGTACGCAAACTGGAAATATTTCAAAGTGTTGCAGCACTAAAAAAGTTATGGGTTCCTACATTATCAGACGACTATTCTCTGTCATCCCCATCACGTTGGGGGTGATTTTCATCACCTTCGTTCTTTTTCGCGTCATTGGCGGGAATCCGGCGTACCGGCTCGCCGGCAAAAACGCCACCGCGCAACGCATCGCAGAGCTAAGTCACCAGCGCGGCTACAATAAACCCTGGTTCTTTGGTTTCTGGGCGGAAGAATACCCGAAACTCACCCTCGAAAATGGCGCCGAAGAAATCAAAGGCCGCCGCCGCATTGCGCACGCGCTCGCGTCCAACGACAAACCAGCGCGCCTGCGAGTGCGAGCGCTCGACGCATCCGTGCAGCGCGATCACCAATTGATCCTGCGATTGGAGAGTGGCGATATTGGCACGGTCCGGATTTATCATACCACAGGAGTCAACGCGCCGGACAAAAAGGATTTGCTCGTAGAAAAAAAACTTCAGCCCGGCGCATCCCGTTTCACGGCCACGCTTCCCGCATCGGCCGAAGCGAAAGACGCAGGTAAAAGTGTGCCGACGACGACGGGAGTTTTTCTTGTGGAACTGAATGGCAAGGCAACACTGACGTCAGCCCAAATCCGCAGCCGCCAGGACAATCCGTTCGACGCACAGCTATGGCATTTGATCGGCACACTAATGCGGCTGGATTTTGGTAAGTCGGAGAAGACGGAGCAACAAGTCAGCGACATGATCCTTGATGGGTTCTTGCCGTCCTTGAGCCTCACGGTGCCGATTTTCATCATCAATTTGATCATCGCGCTCTCGCTCTCGCTGGTCACGGCGTATTACCGAAACACTTGGATTGATCGAAGCATCGTAACGATCACGATCATGGCCATGAGCATCAGTGCGCTGGTGTATTGCATGGTGGCGCAATATTGGCTGGCATTCAAATGGCAACTCTTCCCGGTTTGGGGTTTCGATGGACCTGCCTTCCTGCTGTTACCCGTCCTGATCGGCCTTATCGCCGGTATCGGTGGCGAAATCCGGTTCTATCGCACTGTCATGCTCGATGAAGTCAACCAGGATTACGTGCGCACCGCCCGCGCCAAGGGCGTGGGCGAACGCGGCATGCTCTTCCGCCACGTCCTTCGCAACGCGCTGATTCCGATTCTGACCAATGTCGTCGTCGCCATCCCATTCCTCTATACCGGCTCGCTGCTGCTCGAAAATTTCTTCGGCATCCCCGGTCTCGGTCGCATGACCGTCAACGCCATCAACACCGCCGATGAAGACGTGATTTACGCGACGACCTTCATCGGTTCGATCTTGTTCGTCGTCGCCAATCTCATCACCGATATCGCCTACACGTGGGCGGACCCAAGGATCCGGCTCAAATGAACACCGCCCTTGAACCAAAACCTTCCGCCGATGTCGCACCGGAATCCGCCGGTCTCTGGAAAATCGCGTGGCGTCAACTCCGCCGCAAGCGGATGGCGATGGCTTGCCTCGGCATCCTCGCCGTGTACATCGTCGCGTGGCTCTATGCCGAGGTGGTTTATTGGCGACCGCGCATCCACAATCAATTCAACAAAAACACTTCCCCCATTACGCCGTCTTATAAACACTCCGACTACGAGCGCCGGAATCGTCCCCCGGATTGGGCGTGCTCGCTAGCGTCCGACCTTTATGGCTGCGCTGACATCCAGCGCGAAAAAACCGCCGCCAAAACCGCTTGGGCGGAACTCGATAAACTCGGCCTCGCCAACCAAGCAACGCGCGCCAAAACGGACGAAGCGACGCGGAAAAAACTGGAAGCCGCCGGACACACGGCGCTGCTGGCTAAAGCGTACGGTTATCAATGGCGCTGGTTTGGAACGAACTTCGCCGGGCGCGACAATCTTCAGCAGCTTTTGCAAGGCACGCGCATCGCATTCGAGATCGCCATTCTCACATCGCTCCTGGTCATTCCCTTCGGGTTCGTTATGGGCGCCATGGCAGGGTACTTCGGACGACGCACTGACTCATCCGTTGTTTATGTCTATTCGGTGGTGGACTCGATCCCCAGTCTGTTGCTGATCATGGTCATCGCCTATGTCATGCGCAACGCGATCGACGGCAGCGCGTCGTTGCAGGATTTCAATCGGTTTTTCGACAGCGGTCTCGTCGCCGTCTGCATCGGCATGGCGTTTACCGGCTGGGTCGGGCTTTGCCGTCTGATCCGCGCTGAATACATGAAACATCGCGACCGCCAATATGTTCTCGCCGCCCGGTCGCTCGGCGCCAGCCACGCCTCCGTGATGTTCCGCCACATCGCCCCGAATGTCAGCCACCTCATCATCATCAATTTCTCGCTCCGTTTCCCCGGACTCATCCTCACCGAAGCGCTCTTGAGTTATCTGGGCGTCGGCATCGCCAGCGAACCAAGCTGGGGTGCCATCATCAACGACGCCAAACAACGGCTCTACCTCGGCAACTGGTGGGAATTGGCGGGCGCAACCCTCGCGATGTTTTTCCTGGTGCTGGCGCTGAACCTCTTCGGCGACGCCTTGCGAGATGCTCTCGACCCCAAACTGCGCACTGCGGAAGGCAGGACGGGATGAAGAACGAAATTGAAGATATTTGCGAACGATCTTATCCGTCAGTTCCCGTTTCCTCTCGCAAATTCCGTTCGTCCCGATACACTTCGCCGCATGGAATATCGCATCCTTGGTAAAACGGGATGGAAAGTCTCCACCGTCGGCTTTGGCGCATGGGGTATCGGCGGTCAATGGGGCGTTGTGTCCGATGATGACGCCATTACCGCGATGGAAGCAGCGCTCGATGCAGGCGTGAATTTCTTCGACACCGCCGACGCGTATGGTGAACCGTCCGGACGCAGCGAGGAATTGGTTGGTCGTGTGCTAAAACGCTGTCGTGATAAAGTTTTCATTGCCAGCAAAGTCGGTAATTTCGCCCGCCGATTCGGGTACCCGCTAAGTTTTGATTCGCCAATGCACGTGACCCTGTGTTGTGAAGCAACATTGCATCGGCTCGGCGCCGATTACCTCGATCTTTACCAATGTCACCTCGGCGACTGCACCAAGCCGGACGTTTTTCTCGAAGCCTTCACCGACTTGAAGCGGCGCGGCAAAATCCGCGCCTTCGGTATCTCCACCGACCGCGCGGACGTGCTGCGGGCGTTCGACCGCAATGGTGACTGCGCGAGTTGTCAGGCGGATTACAGCCTGCTCAACCGCAAAGCGGAAGCAGAATTACTGCCCCTTTGCGCCGAACGAGGGGTGGGCGTCATTGTCCGCGGACCGCTGGCAAAGGGATTGCTCACCGGCAAATTCACCGCCCACACGGTCTTTGGCGATTCGGTCCGGCGCGGATGGAACGAGGGCGAGGGACGCGCTCAATATCTCGCCCGCCTTGAGGTAGCAAACAAGCTGCGCGTGTTAGATCGTGAGAGTCGGCCTCCGGGACACGTTGCGTTGCAATTTGTCCTGGCGCATCCGGCTGTCACGACCGCCATCCCGGGCGCCAAAAACCGCGCTCAAGCCGCCGCGAACGCGCGCGCCGGCGATAAGGGACTCTCCGCGAACGACCTCGAGCAAGCTCGCCAACTAACCAGTGAAATCAAACATTAACCTGTCAAAACAAGCCCGCGCTAGTTGGGCTTTGTCAAAACCGGGTTGATTTTTAGATAATTTAGCACTACACTTTCCGCCAAAAGGAGGTTGCATGGATCTCAAAACTTGGAAGGCTCTCATCGCGGAACTAGTTGGCACTTTTGCCCTCATTTATATCGGTGTGTGCGCCATCGCCAATTTCCATGGCGTTAGCGGTGGCCTGCTCGGAATCGCGCTCGCCCACGGTCTCGCCATCGCCGTCATGGTTTCTGCCACCGGCGCGATCTCCGGCGGACACCTCAACCCCGCCGTCACCGTCGGCGCCTGGGTCGCCGACAGGATCGAGTGCAAAACTGCTATCGCCTACATTCTGGCGCAACTGACCGGCTCATTGATGGCAGCCCTATGCGCCTATCTGAGTTTCTCTGGGCTTTATCTTTACGACCACAACATTGGGGGCGATATTGTCGCCAACGGCACCCCCGCGCTCGGTAGCGGAACCGGCCCGTTGCGCGGTATGTTGATCGAGGCCATTCTCACATTCTTCCTGGTATTCGTCGTCTTCGGCACGGGCATTGATTCACGCGGACCTAAAATTGGCGGGCTGGCGATCGGGTTGACCGTGACGATGGATATCCTGGCCGGAGGCCCGCTTACCGGCGCCGCGATGAATCCCGCGCGGTTCTTTGGACCGTCGGTCGCCGCGGAGCGCTGGGACAATTGGATCGTCTATTGGGTCGGACCACTGGTTGGCGGCATTGTAGCGGGTGTCGTCTATGGACAATCGCTTCTGAAAGAAGAGCCAAAAGGGAAATAGTGTCATGAGATTGTGGAAGATACTCCTCCTGGTGGCGACGCTCGCCGCATCTCCATCGTGTCGTGCGCAACAGAAAAATTCTGCCGTGCCAGATCGTCTCGATCTCCGTGCAATGGAGAATCAACTCGATGTCGCGCCGTTGCTTCGTGGGCTAGATCTCTCCACCGAGCAGATCGCCCAATTCCAAAAATTCGCCGCTCCCGTCACCGACGCTCTCCGCCAATATCGCGCCGCCACCGAGAGCAACGACCTTCGTGCTGCGTTCCTCAAGGTGCGCGACGCGGCTCTCGCCGGCAGCGACGATTTGCAAACTCGCGGTCTCTGGGAGACTCATCGGTCGGAATTGCGCAGTTTCTCTCGCACCGCCCGCGACGTCGCCGCCAAATCTGGCGAGGACGCCTTTGGCATCCTCACGCCGACGCAACGCGTTCGCCTCGGCATCAAAACGCTTGGGAAAAAAGTCAACACCGGCCCGGCATTGATCGCGGAAGCCCGCGGGTTCAGTCCTGCCGACTGGGAAAAATGGCGCGACCAATTCAGCGCCAAGGTCGCCGCGGAAATCGCTGGAAAAAATTTCACGCCCGACGTGCAAGCACCCTTCCTTGCTTTCTGCGAACGAGCGCGAAATATGCCAGCGGACGAATTTGCGGAAAAAGCCGCGTCGCTCTCTCGGGAATGGCGTGGGATGCTGCTTGAATCTCTCACGCTCCACTGGGGCAAACGCCACGAAGATAATGCGCGACAGGAATTGGGAGATTGGTTCGCCTCCGAAGGTTTTGCCGACACGCTGGCGAGGCTGGCGACACTCATGAAGGAGGCAAAATGAGCCGCCTGTGGACTGTTTTTTTCGCCGGATTGTTTGTTTTTACCCTGGCGCACGCGGCCGACCCGAAAGCCGACACTCTGACTTACGATGAGATCGGCATACAGATTGACGTGGCGCGCCAACTGCGCGCGCTCGATTGCAGTAAAGACCAATTCACCGCGCTCCTCAAAATTGCCGACCGTGTCGCGCTCGCGCAGGATAAATTCCGGTCGTTCCGCGGGCGCGACGACGTGCGAGCCGCGCTGCAAAAGTGTCTCGACGCAGCCATTGCGGGAGGTGATGACGAAGCCATTTGGCGTCCGCTGGAACCGTTTAGCGAGGAATACAGCAAGATTGAGCAAGCCGCTAAAGAAACCGCCACGCAAGGAGCCCAGGAAGCGGTTGCGTTGCTTTCGACTCAACAATTTGCGCGCCTGGTGCTGGCGCAAATGGAAGCGCCTTCCGAATTGATGAATCAACTCACCGAGCATCGCGCCATTGAGCCGGCTGCGTGGCGGGATTGGCGCGACGAAACGGTGCGCAACCTCGCCGCCCGCGCCACCGGAGCAGGAGACCAGCCGCCGCCGGATGAAGCGATTAAATCCTTGACCCAATTTTTCGACCGCATGCGCAATACGCCCACGGACGATTATTTCGCAAAACTCGAGGGGATGGAGCGGGAACTGCGGGCGACGTTGCGTGAGCTGGTCAGTCAAAATCTGAACGAAGACCGCCGGAACGGCGTCGTCGGCACCTTGGAAACCTGGATTACTACGAAAGGGTTTTCCGAAGTCGTACGCAAACTCGCCACGCGCTCGAAGTAATGCTCGGAAAATCTTGCCGCGCAACTCGGCGAACGCTACAACTAGGCTGCGATGAGCGATTACAAACCTGTCGGCGTGGCGATCGTCGGTTGCGGTAATATCTCCGGCGCTTACGCCAAAAGTTTCAAGACCAAGCCGGACAAGGTCAACTTGATTGGTTGTTATGACGTGGAATTTCCTCGCGCCGAGGCGTTCGGCAAGGAACATGGATGCCAGGTCTATCCCACGCTCGATTCGTTGCTCTCCGATTTTCGCATCGAGATCGTCGCCAACCTGACCATCCATCACGCCCATGCCGAGATCACTTGCAAGGCGTTCGATGCAGGCAAACATGTCCATAGCGAAAAACCGCTCGCCACCACTCTCGCCGACGGCCGCCGCTGCGTCGAGCTGGCCGAGAAGAAAAAACTCCGGCTCTCCTGCTCGCCATTCACATTCCTGGGCGAGGCGCAACAAACGTTGCTCAAAGCCAAGAACGATGGCCTCATCGGCAAAATCCTCGTGGCGTATTCCGAGATGAACTGGGGTCGCATCGAGAGTTGGCATCCCAATCCGATCGCGTTTTATCAACAAGGCTCCGGGCCGCTCCTCGATGTCGGTGTTTACGCGCTGACAGTGCTGACCAGCGTGCTCGGCCCGGTCAAACGCGTTCACGGCTTCGCCCGCACGGTTCTTCCAGAGCGCGTCATCGCCAAGGGTGCGCAAGCCGGCCAGACGTTTCCCGTCCGCACGCCGGACGAAGTCGTCGGTGGCCTGGAATTTGTCAGCGGTGTGATGGGTCGGCTGACAGCCAGTTTCATCGTGCGCGGCACCAAACAAGCCAGTGGCACGGAGTTGCACGGCGAAACCGGCTCGCTCTTCTTGTCAACCAATCACGATTTCCACGGCGCAGTCGAACATTATAGCAACGAGACCGGTCAATGGTCGCCCCTCCCGTATGTGCGCGAGCCGCACAATGGCGTCGAATGGGGTCGGGCAATTTTCAATCTGGCTGACAGTCTTCGCACCGGTTCGCGACAGTATTGCACTGGCCGCCAAGCATTCCACGTGCTCGATACCTGTCTCTCGATTCTTCAGTCCGCCGAAAAAGGCAGGCCCGTCGAAGTCATCTCCACCTTCGAACCACCCCCGCCGTTCCCACTATGAAGGTTTTGGGGTTGCCACCGAAAAATTTTGCGCTCGGGTGCGTCGGCGCGGTTGTGGGCGGGATCGCGGGTGTTTTGCTCTTTTGGTTCCTTCTCCGCTACGGATTTTACGCAGTCGCGTTGCCCGGCGCATTTCTAGGAATTGGCGCGGGCACCTTGGTGAGACAGCGCTCATCCGGGTTCGCAATCGCTTGTGGTATCAGTGCGTTGCTCATCGGGTTGCTCGCCGAGTGGCGGTTTCATCCGTTTGTGACTGATCGCAGCTTGGATTATTTCATCAGCAATTTACACCAGCTTACGCTGATCACGTGGATTCTGCTGGCGATTGGGGTGTTCGTCGCCTTCCGCGCATCGCTTCTCCGTGAGTCGGACAATTCACCAACCAAGTAAAGTTCAGCATACTTCGTTTACTGGCGGCGACGCCCTGTCGCGGCTTCATCCACGAATTGCTCGAACCATAATTCGAGACAAACCTGCGTGTAGCGGCTGCGGTCAAATTCGCCACGGGCGGATTGCGGTGTTCCACGCCAGACATTTCGTTTCTGGAGCTTCCCAATCAAATCATCCGCCCAACCTTTCAACTCGTTCTTGAGCCAATGCGTCACCGGCACGACCAATCCTTTCTTGTCCGTGCGATTGAGAATTTCATCGGGAACAATCCCACGCGCGGCTTCGTGGACGATCCATTTGGTCACGCCGTCGCGAATTTTGAATGCTGACGGCATCTGAAACGCCAGCTCCACGATCCGGTGGTCCAGAAACGGCGTGCGGTTTTCCAATCCGACGGCGGATGCCGCGCGGTCGTTCATCGTGATGAGCGACGGGAACTGCAAATGCAAATCGGCCACGCCCATTTGATTGATGAGGCTGCGCTGCGTCGCAAAAAGATCCGTTACACGTTGTTGCATCGCCCCGGTCGGCTCGCTGCGCCGAACCAGGTCCAGAAACCGCCTGGCCGGGTCGTCAAACTTTTGTCCCGTCCAAAAAAACTGCGCCAGCGGCAGATAATCCTTTACGAGTGGATGCGACGCATAATCATCGGGGTTCGGCGAGCGACCGAGCCGCGCTTCTTCCAGCATCAAAAAATAGCGCGCGTATCCCCCGAACAACTCGTCGCCGCCCTGTCCGCCAATCGTGACCGTAATATGCTGCCGGGCGCGTTCCGCCAGCATGAACTCGCCAATGGGCGACATCGTTGCGATTGGTTGATCGAGATGCCAGAGAATTATGGGCAGCCGCACGCGAAAATCTTCCGGCGTCGGCTCAATGATATGGACTTCAGCGCCAATATGTTTGGCGACGAGCTCCGCGTACCGAAATTCGTCATAGGCCGCGCCATACGGAAAGCGGCAGACGAAAACTTTCTGCGGACGCGCCACACAACAGAGATAGCTCGAATCCAACCCGCCGCTCAAGAACGCGCCTAGCGGCACGTCACTGCGCAACCGGATCCGCACCGCGTCGTCCACCAGCGCGCGAAGCTTTTCGGCAACTTGCTCCGCCGACCATCCCCGCTCGTTCTCGTTGTGCTCGTCGCTTGGGATAATCCAGTATTGCCAAACCTTCAGAGTGGATCCCTCGTAGGTAAGCGCGTGCGCGGGCGGCAGTGATTCGATGCCGCGAAACATCGTTCGCGGCGCGTTGACCGTTTCCAGAATCCAAAACTCGTCGTCAAGCTGCGGCTGGGCGGGCATTTCCTTGAGCAAGCTTTTGATTTCGCTCGCAAACAAGAATCGTCCGTCGTGCCGCGCGTAGTAGAGCGGCTTTTCGCCGAGGCGATCTCGCGCCATGAAAAGCCGCTGGCGCTGCTCGTCCCAGACCGCGAACGCGAACATTCCGTTGAAATGCGCGAGGCAATCCGTCCCCCATTCCTCGTACGCGTGAACAATCACCTCGGTGTCGGTCTGCGTGTAGAATTCGTGTCCGCGCTGCTTCAGTTCCTCGCGCAGTTCGATGTAGTTGAAGATCTCGCCATTGAAAACGACCGCAACGGTTTTATCCTCGTTGAAAATCGGCTGTCGCCCTGTCGTGAGATCAATTACCGCCAGCCGACGCATCCCGAGGTGCATCGCCCCCGAATCAAAGTATCCCTCATCGTCGGGCCCGCGGTGAGTGAGCAGTTTGGTCATCTCCCGAACATCCCCAATTCCCCAGATGCCAGCGATGCCGCACATGATTGGTGAAAACGTTGAATCGTTAAAAGGTTAAATCGTTGAATCGTTGCATTCGCGAGGTTGCGTTCATGCTCCCGCGCTCCGATGCTCCGCGGCCCGCACGCGGCTTTCGCGGCGCAGCTTTCTAAAATCCCACCAGGCGCGAGGCAGGTCGGGTAACGCGCGCAACGAAAACGCCAGCGGGTTTTGGATGAATGATTCTCCTGCGTGGCGCGGATGAAACACAACAGGGATCTGAACGATGCGATAGCCTTTGGCTACCGCCGCCATCGAGAAGAGATGCTGGAAATACCGATAACGACAGCGCAGCGAGAGCAAATCCGACAGCGCTTCGCGGCGACACGCGAAGAAATTGCTCTTGGCGTCGCGCAATCGCGTGCCAAAGGCAAAATTCAGAAACGCGCTCAATGACTTCGAAAGGACCTTTCGCATCGGGCTTTGCTCGACCGTTTGCTCGCGGTATCCCTGACTCATGTCCGCCCCGCTCCGCGCCAGCTCGTCCAACAATCGCGGCACGTCGCTCGGCGCATATTGCAGGTCGGCGTCCATCACCACCACCACGCGTCCGCGCGCCGCGGCGCACCCGGTCGCCCATCCCTCCACCATGCCGCGATTCGTCTCGTGTCGCTGCGGCGCTAGTTGCGGATATTTTTTTGCGCACTCATCAAGGACTCGTTGCGTGTCGTCCCGGCTGGCATCGTTGACCAGCACCGCTTCCCATCGTTCTGCTCGTCCTTGCATGGCTTCGGTCAGCCGCTCCATCAGCGTGGAAATATTGAGAGCCTCGTTGTAACAAGGCACGAGGATGCTTACGTCGAGTGTTTCAGCCGTACTCACGCCGCGCAAGATAGCCGCCACCGCTCCCGAAGTCAAAAGACAAAGCTTGCGGACTGGCGCAGGATGGTTAGAGTGAAGGGCGTGAACGGAAAGAAATTGATCGGCACCGTTGCGGTCGCATGGCTGGTTTTTGCCGGTCCGATGGCCTGGGCGCAAAAGAAAGCTGAAGCCGAAGACCCGCGCGTGGCTTCCGCCGCGCGAAAACTCAAAGACGGTTTCCCGGAAGTGCGCGCGCAGGGCATTGTCACACTCGGCGAGCTGGGCGCCAGGCACTACACCAAGCAAATTGCCGCCTTGGTCAAAGGCGATCCCGACGCCCAAGTCCGGTTCTACGGCATCGAAACCCTCGTCAAGTTCGACGCGAAGGAATGCGCGCCGGACATTGCCGAGTTGCTCAAAGACCGCGTCCAGGCCGGCGTTCGTGTCAAAGCCGCCGATGCAGTCGGCAGGTTCGCCGCCAAAGGGTACGACCCCAACATCGCCAAACTACTCCAGCACAACGACGCCATGGTCCGCGGTCGGCTCGTCCAGGCATTCGGACGGGCGGAAGCGAAAGCGTACGCGAAAGACATCGCTCCTCTCGCTGGCGATTCGCAGCGCTGCACTCTCTACGACGAAAAAATCCGCGAGTTCCGCAATGTCACCACCGTCGGCAAGACGGCAAAGCAGGTCTTGAGCGATTGGGGGATGAGCGCCGATCAGTTTAAGAAGAAATAGTTTCTCTCTACCAGTCGAGCTTATGTTGGTAAAAACGATAGAGCAAGCCAAGTAACCGCATGTCCACCATTATCATATAGAGAGCGAGTAAATGAATGGCAAGGTACGTTAGGACTGGATGAAAATGTGTGCTTGCGTAGATGCCACCGGCGACAAGGACGCCGACGGCCGCTGCCAAAAACGCACAAACCACCGTGTAAGGACCCCACACGCGCAACATGGAAGACACAACTATCGTGGGGTTCGCTGCCCCGAAGCGACCCTGAATCGCCACGGCTAATAACGCCATCGGAAAATACACGATACCTGCCAGTCCCCACGCCACCGTGCGCCAGATGCCGAGTGTCTCTGGCCAACCAATAGTCTCCCACGTCTCCAACACAATCCAAGAAATAATCATTGGCACGGCGCTGATGAATGCAACTCCCAAAAACAATAGCGCTGACCTGGCTACTGTCTCCCAAAAATCGTCCTCCAAGCCGGGCATGTCCGGCGGCTCTTCCTTCCCAACTGCTGTCGCATCAATCACCTCGAACATATATGCCATCACATAACCAACCATGGGAAACCAGACGACAGGCGCGGCCCAAAACAGACACGCCCCGATCATCACGCTCGACCCAACCAACACCGTTGCGATTCCCAACACCAAACTCCCCGCTCCTTTGAGTGGATAGGCGAACGCGTCCGCCAGCATCGCCACGTAATTTGCCGGCTTCGTCGGCGGTGCGGCAACCGAAATGGATTTTTCTCTGACGATTGTCTCTCCGCATTCGGGACAAATGATATTCCCTTCACTGGTCTCCGCGATTTTATTACGATCGTCCTCGTGGATCACGTGCCCGCAACTGTCGTTGCCGCAAATCCAAACTTTTTCCTGTGGCAATCCCATTCTTCCCATTCGACATCTCTGCGGAGGTTTTGTCACTCTCCCCACTATCCGCTTCTTCCATGTTCAAAACCACGCCAGCCGATCTTTATGGCTTCGATACAATAGTCCAAGCAGGCGCATATTGACCATCAACATATAAAGCGAGACGCCCTCGGAGATGACCGCGGCGACGAGCCACGGCAACAGCAGCGAGAGCGCGATCTGGATACAGGCGAGCGACACCACCACCACCGCCAGAAATCCGCAGCAGCTCAAATAGGGCACCAACACGCGTTTGATGGAGGGGATCACTAGAAACGGGCTCATGCCGTTCAAGTTGTCAAACAATGCCACGCCCAGCAGCGCCATCGGAAAATAGAATATCCCGCCCAAACCCAACAAACCCGCCGCGCCAACCGAGATCAAAAATGCCCCGGAGAAAGTATCCTCCATCAGATAGCCGCCGATCAATGTCGCGATCACCGGCGAAAAACACAACAGCGTGGTCACCAAAAATAACAGGAACGGCCGCAAGATGCTGTCCCACCAATCCGTGAATTCCGGGAAATCGGGAGGCGCGTCTTTCCCGTTGATGGTCGCCAAAACCACATCGAACATGTATGCCGTCAGATATCCCTGCACAAAAAGAACCGCTGTGCCCCCGAAAAAAAGCGCTAAGGGCGCAACGGCCATCACCGCCCCAAACAAAACCGTGCCAATCCCCAAAATCCACAGGCCACCCCCCAACACTGGATACCCAAACGCCTCTAGCAGCGATTCCGTGAACGATCGCTCGTCGCTGCGCGCGACTTCCTGCACATCGATGCGCCTCACAGGCGCGCCGCATTGCGGACAAATCTCCGCCGGCGCCCCATCCAAAATGACACGCTTGATCTCACGGTCGCGCGATAAAAATCCGCACTGTTCGTTCTGACATAGCCACTGGGGCTCGCCATCGGAAATCTTCCCCAACGAAGGTCCTAACTGTGTGACGAGCGGCCTCGCCGGCAGCGGCGCGGCAACGGGCGCAAACGATTGTTTTGCCGCCGCATCCGCACAAGGCAAACAGAGAAAGCTACCGTCCTCGTTGCGTTGCGCAGGATCTCCCTCGTGGATTTCGGCTCCGCACCGACAAAACCAGACCCGTCCCGGCGATGGTTCGTGTTCCATGATTCCTCCGCTCGATTACGATCCAAATAAATCCCGCGCTCCCGTCTCGCGAGCCACCCTTTTTGCGCCGCGTCGATCACCCTTCGCGCGCCGTCTCGCGGCAGCGATTGCGGGCTGACCTTCGGGTGTGAGTTCGTTTTCTTCGAGATTTTGCAAGATTTCTTTGGCCCGCTCCAACACGGTCTTGGGCAAACCCGCAAGGCGCGCGACCTGGATGCCATAACTTTGATCGGCGCTGCCTGCAACCACTTTGCGCAGAAAAATAACCTGGTCGTTCCATTCGCGCACCGCAACGTTATAGTTCTTGACGCCCGCGCACGTTTTCGCAAGATCCACTAACTCGTGATAATGGGTGGCAAAAAGTGTTTTGCTTCCAACAATATTGTGCAGATGCTCGGCCACCGCCCACGCAATCGAGAGACCATCGAACGTGCTGGTGCCACGCCCGATCTCGTCGAGTATCACCAGGCTCTTGGCCGTCGCATTGTTGAGGATGTTCGCCGTTTCGTTCATCTCCACCATGAACGTGCTTTGGCCGCGGGTCAGGTCGTCCGCTGCGCCCACTCGCGTGAAGATGCGGTCCACGACGCCGACTGTCGCGCGCGCGGCAGGGATGTAACTTCCCGTTTGCGCCATCAATACCAACAACGCCACCTGCCGGATATACGTGCTCTTGCCGGCCATATTCGGACCCGTAATGATGAGCACGCGGTTTTCCGCATTGAGTTGAGTGTCATTCGGCACAAATCGTTCTTCCGTCATTAATTGTTCAAGGACGGGATGCCGTCCATCGGTGACGGCGATCGAATGATCATCGCCGATTTCCGGGCGGCAATAGTTCTGATGGCGCGCCAGTTCGGCAAATCCTGCTAATGCATCGAGCTGCGCCAGCGCAATCGCCGTCGTCTGAATCGCCGCAGTGTGTTCGAGTACACGGGCGCGGACTTGCTGAAAGAGTTCCAATTCGAGCTTTCCCGCTTTTTCATCAGCTCCCAGGATTTTGGATTCCATTTCCTTAAGTTCCGGCGTGATGAATCGTTCTCCACCGGCGACCGTTTGTTTACGATGATAATCGGCAGGAACTTTCGGGAGGTTCGGCTTGGTCACCTCGATGTAGTAGCCGAAGACGTTGTTGAAACGGACCTTGAGAGACGCGATGCCGGTGCGTTCGATTTCTTTCTGCTGCAACTGCGCAATCCATTCCTTGCCTTCCCGCGAAGCGCGCTGAAGTTCATCAAGGTGCAAATCGAATCCGTCGCGGATTAACCCTCCCTCGGTCAGCGCCAGCGGCGGCGCATCCACAATGGCGCGACCAATCAAATCACAAACTTCGGGGAGCTCGGTGATTTGTGCCGCTAGATGCGCAAGCAGCCCGGAAGGTTGTTTGGGAATTAAACCTCCCCGCTCCACTGTACTCTTGAGAGCGGGCAATACCCCCAGCGACTCTTTCAACGCCACGAGGTCTCGGGCGTTGCCAGAGCCGACCGTGAGACGCGCCAGAGTCCGCTCAAGGTCACGCACTCCGCGAAGTTGTTCTCGGAAATCCTCCAGACTCTCCGTATTTTCGAGGAACGCGGCAACAACTTCCTGTCGAGCGCGTATTGCCGCCACGTTCCGCAGCGGCCGTGTAATCCATTCGCGCAATAACCGCGCCCCCATCGCCGTTGCCGTCCTGTCCATCGCCCCCAACAACGTCGCGCGCCGGTCAGAACTGCGCGAGGATTCGACGAGATCGAGATTGCGCTGGCTGACTTCGTCGAGCATGAGATAGTCGTTCGACGAATAAACTGTCAACCTCGTCACATGGGAGACATTGCGGCGCAGCGACGTCTGTAAATAGTGAAGCGCCGCTCCCGCCGCGCCGACACCCACCGTCAGTCCTGCGCACCCGAAGCCGTCGAGCGATTGCGTTTTGAAATGATCGCGGAGCGCGAAGACCGCCGTTTGGCCGTCGAAGATCCAATCTTCGACCGGCGTCAGCGCCGGAACTTCCGCGCACAGCTGCGCGAGTAGTTCATCCCGCCGGAGCGATGGCACGAGTATTTCGGAAGGCAGCGTGCGGGTGATTTCGCCGGCAAGCGCGGCCGCTGTGGCAATTTCAGTGACTTTGAAATCTCCAGTCGTCAAGTCCAGGAGCGCGAACCCGAAACGTTTCCCATCATGAGCAATAGCGGCGAGATAGTTGTTGCGCGTCGCGTCCAGCATTCGCGCGTCGAAATGCGCGCCGGGCGAGAGGATTTGTGTCACGTCGCGTTTGACCAATTTCCCCGGCCTGGCTTCTTCCAGCTGATCGCAAATGGCGATTTTCTTTCCCGCCCGCAGGAGTTTGCCGATGTAACTCTCGGCCGCATGATGCGGAATACCGCACATCGGCACGGTGTTGCGCTGCGTAAGTGCGAGGTTGAGAATTTGCGCGGCAAGTTTGGCATCTTCGAAAAACATTTCGTAGAAATCGCCGAGCCGAAACAGCAGAATCGCGTCCGCGGGGATCTCGCGTTTCACGCGCCGATACTGCTGCATCATCGGGGTAAGTTCTTCGGTCTTCGACATTGCAATAATTATTATAGTGGCACGGCGCGTACCAGCGAGATATTTTTCTTGAGCGGCTGCCGCCTCCGCGCTACAAAGCTCGTTCGCCATGAGTGGGCAACCGTTGGATGAATTTCTGAACGCCGTGATTGTGTTGGATTCCCGCGCGCCCTATGTCTATATCGGTACTTTGGAAAGTTACGACGATATGTTCGTCACCCTCAAAGACGCCTCGGTGCATGACTGCGCCGAAAGCCCGATCACGCGTGAGCAACATGTCGCGGAGGTGCGTCGATTCGGCCTCCGCGTGTCGCGCAAGTACGTGAAAATCAAATTCTCTGACATCGTCGGTATCTCCCGTCTCGACGATGTCGTGGTGGATTGACCCCACGATGAAACTGATCACCGTCACCGCTCGCATTCCCGCCACGACTGCCAATCTCGGTCCCGGCTTCGATACGCTCGGTGTCGCCCTCTCGCTTTACAATCGCGTCCGTGTCCGAGCCGGCATCAATCACGGGATCAGCTTCACCCGCCCGATGCCCGCCGACCTGAAACGCGGCGCTACCGATATGGTCTGCAAATCCGCGATGGCGTTTTTCTCGGCCATTCAAAAAAAACCGCGCGGGATCGAAGTGGACCTCGAAGGGGGCGTGCCCATCGCGCGAGGATTAGGCAGCAGCGTGACCGTTCGCCTTGGCATCGTCGCCGGTCTGAACGCCCTTTACGGTGAACCATTGACGCGCGAGGATGTGCTGCGCGTGGCGACCCATCTCGAAGGTCACCCCGACAATGCCGCGCCGGCGTTGCTCGGAGGTTTTTGCGTCAGCACGATGATCAATGGCGCCCCACGCGTCTGCCAGTTCGAACTCCCGCGCAAGCTGAAGTTCGTTGCGGCAATCCCCGAAACGGAAATCTCGACCGAAGCCGCCCGAGGGATTTTGCCGCGTGAAGTAAAACTGCGCGAAGCCGTGGATAATGTCCGCGCCACCGCAATGATTACCGCCGCGCTAGCGTCACGACAATACGAGCTGCTGCGAGGCTGCTTTACCGACCATCTACATCAGCCGTATCGGCACAAGTTGCTGCCTGAATTATTCGATGTGATTGCCGCAGGAGAAGGCGCTGGGGCGCTCGGCGGATGGTTAAGCGGCAGCGGATCCACGGTAATATGCCTGACACTGAAGAATCCCAAAGGTGTGGCCGCGGCGATGCAGAAGGTTTTTCTCAAGCGCCGTCACCCCTGTCGGACAATGATTCTGGCGGCGGACAATCGCGGCCTGACGATCGCCTCGCGCTGATTATTATTCCCCTTCGCCGGCAAGTCCGTATTCCTCAAACGCCGCATTGAGTTCATCTTCGCCGCGATAGTCGTACACTTTCAGCGCGGCGTCGGCTGGCGCTTTGCCGGATGCAATTGCCTCCAGCAACTCGATGAATTTCTCTGCGTCGTGATTCTCGATGAAAAAATTCACCAGCCGTTCGCTCGCGTCGTAGAAATCGCGGATTTTCTCGTCCGCGTCCGGATATCGTTTTGCCTGCAGCAAATCCGTCGCCGAGAAAAACCGGGCGCGGGGCAGGCGCCTGGATTCGACGCGCACGTTGTAGCCGCGCGGCCGAAGATATTTGAACGAGAGCTTGCGCGACTCATATTCCGCGAATCCTTCGTTGAGAGCTTTGGGGAAGGCGTTGAATTGAAACTTGAGGTAGAGCGCGGCGTGCGCGATCTCATGCGGCAGCGCCACCGAGGAGTGTTGTCCTCCCCGCCCGGTTCGACGCCAGTAAAATAAATCCACGCCGTCAAAAATTCCTCCCGTCCAGGGATCCAGCGCCGCCGTCCTCGTGAATTCCTTCCAGTCTTCCTCTCGCTGAAACGCGAAGATGTGCGCCCGTCGTTTCGGCTCGAAGTCGCTTAGCCCCAGTGAATCAAGTATTTCCCCTAGATAATACTCCGCCTCGCGCGCCGTCAACTCCGCAACCCCGGCTTCGCCGGCATGGACTACAAATCGCGCGCTTTGCACGTGGCTCCAGTCGCCGCCCTTGACCTCCAGTGCTTTCTGGCCACGCTCGGTCTGCACCGCATTGGCGCGGTCATCCCAGCCTTCCAAAGTAATTTCCTCGGCAAAAACGCACGCCGCCCCCCATAATAATATAGAGCTGGATTGCAGCACCCGCGTCACGCCCAGAAGATACGCCCTTCGCGCCTACTAGGTCAAGCTGACTAGGCTGAATCCCTGCGGAAATGATTTGCGAATCCCGTATGAATCTCAATCGCGCGGGGCGTACGCTTGCAGGCCGTAGTTTTTAATGAAATCATTGAGCGCTGGCGTTGGATGACGGCGCTGTTCTTCCAATAACAGCGCGTTGCGAAACCGACCCAACTCGAGGAACGCGCGGTAATCAGCGGGAAAAATCTGCCGGGATTCCCCGCTGGCTTCGCCCTCGGAAAATTCGCGATAGCGTTCACCCACTCGTCGCGGCATTTCGCCGTTCGATGCCGGGCCGGCGGCGATCTTGGCCAGCAACGCGCGGTGGCGCGGCGCCACCATCTCAATCCGGCCAATCATCACGCGCGAAACGTCGGCGGGCGCCGCAAGCTCCAGCGGCAAGTAATGATCCGTCCACTCGCGCGGCACGAGGAAAAAGATGCGTTGTCCCGTGCTCTTGAAGTAGGCCTGCTCCCATGTGTTCAGCAACGCATAAGCTTCGTCGGCAAACAATCCCTCCTCCAACAAGGCCTCATAGATCCGGTTGCGTAACTTCACCCGGTTGTCGGTCAAAAAATCTTTTTCATCAAACTTCGCCGGAATGCTTGGCCCATCTTTCGTATCAACCGTCACAGATTTCAGCGCTCGAAACGCCATCGAGCCGTCATCGCGCGCGTCCACCTGCCAGAGGTGCGCAATTTTCAGTTGGGTCCCCATTTTTAGGGCGGGATCAAGCTGACTGCTGATTTTCAACGTCTCCCCATTCTTGCTGCGCGTGATCCGAAGTGGTGCGTCGAGAAATCCCACACCGCGATAGAACAAAAACCTCTCGGCTTCGTTTGCTGGCGTCACGACCAGCGCCGCGCGCACATCCCTCGGGGCCAGCCAGGAGCGCACCTTGGTCACCGGTGGTTGAAGCAACTGTGCTGTCGCAGGACGCGTTTCTGCCGGTGCTGCGCTTGCTTGCGGTTCGAATGTGCCTGTGATTCGCAACCCTTTCCACGTTAGGCTGCCAACGGTCGCACTCGTGATGCGGCCAAAGTTAAACCCGCCAGATTGCAGCTTGGGCACGTCCGCTTCGGCATTCGGGTAGTATTGCGTCAGCCAACCACCACGGAACGTGACTTTCGCATTTGTCTGCAATTCTTTTTGACCAGGCGGCAGGTGAAAATAAATCACAGGCGTTTCCAGTCGCATCGTCACGTCCGGATGACACCGCGGCGCTCCCTTCATCCAGATTGGCGCGAGGTCGGTGGGCTTGATGAGGAGCAAGTTGCCTAGCTCGTGCACAAAGTTTGGCACCGGTTCTTCGTCGGTGTTAATGCCGCCGATAGATTTTCCCGTTTCATCCTGCAGCGACGTGAAGGTGCCCCACTCGTGTACCACCAGCTTGTCCGCCGCGAACCCGCCGCCCACAAAGAGCAGCAGAAAAAATCCAATCGAAAGTTTCGTCGCCTTTCTCATTTCTCCCTCCTGTTCTGCGTTAGACCCGTGCCGACAATAAAAGTTTCACGCGACTGCGCCCTCGTGACGGAGCGTCTACAATTGCGCAGCCATCGTTTCGCCGATGGCGGCGGGGGATTTTGCTACGGCGACGCCGCAGGATTCGAGCGCGGCGATCTTGTCTGCCGCCGTTCCTTTGCCGCCGCTGATGATGGCGCCAGCATGACCCATACGACGCCCGGGCGGCGCCGTTTGTCCAGCTATGAAGCTCACGACGGGTTTGTTCGGCATGTTTTTCTGAATCCAGCGCGCGGCATCTTCCTCCGCGCCGCCGCCAATCTCGCCGATCATGATGACCGCATCGGTCTGTGGATCCTTCGCGAACAGCTCGAGCGCATCAATGAATTCCATTCCCTTGACCGGATCGCCACCGATGCCAATACAAGTGGATTGGCCAATGCCGCGCGAGGTAAGTTGCCAGACCGCTTCATAAGTGAGCGTACCACTGCGCGAGATGACGCCGACCGCACCGGGTTTATGGATGTAGCCGGGCATTATGCCGATTTTGCATTGGCCGGGAGTGATGATGCCTGGACAGTTCGGGCCGATGAGGCGGACGTTTTTCTTGTCAGCCAACGCGCGTTTCACGCGTACCATGTCGAGCACCGGAATGCCTTCGGTGATGCAAACGATCAGCGTAATACCCGCGTCGGCGGATTCGAGAATCGCGTCGGCAGCAAAGGCGGCAGGCACGAAAATCATCGTCGCGTTCGCGCCGGTCTGTTGCACGGCGTCGGCCACGACATCAAACACCGGCAGCGTTTTGCCATCCAGCGTTACGGATGTCCCGCCACGACCGGGCGTGACGCCGCCGACCACTTGGGTGCCGTATTTGAGGCAATGCTCGGCGTGAAAGGCTCCCGCTTTGCCGGTGATGCCCTGCACGATCAGCCGCGTGTTTTTGTCTGCAAGAATGGACATGAGGCGCGCACCTTAGCAACGCAGACCGCGTTCTGTAAAGCGTCAATCATCTGACGGCTTGACGGCGACAGCCTCCAACCGTAGGATGCGCGCATGAAAACTTTCTCTGGAAAATCGTTCTTGTGTTTCGCAATGGCGACTATGATCGCCTTGTCTGTTTGGGCCGCCCCTGCCAAATCCATCGTCGCCATGCTCTCGCCAGAAGGAGTGATGCGCGTGGAATTCGATGGGGAAGAATTCGGCCAGATGGTTCCCGGCGTGTTTGAAGATGGATGGACGATGTCACAACTGGAAGCCGGGCAAACCGACAAACCAGCCGCCGATGGCGTCCGCCGCGGCACGGTTACCGCACAGAGCGGTGGCGAAGTGACGACAGAGTTGCGGATTGCGCCAGTGAAAGACGGGCAGAAATTTAGCTACAAACTCACCCCAAAAGAAAAGATGAAGCTGAACAGCCTCTTTGTGCGGCTGAATGTGGCAGCGGACTCGCTAGCCGGTGGAAGTTACGTCGCTGACGGCGAAGATGCCAAGTTTCCCAAGGACCTTGATCAAGTGAGCCTAAAAGAAGGGGACATGAAATCCCTTAAGATCACTGACCCCAAAGGGAACGTACTGCAATTTGATTTTCCCGCAGCCACGCCGTTGGTCGTGCAGGACGACCGCAAATGGAGCGAGCGATTCGTCATTCATATCGGACCGCGGATGAGCGACGCGGAAGACTGGCCCGCCGGAAAATCCGTTACGATTGAATTTACCCTCACCTCACCCAAGGGGATCAGCGCCAAGGACGAGTAAGACCACGATTTGCTACGTATCACCGCCCGAATGTCGTCGTCACAAGTTCTGTGTCGAGGTATTCGCTGACTTCTTTCACCTTGCCGCCTTCGATGCGAAAGACCCAACAGTAGCGGTTGTTGTAGGGTTTGCCGGCTTTTGTCGTCGCGCTCCCGCGCCCTTGCGCCACGACGCGGTCCCCCTCGGCGAGAATCGAGTCAATTGTGACCGTGATCCCGCCAGGGAGCGCCGCCCCGAGCGGTACAAGCAGTCGCTCGATCACTTCTTTCTTGCCGCGCATCACTCCCGAAAATTGCGTGGTCCCGCTGATGTTGAACTCCACATCATCCGCCAACGCCGCCAGAAAAGTCGCACCGTCCCCGCGCGACAATGCCGCATACATTTCTTGGATCAACCGCTTGTTCTCCGATGCGCTCATAAAAAATCCTCCTTTGCTATCGAGACACGCTGATCACTTTGTCGGTTGCGGTTTCTGTTCGTCCAGATACTCCACCATCCACGGGCCTAGCCCCGTGATTTGGAGCACTGTCTCTTCCTCGAAGAAAACGTAATGATGCACCCCAGCCGGGTTCACATAAAAACTGCCCGCTGGAAATTTCTTCGCTTTCGGTTTGTCCACGGTATCCCCAAATCCAACGAACGCCGCGCCGCTCAACACCGTCACCCGTTCTTCCCGCGGATGTTTGTGCGGCCGCACAACCGCGCCCGCAACCACGCGAAGCCGCTGCGTGAAAATCCCCTCCTTCTTCGGATCCCCCTCCAACACCGCAATCATTGTCCCCGCAGGCATCGTCAGAGGT
This sequence comes from uncultured Verrucomicrobiota bacterium, assembly GCA_964348665.1. Lineage (GTDB taxonomy): Bacteria > Verrucomicrobiota > Verrucomicrobiia > Palsa-1439 > CAYGDP01 > CAYGDP01. The sequence continues at coordinate 40,353 of CAYGDP010000002.1, forward strand.
GCATCGGCCCACTTTACATCAGGAGGCGAAATTTGGATTGTTCCTTTTTGTGGGGCGTCTTCGCCTAAAGTAATCGCTGCCATGACAAAGATCGTCGTGGCCGCGGGAAAACATCGCTGTGCCCGTGTTGCACTTTGAATGCCTCGTCCCGCTGCCATAAATCAAGCCCTCCCCATCTTCTTCAAATTCTCGAAGCTGACACGGACGCAGTCAAGCGGATCGCGCGGACAGGTATCTTGTTCTACGAGGCCGTAGCGGACGCCGGCGGTTTCGGCGGCGGAAAAAATCGCCTTCCAATCGAGAATGCCTGCGCCAACTTCCGCAAAGCTATTTTTGTCGTCGCCCGCCATGTCTTTGAGATGCACCAGCGGGACGCGGCCAGCGAATTTGCGAAGGTACGCAGCGGGGTCTTCTCCGCCTTTCTTGACCCAATAGGTATCGAGCTGAAGATGAAGATTGCGCGGATCGGCGTTTTCAAAGAGCAGGTCCAGCCCGTATTTGCCGTCGAATCGCTGGAACTCGAAATCGTGATGATGATAGCAAAGCTGCAAGCCTGCTTCGCGGAGTTTGCCGCCGACTCCGTCGAGGATGCGACCCAATTCTCGGAATTTCTCAGCCGTACGCCATTCGGGCGGCACCCATGGACAAATCACAAATTTGTACCCGAACGCGCCACTATAGCCAATGATGTCGGCGAGCTTGGTCTGCAAGACAGGCAGGGCAAAGTGTTGGCTAGTGACGGTCAGGTTCAGCCCGGCCAGAGTGTCTTTGAGTTGCGGCAGGGGCAGATTGCCGAAATCAATCAGTTCCACATTCCTATAGCCCATATCGGCCACGGCGCGAAGTGTGCCCGCCATGTCGGTCTTGGCAAGGTCACGCAACGTATAGAGCTGGCAGCCGATCTCGATTTTATTTGTGCTCATGTGTGGAATTGTAGCGGGACGTTCGTCATTCAGCAATGAGGATTCGCTGGGATTATTTGATCTCTTCCCCATCGGGCGCTTGATTCGGCAGCAGGAAGGTTTTTACCAGTTCTCCCTCACCGCAGACAGTCATACCGGAGAATCGCTTGAACCATTTGCCATGAGGCACTTCGGGATCGGTAAAAATCCACGCAGCAAACAAAACCAATTGCTCATTTGGAATTTTGCGAACCTCGACGCGGTCGTAGAGATGGCGCAGAAGATTCTGCGGCAGGTTCGTGCGGCGGATTTTAGGCACGCACCTCTCCGTACCAACCGTTGATCATTGCCGCTTTGATTCGCTCCGACTCGACTTTGTCACCCTTGTCATGTGCCGCAACCATTTGCGCAGCCAGTTTGCCCAACTCGTCAGGCGTCAGCATGCGGCATTTCGCGTACTTGCGCGGCTTGCGGCGCGCACGATACGGCGCGGCCACTTCGCGCACCATTTTGGTTTTCGCCGTTTTCATCAGCCGCCAAATACTACGCGAGGGCTACTGCTTTGTAAAGTAACCCAGCCAACCCGCCGGCGATTTATTTTTTCGCAGCGGCCACGGCTTTCTCGGCGGCTTCCGCCATTCCGTTCGCGGTGATGATTGGCAATCCACTCTCCTGCAGTAGTTTTTTTCCAAGCTCGACGTTCGTGCCCTCCAGTCGAACGATGAGTGGGTCTTGCAAGGACACGGCTTTTGCCGCCGCGATGATTCCTTCGGCAATCACATCGCATTTTACAATGCCACCGAAAATGTTGACGAGGATCGCCTTCACTTGCGGATCCCCGCAGAGAATCTTGAACGCTTCCGTCACGCGCTTGGTGTCCGCGCCGCCACCCACATCGAGAAAATTCGCAGGCGCGCCGCCGTAAAACTTGATGATGTCCATCGTAGCCATCGCCAGTCCCGCGCCGTTGACCATGCAGCCAATATTTCCGTCCAGTCCGATGTAGTTGAGGTCGTGCTTGCTCGCCTCGATTTCGCGTGCGTCTTCCTCGGCGATATCGCGCATCGCAGAAATGTCGGCATGACGAAACAAGGAGCTATCATCGAGGTTGATTTTTGCATCGAGAGCCATCACCTTTTTTTTTCCATCACCACCGGCGGCAACAATGAGCGGGTTGATTTCAACCAACGACGCGTCGCACTCAAAAAATACTCGATACGCTGCGGACATCAACTTCGCCGCGCCTGCGGCTGTGTCGCTCGTCAATCCAAGGCGGGCGGCGAGTTTCCGGGCCTGGTACGACTGAAATCCAATTGCGGGATCAATTGTCTCCTTGAAAATCTTTTCCGGCGTTTGCGCTGCTACCGCCTCGATGTCCATCCCGCCTGCGGGCGAAGCGATCGCCACGGGACGGCCCACAGCACGATCCACAAGAATCGCGAAATATAACTCCAATTCCGGTTTCGACGCCTCCTCCACTAAAACTTTGTGCACGACCCGCCCCTGCGGTCCAGTTTGTTTGGTCACCAACGTCTTGCCGATCAATTCTTTCGCTGCTGCAACGCACTCGGATCGAGAGTTGACCAGTTTGATTCCACCGGCTTTCCCTCGGCCTCCGGCATGGATTTGCGATTTGACGATGGCCTTTCCGCTGCCCAGCTCATCGTAACGGGAGGCGGCTTCCTCGGGCGTGAATGCAACACCGCCGCGAGGAACGGTTACACCAAATTTTCGAAAAATCTCTTTCCCTTGGTATTCGTGAATGTTCATGCGTGGCGGATTGTAGTCAGATGGTCGCATGAGTCAATCCCCGAATCGCGAGACAAAAAAACCACACAATTTTATATTTTATATTGACTTATTTTTATTATATTTGTTGTTCCATGTGGAACATGGTTTGTCTTTTCCTGTTTCTCGGTTTTTTCAACTGCCACTCGTTTGTGGTTTTTTTCCGTTCTGCTGCATTAGATTTTTTTCCTGCTAGAACACTGTATATTTCTCCACCCATCCAAAAATTGGAGTTAGAAATCGTATTTGCCCTGTGCACTAAACCGTCCCGCGCCCAATAGGTTGTGGTATCGCTGGTGGAAGAATATCCAACAACTTTGCTTGAGTGTGAGCGGCGGTTTGCCACAGAGGAGGCCTGCCGAGAATATCTCTGGCGGCTCCGGTGGCCAGAGGGGTTTCGATGTCCCCGCTGCGCCTGCCAGAAGGGATGGTGGATGAAACGAGGATTCTATCGGTGTGCGAAGTGTGATTTCCAACTCTCGGTGACTGCGGGCACGACCTTTCATGATGCCCGCACCCCACTACAGACTTGGTTCCGTGCCATCTGGTATGTAACCAACCAAAAACTGGGCGTCAGTGCATTAGGGTTGCAACGGGCATTGGGTTTTGGCAGTTACCATACGGCTTGGGTTTGGCTCCATAAGCTAAGACGAGTTATGGTGCGGCCAGATCGAGATCTGCTGGCTGGTTCAATCGAAGTGGACGAGACATTCATTGTAGGAGAAAGGCAAGGCAAGCGTGGTCGTGGAGCCCAGGGAAAAGTCATGGTCGTGATTGCGACGCAAAAAGACGGCAAACGCATTGGCCGCATTCGGCTTAGCCGCGTGAGGGATGGTTCGGCCAGCAGTCTGGAAGCCGCCGTCGAGCAAAGCGCCGCCAAGGGCTCTGAAATTTGCACCGATGGATGGAGGGGGTACAACAGACTGCAAGATCTTGGCTATGTTCATCATGTCGTTGGCCCCGAGACAGAACTGCGAAGCAATCTGCTGCCGTTTTGTCATCGGGTCGCCTCTTTGCTCAAACGCTGGATCTTGGGAACACATCAGGGTGCCGTTCGAAGCAGCCACTTGGATTACTATCTGGATGAATTCACCTTTCGGTTTAATCGAAGAACCTCACGATCGCGAGGCAAACTGTTCTATCGGTTAATGCAGCAAGCCGTATCAGCAGCGCCCATACACGCTCATAAGTTGAAGTGGAAAATCTGAAAAACCAACACCTCTACCTATTTGTGGGTAGGAGAGTTAATGGAACCTCCGTAAACTCTTCGATATGAAAGGTAGTGACGAGCCGACGGATCGTCCGAGCTGGATTTCGCATGAGCGACGTTGTCGCAACGCGACTCACGTCGGAGGAGCGAGTCCGCGCGTCCCTATCAAAACCAAGTTTTCGGAAGTGACATTAATGGCATAGCCAAATTTGTATATAATGTTTTTGTCAATTATGTTATTCATTTTTTGGGTGTGGATTTTTGTTCTGTTGAATTCTGTATGATAAGAAACCGAAATATGTTGCTCCGATTTACTCTCTGGCTATACTGAACGCTGATGGCGGACAAATTGAATCGTGTGCCGGACAGCATCGCTGGGCGATTTTTTGTGGACTCGCAGTGTATTGACTGCGATCTCTGCCGGGAGACTGCTCCTGCCAATTTCAAGCGATCCGACGACGGCGGCTATTCATTCGTATTCAAGCAGCCAGCGTCACCCGAGGAAGAACAGGTTTGCCAGGACGCCTTGACTGGCTGTCCGGTGGATGCCATTGGAAAGGATGGAGAGTAACTATGCCAACGATGCTCGAAAAAATAGAGGCCGACATCAAGGACGCCATGCGCGCCCGCGACGAGTTGCGCCTCTCCACACTTCGAATGCTGAAATCCGCCATCGGTTACATCGCGATCGAGAAAAAACTAACTTCGCCGGATGACTCCACCGTCATTGCCGCCATCCAGAAACAGATCAAGCAGCGGCGTGACGCCATCGAGGGTTTTGAGAAAGGCGGGCGCACCGATCAAGCGGCAAAAGAAAAAACCGAGATGACAATTTTGGAAGCTTATTTGCCCAAAGGACTTTCAGATGACGAGTTGTCGAAACTCGTGGATGAATCCATCGCTGCGCTCGGCGCGAAAACAAAATCCGACATGGGCAAAGTGATGAAAGAAGTGATGGCAAAGTCCGCGGGCCGCGCTGACGGCAAAAAAGTCAGCGCCTTGGTGTCAAGCAAGCTCGCGTAGTGCCATGGCGAACGGGAAGCGGTGAGTAATTACTTTCCCCTTTTTGCGATTCTCGTGGCTGATCCATTTGCTCCCGCGAGACACGCCAAATATACGAAAGTCAGAGTTTCTCTTGTGCCTCGACCGATCAGATTTTCCGTACCAGCTTCCAAAGCGGCACGTTAAGCGCCTTGGCGATGCGGATCAACGCTGCCAACGAAATCGTGTTTTCGCCGCGCTCAATCTCGCCCAAATATTTTGGATGTAAGTCCGCAAGCTCCGACAGTTCTTCCTGTGTCAGATGAGCGCGCTTGCGCTTTTTACGGATTGCTTCTCCGAGAATCTTACAGTGTTTTGGTGTGGCTGCCACCGCGCAGTAAAACAAGCAGGAAATAGCTTTATATGAAACAAGTCTATAACTTGCTTTTTGTGCTCAAAATGATCTTGATATTTCCTGCAATCTGATCGATCCGATCAGGCGTGGCAAATAAGAAGCGAAAAATCACTCGCTATCCCGATGTGTGCGAGCAAATCAACCCTCTGCGAGGCCTAACGCTTCGCGAAGACGCGCTCGTTAAAGCGTTGCTGACTTACGAAAACGCCGCGTACGGTATCTGGCTCTACAACGGTGACTGCCTTGAAATCCTTGATGATATCGCCGCCAAACACCCCGGGAGTTGTTTCGACTGCATCTTCGCTGACCCGCCTTACTTCCTCTCTAATGGCGGGATCACTTGTCACGCAGGCCGCATGGTGAAGGTGGACAAAGGCGACTGGGACAAGTCGCGCGGACCAGAGGAGAACCACAACTTCAACCGCGCTTGGCTAGAGCGCTGTCAGCGCGTTCTAAAACCCAACGGCACGATTTGGGTCACTGGTACTCACCACGTTATCTTCTCAGTCGGCTACGCGATGCAACAGCTCGGATTCAAAATTCTCAACGATATCGCGTGGGAAAAGCCGAATCCTCCTCCGAACCTCTCCTGCCGTTATTTCACACACTCGACAGAAACAGTCCTTTGGGCTGCCAAGAACGAGAAGAGCAGGCATATCTTTAACTACGCCGCGATGAAAAGCGTGACGGGTAAGCAGATGAAAACCGTTTGGACGATGACCGCTCCTAAGAATGGTGAGAAAGCGCTCGGTAAGCATCCTACCCAAAAACCGTTAGCTCTGATTGAACGCTGTCTTATCGCAGCAACAAACGAGGGCGAATTTGTTCTAGATCCTTTTTTAGGCAACGGCACAACCGCTGTTGCCTGCACAGGTCTAAAACGCCACTGCTAGGTATCGAGATCGACGCGAAATACATCGTAATTGCTGCAAAGCGAGTACAGAAAAAAATCGGGCTTAGCGCAGATTTACGAAAGGAGACGCATTATGGCAGGTAAAGGTCGCGCTGTTTCCAACGGTGATGAACTAGTTAGGGCGGTTGCTGAAATGGGGCAACACCTCGGCCTTGAGGTGAATGAACAATTTCGAGTCGCCAAGAGGATTTGGGGTGCAAAACGGCATATTGACGCCGTCTTGACGCATCCTCAAACGCGAAAAACTCTCGGCGTCGAGTGTAAGTATCAAGCGGTCGGTGGAACTGCTGAAGAAAAAATTCCGTCCACGATTCAAGATATTGCCGCTTGGCCTATTTCGGGCATCGTTGTTTTTTCAGGGGACGGCTTCACGGAGAACATGAAATCTTTTTTAGTCTCGACAGGCAAGGCTGTCGAATTAGAGGAACTCGAGCCGTGGCTGCGGCTCTACTTCGGCTTGCCGCTAGGAGAAAATATTGGCAAGACGGGTTGATTAACGGCTACGTAAATGGGCACAATCATTGTTGTAAGACGTAGTCGTCTGACTTGCCAGCCTTTCACTTTGTCAACCCCGTCAGCGTGCCTTTTGAGTCTGAGAATTTGTCGGTTTCAATGCCCATTTTTTGCGCCACGGTAAGGAGGACGTTGGAGAGCGGTGGATGGCTTTTCGGGTCGAATGCCAGATGTTGGCCGTGTTTGAATCCTAGCTTGTGGCCGCCGGCCACGAGGAGCGGGAGGTTTTTGGGCGAGTGTTCGCCACCTTCTCCCGAGTTCATGCCCGATCCGTAGAGTATCATGGTGTTATCCAGCATGTTGCCGCCCGCTTCTTCCGTGGCTTTGAGCAGGTCCAGGAATCGCGAGAGCCGCGCGAGATGGAATCGGTCAATGGAAGCGAGCTTGGCGAGCATGTCTTTGTCGCCGCCGTGATGCGAAAGTTCGTGGTGATTTTCGCCGCCGCCGCCGAAACCTCCCGCTTCGCGCGACCATTCGAAGGCGATCACGCGCGTGGTGTCGGTGAGAAACGAGAGGTAGGAAAGTTCCAGCATCACATCGAGCCACATCGGACGGTCATGGCCGTTTTGGGGCTGGCTGGCAAGCTGGAGATTGGCGGCGTCCACGACCGGCTTGGGAACGTCAATCCAACCGGTCAATCGCTCGACACGTTGCTCGGTCTGGCGCACCGAGCCGAGGTATTCGTCCAGTTTTTGCTGGTCGTTGCGGCCGAGTTGGCGGTGCAATGCCTTGGCATCTTCAAGAACGTTGTCGAGGATGGATCGTTTTTCCGCGTACCGTTTCAGTGTGGCTTCGCGGTCGGCGGCTGTTTCGGGGACGAACAGGCGTTCGAAAAGTCGTTTGGGAGAATTTTCTGATGGCAACGGCGTGCCGCTGCGGTCGAACGAGAGCGTGTGGCTGTGCCCCGCGCTGCCGGTGCCGCTCCCGTCGGAAAGTTGGAGCGACGGGAACCGCGTTTGTTTTCCATGCAGCTCGGCGATGACTTGATCCGCGGAGATGGAGTTGGAGTAGTCCGCGCCCGGGACGGATTTCAGGTTCGCGCCGGTGAGCCAGGTATCGGCGCCGCTGTGTCCGCCCGGGGACGCCGGGTGACCGAGGCCCGAGAGGACGGTGAAATCGGCGCGGTGATCCTTGAGCGTTTCGAGCGTGGGCGAGAGAGTGTAATTGGGGCCGCTGTCCTTGGGTACCCATTCGAGGATGTTTTTCCCGTTGGGCACATAGCAGGCGATCCAGCGCGGATGAACGCCGTTGGATTTGGCGAGAGGCTTGAACTGGGACGGCGCGGCAAACAGCGACCGGGGCAGCATCGCTTCCAGCAGCGGCAGCGAGACGCACACGCCGACGCCGCGAAGAAAATGGCGTCGGGAAAGTGTCGGGTGTAAGTTTGTGTTCATGGGTTCCTTTTTTACTTTGACCGAAACGCTTGCGACTTCACCACCGCGTAGAGCAGAGCGCGCGGGGTATATTTGTTTTGTTTTAGATGCGCCACGGTGGACTTGACCGCAGGTTGATCGGCAAAGCCCAGCTCGCGGCCAAGCGCGTAGGTAAACATTTTGGTGGTGAGACAATTCAGGAACAAGTCCTCTTTTTTGAGCAACTGTTCCTGCAATCCTTCGACGCCGCTAAACTCCGTGCCGTCGGGCATGGTGGCGCTGGCGTTGATGACCGGGTCATTTTTCTCGATGCGGCCTTTGTACCCAAACCCTTCCTGCGCGCGCCATTCGCCCGCGGCATTGAAGTTCTCCAAGGCGAGTCCAAGCGGATCAATCTTGTCATGGCAACGGGCGCACTGCGGAAGTTGCCGATGCGCTTCGAGCCGTTGACGAACGGTCGCTTTGCCGATGCCGGGCACTTTCGGCTGGATATCGCCGGCGTTGGCCAAAGGCAACCCCGGATCGGTACCGAGAAGGTTTTTCAGCGCCCACGTGCCGCGTTTCACGGGAGAAGTGCGAGTGCCGTTGGACGTGATGCTCAAGATGGACGCCTGCGTCAGGACGCCGCCGCGATGCGCGTCTGGAGGGGCAGGCACGCGGCGAAAATGATCGCCCCGAACGTTGCCGATTCCGTAATGACGTGCCAGCCGTTCGTTGATGACGACGAAGTCACTCTTCACGAAATTCATGACGCTCAAATCGTGACGCAGGATCTCGGCAAAGAACGCTTCCGATTCCCGGACGATGCTCGTCTCCAAATGGCGGTCGTAACCCGGATAGAGGTCTTCCGCGGGAGGGTTCGCGCCGACTTCGCGCAGGCCGAGCCACTGGCCCGCGAAATTCCGGACGAACGCCTCCGATTTCGGGTCGGCGAGCATCCGATCCACCTGCGCCGTCAGCGCGCGTGGGTCGCGCAATTTCCCCGCGTCAGCAAGCCGTGAAAGCGGTTCATCCGGCATTGAACTCCAGAGGAAATACGAAAGTCGCGCGGCGAGTTCGTGATCGGTGAGCGCGCGCGTCTTCGGCGCGTCGGATTTCGTGGCAGCGCTGTTTGGTTCGACGATGTAGAGAAAATGCGGCGATGCGAGCAACGCGACCAACGGCACTTGAATGGCCTCTTGCAGCGTCGGCTTTTCCTTGCGCGCCGCGTCGTAGAGCGCGAGCTTGGCGTCCACCTCGGTGTTCGCCACGGGGCGACGAAACGCGCGGCGCATGAAACGAGCCAGAATTTCGCGGGCGTAGGCGCGCTCGTCGGTCTGCGCCAGCGGGGAGTCGAACAGGATCAACTTGTGCGATGGTGGCGGCCACGAGTCATAGACCGGTCCTTCGATCTCCACCCAATCCACGTGCGCTTCAGGACGCGCGAAGTCATCATGGCCTTGGAACCAGAAATTCTCCAGCACGCGCGGGATCGGATAGGCGTACTCAAAGTTGATTCCCGCTTTCTCACGCGTGAAACGCGCGCGAAATTCATGCACAGCCATCTTATCCAGCGGCGCGTCCACGTCGAACTCCGCCACCGTCCTCGGCTGTCCGCCCAAGTCCATTGTCAGCTTCAACCGCGGCCGGCCATAGTCGTAGATGCGGTCGGTCTGAAAATGTTTCAGGTCGTTCTCGAAGGAGCGCTTGTGCCATTCGGCGCCCTTCGGGTTTTTCTCCATCTGCTCGTCCATCCGTTTCTGCAATTTTTTCCGAGCCGACTCGACGACCGCCTCGCGCGTCGGAACGAACCCACCCGCGCGAATGCGGATGATGTATTCGCCCTCGGTCGGCACGCGGAAATCGCGGATATTGATGGGGCGGTCCCACGAGGCATGGTGCATGATGACGCGGCCGTCTTTTTTTTCGTTCTTACCGCTGTGACGGATCGGGTTGTTTTCCTTATCGAGCCGCTGACGATGTTGATCGCCCTCACCCTCTTCCGGCTCGAAGTGCCAGTGGATTGCGGGAGGACGGTCGCCCGTCACGAGCGCCCGATTAAAAATCTTTTGTGCCGCGTCCACATATAACTCCATGTGCAGCGGGGAGAGAGTCAGCGCCTTGGCGTTGTTGTCAAAACCGCCCGCGGGTGGGTCGAGCGGAAATCCGGACACGTCGAAATTTACGCCCACGAGATCGCGAATGGTGTTCTTGTATTCCTCACGATTGAGCCGTCGCAGAACGACCGCGCCATCGCGCCGCGCCATCTCCGCCTGGGCCAATTGGCCCGTGATCCAGTCCACAACACGCGCGACGTCATCCGGCTTGGGTTGCGCTTCTTTTTTCGGCGGCATCTCGTAGCCGTTGAGCATGTTGACGACCTCGCCCCACTTTTCTTTCGCGGCCGGATCGAGAAAATTATTCGGTAACTGCGTGTCCATGCGAAACTCGCCCTTTTGTTTCTCCGGCCCGTGACACCGGACGCAGTGCTCTTGGAGGAATGGCTTGATGGTTTTTTCGTATTCGCCGGGTGCCGCTGCAAACGCGTCGAGCACCGCCACGATCACCGTTGCCAAACCCATCATCCATGGAAACCGTCGCATCACGACAGGATGCTAATTCTCCAGCCGTCAGGTTGCAACCAATAATTGCCAGCTTCCACCGCGAGCATTCCTTCCATCGCGCCCCAATTATTGCTATAGATATTGTCTGCGTGAAACGAAGGATTGCCGCCATTGCTCTGCTTCTTGTGGGCGTTGCCGCACCGCTGCGCGCCGCCGATCCACCACTGCAATTCAATCGTGATATCCGCCCCATCTTGTCCGAGAACTGTTCCAAGTGTCATGGGCCGGACGAAAAAGCGCGGAAAGGCAAGTTGCGGCTCGACACACAGGAAGGCGCGCTCGCTCTTCGCGACGGCAAAGCCGCGATTGTTCCCGGCAGAAACAAGCAGAGCGAATTGGTTCGTCGCATCACGCTCAAGGACAGCGATGATGATCACATGCCGCCGGTCGAGTCGGGCAAAAAATTGACCCGGCAACAGATCGAGATTCTGCGCCGATGGATTGACCAGGGCGCGCACTGGCAGAAACACTGGGCGTTTGAACCGCCAACAAGCGCGCCGACTCCCAAAATTCGAAACTCGAAGCTCGTAATTCGAAATCCCATTGATAATTTCATCCTCGCGCGACTCGAAAAGGAAAAACTTTCCCCTTCTCCGGAGGCATCGCGCGAAACGCTGATTCGGCGCGTTACACTCGACCTGACGGGATTGCCACCGACCTTGGCGGAGATTGACGCTTTTCTAGCTGATTCATCGGCCAACGCGTACGAGAAGGTTGTGGATCGCTTGCTGTCGTCGCCGCGATACGGCGAGCGGATGGCGATTGAGTGGCTCGACGCTGCGCGGTACGCCGACACGCATGGTTTTAACAACGACTCGGCGCGGACGATGTGGCGCTGGCGCGATTGGGTGATTGAGGCGTTTAACGCGAACATGCCTTACGACCGATTCATCACCGAGCAACTTGCGGGCGATCTTCTGCCACAACCGACACTTGACCAGCGCATCGCCACTGGCTTTAGCCGCAACCACGTCATCAATAGTGAAGGCGGCATCATAGACGAGGAATATCGCGTGGAATACGTCGCCGACCGCGTGCGCACCTTGAGCACCGCTTGGCTCGGGCTGACGATGGAATGTTCGCGATGCCACGACCACAAATTCGACCCGATCACCCAGCGCGATTACTACGGACTGTTTGCCTTCTTCAACAGCGTGCCAGAGCACGGCGAGGATGGGCGCATCGCCAATGCGGTGCCGATGATTCCCGCGCCGACCCGCGAGCAACAAACCGAGCTGGCCATGCAACAAGAACAACTCCGCGCGCTCGAAGTGAAACTGAACGCCTCGCGCGCCGCGTGGCGATGGACGCCTGAAATCAAAGCCTCTTTGCCCGCCGCCGTCGAATCAAAGACCAAACCCATGCTTCAGATTTCGGCGGATGACGCGGCGCCTAAAGAAAAGGAATGGAAATTTCCAATAAAACCGCCCGCGCTGATCGACGGCTTGAACGGCAAAGCATGGTCAGCCAGCGGATCGGATGCGACGGCACGGATCGAAGGCGCAAAACTGGATTTCAGCAAGGGGATCACGGTGGAGATGTGGATCAAGCCGGACACGACGAATCCTGCCGATGTAGCGCTCCTCTCCAATGCAGACTACACTGGTTCACCTGCCCAGCAGGGATACGGAAAGGGACAGGAAATCCGTTTGATCAACGGCGAAATACAGGTGCGGCTCAACGATTTCTTCCCCGCCTACGCCATCCGCGTGCAAAGTGAAGGCGCGGCGATTCAACCCGGCCAATGGCGTCATCTCACGTTGGTGTATAGCGGCAAAAAGAAAGCGGCGGACGTACGGATTTTCGTGGATGGACGCGAAGTAGCCACTCGGATTCTCTACGACGGCGGCGCGGTGGCGTCCACTGCGCCCTATCTGCTCGGCACTGACGTGACCAAGAAAAGCCTGTTCGTTGGCCAATTTGACGAGTTGCGTGTCTATAACTCGGCGTTCTCCCCCAAAGCGATCCAAGACGACTTTGCCGCTTTTGCGCTTCCGTATGCCGCGCGTCAGATGGAGGCAGGCGCAGCCAGCGAAATGGAGCGCGCGTGGCTGCGCAACGCCACCCTTTCGGCGACCGATGCAGCGTGGCAAACGACAGCGCAGGAACGCGATGAACTTTGGCTGCAACATTTGCGACTGCGCCGTTCCCTGCCGACTATGATGGTGATGGAGGAATTGCCCACGCCGCGCGACGCGTTTGTGTTGGCGCGCGGACATTACGAGGCGCGCGGTGAAAAAGTAAGCGCATCTGTCCCTGAAAAACTGCTCGCGCCGTGGCCCACCAACGCGCCGCGGAACCGCCTCGGCCTCGCGCAATGGCTCGTAACGCCGGAAAATCCGCTCACGGCGCGCGTAGTGGCAAACCGGTTCTGGGCGCAATTCTTCGGCACGGGACTGGTCAAGACGTTGGAGGATTTCGGCGCGCAAGGCGAACCTCCCAGTCATCCCGAATTGCTCGACTGGCTGGCGGCGGAGTTTGTTCGGAGCGCCCATTCGACTAACGCTCAAGGTAAAGGTTGGGACGTGAAGAAATTGCACAAGCTCATCGTCATGAGTGCGACGTATCGGCAAAGTTCGAAAGCCAATTCGAAATTGCTGGCGCGCGATCCGGAGAATCGTCTGCTGGCGCGCGCGCCGCGGTTGCGGCTGCCGGCGGAAATCGTTCGTGATAACGCGCTCGCGACGGCGGGATTGCTCACAGAAAAAATCGGCGGACCGAGTGTGTATCCGTTTCAGCCCAAAGACCTCTACAACGGCCTCGTCGTCGGCGCGGATTATCCAGGGACGAAATGGTTGCAAAGCAAAGGAGACGATCTCTATCGCCGCAGTCTCTACACATTTTGGAAGCGCACCGTGCCGCATCCGGTCATGACGACCTTCGACGCGCCCGACCGCGAGTTTTGCATTGTGCGCCGTTCCCGGACAAACACGCCGTTGCAAGCGTTGATCTTACTGAATGAACCTGCGTTCCTCGAAGCGGCACGGCATTTGGGGGAGCGCATGACGCGCGAAGGTGGCAACACCGCCGAGAGCCGCGTGCAGTTCGCGTTTCGACTCGTCACGGGCCGCGCGCCGCAACCGGCGGAGATGAAGGAATTGATCGCGTCCTTTGCCGCCGCCCAGCGGGATTTTACCACGGACGCCGCCGCCGCCCGCGCGTTTCTGAAACTACCTGCCGATGCGGCGCCATCTCCCGACCAAGCCGCCTGCGCGATGGTGGCAAGCATCATCCTGAATCTTGACGAAACGATTACGAAGGAATAAGACAATGCATTGTAATTGCTACGACATGCCGCTGACGCGGCGCGAGTTTTTCGTGAAAGCCGGCTTGGGTCTCGGCGCGGCTGCACTGGCGCATGTGCTCGGACGCGACGCGTTCGCCGACTTGCCCTCGCTTGTCGCGCGCGGCGGATTGCCGGGCGTGCCGCACTTTGCGCCGAAAACCAAACGCGTGATTTGTCTGTTCCAATCGGGCGGGCCGTCGCATCTCGAACTGCTCGATCATAAACCGCTCTTGCGCGAGCGGTTCAATGAAGACTTGCCCGATTCGATTCGCAAAGGCCAGCGCATCACCGGGATGGTGGCGTCGCAAGCACGACTGGCGTTGCAGCCGAGCAAGTACGAGTTCAAACGCTGTGGCAAAAGCGGGGCGTGGATTTCCGATCTGATGCCGCAGACGCAGGCGATCGCGGACGACATTTGCATCATTAACTCGATGCACACGGAGGCGATCAATCACGACCCGGCGATCACGTTTTTTCAGACGGGCAGTCAACAACCGGGCAGGCCCAGCATCGGCGCGTGGGTGGACTATGGGCTTGGTACGCTCAACGAGAATCTGCCGACGTTTATGGTCTTGGTGTCCGTTGCCACCGAGGGCGGCGCGGGTCAGGGATTACTGGCGCGACTCTGGGGTAGCGGTTTTTTGCCGAGCCGACATCAAGGCGTTCAAGTCCGCAGCGCGGGCGAGCCTGTTCTGTATCTGGACAATCCCGAAGGCATCACGCGCGAGCGACGGCGGGCGATGCTCTACCGTGTAGCGGCGTTGAATCGAATTCGCCGCCAGGAGACGGGTGATCCAGAAATCGAGACGCGGATCAGCCAATACGAGATGGCGTATCGGATGCAAGCCAGCGTGCCGGAGATCATGGATTTGAAAGGCGAACCGGATTCGGTGCTGAAACTGTACGGCGAGAGCGCACAAAAACCCGGCAGCTTCGCGCGGAACTGTCTGCTCGCGCGCCGACTGGCCGAGCGCGGCGTACGATTCATCCAGCTGTATCATCGCGATTGGGATCATCACGGCGGGTTGACAGGGCGGATGCCTTCGATTTGCAAAGACGTGGATCAAGCCTCTGCCGCACTGGTCGCCGACCTCAAGCAGCGCGGGATGCTCAACGATACGCTTGTGATTTGGGGCGGTGAATTTGGGCGCACGCCATACGCGCAAGGCAACGCCGCCAAAGACGGTTACGGGCGCGATCATCACGGGAAAGCGTTTTCCATCTGGATGGCCGGTGGCGGCATCAAAAACGGAATCGTCCATGGCAAGAGCGATGATTTCGGATTCAACGTCGTTTCCGATCCTGTCCACATCCACGACCTTCAAGCGACCATCCTGCATTGTCTCGGTGTTGACCACACGAGACTTGTCTATCGGTTTCAAGGCCGTGACTACCGTCTCACCGACGTGCATGGCGAATTAGTTAAACCGATACTGTTGTAACAGAATCACTCACAGGATTCACTTTAAGTGCCAATTCAGAAACGACTCCGCGGTGGCGCGCGCTGCAGGCGAATAGCGATGACCTTCACGATGATTGAGCCAGCCGACGTTATTCGGCGAGCCCAGTAATTTGTAAACAGGCATCACCGTTTCAACAAACGGCCAGCTCTTGTCGTTGTCGGCTGACTCGCCCGCCAGCAATAGGAATGGACGAGGGGCGATGAGCGCAAGGAGTTGATGATGTTCTAGAGGGAAACTTTTCTCTTGAACCCCGTCGCCGAGATACCAAACCGCGTCCCAATTGCTAAAATGAATCCCGATCCCGCCTTCGCTGAAGACAGCAGCTTTAAAGCGGTCGTCGAACGCAGCGGCATAGAGCACTTCTTTCGCGCCGAGCGAATGTCCGACGCAACCGATTCGGTTTTTATCCACAATCGGCAATGATTCGAGAAAATCGGCAGCGCGAATCGCGTCGAAGGTCATCCGAGTCATTCCTTTCCAAGTCGGATGCCGAGCCTGCATGGTGGCGACGTGGGTTTTGTAGTCGCTGCCCTCTCCAAAGATGAAATTGCGCGGGCAGAGTGCGATATAGCCGCGTTCGGCGAGTTGAACGCCAATGGCGAGTTCGGGTTTCTCGATTTCAAGGCCGGCGGGCTGACGTGCCTGCGCGGGGGTTGTTGCATGAAAAACAACAACGGCGGGGTGTTTCATTTTGGAGTGCTGGAGCAATGGAGTCTTGGAGTCTTGTGGAATCAAAAGATAGCCGTCGGTCCAGACGCCGTTTTCGATCTGATAGCGAACAAATTGGCGGGTGAATTTTGGTAAAACTTCCGTTGATATGATTTCGCTCTTGAGTGAGGCTCGTTTTCGTGGGAATGCGCCAAGATAAGCGAGCCACTCTTTCCGAATGTCCGCCCGCTGCTGCGTCCACGCGCGTTTGGTTGTCAGTAGGAACGGCCCGAGTTTGGGAGAGCCAACCGGCTGCGACGAAGGCGATTTCTGCAAGTCGTTCATTGGTTCTCGGGCGGCAGCGTACGAGAGCGCAGCAATCATTGCTATCGTTATCGCCTTGTGTCTCACATTTTTCGTTGTACGACCGCCGAATCCTCAAAAGCAACAGCGCACTACACTATGGTTTTGATTCCCGCCAGAGCCAGCGGAGTGAATCTGGCAGGATGGCGCCACCATGTTTTCCGTTGTGACCGCCTGTGCCGAACTCGAATTTGTAGTCGTAGCCCGCATACTTGAGCGCAGCCGCCATTTCTTGATTGGCTAGCGGCCAGTTACCGTGTTCGTTGTCGAGATCGGCGGAGCCATCTTGGAGAAAAACCCGGATCGGTTTGCGCGGCTTGGTTTTGCGGATCAGCACTGGATAATTGTGACCGCCTTCGCGCTTCGATTTGCCGCTGGCGATGTTGGTAAAGCTGCCGATGTGACTCAATACCTTCCCGAAGGCTTCGGGCTTCTCCCACGCGACGGTAAAAGCACAAATCCCGCCGCTGCTCATGCCGCAAATGGCGCGCTGGCTAGGGTCGTCAGTCAGTTTATAAGATTTGCCGACCTCCGGCAGGATTTCTTCGAGGAGAAATCGGGCGTATTGATCGCTCAACGTGTCGTACTCGAAGCTGCGGTTGTTGGGTTTCCATTTGTCTTTGGGAAGCTCCGCGCCTTTGTGGCCGGGATTGATGAAAATTCCGACGGTGACGGGCATTTCTTTTTTGTGGATTAGATTGTCAAATACGATCGGCACACGCATATCACCCGTTTCGTTGACATAGGCATGGCCGTCCTGAAACGCCATCACGGCCGCGGGGGTTTTGGGGTCGTATTGCGCGGGGACATAAACCAAATACTCCCGAATCGTTCCCTCAAAAACCTGGCTCTTCCACTCATGCTTGGTTACCGTCCCGCGCGGCACACCATCCTGCCGCTGCGAATCAGGGCCGAATTTGTACGACTCCTCCGCGCCGAAGCACGAAGCGACAAACCAACCGGCGAACAGTGAAAAAAAGTGTTTCGTATTCATTCGTTACTTGTAGCGCGCAAATAAATCGCCGTCAGGCCATTTTTTTACTTTGTCGGCGGCTTTGTGGAGCGCGCTGTCAATATCACCGTCCGACCTCGATCGTTGATTGAAAAGCACCACCCAAGTAAGACCATCGTGACGTCGGACGAGCAGCGTAGCCGTGCCGGGCAAACTGCCCGCGTGCCAATAATTCGCCTTGCCATCCTTGGTCGGTCGCACATTCCAGCCTAGTCCGTAATAAGCAACTCTAGGTTTTCCGTTTTTGTCGAGTCCGGCGGGAGGTCGGGGGCGCTCGTACATTATTTTTGCTCGCTGCGGCGAAAGAATCTCATTTTTCCCCGGTCGGTCGAGTGCCGCCGCAAAACGCGCGAGGTCTACCGCCGACGCAATCCATCCTCCGTGCGCGTCCATCGCTTCGAGATGCCAAGCGCCGTAGGGATTGGGAACTTTTTCATCGCCGAGTTTTGCGAAGACCGATTGCTCTGACTTGAGTTTGGGTTGATAATAACGCACTTCGTTTTTCGCGCGACCATCGAGGAGCGTGCGACCCATCCGCATCTGTGTGATTCCAATCGGGGCGAGCACCTCTTCGCGCATGTAGTCCTCATAACACTTCCCTGTTACTTTCTCGATGACCCGACCGAGCACACAGTACCCAAAATTCGAGTAGGCCTCGCGTGTGCCCGGATCGAAATCAAGTGGCTTCCCCATCATGTATCGGATGATATCCTCCGGCTCGGCGGGGGACGGTTTACCGAGCGTCTTTGCGATTTCTTCCGACATAAACATCGGGTCACCGCTCTTTTCCCGGTCGAAGCCGCCCGTGTGTTGCAGAAGTTGCCGGACGGTGATCTCTTTCAGCCGTTTGTCCATCTTGGCGCTGTTTTCCAAATACGGTTCTAAGTCGAGCAGCTTGAAGGCTTTCGCGTCGAGTTTGAGGCGATAGCGATGGTCCTCGACCAGCTTCATGATTGCCACTCCGGTAATGGGCTTGGAAATGCTCGCGATACGAAAGAGCGACGTTGGGTGCGCGGATTCTTTCGCATCCACGTCAGCCCAACCATACCCGCGCGCGTAAACCAGCCGACCGTCCTTCATGACGGCCAGCGCGCCGCCCGGGACGCGCCGCTTTTTCATAAAGGCGATGACCGCATCGTCGAAACTTTTCAATTCGGGATTTTCGTCTCCACTCATTGAAATCTCCTTGGAACGGATTTCTTCTCCTACACCGCTCGCTAGAACGGCAAATAGTACAAGCCCAAAGAAATAGACGAAACACAAATCCCGACGGTCGATGTGATTTTTTTTCATCCAATCTCTCCGGCGGTTTCCAACAGCTTCTTCCGATGCAACTGCAACAGCTTGAGCACCCGCTTGCGCAGCAACGGTTGCAACGCCCGCAATTCACCCGCCCGCTCGCACGCCGCGACGATGAAACGAACCAGCCCGGTGAAATCATCAGCGTGGATGTACTCCGGCGCGATGTCGCGGTCGCCTTGGTTGTGATAGTTACAGAGCGGCACACAGACGCCGCTCGCCGTGTAGCCGAGCACATTAAACGCCGTCGCTTCACATGTCCCGCCCTCCATCAAGCGTTGTTGAAAGGGGACAACCTTCAATTCGCGCGCGACTTTGAGCAGAAATTGCGTCAAGGCCGGGTCGAACATGCTCGCGCGGTCGCCAAGACGTACAACATATCCTTTCCCTTGTTCTGCTCCGCGCAAAGCTTTGCTGGTCTCGATCGAAACAACCGGCACGGATTTTGGCAAGACATTCCCGCTCGCTAAAGCCGTTGCCCCCGCAAACCCAACTTCCTCGGCGCGCGTAAAGATTGCGTAGAGATTCACTGCGGTCTTTGTGCGCGACAATTCATCCAAGGCAGCCAACAAAGCCGCGCATCCCGCCACATCATCGATGGCGCGCGAGTAAATCCGTTTTCCGCGGAGTTGATACGCGGGAAAATCCCACTGCGCAAAATCGCCGACTGCAACTGTGCCGGCGAAACGAGCCATCGCGCGCTGTTCGGCCACCGACTCGATCACGCCGGTCACTTCGCCGTGCGCAGTCTGCGCGCGGATTTTCGCGCCGACGGCGTTCTTGCCGCGCGTGTCGCCATACGATTGCAGAGTAGCAGCGACGCCATTCACTTCGACGACTTCGAACCCTGGATGATCCATGTGTGCGGCGAACGCTATCGCCTGTGCGCGACTGCGTTGGCAGCGGACGATGAGATTGCCGAAGCGATCGGCGCGCACCGGAAGCTTGCGGGCAAGGGCGAAGGCCCGGACGTGCGCCGCGACGGCCTGTTCGTGAAACGGCGCGGTGGGAAGCGAGAGCGTGGCGCGAAGGATGGAAAGGCTCACGGCTAATTTTTACCACGAACGGGTGTAATTCACCATGAATATGCAAACGATATCGTCTTCGCATCACTTGACATCGCCCATGCTACCTCCTACCTTCGCCGACAAAATGCTGACTCGATATTTGGCCAACTTGTCCATGGGAAGATTGATCTTGTGGTGTTACTTCATTTGGTATGCGGTCGTTGTGGTGCGGTACTTTGATCCCAGCCCCCGCTTGTGGCTGACTTCGCTAGGATTGAGCGCGATCATCGGGTTTGCGCTTTACGTGAGCACGACGAAGACAGGCGCGAACAATTTAAAACTGGATCGCTGGCAAACCATGCGGCTGTTTTTGATGCCGTTTTGTGTGTCGAGTTTCGCGGCACTGGTAAAAGGACGAGGATTCGTGTTGGTATTTTCACCTGACCCAACCGAGATTTTGGTCGCCATTGGACTTTGCGCCTTGCTCTGCGGAGTCGTCGCGCTTGTCAAGCGACGCGCGCGGCACGCGTCTTCTCCTTGACGCTATTTGTCTGCGTTTTCGCCAATTTTGTGGCTCATCCCCATCGCGGTAAAAATTGCATCACGAGTCCTTAGATAATCAGGTGCATCGAGATCGCGCGGGCGCGGCAAGAGAACCGGCACAATTGTCTTAATCGTCGCCGGTCGCTGGCTCATCACGAATACCCGGTCAGCAAGTTGCACCGCTTCTTCAATGTCGTGGGTGACAAAGAGGATGGTCTTTTTCTCGCTCTGCCAGATGCGAGTCAAATCCGATCGCATTTTGAGCCGCGTGATGAAATCCAGCGCGCCGAACGGCTCGTCCATGTAGATAATCTGGGGATTCGCCGCGAGTGCGCGGGCGATCTCGACGCGCTGCTTCATCCCACCCGATAACTCTCGTGGATAGGCGCGCTCGAACCCATTCAAGCCAACCATCTCAATGTAATGAGCGACAATTCGTTTGCGGTCGGTTTCGCTGTTTTGCAGCAATCCAAACTCGATGTTGTCCTGCACCGTCAACCACGGAAAGACACCGTTTTCCTGAAATACAAAGATGCGCCTCGGATCGGGGCCGATGACGCGCTGGCCTTCGACGATCGCCTCGCCTCGCGTCGCGCGAAGAAAACCACCGACGATGTTGAGGAGCGTGGATTTGCCGCAGCCGGACGGCCCGACAATGCAGACAAATTCGCCCTCGCGCACTTCCATGTCGACATGCTCCAGCACGGACACAGATTCTCCGTTGGATTTTCCCCCGAAGGTCATCCATACGTCGCGAATCTCGACGGCAAGCGTGTTTGGTTTATCGGTTGGCATAACCCCAGCGAACTTCGTCAAACTTTTCCAATCGCCGCACGAGCAGATCAAGAATCAACCCGATCAACCCAATCATCACCATTCCCGCCACGACAAGGTCATACCGCTTGCCCGCGTTCCGGGCGTCAATGATGAGATAGCCCAGTCCTGAATTGACCGCGATCATCTCGGCCGCCACGACGACGAGCCACGCCACGCCCAGCGCGATGCGAATGCCCGTGATGATTTGAGGAAGGCAGGCAGGCAGAATGACCCGCCGAAACAGTTGCCTGCGGCTCAATCCAAAATTCTCGGCCGCGCGCAGATAAATCGGCTGCATATTTTGCACGGCGGCGATCGCCGAGACTGTGATCGGAAACACGCTGGCCAGAAAGATCAGGAAAATCGGCGCGGCGTCGGATACGCCGAACCATAGAATTGCCACGGGAATCCAGGCGATCGGCGAGATCGGCCGCAGCATTTGGATCATCGGGTTGAACGCCTGAAATGCGCGCGCATACCAACCGAGGAAAAGGCCAAACGGCACTCCGATGCACACCGCCAGGGCAAACCCCCACGTCACACGAAACAGCGATGCGACGATATATTTGATCAGCAACCCTTTTTGCGCCAATTCCACAATGCCGCGCAACACTTCCAGGGGTTTGGGAAATAATTCGCTGCCCGACAGCCACACGCCACAATGCCAGACGAACAAAAATACGCCCGCCACAACAAGCGGCAGCAAGATTTTGCCAGCAGCAAACTCTGGCTTTGACGAGACATTCATTTTTTCACCTCAAACGGGTGCGGCTTCAACGACGTTTGGTCGGGCGCAAACGAGTCGTCCACATAGTCATCGAAATGCGCCGTTCCTTGCAAGATACCCGCTTCCTTCGCAAGCCGTTCAATCTCCTCGAAGTTTGCGCGGAGCGGTTTGAGATTGGTGTATGTCACCCGATCTGGCGGCTTGCTCAACACAAACGTAAGCAGACGCGGGTCCTGGTTGTAATAATGCTTGCTGACGAATTGCGCCGCTTCCATCCGGTTGTCCATGTTTGCATCCAACCATTTGCCGCTTTGAGCGATGCCGTTGACGAGACGCTGGACGTCGTCCCGACGAGTCTTGATCGTATTTTCGCTCACGGCAAGCACACACGAGATAAAACCCGGCCACGAATCTTTCGCCTGATAGAGCACTCGCCCGTAACCGTCGAGCTCTGTCTGTCCCATAAACGGCTCGCCCGAAGTAATTGCATCCACCGAGCGGGTAATGAGCGCTGCGGGCATATCGGGAGGAGGCATCTCAATGAGTTTGATATCGTCGAGCGTCATGCCTTTGGCCTTCAACTCGCGGTAGAGAATCAAGCGTTGGTTGGCGTAGCGGCCGGGCACGGCGACAACCTTTCCCTTCAAGTCTTCCGTGCGGTAGATTTGCGAGTTCTTGTGCACCATCACCGCGGAGCCGTCGCGGTGGCCGAGATAGACAATCTTGATCGGCACGCCTTGCTCGCGGAGCGCAATCGCCATGGGCGCCAGGATGAAGGTTGCAGGCAAATAACCGGAGAGATACGCCTCTTTCAACTCAGGCCAGCCGCCAAACCTCACGGGATCGAAAAAACTGTCGCCCTCGATATTTTTGTTGATGAAATCCGTCACCGGGCAGGTCAGGTGGCAGGTCACGGGCAGAAACCCGACGCGGAACTTCTCTTGTCGCTGTCCCTCTCGCTTCGCACCGAAAAAGTTCACGTGCAAATTCAGCGACGCGTGCAGGAGGGTGACCAGAGCGATCCAAGCGGCTGCCGCGACGAGCACTGTTCGTTTGAGCGTCATACGCCACATCCCTATATCATCCCCTTGATCTTGGCAAGAAAAAAGTATGTGTACGTATTATTTAGGCTGGCCCCATTTCCCCGGCTGTCTTATAGACCGACCCGCGACGGATACTCGGGGACGCCGCGGACGCCCGGGACGCGAAGACGAAAGAGCGCTCCAGCTCCTTCGCCTTCCGCGTCGCGATGATCGCCGCCGGCAGTGGTGATATACATGTCGCCATAGTCGTCTTGCCCGCTCGAAGCTCCGTCAACGCGGCTTTGGGCGAAAATGACGCTGCTCACTTTTTTCGCGGGAAATTTGATGCGAAGAACTTCGTCGCCCCCGGGCGCATAGCGAAAGAGATGGTTGCCGTCCCATCGCGCGCTCCAGACATAACCTTCGGCGTCCACGGTCATCCCGTCAGGCACTCCTTCTCCTTCAGGAGTGCGGACAAAGACCCGCTTGTTCGTAATTGATCCCGTGTTTTGGTCGTAGTCGAACCGATAAATCTCGTGCGTTGGCGAGTCGGTATAATAGAGTTGCCTCCGGTCGGGTGCGAAACCGAGCCCATTGGACACGCCGATGCCTGTGAGCAATTTTGTAATTTTACCGTCAAGATCGAGCCTATAAAGGCTGGCCGGATGCGCTTTGGTTGCCATCGTCCCGCAAAAAACCCGGCCTACGGGATCCGCGATCACATCGTTGAATCGGCTGTCCCGTTCTTCCGGTATTTCTTCGATCACGGTCGTCAATTTGCCTTTGCGCAATATTTTCACCGCGCCGCGTTCCATAAACAGCAGCAGCGCGCCATCGGCCTGAATCGTAAAACCGCCAACGGTCCCGCCCTCCCAATGCACGTCGTTCTTGCCCGAAGCGGGGTCGAACCAATGAATCCGTTTGCCGAGGATGTCCGTCCAATGCAAGCGTTTCTCGGTCGGATGCCACAACGGCCCTTCGCCCAGTTTGCACTTTGGATCAGCAACAATCTCGGGAATCATGAAAGGAATGTTTAACTGCGAACGCTTGCCCGTCAAGCTTTTTTGGGGTGCCGTAAATTTGAGTGAATGATTACAAAAACGGCGCGGGTAACACCAAGAGGCTAAGACTGGACAGAATCGGGCGAGAGAGCTACGATTCCAGTCTCATGGCCGCAAAGCACTGCAACGGGTTGCCCGCAAAACCAACCGGGAACCAATTGAACCGCCGCGAGTTTTTGCGTCGGACGGGAGTGGGGGCAGCGGCAGTGGCGACTTTTTCGCTCGCGCAGCGACTCGGAGCAATCGAATCCATCACGAAGGAGATTCCTCGTCATCGGTCGTTACCACTGACGGGGTTCCACGCTTACGCGAGTGCACAGAGCATCGCAGCAGGCGAGACGATTCGATTTCACGTTAGCAGCACTGTGCCGTATCGGTTGTCGGTATGTCGGCTTGGACGGGCAGTGGATCAGCCTGATGCGGACGAAGTATTGCATGAATTTCCTGAATCGCCCGCGACTCCGCAGGCGATCCATTGCGGCTCGTATGTTCACGTGGCAAAATCGCTGATCGGTACACGATCCGCGTTTACGCTGGAATGCTGGGTGCGTCCATGGCATCTCGATGCGTATCAAGGACTGATCACGCAGCATGATTTCCCGTCGTCATGCAGTTTTGGGTTGTTCATTGCGCCGCGGGGAGAAATCGCCTTTTATCTGGGTGACGGTGGACAATATCGCGCGGAGTGCTTACATACGGGCGGAAAGCTGGCGGTGCGCAAGTGGCATCACATAGTCGGCACATGGGACGGCTTGACAAAAACTCTATGCATCAACGGCAAGCAAGTTGGACAATGGGCTTTTTCTACGCGCTTCGAAGCTGGCGCTGCACCACTCCGATTGGCGGCATACAGCGAGAATGGAATGGCGGATAAATTCCTCGATGGGGATCTAGCGATGATGGCGATTTACAATCGAGTGTTGGGGGAAGAAGAAATCCTGATGCGTTTTAACAATCAAGGGCGGCAACCTGCAACGGGCAGCGACGTGCTTGCTTGCTGGCCGTTTCGTGAGGAGCGAGGTGAGCATATCGCTGATGTGAGTCGCTTTCATCGTCACGGACAAATAATCAATCGCGCGACGTGGATGATTGGCGGGCCAAGCTTCGACGCGAGCAAAGTGTCTCGCTATGGTGATTACGATCCATCGAACGACCCGAAACGTGGACATGGCCTACGGTTTGCGTCTGATGATCTTTACGATTGTCGCTGGCGCGCAACCCAAGAATGGCGACTGCCGGCTGCGGCAAAGTCAGGGATGTACGTGGGACGGGTTCAGTTCGAACTGAATCGAAAACCGATGCAGTACGACGTAATGTTTATCGTGCGAAAATCGGCGCGGCGACCAAAAGCGCCTATTTTAGTCCTTTGTTCATCGAACACTTGGCTAGCTTATAGCGCCACACCGTTTGCGGCAAACTCAACCGGCAAACAATTTTGGGGTACGGACGGTCGTCCTAACAGCGATCCTTCGGCGCCAGCGTATTGTTGTTATCGCGATCATCACGCGGGACAACCAACCTATCAAATCGGCCTGCGCTTGCCGTGGCCCGCAGCGAGTCCTGATGTACTCTACAGCGATGTGAACGTCGGTTACAGTCATCTAGCGCGCACCGAACGGTTCTTACACGCATGGTTGGAAATGAACGGCTATGAGTTTGATGTGGCGACCGATCTCGATCTCCATCGAAATCCCGCGATGTTACGCGGCTACAAGACGCTGATGATCAATGGCCACAGCGAATACTGGTCGCGCGAGGCATACGGAGGCGTGGATCGATATTTGCGTCAAGGAGGGACAACGATTGTTTTGTCGGGCAACACAATGTTCTGGCGAGTGAGCTTCGACGGGGACGTGATGGAATGTCGCAAGTTTGGATCGCACATCGGCGGTCGCACCCATGCAGCAATCGGCGAACTGTTTCACAGCCACGACGGTCGGCGAGGTAGTCTGATGCGCGAGTGCAATTTGCCCGCCTGGCGAGTGATC
The DNA here is from genome assembly GCA_964348665.1 of uncultured Verrucomicrobiota bacterium. Classification (GTDB taxonomy): domain Bacteria; phylum Verrucomicrobiota; class Verrucomicrobiia; order Palsa-1439; family CAYGDP01; genus CAYGDP01. The sequence goes on from CAYGDP010000002.1 coordinate 66,286, forward strand.
GGTCTCGACTGCGGTGGGTGGGCGGGGACGGGCGCGCAGAATTTCGGCATCTATCGTGCCAATGCGCCAGACCATTTCTTGTTTCAACAACCTGAGCCGATAGCGCTTTCGAAAGGGGATGTATTCGGTCAACCCCCCAACGGTGGTCTGCCGAAAGCGGTCGGTCATGAATGGGATGTGCGGCTGACGACGCTGCGGCAGATGACGAAGCGCGTTCCATCGGGCGCATCGTTGCCCGATGAGCCGAAGGGAATCATCACGCTGGCGCACGGTGTCGGCCAAGGAGACATGGTTCTGGATTACTTTGCTGCGCCTGCCAAGACTGTGGACGACACGCTGGCCGAAATGATTTATTGGGAGCGACCAGAAGGCGGCAAAATCTTTAACGCTGGTGCTATCGGCGCAGGCTGGGCGCTGGCCAGCGATCCAAATTTAAGCGCGCTATTCCGCAACGTGCTGCACCACTTCGGCGTGCGAAGAAACGGGGTTCAGCTACCCAAGTTGAACGCATCGTAACTCCGGGTAGGGCAAGTTCTTTGTCCATAACTACCGTTACTGCTTCAATTGGACAACGATCGCATCGAGTTGCAGAGTCACGTCGCCAGCGGCCTCGCCGAGAAAGAGACTGCCGTCAATCAGATTGCATTCCTTGAGCTGGTCGAGATCAATCTGGTTGTTTTCGTCCTTACCATTATCGCCCAGCTTGAAATCGCTGATATCCACTTCGATTTGCTGCCAGTCGCCCGGCTCATAAGTGATGTTGTAAACGTATTCGGAATCGTCCTTCTCCTTCAATTGCATGACATAAAGACCCCGCTTGGATGATTTCATCCAAAGCGATATTTTGGTCGCCTTGCGCAGGTCCACCTTCTCGAGGCCGTGAATGAGCGCAAAGATCATGCCATCGGCGCGTTTGTAGCTGATTTTCAGACCTTTTCCTCCCGGGTCAGCGGCAGTTTTTGCCGTCTGCGCTGCGCCCTCCGCCAATTCGAATTTTACGTTGGGTTCGAGGTTGATCTTGAACGGATTGAGTTTTACTTCGATTGGGTAGCAATAAATCGTCGGGCCGTCGAAGTTGTCCACAACGTACGCGGGACCGCGGTCGGTCTTGGTCAAGCCACGCTGGAGTGAGGGGGCGGTTGGAAGAAATTGCACATCGTCGAGGAGGAAGCTGCGCTGTGCCGTGTCGAGCGCGCCAAACTGCACAAAGATCGCCCCGACATCGATGAATCCAAGCGTGGCAACCTCGCCGATATCGAGTTGATCGTTTTCATCGGTCGAATCATTGGCCAACGTAAAGTCCGCGAGGGAGAGCGCCACTTCGCGCCATTCGCCTTTCGGCAGAAAACACGCCGCGAAATAATTGGACTGGTCGGACTCGGTAAGCGCCACGCCGAGAGCGGTCGGCGCGCTTGCCTTTGCCCAGAACCGCACCGACTTCGAATCCGCGACGGAAATGTTGGTCGTCACCAAAAGCGGGATTGCCCCTTGCTTCAGCTCATAACTATATTCGAGTGCGCCTTTGCCGCGCTTGACATCGTCTTTGGCAGTCACGCGAGAAGGCGTGGACGACGGATCGAAGCTCGTCCAACCATCCGCGTCATTTTCAAAATCGAATTCGAGAATTGGCTTTGGATCCGCTGCGCGCCCGGGTGCCGCAAACAGGGCTGCCGCGATTACAGCGGCCATGATTTTATTGACACTCATCGTTGCCTCCTTCTTGTTGATAACCCTCTGACAAAGTCATTCGTAGAATTGTTTCACCGGCTCCACGAGCGGGAGGTCATTCGTTATGGTTCAACAATGATCGTTTCGCCTTCGGTGGCAAGAAATGTTGAAGGGAAAATTGCCTGTGCCGCGTCCAGCGCGCCCGCGCGTTTGTGTTCGGGACAATGAATCAGCGCCAGTCGTCGGACACCCGCCTGCAAGGCAACATGCGCGGCATCCGGCGCGCCGGAATGTCCCCACTTGTCATCCTTCGGCGCGTGCTCGGCCCCGTAACTGGCTTCGTGAATCAACAAACCAACACCTCGGACGTGCGCGGCGATTTTCGGGTCGTAACCGGTGTCGCCGGTGAAGGCGATGGTTGCGCCGGTGGTTTTGTCGGTGAATCGGTAGCAGAGCGCCGCGACTGGATGTTTGGCGGCGCAGGGCTCCAGCAGAAACGCGTCGGTTTCATACGAATAGCCGGGTTTGAGCGCAACCAGATCGGTCGCGCAAACAATTTCGGGGAATTGTTCCGGTCGCAAAAATTTCTGCGCAAGGTCAACCACTTCGGCAAGGTCGGCAGCCGGGCCGAAAATTTTCAGCGGCCGTGAGGCGGCGGCTTTGCCGAGCTTGAACGAGCGATAGAGAAGCAGGTGCGGCAAGCCGAGCGTGTGATCGTGATGACAATGCGTTAGGAAGAGACACTCCAGCGCCGCGGGGTCAATGCCGTAGCCCTGCATCTTGATCGCGCCGTACCAACCGGTGTCCACGAGGTAACGGCCGTTGATGACGAAACTGGCGGTGTCGTGTCCGCCCGCGGGAACGACGGCGTCCGTCCCGACGAAAGTGACCGTGGTATGAGCGCTGGCCATCTTGCTCCTTGCCTACGCGCATTCTTGGCACGATATTCCCGCTGATGCGAGCAAAACTTGCAACCTACGCAATGATGGGGAGGGCGCGGTAATGACCCAGCCTCGCGGCAATCATTTCACGCTCGCCGAACTGGTGGTGTCACTGGTCGTCCTCGGCGCACTCTTTGGCATCTTATTTCCCACCGCTCTGCGCAAACGCGAGGAGAAAAAGCGGGCGATGTGTCTACAGAATTTGAAACAAATTGTCCTGGGTTGTGTCATCTACTCACAAAATTACGAAGACAGTTTGCCTTTCGTCGCCAATGCGGATGACTCCAACGATCACTTCGATTTAACCTCAATGCCATATAACTACATCTCTGGGATTGAACCACTGATGTGCCCAGCCGATTTATCGTGTCGTCACTACCCTAAACCTAGAGTTGGTCCGTACGCGGTCGTCGAATTAAATGCACCAAACGTATTCAGCTATGCATACGTGTCTGGCCTCAAATTTTCGCAGTTAAGCGACTCGCCGCTCGCCGGAGACAATCTCATGGACGTGACACGCGCGAATGATTTATCAGTGCAACAATTTCAGAAACGCCGCGATTGCTCGACGAAAGGAAGTAATCATGGCAATGCAGGCGGCAACGTGGCATTCGTGGATGGTCACGCCGAGTTCAATCCGGGCACGCGACTGAAACATCGCTGGGTGGACGCCGCGGGTGGGACGAAAAACATTCAAAACCCAAATGGATTACAATGATGACAAAGAAATATTCAGCAGCCATCGCGATCGTCAGTCTTCTCCTAATGGTTTCCAAAGTGAACGTGAGGGCGGACGATTCAGCTGCGCTGCCTCGCGGGTATTTGATTCCGCTGCTCGATTTGGCGTTTGAGACGCAGCGGCAGGTGATCGTGGATCGTGAGGCGGGACAGTATCTCGGACATCCAACCACCGTTCTGCTCGAAGATGGGCGAACGATGTTCTGCGTGTATCCGAAAGGGCACGGCAAAGGAGCGCTGGTGCTGAAGCGCAGCGACGATGGCGGGAGAACATGGTCGGAGCGATTGCCGGTGCCGGCGAATTGGGCGACGTCGCTGGAGACGCCGACGATTCATCGCGTCGTGGACGCAAAAGGTGTCAAGCGGCTGATCCTATTTTCAGGACTATATCCGATTCGCATGTCGGTCTCGGAAGACGATGGAAAAACCTGGAGCGATTTGAAGCCGATCGGTGATTTCGGCGGCATCGTCGCCATGGGAAGCGTCGAGCGGTTGAAGGATGGCCGCTACATGGCGCTGTTTCACGATGACGGGAGATTCTTTGACCCGAAAACACTGCCAAAACCGACTGGCAAACCATTTACGGTCTTCAAAACGCTCTCCTTAGACGGTGGCCTGACGTGGAACAAACCGTCTGCCATCACGACCCATCCCACGGCGCATCTCTGCGAGCCGGGGTTGATTCGCTCTCCGGATGGCAAGGAAATGGCAGTGTTGCTTCGCGAAAACAGCCGCAAGTTGAATTCGTTCGTGATTATCTCGGAGGACGAGGGCGAGACTTGGAGCCAGCCGCGCGAGTTGCCGGGAGCGCTCACCGGGGATCGGCATGTTGGCAAATACACTCCCGATGGACGATTGTTCATCTCGTTCCGCGACACCACGCTCGAAAGCGTTACGAAAGGGGATTGGGTGGCGTGGGTCGGCTCCTACGACGACATCGTCAACGGGCGAGAAGGCCAATATCGAATTCGGCTGATGGATAACCAGAACGCGTGGGATTGCGCTTACCCGGGCGTCGAGGTATTGTCGGACGGCACCATCGTCACGACGACCTATGGTCATTGGCAGCCAAAGGAGCCGCCGTATATCGTCAGCGTGCGCTTGAAACTCTCGGAGCTTGATGCGCGGCTTAAAAGCGCGTTAAAAAAGTAACAAATAAGAGCGTGATGAATGGACGATGGAGATGTCCAATGTCGGGAGGTAACCGAATGAAACCCATACTGATTCTCGCCACAATTTTCCTTCCGTTTTCCATTTTTTCCGAAGAAGCCAAGCCGCCAGCCGCAACGGACCTGTACGGCGACCCGTTGCCGAAGGGCGCGAAAGCGCGATTTGGGACCGTGCGGCTTCGACAGGGTGGTTCGCCGGTGTTTTTACCCGATGGAAAGACGATCGCGACGATGACCGGCTCAAAGCTGCGGCTGTGGGATTTGGCGACTTGGAAGGAAATCAAATCGTTCAAGCTCTCGCCGCCGAAGCATTGGGCGAATCCGCTTTGTTTTTCTGCAGACGGCAGGCTCGTCGCCACCTCGGAAACCGAGCCGCGACAGAATCAAAATGAGGAGGACGAGGGAGAGGACGAAAAGAAAACGGATCAACCTCCGCCGACGATTCGCGTGTGGGAAGTGACGACCGGCAAAGAGTTGTTTCATTTCACGGGGAACAAAGAAGGGGTCGGCGAGGCGACGTTTTCTCCTGACGGGAAATTGCTGGCTGGCATTAGCGAGGAGAAAACGATTCTGGCTTGGGACATTGCGACCGGCAAACCAGTGGCGCAAATTCGCGGGCATCGCGGTAACGTGCGCCAGATCGCGTTCGGCTCTGACAGCAAAATATTACTCTCCGCCAGCGACGACCGCACCATTCGCCTGTGGGATGTGGCGACGGGGCGCGAACTCCGCAAACTGCGCGGCCATCAGCAAGGCGTTTATTTGGTTGCGACGTCGGGTGACGGCAAGCTCGTCGCGTCGGCCGGCGCGGATAACGTTATTCGTCTCTGGGACTTAGCGACGGCAAAGCAACTACGAGAAATCAAGGGTTTTACAGATAGCATTGCAAGCATTGCATTGTCACCCGACGGGAAATGGGTGGCAGGCTTGAGTAGCGACGTTAGTAATCCGATCCGGCTCTGGGATACGGCCACTGGCCAGGAAACAAAACAATTGGGGGACGACAATCCCAACGAAAGCAACAGTCGCTACCTCAATTATTATGGCCAGGCCAACGCGTTGAATTTTTCGCCCAACGGGAAACTTTTAGCGGTCAATTTTAATGCCGTGTTCCGCCTTTGGGAGATCGAAAGCGGCAAACAGATCCTCCCTGCCGAAGGCCACGACGCTGCCGTCGAATCACTCGCGTTCTCGATCGACGGGAAGAAACTCGTCTCATCCGGCGCCGACCACACCACTCGGCTGTGGGATGTGGAGACAACCAAGCAATTGATGAAACTGCAGCGAACCGCCAAAGGAGATACGGCGCACGCGTTTTCTCCCGCGGCAAAAACATTGGCCACCGCGGGCAAGGACAACATCATTCGCCTGACCTCCGTGGCGACCGGCGAGTCGCTGGGCGAGTTGAAGGGTAGCGCGCAACCCAGCACGGCCATTCTTTTCTCGCCCGACGGTAATACGATTGCCGCGGGCGGGATGCAGCGTGGTTGGGGCAATAACGCAAGTGGCTTGCATCTTTGGGAGCTTTCCACCGGTAAAAACTTGCGCACCATCCCCAGCGGACAATACGGAATCTGTTCCGCCGCATTTTCGGCTAATGGGAAAATGATCGCCACCGTCGGTTACTACCAAGACCCCATCCACATCTGGGAAGTCGACACGGGAAAAGAATTGGTCAGCATTCCCATCGAATATGGGTACAACGCCGACTTGACTTTCTCGCCCGATGGCCGCGTCTTGGCGTTCAATAATCCGAACTACAACCGGCTCGATCTCTATGAAGTGCTCACTGGAAAACAGCTTCTCCAATTGCAAGATCGCTATGGAAACGACGCCATCCTTGCGTTCTCACCCGACAGCCAAACCATTGCCATGGCCAGCCGCTACCAAAACGAAATCCATTTCTATCATCTCGGCTCGACATTCATTCGCGCCAAACTCTCGCTCCACGAAGGTCAGTCCACAGCGTTAACCTATTCGCAGGACGGCTCTCGCCTTGCCATCGGCACGTCGCTCGGCACAATTCTCCTCTGCGACGTGCCGCCCGAAGTTTTTCGCTCTGATCCCATCAACGAACTTTCCCTCCAACAACTCGACGAGGAATGGAACGAGTTGCAAAGCGACGACGCCGTCCTTGCTGCCGAAGCGGTCTGGAAGCTGGCCAAGCACGGTGACAAGGCTGTCTCTTTTCTGAAAGAAAAACTCGTGCCCGCCGTGGCGGATTCCGAGAAAATCCGGAAATTTGTCGCCGACCTCGACAATGCCGATTTCGTGATGCGCGACCTCGCCCAAAAGGAACTTGCCAAACTCGGGCTGGCTGCCGAATCTGCCCTGCGCGAAGTGATGGAGAAATCCGAGTCCGCTGAAGTCCGCGATCGCGCGCGCAAACTCCTGGAACCGCTCGATCCTCCCTTTAAAACTTTTCCCTGCGAACCGCTTCGCCGCCTTCGTTCTGTCCAAGCCCTCGAGTGGAATGGGTCCCCTGCCGCGCGAGAGGTTTTAGCCGAGCTCGCCAAAGGCCCCATCTCCATGCCGCTCGCCCGTGACGCAAAAGCCGCGCTGGACCGATTGTCGAAACAGACCCCTGTGAAATGATTGCGTTCGTGAACAATTTCTTCAGTCGTATCGCTTTTACAACCTTTTTACTTGCCTCGCGCGTTGGGAGCAGTAGGCTCGCCGTCAGCGTGAGAAGCATATGAAAATCTTGGTGGTCGAGGATGAATTGTCGTTGCGAGAAGGTCTGGTAGATTTGTTCCGCGGCGCGGGTTACACCGTGGATGCCGTCGCCGACGGCGCCAGCGCGGTCAAACACGGACAGGATACCGCCATCGGTTTGGTGGTGTTGGATTTGATGTTGCCGGTGCTCGACGGCATAGAGGTTTGTCATCGGCTCCGAACGGCGCGGCCTGATCTGCCCATTCTGATGCTCACCGCGCGCGGCGCGGAAGAGGATAAAGTGCGTGGATTGCGGGTCGGCGCCGACGATTATTTGACAAAACCATTCGGCGTCAAAGAACTGCTCGCGCGGGTCGAAGCACTGGCGCGTCGCACAAAACGCATCCCGGCAGAAGCGGAAACCTTGGAAGCGGATGGATGCCACTTGGATCTGGGGCGCTGCGAATCGCGCCGGGGAAAGTCCATCACTTCGCTCACAGCGAGAGAGTCGGGGATTCTGCGCTGGCTCTACCGCCATCGCGCGCGCGCGGTTACGCGGGCGGAGTTGCTGGAACAAGTCTGGGCGGCGCGGCCGGACATGGAAACTCGCACGGTGGATATGGCCATTGCCCATCTTCGCCAAAAAATTGAGCGCGATTCCGCGCATCCCAAGATTATCATTTCCGTGCAAGGCGTCGGTTATGCCTGGGGCGAAAATCACAAATGAAACTACCGAACCGTAGGTTTAGTGCCACGACTTTGGCGTCCCTGCTCACATTGGGCGCGATCGCCGGGCCGTGTTTGTCCTGGTACCTCGTCGGCACGCGCGACGTCGAGCGGCGCGCCACGACGGAATATGAGAAAGCACTTGGAACGGCGAAGATGACCGCCGCGCAGCTGGCCGAGCGCATTCGAACGCGGCTCGAATTGTTGCGCGAGGCCGAGGAGCGACGGCCATTTTATCATTATCAAAATCTCTACCACGACCCGAAAGGCGCTTCCGAGGGCGCTTCCATCGTTCTCTCCCCGCTGGCGCAATCCCCAACCGATCCCTTTCTCTTTTCTTATTTTCAAATCAGTGAAACGGGAAATCTCACCGTCCCAACTCTCAACGAGGAGGTGACGACCCAGTCGGACACAAACAAAGATACTCAACGCGACATCCGGCGCGCGCTGGAACTGGCCGAACCAACCATCATGAGCCTCTTGTCACAACAACGCGCACAATCCAGCAGTGCCCCCCTCAAGTTTGACCAGCTTACCGTCGCAGCGTGGGAACAAAACCTGAACGCCAACCGGTTCTACGCCAACATCCGCTCCGCGCAGGCTGGTCTTCCTCCAGCGCGCGAGCTGCCGCAGTCCAAATCCCCCAATCCCGCCTCCGATACCGTGCAAGTTCAAGTCGGTTCATTCCATTGGTTCAGCGTGCCCATCCGCGGCAACCCAACTCCCATCGCCATGCGCGAAGTCAAAACACCACTCGGTCTGCGCATCCAAGGATTTGTCATTGCGCCAGCCGCCGTTGCCGAATTGCTTCACGGGGAGGCGCAATTAATCTCCACGGATTCCGACCCGCCTCTGCAAACAGGAAGCGTCCCGAAGAAAATCGGGGAGACGGGGTTGACGGTGGTGGTGGATGCTGCCGATGCGCTGGCGCACACGCCCGCGCTCTACAAACAAATGCGCGCTGATTTTCTCCAGTTTTTCGCCGGGGGCGTCGCCGCCGCCATCGTCGCCGGCCTCTGCGTTGTTGGATTGGTCTGGCAAGCCGAACGACTCGCGCGACAGCGATCGCAATTCGCCGCGTCCGCCGCGCACGAACTTCGAACGCCCCTGGCGGGAATGCGAATGTACAGCGAAATGCTTACCGAAGGCTTGGGTGATCCCGCTAAATCCAAGGATTACGCCCGCCGAATCAGCGATGAAGTCGCCCGCCTGGGACGGGTCGTTGGCAATGTGCTCGGGTTTTCCAGGCTCGAACGCGGCGCGCTGACCGTGCGACCGGAACTGGGGGATCTCGCGGAGGCGGCAACCGAATGTGTTGGGAGGCAACGACCCACTCTGGAAGCGGCGGGAGCCAAAGTCGAGCTGGCGATTGCGGACGCCCTGCCACTCGTGCGATTTGACCGGGATGCCATGGCGGAAATCCTTCAGAACCTTTTGGACAACGCCGAAAAACACACTCGCGGCGCTTCGAACCGAACCATTCGCGTGTCGTTGACGAAGGTTGACCATTCGGTTGCTCTTTCCGTGGCGGATCGTGGTCCGGGAGTGACGATGGAATTGCGATCACGATTGTTTCGTCCGTTCGAGCGCGGAAAAAATGCCGACGCACCCGCGGGTTTGGGTCTGGGTCTGGTGCTTGCGCAAGGCTTGGCGCGCGCTCAAGGGGGAGACATCTCCTACGCAGACGCTCCCGAACGCGGAGCGGTCTTCACCATCTCGCTCCCGCTCTAGCAAAATTGACAAATTCAAGCGCTTCCTTTCATCATTCCAATCCCCATATTTCTAGTTACAATTGTAACTAAAAATATGAGGATCCAATCGTTACATATTGCCGAGATTCGCCATGCGATTCCTCAATGTTTGTAAGATCTCCTGATGACGGCGTTCCACCTGAAATCCTCGATAACCCTTTGGACACAACCGGCGCGGCAATAACGGGTCCCAGGCAAACGCGGCGCGAAACGCCTCCCGTTCTACCCTGGCCAATCGTCCCAAGCTTTCCATGTCTTTTACTTTGTTCAGTGCCGTAGCGAGTCGTTTGGTGGATTCGAGGTAGGAGGTGTGGTGTTCTCCGATGTCATCAAATTTCCAGGCCGTCTCGATCACTTCTTCATCGGTGCAGAGAAACAGCCGGCGCGATTCTAGCCCGCAAAAACATTCGGGAACGCCTCGCGCATCGGTGATCTCCTTTAGGATCGCTTCGCATTCATGTGGCCAAACCCAAACGCTCCTCTGTAACAGGCCGAATTTCCTGGCGCGCAACGCCTTCCAAAGCGCCTGGCGGACACCAGGCCGGTTCGCGGGTAGATCAAACAAAACCGCCCTCCAATGTCCATCCCACGGCGTTTCCCAATGCCGCATGGGTGAAAGAGCACTGGCCTGCCTCAACCCGTTCGCGGTGATCGAATAAATCGCGCGCTTCCCCCGTCCGGTTCGCGCGACAAACTGACGTTCCTCCAATCGCTCGACCAGTAGGTCGGCTTGTCGGGGGCTTTCACAATCATTGTATCCGTACAAAATGCTGTACAAAGTGGGGCGAGCGAGAAACTCCATGCAAGAGAGAAACGTGTCGAGAATTTCGATGTAAGCATTCTGGTTCACCAGACGTCCTTTCCTAAGTTGCATGGACTCTATCCAGCGCCGCCGCTCCGGTCAATCAGATTTTCCATATTTTTAGTTACAATTGTAACTAGAAATATGGGAATTGGGGAATAGGCGGGTGGGTTGTTTTTTTACAGGTCTTTTACTTCCCTTCCGCGCAATCACCGGTAAAGTTGTCGCATTCGGAAACTTTTGTTTCGCTGTCGTGTCAGACGAACAAGGAGATTACCATGAAACGATTATTGATTGTCGCGCTGTTGCTCATCCCTCTCGGTGTTATTGCCCAGGATGCCGCGCCCACGGAACGATCATCCCGCAAACTCAAACCGCCACCCCCGCCCCCTGCGCTTGCCGAACTGCTGATCAAGGAAATCCGATACGACGCCAAGCTGTCCGATACCGAAGCCCGATTCATCGCCGATATTGATGGCGAACTGTCAGGCAAAGGCGAAGCCTCAATCTCGATTCTTGACGGCGACGTTGCCGTCGTTCCGCCCAAGCTTCCCGATGGTCTCCGGCTGACCCGCGACAAGAACCAATACCGCCTCGTCGTCGCCAAATCGGGTGCGTTCAAGTGCAAGATTGAATTTGTCACCAAAATCACCCGCACCGATCCGTGGAATCAAATCACGTTTACCGGCCCGCCCGCCGTTGCCATCGCGTCGCTCGCCGCCGAAGCCAGCGGGGAAGGTATCGAACTGCAACTGTTGAGCGGCACGACCCGCGAGAGCGATAAAAAAGATAATACCGCCCGCCTTCGAGGCTTGCTCGGCGCCGATCGCACGGTATCCCTCCGCTGGCAAAGCAAAGCCGCCGAAGCCTCCCGCCGTGCCATCATCACCGCCGACACGACCGCGGCAGCCCACATCACGCCTTCCGTCATCAAATTCACTACCGTCGTCAAATACGATATTGTGCAGGGAAGCGCCCCCAAACTGACCGTGGCGCTCCCGACCACGCACGCCCTCACCCGAGTCGAAGGCGATCAAATCCGCGACTGGCAACTCAAGGCGGAGGCGAATCGTCAGTTGCTCACCGTTGAATTGGTCAAGCCCGCCGAGAAAAATTACGCGCTCACGCTTCATACCGAGCAAACCGTGGACGCCACGCCATTCACCACATCGCTCACGCTGCCCCAGCCACTCGATACCGAGCGCGATTCAGGCGCCATTACGGTGACCGCCGAAGATACGCACGCGGATCTGGAAGCTGCGGAAGGTTTCCGCCAGACCAATGCCGTAGCCCCCGCCATTGCCGCTTATAAATTCGATGGTCGCCCCGCCACTCTCAAAGCCACGCTGCGCCGGATCGAGCCGGTCATCAATGTCGCCACCCGCTCCACCGTTCGCCTCGAAGAAGCCCGCCTGCTCGCCACTCACACGCTCACGCTCAATGTCGAGAAAGCCGGCATCTATGCGCTCGACCTGTCGCCCGTTGGCAGTTTCATCGTCGCCGACGTGAAAGGCGAGGGCGTGCAGGACTGGAAAACGAAAGAGGGCAAGCTGCAAATCAGTTTTCGCACCCGTGTGCAAGGCGCGTATCGGTTGGAAGTCCAGCTCGAACAACCGCTCAAGACGTTTCTCGATCAGATCATCCTCTCGCCGTTGCGTGTCGCCGGCGCCGCGAAAGAAACTTCGCAGATTGCTGCGTCCTCGGTCGCGGGTGTGCGACTTAAGACGACCGAGTTGGTTGGCGCGCGCGAAATTCCCGCCAGTGACGGATTGAGTTTCATTGCCGATGCCGCCGATTGGAAGCTGACTCTTGCCGCCGAAAAATTGCCGCCGCGCGTGCTGGCCGATGTTTTCAATCTGATCACCATCGGCGACGGATTGGTCAGCGGCAGCGCAACGATTCGGTACGGCATTCTCAATCAAGGCGTGCAAGAGTTCCGCCTGAAAATCCCGCCCCATTGGAAGAACGTCGAGTTCACCGGCGCAAACCTGCGCCGCAAAGAACAACAGGGCGATGTCTGGACGATCGGTCTCCAGGACAAAGCCTGGGGCGGCTACACGCTGGTCGTTACCTACGATTTTCAATTCGACGCGCAACAAGCCACCCTGCCGGTCGGCGGCATTCACGCCGACGGCGTCGAGCGCGAGACGGGTTCGATCGCCATCACTAGCGCCACCTCAATGCGGTTGGCCGAGAAAGCCGCCAGCGATCAGCTCCATCGGGTTGACGAAAACGACCTGGCCGAGACCGATCGCGCGCTCATTACGCGCCCGGTATTGCTGGCGTATCTCTACACGGGCGACAAATACGACCTGACAGTCGCGCCCACGCGCTTTACCGAGCAACGCGTTCTCGACGCTGTTGCCGACCGCACGCAACTCACCACCGTGCTCACCGAAGACGGCCAGATGCTTACGCAAGCCACGTTCATGGTGAAAAACAACGATCGCCAGTTTCAGCGCTTTACGCTACCCAAAGACGCCGAGTTTTGGAGCTGCTACGTCGCTGGCGAACCGGTCAAACCCGCCCGCGAAAAAGACGCGGTGCTCGTCCCGCTCCGACGCGGCGGCAGCCGTGACGAAGCCTACTCCGTGGAGATTATCTATAGAGAAAAAGGCGGGTCACTCAAGACCGCGTTCCCGCGCTCTGTCGCTCTCGCCGCGCCCGGCACCGATATGCAAACCACCTTCGCCGAATGGGAAATCTTCGTACCCGACAAACATCGCCTCTATAATTTCGGCGGCAACATGACCGTCGCCCCCGGTACGACGTATGGATTGTATGACGCGTGGAAGGAGTTTGTGTTTTTTTATCAGGGTTTTGCGCCCAATATGGTCGCGATTCGCTGGGGCATAGGCATTGCTGTCGTTATTGGAATATTTGCCTACATCATTCGCACTTTCCGGGTTCACGGGTCAGCCGGACTTGTCAGGGTCTTAATTGTAATTTCCATTGTAGTCATTCTGGCCGCAATGGCGATTCCTTCCTTCACCAGAGCACGCCAACGTTCGCAAGCCAGCACCTTAATCAATGGAGCACGTCAGCTTGATGCCGCCATTGATCAATGGGCGATTGAGAATGGAATCGATAATGGGCAGCCAATCGATCTGAAAGCGATCTCTCGCTATGTCAAACCCGGCAGTGCGTTTGAGGCTGCTCTGGCGGCAGGCATTCCGCCGAGAGACCCTTTCGGCAACGATTATATTTTTGATACCACTGGTCCAGATCAGGTACAAATTAACGCCGCGTCACTTTCATCGTTAGGCGGCGTAGTGACCGATTGGGGTGGTTTTGATGACGAACCCGCACAAGCAGGGACGGCAATTGACACGCCGAAGCAAACTGCTGCCGAACAGCAAGCCAAAATACAACAGCAGCAGGATCGTGCCACCAACTATTATAGGGCAGGTCAGGTTGCTAAACAACCCGCTCCTCCGCCCGCGCCATCTAAGGGCGATGCGCAAAAACCGGGAATTCGATGGTCAGAACCGTTTGGACAACCGCCGGGCAAATCGAATGTAAAGAACCCCAAAAACGGGGATAGCATAATGGCACATCCAAACGCCGACAGTACGGCTGCCATCAAAGAAAAGCTCCGTAAAATTATCATCCCGAAGATTGATTTTAATCAGGCGGACATTCGGAGTGTTGTTGAACAACTCGCTCAAGTGAGCAGGGATCAAGATGGAGCGACCAACGCAGGAGTGAATATTATCGTGAGTCCCGATGTGGGAACCGCACCGGTACCCGGAGTCGTTACAACCACTCCACCCGTGCCGCTCATCACCCTAAAACTGAAGGACGTTCCTCTCGGTGTTGCACTGGATTACATCACGGCCAACGCTGACTTGAAGTATCGCGTCGAGCCGAATGCTGTTGTTATCTCACCGGCAGGTGTGTCCTCCGGATCGCTCATCACCAAGACCTTCCGCGTCACTCCCGGCAACTTTGAGAATGAAATCGTTGCTAACTCGGCGAAACAACAAGGCGCCGTCACTCGAAGCACGGGAGCAGGATCGGTAGTCTCGCTTGGTGCTGGTGCAGTTACCATCCAGCAAGAGGACGTAAAAAAATTCTTCCAAGACGCCGGTGTTTCGTTTCCGCCTTCAGCGGGCATTACGTTCAACAAACCCGCCGGCACGCTCATCGTTACGAATACTGCCGAAAGCCTGGAAGCGATAGAGCGAATGATGGAGACGGTTGGAAAAGGTCAAGGACAGAAGCGTGCAGGTGCCGACTTATCTTTAGGTGGTGATGTAGTCGGAGGTGACGCCGCTGGTTGGGGGATTACTGGAGGACAAACACCTGCCACTCCTGCCGTAGCGGGGATACGTCCATTGCGGATTGAGATCCCGAAGACGGGGCTGCGGTTTGTGTTCACGAAGGTGCTCAATGTCGGCAACGAACCTTTGCGCGTGGAGGCGTTGGCCTGGACGTTTCGGGCGCGGAACGCGATGCGCAGCATAATCGAATGGGCGGTGTTTTTGGGGGGGATCGTGATTCTCTGGCGTCAGTGGCGAAAGCCTCGATCGAGCAGCGCGTTGGTCGCGCTGGGGTTGCTGATGGTAATCGGGAGTCTATCCGAGTTGCTGATTGCTCGGCGATTGTTGCATTTCGCTTTCATTTATCTGCCCCCTGTGTTGGTCATTGGCGCAGTGATTTGGCTGGCGTGGCGTTGGATGAAAGCCGCCGCCAAACGTGACGCGGCGCCGCCAACCGACGGCGGGAATCTGCCTCCGGCGGTCGCCATCATCGCTCTCGGATTTTTCCTTACGACCTCGGCGAATGCCGCGGAGCCGACGATCACTTCCGCCAGCTATACGGGGACTGTTCGGGAACGCGTGGTGGAGATGGAGGTGACGCTCCAACTCACGGCCGGCGATTCGCCAATCGTGTTGTTTGGCGAAGATGTTGCGATTGAGAGTTTCAGCTCGATGCCTGTGGGCGCAAAACTTGTCCGGGACGAAAAAGCCAAGCTGGTTCGCGCGACACTCCCGACGAGTTCCGTAGGAAGGCGCGGCGGTAAAACAACCGGCGAGACGACGTTGAAAGTGAAGTATCTCGCCAAGTTGAGCGGCGATGTGACCAAGCGCCAGCTCGCGTTCGCGCTGCCTCCGGCGATTTCCAGCGCGGTGACACTGACGATTGACGAACCGGATGCGCGTGTGGAGTTTCCGACAGCGGTGTCGTTCAAGACCACCACCGTGGGTCAACAGACGCGGGTCGAGGCGATCCTTGGCGCAGCCGAGCGTGTGCAGGTGGAATGGCAGCCGCGCATCAAGCTGGCTGCAGAAATTGCCGCGACCGTGTTTTGTTCCAACGCCACGGTCATCAACTTCAGCGCGGGCGCGATGAACGTGCGATCCGTGCTGGATTATCAGGTGACCCAGGGCGAGTTGCGACAAGCGCGTGTGCGGTTGCCGGCGGGACACCGGCTCTTGCGCGTCGAGGGAGAAGGTATTCGCACGTGGGCGACCAAGGAAGAGAACGCCCAGCAAATTCTCACGGTGGAACTGCAAAAAGGCGCTGCGCCCAGTTACCGACTCGTCGTGGAAACCGAGAAGGCGCTGGAAAAACTTCCCGCATCCGTCCGCGTCGAGACGCCGCATGCGCTCGATGTGAAACGTGAGACGGGCTGGCTGGCGGCCTGTGGCGGCGAAGAATTGAATTTGTCGGTCGAGAGCGAGAAGGAACTGCAGAAGATTGACGCGGGGGAATTCGAGCGCGCGGCGACCTGCAAGGTGTCGAGTTTGCAAAGCGCGTTCCGGTTTCAGAAACCGGAGTTTGATTTCGCGTTGCGGGTCGCGCCGCAACAGCCGCAAATCGAGGCGATCGTGCGCAATCGCTTGAGCATCGCCAGCGAGTTGCTGACGCTGAACGCCCAGGTGGACTACACGATCAAGCGCGCGGGCGTGTTCACGCTCCGATTGGCGTTGCCGCCTGAATATCGGCTCGATTCTGTCGGCGGCGTAAAGATTCAGCAGTGGAACGAGAAGACCGAGAACGGCGTGCGTTTGCTGGAGGTGACGCTCAAAGAGCGCGTTACCGGCGCGTATGCGCTCTATTTGCAGTTGTCGAAGCCGCAAAAGGAATTGCCGCCGTCGCTTGCCGTTGCCGGCGTGCATCCGCTCGACACGCACAAGCTCACCGGGTTTGTCATCGTCGCCGCGGATGCTGGCATCGAGAGCAAGACCGAATCGTTCGACGGCGTGATCGAAGTGCCGGCGGCCAGTGTCAACGAACCGCAGAGCGCGCTCGCGTACAAGTTTATCGCCGCCGACGTCGCGTCGGCCAGCGCGCAGCCCTGGAAACTCGCGGTCACGACCAAAACGCTCGATCCATGGGTGCGCGCCGAGATCGTGCAATCGCTTTCCATCACCGAGACACTGGTGAGCGGGCGCGCGACGGTTCGGTACGAGGTCGCGTATTCGCCGACCAAAGTGTTTCGCGTGCGCGTGCCGGCGGCGTTCAAGAACGTCGAGATCGTTGGCGCGAACATTCGGCGGCGCGATCAGACGGGCGACGATTGGCGCGTCGAATTGCAGAGCAAAGTCATTGGCAACTACGCGCTTACCGTCACCTGGGATCAACCGCGCACGTCGAAGGATGTGACGATGGAAGTGGCGGGAGTGCAGGCGCTCGACGTCGAGCGCGAGACGGGCGCGCTGGCGGTGCTGGCGCGCTCGCCGCTGCAGGTCGAGGCGCAGAACGTCAGCGATGAGTTGAAACGGATTGACGCTCGCGAATTGCCAGAATGGGCGGGGCGCGCCGACGACACGACCGCGCTCACCTACCGCTATCAGCGTCCGGGCTACAAGCTCGCGCTCGCCATCAAACGCTTCGAGGAAGCGGCTGTTTTGTCTGCGATGGTGGACAACGCGAGGCTGACGACGGTGATTGCGGAGGACGGGCAAGCCATGACGGAATTGCGGCTCACCATTCGCAACAAAGGCAAACAATATCTCGAAATGACGTTGCCGAACGGCGCAACGGTCTGGTCGGCGTTTGTCGCGGGATTACCGGTCCGGCCGAGTATTGAAAAGGGCAAACTATTACTGCCCCTGGATCGCGCGGTATCGTCTGATGCGCCTGTTGCCATCGAGTTGACTTACATCAGTGCCGTGCCATTTCCGTCGAAGAGCGGGCGCATCGCGCTGGCGGCGCCGGCGCTGGACGTACCGCTCAAGAACGCGCGCTGGGACTTGTATCTGCCGGGCGACTATCGCTACAACGATTTTGCGGGAACAATGACCCGCGAAACCAGCGTGGCAACCAGTTACTCGGAATATACGGTCACCGAGTACCGACAATTGGAAGAGCGGAAGAAAGAAGAAGAAAAAGTCGTCGTCGCTGACAACCTGCAACGATTGAGCGAGGCTGTGCGAGAGGGCAAAGGCAAGGATGCGATCAGCTCTTATGGCTTTATCGCCGGACAGAGCCAGCAAAAGCTGCTCAAAGAGGACGCTCAACAGGCTACGGAATTCGAGGCCTTAGGAAGGCGGCTTAATCGTGACCAAGCCGCGCGGATTCAATCGGGCGGAAATACAACCTTCGTAGATGGGCACGGCGAATTCAATACTGGCATCAAGTTCCGAGTTCGTTGGGCAGACCCTAACGAGCCGATTGCGCAGACGCCCATCGATCTCGAAGCGGGCGAGCAGCAATGGGATAAAATCCAAAAGGCACAGGCGGCGGTGGCGGCGCAGGCCGCGCCGTTGCGGGTGAATCTGCCGACGCGCGGGGCGTTGTATTGGTTCACGCAAGTTTTGCAGACGGATCTCGGCAAACCGATGACCATCGAATTTGACGCCGCCAACGCCCGCAGCACAAGTTGGCTGGCGATCGCGGTTTGGGCAGTGGGCGCGTTCGTCGTGCTCTGGGCGGTTACCGCACTGGTCTTGTCTCGTCGCCGGGCTTAATGATAGCCGCGAACTGCTTTTCCAATGTCGGAAGAGTCAACCCTTCAAGACTCGTATTCGTTGTTGTCGTGGCGGTCTGCGTGTCTCGCCGAAGCTTCTGGCGGAGGCGGATGACCGCCGATGGCTCGAGGGATATTATTCGACGCTCATAGAGCGTCGCTACAATTTGTTTGGGGGCGCTGCGGCTTCGTTGCCGAAAAAGGCTTGCCCTTCGTGGTGGGTTCGAGGCTACAATGTCTACGTGCCAGCGAAATCCCTGATTGCCATCGAAGTGGTTACCACGCGCATCCTACCACGTCGCCGGATCGAGGGCATCTCGGCGGTGCTGCTGCCGTTCCGAAAAAATGGCCGGCCGGATTATGATGCCTTTGCAAAACTCCTCGCGCGGACGGTTGCCGCAGGACTCATCCCGGCTGTTAATATGGACACGGGCTATGTGAATCTGCTCACACCGGCGCAACGCGCGGAAGTTTTGCGCATAACTCGCGAATCGTTAAAAACGTTAAAAGAGCCGACTCAAAACCAATCTCCCCTCTCTCGTCACCTTTCTCCCTTCCCGTTTGTGGCAGGCGCTTTCGTTGAAGGCGGCAAGGGGGAGCTGATTGCCCGGTACCGCCGCGAGATTGACGCGATTGAATCGGCGGGTGGTGTGGCGATTTTGTTTCAAAGTACCGACCTGACTCACGGGAGCGGCCGCGACATCGTGAAGCGCTATCGCGCCATCGCGCGCGGCAGCAAGCGACTCCTGGCATTTGAGTTGGGCAAATCATTTGCGCCGTTCGGGAAGATATACGACCTCGACACATTTCGAGCGATCATGGAAACCGAGGAGATCATCGGCGCGAAGCATAGCTCGCTCGACCGCGAGCTGGAGCTGCAGCGGCTCGCTCTTCGCGACCGTGTGCGGCCCGGGTTCAAGATTTACACGGGCAACGATCTGGCGATTGATATGGTGATGTACGGCAGCGATTACCTGTTGGGTCTCTCAACGTTTTCGCCAGAAGCGTTCGCGTTACGCGACCGTTACTGGGCGGATGGCGATGCCCGGTTCTATGCGCTGAACGACCTGCTTCAGTACCTCGGTTTCTTCGCATTCCGGCCGCCGGTACCCGCCTACAAACACAGCGCGGCGCAGTTTTTGAAGATCATGGGGCATATTCCCAGTGACACGCCGCCGCGCGGCGCGCAACGCCGTCCCGATTCCGACCGCGCCGTGCTCGCCGACATCGCGGAGCGGTTGGAATCGTTCGGAGTACACGCCGTCGGGTGATTGGATTCAAGCTAAAGCTTGAACTTCAAACTCTGTCTTGCGCTTCTGCCACTTTCGTATTACAGTCCGGTGCCATGAAGTCACTCACGGTTCGTTTGCCGGAAAAACTTGTTGCCGAATTGGAGGCGGAGTCGCGTGCCCGTCATGTTTCCAAGTCGGACGTGGTGCGCGAGCGGCTGGCGACGGATTACATTACGCCGACGACTGCAAAACGGCCGCTGACGATGGCAGAGGCTTGCCCGGATATTTTTCGGCGACTCGATGAGGAAGCAAAAAAAACCGCGCATCTTCCTCGCACAAATGTTTCCGGCAACGTAAAGAAGTATCTTCGTTTGTGGGGTTATGGCAAAAACCGTTCTCGCTGACACCGGCGCGCTCGTGGCGTTGCTCAACCCGCGTGATCAATACCATGTATGGCTGCGAAGGTTGACCGAAACGCGCGACCTGCCATTCCCGTGGAACATGTCCGAAGCAGTTCTTTCTGAGACCCATTTTATCCTGAATCGCGATTTTCCAGGAGGCTGCCCGTTACTGCGTGATTTTCTCCGTACCGAGGCGTTGCGCCTGGCCTTCGAGTTGGATGCTCAACTATTGCCTGTTCTCGATCTCATGGATAAATTCGTCGATGTCCCGATGAGCCTTGCTGACGCCTGTCTCGTCCGCATGACTGAAATTCTACCCGATCCGATTGTGCTCACCACCGACCGTGATTTTCGGCTTTATCGGCGTCATAGCCGCCACGTTGTCCCCTGCCTGATGCCTTAAACGCAAACATAAATGGCCGCCAACTACAAACGGATCGCACAACTGAAGACGGCGGACGAGTTCCGCGCGTACGTCACGAGCCTCGGCATCGAGATTCCGTTCGATGAAGTCCCCGACAGGGGCGTGCTCGCGCAGCCGTATCGGCTCCCGGACGGATTTGTGATTGGCAATCGTTTTTGCATCCAACCAATGGAAGGCTGGGATGGAACGACCGACGGCAAACCGACCGAGCTGGTGGTGCGCCGCTGGCAACGATTTGGAATGAGCGGGGCAAAACTGATCTGGGGCGGCGAAGCGGTCGCCGTTCGCCACGACGGCCGCGCCAATCCGAACCAGCTCCTCATCAACGACGTGAATCTTTCCGCGCTTGCCGGCTTGCGGAATGCACTGGTGGCAGCGCACACCGAGAAATTTGGTCGCACCGATGATTTACTGATTGGATTGCAACTGACGCATTCAGGAAGATTCGCGCGGCCGAATCGCAAAGACTCGCTTGAGCCTCGCATCGTCTATCATCATCCTGTTCTCGACCGCAAATTCGGCATTGCGCCCGATGCACCCGTTCTAACCGACGGCGAGATCGAGGAATTGATTGCGCAATTTGTCGCGGCGGCAGTAATGGCGCAACGGGCGGGGTTTGATTTTGTGGATATCAAACATTGCCACGGATATCTGGGGCATGAATTTTTGAGCGCGCACACGCGCGAAGGGAAATTCGGCGGCTGTTTCGAGAATCGCACGCGGTTTCTGCGCGAAATCGTCACGGGAATTGGACGAGCCGCACCATCCCTGCGTCTGGGGGTGCGATTGAGCGCGTTTGATTTGCTCCCCTTCAAGAAGGGTGACGAGAATGTTGGGATACCGGAGGAAGCGGCTCGTCCATATCCCTTCGCGTTTGGCGGGAGCATAGACGACCCGATGCAAATGGATTTGCGCGAGACAGAGAAGTTTCTCGTGCTCCTCGAATCGCTGGGCATCTCGTTGGTCAACTTGAGCGCGGGCAGCCCGTATTACAATCCGCACATGCAACGCCCGGCATTGTTTCCGCCGTCCGATGGATATTTTCCTCCGGAAGACCCGCTGGTCGGCGTGGCGCGGCAGATTGCCGTTGTCGCGTCATTAAAGAAAAAATTCCCGCACCTGGCAATCGTCGGCTCCGCTTACAGTTATTTGCAGGAATGGCTTCCTCATGTGGCGCAGCACAACGTCCGGAACGGCGCGGTGGATTTTATTGGATTGGGACGGATGATCCTTTCGTATCCGGAACTTCCCGCCGACGTGCTGGCCGGGAAATCGCTGGAGCGCAAACGCATTTGCCGGACGTTCAGCGATTGCACCACCGCACCGCGCAACGGATTGGTAAGCGGATGCTATCCGTTGGACGATTACTATGGTGGTCGTCCCGAAGCGGAGACGCTGATGGAATTGAAACGAAAAAAATAAGGATCTTCGTCGCACGCCACTTCAATCGTGATGCCAACCTTTGTCTGCAAGAATCACTTGGCCGGTGATGGCGCGGGAGGCGTCGGAGCAAAGAAACGCGACAACGCGGGCGATTTCGTCCGGCTGCAATAATTCCTTCAAACATTGACGTTCCAGGCAATTCTCTTTGTCGCCGGGCTTGACCCACAATCGCAACTGTCGTTCGGTCATTACCCATCCGGGCGCGACGGCGTTGACACGGATATTGTGCGGTCCCAGTTCGCGCGCCAATCCTCGGGTTAACCCGATGATCCCCGCCTTGCTGGCCAGATAGGCGATGTAGCCGCTCACGCCCGCGAAGAACGCCATTGAGCTGAAATTGACTATGACCCCGGCGTGTTGTTTCTTCATTTGTGGCGCGGCCTCGCGGATGGTGAGGAACGCGTGTCGCAGATTGATGTCCGTCATGGTTTGCCAATGGCGCGCGCTGGTTTTCTCCAGGGGGATGCGCGTATCCACCGCGGCGTTGTTGATGAGCAGATCAATCCGCCCGTGGTTTCGAATCACGCCACGAATCATTTTCTTGATGTCCGCCTCGCGCGCGAGGTCGGCGCGAACAAAGGAAACGGGGACAGCGCGCGCCTCGGGTGCCGCGACGGACGCCTCGTCCGTCGCACGACGGATGAATTCCCGCGAGGCGCGGGAATTGGCACGCGTGGGCGCGTGCGCTCCCTTTCCGTTCAATCCCGCTTCCAGTTTCTTCCCGCGCGCCACATCCACGTCGCAAAACGTCACCCGCGCGCCCTGCCGAGCCAGCTCGCGCACGGTGAACTCGCCGATCCCCTGCGCTCCGCCCGTCAGCACTGCCACCTTGCCGCGTAAGTCGGGGTAAGACATGGAAGAGGTTTACCACGTATTCTCCTCGGCGGACAAGTTCATGCGAATAGGAAAGAACACCCACACCACGCGGGACTCGAAGCAGAGCCAATAGCTTTCGACCGCTGTGTTGCGGGGGACAAACGATGAACAACTGACAACTTGGTTAAAAGGCTAAGCCAAAATCTTAAATGGCATGAGCTTGACCTCGACAATTCCTGCCGACACAATTTTGAGGTAGAAAAGGCAAGCCCCGTTTTCGATCCAGACATACTCCGCACCGCATCCAGGTTCGCCACAACCGCAGCAGGCGATCATCCCACAAAACGTGTTACCTGCCGCGAGAGCTTGAATGGCTTCGTCTGTTACGAAATCGTGTAGAGGCGCATCGTCATCACCCTTAAGCTTTTCAAGGCGGAATATTGGAGAACTATCCGAAGAACCCTTTGAACACACTGGTAATAATTCCTTTATTGACACTCCGCAGATCAGCGACAAAAAAGCTCCCTCTTGCATGGAAATCCTGACGATTCTAGAATTTTCCAGAAATGTTTCCAGGTCTACCTTCGGCTCAAACTCAAAAAAATAATTGCTCCGGGAGCGGTCAAAGGCGATGCACAATGTATCTCCCGGGGGCCATTCGGGGCGAAATTCTTTTCGCACCTTTCCCAGTGCACAATCCTTTGGACTAGGAATCGTTTTTTGCGCCAATAGTTCCCGATAGTCCTCTGCAGTCAAAGCAAGCACCCTGTCTGCGGTAAAACTACAAGGGAATTGGATTGGCAATTCGTTCACGCCCTCTCCTTTTTCTCATCTACCGCGGCGGTTTTGTGCCAGGCGTCGGTGCGTTCGACGACGCGGACGGGAAGTTTCTCCCAGTAGCGGCGCAGCGATTGGTTTTTCCAATGGCGGTCGAGGTTGTCCCAGTTGAGATGCGGACGTTTGGAGGCGAAGTGCGGTTTGAGCGCCACGTGCGTGACTGCGTGCGAGAGGCCCGCGTAACGGTAGTCCACCGAGATTCGAAGTTTGTCCGCCGTCAGATTCGGCAGCGCGCGGTGGACGGTGAGACTGCTGAAGATGATGGCGTCGCCGCATTGGAAATCCCCGCCGTGCCAGGGCAGATTGTATTGATCGGTGTCGAGTCCGAGTCCGCCCGCGCCGTAAGCCGCACGGGGTTGAAGCACGCCGAGTTTATTCGAGCCGGCCAGCACCGATAGACCGCCTAGTTCGCGCGGCGTATCGCCGAGCGGAATCCAAGTCGTGTAAGTCTCCAGCGTCCCTTGCAGGTGAACGTAGTCCTGATGCGATGGAGTGGTCTCGCGGACATTGTTGGGGAACGTGATGCGCATGACCTTGAGCGGGAAGACGAACACTTGTTCCTCGGCAAGTTTGGAGATTGTGCCGACCAGAGCGTCGTCGTGACCGAGCGCGTGAAATTCCTCGCGGGTTTGCACCTCGTCGTAAACCCTCATGAAATCCTCCTGCCCCTCGACGCACGGCGCGCGATGGGTGAGTCCCTCCATCAGCTCGCTGCCCGCGATGAGCCAGCCGTTTTTCTGGCAGATTTCGAGGATGATTCGGCGCAATTCGAGGAGTTTCTCCTTCGGAGGCAGTCCGCGAAAAAACAAATAGCCGTCGCGCCGCATTCGCCGCCGCAGTTCTTCGGGCTGCGCCTGTGCGTCGGTGGATACGAGAAAAGGCAGGATATCGTTGACGCTCACGACCGCTTGAGTGTAGCCATGGTTTTTCGCAACGGCAATGACCTTTTTATTGCGACTTTTGTATTCTCTCAAGTTCAGCCGCGGTGTTTCGGTTCCGTTTGACGCATTCATTTCACGCATTATATTCAGTTATGACAATGGAAAGGGGGCAGTGATGAATGGAATGTGGATCGCGCCGTTCGGGGCTGGTTTGGTGGCAACGACTGCTTTGACACTGGTCGTGTTTCTGCCCAGTTGGTTTGGGTTGCCCAAAGCGAACATGGTGCTGGCATTGGGAAAGTTTATAGCCCACGAGAAAAAACTCGAACAGGGATTGATCCCGGGGTTGATCGTTCATTATGCAGTGGGAATCGTGTTTGCGTGGGCGTATCTGCTCGGCTTTCTCTGGCTTGAAATACCGTTCAGCGTTCTTACGGGCGCAATGGTGGGCACGGTTCATGGTTGTATCGCGATGTTTGTGGTGGGTCATCTTTTTCTACGGGGACACCCTCCACAGCCATCACAAGGGACTGAACTGAAAGCGCGCATTGCGGCTTGGGCGCAACTTGCTGGACATATTCTCTACGGCTCAATTGTCGTCGGCATCTACGAAGTCATGGTGCTCTACCCGCGCTAACGCAGGGAGCAGCCTATCGTTGCCGCCGGGCGATGCCGGATTGGATGGCCGCGTTGGCGACGTTGCGGGCGACTTCTTTGACCACATCGCGGTTGAACACCGAGGGGATGATGTATTCTGCGGATAATTCGCTGGGTTTGACCGAGGCGGCGATGGCACGGGCGGCGGCCAGTTTCATCGGTTCGTTGATGTCGCGGGCGCGGACGTCGAGCGCGCCTCGGAAAATTCCCGGGAATGCGAGGACATTGTTGATTTGGTTGGGATAATCGCTGCGTCCTGTGGCGATGATTGTGGCATACGGGGCGGCTTCTTCGGGCATGATTTCCGGTGTGGGATTGGCAAGAGCGAATACGATCGCTCCTTTCGACATTTTGCGGAGGGCGCGCGCGGTGAAGATGCCCGGACCGCTGACACCGATGAAAAGGTTTGCGCCCGTTGCGGCGTCTTCGACACTGCCGGCGAGGTTGTTCTTGTTGGTGTGATGCGCGAGCCAAGCCTTGCTGGGTTCGAGTTCGGGCAATCTGCCTTTGTGGATAGTGCCCTTGCGGTCGCAACAAATAATCTGGCGCGCGCCCGCGGCCATTAGCATTTTTACCACGGCAACGCCCGCCGCGCCGGCGCCAAGAACGACGATGCGAATATCGCGCAGTTTCCGTTTCACGATCTTGAGGGCGTTGGTAACGGCGGCGAGCACGACGATGGCGGTGCCGTGCTGGTCATCGTGAAAAACAGGAATATCGAGCATCGTTTTGAGCCGTTCTTCGACTTCGAAGCAGCGCGGGGCGCTGATGTCTTCGAGGTTTACGCCGCCGAAGCCGACACTGATGTTGGCGACTGTGGCGACGATATCATCCACAGTTTGCGAACGCAGACAAATCGGATAGGCGTCGATATCGGCGAATTCCTTGAAAAGCATGGCTTTGCCTTCCATGACGGGCATGGCGCCTTCCGGTCCAATATTCCCGAGGCCAAGAACAGCGCTGCCATCGCTGACGACGGCAATGGAATTCTGTTTGATGGTCAGTGAATAAACTTTTGATTTATCGGCGGCGATTGCATTGCAGACGCGGGCGACGCCGGGGGTGTATGCCATGGAGAGGGTGTCGCGGGTGGAGACGGGGATCTTGTTCTGGATGCGGATTTTGCCTCCGAGATGCAGCAGAAACACGCGGTCGGAGACGTTGGCCACGGTGACGGCGCGGATTTTTTTGACCACCTCAATGATCTGCTGCGAATGTTCTTCGTCGCGGGCGCTGACGGTGAGGTCGCGGGTCATATGTTTCGATTCGGCGTGCACGATATCCACGCCACCCATATCGCCGCCTGCCTTGCTGATGGCGGTCAGGATACGAGCAAGCATTCCGACGGCGTTGGGAAATCGCAGGCGCATGGTGAAGCTGTAACTGACGGAAGGACGATGGAATGTTTTGGCGGTCATGGAAACTCCTATTTTTTTCGCGGCTTGAAATTCTGATACGCGAGCCAGCTGATCGCGATGAACGGCAACAGGATCGTAAGGCCGTGGATGGCGTTGTCGAGGGTGACGCCGCCGGTGAGCCAGTCTACCAGCCAAAAGCCGAACACCAATGGCAACACCACGTACACTGAATAGTGGAGGATGAGTCCCCAGTGAAACATGATCAGCGGCGCTCGGCGAAGAGCGCGTCGATGGTTGTTTGAAAGAGTGTGTACGGCTCGGCGCCGGAAATCAAGCGGACGCCATGAAAGTTCTGGGTCGCAGCATCCGTGTAGCCCAGCAGGAACGACGGTGTGCTCTGGATGCCGGCGTTGCCGGCGGCGGTGATTTCGGCCTGAACGACAGCGTCTTGTTTCCCGCTTTCCAAGCAAGCGTTGAACTTCGCGGTGTCGATCCCGGCGGAGAAGGCATGGCCGACGAGGTCGGTCAAATTCTTAGGATTTTTGAAGAGAATATCGTGCATTTGCCAGAACTTCCCCTGTTCGCCAGCGCATCGCGCAGCCGCGGCGGCTTTGGCGGCGTTCTTGTGAAACGTCAACGGATAATCCCGATAGATGTACCGGACTTTCCCCTTCGCGACATACTCCTGATCGATTTGCGTAAAGACACCTGTGGCGTGGCGCTGCGAAAACGGGCATTCATAGTCAGAGAATTCGACAATGGCAACGTTCGCCGCCGGATCTCCTTTGCTCGGTTGACCCTCGAGGCTGAACGAGACATCCACGGTCGCGGGATTGGTTGGCGCGGCAGGTGCACCCGCTTTCCCGCCGGGGCGAATATTTTTCTTCAACTCCTCGACTTCGCGGCGCAAGTCCATGACTAGGTAGGCGGTGACGACCGTCAGCCCACTCAATACCAGCAGCATGATCCGTTCGCCTTTGTTCATTTGGTTTAGCCTGAAACGGACACGGTTTTCAGATCGGCGCGTGTCGTTTGATAGGTTGTGGAGTACTGTAGCACTTCTGGGTCGGGTTTCACACCCCATCGTTCGCACGCCTCGCGGTACACATCGGGCCACCAATTGCGGTGTTGCGTCAGCCCTTGTTTGCGCCATTCCTCCCACCCGATCAACACCTTCGACCAACATCGGTCGCCGTACTCGATAGCTTCCTTCGGATTATTGAACTGCGACAGATACCATTCGCGGCCGATCTTGGCGTGGAGCACTTCGTCCGCCCAATCGTAATCCTGAAACAGCGCGGAGAGTGGGTTTCCCGATTCCCGGCCCACTTCCCACTCGAACCGCTTTCCGGTTTTTGGCATCAGACCTTGCTCGATGAAATACAAAACCCCGTGCCGTTCCATCGGTGTCAGTTGCGTGTTCAGCCCGAGCGACCAGGTGAAATTCACCATGACTTTCCGCCAGTCCACACCCGTCGCCACAAAACCGACCTCGCCCATGATCGCGTGTCGCGCTTCATCCCAAAGCTGGCGGGTCATATCTTGATAATACCCCCACGGCTTGCCTTTCGTCTCGACAATGATGCTCGCCATCATCTCCGGCACGTCAATCTCCCGGATGCGCTTGTAAAACATCATCAGCGTCTTCGGCTGCGGTGGATATTTCGGGTCGTAGAGAAAAACCTCCGCGTTGACGCCCATGTTGTAAGGGTCGGGGAATCGCCCGTCACGCTTCGGAACACGGTCGTACACATAAGGTTTCGCCGAGTGAACACGCTCAATGGTTTTTACCGCTGGCTTTTCAACTCCGTCCAATCCTCCCGCTGCCGCCAAACAATCATCGAGCAATCGCAGCCAGCCTGTCATGGCCTCGCGCGTTTTCGCGTCCACTAAACAGGGAATCGCTTTGCACCCGAACTCGATCATATCCCCCGCCTCCAGCAACGCGAACCGGCACACGCGCAACGTCGGCTGGTCCACAAACGGATTGGTGTCGCGTGAATGATGTCTCATGGCCTCCTGCAACGCCGGCAACGCTTTCTCGTACAGACCGACCAACAGCTCCTCCGTCGTTGGCGCGCTGCGGATTTCATCAAAGAAAATCTCCAGATTCGCGTCGGGCACCGCTTCAAGCCCCAGCGGCGGCTCGCGCACTTCGCCCACTCGTTTGCGCAGGGCCGCCACGTGCTCGGCGCAGTAGTGCGCGTGCAAACTGAACGCCATTTTCAGTTCGTAGATTGGCTCGGCGGTGAGGCGCGCCACAAAAATCTCGTGCAACCGTTTGAACGCATAATGGTACCGCTTGAGCCGGCGCACGTTTTCCTCGACGGAAAGTCCCGTTTTTGTTGCCTCCTGCATCGAGCAAAGACCGGCGATCGGTGGCAATCCTTTATACGATAGATATTCCTCTGGTTTCATAAGCACCTCGCATGACTATGGTGACCACAAAATCGCAGGCGAGTCAAATCAGCATTCGCAAGAGGGCGGCGGGGGCTTTTGTTGCGCCAAACCCGATCGTAAACACCGGTAGATGAGTCAGCTCGCGCAAGGCGCCCGGATTGGTGCGTTCCGCCAGTCCGGGTTTTTCGCCCGTCGTATCGTTGATCACAATCGCCGCCACGCTCAATTTTGCCGCCCGTACACCTTCCACAGTTTGCAAAGTGTGGTTCAGCGTCCCCAAACGCGGGCGAGCGACAATCACCACCGGAAGTCTCAAATCGCGCGCCAGGTCGCGCACGAAATACTGGCGCGTGATTGGCACCAGCCACCCGCCCGCGCCTTCGACCAAGATGAAGTCGTGACGGGAGGTTAGCGATTTGAAATTGGTGAAGATCTTGCGGAAATCTATTTTTTTCTGATCCAGCCGCGCCGCGATCAACGGCGCGAGAGGTTTGCGCATGTAAACCGGATTCACTTCGTCCATCGTTGTCTCACCATCCATCAGCGACGCAAACAATTTCGCGTCCGCGCGCCCGCCCGTCCCGCATGCGATTGGTTTGAACCCCGCCGCGCGAACCCCGCGTCGACGCAACTCCGTCAGCAACAATGCCGTCACGAACGTCTTGCCGACACTGGTGTCTGTGCCCGTCACAAACAGGCCGCGAATTGGGGGAATGGAGTTTGGGGTTTTCATTTACATACGATACGAATGCTGTCCGCCAATACTGTTACTATCCTCTCCAATTGCTTTTCCGTCACACAATACGGCGGGACGAGCGGCACAACGTTGCCCAGCGGACGTGTCAACACGCCGCGCTTGCGCATTTCAACGCAAATCCAATGTCCCATGCGCGACACCGGCGAATACGGCCCGACTTCTACGGCGGCGATGAACCCGCACAGCCGCACCTCTCGCACGTGTGGAAGCGCGCGCAGTGGAAAGAGAAGAGAGGAGAGAAGGGAAATCTTCGATTGTAATTTGGCAAGCGTCTTTTCGCGTCGAAAAATTTCCAGATTCGCCAAGGCCGCCGCACAACCGAGCGGATTGCCCGTGTAACTGTGGCCGTGATAAAACTTTCGAGCTTCGTCCCCGAGAAATGCATCGAAGATTTCTTCCGTCGCCAGCGTCGCCGCCAACGGCAAGTATCCGCCCGTCAGTCCTTTGGCCAGCGCCATCAAATCGGGTGTCACCCCTTCCTGTTCGCAAGCGAACATCGTGCCGGTGCGACCGAACCCTGTGAACACTTCATCGGCGATCAGCAGTGCGCCATGCTGATTGCACACTTCGCGAAGTCCGCTCAACATTCCGCGCGGCCAGAGTCGCATACCCGCGGCCCCCTGAACCAGCGGTTCGATACAGGCTGCGGCAATCTCGCGGCCATGACGCTCAAAAATCTTCTCGGCTTGTGAGATGTCGCGTGCGCGGAGTGTCGTAAACAACAGTGGCTTGTACGCCGCGTGAAACATATCAATCCCGCCCATGCTAACCGCCCCCAGCGTGTCGCCGTGATACGATTCGCTGAACCCAACAAACTTCGTCCGCCGCGGTTGTCCTCGGTGCTGCCAGTATTGCAGCGCCATTTTGATCGCCACCTCCATCGCCGTCGAGCCGTTATCGGAATAAAAGACGCGAGCCAACCCGCGCGGTGCGATCTCAATAAGCTGCTCAGCCAATCGGATCGCGGGTGGATTGGTCAATCCCAGAAAACTCGAATGCGCGATTTTCCCGAGCTGTTTGCGGACCGCCGCGTCAATCCACGGATGCCGATGTCCGTGTAAGTTTGTCCAGATGGAAGAATTCCCGTCAAGATACTCGCGTCCGCCCGAATCGCGCAACGTCGCGCCGTGTCCACCAACAATGATCGTCGGGTCATTGCTCATCCACTCCCGCATCTGCGTGAAAGGATGCCAGAGATATTGATGGTCGAGTGCGCGGAGAGATTGCATCGAATTTTATTCCGGGGAGGAATCCAATCGAATGACGCGCAGGCGCTCTTCTCCATCGGGCGGATGAAAGATGACCTCGTCGCCGACGCGCGCCCGAATCAATGCCTTGGCTAACGGCGATCGCCAACTCACCCTGCCGCGTTCCGGATCGGCTTCATCCACGCCAACAATTCGCACTCGGCGGTCGCGACCGTCCGCGCCGCGCACAGTCACCGTCGCTCCAAAACAGACGCGGTCGGGCAATTGCTCTCGCAAATCTACAACGACGGCACTGCCGAGGCTCTCGCTCAACCACCGTGCGCGATGTTCGAGTTTTTGAATCTCACCGGCGCCACTCAACGGTCGCCGTGTCGTAGAACGGAGCGTTTCCGTAATTCTCGCCAACTCGGCCCGCATGGCTCCCGCGCCGTCGCGTGTCATATAATTCTCCGTCCCCGGCGGCAATTGCGCGGAGGGCGGCGCCACGTGAACCGATTCGTCCGTCACATCCGATTCTTTGGTAAAAGCCTTGCTCACGAGCTCGAATGTATCACAGAGGACACTCTGACGTCACGGCTTCGAGCAAACAGCGGCGGCATATGAAGTCACGGGGGCTACAATTTACTCCGCCCCTCTAGTGCGCGGCTCAAGGTCAATTCGTCTGCGCTTTCCAGACTGGAGCCGACGGCGAGGCCGTGGGCGATTCGGGTGACAACAACGCCTTGCGGCTTTAATTCTTGTGCGAGATAGGTGGCGGTGGCTTCACCTTCGACATCGGCGGAGAGCGCGAGGATGATTTCGCGGGGTTTCCCTGCTGCCTTGTCTTTTTTCATCCGAGACAACAACTGACTGATGCGAAGTTGGTCGGGACCGATTTTGTCGAGGGGCGAGATTTTGCCGCCGAGGACGTGATAAACGCCGCGGAAGGCTTTAGTTTTTTCCAGGAGGAAGATGTCGGTGGGTTGTTCGACGACGCAGATCGTTGCTTGATCGCGACTGTTGTTGGAGCAGAGCGCGCAGGGGTCGGCGGTGGTGTAGCCGCCGCAGAGCGAGCAATGGCGAATCTCGGTGCGCGCGGCGGCGATGGCGCGCGCCAGTTCGCTGGCGGCTCCGGCGCGAGACTGGACTATATATAATGCCAGCCTCTCGGCGCTGCGCGGACCGATCCCGGGGAGCTTATTGAATTCCCGGATCAAATGCTCGATGGGGGGCGGGTAGGACATCAGTTTGTAGATTCGTTGAAGGGTTACATAATTGAATCGTGTTTCCCGTTTAACGTTTCAGCGTTTTACGGGCGTTGCGCGCGGCGCGCTACGCTTTCACTTCCACAATCGTCCCCTTGAAAATCTCAAGCGCTTGTTTGATGAGCGGGTCGTCTTTGAAATTTTTCGCGCCGACTTCCGCCCGCTCCTTTCGCTCTTCGCTTTTCGCTCTTCGCACTTCCAAGCGCGCCCCGTCTTCTTCCACAAGACAGAACTTCACCACGATGTCGCGTCCGACGACTTCGCGGATTTTGGTTTGCAAGACTTGCTTGTGTTTCACGGTGTCCACCAAGTTCTTATGCTCGGCAAATTCCGGGTCGTATCCGATGATGAACACGTCGCCGTCGAGCGAGACTGGGCGCGCCTCGACCAGATAAGATTTGGTGAAGGGGCTGGCACGAGAGACGGCGTCCATGACTCGCTGCCAAACGGCGGGGAGCGACGAGGGATCGGGGATTGAGGGCTGGGGGCTTGGGATTTCGGAATTTGAAATTTGAAGGTTGAGATTGGTTTCGGGTTTCTGACTTCCGATTTCCGATTTCGTTTCGGCGGTCACTTCGGCGGCGAACATATCCTTCGTTTTCCCGCAGCTTAACTCCCTTTCCGCCGCTTCCAATGGATCATTGGCAGCCGCGCGACCGCCGCCTTGTCCCATTTGTAGTCGCAAATCGTTGAGGGTGTTGAGGACCGAATCGAGACTGACAGCGTTACGGGCATGGATGGCCTTGAGCACGGTCAGCTCGAGCAGGATGCGCTTGGAAGCAGCCCATTTGATTCTGCCTTCGGCCGCGGCGAGAATGTCGAGGACTCGAAGGGTCACATCGGCCTCGACTGTCTTCGCCTGTTTTCGCAACACATCGAGTTCATCATCGGGTAGGTCGAGGCCGGCCTTCTCGCCACTGACCTGGATGACGAGCAGGTTGCGGAAATATTCGAGGAGGTCGGCGAGAAGTCGCGCCAGGTCTTTGCCGGCATCAGCGGTTTTGCCCAGCGACGCGAGTGCTTTCGGCGCATCGTCCTCGAGAATCGCGGTGGCGAGCGATTCGATTTGCGCGAAGGCCGCGAGACCAAACATCGAGAGGACATCCTCCTCGGCAATTTTATCTCCGCAAAAACTGATAAGCTGGTCGAGGGTGGATTGCGCGTCGCGCATCCCGCCTTCGGCGCCACGTGCGATCGCGGAGAGGGCGGCGGGTTCGATTTTTACTTTGTCCGATTTCGCGATCTTGGAGAGTTGCTCGATGATCAGGCGCGTGGGGATGCGACGGAGGTCAAACCGCTGACACCGCGAGAGAATCGTTGGCAGCATTTTTTCCGGCTCGGTCGTTGCGAAGAGGAATTTGACGTGCGCCGGCGGTTCTTCGAGGGTTTTCAGGAGCGCGTTGAACGCCTCCTTGGTAAGCATGTGAACTTCGTCAATGATGTAAATCTTGTACTTACCGTTGGAAGGGGTGTAGCGGACGTTTTCGCGGAGATTGCGGATTTCGTCGATCCCGCGATTGCTGGCGCCGTCGATTTCGAGGACGTCCATCGAATTCCCCGTGGTGATTTCCGCGCAATTGGCGCATCTATCGCACGGTTTGATGGTGGGGCCTTTTTCGCAGTTCAGTGCCTTGGCGAAGATGCGGGCCGAAGAGGTTTTACCAATGCCGCGCGGTCCGCAAAAGAGATAAGCGTGAGCGATCCGGTTTTGTTCGATGGCGTTTTTGAGGGTCTGCGCGACATGATCCTGTCCGATAAGTTCGTCAAATTGCTGCGGACGCCATTTGCGGGCGAGGACGGTGTAGGTCGCGTTCACGAAGAGATTATTAGCCTCAAAACGAAGCAAAAGACACAAAAAAATCACGCGCTTCCGCCAGTGGCGTCCCACGTAGCTGAAGCCGCGACCCGGACCAAAACGGTTACCGTTGCTCTCTTCCGAGTCTGGCGGGGTTGGCCGCCGATCCGTCCGCAGCTCCAGCCACGTAAAACGCGCAAGCTTTCGTGCGCGCCAAAAAAATGGAGCCGATGGTGAGGATTGAACTCACGACCCACGGTTTACGAAACCGTTGCTCTACCACTGAGCTACATCGGCCCGCGAAAGCCACGGGAAAATACAGCAGCCGCGCTCCCCACGCAAGCTGTGATTTGACAACATGGTTGTCGCGCGGTAGCATCCGCCTGCCAATGAAAATAGCCAATGTGAACGACATCCCGCAAGAGAAAGTCGTGATGGACGGCGCAAAGGATTGTGCGGTGCAGCTCGCCGTCACCCCGCGTGATGGCGCGCCCAACTTCGCGCTGCGCGTCTTCGAGGTTGCTCCGGGCGGACACACCCCGCTGCATCATCATCCGTACGAACACGAGATTTTCGTGTTGGAAGGTCGCGGTACGGTTTGGCGGGAGAACAAGGAAGTGCCGCTTCAGCGGGGGGACGTCCTTTATATCCCTGCCGACGAACAACACCAGTTTAAGAACGCGGAGAAGGCAGTCCCTTTCAAATTCATCTGCCTCATCCCCGCCAAGTTTCAGAAATGTTGATCGACTGGTGCCCATTTCGTTTGCGGCTTCGGATGATTGCTTGCGTGGCTGTCATTGCTGTGGTAGCCTTGGGACATGGTGCGGGAGTAATTCAGTGGTAGAATGTCAGCTTCCCAAGCTGAACGTCGCGGGTTCGAGTCCCGTCTCCCGCTCCAAATTTTCCCGCGCCTTGCCGGCACCCTCCTCGTTCCCTCGGCATCTTCGGTTCTGCGCTGTAATCCTAGTTTTCCATGCGCTAGCGAAAAAATGCAGGTCCGAAACGGTCTGCCGGGACAGCCTTGGAAAAATTGTTGTTGCAAATTTGACGCCTTGTGTTAGGTTCGCGCCAATGTGTTAGGCCTTTTGGACCTCCCTTCCTGAGAAGGGTCGGGGACAGAGGCTTCGCACGACACAGGGAGGCTGCTCTAATTATTGGGCAGGCTCAAATAAAAACAACAGGAGACTACTGTTCATGAACAAGAACAGCCGTAAGTTGTTTGTGGGGTTGTGCGCGGCCGCGGTCGTCGGCCTTTTTTCGGCGGGTGTACGTGCCGAAGACAAAATTGCGCCTGGAACGATGGATTTCTTGGCGTCAACAACGATTAGTGGTTACGTCGATGTCATGTATTCGTACGACTTCGACGGTTCCGATCAACAGGGGTTGTCCCCTAACGGAATTGCTGGTGCAGGCGGAATTGGTCCGCGCCGCAACGACTTCACCTTGGCGCAGTTCAAGCTGACGCTGGACAAGCCGCTCGACAAGAGCGATTGGGCAGCTGGCTACCGGGTGGATATCGTTGGCGGACAAGACGCGGGGTACGCCAATCCGACCCTGACCACTGGCAACAACATCACGCTTCAACAGGCCTATGTGAACGCTCGCATCCCAGTCGGCAACGGCTTGGAAGTGAAAGCGGGAACCTATGCCGCCCCGTTTGGCAGCGAAGTGTTTGAGACGCCCAGTAATTACAACATTACTCGGTCGGCCATCTACCTCTTCGCCCAACCGACTTCCTTCACCGGCATTCAGTTCTCCTACACGTGGGATCTGGGTGGCGCAACGTTGGACGCGTCGGCGGGTATCGCCAACAACTGGAACGCTGTCGCTGATACCAACAGCAGCAAAGACTACTATGGCGTCCTCAAGGTAACTTGGTGGGACGGCAAAGCGTCCATCGCTACTGGCGGTGTCTTCGGCACGGAAAACGTCAATGGCACCGGTGACGATGATCAAGATTATCGTTTCTTGTGGGACACAGTTGTGACGGTGAAGCCGAACGAAAAGTGGACCTTCTCGCTCAACGGCGATTGGGGCCAAGAGTCCTTCAACGACACCGGCACTGGAACGCCGCATAACGCGTTCTGGGGCTTGTCGGGCATTGTCCACTACAAAGTCAGCGACAAGTGGGACGTCGCTCTGCGTGGCGAGTTCTTCTCGGATAACGAGCAGTTCGCCGCCGGCAACACCCGCACCCTCTTCCCGGGTGGTGTGGATGTCTGGTCTGTCACTGGTACGTTCAACTTCAACATCTGGAAGAATCTTTTGACCAGGTTTGAAGTGCGCTATGCCAATGCCAGCGAGCTTGTGTTCAATCCGTTCACGACGTTCGCTGAAGACGCCTCATTGGGTATCGTGTTTGAAGCGGCGTACTTGTTCTAACCGATCAAGCACAACCGCAAAGCTGTTCGAGAAGCGCCTCCCGCAAGGGGGGCGCTTCTTGCTTTATCCACTCCAGTTCACCGCCCGTTATTTTGACCAGCGTGGCTAAAAGACCGCAAACCCACCGTTGGTTTACGGGTTTCATCCCCTTGCCGCAGCGATGGCACATGACTTGCTTTTTACCGCCAAAAAAACCATTTACTTCCACCGCGCGGAGCGATAGTCTGTCGCTGCGTTCGGTGGAAAAGGAAGGATACCCGTGAAGAAGATTGAGGCAATCATCAAGCCGTTCAAGCTCGAAGATGTAAAAGAAGCGCTGGCCGAAGCCGGCGTGGAAGGGATGACGGTGACCGAAGTCAAAGGATTCGGTCGCCAAAAAGGACACACCGAAATCTACCGCGGCAGTGAGTATACCGTGGATTTCCTGCCGAAGTTGAAGCTGGAAATCGTGCTGCCCGACGGTCGCGCCAAAGCCGCCGTGGACGCCATTTGCAAGGCGGCCAAGACCGGCAAAATCGGCGATGGCAAGATTTTCGTCCTGTCCATTGAGGACGCGGTCCGCATCCGCACCGACGAGCGCGGCGACAAGGCTGTGTAACGGCGGCGGGGCGTCCCGTCGCATGTTCCGGATTCAGGCGAGTGCGCCAGGATTGCAGGCGCGCTCGCCCTTGTTGTCTATGCAATCGAACAACGTGAACAAGGAGAGCCATGACTGCAAAAGAAGTACTAGCGTTCTGCAAAAAAGAAAACATTCAGTCCATTGATTTCAAGTTCGTCGACACACCCGGTACTTGGCAGCATTTCAGCATCCCGGTTTCCGAGTTGGAGCTGGAGATTTTCAGCGACGGCCTGGGATTTGACGGCTCAAGCATTCGCGGCTGGAAATCCATCGAGTCCTCGGATATGCTCATCATCCCCGACCCTGCGTCGGCGTTTCGGGATCCCTATTGTGCGACGCCTACGTTGAGCCTGACGTGCAGCATTATCGACCCTGTCACGCGCGAGGCTTACAATCGCGACCCGCGGCAGGTGGCGTCCAAGGCCGAAAAATACCTCCAAAACTTAGGCGTGGGCGACACGGCCTACATCGGGCCCGAACCAGAGTTTTTCGTCTTTGACGAAGCGCGCTACGAGCAGGGGCAAAACAGCTCCTTCCATCTCGTCAACTCTGTCGAGGCAAACTGGAACACGGGGCGCGATGAAGGTCCCAACACCGCCCACAAAATCCGTCCCAAGGAAGGCTACTTCCCTGTCTCACCCGCGGACACCCAGCAGGACATCCGCGATGAGATGGTGGCGGACATGATTCGGTGCGGCATCATTATTGAGCGTCAGCACCACGAGGTCGCTACCGGCGGCCAGGCCGAGATTGACATGCGGTTCGACTCTCTCGTCCGCATGGCCGACAAGACGATGCTCTATAAATATATTGTCAAGAACGTCGCCCGGCGTCATGGCAAAACCGCCACGTTTATGCCCAAACCGCTCTTCCAAGACAACGGCAGCGGCATGCACACCCACCAATCCATCTGGAAAGGCGGCAAACCGCTCTTCGCCGGCAAAGGCTACGCAGGACTTAGCGATATGGCGCTCTATTACATCGGCGGCTTACTCAAGCACGCCCCCGCCCTATGCGCCTTCTGCAGTCCAACGGTGAATAGCTATAAGCGTCTCGTGCCCGGTTACGAAGCGCCCGTTAACCTCTGCTACAGCGCCCGCAACCGATCCGCCGCTTGCCGCATCCCGCTGTATTCAGAGAATCCAAAGGCCAAACGCGTCGAATACCGTCCGCCCGACCCGACCGCGAATCCGTATCTCGCGTTCGCCGCCATGCTCATGGCCGGCCTCGACGGCATCAAACGCAAAATCAAGCCTGGCGACCCGCTCGATAAGAGCAGCTACGAGCTTTCTCCCGCGGAAGCGAAGAAAGTCCCCAGCGTCCCCGGCTCGCTCGGCGCGGCTCTCGAAGCCCTCGAAAAAGATCATCAGTTCCTCCTCGAAGGCGACGTCTTCACCGAGGACCTGATCAACGTCTGGATCGAGATGAAGACCAAGGAAGTGGACGCCATCCGGTTGCGTCCGCATCCGTACGAGTTCTATCTCTACTACGACGCGTAAATCGCCGTCGTTAAGTCCGTTGTGGCGCGGGGCTGGTCGCAAGATCAGCCCCGCGTTGTTTTTATCCCCGGCGTTTGCTATCGAATTGGCGTGCGCTCTCCGCTTTTATCCCTCGTCCCTTCCTCCTCGCTGCGCTCCCGATTGGAAGCCGAGATTCGCGCTTCCGCCGACCCTGGCCGAGCCGCGGCGCAAATTTCCACTTGGCTCGACGCGTCATCCGATCGTGCGGAGATTCTCCGCCTTCTGCGCTGCGATTCGTCCCGCGTTGCGTGGTTGGCGCGCGTTTGCGCCATTTCGTCGGTCTGGCCCGAGCGATTGACGCGCAACCCGGAATTGTTCTTCTGGCTCGACGCGCATCGCTTTGAACGCGGCATCCATAAGGCGCACGCGCGAGCCGAACTGGACACCCTCGTGTCCGCTTCTTCCGTCACTTCCGCGCGCTGGCGCGCATTGCGCCGCTGGAAACAATGCGAGCTGCTGCGGATCGCTGCGCGCGATCTCACCGCTCGCGCGGATCTGGTTGCCATCACTCACGAGCTTTCCGTGGTGGCTGACCTTGTTCTTGATGCCTCTCTCCGCCTTCTTTCTCCCTCGCAAACCCTCCCGTTTTCTGTGATCGGCATGGGAAAACTAGGGGGCGACGAACTGAATTACTGTTCGGATGTGGATGTGCTGTTCGTCTACGGAGACGAAAGCGCCGCCAATCATTCTATTTTCACTCGTCTCGCTCAACGCCTGGTGGAGGCCGTTTCCGCGCCGACTGCAGATGGGTTGTTGTTTCGGATGGATCTGCGGTTGCGTCCCGAGGGAAAAACCGGGCCTCTCGCGCGGTCGGCGGAAAGTTACGAAAATTATTATGCCGCCTGGGGTCTTACCTGGGAACGGATGGCCCTCCTCAAGGCCCGCCCCGTCGCGGGCGACGACGCGCTGGGCGCGGAATTCATCGAGACCATCCAGCCGTTTCGCTATCCGCGCACCATCTCGCATGCGGCGCTGGACGAGGTTGCGGAACAAAAAAGCCGCTTGGAAGAGGAAATCGTCGGCGAGGATCAGCTCGACCGCAACGTCAAGCTCGGTCGAGGAGGAATTCGTGAGATCGAGTTCATCGTTCAAAGCCTTCAGCTTCTCCACGCAGGTCGAAATCCGTTCCTACAAGAATCTCATACTCTCCGCGCCCTGGCAGCCCTCCGTCGCTACAGCGTGTTGCCCGACGCCGAAGCCGAAGCGCTCGACCGTTCGTACCGTTTTTTCCGCGCCGTCGAGCACCGCCTTCAAATGGAGGCAGACGCGCAAACACACATCATTCCGGAGGATCCGATTTCCTTACGCCGGCTTGCCCGCTCTTTCGGGTTTTCGTCCGCTCAAAAATTTCTCGCCCGGCGGAGGGACCTCGCCAGTTCCGTTCGCGCCATCTTCGACCGTGTCCTGCCGCGCCGTCGGCGTCGTTCTCGTTTGCAACTTCAGCACTGGCTCGACCGTCTCGCGCAGGCCCCCAACTTCGGTCATGTCCCGCCCGAAACCGCCATCCGGCTCGACGCCATCTCCCCCATTCTTTTTCGCCTATCCCGTCGGCTGGGCGATCCCGACTCGGCGCTCACGCGGTTGGCGCAATACGCCGACTCCTATGGCGCGCGCTCCACGCTGTTCGAAACGTTCGCTGCCAATCCGTGCCGGCTGGAATCGATTTTGCGCTTCTTCGATGCGTCCCCGTGGATGGCGGGGATTGCGATCGCTCATCCGGACTGGCTCGACGATGCCATGCGTTCGGACGTGCTTCGTGTCATAAAAACCGCCAAGACCATCGCCGCTGAATTAAAGTCGTTTGGCGCCGCTTCTCATCCGGGCCGGATTCGATTGTATTGGGAGGCTGAAACTCTCCGAATCGGCTTGCGAGACATCGTGGAGCGCCGCACCCTGACAGAACTACCGCAAATCTGGAGCGATCTCTCCGCGTTGACCGAAGGGATCATTCGATTCACTTGGCCACGCTCTCCCAAAATGGCCGTGATTGCGCTCGGCAAGTTGGGGGGACAAGAGCTTGGTTACTGTGCGGATGCAGATTTGATGATAGTGGCGGAGGGCAGCGCCGCGAGACTGCGGGCGTGCGAGTCGCGCGTCCGCGAATGGCTCGCGTTTCTCGCAGAAACACGCGGCGCAACGGCGATGTTCACCGTGGATTTGCGGTTGCGCCCGGAAGGCGAAAAGGGCGCGCTGGTGACGTCACTGGATCAATTTCGGCGTTACCACCGCGGTCGCGCGGAGTTCTGGGAGCGTCAATTGCTCACGCGCGCCCGCTTCATCGCTGGCAACGCCCCGCTCGGCCGCCAATTTACTGCTCTGGCCGAGACCATTGCGTTTCAGCGATCCCTTGCTCCTGCCGACCTACGAATCGCTCGCGCGATGCGCGACCGTATTGTGCACGAGCGGAGCAAAGGAGACAGCGACCGCGATTTCAAGGCCGGCCGCGGCGGACTTCTGGACATAGAGTTCGCAGTGCAATTAGCGCTGATGGCTCATGCCGGCCGCTTGAGCTCGCTTCGGTCCCCCTCCACGCTCGATTCCCTCGGCAATTTTGTAAAGCTAAAGATTTTTACTAGGTCCGTGACCGAATCTCTTCGAACCGGTTATCTCTCCCTGCGCAATATTGAATGTGCCCTGTGTTCTCACTCGGGACGCAAGCTCTCCTCGCTGCCTGGCGACCACTCTTCACTCGCCTGGCTCGCGGCGCGTCACCATTCCCGGTCGTCATCCGCATTTCTTTCTTCCTTCCAGGCGCTCCGCGTTTCCGTTCGTCGCTCGTATGGGAGCGTGCTCCGCTCCCTTTCAGCCGCAACAAAAGAATTCCCGCCCTGCGCATGATTTTTTCTTGAGTACACCTTCCCTTTTTGCTACGCTCCGCCGTGATTCGGAAATCGAGAATAAAGAAACTGGCTGTGAATAACTTGTGGATTTCTTTCCCGCCCCCGTGCAAGCCTCCACATCTTTCTGAAAGCTATCCCTACCCGGTTTTGCACAACTTTTTGCGTCGTTTTCCACTTTCCTGCAATGTTCGTTGTCGGTTTCAACTTCTGCTTCTAAAATTTGTCGCATCTCGCTGTGCTCTCGGAAGTTATGGATTAATTGCTTCATTTGTTTCCCGCCTTTCCCCCTGTTTTGTTCGCCCCTTGTCTACTGCCTCACCTCTAGATCGATGTCGAAGGATGGACATGGCGTCGTCTACCCCTCTTCCTCTGGCCTTGGTATTGCCTGTGAATATCTTTCCCTAATCCACCCATGACCCCCAACCCTCTCGTTCTCTGGCCACAAGCTTCGGCGCGTCTTCAGCAGCTTCTCTCGACCGAAGCGTTCGTGCGATGGATCGCCCCGCTTCAGGTGGTTGGCCAGACCGAAGATTCGCTGACGCTGGGTGTGGCGAACGACTTTTTCCAGACCTGGCTGCAAGACAATTACTTGCCCCTGATTCGCTCCGCCGTGCTGGAATCGGCTGGCCGCCCCGTCCAGATTCAATTTGCCACGCTCCCGACGTCGGAAGGGAATCCGGCGGACGCGCCCGATCTTCCCCCCCCAACTCCGTCGCCGTCGGCCGATCGGCGGGATGTTTGCGTGGAATTGAACCCATCCTACACGTTTGAGCGGTTTGTCGTCGGCCCGAACAATGAATTTGCCCATGCCGCAGCCCTCGCGGTTTCCCAATCGCCCGGCACCGCCTACAACCCTCTCTTTATTTACGGCGGCACCGGCCTTGGCAAAACCCATCTTACCCAGGCCATCGGCAGTAGCCTTATCCGCAGTCTCCGCGCCCGCCGTTTGCTCTATGTTACCGCGGAAGCGTTCGTCAATGAGTTCATCCACACCATTCAGACCAAAAACTTCGTTCGGTTTCGGAAAAAATTCCGATCCACGGACGTTCTGATCATTGACGACGTGCATTTTTTTGTCGGCAAAGAACAGATGCAGGAGGAATTCTTTCACACCTTCAACGAGTTGCACAACTCGCGAAAACAGATCATCCTCTCCAGCGATCGTCCCGTAACCGAATTGAAGGGGTTGGAGGCTCGTCTCGTGTCCAGGTTTGAGTGGAGCCAGGTCACCGAGATCCTTCCGCCCGATTTTGAGACCCGCGTTGCGATTCTGCGTAAGAAAAGCGAAGCCCACGGGATTTCGGTCTCGGATGAACTGTTGACTTTCATTGCCCAGCACATTCGTTCCAATGTTCGCCGCCTCGAAAGCGCCCTAGTCAGGGTTTCCTCGTTTTCTTCCATGTTGAAGCGATCTCCCTCCCTTGAAGATGTTGAAAAACTTCTTCACTCCGAGCTTTTGGAGGAACGACGTATCTCCGCCACCATCCCAATGATTCAGCAGCGCGTCTCCGCTCATTTTGAAATTCTTCTGTCTGACATGACAAGCCGGCGGCGTCCCCGCGAAGTCGCTTTTGCCCGTCAAGTTGCCATGTTCCTTTGTCGCCGCCTTACCCCCTCATCTCTCACTGAAATCGGCTCTTCGTTCGGCGGTCGCGACCACGGCACGGTAATTCACGCCTGCCGATTGGTTCAATCGAGAATGTCCAAAGACTCTGGGCTTCGTCAAACCTTGGCCTATTTATCCAAACAACTTGGTCAATAACCTGTGAACCAAAACTCAATATCCTCTTTCTCTTCGCTTTTTCTCCCGCTGTTCACATTCTCTTGGGTTGTATTTGTGGGGTTTCCTCTTGACCGGTTCAGTTATTTGCCTTATTCACCCCAATACGGTGACGGTAAATGAAAGTAAAGATATCTAAATCAGAATTATCAAACGGTTTACAACTCGTTCAAAACATCGTCAGCACCCGCACCACGCTGCCGATTCTGTCGAACGTCCTGATCCGAACGATGGATCATCAACTTCAGCTGTCTACGACCGATCTTGATGTGATGATCCGAAGTAACGTAAAGGCGGAGGTGGTTAAGTCAGGGGCGTGTACCCTGCCGGTTCGGCGGCTGGCCGGGATCGTTCGGGAATTGGCGGAGGGAGAAATTCAAATCGAGGCCGAATCGAAAGGAACGGTTTCGTTCCGGTCCGGGGCGTCTTTTTTTAAAATCCACGGATTGCCTCCCGAGGAATTTCCGGCGGCGCCGAAGTTTGAAAAATCTCAAAAATTCAAACTATCGCAAGCAGACGTGAAGGAGATGCTAAAGAGAACAACATTTTCAATCTCGACCGACGAAACCAGGTTTGTGCTCAATGGATTATATTTAAGTTTTAAAGGAAATAAACTGACAGCAGTGGCGACAGACGGGAGGCGGCTGGCGCTGGTGGAGAGGGAAATGGAAGTGAGAAAGGAAGACGAGCAGGAAGTTATTTTGCCAACCAAAGCGGTGATGGAACTATCGCGGCTTCTTTCGACGGAGGGAAATCTAGAAATAAGCATAGCTGAAAGCCAGGTGGCATTTGAGTTTTTACGGGGAAAAGCGGGGAAGAAAGCGGCGGCGACGGAAGAGACGGGGCCGAATAATGAGGGGGTTTTTCTGGTGACAAAACAGATTGTTGGGAAATTTCCAAAC
This sequence comes from uncultured Verrucomicrobiota bacterium, assembly GCA_964348665.1. Lineage (GTDB taxonomy): Bacteria > Verrucomicrobiota > Verrucomicrobiia > Palsa-1439 > CAYGDP01 > CAYGDP01. Next base: position 110,150 of record CAYGDP010000002.1, read on the forward strand.
TACAAACAGGTTATCCCATCCGAGACCAAAGAGCGGGTGACAATTGAAAGAGAACAGCTTTTGGGTGCCGTTTCCCGGGCGGGTTTACTGACAACAGAAAAAAACAACGCGGTAAAAATGACACTGGCAAAAAACCAGATCATCATCAGCGCAAACACGCCAGAAGTCGGAGAGGCGAAAGAAACACTAACAGTGAAATATGGAGGAAAAGAGTTTTCGATAGGATTCAACCCCGGATTTTTATTGGAAGCTTTGCGAGCTCTGGACACCGACGAGGTTTCACTGGAGTTGACGGATGAACTAAGCCCCGCGATTCTGAAGATCAACGGCCCGTTTCTCTATGTGGTGATGCCGATGCGGATGAACTAGTGTGGGCCGGGAAGGTCAAAAGAAGAGCGGCGAGAATACCGAAAGCCGCACACCCATGAAGCGGCGGATAAAAACAATCGGATGGATCGTCTTGGCGTTGCTTATTTTGGGAGGAATTGGGGTTTGGATTCTGCTCACCCGGCTGCCGTCAATCACGGCGCAAAAACTGTCGAAAAAACTGAATGGAGCAGTGGTCACAGTAAGCACTGCAACGATTCACACAGGAAGACTGGAGCTTAACGACGTTCGCATCCACCTCCCTGACGAACCCGAGGGGGTGCGGATAAAAAAAATGACATTGGAAGGGAGCATGACGCAGCTCTATCGGGGAGAACCAGAGCGGGTGAAATTAGATCGCCCGCGAATCAGAGTAAAAGTAGAAGAAGACGGACAATGGAACCTGCAGCGGCTATTCAAGAACGGAGAATCGGGAAAGGGAAAAACATTTCCCGCGATAGCGATGGCCAGCGGAGAAATAAAGCTCGGCAAAAACCCCTGGGAGGTTGAATCGGCCCCAATCCAAATAGAGACAGCAGAAGTGGAAATGAGGGAGGGAAAATTGGGGGAGATCAAGATTCAGGGAGAAATCAAAAGGGCAACAATCCGGGGGCGGAAGATCGATGGGGTGCAGATTAGAATGGACACAAAGGGGCGGAAAATCGCAGGCACAGTAAGCGGGGGGATCGAAGGGGGAATGGCGCGCGTGGATTTTTTGATTGATCCTGAAGCAAAACGAGGAAAGGTGGAAGGCAGGGCAGAAAATATTTCGTTGGAAGGGATAAAGAGCGGCACAGAAACAATGGAGGAAAAAGAGAAAAGAGCAGGCAGGGTCAATGGCAAAGTGTCGGTGGAAATTAAAAGTGAATTGGATTGGGGAACAGACACAATCAAGATGGACGGCAGTGTTACACTCGCCAGCCAGGAAGGAATTGAAAGGAGGGAAAGCAGCTTGGAGACCGGTGCAATTACCGCGGAGATTCCATTCACAGTGGAGGGAAAAACCAACGGTGGGGAAACGGAACTGAAATTAGGGGAGATCACCGCCATGGCCGCGTCACTCAAACTCGGCTGGCCAGTGGAATTTAAAAAGACCATCGTAAAAGGGAGATGGGACGGGAAAACAGTCGTGGCGACTCTGCAAACCGAAGTCTTGCCGACAGGACAAATCGAACTGTCAATTCAAGGGCCGCTCTGGCCGGAGCCGAAACTTTCCTTTGAGGCGGAATTGAAAGAAACAGACCTGGCAAGGGCAGATTCACTCGTTACCGACACAGCGCTGCGCGGCTCGCTGACGGCGACCACAGCGGGCAAGGCTACGTGGACATGGGAAGAAGGGAAACGATTTTCGATCAATCGGGATGAGCCGCTTCAGTGGGTTGCCACCGGAGAGCTAAAGATAGCACGGGGCGGATTTTCCACGAAATATGAGGGGGGAGTAGAGGCAGAAGCAATAGACGGACAAATTTCATTTTCGATGGAGGGCATCAACAATCGCGCAAAAAGCCTGCGCCTCGCAGAGAATCGGCCTGTCAGCCTGAAGATCGGCGCCGCTCGGGTGGGGGGGAAAGAAATTTTGGCCGGGTTGAATATCACAAACGCGAGCGGGGAGTTTCCGATGCGAGGCGAAGAAAAACTGGAGAGAGCGACGATGAGTGCCGGGTTAAGCGCTGACAGGCTTATCATCGCCGACACAATAGCCACCGGGATTCGCGCGCCGAAAATCGAGCTAAACGAAGGCGAGTTGAAGTTTGGAGAAACCACCATTGAGATGATATCTATTGGCAAAGACACGAGTGGGGAAAAAATCCAAATCAAGGAATTGGCGGCCACGCGTGACGGAGAAGGGACATGGCAATCGACTGCAAAAGGATCTGCGCTAACCTCGCTCGGCAGCATCCAGTACGGCAAACTCCGGCTGTACGAAGTGACGGCGAAACTGGCCGTGGCGAGCGGGGTGCTTCGGGCGAGCGACCTTCGCGCCAAGGGATTCGGCGCGGCCTTCGATGGCGAGGCGACGGTGAACTTTTTGGGTGAACCGGTCGTCGAATTGCGGGGAAGCGTGGATAACTTGAATTTGCACCGTTTTATGCAGAAGGAAAAGATTGAGGCATTTGACGTGGATGGGCCGCTCCAAGGGACGGTGCGGTTAAAGTTGCACGGAGTTGATTGGGAGGATTTGCACGAAGACAACCTTGAGGTGCATCTCTCTGCCACCAAGGCAGGGCAGCTTTATTTTGCCGAGAACGATTGGATCCGCGATTTAAAGAAAAAACAGCCCGCAATGGAAAAGTTACTGCTTGAGGGCGGTAATCAAATCGCGTATGAAACCGCTGAAATCTCGCTCCGTCGGCAAGCCCAAGATCTCACCGGCGAATTTTCATTTCGAGGGCCCAAAGTGGCGCTCACCATCCCGTTGACGTATCAGGGCGGGACACTCGAAAAGTTGGTGAACCGGTTGAAAAGCCTCTCGGGCGCGAAAATCAAAGGAGAATTCTAATCATGCATGCCAAAATCATCTGCCTCGCCATTTTTGCGGCGGGCTGCGCCACCGTGACCGTCAAACAAGAAAAACCGATCGAAATCAAGGTGCGCGTGGACATTTACGAACACGCCGAGCAAGTGGTGGACGACCTGACGACTCCCCTCCCGAAAGGCAGCAAACCCAAGGGCGAGCACCAGCCGCAGCCCGGTCGGGAATCGGTCTTTGTGGCGACATCAGGCGGAGCAGAACGATCGCTGGACGAAATCAAGAACGCGATCCGCGGTCGATCAGCGAAAGTTCGGTCGCTCAAGACCAGCGGGGGGATCGGAGAGGACAGCCGCGGGTATCTCAAGCAGATGATCCACTTCGATTCCAAACAAAAAGAGGCGGAGTTAAGCGGGATTGTCGAGTCGGAAAACAATGACCGCCGGGCGCTCTATGAGAAGGAAGCAGCGACGCAGAAAAAAACTCTCGCGGAGATTGAGAGCGCCTTTGCGGCCGCCTGGCAGAAAAAGGCGGAAACAGGCGACTGGGTCGAGGAAAATGGAAAGTGGAAGAAAAAATAGGGGGGCGTCCAAGGAAATTCATTCAAAACGATCAGTGAACGCAAAAAATTCAATGCTGGGGTTAGTTGTTGCCGTTGGTCTCTCCGCGACTGCGGGAGAAACGCCGCCCAACTCACTTTCACCGGAAGAAAAAACCGGTGGATGGCGATTGCTGTTTGACGGCCAGTCGCTCCAAGGCTGGCGACCCTTCGGTAAGCCCAGCGGCGCGCCGATTGCCAAGGGCTGGAAGGTGGAGGAGGGCGCGCTCCAGAAACTCGCCGGGCAGAAAGGCGGCGACATCGTGACCGATTCGACCTACGAGAATTACGAGTTCGCGTGGGAATGGCGGGTGGCAAAGGGTGCCAATAACGGTGTGAAATATCTGGTCATGGAATCCCGGCCGCAGGCGCCAGGACACGAGTACCAGATGATTGACGATGACGCGTTTTCCAAACTTAACGCAAAGAACAAAACAGGCGCGTTCTATGATGTGTTGCCCCCAATCGCCGCCAAGCCTTTGCCCGCTGGGGAATGGAATGTCTCTCGAATTGTGGTGCAAGGAAATCGAGTCGAACATTGGCTCAATGGCACGAAAGTCCTCGAATACGAACTGGGCAGTGAATCGCTCAAGAGCGCGCTGGCGAACAGCAAGTTCAAGAAATATTCCGACTTCGGCACAAAGATCCGCGGCAACATCTTGCTGACCGATCACAACGACGAAGCGTGGTTTCGGAATCTCAAGATTCGTGAACTGACCGGCCCGAAACCATGAGAACGGTGGCGCGAGAGCAACGGTTTACTGGGCGGTAATGGCGAGATGTTCATAGGCAGCCAGCGCAGCTTCATAGTCGCGAATAGCTTCAGGCGACAGCAACGACTTGCTCCGTTCCAATTCCTTACGGACGCTGGAGATAAACCAGTCGATTTCCTGTTTCTTTGGGCGGAGCGGTTTGTCGGCGACTTCGACCCACCACGGCGCCGTATGGGCAAACCGGAATCGTTCCCCATCGCGGGGCTCGAAACATCGCAACGCTATCCACGACGAACCGTCGCACGTCCAGTCGCTTGACACGGCCGCCTCATACGCGCCGCTCTTGGTTTGTTTCGGTTTCAGCGCGACCGTCTTGACCACGTCGCCATTGACGACAATCTCGACCTCGGAAACCGGCCGTTCGCTGACCACCGCGCCTTTGATGGCAAGCTTTACCGGCTTACCGCGCTTCGACGAGAACTGTTTTCCAGGAAGATCGTTGTTTATTGTTACCAACAGCATCGGACCAGTCGTGACAAAACTGCGCCCTGCTTTGAGTCCCCTTATCCATTCGTCGTAGTCGAATCGTTTCCCCGTGTGGACATAGACCCTGCCAAAACCGAGCGGGACAGGATGCACCCCGTTGGCGGTGCCCGCGGCGGGACTGATGCGAAACCCCGAATTGAGCAGAGCGTAGTAAGTCTGAAAGCCGAACAGCGTCCACTCGCGCTCCGTATTCCCACCCGTGCCAATTTTCATCCACGCGGGAGCCGATTCCGCCCAATTCCGGACGGAAAACTCGGTGGCCCAGTGGTGATTATTCGCCAGCTCGAATAAATCCGGTTTCACCAACGGGACCAACGCCAGTGACCACGGCCAATTATGTTTTTCGAGGTCCAGCAACGCGCCTTCGCTGCGCGCAAGCGCGGCGATTTTTGTCACGGGCAACGCGGGCAGATCAAATACGGTGCGGTGATTGACCGCCAACAACGCGCCAAGCGTGTGTTGTTTCTTGGCAGTCGTGAAGATCTCATACTCGGTGTTGCGCGGCCAAATGACATGCGAATCGTCAACACGCGTCAATTCCGCATCAAATTTGCCCTTGAAGTTTTGCGGGCTTTTGCTGGGCGGAACGGAATCGGAGGTCGTCCAATACACCATCGGCAACGCCACATTCAAATCTTCCGCCAGCATCACGTTCAGCAGTTCGCGCGGGTCGCGATGATTGTGGGTGTCGCCGCTAAACCATCCGCGCGCGGCCATATCCACCCACCGCGCCAACGCAAGCTTGATTTGAATCGGCTCGTTGCCGACTGTTACACGCTGGGTCAGCGGCAGATATTCCTTGCCGCGCTCGACGGTGAATGTGTAGTTGCCTGGCTCCAGCTCGACGCGGAACGGATGCGCGGAGAGCGTGGTGTGCATTTCCACCGCGTTTTTGTTTGCCCAGTTTTGTTTTTCGTAACGGATCGCCGACCCGTCCGCCGCTTGGGACACAGGGAAAAACCATTTCCCCACGTCATTCTGAATGTAAATCCGCGCGGCGACAGGCTTCTGCGTCGCGGCATCCACGATTTCGCCTGTCAACGGGACCGCGCCAAGTGCGGGAAGCGCCAACCCCAAAATTCCTAGCACCAGATAAATCCAAGGCTGTGAACAAGAAACACGCAGCGGAGACTGCCAATTCATACAAGACAATATCCTATCGATTTACCCCTCCAATGACAAACAGCTAATCCTTCGCGCCATACTGACGAAGCAGATTGGCGATCTCAATTCGTTTGATATCAGATTGCGCGTACTCGTTTGCAATGGATAAAACCGATCGGCCTCCTTTGAGCCTGGCATTCACGTTCGCGCCCTTGGCAATGAGCACGTTAACGATCTTTTTGTGGCCGAGCGTTACGGCAACGAAAAGCGGCGTTGAGCCGTCATGATCGGCTGTTTCGATGTTGGCATCGGAAGCCAATAGCAACTCAACGACCTCTTTCTTGCCCACCATGGTCGCCCAGTAGAGGGGTGTGCGGCTGCCGGCATCTTTCACGTTTACGTCCGCCTTGTGACTCAGTAGGAACCGGATAGCTTCTTTGTGACCGCCCACCGCCGCTCGATGAAGGGGAGAAAACGCATTTTTTTGTCCCTTCGGGTTTTGCACGGCCTCGGCATCAAGGATGTGCTTGATGATTTTTTCGTTGCCGCCAATGGCCGCCATCATTACGGGTGTGACGTCGCCAAGCCATACATCTGCGCCGCGTTCCAAGAACGCCTTCACAATCGTTTCGCCATTTGCGGTGATAGCGCTGACCAGCGGCGATTGTCCCCAGCGATTCTGTTCGTTGACGGCCGCGCCATTTGCCAACAACAGACTCACGACCGGCCTGGCGTTTTTGAGCGCCGCCCAATGAAGCGGCGTATTACCGTTGGGGTCTTTGGCATTTACCAGGGCGGGATTTGCCGCAAGCAAGTTCTCCACTTTCTCCTTGTTTCCTCGCATGGCAGCGTCATGAATCTCGTCCCCGAAAGCAATCGCACCCAGCGCAGTAGCCAAGAGGACGGAGATAACCCTTTTCATTTCTCACGCCAAAATCGGTTTCACTACTTTCCCATGCACGTCTGTGAGGCGGAAATCGCGGCCTTGGTAGCGGTAGGTTAGCTTTTCGTGGTCAATGCCGGAGAGATGGAGCATCGTGGCGTGGAGATCGTGGACGGGGACGATGTCTTTAACAGCGCGGTAGCCGAGTTCATCGGTCTCGCCGTAGGTGACGCCGCCTTTGACGCCGCCGCCTGCCAGCCAGATTGAGAAACTTAAGATGTGATGGTCGCGTCCATCGCCTTGTGCCATCGGCGTACGCCCGAATTCCCCGCCCCAAATGATCAGCGTGTCATCAAGCATCCCGCGTTGTTTTAAGTCTTTGACCAGCGCCGCACAAGGTTGGTCCACATCGGCGGCGGCGCTTTTCATGCCGCCCTTGATTCCGCCGTGATGATCCCATGCTCGATGATACAACTGAATGAACCGCACCCCGCGTTCGGCGAGCCGCCGCGCCATTAAACAATTATTGGCAAAACTGCCGTCGCCGACTTTCTTGATCCCGTAAAGGTCGAGAACATTCTGCGGCTCTTTTTTAAAATCGGTTAGATCAGGCACGCTGGTCTGCATCTTGAACGCCAGCTCGTACTGGCTGATCCTTGTCTGGATTTCGGGGTCCACGCGTTCTTCCGCAAGCAGGCCGTTCAGTCGTTGCACTTCCTCGACAACCTGCCGCTGTGTGCTTTGGCAAACGCCTGCGGGATTGCCGATGTAATGGACGGGGTCACCCTTCGACTGAAACTGGATGCCCGCGAATCGGCTCGGCAGAAATCCGCTCGACCATTGCCGCGCCGAAACGGGTTGCTGGCCTTGTTTGCCTTGTGTGACCATTACGACGAACCCCGGCAATTCCTCTGTTTCCGCCCCCAGCCCGTAGAGCCACCACGAACCCATGCTTGGCCGTCCCTTGATCGCTGTGCCGCTGTTCATAAACGCGTGCGCGGGATCGTGATTGATTTGTTCGGTCTGCATCGAGCGGATGATGGCGATATCGTCGGCAATCGTGGCGATGTTCGGAAAGTAATCGGAAATCTCCTGTCCTGACTTGCCATATTTCTGGAACGCGGTCTGCGCGCCATAGGCTTTCAGCGTCATGTTTTGCAGTTGCGCGAGCTGCTGGCCTTTGGTGAACGAGTCGGGGAACGGTTTGCCGTGGATTTTTTGCAACTCGGGTTTGGAATCGAACGATTCGAACTGGGACGGCCCACCCGCCATGCAAAGATGAATCACCCGCTTGGCTTTCGGCGCGAAATGCAACGGGTTGACAACGCCGCGCCACCCCGCTTTGCGTGACTCTGCCGCGAACAGATCGCGGCTCAACAACGAGCCGAGTGCGATCCCGCCAAGGCCGAATGCCGCGCGACCGAGAAAGGTGCGGCGATTGATGTCGAGAGCGTAATCGGGGCAATGACATTGGGGTTTCATCTTAGTATTTGGTAATTGTCTCGTGCAGATTTAAAACCACCCGGCATACCTGTGTCCAAGCGGACAGCTCGGCAACGTCGGTATTTTCGCCCACCAGCTTGGGCAGGGGCGCCAATCCAACACCTAGCAATTGGTCGGCGTCATCCGGCGTGGCCTTGTAATAAGACCGTTGCTCGGCCAGAAATTTCAGCAGCGAATCGCGCTCTTTCGGTTTGACGGGTCGCAGAAGCGCGCGCTGGTAGATCCAATCCAAACGATCCGAATCGGACTTCACTTTCGCGGCGAGCGCGTTGGCGGCGAAGACGCGCGAAGCTTCGACGAACGTCGGGTCGTTGAGCAGCGTGAGCGCCTGCTGCGGCGTGTTGGAGACGAACCGGAACGCCTGACATTCTTCGCGTCCCGGCGCATCGAAGTTGGCCAGCATCGGTTGCAAAAACGTCCGTTGCCACCATACATACACGCCGCGCCGATATTGCCGTTCGTCCTTGTCCGGCTGATACTCGCGGTCGGGGAACTGCAAGGCCTCATAATATTTCGGCGGCTGATACGGGCGGGCGCTCGGTCCGCCGATTTCGAGATTGATAAGCCCCGCGATGGCCAGCGCGTTGTCACGCACCGCCTCGGCTTCCAACCGGCGCGGGTTTTGCGAGGCGAGCAGGCGATTATTGGGGTCAAGGTCGCGCAATTCCGGCCGCAGATTTGCGCTCTGGCGATAGGTCGCCGACAGGACGATGATTTTGACGACCCGTTTTACATTCCAACCGCTGTCGCGAAACTCGACAGCGAGCCAGTCGAGCAGTTCGGGATGCGATGGCGGGTCGCCTTGCAAGCCGAGGTCGTCCACAACCCCGGAAAGCCCAGCGCCGAAAAATTGTTTCCAGAGCCGATTCGCGAACGCGCGAGCCGGGAGCGGGTTTTCTTTCGAGACAAGCCACTTTACCAAATCCAATCTTGTCGGGCGACCACTGTCGGCGGGCTTGGGCGGTTGCGGTAGAAAACCCGGCGGCGCTGGCTCGACCAACTCACCGCTTTCATCCTGCCAATTGCCTCGGGGCAACACACGCGTCGGCTTAGGTTTCACGGCGACTGTAACCATTGTCATGGCGCGTCCCCCGCGACACTCGGCCAATTCGATTTGGAGCCGGTGCAGTTCCTCGCGCACATTGGGATCGTAGTCTGTGTTCAGGACGTACGTTTGATGGATCAGGGCTAGTTGTGCAGCGGTCGGTCTTTTTGAGTTCAGAGCATCCATCAACGGCTTGCCGATGCCCGCGTCGAACAAGATTGGAGCAGCGAAGGGCGTGGCCGAGACGCGCACGCGGCCAAGCGTCTTCGAGCCGAGCAAAATCGTCAGCGTCTCGCCATCCGCGACGCGGACAGGGTTTTTGAGCAACCAAACGGCGGTCTGCGGTTTTTTCCAATCAGCTGTCGAGGTCATCCAGGATTGAGTCACGCCAAGGATAGCCGAGCCGTTAAAATATCGTTCGTTTTTGTGGTCGGCTTCGCCGAAGAAAAACGAAAGCCGACGGGGCTGTTTTCCTGGTCTGGTGATGGTTGCAACAGGGGTGATGGTGGTAGTTTTGGCGCTGTCGCGCAGCGCGCCGCCCTTGTGCGTTTCGTCCGGGATCAATTCTACGCGAATTGCCGAGAGCCAGCCTCCGGCGAGCGGGAACTGAAATTCAGTCGTCTCGTCCGCGCCGCCCGAGAAGAGAATCGATCCATCTCCCTGCAGGACGGCCTGTGCTTTGGCTTGTTTGGCGGCATCAGATAGTTTCGCGGAAGCCGCAGGTTGCCAGCCGGCCGGATATTTATGGAGGAACGCGAGGCTTTCGGTTTTCCATGCGTCGAAATCAGCGGCGGACGCCTCGTCCGTCGCAAGACCGGGGGATTCCCGCGAGGCGCGCGAATCGGCACGCGAGGGCGTGTGCGTTCCCATTTTCGCCAGCGATACGGTCGCCTTTACGGCGATGTCACGTGCTTCCTCTTGAATACGCCGGGTGCGTCGTTGGAGCGACGTCGATTCGACCGAAATTTCTGGCGGGAACGGGTGATCATTGGACCAGCCCCGCAGGTCGGGGTTCGGAGTATAATTGTAGTCTTGATAGACGCCCCATTCCCGGAGATCGGCGAAGAAAGCTTTCATCGCGTAGAAATCACGCGTCGAGAACGGATCAAACTTGTGGTCGTGACATTCACAACAGCCCATTGTCGAGCCGAGCCACGCGGTCGCAATAGTACGTACCCGGTCGGCGCCGTATTTGGCCAGATACTCTGCCGGCTGCGCGCCTCCTTCACGGGTCATCATATTCAAGCGATTGAACCCTGTCGCGATGCGCTGTTCTTGCGTTGGGTTGGGCAGTAAATCGCCGGCGATTTGTTCCAGAGTGAATTGATCGAAAGGTTTGTTGGCATTGAACGAATCAATCACATAATCGCGATACGGGAAAATATTCTGGCCTTGATCGCCGTGGTACCCGACCGTATCAGCGTACCGCACGAGATCGAGCCAGCCTGCCGCCATGACCTCGCCGAAATGGGGAGAAGCAAGCAACCGATCCACAGCGCGCTCGTAGGATTTATCACTTCGGTCGCGCAGGAACGCGTCCATTTCCTCCGGGGTCGGCGGCAGGCCGATCAAGTCGAGCGAAAGGCGGCGCAACAACATGCGCTTGTCAGCTTCGGGCGATGGTTTGATTCCACGCGCATCCAACGACGCGAGAATAAAATGATCGATCGGGCTTTTTATTTTGGACTTTTGGCCTTGGACTTTCGGCAATGGAGGACGAACAAGCTTCGTGTACGCCCAATGCGGTTCATACTCCGCGCCTTGATCAATCCATTTGCCGATGATTTCAATCTGTTGCGGAGTGAGCGATTTGTTGCTTTCCGCCGGTGGCATGTGATCGTCGGGGTCGGACGTCGTGATCCGCTTCCACACCTCGCTTTTGGCGCGATCGCGCGGAACGATCGGCAGGCCGCTCTCGTGTTCTGCCACGGCGTTCTCGCGCACATCCAACCGCAGCTTCGCCTTGCGCGCCTTGGAATCGGGACCATGGCATTTGAAGCACGTGTCGGAAAAAATCGGGCGAACATCGCGATTGAACCTGATTTTTTCACTCAACGGCCTTTCCACCGCCGTGGCAGCCAACTTCCATCCCAACACTCCCACCAACAGGGAAAGTCCAAGGCAAAAACGCTGCATGGTATTTTTGTTCGCATGGTTTAGACCACTCAAACCGCCAAATTGCTCGTTGGTTCAAGGGGGTGGCGGCATCACTTCAGTGTGGATTTTCGTCACTTCCGAAGTCCCGCACTTCGAGCAACGCAAAACGGAAACATTCGAAGTTTCGGTGGGCGCGGCGACCCAGGAACCATCGGGGCGCCTGACCTGACGATGTTGCATGAGGTTGATCCATTGTTCGTCGGGGATGCTGCTCTCTCGGAGCCGATTTTCGGCAATTATTTTTTCCTCAGGCGACCAACGGAAATAGCGAAAGGGAAAGAAAGTTTTGCAAACGAGGCATTGGGCGAAATCGGCCAGATAACCGGTGTCCTTGCCACACTTCGGACAAGTAAGAGCCGGGAGTTGACCGGGACTCGCCTTGAAGAATTGTCCGCAACTTTCGCAGGCCATCGTATAATGCGCCAGCCGGTCTTGGACAGTCTTCACGCCGTTTGCCGATGGCCTCCCGAAAAACCATTGGCCAAGCCAAATCATCAGCGCCAGACCAATGAGGAGAGATAAAAAAATGGGCTTCTTCATTTCAGGCTGTTCACGATGGAGACGTCTGGCGGGTCAATACCAGTCATGGGCGGGCTCTGGGGCGGTCGATCCGTCCGGCCAGGCGGCAGCCGCAAGGCACCCCCCCGTGGCGGTCCCGGTGCCTTTGTCTCGCACAACATAGCGCACGCTCCCATTGGCAAAGAGTACATTGCCCTGGGGATAGTCAGGCTTACCCGAGGTGGACGAGGAGCTTTTAAAATGATGTCGCCAGTGGAGATTTACATCGCAATCGCGATTGATACAAAAGGTCGGCTCGAAGAGAGCAATCTTGCGAGCCGGCGACACCAACGAGGCCATTCGCTTGCCAAAAAGCGGTTCGAGATCGGTCGAAAAACACCCCGTTTGTCGCACATACAAATAACTCGATCCCGCCGAGTCCCAACAGGAAGCACCCGGACAACAATAGATCGTTGCTCCTTCGCCGATGTCCGCTGGACAGCGGAACGTTTTCAGTTCTTTGATCCCCGAGCCTTGATTTAAAAAAAAGCGGTTCATCGGCCGGTCGTTGGCGGCCCGACTCGCGCCGCCGCAAGTGCTGGCGGCACCTTTCTTGCCGCCCAGCCCCCAATCGAGAGAGGAGTTGCTCGTGGAAATATCTGCGTCCCTGGGAAAGCCATTGTATTCCTGTTCGTAGAGGAGCAGTGCGGTGCCGATGTCATGGAGATTGCTCAAACAATTCACGGCCCACGCTTTCCGGCGCACTCCGCGCAGGGCGGGCAAGAGCAAACCGGCGAGGATCATGATGATCGTGACAACGATGAGCAACTCGATCAGACTAAAGGCGCGGCGCGCATCGCGCCCAAGCAGAATTCGACTCAAGGCGTTTTCCTTTCTCGGATTGTTCTGCCAATTCAAGGCTGGAACTGTGTCTAACATTGTGCCAACATATAACTACGGGCTTGTAATTAAACAAACGGATTGTTACTGAATCCCTTCAGTGAAAATAAGAGGAACAGCTCCAACAATGCAAGTCGTGGCCGATCAAGCGGGGATCTCGCTTGCCACTGTCTCGTATGCACTTCGCAACCACCCCAGCATTCCGCCTGCCACGTGCAAACGCATCCAAGCCGTCGCCCGTAAACTTGGTTACCGCCCCAACCCATTGATCTCGACACTCATGAGTCACCTGCGAACAACTCGTGCAACGGAATACTTCGAAACCCTCGCGTATATCACCTCGCATTCAGCAAACGACGTTTGGCATCACAAACCAATCTACCGGGATTTTTATGCGGGCGCGCAAGCGCGCGCCGACGAACAAGGTTTCAAACTGGAAGAGTTCTGGCTTCAGGCGCCGGGCATGACCCCCGACCGGATGAATCAAGTCCTTCGCGCTCGTGGCATCCGCGGCATTTTGATCGCTCCCCTGCCACAGCCCCGCAGCCAATTATCGTTAGACTGGTCACGCTTTTCCGCCGCCACGATCGGTTGGTCTCTCGCCTATCCGGCATTGCATCGCGCAGTCTGTCACCACTATCATGCTATTCGACAAGCACTGAAACAATTGAGTCATTTGGGGTATCGCCGCATTGGCTTGGCGGTAAAGTCGGCTTTTGATGAGCGCGTGGATAATAACTGGCAGGCAGGTTTCGCAGTATACCAGCAATCCGTAAGGAAGGCAAATCGCATCCCTATACTATTCATGGGTGACTCAAACCAACACTTGTTTGCTCAATGGTTTATGCAGCACCACCCCGACGCCGTCATTGCCGAAACACAGGTCTTGGATTGGCTAAGAGCAATTGGTCAACGCGTTCCGAAAGATGTGGGCTTTGCAGGCTTGGAGGTCTCTGCGATGCCGCGCGGCACTGCCGCCATTGACCAGCATATTCGTGTCATGGCCGCCGCAGCGGTGGATTTGATCGTCGGCCAACTTCATTGCAACGAGTGCGGAATCCCACCCATTCCCAAAATCGTCATGATCGAAACCACATGGGTAGGCGGTAAAACTGTCCGTAACCTCAACCAACATCCCGCACCGACCAAGAACATCTCTTCACTGCCGGACGATAAACATGCAAGGCGCCCAGTTGCCTCTGCGACGCAGGAACATTTACGGTGAGTATTGCAATTCAGATGGAGCGCCGGAATTTTACCATTCCCACTCTGTTCAGGAATGATACCCCCTCGGTGGTATCGAAAGCATGGAAGGGTTGAAAACTTGGTCGCTGGCTACAGTGCTGCAGGAGTCGTATACCGCCGAGCTGAGCACAGATTAATCGGGCGAACGCGCCGGCTAAAACGAACGACTTGTTCATCGCGAACCTTAGACTAGCGAATGCGGTGTGGCGTTGCAACGGCCAAAGCGTCAAAACGGGTTCGCGGGTTGCGGCGCGCGCGCGGGGTGTCCCTCGGGCCGGCGCCGGACTTGCGAGGGCGTGGAATGATCGATTTTGAGATAGACGGATTTTTCGCCCAGAAGAGCCTCGAGTTCGTGGATCAATGCTTCCGTCGGGCTTACGCGAAACTCCTGATCGGTGTTGAGAAAGACAATTTCTCCGCTGGGATACCGGATGCAGAGTAGAAGCGGACACCGACCGGAATGGCGACCGATGATTTCGCGGACGCGAGTGAGGTGATCGGGCTTGGCGGTGGCAGCGCTCAACCGCACATGAACTTCTTTGGTGAACCGGTTGGCCACGTCCGCGAGAGGGAAAATATCCGCTGCGACAAGCTTGGGCTTGTCCTCGCGCAAATCGACTTTGCCGCTCACAAAGATAGCGCGATCCACAGCGAGATATTCACTGCAACGAAGGTAGGTTTCCGGAAAGACGAGCACTTCGACAGCCCCGTCCAGGTCTTCGACGGAGAGAATCGCCATCGCGTCGCCTTTCTTGGTCGTGCGCGGCTGGAACTTGGTGATGATTCCCCCAAGACGGGTGGTGGCGCCGTCGCGCAGTTCCGTGAGATGACCGGTGGATTTCAACTCGTAGCGTTGCAGCGTGCTTGCATATTGCGTGAGCGGATGGCCAGTCACATAGAACCCGAGCAGCTCCTTCTCAAAGGCGAGCAGTTGATTTTGCGGCCATTCATCGGTTTTATATTCGGAAGGCTCTTCCTTGGCAATGTCCGCATCGAGCGTCCCAAAGAGCGAGGTCTGACCTTTGGCGCGGTCTTTTTGCAAACTGGCCGTGCGCGCCATGACCCGGTCGATATTGTCGAACATTTGCTTGCGCGGTTTGCGGGTAAAATCAAACGCCCCGCATTTGATCAGGCTTTCCAGTGTCTTCCGGTTCACAACCCGGCTATCCACACGCTCGCAAAACTCTTCCAGCGATTGGAATCTGCCGCCGTCGTTCCGTGTTTTGAGGATGCTCTCGACAGCAACTTCGCCGACGTTTTTAATGGCAGCGAGACCGAACCGGATTTGGTTTTGCCCAACGACGGTGAACCGCATCCCGCTTTCGTTGATATCCGGGGGGAGAACCTCGATGTCCATCTCCCGCGTTTCCGCCAAAAATATCTGCAGTTTGTCGGTATTAGCCAGCTCGTTGCTCATCAGGGAGGACATGAACTCAACCGGATAATTGGCCTTGAGCCACGCGGTTTGGTAGGCGATCATCGCGTAGGCGGCAGCGTGGGATTTGTTGAAACCGTATCCCGCGAAACTTTCGAGTTTTTCAAAGATTTTTTCCGCCTTGGCTTTGGGGATTTTGTTTTTGTCGTGGCAACCTTTCAGGAAGGACTCCCGTTGCTTCGCCATTTCTTCGGGCTTTTTCTTGCCCATCGCGCGTCGAAGAACGTCGGCCTGCCCGAGGCTGAATCCCGCGAGGGCGCTGGCGGCTTGCATCACTTGCTCTTGATAAACGAGGATCCCGTAGGTTTCGCGCGCGATCGGCTCGAGAAGCGGATGGTCGTATTCGATTTTCTCCTTGCCGGTCTTGCGCGCGATAAAATGAGGGATCCATTCCATCGGCCCAGGGCGAAACAGCGCAATCAGAGCAATGATATGCTCAAATCGCTCGATGCCGAAATTCCGGCAGAGATCCCGCATCCCGCTGGATTCCAATTGGAAGATGCCGATCGTGTTGGCTTTGCCAAGCAGCTCGAAGGTTTTCGAGTCGTCGAGCGGAAAATCGTGGACGGTCAGTTTTTTGTGTTTCGTTTGTTCCACGATGCGCAGGGCTTCGTCAATGACAGTCAGGGTTTTCAATCCCAGAAAGTCCATCTTGAGCAGGCCCAGTTCACCAAGCGGATTCATCGAGTATTGGGTGACAATTTCCTGATTGCTGCCGCGCGTGAGTGGGACCATTTCGGTGAGGGGGCGGTCGCTGATGACGACACCCGCGGCGTGCGTGCTCGCGTTGCGAGCCAAGCCCTCGAGGACTTTGCCGGAATCGAGGACCTGCTTGGTTTGCGGTTCGTTACGGTAGGCGGCTTTGAGTTCGGCGCTCATTTCGAGGGCGCGGTCGAGCGTCATATTGAGGTCGGGCGGGATCATTTTCGCGATGCGATCGGCCTCCCCGTAGCTCAACCCCAACACACGCCCGACGTCGCGAACGACCATTTTGGCGCCGAGCGTGCCGAAGGTGATGATTTGGGCGACGCATTCTTCGCCGTATTTTTTTCGCACGTAATCGATCACTTCTCCGCGTCGATAGTAATCAAAATCAATATCGAAGTCGGGCGGGCTGACACGTTCCGGGTTTAGGAACCGCTCGAACAGCAATCCGTACCGCATGGGATCGATATCGGTGATCCCGATAAGATACGCGACAATGCTCCCGGCACCGCTGCCGCGACCCGGCCCGACCGAAATGCCGCGAGTTCGGGCGTAATGGATGAAGTCCCAAACGATAAGGAAATAACTGACGAACCCTGTCTTTTCGATGATTCGCAGTTCAAATTCCATTCGCTCGATAATCGCCCGATGCTCGGGAGTGGAGGTCGGCTTGTCCAGCTCGATGCCAAACCGTACGCGCAAGCCGTCCGCGCAAAGTTTTCGAAGATAATTTTCGCGAGAGAGACCATCGGGGGGGCGATAATCCGGGTAACGGATTTTTCCGAACGTGAGCGAAAGGTTGCACTTTTCAGCGATCTCCATCGTGTTGCGCAGCGCAACGGGATGATCGGCGAAAAGTTTGGCCATCTCCTCCGGCGATTTGAAGAAGAATTGCTCGCTCGGATACCGCATTCGGTTCGGGTCGGAGATGTTCGACTGGGTTTGCAGGCAGATGATAATGTCGTGCGGCTTGGCGTGTTCCGGCCGGAGATAGTGAACGTCGTTGGTAGCCACCAGCGGCAAGCCGAACTCCTTTGCAAACGCAAGGAGCTGGACGTTGACGGTCTTTTGCAGCTCGACCCCATGGTTTTGCAGTTCGAGGTAGAAATCGCCGGGCGCAAAGATCGCCTTGTAATCGGCGACGGCCTTGCGCGCCTCGGCGAGCTGGCCGTGTTGCAGGCGGAAATTGATTTCACCCTTAAGACACGCCGAAAGGCCGATGAGACCCTGACTGTGTTGCGCGAGGATTTCCTTGTCAATCCGCGGTTTATAATAAAAACCGTCCAAATGGGCGGCGCTGATGATTTTGACGAGGTTTTGATAGCCGACTTCGTCTTTTGCCAGCAGAACGAGATGAAACGACGCTTCTTTCAGCGTGGCGGCCTTTTTTTCGCGGCGATCTCCCGGTGCAATGTAGGCTTCGCAGCCAATAATCGGTTTCACGCCGCGTTCGCGCGCGGTTTTGTAAAAATCAATCGCTCCATAGAGATTGCCATGGTCGGTGATCGCAAGGGCAGGGAAATGCAAATCCCGAGCCTTGTTCAGCAAAGGCTCAATCCCACAAATGGAATCAAGCAGGCTGAAATCTGTGTGCTGATGCAAATGAACAAACTCCGCGCGAGGCATGAGGCGAATATACGAAGCGCGGCATTCGCAAGCAAGACCGCAATGAACTTGCGCAAGGATTCCTGACATGCTAGATTTGCCGCATGAACAAGGGGTTGGCCGTCTTTTTTATCGTCCTCGTGTTGGGACTCTGGTTCGCCGTCTCGGTGGGTGGCGCTTTCGCCCGCAAAAATGACCTCGCCGAGCGAGTTGCCAAAAAACTCGTGGACATCACAAAAGACAATCACGACGAGATCAAGAATTGGGTTGTCGCGGAAGCGCAATCGCTGAATATCCCCCTCACCGCCGCCGACGTGCGGGTTGGGTTTGAGCCGACAGCCCAAACCACCGTCGCGCAGAATTTTGTCAGCAAACTCGCCGACTTCGAAAACTACCGCGCCGAAATCATCGTCTATGCTCCCGCGCGTGCTTGGGGAATCACCGTCTCGAGCGAACCCATCAATCGTTGGCAAACCGTTCAAGTCCGCGCAACATCCAAACGCAATGCGGAGCTTGAAAAAGCGCTCCGAGACACGGATGAAGCCGTTTCGGGAGCGCAGCAACCCGCCGACCAACAACCCGCGCCACCGCCGGCGCGAGGAGATCCGCTGGGACGGGCGCGGGAGCTGCAAAATCTGCAGAATAAACAAGTCCAGCAACTCGACCAGTAACCATCCTCTTTTGTCAGGAGGTCCCGATGCCGTTCGATTACGCACTCGCCCGATTCATCCCCTATCGCGACACAAGCCAATGCGCCCGCGTCCGCGCAATTACGAAAGCCGACATCACCCGGCCCCAGCGCTGGGCGCACCGGGATTTCCGCATCCGCGTCATTGAGGACATGGGCGAATTCTACGCCGCCTTCGCCACCGATATTGTCACTCGGATCCAGCAGGCGCGTGATCGGCGCAAAAAATTTATCGGCATCTTCCCCGTCGGTCCTATGCCGCAGTACGCCATCGCCGCCGAGATGATCAACAAACTCCGCCTCCCCCTGCATCATGTTCACTCGTTCAATATGGACGAATATGCCGACCAGGACGGCAACACGGCGCCACTCAATTGGCCCGGCAGCTTCCAGCGCGCGATGTGGGAAAGTTTTTTCAGCAAGATCGACCCCAAACAGCGTCCACCGACCAGGCAGATTCATTTTCCCACCAAAAAAGTCATTCGCGAGTACGGGCGAAGAATCGCCGACCTCGGCGGCGCGGATGTTTGTTACGGCGGGATAGGCTGGTGCGGGCACATCGCATTTTGGGAGGCGCATCTCGGCTACGAATTCGGAAGCGATCCCTACGACCCCCGCGCTCTTGCCGCCTACAAAAAAGCAAGCGCCCGATTGGTCGAACTCAATCCCATGACCATCATGCAAAACGCGCTCCATAGCTTCGGCGGCGATTGGTCGTGGACACCACCCAAGGCGAATTCGATCGGCCCCGCCGAAATCCTCGGTGCCAAACATCGAAGTTTCTGGCTCGACGGAGCTTTCCCCGGTGGCGTAAGCTGGCAGCGATTCATCGCCCGCCTAGTCGCGCACGGGCGGGTGAATACGCTTGTCCCCGGCTCGATTCTGCAGACCGCTCCAACCGATTACAATATCTTCGGGCCGGTTGCCGACAATGTCGAAATCCACATGGCGTAATTCGTTCCCAACGCCCGATGATCCAACACGGATGAAATTGAAGCGAACAGCCCTCGCCGTCCTGGCGCATCCTGACGATGCGGAGTTTCTCTGCGCCGGGACACTGGAACGATTGCGAACGCGCGGCTGGACAATTCACATCGCGACGATGACGGCCGGCGATTGCGGCAGCAAAACGCACCCGCCGAAAACGATCGCCCGCATCCGAATGCGCGAAGCCGAACGCGCCGCAAAGGTTCTTCGCGCGAAACTTACGTGCTTGGGTTGCCTCGACCTGCAGATTTTTTATGACGCTCCCACGCTCCATGCCGTCACGGAACAAGTGCGGCGCGTGAATCCGGCGGTTGTTTTCACCCATTCCCCCGACGATTACATGGTGGATCATGAAACCACATCGCGACTGGTTCGCACCGCGGTGTTCGGCGCGCCCATGCCGAATTTTCACACCGGCGCCGACCGACCCGCCCGCCCGACGGCGTGCGTGCCGCATCTGTACTATGCTGACGCCATCGAAGGGAAAAACATCTTTGGCGAACCAATCCAGCCCTATTTCTATGTGGACATTACGCGTGTGATGAAGACCAAGGAACGAATGCTTCGGTGCCACGCCAGCCAACGTGCCTGGTTGCGTGCGCAACACGGACTCGATGAATATATCGCGGCCATGCGCCGCTGGTCAGCCACGCGCGGACGCGAGGCCAACGTGGCTTTTGCCGAGGCATTCCGCCAACATCGCGGTCATGCCTTCCCACAGGACAATCTGGCGGGCAAAATCCTGGGCGGGGAATGATTTTCATTTACTTTCCGGGGTTTACGCGTAGATTGTCCGCGCTTCGGTCGGGGCGTAGCGTAGCTTGGTAGCGCGCTTGGTTCGGGACCAAGAGGTCGCGGGTTCAAATCCCGCCGCCCCGATTTTTTTCATAGGGAGAAGTGGGTCCCCCACTTTTTCCGTGACAAATCCGTGACAAATTTGGTAGTGTCACGGGTGTTATGAAGCGTTCCTTTCTTGTCAGCGTTGGTTCCGTTAAAGTCCCTGTTTACGGATTTTCCGGGGGACGGTGGTGCATTAGTTATTATCAGGAAGGACGGCGACGCCGAGAAACTCGATCTTCCCGTGATGAGGCTCTCCGCCGCGCCAAAGAGGTCGCCGCCGCAATCCACAACCAGAAAGCTTCTGGGATTGCGCTCACGGGTGCTGACCGTGACGCCTATATGCGCTCGCTGGAAGTGCTCAAACCCTTCGGCGTAAGTCTCCATGAAGCGGTGGAAACGTATGCGAAGACCAGAGCCAAACTCCAAGCCGTATCGCTCAACGACGTGGTGGATTTTTATCTACGCCACAATCCGACTCGCTTGCCTGCAAAAACCGTCTCGGAAGTTGCCCAGGAGCTACTGGCCGCCAAGCAACGTGATCACGTAAGCGCCGCCTATCTGAAAGACCTTCGATCACGGCTGCCTCGCATCGGTGCTGCCTTCGCAATGCCGATCGGGCGAGTGACGCAAGGACAAATCGAGGATTGGCTGCGCTCTTTGCCGAGTTCATTGCGGACA
The DNA here is from genome assembly GCA_964348665.1 of uncultured Verrucomicrobiota bacterium. GTDB lineage: Bacteria > Verrucomicrobiota > Verrucomicrobiia > Palsa-1439 > CAYGDP01 > CAYGDP01. The sequence continues at coordinate 131,116 of CAYGDP010000002.1, forward strand.
CGAAACAATTATCGCAACCTCATCGTTATGCTTTGGCGGTTCGCGCGCCAGCGCGGATATCTATTAAGGGATCGGTCCACGGAAGCCGATTCGTTGCCGCGCGCCAAAGACAAAGGAACTGAGATCGAGATTTTCCGTCCAAAAGATTTTGCGAAACTGATCTACAAAGCCGATGCGAAATTGGTACCCTTCCTTACCATCGGGGCATTTACGGGTCTTCGTCACGCCGAGTTGCTTCGCCTTGAATGGGAAGACATTCGTTTTTCTCAGGGGTTTGTCGAAGTAAAAGCGAGTAAAGCAAAGACGGCACAACGGCGACTGGTGCCCATCCAATCCAACTTGGCAGCATGGCTCTCACCGTATCGGGAGCGGAAAGGAAAAGTCTGCCCATGGATTCGCGTCGGTCGCACCGTATCAAAGTTGGCGAAAGATATTGGCATCCGTTGGCCGCAGAATGGTTTGCGGCATTCGTATGCGAGCTATCGCCTTGCTCAATGTCAGGACGCCGCAAAGGTCGCATTGGAGATGGGGAACACTCCACAGGTAGTTTTCCGTCATTATCGAGAACTGGTCATGCCGCAAGATGCAGCTGCGTGGTGGAGTATTGTCCCCGAGCGAGCGGCGAATGTGGTATCAATGAGACGTCACCAAATCGGCTAATCTCAAAAGGCGCGTGTTTTGAAAAAAGTCTGGCTCGGCTGGATTCGGATTTGAACAATACTCATCTGCACGAGGGCAAACCGCTTCCCGCTCGATTGGCAGTCATCGTGAAGTATTTTGCGTGAGGATTTATCTTGTGGCCGGTCTAATTTTCAAGAACACATTGCCGCATACCGAATGAACGTGATACTTTGAGCGCTCATCGCAGAGAGAATTATCGTGACTACCTCGACCAAGGAAGCAGGCGCGTTTCCCACTGGGATCCACTGGTTTTGCGTCCATACCCGACCTCGCCAGGAAACGCTGGCCAAGGCCGCGCTGGAAGCCGACGGGATTGCGACCTTCTATCCGAGGTTCAAGATCAAAAAACGGAGTCGTCATTGGAAAATCTCCTCTCTGTTTCCCAGTTATATTTTCGCCCGTTTCGACGCGGTGGCGCAACTCTCGTGGGTGCGCTCGGCGCGAGGCGTTTTATACGTGGTAAGTTTCAAAAACTGGCCGGTGGCGGTCAGCAATGAGGTCATCGAAACAATTCGCTCCCGCTGCAAGAACGAGGTGGTGGATTTGACGGAGGTGGTCAATGAAAACTATCACACACTCCAGTCGGGCGACCGGGTGGAGGTCGAAGACGGGCCGCTCCGGGGAATGCGCGGGATTTTCCAGAGAAAAACTTCCGATGACGAGCGAGTGGTGATCCTGCTTAAGATTTTGGGATTGTCAGTCGAGGCGGAGTTGCAGCGAGAGGCGGTGGAACGGCTTTAGACGACGCGCCGATTGCTTTGAGCGCTAGAAAAAGCTTGTGTAGTTGTGATGGGTTGAAGTAGTTTCGCAGCCTTGTTGGGGCTGGAAGAAAGCCCAACAAAAAAAGAGCGTCCCTATTGCCGAGGGATGTGGACAGTGAGGTCTAGAGGAGATCGTGAGCAACGCACGAAATCGAAAGACTGGGGGTTGGCAGCCCGATGGAAATACGGGCGCGCCAATTTTGGCGGGAGCTTTTCCCTTTTTCACTCAGGCCATTGGTTAACGTAGTCCTTCATTTTTCTTCCACCCCCAAGAATCCACCAGAGACAGGCAACAATGAGCGTGTGTGCCGGGAGCATGAATTAGACTGTAGAAGCGACAATGGAAACGGGTCAGAACAATCGGGATCAAGCGGTGGCTATTGCGCTGAAGGCGTTCGAGGAGAACGCCTTGCGCGAGGCCGTCGCCGTCTCTACGCCACCGGCAGAAGCGGGGATCACGCTGCGGTCAATGTTCCGAGGAACAACGACCTTCCGGGCGCTGGCCAGAAAGATCGCGACTCTCCTGCCCCGGGTAGCGCCCCGCCGAGAAAGCAAGCTTTTGCGCAAACTTCGCCACTTCCAACGTCAGAAGGCTTGCTTGTCGCCGGCTGAAAACCATCTTCAACATCCTTCCTCGACGACGTCTGTTCCTCCAAGAGCGAATCCTAGCGAACGACGTGGTATGCCATCACGTTTCACCGCGCCAATCCCACTGACAAGCCGGCTCAAACACCTCGTCTTGGGGAAATGGGGAACGAAGGACAAATCGCCACGGCGCAAACGCGAGCATCGGTTTCGTCGTGACTTGCGCTACGACCAGTCATTTGTCGCCGAATCGGCGGAACCGCGGCTGATGGCCGGTAGTTTGGCTGGCCCCAACATCCTAACCGTGATTGACGGCGTGGAAGGAAACGAGGATTGGACGATGGGACTGCCGGAGATCGTCGCCCTTGGAAATAGCCAAGCCGTCCCGCAAACCAGCGAAGCTCCCCACGCAGCGTCATCCTCCACTAATCATACCGAACCTATAGCCTCAAATGTAACGCTCCCGGCAAATGCCGAGACGACTGCGCAAGCGATCCAGAGCCTTCAGGAAACAGGGGAGTTTAACCCAGAAGAAGATATTGGATTGCCGTTTCTTAGCTCCGATTCTACATCTAGCGCTTGGAATCCACTGAACCCTGATGTGACGGAGGCGTTGCTGTTCCAACTGGCTGAACTGCAACAGCTATTTGCATCTCGGAACGCCTTGGATACAGTAGCGCCCAAGACCCTCATTGCGCCTTTGGCTCTCGAACCGACGAGCGCCCAAACTGATTCTCAAATTGACCCGTCTCTATTGGCCGGTGATTCGCAAACATCGAACAGTGAGCCGACAACGACCGGTTCCGGGTCAACGCCCCAGACAATTTCTCCCGTAACCAATCCCCAATCCTCTCCGACCGGTGATTCACCCGGAAATCGGGACCCTCCGCCTGATCCTCCTCCACCGGGATTGATTCGCATGGCTTGCTCCGGCTGGACGCTGGTGGAAAGCGGCGGCTCGGAGAGCGGTCGCGGGAGTTTCACGTCTGAATCCGGAAGTCTGGCCTTACGAGAAGGAGATTCGTTCCTGGTCTCCATCCAGCGAGCTTTCACCATTCCGCCCAATCCGGCCACGCTGACCTTCACTCTGGACGAGCTTACCTTTGATACGACCGATCCTGATTTTATCAATGACGCCTTTGAAGCGGCGTTCCTGGACGCGAGCGGGATTTCGCTAGTCCCCGTTATTGCGAGCAGCCGCGATTCCTTCTTTAACGCCACCGAAGGCGAGCCAGTTGCGCTCGGTTCAAAGACAACCTTCTCCGACCCAACTGTTACGCTCAATATCTCTTCCTTGCCAGCGGGCAGCACGGGCATTTTGGCCCTCCGTCTGGTCAATAACGACAGCGACGTCAACACGCTGGCCCGCATCCATTGCAATACCCCGCCTCAAGTAACGGCCAACGACGGTGCGGCCAACGAAGGACAATCGCTGGAGTTTGTCGGCACGTTTATTGATCCGGACATCGGTGACACCCATACGGCGCTCATTTCTTGGGGGGATAACACCACCAGCGAAGGAGTTGTCACCGCAACTCAAGACGGTGGGACGGTGACGGCCAGCCACGTTTATGCCGATAACGGCAACTACACCATCACCCTGACCGTTTCTGACAACAATGAGGGAGTCGGTAGCGACTCCGCGACCGCCACGATTGCCAACGTAGCGCCTGCCGTCACCGTCGGTCCGAACCAAACCCACAAAGACAAGGAACTGGCGTTGGATTTTACCATCGGCACGTTTAGCGATCCGGGCTTCACCAGTCCTACCGCCGGCACCGAGGAGACGTTCACCGCTCTGATTGATTGGGGTGACGGCACCACGCCAAGTGAAGGAACTCTCACCGTTGTGCAAGGCTCAGAGGGCGTGCTTACCACCGGCACGGTTACGGCCAACCACGTTTATCAAGGTGGAGGTGTTTACACGGTAACTCTCACGGTCACCGATGACGACCTTGACTCTGGTTCGGCCAGTTTCCAAATTACGATCCTGCCCACCAAATTCTTCGTTGTGGATCAGGATCGTCGCTCCACGTTCCGTTATGACCGCGACGGCGGATTTGTCAGCGAGTCTGATCTGGGCCAGTTTGATTCCCGCCCCCGTGGCGTCGCCAGCGACAGCACAGGCGATACTCTTTGGGTGATTGACGCCAATAAGACCGTCTATGTTTATACCGGCGAGGGTGCCTTGCTGGGTTCCTGGCAGGACCCCGGCTTAAACCAACCGCAGGACATCACGACTGACGGCACCGACATCTGGATTATCGACACTCCCGACAACGTTGTTTACCGCTACTCCGGCGCCGCCAGCCGTCGTTCAGGTTCGCAAGCTCCTGACGCCAGTTTCCCCTTGGTCGTAGAGGATCGCAATCCCACCGGGCTGGTCACCGACGGATCGACGTTTTGGGTGACGGATAATTTCGATCATCTAAACAAAGTTTTCGTGTATGACATGACCGGTCAGCTTCTTGGTTCGTGGCTATTGGACCCCCTCAATGTTGACCCTAGCGGCATTACCCTCAATCCCAACGGGGGCAGCGACCTCTGGGTGGTGGATCGTCTGCGGAATGCGGTTTTCCACTACGCTGAGTCGCAAGATGTGCGAAGCGGCTCTCTTCTTGTCACGGATACGTTTGCCCTGGCAAATAACAACCGTCACCCGGAAGGCATCGCCGATCCGGAAGTTTTCTGGAACGTGGATAGCGATGGATTTTGGGACGATGCCGCCAATTGGGATACCGGCACGGTTCCCAGCCCCACCGATGATGTCATTATTGATCGGCCCACCGCAAACCCAACCGTTACTATTCGATTTGGCGCTCAATCAGTCAATAGTGTCACCAGCCATGAAGCTCTTGTGTTGTCGGGCGGCACTTTGAGTGTTGCCGCTCCTTCCGAAGTTAATAACACCTTTACTTTGAGCGGCGGCGATCTGACTGGCGCAGGTCCATTTACAATTAATAACACCATGGATTGGATTGCAGGCCGCCTGGTCAGCGGCGGTACACTCGTCATTGCCAACACCGCCACGCTCAATCTCATCAACAGCAATGATAAAGACGTTGTTGGTTCTACGCTCAACAATTTCGGGACGGCCAACTGGAACACTGGCCGCATCCGCACTGGCTCCGGCTCGCTGATTGCCAACAGCGGGCTTTGGATCGCCCAAGCCAACAATCAGATCTCTAATGATTATGGTAATGCGCAATCTACTTTCTCCAATAGCGGCAGCTTCCAACACATCGGTAGTTCTAGCAGCCACATCTTTATTGTATATGATAACAACGGCAGTACCGATGCCACCAACGGCACGCTGCACTTGCGTGCTGGTGGCACTTCCAGCGGCAGCTTCAATGCTGCCAGCCCCGGTGCTCTCTTCTTTGGCGAAGGCACTCACATCTTGAACGCCTCCTCCTCGGTCAGCGGGAGCGGCACGGTGGGGATTTTCTCAGGCAGCACCATTGTCAACGGCACGTGGAGCGTCAGTGGCATCACTGATTTGCAGGGTGGCACCATTGCCTTTAACACCGCCGCCAGTACTGCCACTGGCATCTTCCGCGGTAGTGATCTAGCCGGCAGCGACAGTCTCACCGTCACTGACACGATGGACTGGAGCAGCGGTCGGATCGTCAGCGGCGGCACGCTCATCATCGCCAACACCGCCACGCTCAATCTCATCAACAGCAATGATAAGGACGTCGTCGGCTCGACGCTCAACAATTTCGGCGCGGTCAACTGGTTCGTTGGTCGCATCCGCACTGGCTCTGGCTCGCTGATTAGCAACAGCGGGCTTTGGATCGCCCAAGCCAACAACCAGATTTCTAACGACTACGGCAACGCCCAGTCCACCTTCTCCAACTCCGGCAGCTTCCAACACAGCGGCAGCGGCGACAGCCACATCTTCATCGTCTATGACAACAACGGCAGTACTGATGTCACCAGCGGCACTTTGCATTTACGCGGCGGGGGCAACAGCAGCGGCAGTTTCAACGCGCCGACCCCGGGCCGACTCCTCTTTGGCGAAGGCACGCACACTTTGAGCGCCAGTTCCTCCATCAGCGGCTCAGGCACGCTTGGCATCTTCAGTGGTAGCGCCGTTGTCAACGGTTCCTGGACAGTCAGCGGCATCACTGATCTGCAAGGCGGCACGATCAGCTTCAATACGGCGGCTTCTACAGTGACAGGCATCTTCCGTGGCAGCGATCTGGCTGGCAGCGGCAGCCTGACGGTGAGCAATGCGATGGACTGGAGCAGTGGTCGGGTCGTCAGTGGCGGCACGCTCATCATCGCCAACACCGCAACGCTCAATCTCATCAACAGCAACGACAAAGACGTCGTCGGTTCGACGCTCAACAATTTTGGGACTGTCAATTGGAATGCTGGCCGCATTCGCACTGGCTCCGACTCGCTGATTGCAAACAGCGGCCTCTGGATCGCCCAGGCCAATAACCAGATTTCTAACGACTATGGCAACGCTCAGTCCACCTTCTCCAACTCCGGCAGCTTCCAACACAGCGGCAGCGGTGATAGCCATATCTTCATCGTCTTTGACAACAACGGCAGTACTGATGTCACCAGTGGTACCTTGCATTTACGCGGCGGGGGCAACAGTAGCGGCAGTTTCAACGCGCCGACCCCAGGCCGACTCCTCTTCGGCGAAGGCACTCACACCTTTAGCGCTTCCTCCTCGGTCAGTGGCAGTGGCACGCTTGGCATCTTCAGCGGTAGCGCCATTGTCAACGGTAGTTGGATGGTCAGTGGCATCACTGACCTACAAGGCGGTACAATCGCCTTTAACACAGCAGCCAGCACCATCACTGGCATCTTTCGTGGCAGCGATCTCACCGGCACTGGTTCTCTGACGGTGAGCAATACGATGGACTGGAGCAGCGGTCGAATCGTCAGCGGCGGCACGCTCACTATCGCTAACACCGCCACCCTCAGTCTCATCAACAACAATGACAAAGACATCGTCGGTTCAACGCTGGCCAATTTCGGGACGGTCAACTGGCTCGCTGGCCGCATCCGTACTGGTTCTGGTGCGCTGATTAGCAATAGCGGTCTCTGGATCGCCCAAGCCAACAATCAAATCTCTAACGATTACGGCAATGCCCAATCCACTTTCTCCAACTCTGGCGGCTTCCAACATAGCGGCAGCGGCGACAGCCACATCTTCATCGTCTATGACAACAACGGCTCTACCGATGTCCCCAGCGGCACGCTGCACCTGCGCGGTGGCGGCAATAGCAGTGGTAGTTTCAGCACCACCTCACCCAGCGCGCTCTTCTTTGGCGAAGGCACCCACACTCTAACCGCCACTTCCTCGGTCAGCGGATCAGGCACAGTGGGCATCTTTAGCGGCAGCGCCATTGTCAACGGTTCTTGGGTGGTCAGCGGCACGACAGATTTACAGGGCGGCACCATCGCCTTTAATACAGCCGCTTCCACGGTGACAGGAATCTTCCGTGGTAGCGATCTCACCGGCTCCGACTCTCTCACCGTCACAGATACGATGGACTGGCAGCGAGGTCGAGTAGTCAGCGGCGGCACGCTTGTCATTGCCAACACCGCCACGCTCAATCTCATCAACAGCAATGACAAAGACATCGTCGGTTCGACGCTCAGCAATTTCGGGACTGTCAATTGGAACGCTGGCCGCATCCGCACTGGTTCTGGTGCGCTGATTGCCAACAACGGGCTTTGGACAGCCCAGGCCAACAACCAGATTTCTAACGACTACGGCAACGCTCAGTCCACTTTCTCCAACTTCGGCAGCTTCCAACACACCGGCACGTCCAGCAGCCACATCTTTATTGTCTATGACAACGATGGCAGCACGCAAGTCACCAGCGGCACTTTGCATTTGCGAGGCGGGGGCAACAGCAGCGGCAGCTTCAACGCCACCAGTCCTGGCGCGCTCTTCTTTGGCGAAGGTACTCATACTTTGAGTGCCACTTCCTCGGTCACCGGCAGTGGCACGCTTGGCATCTTCACCGGCAGCACGGTGGTCAACGGCTCCTGGACAGTCAGCGGCACCACCGATCTGCAGGGCGGCACCATCAGCTTCAATACGGCGGCTACAACGGTCAACGCCTTGCTCCGTGGCAGTGATGTTGCGGGCAGCGGCAGCCTCACGGTAAGCGGGACGATGAGTTGGACCGCGGGCCGGATCGTAAACGGAGCGACCTTGATTGGGACTCACGGAGCGACCTTGAATCTGATCGGCGGGAATGAAGACATCGTTGGTTCGACCTTGAATAACGATGGAACTGTCAACTGGACCAGCGGCCGCATCCGGACCGGTTTCGGAACGCACATCAACAACGACGGCCTTTGGATCGCCCAAGCCAACAACGCCATCGTCAACGACTACGGCGGCGCGCAATCCACTTTCTCCAACAGCGGCATCTTCCGCCAACAGGGCAGCGGCACAACCACGATTGCGATTGATTTTATCAACTTTGGCTCGGTCGAGATTCTGACCGGCACGCTTAGTTTCACCGGCGCTTATACCCAGACTGGCGGCGTCACCGCGTTGGAGGGAGGCAGTCTGAGTTCCACTCAAACTCTCACCATTCAAGGCGGCGTCTTGACCGGCATCGGAACGATCTTTGCCAACGTCGTAAACGGCGGCGAACTTGGACCGGGCGCTTCAATTGGGATGGACGTCGGCATCCTCAATCTCGCCGGCAATTATACCCAGACGACCACCGGCTCGCTGCATATTCAGCTCTTCGATGTTGGCGCGGGGATCGGGTTCGATCAATTCCGGGTCGCCGGCGCGGTGACTCTGGAAGGGGGCATCAACCTCGCCCTCGAATCCACGATACCCCTATCGGGAGAAATCATCTTCCTCGACAACGACGCGACCGACGGTGTGACGGGAACCTTCGTGGGTTTGCCCCAAAACACCTTTGTGATGCTCAACGACGACCTGTATCAACTTAGCTACAGCGGGGGCAGCGGCAACGACGTGAGCCTCCAACGCGTCGTGGGTATTACCATCACCAACGTCAGTCTTCCCGAAGGCGATTTGGGGATAACCGATTTCATCTTCACGGTCAGTCTGGACCAACCCGGCACCACGTCGCTAACTCTCGACTACGCCACCAAGGATGGCACGGCCACCTCCGCGCATGATTACGTGGCGACCACCGGCTCGCTCACCTTCGCGCCGGGCGAAGTCACCAAGCCGATCACCGTCCCGGTCAACGGCGACAACGCCAGCGCGACCGACGAGACGTTCTTTGTGGAGATCGTCAATCGCATCCTGGTGTTCTCGCCCAACACCACCCGAATCGGCATCGGAACGATCCTCAATGACGACAACGAACTTTACGACGCCGAAGAACGATTCCTCTTTACCACGACGGAGGATTTCCACGAAGGAACGCTCTCCTCCAACCTCACTGCGACCCAGGTGCCCGATGAAATGGGACTGATGGCGCAATTCCCCTTCTTCCCTTACGTGAACATCGCCGCATCCGCCCGGGGCACGATCATCCGTCTGGATGCCAACACGGGTGAGATTCTCGGCGAATACCTCACCGCGCCCGATGGGATGGGACGCAATCCCTCCGCGACCGCGGTGGACCTCTTGGGCAACGTCTGGGTCGCCAATCGCGATGAATCCTCGGATGGCAAAGGATCGGTGACCCGAATCGCCCTTGTCATCGGCGGCACGCGCGGCATCAAAAATCCCGACGGCAGTTTCACGCCCGATCCCGGCGGCCAATATCTTCAAGGACCCTTCCTCTATTCCACGGCCATTGACCGCGATGGCGACGGCCTGATTAAAACCTCCTTTGGTCTGGGCAACATACTTGCCTGGAACAACGCCGGCGGGACGGATTCGCTGGGCGGCGTTTTCACGGCGGAAGACGAACTCATCATCAATTACACCCGCGTCAGCGGCACCAGGACGGGCACCGTCGCCATTGACGGCAACAACGATCTCTGGGTGGGCGGCGTGGGCGATCACGACCACGAAAAAATCAGCGGCGTCACCGGTCAGCCGATTCCCGGCACCCAGTTTAACACCGGTCGCGCCGGCTTCGGCGGTCTGGTGGATCGCAACGGCGTGCTCTGGTCATCGAACTCGCTGATCCGCTTCGTTCCCAACGTCAATCCGCCGCCGGCGGGCACCAGCGCCAGCATCGGCAACAATTACGGAATCGCGACCGACCCGCGCACGGGTCACATCTGGATCACCAACGGCGGGATTGGATGCAGCTACGGTCTCTTCGAGTTGGATTCGGATGGCCGCGTGCTGAACCGCTACCCGCAACCATTCCCCTCCCAAGGAGTGGCGGTGGACGCCAACAGCCACGTCTGGGTGGCGCAGATGTTTGGCTCGAAGGTTTGGCATCTTGCACCCGACCCCAACGATCCGACCCGACACATCACGGTCGGGTTTGTCACCGGCTTTCACGAGGTCAACGCGCTGGCGGTGGACCCGAATGGCAAGATTTGGGTCGCCGAACGAGGCAATCGCGCCAGCCGCATTGATCCCAGCGCGGGCGACATCGGCGCAGGCGGTTACCCGGTGGGCGCGATTGAATTGAGCGTTGCTCTGGGTCTGGGGGCGGGTCCTGACAACTACAGCGACATGACCGGCTTTGTCTCGCACAGCTTGGTCCCGCAAGGCGTCTGGACGCACACCATTGACGGCGAACAAGACCGAACGGGCTGGGGAGTTGTCGTTGTGGACGCGACCATCCCCGTGGGGACAAGCATGGTGGTGCAAGTGCGCGCCGCCGACAGCTTGAGTGATCTGGCGAGCCTGCCCTACATCACGATCCAGTCCGGCCAAATCCTCCACGACGTCGCCGGTCGGTTCTTGCAACTCAAAGTCACCGTCGTCTCCGAGGACGACGCCACTCGTCCGAGCGTGCAAGCGATCTCCATTTATAAATTGCCGCCGCCGACCATCACGGTCTCCAGCCCCGCCAACGGCGAGCGATTCGACGCGGGCAGTTCGATTCTGATTACCGGCCTAGCCGCTTCCGGCCGTCCCTTTATCGCCGAGACGGGAACGCAGATTCCCAATCGGATCGCCACGGTCACCGCCAATGGAACGACCGTCGAGGCGCTGGACTTGATTGGGAATTTCTTCACCCGAGTCACGCTTTTGCCCGGCGAGAATGTTTATGAGTTTACCGCGTATGACGCCTTCGGCCAGAGCGTCACCGCAACGCTGACTCTCACCGGCGTGCAAGTGACGGCCGGCGACGTTGATTTCGCGCAGTTGACCGATGTTAGCCGCAGCTTCGTCAGTGAATATGGCCGCACCTCGTTTACCGAGAGCGCCGACGTGTTGTATGCCGACCTTGACTCGATTCGCAGCATCGGCTCGTTTTACGTGGATGCGCCTTTCCTGCTCGGGGTGACCAACTTCAGCGATTCAAGCGTGCAACTGGCCGACAGCGACGGGGTGACTCCCGATGGTATCGCGTACTACGACCTGAGCAGTCTGGTCATTGACGGCTCGATCGCGCCCGGAGAACTGCTCGGCTCGCAAACGCTGGCCTTCTTCAATCCCAACCGCGTTCGGTTCACCTACGATCTGGTCTTCTTGGGTCGCCTCAATCGCGCGCCCGCGTTTACCACCGTTCCCGATCTTTCGGTTGCCCTGGGCCAGACCTATTCCTACCTCGCCGACGCTGCGGATCCTGATGTGAACCCGCTGAGCTTCTCGATTCTCTCCGGCCCCGCCGCGATGACCATCGAGAGCGCGACCGGCGCGGTGACGTGGACGCCGATCACAAGCGACCTCGGAACCCATTCCATTACCCTTCAAGTCGCCGATGGCCGGGGCGGGTTTGGCCGGCAACATTACTTGCTCTCGGTCACTGCCGTTCCGCCGAATCGTCCGCCGGTCTTCACCTCGATTCCAACGGTTGTTGGCAACGTCAACCTCACCTATAATTATTTGGCCACCGCAACCGACACGGACAACGACGCGCTGATCTTCTCCCTGCTTAGCGGGCCGCAAGGCTTGAGCGTCCATGCCAACGGTCTTGTCACTTGGACGCCCACCGCCGACCAGCTCGGAGTTCAAAATGTGGTTCTCACTGTTTCCGATGGCCACGGCGGCGACGCCTTCCAAAGCTTCGCCATTTTCGTCAGCCAGGAACCGGGCAATCACCCGCCCGTGATCGTCACCCAACCGATCACCACGGGGTTCGCGGGAACCGCTTACACCTACGACGTGGATGCCCTTGACGCGGACAACGATTCTTTGACCTATTCCCTGACGACCTTCCCAGCGGGGATGACCATTGACGGAATGACGGGATTGATTTCATGGAATCCAACGTTGAGCGACGTGGGAAATCACGTCGTCACCGTCCGCGTGAGCGAGAATCGCGGCGGGATCGGCGAACAGAGTTTCTTCCTCTCGGTTCAAGGGCAAGCCCCCGCCCAAATCCGCGGCGCGAAATTCAACGATCTGGACGGGAACGGCGTCCGCGCTTCCGAAGAACCCGGTCTTGCCAATTGGGCGATCTATCTAGATCAAAACGGCAATGGCCGGCGCGACTTTGGCGAGTCGGTCAGGCTTACCGATGTCAACGGAAACTATTCCTTCGATAATCTTCTGCCCGGCGATTATCTCGTCGCCGAGGAAGCTCAGCGCGGGTTTAGCCAGACGGCTCCCCTGGGCGGAACATACGCGGTCAGCGTCGCCAACGGCCAGATCGTCGCGGGACTGGATTTCGGCAACAAGCAGGTGGCGGTTGTGGAAGAGCAGCCGCCCTTCTTCGTGACCGAGCCGATTACTGAAGCGATTGCAAGCCAGACCTATCTCTACGAAGCCGCCGCGACCGATCCCAATTTCGATGCGCTCAGCTTCGATCTCCTGGTCAAACCCGCCGGGATGCTGGTGGATCCCGTAACCGGCGTCGTGATCTGGGAACCCACCGCCGCCCAGGTCGGTGTGCACGACGTCGTGCTGCGAGTTTCGGACGGCAACGGCGGCAGCGACGAGCAATCCTTCCAAATCATCGTCAGCCCCGCCAATAACCCGCCTTCCATCACTTCGGTTCCATTCGGTCCCGCCTTGGTCGGCCTGCTCTACCAATATCAAGTCCGCGCGCAAGACGCCGACGGCGACGCGCTGACGTTCCAATTGGTGACTGCGCCCTCCGGAATGACCCTCTCTTTCCTCACTCCTCAATCCTCAATCCTCTCCTGGACGCCAACCTTCAGTCAGATTGGGACTCACGCCGTCGCCATCACCGTCGCCGATGGTCGTGGCGGAATGGACGCGCAGAGCTTTGATCTCGCCGTGGCCGTTGCCAATGACGCTCCTGCCATCACCTCGACGCCGACTGCCCCCGCCGTTGTCGGGTTCCCGTATCAGTATCAAGCGCGAGCTTCCGATCCCAATGGCGATCCGCTCACCTTCCGCTTGGACGTCGCCCCCTCGGGCATGGTGATTGATCATTTGAGCGGCCTTTTGACGTGGACGGCGACCGCCGATCAGGTCGGTACCAATCAAGTCAGCATCGCCGTGACCGATGGCCGGGGCGGGATCGCCACCCAGTCGTTTGGATTGCCCACCGTCACTGAAGCGGTCAACGACGCCCCTCAAATCACTTCCTCGCCTCCCGCGCCCGCCGTTGTCGGCTTCCCTTATCGGTATCAGGTGGAAGCATCCGATCCCAATGGCGATCCGCTCACTTTCAGTCTCGATACCGCTCCCAGTGGGATGACGATGGATAGCCAGACAGGGCTTGTCTCGTACACCGCTACCGCCGGTCAGGTCGGCAATCAACCCGTCGCCATCACGGTCGCCGACGGTCGCGGCGGATTCTTTACGCAGTCGTTTGATTTGCCCGTGGTGACCAGCGCCCCAAATGACGCGCCAACCATTGTCTCCGAGCCGCTCGGCCCCGCCGTCGTGGATGCGCCCTATCGTTACCAAGTGGAAGCCACAGACGTAAATGGCGACCTGATTACGTTCCAACTCACCACCGCTCCCAGCGGAATGCTGATTGACTCCGCCACGGGACTGATCTCATGGACGCCGACCGCCGCCCAGGTGGGAACCCAGAATGTCGCCGTCTCGGCTAGCGACGGTCGGGGCGGCGTCGCCACGCAGTCGTTTGGGCTGCCCGTCGTGACGCAGACGATCGCCAATGAGCCGCCTTCCATCAGTTCCACGCCGCGCATCAATGCCGCTGTTGGTTCGCTCTATCTCTATGCGGTCGTGGCCACCGATCCCAATCATGACGTCCTGACTTATTCTCTGCCAATCGCCCCCGCAGGCATGACGGTGGATGCCGATGGTTTGATCCGTTGGACGCCGACGTCCGCTCAACTCGGACCGAACTTTGCGCGGCTGGAAATCTCTGATGGCCGAGGCGCTATTGTGGGACAAGAGTTTAACGTCAACGTCACCACCGAGTTCACCAATCAGCCGCCGATTATCGTTTCCAACCCGACGGGTTCAGCTCTTGTGGGTGATCTCTATCGTTATGACGCTGTCGCCTCCGACCCCGATCATGACCCGCTCACATGGACGCTGGTCAGCGGCCCGGCGGGAATGTCCATGGATTCGCAGCTTGGCTCGCTGCGTTGGACGCCCAACGCGGATCAAGCAGGATTCCAACCCGCTGTCATCCAAGTCAGCGATCCCTTCGGCGGTTCTTCAACCCAAAGCTTCACGGTGGCGGTTCGCTTGGTCAATATCGCCCCCAGCATTACTTCCACGCCGCTGACCAGCGCCGTGGTCGGCAAGACGTATGTTTATGCCGTCCGCGCCACCGACCCTGAAAACGATCCGCTGGCCTTCTTCCTGACCAGCGCTCCGGCGGGAATGACCATGGACGCGGGGACGGGATTGATCCTGTGGACGCCGACCAGCGCGCAGGCGGGCAGCGCGAGCGTCTCGGTGGCGGTTTCCGACGGGCAAGCCTTCTCTTCCCAAAATTATTCCATCACCGTGCTGGCCACGGCGGAGAATGCCCCGCCGGTGGTGACCTCCACCCCGCCGTTCTTTGCGACGGTGGATACGCTCTACACTTATATTGTCACCGCCGTTGACCCGGAATCCGAGCCGATCACGTTCACGCTGACCGAAGCTCCTGCGGGAATGACGCTCACCCCAGTCACCAATAACGAGTCACAAATCACTTGGACGCCGTCTGCGGCGGACATTGGTTTCCACACCGTCTCGATCGTGGTGACCGACCCGCATGGCGCGCCGAGCGCGCAGCGCTTCACCATCGGTGTGGCTGATCCCAACAATCCCAATCCGCCGATTGCGGATATTTCCAACATCGCGGAGAACCAAGTGGTGCGGGATGGATTGTTTGATCTGGTTGGCATCGCCAATGATCTCGACCCGACCGACGCGGTCTCTTACCAGTTGAGCCTTTTCCTGCCCGATGGCACGTTTGTCCGAGACATGACGCCCGCTCCGCTCAACGCGCAAGGCTTCCATGTGGGTCGGGTTTCCGGCGGTGACAATCTTGCCACGCTGGACTTCACGATGTTGGAGAACGGCGTTTACCAACTCGATCTGACGGTGAGAGGCGGCAACGATTTCGACTCGGACACCGTCACCTTCGCGTTGGACAGCAATCTCAAGGTCGGCCAGTTCGGTTTCTCACAGCAAGATTTGGTGATTCCTGTCAGCGGCATCCCGCTCTCGGTGATTCGCACGTACAACTCGCTCAATCCGAGAGACGGAGATTTCGGGTTCTCGTGGACATACTCGATCAGCGACGTGGAGTTTACCACCGATGAGTTCCGCGTCCCTGCCGAGGACATTGATGGCACAAACTTTAGCCTGCGCGACGGTGGCGGGCGCAACATCACTCTCACGCTCCCCGATGGGCGGCGGACAACGTTCGCGTTCTCGCTGACGCCCGGTCTTTCGGACGCTTCGGGTGTGTCTTGTTTCTGTTACCAAGCTTTCTGGACGGCCCCGCCCGGCGTCTATTACACCCTCCAACCGACCGTCTCCAATAAGCTCATCCAACTCCCCGGCCTAACGCCGTTCTGGGAAGCGGCGGGCTTGGGCACGCCGATGGATGCGTTTGATTTCAAGAGCTTCATCCTGACGGGCAAAGACGGCGCGCGGGTTGATCGTTCCGGCCACCGCACCGACGGCTTCCCGCTGGGCCACACCGCCACCGGCGGCACGCGCTACGTCATCGAGCGGGAAGATTTGGGTGAACACTTTGTCCTCACCGAGGAAGGCGCGAGCCTCTTCGTCCACACTTATGGCGAGGGGAAACTCACACAAGTCATTGATCGAAATGGGAACACGACGGTTATTAGCAACGATCAAATCGCTTCCTTTAATGCCTTGGGTGACCCAATACGTTTGATTACATTCGACCGGAATCCTGAAGGTCGCATCGTAGCCATTACTGACCCACTGGGCGCACAAATGACTTATGAATATGACTCTTTGGGCAACCTCACCTCCGCAACCGACCGAGTTGGCAATACCACCCAATATGTCTATGGAAATCCCAGTTTATCGCACTACATTACAGAGATAATAGATCCACTTGGCCGAACAACCGCTCGGACGGAATATGATGATAACGGACGCATCATCGCTACGATTGACGCGAAGGGCAATCGTGTGGAGTTCAACTACGACTTGTCGGGACACACGCAGACAATTTTCAACGGGCTTGGTATCCCGGCAATTTACACCTATGACACGCGTGGGAATGTAACGGAGAGAACACAGTTCCTCGATGGCATGGCGGTTGTCAATCATTGGATTTACGACGGCAACAATAACTTACTCACCCACGTTGACCCTCTGGGCAATACGCGCAACTACACATACGATTCACAAGGGAACGTGCTATCGGTGACTGATCCTCATGGCGCAGACCAGAATCCTGAGGAGTTCACAATACGTTACACCTATGACGAGTTCGGTAATAGCACCAGCGTCATGCTGCCGACTGGAGCAGCGGAATTTTCGACGTATGACTCCAATGGGAATCTGCTGGCAATCACCAATGAGGACGCCGTGGTGTTGAGTTCATGGACGTTCGACGCGGTGGGAAACACGACCTCCGAGACCGATGCGTTCGGGACATTCTCCTACCAATATGATTCGGTCGGCAACAATATCAGCTTCACTGATTCCATAGGCAATACGATCACCAGCACCTACGATGCGAACGGCCAGATCACGACGATGACGGATAACGGGGTGACCTCGACATTCCAATACGACGAAAATGGTCGGGAGACATCCTCGGATTACGGCAATGGTATCACGGCCAACTATGGTTACAGTTTCCAAGACGAATGGACGACGCTGGATGCACCGACAATCGGACATCTTGGGCGCGAGTTTGACGAAACAGGGCGGTTAGGCGGCTGGGAGTTGACGAACGGCAGCACGATAGATTTCGATTACAACGCGGCGGGGCAATTGACCCAACAGGTTGATCCAATGGGGAACGTGACGCAATATGAATATGATGATCTAGGTCGTGTGGTTAGCGTCGTAGACGTGGCGACGGGTGCCGTGACGACGAAGGAATATGATCTCGCAAACCGCGTGATTCGGACTACGGATGCAGAAGGAAACTCGCAAACTTTCAGCTACGGACCGGATGGCCGGCTCGCAGCGACGAGTGATGCGAATGGAAATGTCTTATTATACAGCTACACATTATTCACCACGTCTGTGACCGATCCGTTGGGACGGACGACGACAACGGAGTTCTCGGAGCTTGGTGTGCCGATCCGCACGATCAATCCCGATGGGACGGAATCGAGCGCGAGCTACTTGGATGGGGTGATTGATGACCCCGATGAGTTCCCCACGTCACTGGTGGATGAAGGCGGTCATGTGCGGTCGTACACGTATGACGACGTTGGCCGACTTTCGACGGCAACGGATTTAGGCGGGAGCGTTTACAATTATAATTACGGGTTAGATGGTCTTTCTTCTATCCTTGGTCCCACCAGCGAGACGCTTGGCTTCACGTACGATATTATTGGAAATCGCAGCACGATGACCTTTGGGGATGGGGGCGTGCAGAGCTATTCCTACGGGGCGAACAATTTACCTTCTGTGGTAACGCTGCCGTCGGGCGAAACGATTAGCCTCCTCTACGATGACGCAGGTCGCACGACCTCGCGTATGACTTCCGAGGGAGAATCTGCAACATACTCCTACAACGCCAATGACCAAGTTACCGTGCAGCAGGATAACACGGGCATTACCAGTTACACGTATGACGAAATCGGAAATTTGCAGCGCATTGATTATCCGACCACTGCGAGCGTCGAATACGGATATGATTTGCTGGGACGCGTGATCTCTGTGACGGCCAAGGAATCTCCGACTGCGTTAGGTTACACAACGCTTTATCACTATAACGAAATCGGGAATCTCGACCAAGTGACCGACCCGTTGGGTGGGGTGACGACGTATGAATATGATGAGGTTTATCGGCTAGGCAAACGAACATTGCCCAACGGAATCGAGACGACCTACGAATACAATGACAGCGATCAAGTGACAGTCATCATCCACAAGGATAGCGGCAGCAATGTGATTGCATCGCTGCGCTACGAGCGTCAGGGAATCGGTGAGCCAAGCAAGATCACGCGCGAAGACGACTCGTATGTGTTGCTCGGTTACGATAACGCGCTACGCATGACCAGCGAAGCCTATTTTGATCCCAACAACGTGCTTATCGAGCAAATCACTTATCAATATGACGACGCGGGAAATCGGGTCGGCAGAACGACGGCGTTGGGAGCGAGCACATACAACTACCAGACGGGCTTCCGTCTCACAGCGGTGGACGGGCCAGGCAGCGATGATGAATCCTACAGCTATGATTCGGATGGAAACACAACCGCGATCAGCCGCGACGGATTGAATCTGATGCTAACTTATGACAGCTACGGACACGTGACAGGTGTGCAAGGGCTGGCGGGCGGCGCGACAGAAACGTATACCTATGACGCTATGGGTCGGCGCGTGGGAATAGCAAACGGAGCGGGTGACATTAGGAACTTCCTCGTCGCGCCGACATTGGCAGATGGACTTGAACAACCGTATCTGGTGACCGACGTCAGCGGCGCGGTTCAGATGGGCTACGCGTACGTAGGCGAGACGCCGTTGCTGCGCTTCGATGCCAGCGGCCAGCCAGTTTATTACCTTGACGACGCGATGGGATCAGTGATCGGATTGGCGAACGCCAGCGGTCAAGGTGTTGCAAGCTTCCAATACGACGGCTTCGGAAATCCGCGAGTGGTAACCGGCGACTCTGCTGCACCCGCGACCATCGGTGGCGACTTCCGTTTTCACGGACAATGGCTTGACATCTCCACTCAGCTATATTCCATGCGTGCTCGCACTTACGACCCACAGACCGGTCGATTCCTCAGTCGCGACCCCATCGAAATGGACCAGTTCACACCCGAGATGATGAATTTCTACATCTTCGCAAACTCAAATACGCACCTCTTTCGCGATCCGAGTGGGTTGTTTTCACTAATCGAATTAAATTTGACGACACTAATCCAAGGTTTTCTACAAGGTATACGCGCGCTAGCTGTACATGAAGCTAAGCAGTATGTTAAGCAACAGGCGTTTGGAGCGGCTGGTAGTTTTTTTGTTAACTCGATCGCTTCGTTCGTGCCAGGGCTCCATGAATTTGGAAGTAACCTGTCTTCGATAACTGGCACGGACTTTGAAGGGATAATCAAGAATACGATCTGTGGTTTAGCCGAGCCGATTTCTTCTATTATTCCAATCGGGGTTAGATTCCAAGTGAAGGTCCTTGCACAAAATACGCCTTCTCCCGAGGGGATTCTTCGTGCAGGAACACCGGTTTCACCAGGAATAGGTTGTAGCGGTTCCTCTGAAGCTTATAGGAATGCTTCAAATCCATTTCTTAGGCTCTCGTTTACGGGAGGGAAAAAGCAAAGGTTCAACTCCGCCGATTTTGTATTTCGGAATGGCGATGTCGTTAGATACTCTACGAGAAACCATCCCGTACCCCAGAGGCCTAAAGGCTGGGCAATAGGTGATTCAAAACGAACCGCGGTGACTGCCTATCTGTCAGCGAAAACGAATTCAACGCAGTGGCGCGCTATCACGGCCTACGCTAGTTTATATGGTAGCCAACAATACATACCTTTCGCTTTTTACGTGACTTTGTTACGAAACAGCCAGAATGCAACCTTTGGAAGGCCACAGGCAATTATAATGCAGAGTAGTGCTCTGCGTAGTGGGACGGTAGTTTCAGTTTTTAGCTTATTCCCCGTGCCAAGTATTTATTGAAAGGCGGCTTATGTCGGTAACACTATGGACATCGGTAGCACTCGATTTTTGGACATACGAGCCGGGCCATGGTCACAATGACAAATTTACCGAATTAAAATCCGGTTCGTTGGATGCCCTCATAAGGTAAGGACAAAGAGCATGCAGCACATAAATGCAGAGTATCTTTGTAAAGATTAACCGTACTAAGGATAAAATAAGAATGAATACGAATGATCCTTTCGGGAAAGTCATTTGGCAGGCTCAACAAGCGATAGACGACAGTGATTTCAATAAACTGAAAGACCTAATTGTTGAAAACCTCTGGCTGAAAAATCCTTTGGAAGACACGGGGGGATCGCTCTTACACTACGCGGTAACGAACCGAAACCCTGGGGCTGTAGAATTCCTAATTTCCGAAGGTCTAGACGTAAACATGAAAGACCTAGAAAGTGTTAACACACCGCTCTTAATAGCGGTTGAAGAAGAAGACGCAGAAATAACAGAGTTACTCCTCCAGCTCGGCGCGGATGTAAACTGCCGAAATCCAAACGGGTGTACTCCTCTACACCTCGCAGCGAAGAGTGGGAATACTGAAATCGCAAAAATCCTGATTTTTTACGAAGCGGATGTAAATGCTCGAGATATTTTCGACGGGTGGTCTCCCCTTGACTACGCGTTGGCAGAAGAACGATCAGGCGTTGCGGACATGCTTCGTAGGAGCGGGGCAAGACAGTTTGGCAAAGGGACCGACAAATGAGATTCCTGAAAAATTTTTTTGGATCGGTAAAAAAAACAGAGTCGCCGGCGGGTGGCACTGTTTTGGGGACGTTACTTCAAGCGAAGGAGGCGATTGACACGGAAAACGTTGTGACACTTGAGTCATTGTTGCGTAAACATCCCTCACTCGGCGAGGAACTTGATGACTTGGGCTGGTCGCTATTGCATTATGCAGTGGCTCATTACAAGCTTCAGTCGATAGCGCGAATGCTCTCATGCGGATTGAACGTTAATATTTCCACAAAGAATGGAAATTGTACGCCTTTGTTTTTTGCGTGTGCTGGGAATGGTCCAATAGAAATGGCACAACTGCTGATTGAACACGGAGCAGACGTTAATTGGAGAGACGAAGAAGGTGGAACAGCGCTTCATGCGGCAGCAAACCATAACCGAACAGACCTAATTACTCTTCTGATAGCAAAGGGATCTGAGGTAAATGTAAAAAGGAAGGCCGATGGATGGACTCCACTACATTGTGCAGATAATCTTGAGACGGTAAAGTTGCTCATAGAAAAAGGGGCAAATTCAGCAGCACGGGACAGGTGTCGACGCACGCGGATGGATATTGCAAGGGGAGCAAAGCAAAACGACATAGCCGAATTTTTGCAGAGATTGTAATTGTTGTTGTGGCTCAGGAGATTGTGGTGCGGTGGCAGTTTTTGAGATAACGCGATGCAAACGAGATTGAATACGACGCCGTTGTTGTTGTGGCTTCTCTTGCAAAAGCAAGAGCAGCGGGAAGTTGCGCCGATTGCGGATATTTCCAATATCGCGGAAAACCAAATCGTCCGTGATGGACTCTTCGATCTCATCGGTGTCGCTGACGACGCTGACCCAGCGGACATAGTTTCCTGGGAAGTCACTGTTCAATCGGTGGCACAGGCGTCCCTGCCTGTGGTTCTATTGACAGGTTCAAATCGGGTTTCAGGGGGAGATTCCTTTGGCATCCTCGACTTCACGATGCTGGAGAACGGCGTTTACCAACTCGATCTGACGGTGAGAGGCGGCAACGATTTCGACTCGGACACCGTCACTTTCTGTTAAAGGCCGAATTGACGTCGTACGCGATGACCGAATTCTGATCATACGATTTTTCCGAGTTGACCGCGCTCTCATCATATTTTGCGCCCGATTTCGTCATAGCGGCATCGCGAGTTATGACCGTGCTGGTCTTTCGCCCACTCACGCGATTTCGGCTGCGCTCTCATCATAGCGATAGGACGGTAGCGGCTCTTTTCTGTTATCTCACCGTTTCCCGGTGAGTTCTTTCATGGCTTGGTCGAACGACAGTCCGAGCACTTTCATGTAGAAATCAATGGCGTTGCCCGCCTGATTTTGCTCCGGCCAGCGCCAATACGACGATTTGAGGATCAAGCCCTTGTACTGTTGGACCTCGTAGTTGCCGCCGGTCAACCGATCAATGCCCTGATTGGGCGTTGAGTTCGACAAACCTAACAGCCATAACGTCTTTTCGATCAAGTCCGTCTCTTCATCCCGATACCTTGAGACTACACTCGCTCCCCTCATAGAGAAAATTTCTAGCACAGCTACCATCGCGCCTCGACAAGGTAGAGGGGCATCCCATTCTGTTCATACTGGAGGATATCCGATTCTTCCAGATTGTCGTACACCATGATTCGGTTCGTTTTGGTAATGACGGCACGGTGCCCGAGTCGGCGATGTTTCTCCGCTTTGACTTGCGCATCCCGTTCATTATCGAAAACGTCTATTTCAATGTTCATGGTGAGTTACCTTTCTTTCGCGGCAGATTCCGTCCGATCGCTGGCACGCTAGTGCCGTGCACACTTTTCAAATCGGTTTTCAACACACTAAGTGGCTTGCCAGCAAACCTGCTGACCCAGTTCGGCGGTGTTCGGTCCAAACCCGTGTTTTCGACTAAAACTTTCAGTTTATTCCCATCAACTTTTCCAGTCCCGTCGTTCACGTAGTCAAGAATCTCTTTTAGAATGATCTCCTCTTGGCGAAGCTGCCTTAACGCTTCCTGTCGTACCGTTAGAGTCTGGCTGAGTAGCGATTGTGTTGGAATGGGATCACCCAGTTCACCATCTTCCATAATCTGCAGGTCAAACCCGATATAACCGACAACCAGCGGCTGCGGAAACTTTTCTATTAGAGATACCGTACGTCCGGAAGCAGATGCCAGTTTAAGCGTGCCTCCTGGGATCGCAGTATCTACTGATTTACTGAGCGCTTCCATTGCTTCGGTGTATCTTTTTCCTGGCTCATTGGGATCAAGCCGCAGAAGATCAACAGGTTTTGGTGCTCCGCCGGAAACCGACCCAGCATACGATTCGGCACTTGAAACCATAATGTTTACCTTACCGGTTAGATATACTCGATTGACTACACGCAGATAACTGGCTCCCCTCTCCGTCGGAGCATAATTCTGAAGAAATTGACGGTGTTTTTCTCCCCATACCTCGACCTGCTCACGCAGCGACAGTAAGTCCACCCCGTATGTGTAAGCGTCCTTAATTGTAATACTGCCATGCGCTTGGCCGGCGCCTAAGAGATTCAAGGCGACGGGCACACCTTGAACCGGCAAAGCCAGACTCAAACCCGCGCCGCGCTGCACGCTAAACGAGTAGGAGGGAAATGCGGCGTGAGGAGCCTCGTCCCAGCCATCTTTCTTGGACTGCCAATGGAGCGGTGGACGATTCTCACCGTTGACTCCAAATGCGCCGCGATAAAATGCCTCATACCCAAGCGGGCGCAGTCGGGCCACAAGATTCTCCAGCGGCAGAAAGCCTTTCGCTTCGTAAAGCTTAATCTGCTTTTCAATCGGCGTCTGCACCAAGAACACGTCTCCCGGCTGCAAATCCTCCGTCAAAGGATAGACGGGAATGACTTGGCTGGCACGAATGACCAGCGACCAGTCTTTGGCCACCCGCGCCAGTTGTGTGCTTGTAGCGCGTGTCGTGCCGCATCCCGATAAACCAAGCAATGTCGCAACAAGGATAATTCCGCTGACAATATGCCAATGCATCAAATCCCTCCTTGCATGGTTCTCTAGCAACTTAATTTTCTGCCTGCAACTACAATTCGTTTTCCAAAATCAATTGTGTTCTCACCAGTTTTTTAGTAGAGACGAGTCGCAACCAAGAGATCGGTTCGAAAGGAGGCGTTGATGCCAATCGTTTTACTTCACGGATGGAATGGGACCTCGGATAGCCTTCAAGCACTTGCCAAGTGGCTTTCGAGGCAGGGATTTACCACGGTGGACATTTTTCTTGGCGATTATCTCTCCATGAACGACGAGATCACGCTCTACGATCTCGGCTTTGCGTTCCAACGGGCGTTGCGAGATAAGAAAATACCGCAAACCCGTCACAGCTTCGATTTGATCGTCCACAGCACAGGCGGGTTGGTTGCTCGCGAATACCTTCGGCAGATTTGTCAGGGCGATGCCACCAAAACTCCGATTAAGCATCTTTGCATGCTCGCACCGGCGAACTTCGGATCTCCCTTGGCAAAGAAGGGAAAATCGCTTTTGGGGAGAGTTCTCTTAGGCTGGGACTGGGACCACCTTTTCCAGACCGGTGAGAAAATCCTTGATGCCCTGGAACTCGCATCTCCTTATACTTGGCAGCTGGCTGATGACGATCTCTTTACTCCTCGTTTTAAGATATTTTCACCCGAGCACACATTGACAACGGTGTTAGTGGGCACACGCGCGTTTGAATCTGGCATTGGCAGAACCCAGCATGAGAATGGCTCGGATAACACCGTGCGCGTTTCCACGGCCAATTTGAACGCTCACAAGATTCAGTTGGATTTTTCAGAACCAACCTCGCCGAAAATGTCCAATATCCCCCGGAATGTCGGCAAGATCGCCTTCGGCGTTTTCGACCGAAGTCACAGTTCAATTTTGGACCCGAATGCAAAACTACAACGAGAGGACTGGACGAAAGCTCTGCTGGGATCCCTTCGCGTGTCCGCCGAGAGTTACGAAACGCATGTTCAGCTTTGTGAGAAAATCACCGGCGAAACTTTCTCAGGGAAGAAAAAGGACAACCCCGAGTGGTATCATGAATACATGCACGTCGTCTTCCGATTGCGCGACCAGCACGGTCATCCGATTGACGATTATTTTATTGAGTTTTATCAGGAAAAAAATGACCCCAAGGACGCCGTGTTTGCGAAGATTCACTCGGAAATCTTGGAAAAAGTGGCTGCGAACTCGACCGACAAGAGCTGTCGAAGCTTCCTTTTCGACATCACCGACTTAACGACATATCTCTCGAAGAGCCACGCCAAGGTGAAGATGAGCCTATGCGCTGCCCATCTTTCGGAGAGGATCCGGTTCAGAAACCCTCCGAACGAACCTACTGCCGGAATTGATGTTTTCAGTAATACAGACCGCAGCCTTGTCTTCCCCAACGAACCTGTGCTCGTTGAAATTACTCTCTATCGAGACCCCAGTGAAAAGGTCTTCCGGCTAAAGAAGCTGTGACGACTGATAACGCCCCAAGGCGGCTTTGGTCGCCAAGGACAATACTTTTCAAGGAATTTTCGATTCCTCAACCTCCTCGGGCGAGGCTCTTTAAAAAATCCTTCCGCACACTATCCAACCCTTGCAGAGTTTCGACGCGAACCAACCGGATGTTCAATCGCTGTGCCGTCGGTCCGAGCAGTACGCCCGTTTCCGGCTGCTTAAACTGGATCTCTTGCGGAACGATTTTGTGTTCCTCGATTAGGTCCAACAATTTGGGGACAAACTTCTGAGGTGTGGTTCCCGACGATTCGAACTCAATCGCAAGTATGAAATCCGATTCCTGATCCACTACCATGCATACATAAGGGAAGAATGGTCTTGCGTCCTTCCCCTCTTGAACCGGCGAGGGCGAATAGAAAAAATCCAATTCCCAAATTTGTTTCTGCGGGTAGTTGGCGCGATGGATTCGAGAAATGCGATCTTCGTCCGGTTGGATCGGCTGAGGTGAGGGAGGTTTCCAATCTGGGAGTTCCAACCATTGATCTGTCCAAACAAGCTGCCCTCCCTCTTTCTGAGGAACCCTCACGAGACAACGACCTCGATCAGGCGTCAGAAGGAACGGCGTTTCTTTGGTTCGCCGGCCAATTTCAATGGCTTGCTCAAGAACAACCGCTAGAAATCGTGTTTCGGAAGCATCTAGGAACCAAGGGAAATATCCCGGCGAGAAACTTCGGAATTGTGGCCACGCATGCTTGCCCGGAAAATTCATCCCGAGCGTTTTGATCAGATTTCGATTGGTTGAATTCAGCGCACTCCTTTCCTCAAACTCCACCATGAGGCATTTCATTATCACCAATAAATCGGTGTCGTCGTAGCCGAGATCGCGGGCAAACACCCGACGATAAGAGTGTAGCCCTTCTGCTCCCCGATAGACACTTAAACCAAAAACTTCTCCCAATTGCCCGAGCACACCGCAGTAACCGACCTCCCCGCTGTCGGGGTCTTGTACTCCGAAGAGATCACCGTCGCTCATCCATTTCCAGCATTCGATCTGGCGGAAGCGGTCCGCCGTCTCGTATAATCTCCGCCACTCGTCTAAGGATGGTTGCTTGTCATTCACAGATTCAGAAGGACTCTAGCCTATCGCGAAGACCGAAAAAAGCAACATCTCGCTGAATTACGGCCTCGCCGCTTTAGCGCGCAGTGGTTACCACTTTTCCACGAGTCTTTTGCTCAATCTGGTAAACTGTTTCTAGGTAGCTGCTCTGCATGGCGTTCATTCTATTTTCCAACCGCTGAATGGTTTCGTTCTTAATCTTCTCGGCTTGTTGGAGTTTAGTGAGCTCGTCTTTCAGGGTACCGATCTCGGTGTTGGTGAATTTGGTATCGAGGTTCTTGTTTTCCATCCCCGCGCGTGAAATGTAGACGTCGGGCATGTTGCTGCTGAACCGCCATCCATAACGATAGCAAAGCTCTTGACGATTGAGTTGCGTTGCGTAGTGCGTCGCCGAGCTGTGGCGGAAGAGATGAGGATGGATTTCCTTTTTCAATATCTCATTGCCGAGCCTGCGTAGAAACATTCTCATTCCTCCGTAGGTTGCCTTGAACACGGGATCGGTCGATTTGATTCCTTCGGCGATTCTCTCTTTGAGATATTCCCTGACGGCATCGAGGGAATGTCGCCAGTAGAGCGAAATCGTCCTGCCCTTGGTCTTGCTGTATTCCTCCTTGAGAGTGATTTTAACGAAATTATCTTTGCTCTCTGGCAAATGAACATCTTCGTAGCGGATATTGATAAATTCCTCTGCCCGCGCCCCTGAATCGAACAAAACAGCGATGATGAAGCGCTGTTCTGTCGTGCGACAGCCGCTGAATAACTTTTCCACCTCTCGCTCAGAGAGATAATCTGGTGTCTTTTCCTTGTAGCGAGTGTCGAGCCAACCCACCAGTTTGATTGCTTTCACCTGCCCAAGTCGCCAGCGCATGAACACCTTGAACGCCTTTCGCAAATCGACTTTCGTAGAGTGAGAATAGGGAACTTTCTTGAGATGACTTCGGATTTTGTCCTGGCTCAGCGCTTTCTCGAATTCTTCCACGTCCTTCAAGGTGATCTGCGCCGTCGGCTTGGCAAAGAATTGGAGCACGACCTTCAAGGAATCGAGATACCTCGCCCGTGAGGACTCCCCTACCTTTCGTCCCCGATTGATTCTTCCCAGTTCCAACTCCGAGATAAAACGCTGCACGTCTTTTTTGGTGGACTCAGGAACTTTCCACTTTACAACCCCCTTCAATTTTCCTGCTACCCCTTTGCCGTATGCTTGGATTTTGAGATTCATGTTTCCGGGCCACGACGGGCGGGTATTTAAGCTTTACGGGATTTGCACGCTTTTGTTCAATGGCCCCGAAGTACTTTGCACGAAAGCGTTCAAATCCCTGACCGATTCTCGGTCGTCCTCTTTATCCCGCACTGGTGTCGTAGAACCTCGCACCATTCCAAGTCAGTACTTCCAAGTATAAAAATCTTTCTGCTAAACACGGTCATGTCAATCTGCCAAGCATGGGACAACAATCTTTATAAACTCCGACCTCACAGATATGAAATGGCACAGGAACAAATAGATGAATTACAAAGGGCCGAGGAATGCTATCAACAATATCAAGCGCATACTGAAAAAGGCGACATGCGCTCTGCTCTTGCCGTCTATCACGCTGACCCCGGGCCGCTCTTGTCGGCGATGCCGCAAAACCAAATTGCCTTTCTTTACTTTCTTGTCCTGACTCTGGCAGGTGTTGACGAGGCGAACCTATTTAGGAAAAGAATCAGCTACGCAATCTCCACAGTGCACGAACAATTGCAATGGGCAGAGGACCAAGCGGCAAAACTAAATCCTAAATTGAGTCTTGCCGGATTGGATGACAGCTCAAAGCGATAAATCCACTCCGTTTTCCCTAAATATGGAAAACAGCTTCCGGCTGGGTTCATGATCTACCCGACCGGAAAATCCTGCTCGAATTTTTTCTGGATGGATTTGAGGATTTTCAAAGCGGCTTCGAGGACTTCCGGGGAATACTGATCGAGATTCAACGGGTCGGTAATTTCTGGCTGCACCTTCGGATCGGGCGACATCTTTTCCGGAATCTCTGCCTGCTTCATAACGGACAAAAAACAAACCAGGTTTAAAAAGTTTCAACACAAACGATTCGGAAACTGGCGCTTAGGGCCAGATGTTTACCGCGACGCATTTGACTTCGTGCAGACAATTTCATATTCTTCGCACCGTGACCCTTTGCAAATACGCAGACCAACTCGAACCGGGGACAAGCGATGATCTTACCTCTCAAATCTGACGCAACGGTCTATCAAATCAAGGTCACATTGAAAGACACCCGCCCACCGATCTGGCGGCGTTTTCAGGTAACTGGCGAAACCCGCCTATCCAAACTGCACGATACTGTCCAGGTGGTAATGGGCTGGACGAATTCGCATTTGCACGAATTTGTCATCGGCGACCGACATTACGGCGAGCCTGACGAGGACAGCCCGGACGAGCTCATCGACGAGAGGAACGTGCTCGTAAGTCAGGTTGTTGACCAAGAAGGGCAGACGTTTGGTTACGATTATGATTTTGGAGACGATTGGAATCATGAACTTTTGGTGGAGAAGATTCTTCCGAATGAAGCCGGGGTGCGCTACCCCCGGTGCTTGGAAGGCGCACGCGCGTGCCCTCCCGAAGACAGCGGAGGTCCATGGGGATATGAGGAAAAACTGCAAATTCTCAAGAATCCAGCCCATCCTAACCATCGCGAGATTGCAACGTGGATGAGGAAGAAATTTGACGCGGAGGCCTTCGATCTTAGCGCGACTAACAAGGCTCTAAAGTCAATTCGATAGCAAGGCTCTGGTTCGAAAAAAACTCATACCGCTCTGCCTTCCCGCATTGGATGACAGCCCAAGGCGATAAATCCCTCTTATGTTTGTTGAGATTACTGGAAAGGGCATGGTAATATGGCACCCGTTATGAGCGCAAAATTCAAAGCGATCGAAGCTAAGGCCGACTACGATTCGGCTTGGGTGGATGCTGAACAACTCGGTGAAGACGATTTTAAGATCGGCCCCAGTTCCAAGCTGGGAGGTGTTTCAGTTTTGCGATGGTGCAAATGCTCCGCACTGGGAAAGGGTTCGAGCCCGAATCTCAAAGCGTTTCGGTTCATTCTGAAAAACGCCCGAGATGTTGCAAAATTTCAACCCGACCAAGTGATGGATCTTGAATCGTAAAAGCAGATGGGTAGTTTTTTTAGCTCAAAAGGTTCGGAAAATTCTAGAAAAATGGGGTTCCCCTTTCTAGCCTGATGTTTGACCGATGCATATCGGTTTATTTTTTTGAGAATTTCGTGCGATGAACCCCACACATACTACGTATGTGTATTCAGTCATACTTTTTGCGCAAGAAAATCCGATACGGGCGGTGTGTCTTGTTTCTGGCCGACTGTGCGCGGTCGTAATAAACCAGCAGCTCGGAGTCTTTCGAGTCGAGCGGGACGGTATTGGCCAAAAAACGCAGGGCTAGGCCAACAGTGGAGGCACTGCGATTGCAGAGTTTCATGAGCCGTGAAAGGCTCAAAGGATACTGATAGCAAGACCGAGTACGATAGAGGATTTGGTAGTAAAAGACAATTTTTTGGTAAACAAGCGCCAGAAGTTTCGCTTGCCGCTGATCGAGTTCCTCCACGATCCCCGACCTAATCCAAAGTCGCTTCTCCATTTCCACCTCCCGCCAAAAAATCGTCTCCGACCGTTCCCTTCTTCACGGGCACGAGCGGAAACTTCACGTGAGAGGGCGAGATTCGGCCTTTGATTTTCACAATCCCTTCTCCCACGGCTAAACGATCCAGAAATACCTCATCACCGAGCTCAAGAAAAAGAGCACGCTTGGCTGTCATGATGTCATCCTCGTGCTGCAATCCCAGATAAATCTGCGTGTTGGAATTACCCAGCACATAGATCGGCAGCAGTGAAGGATGCTGAGTGATCGTGACCAATCCCTCGCCGAATCCACGGATTTCTCGGAAGACGTTTTCGAGGCTGTTGGACGCCTGTTTTTCAATATATGTCTTAGGAAAAAGATTGTGAACTTCCTCCAAGAAAGTGACGTGCCGCAAGCTTTCGGTCTCGCCCTGTCCCAAGCGATAGAGATGAATCCAGCGCAGGATGATGTCGCTAAAGAACACACGTAGCGGCTTGGGTAATTCTTGGTCGAGCTCGATGATGATGGGTTTTTCCAGAAGCTCTTCGAGCTTCAAGGGGTGTCTGGCATTAAACGCCCCACCCGAAGGGCCAAAGATAAAAGTTTTTAGGATTCTTGAACAACTATCCTGCCAGAGCATTCGACGCCCTCGGAAATGCAGGCGTTGTAGTTCCTCATTGGCGTCGAAGAAATTTGGATAACGCTCGAAAGTATTATCGTAGATTCCTGCTTTCTCGAACTCTTTGTCGAAAATCTCCATGAAAATATCCGCCACTCCCGGACCGGAAATGTGGGATTTCTCAAGCGCCTCAGCTACGACAGCAATCCAAGTTTTCGGATGAACACCGGGCGGAGCGCGCAGAGGATTCCAATTGAAAGAGGAAGCCGTTTTTCTACCAACAGAAAATATTTTCATCTCTTTCAGCTTCGGGTGCTCTAAAGTGAAAAGATCGCGATAGCTACGTTTCCAATCTACGACGAGAAAGGGGATGTCCCTTCCCAAGAGACCGAGCAAGAGAAGCTGTGCCACATTGGTTTTACCGGCGCCTGTGATGGAAAAAATCCCAATATGCTTTAAGAAATTCTCTCGCGTCAGGTAGAGTGGATAGCAGGGCTTCTGATCATAAACGACCGTTCCAAGAAAAATCTCTCCCTTGGCAGCCTCGGCGGGCGGCGGGGGAAGCAGGATGGGCATTTTATCTACGGCTCCTCCCAAATGCTGCGCCGCGAAAATCTGTATCAACGACTCTGCTTCCCGCTTGGAATCGAGGGTCTCAGCCGTCGCGTAGCCCAGCCAGAGCATATCGGC
Source organism: uncultured Verrucomicrobiota bacterium (assembly GCA_964348665.1). Lineage (GTDB taxonomy): Bacteria > Verrucomicrobiota > Verrucomicrobiia > Palsa-1439 > CAYGDP01 > CAYGDP01. The sequence goes on from CAYGDP010000002.1 coordinate 162,701, forward strand.
TCGCTTGCCCACGATGGGTTTCAATTTCTTGCAAATGTCTTTAAGTTCACGATCCAGCATGTTCGAGGAAAATCGCGCGGCCTTTGGACTGCTGATGGGTTTCCCAGATTTCCAGGAAATCCTTCATGACCATCGCCACATCGCGCCAGCACTCGACCTCCTGTTGTCGACGCTCGGTCTGTAGATCGAAAAGCTGCTGATAAAATATGGATTTCTCGCTGTGTTCGCGAAGATGGTAATTGGCAGCGTTATCGAGGCGATTTAGCATTTCTTGGACGGCTTCCTGCTGGGAATCCACACCTCGCAGATTGCGTCCCATCACATTCAATCGAACCAGAATCTCTGCCGTGAGGACTTCCAGCTTGGTGTGGAGAAGCTTGGATTTCTGGTGGACGAGATTTTCTAAGTCAGATTCATCTAGGGAATCATTTTCGGGTTGCTGGGTTACATTGCTATACTGCGGTATACCGATTTCCGAAAGCCTTAAATAGGGTGATTTTTCCATGTTTTGCACTCCTAGGAGTACAAAAACGATGAATATAACTTCGTTCCCATCAAACAGTTCGGAAATTCAGCATCGGCGATTTTCCCAACCGATTGTATGCCAACTATTTTTATTGAAAATTGTGCGCCTCGCGATGGGCAAGCTCAACCAGCATCACCAATGGCTTATGCGAGGCAGTCAACGATGGGCAATCGCCGAAGTCTTGGTAAGACCCATGACTGGACTGGAAATCATGCGGGACTCTAGAAAACGCAATAGTCACATTCAAATGCCCGATGTTTTGTTTATCCTACACCAGCTCGAACAGAAGGGGCTGGCGTACTGCCTGAATCCGCAGCAAACGACTGGCAAGCTGTATTTTTGGACAAAGTTGGGAAGAGCAGTGATCTCAAAGCAATCTGGCCATATCCTTCGGGCCATCGACCGAAAAATCAATTGGAACCTCTACTCTTACATTGTACGCGCCAAAGTTCGACGCCGGGTGCTGCTGGAACTGTCAAAACTACAGGAAAACGAGGTGAAGGAGTTGACCACAACGAGAATCCGCAAATCCTTGAATACGAACTTTCCTATTGGACTGAATCCCACGATCCGAGCCCTGAAAGAGCTTTCGGATCTCATGCTGGTTCGGTGCGTCGGATTTACCGAGAAACGGAACCTGAAGATTTACCAATTGACGGAAATCGGCGAAAGAATCGCAGACAATTTACGTCAACCAGTCGTCGCTCTTGCTGTGGATAGGTCATCAGACCTGCGACAACCATTGGGAAAACCTTTTTAAACAAAAACCACATCTTTAGTGGATGGGTGGGAAATATTATGCGCCATTGGCCTACGTCGAGAAATATTACCGCGAGGACGCCGAAGATGATGTCCGCTTTCCAAAGGAAGCGAAGTTTTGGCGGTCGTTTTTGAAGCAAGTGCAAGGCAAGTCCGTTTTGAGCGTGGGATGCGGACCGCAATTTTACGATGATTGCCAATTTTTCAAGAGCGTGCCGAAGGAATATGTCGGAATGGACGTGAACCGAGCAGTTTTTGATTTCTTGCGCAGCTCGACTCATACGAGACTGATAAATGGGAAGAAATACGCCGCGCGCCACGGCATTCGGACGAAACTGATCTGCGGAGACATCACTCGATATTGCATGAGGTTTATGGAGCGATTCGATACAATCCTTGCTGTGGGGGTGTTGGGAAACTTCGGTGAGGAAAAACTTGGCCAACTGGTAGAATATCTCCATGAGTATCTGAAAAAAGGCGGATTGCTGATTAACGTGGAATGGACGGACTGCCATCTGCCTACTAGGGAATTCCATAAAAAATTGCAGTACCGTTTTTACGCCGACCGAGTTCCTAGCATGGAGACGATCGCGAAGATTCTCAAGGAGAAAGGCTTCTCAATTGAACGGCAAGCGGTATTCGACGTGGAGAATCCAAAGGCATACGGCTGGGGAAAAATCTACGGCTACGTTGCCAGGAAGCGATAGGGGTCTTGAATCGAACGCTTCTCGCTGATACAACGCCAGTGTGAAACTCTTGAGTGTATCCCGCGACATTGGCATTGAGATGCGCGACCTCGTGCGGCTAGAGAAGAAGCGGAGCCGATACCACGTGATTAAGCTCTATCGGCATGCACATTTGGGCAAGATTCTTTTCATGGACGGCCAAATCATGCACGTCGAAGCCTGGGCGCCTCTCTATCACGAACCGCTCGTGCATCTGCCAATTGCATTTCAGAAAAGGCCAGTAAGCGTATTGATCCTTGGGGGTGGATCGTTTTTTGCCGCGCACGAAGTTCTGAAATACAAATCTATCAAACGAGTCTTGATGGTAGAACATGATGATGCAGTCATGGAACTGACTCGCAAATACTATTCGCACGCAAGAAAATGCTTGGCCGATCCTCGACTGGAGGTGCGTTGCTGCGATGCTTATCGGTTTGAAATGACTTCGACTGAAAAATTTGATCTGGTTGTAAACGATGGAGTCGATCTTCTTTCGCTTGTCGGACATAAGGCTATATCATCGCCCTTTGAGAGGATGGCAGACTTGCTCACACCGACAGGAATCTGTTCGGATGTTATCGATAGGCATTTATTTGAGCGCTCATGGATAGCGAAGACGATTAAAGAAGTTACCAGTCGGCACCGAGTTTCCGTTTCCATTCTACCTATTCCCGAATACCCAGGAACTTTGCATGCTTTGGTTCTTTGGGGCCGCGACAAACAACTTAGTCAGGAGCTCAAGCGTCCTGTTAACCTCGAACAGCGGAAATGGATCGATTCTCCCCAATCAAACCCATGTTCGTATTACGATCCTCGCCAATTGTCGCATTATTTATTTTTACCGCCTTACGCGCAACGTTTGCTGGCGCGATGAAGGCGGACAATGTCTCCCTCCAAACTGTTTGTAGGCAATCCATATTAAAATGGCACACTACGATTTCGCATGGCAAAACCTTCCCTCTCCAAAATTTTCCAAGAATTGCGCGATCTCCTCCGCGAGATCCAAGACCACCTGCAACAAGCCCAGAGCGCGTTTGGCGACATTGACGCCAAGTTGGATTATTTCATCAAGAACCTGCATCGCTATCCCGTGAATCATATTTCCCATGAATAATTTGAAGCAAGCCTAGAGCCTGACTTTTTCAAGTCAGCCGCTCTCTTGTTTCGCCTTTTCACGTTCTCACGTGAAAAGAACCTAGAAATGTCCAGCCAACCCACGGAATCACCTGGGTTGTGTAGCTGGGCGTTTAACCACGATCGTTTTGCATTTGTGCAGAGCGATCGCAATCGAAAGGAGAAAACCATGAACGTATGTACTCTCTCCGGGAAACTCGTGGATAATGCCGTGGTCAATGGAGCAGAATTCAAAGCTCTGTTTTTCACGGTGCTCACGAAGTACGGATACAACACAACGGAGAAGAAGGATCGCGTGGCGTATGTACCCTGCGTCATGTGGAATCCAAACCAGGAGATTGAAAAACTCCTCGTCGAAAACGGCAAAGGCCTATGGATCGAAGTCGAAGGTAGGGTCGCTCGTTCCAGTTATGAAGAGAACGGTCAGCGTAAATTCAACACTGAAGTCGTTGTGAAGAATCGGACGTTGAACGTGCTCAAGAGAAACGGAACGGGACACGGTGAGTCTATCGAGAAAGGAGCATCGCAATGAACGTGTGTATCCTTTCTGGATGGCTCATGAACAACGCCCTCGCTCCAAAAACAGAATCCCATGCCTTGTTTTTTACCTTGGTCACAAAATTCGGGTATGACAAGGCGGCTAGGAGGAATCTGATTACTGGTGTGCGGTGCGTGATGTTCGATCCGTCGCCTGAGATCGAGAAACTGCTGGTTGAGAAGGGAAAGAAGCTGGCAGTGGAAACAGAGGGTTACGTTCGCTTTTGGCGCTACAATGCCAAGGGCGGGTGTAAACTCGAAGCGGAAGTTGTCGTCAAAAACGACAGCTTTACGGTGTGGAGGCGGTTTCAAGGTCGAGCTTCCCAGAAAGGAGGCTCGCCATGAATGCGCTAGCGCAGCCCAAGGAATACAAAGTAGTTGCCTTGCGGGAATGCCCAACACCGATGGAACTGCAATCGTGCGATTGCCCTAGCAAAGCAGCCGAGTATTGGAATCGGAACGTCATCACGGCGTCTTATTTCAATCCCGACTGCGAGTGCTTTGTAGTGGTGATGCTCAATACCAAGAACCGCGTCAAAGGCCATTATTTGGTTTCATTTGGCACAGTTAACGCGAGCTTGGTACACGCTCGGGAAGTATTTCGAGCGGCCATCATTGCAGGTTCGACGAGCGTCTTGCTGATGCACAATCACCCCAGCGGTGATCCGACACCTTCAAGCGAGGATGTCCGCATCACCAAGCAACTGGTTCAAGCAGGCAAGATTCTCGGCATTGAAGTCATGGACCACGTGATTGTCGGTTATGACAAGCACGTTTCACTTAAGGAGTTGGGACTGTTGTAAGGCAAAAAACCGTAAGAAACGCTGCTCTCTTAGCGGAGAGCGGCTTTTTTTGTTTAACCCAAAAAAGAAAGGAGAACTATATGGGAGCTGATCTTTACATTGTGGAGATTAGCCTGCCAATCCAAGAGTGGTATGAGCCGCTCTTTGATAAGGCGGTAAGGCAAAGAAATCTCTGGCCGAAAGGTTCAGAGAGGGAGCAGAAAGCGCACAAGGACGTGGTGAGATATTACAACCTGATGCACGCAGCGGGATATTTCAGCGATCCTTATGACGCGAGCAGTTTGCTCAAACATCTCGGACTCTCTTGGTGGTCGGACGTCCTGCCCCTGTGCGACCAAGACCGTCGTCTTGAAGACGAAAGCTTGAGGAAGTTCCGCGCAATGGTAGGGCGCAATCCCGTGCAGTATCCGACCGAGGAAGAGTTCAAGAAAGAACTGGTAGCTCTGGAAGACGGCAGGAAAAGTCTGGATGCATGGTGCAGATACTTCGCAGCGAAGCACATGACGCTGATGTTGTTTCTGGACCAGGCACTTTTGCTGGATGCCGCCGTGCATTGCTCCTTTGGAATTCCTGACGGAAGATAGGGCAACGCTGGGAAGCGACCTGAGCGCCGGCAGGACTGTCACGCCAATGCGGCAAGACAACCTGCTCCTCGTCTTTCACGGCGGGGAGCAGGTCTGTTTTTCCGTCGCTGGCATCGGAATAAACCCCGGAATTAACCCGGAATAAAGCCAGAATAAACCCGGAATTAAGTTTATTCCGGTCTATTCCGAGGAATAAATCCTTCTGTTTGGCACCGCGCTTCCTTACGGGGATGCGACTGCTGGGCAGAATCGCTCGGTATCAGCCGCGGATCGCAGCGGCAATTCAAGAAGGAGAAACAACCATGAATACAGTAGAGAAGTTGCAGTGTACCCAAGACCCGCTCTCGGTCTATGAAGAAACCGCGAGAGCTTATGCGGATTGTACAATCGGCGGAAAGGAAGGGGGAAAGTTGCGGAATCTGAATTTCCGCGCTTCCGCTCCTTTGCGCCTGCTCGAATGGATGGAGTGCATGAAACGCGCTACTCCTGAAGGATACAACCAGTTCAACGCCGTACGAGTCGGACGGGTTCTGGCGCAACTCGGCGTTAGTCTGGATGCGGTGTTCATTCCCGCTCGGGAGTACAGCGTTTGCGTTTATGTACGGGCCGATGGATGGCTCTTGCAACATATCCTCAACAACGCTGCCGCTCTGCAGGCCGATGAAGCCGATATCGTGGACGGCGAGTTGCGTTTGTGGTGGGATTAAATGGAGGGTCGCGCAATGCGGCCTCCTCCCACTTTTAATCATCAACAATCGAAAGAAAGGAGACGTGTGTATGGGTGCAGACCTCTATATCCATCAGCTCTACGATCCGACGAAAGAAAGGTATAAGCCGCTTTTTGAAAAAGCGGTAATGCAGAGGGATTCATTTCCACGAGATTCGAAGGAATGGAAAGTGGCCCAACGGAAAGTCTGGAAGTACTTCGACCTGATGAATTCCAAGGGCTACTTCCGCGATTCGTATAGCACGGCAAACGTGCTTCGGACGCTGGGTTTATCGTGGTGGCGAAATGTGATCCCCCTGCTTAACAAAAAGAACGAACTGGAAGGCAAGAACCTGAAAAAGTTCCGCAAGATGGTAGCCAATGCAAAACAACGTCTGCCAACGAAAGCGGAGCTTCAGAAAGATGGAGCGCGTGGAAAACGATCGGGAGCAAACCGTTTGAAGATGTGGCGCAAGTATTACATCAGGAAACGAGCGCGACTCATCGCGTTTCTCGACGAGGCGATCAAACGGAATCACTCGATCCACTGCTCGCTCTGACTGAAAAAACTGGCGTGCGGCTTCGCTTACACGCGCGGCCGCATGACAGAACAGAAACGGGTTTTGTGGAATCCCCCGCAAACCCGAAAAAACCAACAAACCCCAAAAGAAAGGAACATCAACATGAAGAATGAAAGTATCACGTTGTATTACCGTGAAGGTTCATCGGACAAAGTTTATCAAGCGGCCATTGAAGAAAAGAACGGCGGGTTCGTCGTTAACTTCGCCTTTGGCCGTCGGGGCAGCACGTTACAGACGGGGACGAAAACAGCATCACCTGTAAGCTTCGAGGAAGCAAAGCGGGTCTATGACAAACTGGTAGCTTCCAAGGTCGGAAAGGGTTACACACCGGGCGCAGACGGGACTCCTTACGCGCAAACCGAAGAAGCAGGACGCGTAAGCGGGTTTCTGCCGCAGTTGTGTAATCCAGTCAGAGAGGACGAGGTTGCGTGCATCCTCCCTGACAAAAGCTATTGGATGGAAGAAAAGTTCGACGGAAAGCGCATGTTGCTTCGCAAAGAAGGACAGAACGTTGTCGGCATCAATCGGAAGGGTCTGGTTGTTGCATTGCCGCAGCCGTTGATTATGGCAGCGCAAAAGTATGACGAGAGCTTCCTGCTCGATGGCGAATGCGTCGGAGAGACGCTTCACGTCTTCGACTTGCTCCTCCTGAACGGCGAGAAAATGGTAGGTCTCGCGATGTGTGAACGGCGACACACATTGGAGGAGCTGCTGCAGATTGACGATCCGCACTTGTTGCTCGTTGAGACAGAGAAATCGGTGGCGGGAAAGGCTGAGAAGTTTACCTACTTCAAAGCCATGCGAAAAGAAGGCGTCGTGTTCAAGCGATACAACGCCCCTTACGCTCCAGGACGGCCTGCCAATGGTAGCGGATGGTTCAAGCACAAATTCGTCACAAGTGGATCGTTCATAGTGAGCCGTGTGAACGCCGATCGCCGCAGCGTCGGTCTTGAAGTATTCGAGGAGAGAAAACGCATCGGAGTCGGCAATGTCACGATACCCGTTAACGCCGAAGTGCCAATAGTAGGCGACATCATCGAGGTACGTTACCTCTACGCCTATCGTGGTGGGAGTCTGTTTCAACCCGTGTATCTGGGACCGCGAGATGATCTCTCGTTGCTCGATTGCACGGTGCGAGAGTTGAAGTATCGCGCAGAAGATAGTGAAGAAGAGGCATAAGCCTTTTTCTTCTGGGATTAGGTCGAGACGCCGTGCCCTGCGGCGTCCGATCTACTTCTCATCTAAAAAATCAGAAATCCAAAACAGAAAGGAAAATGTATGTGCATCAATTGGAAAATAATTCACAAGTACACTCGTGCTGATGCAATCAGAGACGGAGTGCTTGTGGACTTGCGACAGGGAGAGTTGGCAGAGGTCGTTGAGAATGCCGGGATCAAAGTTCCAGTGGCAATGACGCGTACTGCATTCGAGCGTTATGTTTCACTAACGCAAGCAGCACAGGAAGCGGGCAACGACATAAAGGGTCGGCTCTGGGACATCCTTTGGATGTATCGGTGCGCCGCGCAGAAGAATCCTCATGAAAGCGTGATGTGCTTTTCATTCTACTGCGTCGTGGATCAGCCTAAGCCGAAAAAGTGCGAGATCAAGGTAATAGTCGGTCCAGGAGACGATCCTGCGCCCGTATTGACGTTCCTGCTACCCAAAGAAGATTGAGCGCTAGGCGGCTTAGCTTTCATGCAAGGCCCGGCGGTCATTCAAAATTCAGAAAAAAATCAAACCGAAAGGAAAATACCATGAACAAAGTGTATGAAATTGTCACGCAACGTATCATCAATGCGTTGGAACAAGGAGAAATCCCGTGGCGACCGCGATTCAGCGTTGACAAAGGCTTGCCACGCAACGCCGTCTCGAAAAAGCCCTATCGGGGCGTTAATCTCCTGTTGCTCTGGCTTGCTAGATATCAGGACAATCGCTTCCTGACGTTTAAGCAAGCAAAGGAAATGGGCGGGGAAGTAAAGAAGGGAGAGCACGGTTGGCCGGTAATCTTTTGGAAACTCCAAGAGATAGACGAAACCATCCCAAGCACGGGAGAGTTAAAGCAAGTTCCTGTGTTGAGATACTACACCGTGTTCAATGTATCGCAGTGCAGTGGATTGGGCTTGCCAAAGATTATTGAGGTGAGTGAGTTCACGCCTATTGAAATGGGCGAGCGCATTCTCCTCGGCTATCCCAATCCGCCCTGCGTCTTCTATGGAAAAGGCTGCGGTTGTTATCGGCCGTCCGATGACATTGTGGAGATGCCGCGCCCTGAAACGTTCCAGAAAAATGAGCACTACTACTCCGTGCTTTTCCACGAGCTAGTGCATAGCACAGGACACGCGAAGCGGCTAAATCGCGAGGAAATAGCCACGCCAAAGAAATTCGGCAGCGAGCCGTACTCACGCGAGGAACTCGTCGCCGAACTTGGTTCTGCGTTTCTCTGTGCGGAGTGCGGAATCGAGCAAGACACGTTGGAGGATCATGCCGCCTACATTCAAGGTTGGCTCAAGCGACTCAAAGATGATTCGCGTTTGATCGTGTTGGCTGCTGCCGCTGCACAGCGCGCCGCTGATCACATTCTTGCGCGGACCTTTGAGTCAGTGGAAAGCTCCGCTGAAACTGCCGCGCCAATGCTCGTATCGTAAAGGCCGAAACGCCGCACTAAATCTGCGGCGTCCTAGCGTCACGCGCTAGCTGATGAGGTCGATACCGTACCGTGACTATCTTAACAGGCAGTGCTTGTGACGCACGCCATTATCGTTTGCCATTTTTCCGGTGTGCAATTGAGTTTCGTTGTTTTGTGTCATAGACCGAAGAGTTGATGTCGTAAACCCATCGGGGCCATGTTTCGACTTCGTGCTGCACGCGCATGAGTTGACGATGCAGGCTGCCTTTTTCTAGCCGAACCATCTGTCTCCCATCTTTGCCAGTCTGAACACTATTGTATTCTCGCATTGACATATGTCATCACCTCCTTTTCATTTTTTTCTCCGTGCCGGTCTTTTACCGGAACGAACCAAAGCAAGCCGCTGTTTTTTAAGCGCCATGTGAAATTCGTAATCTTCGCTTGCTTCGCGCAAGATGTAAGATTGATGCGCTAAACGATCAGGATACCTCGGAAGTGCCTCTTGCTTGCGCTTAGCCCAAGTAATGATTTCGCCTTGCTCTTTTCTCGGAAGCATTGGGAATAGGTCGAAGTATCGCCGAGAGGAAATACCTGAGAATTGCTTGAAGTGAACAAATCTCGAAAGAGGTTCACTGTCATCGACATCAACTTTTATCGAGTCAGAATGGTGCTCTTGTGCAAAACTTTTTGGATAAGGTTCCGTATAGATCACCTGACGGATTCCAGCCGCAACGATATGCCTGGCACAAACGTGGCAGGGAAAGGTCGTGGTGTATAACGTAGCTCCGTCTACTCGAACTCCGCGCCGTGCCGCATCCATTAACGCGGCCATCTCCGCATGCACCGTACGTGCAAACTCCCCTACCTGCATAAGTGTTCCATCCCCAATTAAACTTAGAATTTCTTGTTCTTTATTCTTCTTAAATGTTTTGGCATTTAAATCCAAGATTCCTTTGTGGAGCAGTCTCTTTTTATAAAACTTTTCTAACAACTCAAAGAGCCCGGTTTTTTTAACAGTAGTGCCAACATCTGCCCCCAGACGGAAATCACGGGCATCGCCTTCGTCGCCATTCCAATATTGACCTCCACCGGCTTTGGGTACTTCGTTTGTTCCAACTGATATTATTGATCCATCAGGATCCACAATGGCTGCCCCAACTTGGCGTGATAAATCTGCAGAACGGAACGCAGCAGACTGGGCAAAAAACATTCCATACTCCTGCCTCGATGGAGAATGGCTCGGATGACGGAACAGAAGTTGAACGTATCTTTGAACCGAGATGCGCATTTCCTCAGGATCTCCTACATCTACGAATAGGTCAGCTTTAGAAAATGTGTCGCGCATATTCTGGCCGAAATCAGCGTATTCTTCTTTTTCATCGCGTTGAATTAACGATTGGGCGATCGGGCGGGACCGATCAGATCTCGGATCCCGTTTTGAATCTGCGATCCGTTTCGCGAGTCTTAGAACCCTGGACTCCCGTGGTGAGTACGCTGAGATCAAATGAAAGGCATCGCAGTATACCTGTCGGAGGAGTCTTGCCTCATCCGGATGCTTCAAAGATCTAAGTAGGAATGCAAGATTCGGTACGGGCTTATTCTCGTATTTCCAAAAATCCCTTGGGCCCTTCGGTTGAGGCGGAGGAATTGGCCTCTTAAATCTTTTCCTCCAGTAAGAGTATCGAATGTCGCGTATCTGATTTATGGCAACAAGTGCCAAGGCATCTCCGCGCTTAAGGGTTTTCCTTAGTTTATTGCCTGCGTCCATGTGTAAAGTGATCCTTGTATCCTCAGGACTAAGCGGGAGATTCTTCCACTTCCGGAATTGATGCAATAATTCAGCGAGATGTATCTCCTGGGTCTTATATCCTACTTCGGAGAGCGAATCTGTAATGGCTTGAGAAACCTCCGTGAGGCCGGCACCTAACGGACCGGCTAAAGCGAAGAATAACTCTGGTCTCTCTGACGTGCTGATTTGTTTTTGTTTGAATTCCATTGTGGTCCTTTCTAAGGGAGCTTTTTGTAATTGTCCTCCACATATCCTGCGGACTTGCAACTCTCAACGCTCTCCATGAGATTTTCGCTCATGATAAAATTCTCTTTAGGCAAAGACCCCTCTTATTCTTGCGCACGGCTCGACTTCAGATGGGGAAAAAATATAAGCGCTGACAGAGTCAAAATAGCCACATCTAAATCGATTCAATGGCAGCCCAACTCGCTTTGAAAGCATCAGAGCGTAAAGGAATACCTGAGCATGAGCGTTAGTTTCTTCGGATGCCGATGGTTTGTAATCCCAGATGCCTATCTTCAAATCTTCTTCCAAGCGAAGAATATCAATATGTCCCGTAAGAGTTTCATCAGGCGTACTCAACATTCCAAATTCGCTCATTTCACTTGGTTCCAACCATACAGGAACCTCAGTTGCAAGGGTTTGTATGTCATTTTCAATTGAAAACTTCTCGACATCTTCGTGAGCACTTTTAAATCTTCTATTTCGCAATGCCTTTTGTGCCAGCGAAATCACAGAGTGTTGATTGGTTTGAACTATCGGAACTACCACATTTAGAATGGTGTGGGAAGCGCGCGGACCTTTGAAGAAGTAATCATTGGGAGTGTTTGTAGGAAGACTCATGAGTAGCGTGCGAAGACTTGGTGGCAAATCTCCAATCCTATCCAACGCCAGTCGGTAACGATAGTAGTGACCGTGACCATGGGCAAAAGAGTGACACTTAATTTGGTTCGATCTTGCAAGCAACACGTAAGACATCGGAGATCCTTGACGCGTACGTAAATGTCTAGGTTTCCCAGATTGTTTCAAAAAAAATGCTGCAAGCTCTTGCTTAAGCCTCTCTTCCGTGGCGTATTTCACTCGAAAGCAAGCTACTAAAGATTCTACGGGAAGGTCTGATGCTTGAATGCCAAGGGTTTTCAGGGAAACTTGATTTGTTGTTACATCAAAGACTGTATCGAGCTGCCGATGTAGGGCTTCGACCAATGCAACCGACGCGCTATCTGCGAAATTCCATGGAAGCAGCAACACGAATGCGAATCTAAGTTCCGAGGCGAATTGGTCTTTTAAAAAATCTTTCTGTTTACGGAGGCGCCGCGTAATAGTTTCCAGTGATGAGGGTGACGGCTTGGCTATTTTCATCTACTTTTACGTGCAACGCACGAGCCTCTCGTAATGGTCTTACCTGTAAACGATTGTGCCCACCCGATCAACTCTTCGACCGAGGCAAAAATAGATTCTAATGAAATTTCCAACATAGGATTATTACCATTTGGCAGTAAGCGTCTGACATCAGTTTGCAAACCATAACAACGTTTCCCTTTCGCATAGGCTATACCCAATTCAAATGCGGCCCCCTCATCAACTGTCCTCCCGTCGAGCAAAATGAGAAGAATATCGCACTTTTCCAGTGCTCTCAAATCGATATCGAAAACAGTACGGGCTGCCAGCGACGGCTTCATACCATCAGCAATCATGTCAACAAACAGGCCGCCATTTTCTTGCGGAAGAAATACATCGAAAAATAGCTCAAGCTGGCTAGCGACCTTCTTGTTATATGAGCGCTCTGCTTCACTAAAAAGAGGAGCCGCAAAATAAAGACACGGTTTGTTAGGAGATTCTATTTTATCGATTGCCATATCGTCCTTCCTTGTACGCAACCAACCTTCTTGTAAAATCAAATTCCTGATAATTCTCCAAGTGAATGATTTCAGCAATCTTTCTGGCGGTTTCCTGCATTGTCCGGCCTCGCGTCTCAACAATAACTAATCCTCTACCTCTATAAATCTTTTCTAGATCACGCTGCATGGCACTAAGCACATCTGCTGTATATTCACTACGATCCGTGAGCCGGGCTCGCAACTCAAGTTCTTTAGGATCATCTTGCAATAAAATTACAGTTCCTTTAGCGATTTCGAAACTTCCGTCCCAACAGACTGCCTTGTACAGCTTTTTTGCCTTGGCGGATCTACCTATAGACTGAGTGAAGGCGAGGGGATCGAGTGGTGGCCGATCTATAACAAAAATCCCCCAACGCTTACTTCTTAGATTGTCATTTTTTAATGTGAATTGCCTTCGCAGCCATCTATCAGTGTCAGATCGTTGCTTCCGAGACAATTTTCTCCAATATCTTTTCAACTTACCCGGTCGCTTCTCCAGCCATTCATCAACGGTTCCTAGATTTCTGAATTTCCCGATTGCAGTACTTTTGCCGGCTCCCAGAGCCCCTGTAATGTAGAACCGGTAGATAAGAGGTTTCTGAATAACTTGTGCGCGGTCCACGAATTGGTCATCGTCAAAAACGGAAGGGTTGATCAACTCTCCAAGTGCAGCAATTTCATCATCATTTAAAAATAAAGTGATTAGGTTGTAAACTCTAAAGTTTGCCTGCCGAATGGCTTCGCGCTTTGCCGCATCTAAGTTCTTCGCGACAAACTTTACGCAATAATGATAATTGCCATGATTTGATTGAGCGCTTAGCACTAACAGATTTCTTAACATCTCGTCTTCTAGTGAGAGGCCGATCATCAAGCACGTGTGTTTTGACAAGTGATTTAACAACGCCGTCAGGTCGCCCGAAAGAGCTCCCAAAAACTTTTTTGTAAATGAAGACTCAGAAAAAACAAACTTATCGACAGGCGTTTCCATAAGTTCCTTTGCCAGGACTCCGTGGGGGTGATAGACAACGCCGCTTTCTCTGCGAAACTGTGTCCATGGATCTGTAATAGTTTCATAACCTTTTGTTGTATCTCCAGATGCCCTTCTTTCGGCGAGAGATCGTTCGATATAGTCGTCGAAGTTGTAGGTAATTGTCATCTGTGTATTTTGAATTATCGGAATGTATTTCAGTAGATACGGATGCCTCGCTAGCTTTACCTTAAAATCTCTGGAAGCGTTTCCATATAGATTTTTGGCACAGATCTTAAGCCATTCTGCGTGGATGTTACTCTCGAAATCACGGGAGTTTTTATGTGCTGGATCGAGTTGGCTTGCATGTAGATCGCGAAAGTGTTGGAAAAGGATCTCCGTTTTGTATGGCAGAGAAGCACTCTTTGAAAGTCGATTCAAAATGCTACTCCCTTTAACTTTTGGATCAGCGGCGATCTTTCTTACGAGCTCAGGCCAATTGGGCAATTTAAACCATTTATTTAAACCCGAACCAAACATGAGGCAGAATCGTTTCGCTTCAAATTGCATCCGCATATGGATGATCGCGCGAGGGTAATCATTTAGTAACTTGTCATGTATATTTTTAAAATCGCTCATTTTAAGTGCCTTTTTGAAAGAATAATTCGCTTTGGATCGTCGCTGTCCGAGATCTGGCCCATCCCAATGGGGCAATGGATTTTATTGGGGCAGATTTTTTTCTAAGGGTTACTTTAACATATTCTGCCATGACATCTAAAAACCGCGGGTCATAAGCATTTCCTACGTGGTTAATATTCCAAAGGCCACTTTGTCGAATCGGTTCACGAGAACTAGAAAGCCCAAGCCATCTCGGACTAGGTAGATCCAATGGACCAGTTATTCCTGAAATCAACGCGATTGCATTCTGTTCGATAAATGCCCGGTCGCTTGTTGCGCTCGGTTTATCTGGAACCTCCAGCCATAAGAGCGACATCTTTCCAATGTATTTAGATACGTCACACTCAAGTGATTCTTCGCTTGCCCTGATTTCTTTTGAAGCAACTTGTCCCCTACCCCATGATTGCTTCGCTTTTAAATGAGATTGCGATTTAGCAATGAGAGCGGTGCCAACATGCAGGCGAAAAATTGAGCCACGATGATTGCCCTTTAGATCGATGCCCCCCCTATGATTTCGGAGCCGGTGCCATAATGTTGTTGCGGAACCTTTGCTAACCGTATGTGTTCCAACACGAACAACTCGGCTTGCGGCCACATCAGTAGTGCGGGTCTCACCTTCCTCGAAAAAAAAATAGACACCCATTTCTGGCCATTCCATTTTCCCGGTGCACTCACTCATAATCCGTTTGCCCCCAACACCCTCTTCAAGCTCTTTCAATAGAGCGTAGAATCTATCGAGGTGTGCAAGGCGTTCTTTTCCATTTTGTATTTTTTTGAACCAGCTTAATTGCTTTCCAATCGACAACCCTTCCAGAGGCACTTCTATTTTGTAGCCATTTTTTAATAGCTCGGGGATTAAAAACTGTCGATATCTGTCTCCAGCTATAAATGCCAAAATGTCGGTTTGTCGCGTACAATTTATAAGCTGTCCTAGGACCAAATTTGCCCAATCTAGCCGCTCTTTCCGCGGCATCTTATTGAGGGTTTGATTATAAGGCTGGATCTCTCGATCAGGTTCCAAAAGGCCATATTTGGCAGACAAAATATACCAACGATCGAATCTGGTTTTTGCAAGAACTCTTGCCCCCTTGAAAAGGGGCGAGACATACAGATCCTCAGCGGGGGCTGTGTGTGACTGCTTACGGCTTACACATGCGACCAAGCAGATTTTTTCCATGTTATTTGTTTGAAATTTCTAAATCCTACAGGTTTATAAATTTTTTCAACATTACTACCTGCCTGAGCCAAACCATTGTTTGGAAACTGGCTTGCAAATTTGCCTGCATGTTGGAACAAAATGGATTGTTCTAAGACGTGCTAACTCCATGATCCCAAGCGTGTCTGTGTAAGACGCAAGCGTCACAGCGCCCGCAAGATTGTATACCTGTAACACTAATCACAGGTTGGTAGCAAGACCACGTGTCTCCTCTTCTTAATCCCAATTGGTGGGCCTTTCGTGCAATCTGAGGTTTTGTCATATGCAGTAGAGGGGCTAAGATTTTGGGCCCACCCGGCACAGCCACACGGATCATTTTTTGGAAGGCAGAAATAAATTCTGGACGGCAGTCTGGATAACCCGAATAATCAACTACATTCGCACCAATCCAAACCTCCCTTGCTCCAAATCCTGCTGCCTCTGCACAAGCCAATGTCAAGAATACTGCATTACGTGCGGGAAGAAATGCAGGCGATATAGATCGCCTCATTTTCTCGATTTTTCTATCTAACGGAACATGAAGGATTGGCTTATCCCATTCTACACGGAGAATCTTACGCGGGCACCCGAATTTTTCACACTGGTGCCGAGCATATTCAAGCTCAATGCGATGTCTTTGCCCGTAATCAATGCCGAGACTCAACACTTTTCGGCCCTTGCGCAAAGCCATCAGCATGCAAAGGGTTGAGTCCATCCCTCCGCTATGCAAAACAATTGATTTCATGCTCATATCAGGAAAAGATTGCGGCGATTATTACTCACATGCCTAGATTTTCAAAAATTGCTATCTTAGGCTTTGATTTCTTATAATAACCTAAACCAAAATAGAGACAGTATCATAGGAGTTTGAGCGTGGACCGTGCTCCACGTTTTCACGGGCTTGCAACCGTCTGCCATCGCGAGATGGAAGGCCGTGTTACAGTTTGCTGTCGTGTCACGCGACAGCCACCAGAGCTTCGCTTGAGCCGATCCGCAACGTGCGAATCATACTCGACGTTTGGGCTCGCCCCACGCCCCTTGACCTTTCGCTCGCCGGTTCGCAAACAATTTGGCTCCCTCGGTTCCCGTCGCCCAACGCGAGGCATACGCGTCTCGACAACCTCGTCGGGACTCCCGTAAGAAAAGAGTGAGCATCCCCAGCTAGGGATGGCGGTCTCACGAACGCAGTGCCGGTCTCTCCAGGCTGGCCGGTGCCGATGCTCCTTATCGCGCGCGTTGGTTGATTCTGGTCCAAACTCATGTCCTTTATCTCTTCTGGCCCGTTACAAGGAATGGAAACTCACTACTGATCCTCCTTGTCGAATTACGGCAGGCTACGGCGAGTCGTGATTGGCTGCAAGGAAAAAATCGTCACTTTCAATTCTCGCAGAGGGCGTTTCCGTTTCTTTCAAGGAAAAATCCGCACGGAGCTAGGATTGCTTAGTGGCAGGGTGCGCTGGAGGAAGAAATCAGTTGCTCGACGGGTCGGAAAGGAGATCAACCAGCAAACCGAATTCCGTCTCGAAAAACAGCTGTACAATCTCGTCACCGCCGTCTGGCGAGATCGCCCAATGCTCGCCGTCAGCAGACTTCCCGACACAGATACCCTCGCGACCTGTGTATTGGCCAGTGAGAATCAGGACACGGCAATTTGTGAAATTGCCTGATTGGCGGGATCTCCTAATTGTCATTGTTTGCCTTCAAGATTCTGTCCATTCTGCGGACCACTCGTTTCGAGCTCTTCGCCAGTTCATGTTCCCAAATTCGCACTACGCGCCAGCCTTGGGAGCGTAAAGTGTGTGTTACCAGCCAGTCTCTACCCCGATTTGCAGCGAGTTTTTTCACCCAGTAAACGCCGCTTTTCTTGGCGTGACGTGAATGTTTTGGGCATCCGTGCCAGAAACAACCGTCCACGAAAATTGCGAGCCGGAACCTCCTGAAAACGAAATCTGGCTTGCCAAAAATTGGCTGATGACGACGCCAGCCAGTGATACCATTTCGCCGGAACAGTTTTGCCAGTGCCAATTCTGTATTTTTGTTATTGCTGGAGCGAATGCGTGACATCCGTTCAGAGCGTTCTCGCACTGAAAGCATGTCAGTCATAAAAAATTGATTTAAGGAAATAGGTCAAGCAGTGCATGAAGATTCTTTTTGTGGGCCTGCAACTTGGTCCGAATCTTAATACATTGTTCTTCTGTAAGGACGACTTCCACTCCGCCCTGCTTCGCCCTCGCCTTGATCTTGCGAACTCCTTCCTCTGTTCGCTCCGAGGCCTGATGCGCCGCCGTGTTGCGAATGCCAATCACATCAATTGGAAATCCGTCCAGAACTTTTTTGCACGCAGATAGCGCCTTAACTTTTTCGGCGGCTGGACCTCCGTCGCCCTGTTTGAGTTCGTCGATGGAGTCATCAATTATTCCGCTCAAGATCTTGTGTTTCTGCCCAAAGTCATACACCCTGTTTTGCTCCAAGAATCTTTTCACGCGCGCAGTTTGCCTATCCGGGAAGCATTTGCAGAGAACCCCTTCGAGCAAGTATTCCAATTCAATCGCGTCTGCTACGACCCATCCACGAAAGAACACGGTGTCCGCGAGACGTCTCATTTTGAGGCTTATTATGCGTTTGATTGTGTCTCTCGCGTCAGTGCGATTCACAAAGAAAACACCATCTGGAGGATTTTGCTTGAATGGTTCGACTGGCCGGCCATCCTGCGAATAAAAGATAATGTCCTGATAGCAATTCTTACCTCGGATTTCTTCGATAAGCTCGTCACCCTTTTTCTTGGGGAGATTGTAGTCAATGACTATCAAATCCACCTCGGATTTTTTCAGGCTATCCAGTACCCCTTTTTCATCCTTGTGCAATTCGATGTCCCCTGTGAAGCCCTTCTCCGTTAACAGGTCAATGATCGGGCCGCGCACAGATTCGACAAATGTCTTCGTATCGTCAACCCAGAGAATACGGAAGTTCGGTTTCATTTGGTGAACTCGATTAAGAAGCTTGTACCGGAGTGATCACTTCCCCGCAGAGAAATCGAACCACCCATCTCAGAGAGAATTTGGCGGACATGATATAGGCCCAATCCAGAGCCATCTGTTGTTGTAAAACCTATCTCAAAAAGACGCTGCTGGTTGCGCTTGGGAATACCAATGCCATCGTCACGGAAGTTGATCGCCAGCCGATTAGTAGTGCATTCGGTCACTTCAACTGTAATCGCTGAAACCTTATGCTTGGTCTTGCGTGCATTGCTGATCAAGTTGTCGAAGACGATGCAGACCTCAATGGGCGCAAAACTCCGAACGAATTTGGCTTCGACTGGTTGATGAAAGTCTATAGGAATTCGCTTCCCGTCGGGATTCACAACTACGCCCTCATAAACATTTAGGAGATATTCGCGAATGTAACCGAGCAGGTCACCATCAGGAATTTCCTCTGAATCATGAACGAAGTTCGCACGAGTCGCAAAGTGAGTGATGGCAGCGATTCGCTTGGCAACAAAACTGATCCGGTCAAGTGCTGCCTCTATTACTTCAGGTGTAAGCGGCTTCCCTTCACGAATCTTCGTGAGGAGATTGTTCACATGGTTCTCGATTGTTGTAGCGGCAATTCCGACCGAGTGGTGAAGCTTAACCACATGGTCTAAATCCTTCGAGATCACTGATTTTAAGAACAGATTCTGACTACTAAGCTGTTTTTGCTCTTTGCGAGCGTCCGCTTCGCCTTGTCTAGCCTTTCGCCCAGCTTCCTCAGCTACCTGAGCTTTGCGTTGAGCCTCTTCAGCTTCTTTTTCTGCTTTTTTCGTCTTTTCGCGTTCTCGGGCAGCCTCTGCCTCAGCTTCAGCCCTAGCACTCGATAGCGTGCGTAAATGTTTCTCCGCTTTTGCTACTTCCTTATTGATAATGGGACTATTCTGCTCTGCCGCTATGCGTTTCAGGTTGCTCAACATTGCCGCTACGCTCTCGGCAGATCTGTTCTCCAGAATATTCAGAAATTTGGGATCATATTCTAAACTAAGAATATCTTTCGACCGGGTTAACTTGACCACTATGTCGAAAATCGTTTGCTTGATTTCACCTTTGGACAAACCCTTCGGGTCAGGCAAGTCGCCTTGCTCGGAAAACTTCTGAAGTCCGATTACAAACGCTTCGAGGCGCTTCAAAGCGAACTCCCAAAAAAATTTGCGCAGTTGAACTACCGCCTGACTTTGGATCAATCCACCGGCGCGGCTGCTCACCTCTTTGAGTTCAGGATTTGGCCCGCTGATCTCAACGCGGCCAGAAAGGTCGCGAGTTCCAAGAAACCGAAAAAAACCTTGCTGCTTCCGCGCATCGATACCAAGGCTATCCTCACCTGGATCACCAAACGGGTGGATACGAAACCCGTTCTTATAGAGAAATACAGAGCCATAATCGAGCGTTCGTAATCCCATTTGTTTCGAGAACTGTAGCTTCGCAGCCCGATTTAAGAAAAACAGATGCGCCCGGACCGAATGGAGCAAGGGCTCAATAAATAGATTTCTCTCTGTAATTTCATAAATGAGAGTTCCGCGATCTTCAAGCCGTGTGCGAATGATTTTGCCGTCTTTGTCAATCGACACATCGATCTGAGTAGTGTGGAGACCAAGTTCTTCAAAAACGAAATTGTGGATGCGTCCATTGACGACCCTCCACGGTTCATTCGGGTGCGTCTCCCGATCCTCTCGATCCTTTTCGATTTGCTGCGGAACATGAAGATAAATCGAGAAGTTCTTTGAGTCGTTTTCCTGGTTCGGATTAACCAACCGCTCAAGTTTTCCCCTGAGCACCTGAAATTTTTCCCTATCCCAAACCGGAGGCCGGAGATCGGTAATTTCGAGGATGGTACCGTGTGATAGCTTATACGGAATTCGCGAAGCGTGTGAGTACTTAGCTGGGATAAGCTGGAATTCTTTCTCGGGGTCTTTTTCAAAGTGATTCCAGTCCACGTTCAAAACATGATTTGGGCCTTTGTCTCCCCGCTTTCGTGTATAAAGCGAGAGCATTCCGCCCAAGCGGTCGCACGAAAATCTACCAATGCCTTTTGCTCCAGCGAATACTCGCAAACTGCGAATCTTGTCCCTATAATTTTCCTCTCGTATCTGCTTTGCAGAATAAGCAACGAAAAGCCACTTGCTGCGAATGTCATCTTCGTCCATCCCGTCACCGTCATCTTGAATGACAATCTTGGGAGAATCTGAATCCAGGCCTTCAAAAGTAATATCAACACGCCGCGCATGCGCATCAAACGAGTTCTTTACTAATTCGAAGATGGCGATGAACTCATCGGTGATCAATTCTTTACCGATGATGGTCTTCAGGGCCGAACTAATACGAAATGGGAGATCTTGTGTCGCCATGTTAGAGCATCTCCTTCAAGACAAGTCCGGACAACTCGGCAAATAGTGGCGGGATGGCATTTCCAATCTGGGTATAGCGTGGAACTTCCTTCGCGCGAAGGTCTCCGCCAGAGGTGTATTTGCCCCGAAACTCAAAATCATCAGGGAACGATTGGATGCGCGCATATTCACGAACCGTTAACACCCGCGGCTCGGAATAATGTATGTAGTCGTCTGGCAAACTGGTAATTGTCGGACATACTAAATCTTCGTCGAGCGGCGTAATGGACCGTTTCCTCAAATCATACTTGGAGCGTAAGTCGCCCGACAGCTGCTTGTTGCGGGGAGCGGATCTCAGGATTTCCTCGAAGCGCTCAACGATGTCTACTCGGTGCTTTGGAAATCGGTGGCTGTCCGGAATCTTGAGCGTACAATCGATCCGCATCAATTTCTGGTACTGATTTTTTGCCGGAGCATAGCGGCCAGAGCGAAAACTCTTGGAATCCGGGCAATCTGTTTCCCCATGCTTTCTTTCCAGATCGGAAATCGCCTGTGAAACGGTACGCTTTGATCGCAAGCCCCGCTTATCCAAAAATGAACTTTTTTTGTCTCTCATATGCTCAAAGAATTCCCAGGCTTTCCCATTCAATCTTCCAACTAGAATAAAGCGCAAACGTCTCTGCGGTACGCCATAATCTCCAAAGTTTACGATCTCGGCATAAACATCGTATCCGAGCTTCTTGAGTCGGCGCATAACTTGGTCCGAATAAACAGTTCCCGATCCATTTTTTTTAAACTCAATCGCGAACCCGCGGACGTTTTCGAAAAACAGGAGCTTGGGCTTTACCAACTCAACGAACGAGACGTAAGAATCAACGAGTTTGTTCCGCTTGTCGTTTTCATTACGCTTGCCATTGACAGAAAATCCCTGGCATGGAGGCCCACCCGCGATCAACTCAACCTTTCCCGCCAATGAGCGGAGCTGTGTTCTGTAGTTTGAAAGCACCTCGTTTATGTCGTGCGCCCTGATGGGCAACCACACTGGCCACCGAAAATGTTTTTTTCTGTCAATGAGGTTGTGTTGGAGGGTTGAGAAGGCGAAGGCATCCTTCTCAACCGCTAAAATCCCCTTCCAACCCGCACGCATTAGGCCGAAAGACAAGCCGCCGCAACCCGCATAGAGATCAATGTATTTCGTTTTCATCGCCATTTTAATTCGGCCCTTATCGGTATCGCTCACGGTGCTTGGATCGGAAAGATGCGATTGGCCATTTCGTGAACAGGCTTGTTAACGGCGTGGGTAAAGGGCTTGGTTTTACCGTTGCCTCTCTTGTTATCCGCTTGCAAGCAAGCTGCCGCCATTGGCGTACAGTCTAAAAACTGTTCGCCTCTGCGAACTGCAATTCTCCTTCGTGAATCACCTTTACCCGTGTGAATAATAGCAAGTTTGGGAGGATGATAAAACACAAATTTTTAGGAGGAGATCGTCTTCAATCACAACGCATTATCCCATCTTCTCGGGGTAGTGTAAAACTGTTTATTATTTGGCGAAGATCGGCGGGTCCAGCGCAACTGATTGCTACCCGCAGAGAGCGTGTGCAACCGGTGGAAGACTCGAACGCATTGCAAACTGGAGGCCGTGCATCTCGAGAGACAGAAAAATACACAAAATCAGTGAACAGTCGAGCGGTTATTTTTTTGCAAATTGGTTAACCTAGGACGTTCATAAGCAATCTTAAAATGGATCCGACTCATTTCATCCTCGGACATGTACATGGGAAAGCGGGTTCCATGCTTCCGTACAAGATACATGCTTTTATTCAGTTTGAGCACGTCGGAAATATAAAATCTCGCAAAATTTTCAAGGACATTCTTGCTCGCAGCGATTCGAGAATTATCCTCAAGAGAATCAATGCGGATCTTCTTTCCTTTTTTGAGTTCAAAAAGATGGGAGATCGCGCAACGACAATCAGTATAAAAATATTCTCCGAGCCTTTTTCCATCGAGCTGCAGTTTCGACAAGTAATCGCTCGACAACCTTAATCCGTGAGGTCGAAGTTTTAATGTTTTGTTTACCCATCCGATGGGCTGCGTTTTTCCAATGCCTAGGACTTGCCAGAAAAAAAGAAATGCGAGGTAATCATTGTTGGTACTGTGAGCCTCGCGAAGTAATATAAGAGCATCTCGCTGCTCCTGCGTTTCAATGTGGGGAATCCGAGTAATTTCGTGCCCAGTAATCATCCCTCCAAAAGGAATCTGCGGGAAAGTAAAATGACTACAAAGGGCTTTTCTAAGATCAGGAACTTTGCACCCTCGACCGCCCAAGTTTTGGAGCTTCACCCTTGCATGATTTTGCCAGCTTAGTGCGCTGAGAAACTCGGAAGCGAGGCAATACACTTTGGCTTGCGCTTCTACATCGTTATGATCGGGAAGAATTGTAAGCAGAGCGTCCGACCACCGCCGTGGATTATTCTGGATCAACTTGAACCGCACCCCCTTGTATTCAAAATAGTGCGTTTTACGGCAAAGCCGCATACTATTATCAAAACCGATGTGCAAAAGATAAGTCATGGTGGCAACAACTTTAAGATTCATTGTTGGAAAGTCAACGCTTTATCCATATTTGATAACAAAGCCTGTCAGGGCGTTGACAAAATGGTCCCAAGGCGCGGTCTGCTTCGACTCTTTTGACAGGCTAAGAAGCGCCCTCATTTTTTTGACGCGGATCGTCGCGGGACAGTTTTCAATCCAAAATTCGGCGGAATCACCAATTTGCCGTCGTGCCTTTCTGCCTCTTCGACGAGGGAAGTGACCGCCAGCCGTATCAGGGTCGTCTTGTCCAGACGGGTTGCCTTGGCAAGGGTCTCCAACCGATCCTTGGTGTCTGAGTCAAGCCGCACAGAGATGGCGTCAAGCTTCTTCATTTGCGGGTAAGCTTAACGCCTGTGCAGCCAAAAATAACAGTTGCAACTTGTAGTTCATTGAACTACATTTTTCGACATTGGAGCAAGTTATCCAAAACCGGGAAGGTAAAATGAACAAGCGAATCGAACGGAGTAAGTCTTCGGTAATGAGAGAGGCCGCCAGCGGTCGGGCTACCGGATCGGAGAGGGCGAGATTATTTGAGAAGCTCGTACGGCTTGCGGCCGAGCGCCTCGGCGATTTGGGTAAGCGCGTCAACGGAAATCGCCTTTTCTCCGCGTTCAACCTCGCCGATGTAGTTGCGGGAAAGCTCGGCCAACTCGGCCAGTTTTTCTTGAGAGAGGCGAGCTCGCTTACGATAAGCGCGGATCTTGTTTCCGAGCGTCGCTCGATGTTTGGAGGCCGGTCGCACGGTGGATATATGCGCAGGAAAACATACTGCCGACTACCAACTATAGTTGTCTTTTTCTTCTTGCGGTTTTTCGTTGTGACAACTATAGTTGTCCTTAGATGCGGCTCACAAAAATGAAATCGATTGGAGGAAGAAAATGAAAAATTGGAATTTGGTTGGTCGTCGGATTGGCAACTTGGAAGTCGGCAAAAAACGCGGGCGTTTCGACGCCCGACGGCAGCGTCGCGATCCGTCGTGGTGCGCCGAGGTGTTGGAGTTGCGATGCACACCGACGGATTGCTTTGCGGGAACGTCATCAGCAAATGTGCCAAATCCCGTCCTCGACCCTCGCGGTCAAGGAACAGAGCAGGTAACTGACGGCGAAGATCTGCTATTTACACCCGACGCTTCGGGGACGGCAACATTCATGTTCGATTCGGGTGTTTATACCGACGTGGCAATTTGGAATTTTGGATCAAACACGTATCTCGGTGGTGAAGCGGACACCCTTGATGGTAATTTCAGTTATAGCGTCACAGCGGGTACGGAATACAGGTTGTGCGTTGACCCGATATTTTACAACGACACGCCAGTCGCTTTTAACCTTCCCGATCCGAATCCGATAACCGTCAGTCTGGATAGTAACGGGGATGCGTCCATCACTGGTAACGCTATCAACCCCAGCACGGATGGCGACTATTTCAAATACACCTCACCAGCGGCAGGAACTTTGTCTATTGTGGCAGACGGCTCGCTTGGGCAGTTCGATACCGATCTTTTCGTTTACAACGTGGCGTATTCTCTGTTGTGCAGCGACACTGGCGGTTTTGACGACGGTGATTGCTCGATCTCCGTCAGTGCGTCGAATGTGGTTCTTTATATTCTGGTTCGAGGCGACATCACCGATTACGGCAGCGACAGCACTGGTTCTTATTCTTTAAGCATCAACGGCCCTGGTGTTCCTCCGCCAGAAGTATATTTATCTGGTAACGGAGCCAACATTGTTGATGGAGATACGACTCCGAGCACGTCAGATTGCACGAATCTCGGCAGCGCGCAGCAGGGGCAGACAGGGCCGATCTGCACCTATACGGTGCGAAATGATGGCAGTCAGACGTTGACGCTAGGCGGAGTCAGCGTGCCGACTGGATTTACCTTGGCTGAATCGTTAGTAAGCAGCTTGTCTCCGGGAGGTTCGGATACATTCACGGTTCGCCTCGACACATCCTCGTCGGGCACCAAGAGTGGGCAGGTCAGTTTTACAACCAATGACAGCGACGAGAATCCATTCAATTTCGCGATTACAGGAGTGGTGACGCCCCCTCCGCAAGAGATTTACGTTTCGGGCAACAGTGTTTCCATCACCGATGGAGATTCCACCCCGACGACTACCGACGGCACTGATTTTGGCACTGTCCTTATCGGACAGAGTGGACCGACGCACAGTTTTACCGTCCGCAATGATGGTGGCCAAACCCTGACATTGGGAACGGTAAGCGTACCCACGGGCTACACGTTGACTGAGGCTTTGTCGTCGAGCTTGTCACCTGGCGCTTCTGATTCTTTCACCGTGCGGCTCGACACCGCCACAACGGGCACCAAAAGCGGCCAGATTAGTTTCTCTAACAATGATTCCGACGAAAATCCGTTTAACTTTTCCGTAACGGCTGTTGTGACAACGCCACCAGAAATTTATGTCTCTGGCAATGGAGTAAGTATTGTGGATGGGGACACAACTCCCAGCGCGACAGGCGGAACTGATTTTGGAAGCGCTCAAGAACTTTCTATTGGGCCAAGCCACACCTTCACGGTTCGTAATGATGGCGGTTCAACTTTGACCCTGGGCACTCCGAGTTTGCCCGCTGGATATTTTATTTCGGAAGGGTTGAATTCCACCCTTGCTCCCGGCGCGTCCGATAGTTTCTCAGTTCAATTGCAGACGGGCTCAATTGGAGTGATCTCTGGCCAAGTTAGCATTTCTACGAATGATTCGGACGAGAATCCTTTCAATTTTCAAATCACAGGAACCATTACGGCAAGGTCGCAAGAATTGGAAGGCTCTTACAACGGAACTCTAATTGTTGACGGGGATTCGACGCCGACTCCCCTGGAAGGAACCGACTTTGGCAGCGTGCAACAGGGGCAAACAGGACCTAGCCGCGTTTTCACCGTTCGCAATACGGGTGGACTGACACTAACGCTTGGTTCGGTGAGCGTTCCTTCTGGTTTTACTCTTGTCAATGGCTTGGTGACAAGTCTGGCTCCCGATGCGTCTGATGACTTCACGATTCAGTTGAACACTGGCTCGTCAGGGACGTTTAGTGGGCAAGTGAGTTTTTCAAGCAACGATGGCGATGAGAATCCTTTTAATTTTCAGATCACGGGAACCGTGACGCCGCCTCCACAAGTTCCAGAGATTTATGTCTCAGGAAACAGCGTCTCGATTAGTGACGGGGATACTACTCCAACAACTTCAGATGGCACGGACTTTGGCAGTGTGCTGCAAGGCCAAGTAGGATTAACGCGGACGTTTACTGTTCGGAATGACGGAACGGCTGCTTTGACGCTGGGTTTGCCGACGTTGCCAAGCGGCTACAGTCTGTCGGAGTCTCTGGTCACGAGCCTGGCTACCGGGGCGCAAGATATGTTCACGGTCGTCTTGAACACAGGCACAGCCGGCACGTTCAGCGGACAAATTTCCATTTCCAACAACGATAGCAATGAGAACCCTTTCAACTTTTCAATTACAGGTACGGTGAATAGCACGGCCCCTGAAATTTTTGTTTCGGGGATCGGTGTTGCGATTTCCGACGGTGACACGTCTCCGAGTGCTTCGGACGGAACGGATTTTGGTAGCGTGCAACAGGGTCAGACTTCTCCCATTCGCACTTTTCTTGTTCGGAACGATGGGAATGCCACTCTTACGCTCAGTGCGCCAAGTTTACCGACGGGCTACAGCTTGACCGAGCCGCTCGTCACGAGCCTGGCCGCAGGAGCGCAGGATACGTTTACGGTGACTCTGAGTTCCGCCACTCAAGGCTCGTTCACAGGGCAGATTAGCATTTCCAACAACGACGGTAACGAAAATCCATTCAACTTTAGCATCACGGGAATGGTGAGCTCTCTGCCGCCAACCGTAACGGTGAGCGCGACCGATTCAACCGCAGCGGAGCAAGGACAGGCAACGGGACTAATCACGGTGAGCCGTACAGGCAGCACTGCAACGGCGCTCACGGTGCAGTTGAGCTTAGCAGGCAGCACGGCGACGAGCGCGAGCGATTACAACTCTATCGGAACGTCGGTGACGATACCCGCTGGTTCAACGACGGCGACAATCACGGTGACACCGATTGACGATACGACAGGCGGAGAAAGCAACGAGACGGTGGTTGTTACGCTCGTGGCAGGCACCGGTTACAGTGTTGGCATCGCCAGCAGCGCGACCGTCACTATTGCCGACAACGATCTGCGGATTGCGAATGATTTTAACGGCGATGCTCAAGCAGACTCCTTCTATCTGGACAAGAAGTACGGGAATTTGGTCGTGAGCATCGCCAACGGCCAGTCGCGCACCTATTCCACAGGGCTAAAGCCCATCGGCTCGGTCGTGGCCGACTTCAATCGCGACGGTATTTGGGACATCGCGGTGATCAATAAGAAGAGCAAAAACCTCAAAATCTTCTTGGGCAATTCCGATGGAACATTCCAATCGGGAAATTCGTATTCGGTCCTGTGGTCAGGCAAATTGATGTCGCCGTGGTCCATCGCGCTCGATGATTTCGACGGCGACGGGAATAAAGACGACCTCCGGATTTGGAACAAAAAGGGGACGAAGTTTGTAACATTTCTCGGCAACGGCGACGGTACCTTTAATCCTGCCTAGTTTCGCGTGCTGGAGAATTCTCTCAAAGCCTCGATGCGCTGGTTGAGGGCAGGATGCCAATAGCCGGAATGCTTGCGTCCAAGATATTGTTGCAGAAAAATCTTCGCTCCAAGCTTGAGCCGCTGCACTTGCGAGAGGGTAGCGGTCGCCATGAGCATTTCCTTCTCAAGATTATCAGAGTGCGCATCCATTGCTAGACCGGTGGCTTCGGAAAAGATGGATAGATTTTCTATCGCAGTGATTATTCGCGTCTTCTGCATACAACTAATCAGTGCTTCGGGATCGGCGCGTAACTCCGATATTGCGAATTGGTCCGCCTTCAACTCATAACCAAAGGAATTTTCGAGGATGCGCACGAATCCGTCGCCGACAAACGTCATTCTTCCCAAAAACCGCAGCACTCGGTCTTTCCGGCAATGCCCCAAGGCGTGGTGCGCCAATTCATGAGCCAACATCGCTTCAAGTTCTTTGCCATTAAATATCTCGGAGCAACGGCTGCTGATTTCGATGATATTATGCGTTCGTAAGAACCCAATACGCCTTGCTTGCGCATAGGGAACACGGTTTTCAATCAGAAGGACTTGCGGCGGAGAAGCGATGTTGGAGAGCCGTCGCGATAGGCTCGCAACTCGGTCGATGATTTTTTGGGCGTCATGGTTCGGATTGGCAGATGACCCGCGTAATTGTCGCAGCGTACGCGTCTCTTGAGCAAAGTAGCTTCCGACGGAAGTAGTGAAAAGTCCCCAGCATGTTAGAAGGTAAAGAAACCAGCCGCTCAAAACGATTATGGAGAGAGTCCTGCTCTGACTAGGCATGTTAAAGGCAACGCTCGTGAAGAAAACGGATACGTCCACGCCATTTAGGGTGACTGCGACATCGGAGCGGGTGATAGATTCTAGTAGATTTGATGTGGCACCAATCAAGTTTATCATCGCCCACGCGAGGGTTACCATTAATATAAACCATGAGCTCCCCCACACGATACGGAAGAGAGTCAAGAAGTCGCTTGCACTAGCGGTTTGCTCGCTCGAAGGAATATCGGGTCGCTGACTTATTTGATAAAGTACCGGCCAGCTTCTTAGGGAAGAATTGAACGCCAACAATAAGAAACCGACCGCGCAGGCAAACATGAACGCTCCAAACATCAGACTACACCATGCCCAAATCCAAATGGCATTGTAAACCCGCTTTACTTGGGCTGGCAAAGCGATAGTACCATCGGGAAACTTAGGAGGGGGGCCTTTCCAATCTCCTCGGATGTAGGCGGAAGAGTCCAGAACGGTTTGCACATGTTCGTAAGTCAATCGTCGGTTGCTGACTGACCACGGTGTTTGTCCCAAAAGAACCAAGAGCACCGCGATGCTGGTACTGATTCCTCCAAGTGCAGAGACTAGTCTCCGACTGGATGCGGGAAAACGAACCATCATCGGTAAAGCAGCAAGGAGAAAAACTATGAAGGCAAGAAGCGCCACCAAGACAACAGCCCATTTGCTAGGAATTGGGTCTGAGAAAGTCTGGCTTGCAGGACCGGCATGAGCGAAAATAGCGAGAAAAACAGTGGCGAATACAAATACTAGATAAGCGGCAAAGTGCAGCAAGAGCCGCAGCGAAACTCCCCGTCCGCCCTCCACAAGAAAAGAACCTTCAACGAGCGCTTCGCGGCGCAGCGATTCAAACTCTGATGCCAGCCTGCCCGAACTGCCCCCCAACAACAAACCGTAGTTAATAAATAACAAGGAAAGCGCAGTAAAGGAAGCGATAGAAGCAGCAAACAAGCGAATGGTAGAAATCTCCAGCCAATCCCGAAAAACTAGAGTTTCCGCGCCGAACCAAAGTAAGGTGGAGCAAGCGAGACAGGACAATATAAGCATAGTCCCATACGCACGAGACATTTTCGTGTCGCGGTAAAGGAAAGTCGTTTCGCCGTCTCTCCAAATACGCCAAGAGACGTGTGCGGGGAGCCGGCGGCATATACTTTTCCACACCGGATCAGGCAGACTCATCTCGATGGAAATTGCCTGATCGTCTCCCCGGCAAGACTCGACGCGATAACCGAGCCGATGAGCCTCTTGCGCAATGAGGTCGGAGAGTTTTTCGGGAGAAAGAGTTGTCGAGAATGTAATACCCCATTTTTGGTTGGCAAACGGCTTCCCCATTGAAGTTGGTGCTCCAACTGACACTCCATTCTGATTTTGTGTAGGTAATCCTTGCTGTGAATCCACATTGGTTCTCCTTATTCGAGAATCGCGTTGTCACGCTTTGGAAGCAAGGTTTTTATGCAGTGAAAAAATTGACGCCGCTTGTCCTCTGTGCTAGTGCTCGTTGTATGACCGATGCCATGATAGAAGTCGAGCAGCTCACCCGTCAGATAACGGAGGAGTTCGTCAACACCGAACTTCCCGAAGAGGCGTCCTATTTTTCTTTGATTTGGGACGCGACCCTGCAAAAACGCGATCAAAGCCGTGGAATTGGAACGCGTCGTTTGGATTTATCAGGGATTGGTTTGCCGATGGCCGGCAACGACCGAGTGGAGCTTATGTCGCCATGGGCGATCCTCGTTGTCTCGGCCGTCCTCTGCGAGATGAATGCGCTAGGATCGACTCCGGATCAAGCAAAAATCGAGGAAGCCATCAAAAGCTCATGCAAGGCACTGGGCGCGAGAGAGCCTGACGTCGAAAAACTGACCAAAAATCTTGGCTGGCGGATCTTTAGCGTTTGCCAGCAGGCAAGGTTAGGGGATGGGATCGGATCGTTGAAGGCTCCTCGAAATGATTCGGCTGGTGTGAAAGCGCACTCGAAGGAAGTCTACATGGACTCTCTGCTAGACGGGAATTTGGGGCGAAATGAGAAGTTCACCTCGATCAGCGAAGCCAAAGGAAAAATGAAAGGAACGGATTGCGAGATCATCGTCAACGAACCTGAACACCAGTTGTTCGTAAAGGGACGGAAAAAACAGTACGAGGCCATCACGGAGATTCCCCCGATGCAGCGCGGCCTGCTTTGGTTGGTTCTTGCAAATGTTGGGGATTACGTAACGCATGCAGAGATCAAAAAAGTTTTCGAGGACCGCGCGACGGCCGGGCCAAATATCTACCTCTATAGATTCTATCTGGGCAAACTGTTGAGAATAAATTTACGAGACAGGGTGATGAAGAAGGGTCACTCAAAACGATACCTAATCCCAAAAGTAGGCTGGTCATTTTGCTGGCTGCGCCAGTTGCGGGACCCCGCCAAAAGCGAGTTGCTTTATTGAGTGGAATCTTTCTGATTGAGAAGACCGGTATTGACAAAGGAGTAAGGATGACCGGATTGGCGGATGAACTCGTTTGCCGCTTGAGGGCTTTCTTGAAGAGCGCGTAAGAATTGCTGGAGAAAACCTTTGGCCACCTGCTTCAGCGGAGCAGTTATCTCCCGATGACGGATCATGGATTTGTCTTTTACGTATGCATTCCAGTGTGTCCATCTCCAGAGTTCCGGTAATTTTTGCTGCTGAGAAGTTTCAATCGGAGTGGGCTGCCGATGAATCAAGATTCGATAGTCTGTGTTGTCCGGCTCATTGGCAAACCAAGATTGGAACGGGCTCTTAGACCCTGTGGGGAAGCCGAGCACCCATGTTTCCAGTGGCACCGCGGAATAGTCGAGTGGGCCGCTAAATTCTCTCCTTCGATAATAAGCGAGCCTGCGAGCAAGGGAGTTCAACAGGCGAGCCGAGACAACCTCTCGTGATTCGTTTTGGAGGAGCGCTTTTAGTTGTGTGGGAGTGTAGCGAAGACTTTTTGGATTTCTAGGCAAAGCTGATTCAAGCGACTCTTCGCTAGGCAAATACCCTTCGGTGAGCAACAGGTAGTTCTTTTCATCCGATTCTGCGACAAAAACCATTCTCTCTTGCCGTAGCACTGGCTTAAAAGGTTTTCGGTGCGGATAACTGCAGAGGATTCGAGGCTAAGAAAAGTTAAAGATCCATCGAATAGCGATCCAAGAGTTTTTCTGTGAATGGTGTCGCGTACCAAAAGGAGAACCATGAACGAAAAACAAAAATCGAACGACTCGAAACAGGCTGCCGCAGTGATTGAATTGCGGCATGGGGGCAAGGCAGTGATACGCGGCCACAGTTTTGAGGAAGACTGGGGTACGCTTGTGGAAGCCGTGTTGCTCGACGAACTGCAAGAGTATGTCGAGAACGAGGAATCTGGCGAGATCGAGCGAGGGTTGATTACGGGCGCGGAGTACGCCTTGCGTCAGCTTTCGATTCCTCTGCTCTGGGTAAATATAAGGTGCCTACTTACGGTGGCGTGCTTGAAGCGATTGGAACAAGCCGTGCAGAAACGCGACCAGTTTATCGGCACGGCTTATGCCAACAATTGAACTGCGTAGTTAGGATAACGATGAACGCGGCAATTCCAATTCTTGAAAGCTTACCGACGGTAGCCGGTTGGAGCAATCCGATCGCTTACGCGCGGATCATGGCCGCGCATTTGGCCAGCGAGGTCTTGCCGCGATACCCCTCGGCTTTTACATTCGACCCGATAAGCTGGAGCCTCCCAAAATTCAGGCCGGAAGTGTTCATTGTCTCGCTGGAAGGCTATGTGCAGAAATTCGACAAACAGCCTACGGAGGAGGAATTATTCGGGTGGATTCTTAGGAACGTGGAGTTGTTTCTCCGTTCAGGATTCTACGTGGGGCTTTGGCAGGATTCCCACGGGGTCTATCACCTCGATGTTTCAATCGCAGTGGTCGGAGAAGAGTTTGCATTAGCGACCGCCAGCATGAATCACCAGACGGAAATATACTACCCAGCGGAGGACCGCTGCATCGTCGTCAATAATGCCCTTCGACTCTTGGAAAGACCAGAGGGAAAAGCTTTGGCCGAGGTATAATATTATGGACATCATCACAAAATATTTTCTGGATTGCGTGCGATGGGTCGGCAATCTTTCCGCCGCGCAGTTCAATTTCTTTGTGCGGGCAACCTTGTGTTTCGGGCTGCCTACGTTGGCCTGTTACGCGGCATTCTTGCACGGCAGCCGCTCAGTCCTTCGGCAGTGCCTCTGTTTGGTCTTGAGCATTCTGTTGGCGATGTTTCTGCCGCTCGGATGGATAGCAAATCTCGACCCGCGCTTGAAGACCGTGCTGTTGGCTTTGAGCCTCACTCTGCTCGCGTTTTTACCGACTCTCTTGCCCGTGTTGCTCGTGCCTCAACTCGGCTTGCAACGACGCCTGCGCTTGTTCGGTTATCTCGCGTTGGGTGCTCTATTCCTTTTGAACCTCATTTATGCGGGAGGTGGCCTGTGAGAAAGTGGCTTGGAAAAATACTCGAATGGCTGCGGCGCGTCTCTGGTTTCGAGCGCCCGACGCCACCGATTGTAGAGCGCCGAGCAGACTGCGAAAATGAGCCGCGCGATCAACAGCCGCCGAACGCGCAAGCCAATCATCCCGCAGCGCAAGCGTTCGAGGAGATATTTTCACCGCGACACGCCGCCGAAGAACAAACGGCGTTTCGGCCTGTGCCGCCCAACAGCGTTGTCGAAGACCAAAAGGAAGAATGGTATCGCGAGGGCAACGGCCTCCGCACGCGCTTGCGTAAAACTCGCGTGGTCACTCCTGCGGGCGCAATTGTCGAGTCGGGGCAACTCAAAGGCGTCTGTCGGTGTGGGGCGTTCGTGGACTCCGACGTTCGATGCCATCAATGCGGCTGCAATCTTTGCCGCACACATAGCCGCGTATTCCCGTCGCCGTCGGGCGAAGTGGTTCTTTGTGACGAGCACTACCGCGCGGCGATGGAGCGCTTTGACACATGGGCAGCGTGGGACGACCAAAACCGAAAGGCGCAAGGGCAATGAAAGAGAAAATTGACAAACTCCAAGCAGCCCTCGAACGCGAAAAGCTGATGGAACGCGTCGGCACCAGCAACGACCCCCTCTGTCGGGATCTGTGGGACTGGAGTATGTCTCCGCTGGGCGGCGGAAAACACGCCGCAAAATTCGCCAACCGATTGGACGGCATTCTCATCCGTCGCTTCGTGGGGCAAGAATTGGAGCGAGCAAGCCAGAACGCTTGGTCAGATGTTTCGGAGGATCGAGCGGCTATTCTCTGTTACGAAGTCGGCACAAACCGACCTGTTGTCGTGGATCGTGACGTGCTAACGGGCCACACACTTGCCCTCGGGGCAACGGGAGCGGGCAAGACAACCTTCAGCGCTTGGCTGCTCGGCCAACTTGTCCCGCAAGGAATCCGCATTACCTTCTCCGACCACAAAGGTGAAGGCCGAAGATTTCTGCGCCTGTTTCCCGATGCTCTGGTACTTCGTACCGATCAAGAGCGTTGCAATATTCTCTCGCCGGTTGGGAATGCGGAAATTTATTGGACGGCTCTTTTTTCCGAGCTTGGCAAGGCGCTCAATCTCCACGCTGAGACCTGGCTCGATCTAGTCGAGGTAATGCGGCGCCTCTATCGCAATAATTCTGAGAGTGGCAGTCCGAGTTTGGCAGATTTGGAGCGAGTTCTTGCGGCCTTGGCGAAGCGCGAAAGTCGTCCAAAACTTTCTACGGCCGCCAAAGCCTTGCGCTCGCTCAATGCAATTCTCGGTCGCATGGCCCACGTGCGCAGCGCTCCCGACGTGGAGGAGCGCTATCGAGTGATCATATATGAGTACGGGAATCTCCCTGCTCGGATTCGTCAATTCGTAGCGGCGGTTCGGTTTCTGCGAAAAGTGATGAAAGCTACGGCGCACGGTCACGAGCATAGTCTCAAGGAAATCTATCTCTGCGACGAAGGGGGAATGGAATTTGGGCAGGAGTTTAGCGGAACGAGCGGCTCGAACTATATTGGCGTTCACAAACGCAGCGCAACGCAAATTCGCTCCTTTGGCATCGGCATCTTCGTGGGTGCGCAGATAGGTTCGGAACTCGACAACGGCCTCAAATCCAACGTCGCGACAATTAATTCTATGCGCTGCCCTAATCCGCGCGACGCTCGCGAGGCGCAACAGATGCTCTTGCTGCCCGATGAGGCGCTTCCAGAAATCATGAGCTTGCCGGTGGGCCAAGTGTATGTGCGGTCAATCGGATTCCAGAGGGCAGTTCACGGTTGGTTTCCCAAAATTGATCTCGGTGCCTATATCAGCGATGCCGAGCTTGACGTGAGGATGAAATCCGCACGGGAATGGCTGGATCAAAACACCATCTTTAGCCCACAAGTCGAGGAAGACGTACGACCACTCTCTTATCAGGAAATCCTCGACGAGAAACCTACCTCGGTGGTGGACAATGGCGCGTCACAAGCGACTGTCGAGTCCGACGATAAAATCCGCCAACATTTCTTCGCGGAGCATCGGGAATTTCTGCGGGAAATCGTTCACAACCCTGATGTTTCGGTCTCTCGCCACTACCGCAACCTGGGTTGGGGCGGCGCGAAAGGAACGCGAGTAAAAACGAATTTGCTCGAGATGGGATTGATTCTTTGCACGTCCCAAAAATCCGCCAGCGGTCGCCCCCGCGAAATTCTAACTCTCACAGAAAAAGGAAAGGATTTTTTGTCATGATAACAACCAGGATCAATCGCGGCCATGAAAGCCCGCTTCATCGCGCCCTCAAGCAGGAAACTAGCAACCTGCTTCCAAGATTGGGATTCCAGTTTGTCCTCTGTGAATACCTCTGCGCCGACATCGTCGCCATGGGCTATGGCGGTGTGCTGGCCGTGGAAGTGGAACTCTCGGTTCGTAACGTGTTGCGAAACCTAGAGAGAGATTTTGCCAACGGCTGCAACTTGGCGTTGGTAGTCTGCGCCGATTTACAAACTTTGCGAGCCGTCGCTCGAAAACTCGACCGCGAATTGCCGGCTCAATTGCGCGACCGAGTCGGCTTGGTCAGTATCGAGACGCTTCGAGCGCTAAACGCGAATGGAAATTCTCGGGCGACAGATGCCGAGAGCCGCTTGTTCAAAAACTTTTCAGAATCCAATTTGGGTCAGAGGAAAATCAGTATCCACTTCCGCGTGGATGGATATGCTCTGCCCGAAAACGAAAGGAAACAATGAAACCCAATAATGGAAACAGTCCGTTGAACGCTCTGGCCGCACAGGCAAGAGCAGGATTACAACCGCAAACATCAACCACCCTCATGGCCTATGTCGGGGGCAAGCTGGCCCAATGGGATCCCATGCCTCGCGCATTGGCGGTTCTCGAACCTGATCGGCAGCGATATCATCTCATCGCCAGAACCATCCCCTTGCAGGGAGACCCTGTTAACAAGGTTCGGGACAATGGCCGAATGATCTTCGAAGCCGCCTATGGCAACTATCGTCGCAAGTTCGAGGCGGAAATAGCGGCGGCGGAGCTCGAGGTCCAGCGCTTATCACATGAGCGTGCAAGGGTGGCAGACGAATTGGAGAAGACACCCCCGACGATCTTGACGGAGCCTAACGAACCCAGAATTCCGAACTGGTTTAGTCCAAGATGGTGGGCGGTTGTCCTCCTAGCCGTTTGCTTTTGCCTTTCGGCCTTCGGCGCGGTCAGTAATATTGTCATGACCTTGCTGCCCTTTACGCAGGCGCTTCTGCCTGCCATCGCGGTCTCAAGTGTCTGGGTATTGCTCTCGGTTGCACTGAAGGTCGCGACGCAATCAATCAAAACTCCTCTCAGGACTCTGCTGCACTGGGCCATTGCGTTGGTCGGGGTGATCGGTGGGGTGCTGTGGCTAACGGGCCTGACTTCAAATTATGCCGGCCAGATCAACTTGAACGACAACTCTGGCATTCTCTCGCACAGCAGGGCGTTGCCGTTCTGCGGGCAACTCTTGTGCGAACTGGCAGTGGGATATGCCTGTTTGAGCGGCGTTCTTGCGCTCTTGAGCCACCCCAGCGAGATGGCCTTGAATCCTGATCGCGAAGTCTTGTTCCGCCGACTCGGCAAACTGAATCAGGACGCCCGCCATGTTTTGGTCGAGCTTTCCCAATCTCAGGGAAATCTCCTCAAATACGAAGCTTCCCGGGAAGCGTTCGAAGCCGAGGGGGTCGCCATTATTTGCCTTCGGCAAGCGGCAGCGCCATTGGTCGCGGAGAACCAACGGTTGTTAGAACAATTCTCCGAGCAATCGAAAGGAGCGTAAGATTATCATGAAAAAAATCGCGTTTGTATTGACATTGTCCCTCTCCGTGTGGGCTGCGGGCGCAGACCCATCGGAGCAGGTTGAGGAGATCATCATTGGCCTCTCGCCGTTTCAAACCGCCGGGGTGCGGTCCAAGCAAGAGGCGGCGATCAAACGGTTCGTATTGTCTGATTGTCCCAATGGCAGTCCTATCGTCGTATGGGATGCCTGGGAATTGAAAATCATCTGCGAGCTTCGCTTGCCCAAACTCGCTTATGATTCGGCAATTGCACGCGCGCCTCATGTCGCCCCTGCGCTCATCGCTCTTAAGAATTGGGGCACAGAGTTGGATGGCAAACCTCCACCAGCAGACCTGAAAGGCTCCGCTGCGATTCGATTCCCGGAATGGTTGCAGGCGGCCAGCGCCGAAGCCGCGGCCAAACCTTCGAGTATCGTCGTGCTTGCAAGCCCGTTTTATATTTCTCCAGGCGAGCCGTCTTTCTCAATGATTGATTCTCGCTATCCGGCAGATGGGCACCTGAATGTTACGGCTGCCGAGTCGCTCTACGGGATCGCGGATAAACGTGACCGTCTCAAAAACCGCGTCGTCCTGTGGGCGTACGAGTCGGAGAGCATCTGGTCATCAGAACGCCACCACCAAGCCGTGAGCCGGTGGTGGGCGGTGTTTGTGGCCGGTCAAGGCGGGCGGCTTTGCGCATTTAGTAGCGATATGCCGCAAGTCTTGTCGGCAGCGACCCGTCCGAGTGAACGTGCAATCGGGCAATTCTCTCTGAACGGAGAACGGGACGGGCTGGTGATGCTGACAGCGGCCAAACGTGAAGTCCCGCTGAAGGTTGAAAGTCCGAAGCCCGCTCCAAGTCCGGAGATTGCGCCGACTACTTCTGCGACGCCGACGGTTAAGACATCGCCACCTCCAACAACTCCCGTGGCACCCCTTCAAGAAAAAGTCAGTCCTGACACCAAATCAGAACTACCAGAAAAACCTGCGCAACCTGAAGCGGCGGTAATTAAGGACATTCCTGTTCCACGCTCAGGTAACGTCGGAATCGCGGCGATTTGGAAAGTGGATGGTGCGGCAGGCGCAACCACCGATCTCGACCTGTATGTGGCCACCGAACCGGGCCAGCCCGAAGCGTTTTGGAAACGCCCCAAGACACCGCGAGTGGAATACTTTCGCGACATCCGGCAGGCGAAATCCGCCAATGACTCGGACCGATGGCGTGAGTCATGGGAATATGTGGAAGTCGAAAATGCCGAGCTGGGAAGCCCTGCGAAAGCGCCAACTTGTTGGTTGAATGTGTATCGTTCAAGCAGCCGGGTTCACGGCTTCGTCCGAGTTCAATTCAATGGAAAGATTGTTGACCGGCCGTTTCAGTTTGACGTGCGACGTGGCAACGCAGGTCGCGACTCTGACCCTGCTGCGCGTACTCGTAGCCCCTACTGGTTGCGAATTGATCTGACCGAGTTCTTCGCGAACCAGGCCAAAAAATAAAAACTGATTAACCATGGCAAAGAATAATTCAAGGGTGGTGTCATGATTACCCTCTCCTGTAAATCTTACCGAGCACGGGCCGATGGCGAGAACATCACCATCGAGATTGACGGCGCTCAACCCGCGAATTTCATCCCTCAAATGATGAGCAAGGCGGACGTGGCAGATCGGCTGCGGATCAGCGTCCGAAAAGTTTCAGATCTTGCTCAGTCCGGCCGTTTGCCGATTATCCGCGTTGGCGGCTCGGTCAGATTTCGGGAAGAAGATGTTCTCCGCTTATTGACGGATAATCATGAGCAAAAGGCGCGAGTGCTTGCACTGCCGTCACGGGGCAAGTTGGCGAGCTGATAGTTTTTCTCGACGGATGACTTTCCAAAACTGCGTGACAAAACGTGACAAAAGAAGGGGCTTACCCTGCATTTTTCTGCATTTTGGGCCTGCAAAAATGTGCAGATTCGTGCGAGAATGACATAAGGCGCTGGATTCAAATCCCGCCGCCCCGATATTTTTATTTTGG
Organism: uncultured Verrucomicrobiota bacterium; assembly: GCA_964348665.1. Classification (GTDB taxonomy): domain Bacteria; phylum Verrucomicrobiota; class Verrucomicrobiia; order Palsa-1439; family CAYGDP01; genus CAYGDP01. Next base: position 201,853 of record CAYGDP010000002.1, read on the forward strand.
ACGAGAGTGGCGGCTCGCCGGAGGCGGACAAGTCCCGCCGCCCCGATTTTACTTCGGCATCACAGTTTCTTCCGCTGGCTTGTCTGGGATGCGACTGCGCCGCACGCCAAACGATCCGTCCAGCCCGTACGCGCGCTCGTACAACCACACGCACACGATCAGCACCACCACGATGGCGGCAATAAGCGCGAAGGGTAGGAGCGTTTTTTTCATTCCCGCCGCCATCATAACGCCCCGACAGCAAAAATCAAGAATCGCGTCCTTGCTGCGGCCAATTTCACACCACAAGCAAAGACCACATGCCGAATTTTTCACCCCCGCTGACAACCTGTTGATAAAGTTGCCGCGTGAGGTCACGCGGCCTACAATAATGCAGATTTACAAAGGGAAGGCTGTAGGCCGCGTAATCTCACGCGCCGAAATCGGGATCATTCAATCGACTATTAAGACTTGGTCGAAAGTAGTTCGCCGAATTCACTATTAGGAGAGCTATTGGAAAACCCATTAAGCATTGACACTTAAAGGCTTCGCACCTTCCATCACCGGCTCCATCCATTTTCCGTGTTCTTTCATCAAGTCCACGAGGGCTTCGACGGCGTCGGCTTCGGGGAGGTGATGTTTCACTGGCGTTTTGCCAACGTAGAGGCTGATCTTGCCGGGGGCCGTGCCGACGTAGCCAAAATCGGCGTCGGCCATTTCCCCCGGGCCGTTCACCACACAACCCATCACCGCGATTTTGACGCCCTTCAAATGCGCCGTGCGGGCTTTGATGCGAGCGGTGACGGTCTGCAGATCGAAGAGCGTGCGACCGCAACTCGGACAAGCGACGTAGTCGGTCTTGAAACTCCGGCAACCTGCTGCTTGAAGAATATTCCACGAGAGACGCAGCGCCGCGCCCGCTCCCTTTTCAGCGCGAACGAGGATCGCATCACCGATGCCGTCACAAAGCAACGCCCCGATGTTCTTCGAGGCTTCGAGCAAAATCTCGGCCGGATCATCGCGACCCAGTTCGGCGTCGGCTCGGAAAGTGTCTTTCAATAGAATCGGCGCGTGGTTGCCCGCGGCGTCGAGCCGGGCGGCCAAGATGCGGTAGGCGGCGATGGGGCGGAGGCCCTCACCCTGACCCTCTCCCGCAGGCGCGGGCGAGGGAAAATTCTTTACTGCGACGAGGCGGTTTTCGTCAATCGTTTGCGGGTCGAAGGTGAGCGGATCAACTTCCTGCACGCTGCTTTGTTCGTAAATCAGCTCTGGAGGAGTGTCGCCAAAGGGTTTGCCCATCGCATAGAGCCGGTCGGCAACGGATTTGGTGACACAAACGCGGACAGGTTGTTCGCCGCCGAGTTCAGTGCCGCCGAGTCGAATCGCCTGTGAAGTGCGGCGCGTGTAGGAGAAGGGATCGCGGGATTCGCAGATGTCGTTAAATCGTTGAATGGTTGAATCGTTAGATCGGGAAAGCTGACCGCTATTGTATGGCTCAACGAGCGCTTGCGCGACGGGGATTTCACGGACGCTGTCTTCGGTGAGGCTAACGCGAATGGTGTCGCCGATGCCATCCTCCAGCAAAGCGCCGATGCCGATGGCGCTTTTAATACGTCCGTCTTCGCCTTCACCGGCTTCGGTGACGCCGAGGTGAATCGGGTAATTCCAGTCGGGGCCTTCCTGGTTCAAGCGCGCGACGAGGAGCCGATAGGCTTCGATCATCACTTTGGGATTGCTCGCTTTCATCGAGAAAATGATGTCGTGGTAATTGTGTTTGCGGCAGATGCGGGCAAATTCAAGCGCGCTCTCGACCATGCCGAGCGGTGTGTCGCCGTAACGGTTCATGATGCGGTCGGAGAGCGATCCGTGATTGGTGCCGATTCGCATGGCGCGCTGCAGCTCGATACACTTGAGCACCAGTGGGGTGAAAGCCTCTTCGAGGCGCGCGAGTTCGTCGGCGTATTGGTCGTCGGTATATTCGCGAACGGCGAATTTCTTGCGGTCGGCGTAGTTGCCGGGATTGATGCGGACTTTCTCAACCCAATTGGCGGCTTCGAGGGCGGCTTTCGGGACGAAATGAATGTCCGCGACAATAGGGGTTTGAAATCCGCGTTGCCGCAGTTCGGCGACGATATTTTTGAGATTCTGCGCGTCGGCGATGGCAGGGGCGGTGATGCGAAGTATTTCGCAGCCTGCTTTGAGAATCGGGATGGATTCGGCCACGCACGCGTCGGTCTTCATCGTGTCGGTGGTCAGCATCGTTTGCACGCGAATCGGATTGTCGCCGCCGACGCCGACGGTGCCGACCTTCACCTCGCGCGTTTTACGGCGATGGTAGGCGAACGGATTGTCACAGTAGCGGAGTGGGGTCATTTGGTCTGTTCCGCTGCGGGTTTCTTGAATTTCCATTTCTGCGGTCCGCGCAAATCCAGCACATCATAGAAGGTCACATAGAGCATATAACTAATGAGGAGGACGGCAAACCCGGTCTGGATCCATTCTAACAGCCGCACCGGGATCGGTTTCCGGCGGGCGCCTTCGATGATGGCGATGAGGATGTGGCCACCGTCGAGAACAGGGATCGGCAGAAAATTGACAAGCGCGAGGTTGACGTTGAGCACGACACTGAACCAAAGCACCAATTGCCAGCCGTAATCACTCTGAAACAGCTGATAATAGATCCTGAAAATCATCACTGGCCCGCCCATATGTTGAGCCTTGATGTCGGATTTTGGCGAGAATAACGCCGTCAGTGTGCTGACTGTGCTATTAACGCTTCCAATGACCTGATCGATGGGTCCTTGATGGACAATTTCGAATTTTCCAAGGGAGTCCAACGCGATTCCATAATTTGACCAAGCGATTCCAATGCGCGGCTTCTTTTCCTCGTCCGAGACCCCGTCGGGAATTTCCGGAGTGACTTTGATCTCAATCGTTTTTTTATCGCGCAATACAGCCATGGTCATCGGCGCGCCGCGCTTTTCCTGCACGAGCGCGGTCACTCTCGCATAATGACCTACGCGCACGCCATCCACCGCTGTAATGAGATCGCCCTGCCGCAACCCCGCGCGCGAAGCCGGACTGTCGGGAATCACCGACGCAATCGGGGCGCCTTCGGGCGCGAACAGAATCTTGAGGCGCTGTTCTTTGCGCTCCACGGTTAGCTGCGCCGAACTATTAACATCTTTCTCGAAGTAGTCGTCCAATTGAAAATAGTGAGTAAGTTTTTGCCCGTTGATTTCCACGAGTAAATCGGTCGCTTTTAAACCAATCTTCTCTGCATAACTGTCTTTTTCCACCGCGCCGATCATGGGAGTTTCCACGGGCATGATTTTCACCTGTCGCAGGCCCTTGCGCTCCCACGCGCTTGTTTTCGGGATCACCGGTGTGGCTTCCAATCGCAGTTCTTTCCCATCGCGTTCCACTTTGAATGGGATCGTTGCCCCTTCGCTGCGAACCACCCGCCATGTAACACTTTCACCCATCCCGCCAAACTTGATCACGCGCTTGTTGTCCACCTCTAGGATTTTGTCGCCGACCTTCAGCCCCGCCTTCTCGGCTGGCGAATCAGGAAGCACATAGCCGATTGTCGTCGCCGCTTCCCCTTCGGACACAGGCCGTCCCACAATCCACACCGCCACCGCGAATACGACCGCCAGTCCCATACTAAAAAGCGGACCCGCAAATGCCACAATCACCTTGTCAGAGACCGAGATCGGCGGCAACGGCTCCTCGTTTGCTTTTTCCTCTGCCTTGCCTTCGATGGCCTCCATAGGCGCCATCTGCGGCAATTTCACATATCCTCCCGCAGGTATGCATCCAAGTTGATAGACGACCCCATTAATTTTCTTCTTCCAAAGCGCCTTCCCAAACCAAATCGCGAAGATCTCGACCTTCAGGCCGCGCCAGCGCGCCGCGAGGAAATGCCCAAGCTCGTGCACGCAGACAAGAAGGTTGAAAACGAGTAGCACCTCGATACAAATAAAAATAATTTTTAGAATGCCCATCATGATGTTGCCCTCGCCTCCTTTCTGGCCCATGAGTCGGCAGCAATGATTTCATCGAGCGACGGCTTGACCGAGTTGCGATGCGCAGTCATCACGCGCTCGACTGTCTCCCAGATCTGCGGGAATCGAATCTGTCCATTCACGAATCGTTCGACCGCCACTTCGTTCGCCGCGTTGAAGACTGCAGGCATCGTGCCGCATGCCTCGCCCGCCGCCCGCGCCAGTCGCAATGCCGGAAAACGGTCGGTGTCAGGCGGCTCGAACGTCAGCGACCGCGTCTCAGCAAAATTCAAGGGACGAAGCGAGTTTTTGAACCGCTTCGGATAGAGCAAAGCATACTGAATCGGCGCGCACATGTCGGGATATGATAGTTGCGCCAGAGTGCTGCCGTCCACAAACTCCACGAGCGAATGGACGATGCTTTGCGGATGAATCACCACGTCCACTTGTTTCATTGTCATCCCAAAGAGCCATCGCGCCTCGATCATCTCCAGCCCTTTGTTCATCAGCGTGGCCGAATCAATCGTAATTTTGCGTCCCATGTTCCAGGTCGGATGCTTGAGCGCATCAGCCAACGTCACGTGCGCCAGCTCTTTCTTGGCCAACTGCCGAAACGGTCCGCCGCTCGCGGTAAGGATGATGCGGTTCACCTCGCCTGGCGCATGCCCGTGAAGGCATTGGAAAATCGCGCTGTGCTCGCTATCCACCGGCAAAACCTTGACGCGATGCTTTTTCGCTTCGCGCATCACGATCTCACCGGCCATCACGAGAATTTCCTTCGACGCCACTGCGATGTCTTTGCCTGCGCGAATCGCGGCCAGCGCGGGCTTCAAGCCTGCCGTTCCGACAATGGCGATGAGAACGATGTCCGCCTCGCGCATCGTCGCCAGCTCGCAAAGGCCGTCTGCGCCAGAAAATATCTTGGTAGCACAGGCGTCCCTGCCTGTGATTCGCCGTTTTATTTCTCTCGCTTTCGCTTCATCAAACACCGCGACCGCCTTCGGTTTCCATTTCGCATACTGCTTTTCAAGCGTGTCAATGTCCTGCTTCGCGGCGAGGCCGACCACGCGCAGGTGGCTGGGCAAATCGGCGGCGACCTTGAGCGTGCTGGTGCCGATCGAGCCGGTCGAGCCGAGCAAGACGATATTCTTGGGTTTCGTTTTCAGAGCGCAGGAAGATACTCTGTCAGCCCCCGTTACTCAAGCAGAACACAAACAGTTGAATATTGCGCCGCGCGGCGAGATGGGGATGTTTTAAAATGCTGCTAATTCCCTACGCCCAACACAAGCCGCAGATAGACGTAGAGCAGCGGCGCCGTGAAGAGGAGGCTGTCAATCAGGTCGAGCGCGCCCCCGATGCCGGGCAGCATATTCCCTGAATCTTTGACGCCCGCTTCGCGTTTCAATTGCGATTCGGCGAGATCGCCGATGATCGCCGCCACGCCAAGCAGACCGCCCAGGATGAGTGCGTGAGAAAGATCGAAACCGGAGCCGAGCGAATGCCCCCTGGCATCCAGCACGTTCATTGTCACGAGACTTGCCAGGATCGAAAACACCACCGCGCCGACCGCTCCTTCCCAAGTCTTGTTGGGGCTGATACGCGGGATGAGCTTATGCCGTCCGACCAGCGAGCCGACGATGTACGCGCCCATGTCGCTGAACTTGGTCACGACCACCAGGTATAGCACAAGATATTTTCCGCTATCGTCGGGCGCAATGAACCGGATTTTGGTGATGAAATTCAACATCCAGGGCACGTAGAATAAGCCGAGCAACGTGGCGGACATCGTGGCGATCCCGACGGGATTGAATTTTTGCGGAAACATCCGCACGAATACGCCGAGCACGAAGGCGAGCATCACACAGTTCTCAAAATCAATGGCGCGCGGGGTCAGCGCGCCGTTTCGGAAAAACCACCACCCGCCGGTCATCAGCACGATACCGCCGATCAATCCAGACGTGCGAAAGCTGCGCAGCCCCGCCTTGTCGAGGATCTGGTACACCTCGCGCAGCGCGATCGCGCCGAGCGCCGTCACGACGATGTATTGCCAGAGGGGGGAAAACCAAAATACCGCGCCCAACACGAGCGCCCACAGGACGATGGAGCTAAGAAGGCGGCGATAAAACATGATTAGAAACTCCAAACTCCAAACTCCAAACTCCAAGGAAACTTCAACTCCCAAATCCCAAAAACACGTTTCCTTCGTTGCCTAGTCAATTCTTGAAGTTTGAGGTTTGAAGTTTGAAGTTTCACTCCCCCACCTTTCCTCTTCGTCGCTCGCGCTTGGAGAAATCGTCCAGCGCGCGCAGGAATTCTGGCTTGCGAAAATCCGGCCAGTACGTTGGCGTAATCCACAATTCCGTGTAGCTCATCTGCCAGAGCAGAAAATTGCTAAGGCGCATCTCGCCACTGGTGCGAATCAGCAAATCCGGGTCGGGAATCGCCCGCGTATAGAGATGCTGGCTGATGAGCCGCTCGTTCACGTCGTCGGCGTTGAGATGACCGCTCTTGGCCTCCGCCACAATCTCGCGCACGGCGTCCACGATCTCATCGCGCCCGCCATAACTCAAGGCGAGGATGAGAGTCAGGCCGGTATTTTTCGCCAGCGACGCGCGAGCCCGCGCCAAGGCTCGTTGCGCGCGCTCCGGCAAATCGTGCAGCCGCCCAATCGCTTCCAGGCGAACGTTGTTCCGGTTCAACTCGGCGGTCTCGTGCCGCAGATAGTATTCGAGAAAATGCATCAACGCCTTCACTTCCGTCCGAGGCCGTTCCCAATTTTCGCGCGAGAACGCGTAGAGCGTCAGGTATTCGATCCCGACCTCGCCGGCGGCGCGCACAATCTCCCGCACGCTCTCCACGCCCGTCCGATGCCCCTCCAATCGCGGTAACCCGCGTGCGCGCGCCCAGCGCCCGTTGCCATCCATGATGATGGCGACGTGGCGAGGAATGTTTTTTTGCAACGACCCAGCCATGACGAGGGGGCACTCTGGTCGGTGCGAGTGGGTTTGTCAAGAACGGGGGGAACGGGAAGAGCGTGGTCGCTCGTTGGTGGGAAGTCTGTAGCGTCGGTCTATGACCGACGAAATAATTTAAGTCGGCGCTCACAGAGCACCGCTACAATACGGAATCGAAATCTACATTACCCTACAACAATCGTCTGATCCTGATGCGCACCGCTGGCAACGGCTGGACGCTGGTCACCGCCGACGAAAATTTGCTGAAATATCCTGTCAAGACGTTGAGGGCTATCTGACGTTCCGGTTCAGCAGAGGCGCGGAGCGCCGTTCGCTGCAACCGGTTGTTGGCATGGGACGGTCCTATCGAATCACTGCTCATCATAGGCTATACGGTCATCGCAGGGTACGTTTGCTCGATGTCCCAGAGCAGGCGAATCGGATCTCCGACCGAGAGGAGACCGCCGGCGCTCGGTCGCTTGAACAGGAATGTCCCCTTCATAGAGGGCGCGATCTGAAACGGGCCCCACTGCGCAGCACGGCGGGGTTCACCATTCAAAAGGTTGAACCTTCCGCCGTGTCCAGCTGCATTCCTGCAGTGGCGCAAAAATTCCCAGAGTGGCCCTTGATCGTGCCAGGTCTTTGTCTTAGATTCCTCATGAGCAAGGACGAACACTACGCCAGCCGCGTTGAGCATGTGTTCGGCCAGATAATTGTGCTCCCGCGCCACCTCTCGCGCAATCTCGTCAATGTCGACGGCGATCGTGCTGCTTAAGAACTCGGAGCGGAGCTGAAGCGGTCCCACAATCTTGGCGAGGTCCTTCCTGAAAGCGGCTCTATCGGCCTCGAATTGCGAGGACGGCGTGCCGATTGTGGTTACGGCTGCAAGAGCGTCGTCCACCGAGCGAGGACCAATCACACCACGAACCGCAAGCTCTTTATACCCGATCAACTGACTCACGTAGTTGATCACGAGGGGGTAGAACGGCTTGTGTCTATCGAAATGGTTCAACGGAACCTGTGACATCGAATTCGTCCGGCCAACTTGCAATTATGTGACACTTTTGTTTCCCTAATGGGATTTGGGCAATAAAAAAGTCTCCTATCGCGCAGTACCCGACGATTCGACCGAGGTTGTTGGCAGGCGTTGCGAGCGATATTTTTAGATTTACCATTGGCCAGAGCGTAACACCGCAGGGGAGTGTCGGCAAGCGCAGTAGCGGCGGTCTATGAACGCCGACGGGGATTGGGATTGTCCGACGGCGGTCATAGACCGCCGCTACAAAATTATCGTCTGATCCTGGCGGGCGCCGACGCTGACGATTTGGATGGGCGCGCCCGCGAGTTTGCTCATGGCGTTCAAATAAATCCTCGCGCGCTTGGGGAGTTCGTCAAACCGACGTGAAAGTTGGGTGGAGGATTGCCAGCCGTCGAATTCCTGATAGATCGGGCGGCAACGCGCCAGCACCTCGGCGTCGTGCGGCATCGTCTCGATGGTTTTACTGCCTAGTTTGTAGCCGACACAGGCACGCACCTTCGGAAGTTTGTCGAGCACGTCGAGCTTGGTAACGGCGAGCGCATCGAGTCCGTTGATCAACACCGCGTAGCGGACGGCAACAGCGTCCCACCATCCGCACCGCCGCGCCCTGCCGGTGGTGGTGCCAAATTCGTGACCGGTCTGGCGAATCTGTTCGCCGAGCGAGTCGTGCAGCTCGGTTGGGAACGGTCCTTCGCCCACGCGCGTCGTGTACGCCTTGGTCACGCCGATGACGCGGTCAATTTTGTTTGGGGACAATCCCGAACCGGTGCACGCGCCGCCTGCGGTGCAATTGGAACTGGTGACATAGGGATACGTGCCGTGGTCAATGTCGAGCAGCGTGCCTTGCGCGCCTTCGAACAGGATTTCCTTGCCTTGGGCAACGGCGCGATTGAGCAGGGTGATGGTGTCGGTGACGTGCGGGCGGAGGACTCGGGCGGCGGTCAAGAGGGAGCGCCGGGCATCGGTGTACGAAACCGTCGGCGCGCCCCACGCGCGGAGCACGTCGTTATTGCGGCGGAGACAATCCCGCAATTTTTCGGAGAACCGGCGCGGGTTCATCAGGTCCATCATGCGCAGATTCACGCGCGCGACTTTGTCGGCGTAGGCCGGGCCGATGCCGCGCTTGGTGGTGCCGATCTTGCGCGCGCCTTTCGCGCCCTCGCGGTATTCGTCGAGGAGCGGGTGATAGGGCAGGACGAGATGGCAGGATTCGCTGATGAAAAGATTCCCGCCGTCGCCTCGCTTTGGCGCGGCAAGACCGTCAATGGATACTCCACGCGCGCGGAGTTTGGCAATTTCATCGGCGAGCGCGACGGGATCCACGACGACGCCGTTGCCCAGAATGTTGATCGTGCCACGATGAAGGATGCCGGAGGGGATGAGGTGCAGCTTGTATTGCTGGTCGCCGACCTCGACGGTGTGGCCGGCGTTATTGCCGCCTTGGTAGCGGACGACGACGTCGGCCTTGGCGGCCAATACGTCAATCACTTTGCCCTTTCCCTCGTCGCCCCACTGCGCTCCGACCAGAATTGTGACGCTCATCGTTCGGTTCCTGTGGACGGACACACGGGTCTGCCCCTACACAAAACAATCCCGAACCCGCGCATGCGGGATCGGGACTCAAATACCAACGCGGCCATGCTACGCGCTTCTTCTTCCACTGTCAATCAGCGCGAGAAATAATCGCTGATGCGTTTCTTTAAATCGTTCTTGATCTCGGCGACTTTCTTTTCGTCTTGTTTATCGGCTGCCTTATCGGCGGCTTTGGCGGGCGCGGCAGTTTCACCGCTCTTCGCGTCGGCCTTGGCGGCAGGCGCGGCTTTTTCGCCCGGTTTCGCCCCGGCTTTACCGGCGGGCGCCGCCGAGGGGGCGGCGGATTTTGAGGCGGCGACCTCTCTCGCTTCCTGGGCTTTGACGAATTTGGTCACGCCCATCCGCGCCTCGAGCCGGTATTGTCGCCACGCCAATACGCCGCTGATATAATCGGAGAACGCGCGGTTGGCGGCCAGGATTTGTTTCATCTCCGGTTTGCCGATGCTAAGCAGCTCGGCGGCCGTCGCGGCGGTGCAGGTCGCCGTGCGGGCCTCGCCGGTCATCAAGGCAAACTCGCCAAAGAATTCTCCCGGTTTCAGCCGCGTCTGCAAGACCACCTCTCCCTTGGGATTCTTCGCCACAACGTCCACAAACCCTGTCTTGATGATGTAAAAAGTGCCGTCGGTATCGCCCTGTTTGCAAATCACAGCGCCGGGTTCCGCTTCCACCGGAGTCACTTCCGCGGCGAGCTGGCGCAATTGGTCGTCGGTGAGGCCGCCGAGAAACTCGACATTTTTGAGCAATTGAAAATTTGCATCCGCCATCGTCGCGCCAGCGTGCGCCAATCATCGGGCATTGTCAAGCCGCCACTCGTGATTCAAGCCTCTCTACCTACTGACGAACCTCTTTGTCGCTCAATCCTAGTTGAATTGCTGGCAAATTTGGTTATATGAGCGTGAAGCTGCCATCGCCACTACCCAAGTAGATCGCGGGCAATTCCTCACCTAAGAGCGCCACGGAAATGTCCATGACACCATCGTCGTCGAAATCCTCCACCGCCAGTGCCCACGCGCTTCCTTCCACCTGATAGCTTTGCTCCTGCCCAAATCCCCCTTGAACGTTCCCGAAGCCAACGATGATCGCGTTCCCCTCAAAGGCAATGGCCGCACGGTCTTCCAGCCCGTCCCCGTTCAAATCCGCGTAGACGGCGGATGCTGTTGAAAAAATCGTAATGAGTTGATCGTCGTTGCGGATATACCCGTTTGCCGTCCCTCTGACGATCGCCGCGTTGCTGGCGTTGGATAGCGCCACCCTAAAAAACTCGAGCCGCTCCGCCTTGAGGTCGCCATTAATCAACACCGTGATGGTCTTCTCCGTCTCTCCCGCTCCAAACGTCAAGGTTCCGTTGACCGGCTGGTAATCATTGTCTTGCAGGGTCGCGGTGCCATCGGCGGTGGCGAATCGCACCGTCACAATCTTCGTCGGTTGCCGTCGCAGTAACGTAACCGTAAACACGTACGGCAGGGTTCCGCCATTTCCCTCCCGTTGCGCCCGAGCGGATTGAATGAAGAGGTAGCCAGCATCGTCGTCCAGGATCGTACCTTGTCCCTGGTCGTCTCCCAATACCGCCGTGCTGGTGGCGTCCAGCGTTAGATTGACAAAGAAAGTCTCGTCTTCTTCGGGATTATGGTCGCCCCGAATCGTGATGGGGATCACTCCCGTCGTCGCCCCGGCGGGTATGGTGAAAGGGCTGACAACCGCTTGGTAATCTCCCGGCCCGAACGATTTCGCGGTGCCGTCCTGCGTGCGGTAAACCAGCGCGATCGGCAAATAGCTGGGATTGGAGAGCGTAACGGTGAATGGAAATGTGATTCCGAAGAAAGCATTGCCTTCGGGCAAGCTCACGTCGCTGATCGTGACGACGGGGATGGGATCGTCGTTGAGGATCGTCACGATCGCCGTGTCATCGGCCAGCGTTGCGTTCGTGGGCAGGGACAGCCGCACGTGGATGGTTTCATCCAACTCATACGTTAGATCGCCGGCAACGGTTACGATGACGCCCTTGGCGGTCTCGTCGGGATTGAAGGTCACCGGAATCGTGGCAAAGCTGGTGAAGTCAGTCCCCGCCGTCGACGTGCCGCCCGTCGCCAAGCTCAAGTTGACTGTAATGGTCTGATAGCTTGGGTTGGAGAGAAAGACCACCACGGGGAAGTCAGTCGTTGCCTGATCGCCTTCGGCTTCCGTCAGGTCGTTCACGGAAATCACCGGGATCGAGTCGTCGTTATTGATTCTCCCGATTCCGAAGTCGTTGCCGCGCGTCGCGTTCACCCGATCGAGGATGTTGACACGAAAATCCTCCGTGATTTCATACTTAGTGTCTCCGTTGACAAGCACCGGAATCGTGCCGTTCTGACCGGGCGGGATGATGGCAATCTCGCTCTTGGGTTCGTAATCATGGTCGGTCACCGTTGCGGTAAAATCGGCTGTCGTATAGTATACCGCGACGTAGTGGGGCGCCGACGGCGTGACGCGGAGCGGGAATTGGTATTCCGTGCTGCCTTCGTCGCCTTCGCTCGCGATGGCGTTGAGCACCGAAACCATCGGCAAGACTGTTGCCATGTCATACAATCGATGCACTTCATCGGCCGTAAGAGCCCGGTTATAGAACTGCACCTCGTCGATCTGGCCAAAAAAACTCCCTGACGTATCGTCGCCCCGCGCTCCAATGTCCACATTGGTGGTGAAAAGGTAGGTCGGATTGTAAAAACCTCCACCCGCGCTCACCCCGTCCACGTAAAACAATACGTTTCCGTTGACGGTGCTGACGGCGAGATGATGCCACTGGGTATCCGAGACCGACGTGCCGCCGCCAATGTTTCCGATTCCCACCTCGCTTAGAAACGGGTGGCCATCACCGGCCAGCCCTAAACAGTATCCGCGATATCCGTAGCAAAGAATCTCACCCCAGGGACCACCGTGTTCGGGGTCTTGGCCGACTTGTTGGCCGCTGCGAATCCAGGCGCTAATGGTGAAATTCTGCCGCTGGAGGTTTGCGGGGTTGCCCAAATTCACCCCGTCTTGGAAGCCATCCAAGCTAAAGGCATTGCCGAGGATTCCGGGCGCAAAGGTGACATTGCCCACCGGCCCGCCACCGTTGCCATCGGCGCTATCCGAGAAATTCCCCTCGCCTTTCCAGCAACTCACCAGCCCCGGCAACGGATTCAGAGCGCAGTCGTTGGGAGTAATCGGGTCGCCGTCATCATCCTCAATTACGCCGATGCCTTCGGCATCGGCAAAGATGGCGTTGAGCGGCACGCCGGGGACAGGTTCGAGGATCAGCCTGAACATCTCGTTAAATTCGGAAATCGTGTCGCCGTGAATGGGCACGGTGATGGTTTTCGTGAGTGGATCACCGAGCGCAAAGGTAATCGGGTTGGCGGCGGGGTAAACGGTCGTGGTGTAATCCACGTCGGCTTTAGCGGCTCCATTGCCGGGAGAACCGAGCGGTGGATTCAATTCCAAGTCTGCCGTCCGAGCCATCAGCGTGACAGTCTCAAACGGATCGCGGTCGAGGGAGACGGTGAACGTGATGTTGTTGATGTCCGTGTTGCCTTCTGACACGAGCGCGGGATTGTTGACGGTGATGCGAGGGAGGCAGGTGACCAGTTGTGGGTCGCCCGGTTCGACTGTTCCAGTGTAACTCGGTTCCATGTTCAGCACCGCGCCGCCAGTGACACTTGTCAAGATTTCGTAAGAGGTAGTCGAACTGGACGCCGACCACACATAGATGCAGTATTCGGGGCTTGTCGGCTCGACAACAACTATGGTTTCCGCAGTCACTCCAGTAGCAGAGGTTGCATCTGCAGAGTCGGCGATTTCGATTCCTCCCGGAATATACGAAGAGCCAAAGATTTCTTGGTGCGCGCCCACAACCGACGTGTCGAGGAAGAGTTCGAGGAGACCTGATTCAAACGATGGATTTGCGCCGAGGTCTGGCGTTAGTCCTGCCAGCAAACCACTACTCGGATCAATGAGGAACATTCTTGCGCCCGGTTGTCTCTGCTCAATGCCAATTGCGGGCACTTTCTTGAAAAAGTTGTAATCGCCATTTCGCAGGGGATTCGCAGGCGCCGTCACTGGATTACCGTCCTTGTCGGTCGGATTCCCGTCTTCGATCCAAGCTCGATCCGGAATGTTTGGTATGGCTTGGTAGGGCATGAAACCGTGTTCCTTATTTATCACGTTGAAATCAAAACCAACTGCTTTTGCCGACCATACCTTACGCGCGACGTCACCACCTCCAATATTGTCATCTGGGTTTTTCGATAGCAGATAAGGATCGAAATAATTCCACTTGCCACCAAACCAAACCTCAACTGCGGCTTCCTGATACCAGTATTCGAATCCTTGAGCAAACATGGCCGACGGTTTCGCAAGCGTAACATTGACCTCTCTAGCTGGAAACCCGAGTTCGCGGACAAGAGATGCAAAGAGTACGGCGTGGTCGTGACAGATGAATCCTGTCTGGCCGATGTCCTCATACCGCTGAGTCTGTGGATTCCACCCACGTATGCGGCCTTGGTTACTGAAATCGTTCTGTGTCATCGGATTGCCGATACCGAGCAGTTCCGCATTTATCCAACTTAGAATTTCACTTGGAGTTGACCGTAGATTCGGGTTAACGTCCGGCGATAACAAATCTTCCACGAAATTCATGATGTTGGTCATGTATTGGTCAAATTCCGCGGCGTTTTGCGGTGGCGCGGGAAATTTTGGCTGGGGATCATTGTATTTGGCGGCAAAAGCGGCGATGTCACCGCGATCGAGTGGCTGCTCGCCCGCGTCACGCTTACCGTTGCCGTTCAAATCGTGATTGTTCGGGTCGCCAGCTTTCCCACCAACACCATCGGTGTTGTATCGGAGGTCGCCGCCCACGAAGAAATTCCAGTAACCGGGGTGGAGCTTAGCGTCTTTCAAAGTCTGTGAGAGTAGGTCGCGTTGAGTCTTGCCGAGGTCGTTGGGCGAAAAATTATTGTCGGCAACATGATTGTTAGACACGTCTAATGCGCCTACGAGAGGAGTGCCATCTGGCGCGTAACGTGCTTCAAGTAGTTCGGCGTGCAGATACGTGGCTTCGAGTCGTTGCAATCTCTTCGAGGATTTGGTTGCCGACCGCCTCGTTATACTTCGAGGTAATAACTTCGCCACAATTTTTCGGTTTCTATTCATGATTCCTTCATCTTCTTCGTTCCGATTTGCCGAGTCCACCGTAACCCTCGTCTTGAATACTTGCGTACAAAAACTCTATTGCATGACGTAATTCTGTGATTGATATTTTTCTTGAATCGTACTTTACGATCAACTTGTAATCACCTGGGCGATACTTCTTCCCAACATAAACCCCGGCCTTTATAACAATCATCTTCACATCAAAAACACCAACGACCTTTCGAAGTTCCTCATCTAGGTTTGAGCTCGCTCCAGCAGTCGTCGGCCAAGTAACACTCCACTCCACCGTCTTGATTGGGCTGTCCCACGGCTTGCTCCGCAGCGTGCCGCACCCTGCCGCAAAAAAAACCACGCCCACAGCCGCCGCGCAAAACACCGCCGCGCTTTTTGCTCCGTTCGATTTACTGGTTGTCGTCATTACGTTTCTCCTCATGGGCTTCGATTTATGGCAGATTACGCGCACCGTTGCAAACCGGCTTTCACACCGCCCACGAAGAAATTCCAGTAGCCGGGGTGTATGGCCGTGTTTTTCAATGTCTGCGCGAGTTGGTCGCGTTGAGTCTTACCAAGATCGTTTGGCGAAAAATTATTGTCGGCAACATGATTGTTGGACACGTCTAATGCGCCTACGAGGGGAGTGCCATCTGGCGCGTGGCGTGCTTCAAGTAGTTCGAGAATTAACGATGACGGCCAGGTTCGCCTCCGCGATTTCGACTTCTTGTTATTGATTTGCCGTGTAGTGACATGGACAATGAATTTCTTTGCAATGTAACACAACTTATTCATCGGAGCACCCTCCTTTAGTATTTATACCATCCTTTTTTCTCGTCCCAGAGTTCTGGTATTGAAGCTGATTGGTGTGCGACAGCCAGAACTAGGTCTTTGCGCGACATTTTCCTCGAATCGTATTTGATAGCAAGTCGATACTGGCTAGGCCCGCCCTTTTTCGACATGGGGTATGGCTCGAATGGTTTTGTAAGAGCCATTTTAGCTTCAAGGACTCCATCAAGTTTTTGCAGTTCCAAATCTAATATCCCCCGAATTCCCGGACTATGTGGCCATTCAACCATCCACTCCACGGTCTTAATCGGGCTATCCCAAGGCTTGCTGTGCAGCGTGCCGCAACCCGCCGTCAGCATGCTCACTACCGCCAGCACTACGGCACAAACCCACGCCGCGCAATTCGCGCCAATCAATTTTCTGTTTGTCGTCATTTCGTTTCTCCTCATGGACTTCAATTTATGGCAGATTACGCGCACCGTTGCAAACCGGCTTTCCCGCCACCCACGAAGTAATTCCAGTAACCGGGGTGAAATCCTGCTTTGGCGAGCACATCTTTAAGTTCGGTGCGAGCCGTAAGGCCAAGGTCATTGGGGCCAAATCCATTGTCCGCGACCGCAAACAGGTTCGCGCCTTTAGCGTTGACAAGTGGCGTACCATCTGGCGCGGATCGTGTTTCGAGAATCTCCGCCGCGAGATGCGTGTCATAGAGTCGCCTTCGCGTTTTTCGGACACCGGTTCGTCGGAATACGCTCATGTGGTTCTCCTATTATCTCAATCCCTTTGGGGGTGGTTTCTTGCTGTACCGCCCCCAAATCGCGCGAGCTTCGTTATATTCGTCTACGATTCCACCTTGCTGGGAAATAGCAGAAGCGAGGTCGTAAGGGGTCAGTTTTCGTGAATCGTAGCGTACTTTTAGGCGGTATAAATTGGGCCCACCCTGCGGAGGCTTCGGACTCTTGGAAGAATCGAACGCCGAGATGAGTGTCATTTTCGCCTCAATGACGCCATCCAGTTTCCGGATTTCCTCATCCAGGACACCACGAACCACTTGGCTCGCCGGCCACAAAACTTCCCACTCAACCGTCTTGATCGGATCGTCCCACGGCTTGCTGCGCAGAGTGGCGCAACCTGCCGCCAGCAGGCTCACTACCACTATCACTCCGGAGCAAACCCGCGCCGCGCTTCGCACCCCGCTCGATTTTCTGGTTGTCGTCATCACGTTCCTCCTCTCTCACCATTCTTGTCGCACGTCGCTCCTAATTGCTTGGAAGATCATTTTCATGCTGCCGTTTCAATGCCATGACCTTCTTTCGCAATTCCCCAAAAAACTTTCCTTTGGCGCATCATTTCGCGAAGTAATCGTTCATCTGTTTCTGGAGTTCGCTTTTGATCTCCGCGACTTGCTCCTGTTGTTTGGCCGTCTCCGGGGCGGCTTCCTCACGCGGTCCCATTCGCATCTCTAGCCGATACTGTCGCCATGCCAACACACCGCTGATAAAATCCGAGAAATCGCGATTGGCGGCCAGAATGGATTTCATCTGTGGTTTGCTGATGCCCAGCAATTCCGTCTTCTCGATCGCCGTGCAGGTCGCGCTGCGCGGTTCGCCGGTCACCAGCGAAAACTCGCCAAAGAATTCTCCCGCCTTCAATTCCGCGCGCAAGACCACTTCGCCCTGCGGATTTTTCGCCGAGACCTCGACTTTGCCGCTTTTGACGATGAAAAACGTGCCATCCCGGTCGCCCTGGCGGCAGATCACGGTGCCTTCGGGCACGGTTGCCGAGTCGAGTTCCGCGGCCATCCGTCGCAATTCGCGTTCCGGCAAACCGCCGAGGAATTCTGCGCCTTTGAGCAATTGGAAATTGCGTTCTACGTCGGCCATGGCGGTAGACTCTGATAAATCGCGCGTCCTGTCAAGCTACTGCAAGCCGGTACAGAAATTCCCCGTCTGTTACCAAATCCCTGGAATAGATCGTTTGGAGTTCAAGCTTTAGCTTGGACCACGCAGAGGCGTGTACTCCGAACCCAGAGATTATTCGCCTTTGAGTACAAACGGGGTATTTCTGAAGCCGATACTGGCTGATCCCATTAGAAACTGCTAAGGTGTGCGCGGTGTTTGATCTGGAAGGTTCCAATGGCGATTGATTCCAAAGATTACACGGGGGTTACGATCGGCGATTACGAAGTGATCAAACCGCTTGGCAAAGGCGGGATGGGCGTGGTGTATCAAGCGCGGCATCGGTCGCTCGATCGGCTGGTGGCCATCAAATTGTTGCCGCCACAATTCGCGATGGATACGGAGTTCGTGCAGCGGTTCAATCGCGAAGCGCGGGCGGCGGCGCGGCTCAACCACCCGCATATCATCCAGATTTACGACTTTGGAAAGACCGACGAGACCTATTATTTCGTCATGGAATACGTGACGGGCAGCTCGCTCGGCGACCGATTGCGCAGGTTCGGTCCGCTCCAGGAACCGGGCGCCATCGCGTTTCTGCGGGCGGCGTGCGCGGCGCTCGACGCGGCGCATCGCGCGGGCATCGTACACCGGGACATCAAGCCGGACAATTTCCTGATTACCGACGATGGCACCGTGAAACTGGGCGATCTCGGCCTCGCGCGGCAGGTGCAGGAGGAATCGAGCCTAACGATGACCGGCACGGCGATGGGCACTCCGTTTTACATCTCACCGGAACAGGTCCGCTGCGAACGGGACATTGACGGTCGCACCGACGTGTACTCGCTCGGCGCGACGATGTATCATGTGGTTACGGGAGAAGTTCCATTCGGAGGCTCGTCCGCCGCAGTCATTATGGCTCGGCATCTCAACGACCCCGCGCCGTGGCCGAAGGAAAAAAATCCGCGCTTGAGCGATGGTCTCTGCCATGTAATCGCCAAAATGATGGCCAAAGACCGCGCCGACCGCTACGCGAATGTCGCGGAAATCGTCGCCGACCTCGACCGTCTCGAAAGTGGCAACGCGCCGTTGGCGGTCGCGATGCCGCCAAAGCGTTCCACGGTGGTCGTACCAAGCAGCAAAAATCCTTTGAGCGAAATCCCGACTTTGATTGAGGCGCCTCGACCGACACTTTCGGAGGCGATGACGGCTGCATCGACGCCTCTGTCGCCGTCGTCACCGGCTCACGCGCGACCGACCCAGAAATTGATTTGGATGGGGATTGGCATCGGAGCAACGATCCTCGCGTTGGTGGTGCTAGGTTTGTTGCTAACTCCCAAAATGCGGCTGAAACGGCAGGCGAAACTGGAGCCGGGGATGCCGCCGATGCCGACCGAATCGGTTTCTTCCCTGCCGGTGCCGGAGGGATTTCGATTTGAACAGGCGTTCAAGATCACCAGCGACGTTTCGATCAGCTCCATCTCGCCGCAGAAAAATCTCGATTCGGAAAAAATGCTCGTGGTCAGCCCGAAACATTCGGCGCTGCTGTTTATTGAACCGACCGTCCTGATGAATCATCTGTTTAGCAAAGCGTTTGAGGGCGGCCGTCCGATGCTGCCGACGCCGATGATGAGCCGGATTGTGCTGGTAGCGCGGCACGTCGAAACGCCGACGAAAGTGTCGCTCTACCGCGTGATGAGCGCGTGGCAGCCAAGCGCGGTCACCTGGATGCAGGCGCTACCGGGGCAGCCGTGGAAAGCGCCCGGCGCTGCCGGCGAACCGGATCGGGACAGCCAGGCTGTTGCCAGTGTGACGGTGGACGCGGCCAATAAAGCGTATCTCTTCGAAGTGACTCCTTCTCTGCGGGCGTGGCGCGAGGATCGGATGCGGGACGGGAAAGTGGAGTTCAACGGCTGGATGTTGGTTGCCGAGGGCGGTGGGACGGTGATGTTCTCCTCGTCCGAATGTCCGTTGGAATCAGACTGTCCGCAGGTGGAGATTTTTTTCGCGACAAAAAAATACGGGCGCGGTTTGCGCGATATGTGACGCCGGCGCCCTACCGAAACACGCGATAATCCAAATGGGGGAAGATATTGTCTCGGCCTTCCAGCGACAGTAAATACGCGAAGTTGATTTCGCCCGCGACCAGTTGCTCGTAGAGATTGGCGAAGGCGATGAGATGTTCCTTGGCGCGCACGCAGGCGTAGTCCACACTGGTTTTTGTTTTCATGATGAACGCCCAATCGCTGGATTGCGCCAGCAACAATTCCCGCGCGGCTTGATTGAGAGCGCGCAGCGGCAAGCCCTCCGCGCTAGGATACCGGTCCGTCAGTTCCAGCATCCGCGCCGTGGCGGCATGAACGTGCGGATAGAG
The DNA here is from genome assembly GCA_964348665.1 of uncultured Verrucomicrobiota bacterium. Lineage (GTDB taxonomy): Bacteria > Verrucomicrobiota > Verrucomicrobiia > Palsa-1439 > CAYGDP01 > CAYGDP01. The sequence goes on from CAYGDP010000002.1 coordinate 221,643, forward strand.
CCAGTCGTTGGTTTGATCGAGCCAGACTTCGTTGAATCCTTTCGCGCCCCAGGAAGAGGGAGATGGAGTGGCAAGTTGGTGCGTCGGATGCCGCGTAAGATATTCCGAGGGCGAGATGAGTTGAAACGTTTTTTGGTCGTAGGCAGCCTTGCGAATGAAATAGTTGAGAAATTGCGGGCCTTCAAACCACCAATGGCCGAATAATTCCGCGTCATACGGCGCGGTGATGATCGGCGGCTGGCCGCCCATGACACCAGCGAGATGTTCGATCTGTCGTTCGCGGTTGAACATGAAATTCGACGCGTGCTCGTCCGCCCGTTTCCGCGCCAGCTCCGGGTCGTACGGCTCTTTATGGTTGGTCTTGCCCGTGATGCGATAGTATTTGATCCCCGTCATCTTCCGCTCACCCGTCGGCTGGATGTACGGGCGCACGTAATACCAATCGAGATCGAACCCAACGTCGCGGTAAAACTCGCGGTATGCGAAATCTCCGGGATAGCCCGCGTCTTTGCTCCAGACCTGATGTGAGGTTTCCGTGTCGCGCCCAAACGCGGCGACGCCACTCGGACAAAAAATCGGCGCATACACCCCCGCGCTCGGCCGCGGCGTCGCGTTCATGATGCCGTGGGTGTCCACGATGAAGTAGCGGATGTTTTCCGCGGCCAACATTTCGTCCACTCCCACGAAGTAACCGCATTCCGGCAGCCAAATCCCGCGCGGATCCCGCCCAAAATTTTCCCGATAATGCTGCGCCGCCACGCGGATTTGCGCCCGAACCGCACGCGGCCAAGGCTGCAGCAGCGGCAAAAAACCGTGCGTTGCGCCGCAGGTCATAATTTCCAGGCCGCCCGCGTCTTGCAACCGCCGAAACGCGCCCGTCAAATCCCGGTCGTACGTTTTGTCGAACGCCTGCCGACACTCGGCGAAGTGCGCCTGATACATGCGCGCCAGCCATTGAAACGTCGGCTCATTCTCGGTACGTTTGATTTCTTTCTCCGCCAGCTCCACCCGGCGCGCGATCCATCGCGAGTACCGGGCGCGCAGAAGATCGTCGTTGAACATCGAAACCAAGGGAGGCGTCAAGGTCATCGTCAATTGCCACGGCACGCCGTCGCGCTGCAACCCGTCCATCATCGCCAACAGAGGAAGATACGTCTCTGTGATTGCCTCAAACAACCAGTCTTCCTCGAGAAAATCGTCGTGCTCGGGATGTCGCACCCAGGGCAAGTGCGCGTGCAAAAGAATGGAAAGATAACCTTTCGTCGGCATGTTGAATGGTCCGGCGGCTCTAGCGCGTCGACGACGCCCCGCCTTGCGCCACACGCGCGCGCCATGCCTTCTCCAGCTCGGTCTCGCTCAATCCCAATCGCAACCCGCCCGACATCGCCAGGATTTGTCGGCGCTCTTCTTCCGTGAGCGCGTGTCCTTCGGCAACTTTGCGAAGAAGCAACGGGTCAAGTTTATGCAGCGGCACGTCCACTCGCACCGTCACAAATTGATCCAGCAACAGTGGCGATAACGAATCGGGCGGCACACCAATGGTGTTGGAGCGCGCCATCGGGGTGAACCGTCCGTCCTTCGCTAGAAACCCGACCTCGGCCAGGTACAATCGTCCGCCTTCCGGCACGTTGATGTACCAGTTGGTCGTCTCGAGTTTCACGTCGACGTCGACTTGACGGTGGGCGTTGAACCCAGTGAAATGAATGTCCGTCACGTCGTACACTCGAAGCATCGGCTTTCCCATCGCGCTGGCCACGCGCGCGCGGCGAACGGTTTCCTCTCGCAATTCCCAATACGCAAACAACCATCGCGGATCGCGCGGCAAGAGAACCAACGAGTCCTGTCCGTAACTGCGCGGCAACTCCGTGACACGCGCGACGGCGGATCGCCGCAGTTCCGCCGCGGTGGGTGCCAACACGTTCGCCGGCGCCAGCAACGGTTCCGTACGCGGTTTCAACACGGAGATGGGCGGCGCGGAAAGTGGGGCAGCGGATTTGGCGCGAGGAGAACGGCGCACGCCTTTGGAAATCACCAGTTTTTGGGCAGCGGTTTTTGGGGCAGGGCCTTTCTTCGCCGGCGCTTTCCGTGTTCTCTTGTCACCCTTTGCTTTTCTCATGGATTCTCCCTCAACGCACAGTATCCCCAACCTCCGGAATGCCTTCAAGGATATTCGCCGCTCCAAACGGCGGATAACTTGGTTCGGTCATCTCCACTCGCCCGATCTTTTGTCCTCCACGCCACAAACCGAGCTTTGTCCCCTTCGACGGCACGGTTTTGCCGCCGAAATCTATCACGACAAACCCTCCCTGCAATCGCACGTTGACAATCTTCCCGGTCACTTCGGCCGTCGGCTTCACCGCCACCGTCACATTGTCAGGCGCGGTTTTCCGGCTGGTCTCCCACGATTGACAGGAGCAGAAACCAAGCAGGCATATTAGGATGGCAATTCTCACGGCCTCTACACTACAGCAACGGGCCGCCTCGCGGCAATAATCCTTTCAGTGGACACTCCTCGCACCGGGGCTCGCGTGGACGGCAATACTGTTTGCCGACCGCAACGATGAGCGCGTGGTATTCATTGAAAAAATCAGCCAGTTCCAGTGTCGCGGGGTTGTCCGCCGGGATGCGCGTCCCCACCACTGCATCCGCCAAGAACTCGGCATGAAAGATTTCCTGCAATTCATCGTAGGTCGCGTCCGCCTGCGCCCAGCCGTGTCGCGCCATCACCCGCCGCGTGTATGCGTCCACCACAAAAACCGGGTGCCCCCCCGCGTACAGCAGCATGCTATCCGCGGTCTCCGGACCGATTCCATGCACCAACAACAACCGATTGCGAAGAAACGGCGTTGGGGCTCTCATCAATCGCCACACGTCCCCGCGCGTTTCGCGCCATAAAAAATCCACGAACGATCGGAGCCGGCGTTCTTTCACCCGGAAATAACCGCTGGGACGAATCAACGCCGCCAAGTGCGAGCGGGACAGCGTCCGGATCGCTCGCGGCGACAGTACCCGCGCTCGCCGAAGATTTGCGATCGCGCGCTCGACGTTCGACCACGCCGCGTTCTGCGTCAGGATTGCACCCACGCACACCTCGAATTGCGATCGTCCCGGCCACCAATGTTGCGGACCGAAGTGGGCGAAGAGAAGGCGATACATTTTTAGGAGAGCAGGAAGTTTGCAGCGCACCACGCAACGATCCTATCAGGAATTCAACCAGCGGTCGACGCCGCGAACCTGAAAACGGGAAATCGATTTCGCATTTCGAGTCTTTCGTGGTCGATTAGAAATCTCCATACAGCATTGCACTTCGCCGTTGACTTGTCGGCGCGTCACGCTAAACTGGCGCTCGCAAAAAAAACCACAGGAGATTTTTATGGCACACGAATTACCGAAGTTACCTTATGAGCCTAACGCGCTCGAACCGCATATTGACGCGCGGACGATGGAAATCCATCACGGCAAGCATCACAATGCGTACGTGACCAATCTCAACGCGGCTCTGGACAAACATCCCGACTTGCACAAGAAATCGCTGGAAGAATTGCTTCGCGGCATCGCCAGTGTGCCAGAGGATATCCGCGGCGCCGTTCGCAACAACGGTGGCGGTCATCATAACCACAGCCTTTTCTGGACAATCATGAAAGCGGGAGGTGGCGGCGAGCCGAAGGGCGATCTGGCTGCGGCCATCAATGCCTCGCTCGGTGGTTTTGCCAAGCTCAAGGAAACGGTGACCAATAATGGCATGACCCGGTTCGGCAGCGGTTGGTCGTGGGTGGTGGTGAGTAAAGGCGCGCTGAAAGCCTACTCGACAGCAAACCAGGACAGTCCGTTGATGGATGGCGACGTGCCGATCCTCGGCGTGGACGTGTGGGAACATGCCTATTACTTGAAGTATCAAAACCTTCGCAAAAATTATCTCGATGCCTGGTGGAACACGGTGGACTGGGACGCCGTAGCCGCGCGCTTCGCGAAGGCGAAGTAAGCTCCAAATTGTCGCGGCGGTCTATGACCGCCGATGATTCGCCTATACCTTGATTTCGTGAATCTCGCGAATCGGGTAGGGAATTTTGATGTTGGCTTTCTTGAGCGCGTACCAGAGGGCGGTGCGCGTGGCGTCGTTGTATTCCTGATACTTGGCGTGGTCGTCCACCCAATATTTGACCTCGTAAGTGATGGCCGAGTCGCCAAACTCCAAAATGCGCACGGTTGGCTCCCGATCTTTCAGCACGCCTTCGACAGCGGCAACGGCGTCGGCGAGGACTTTCTTGACGACATTCGGTTCGGCTTCGTAGGCAACGCCGATTTTGATGCGGAGCGCGTGGCGACGGTTGGGTTGATAAAAATTGATGATAGCATCTTTGGCAATGGCGGAATTAGGGATGATAAAATAGGCGTTGTCATTGGTGCGCAATCGTGTGGCGCGCCAGTTGGTCTCGATGACTTCGCCATGAATGCCGCTGACTTGCACCCAGTCGCCGACTTGAAACGGTCGTTCCACGCTAAGCGCGATGCCCGCGAAGAGATCGGCAAGAAGACTTTGCAGTGCCAACCCAAAAATGATCCCCAAAACGGCGCCGCCGGCGAGCAAACCTGTCAGTTCAAACTTTGGTACCAATACTTTAATCGCAAACGCGATCCCCAGAGCCAGTAACAATGCCGCCACGAGATTCTGCGTCAGCTTTGGCACCCGAAGTTTGTGCCGCTCCCATAAATACCGGTCCAGGAACGCCCGCGTCACGATCAGCGAGACGACCACCGCGCTCCAGACTGCCAGCAACGCGGTCAGCCAGCGAAGCGCAGTTTGCAACCACGGCGGCCATACGGTTACCGCGCTGTACGGCAGCCAGAGAGCCAGCGTCAAACCTGCCAAAAAAGCAAACGCATGAAACGCACCGCCGAACTGGATGTGCAGTTCGCGTTTTAAATATCGTCCGAGAGCCAGCAAAGCCAGGTACAACAAAACGCCCAGCACCACGCTAAGCAGAACGACTTCCCCTCCAAGCGAGTTCAGTAGATTTCTCACCACTGCACTCTACAGCAATCGCCGGGTTTTTCAAATTGAGCCCCGGCGCTTCTGATGCTAAAGTGTGTACCGATGACCGAAGAACGTCGCATCGAGGCCAAAAAAAAGTGGGCCGAGAAAATGAAACCCCCGCTGATGAAACGCATTGGCACACAGGAGACCCCACCTGTGAAACGCGACCGTCTCCCGCCCGGGCAGCATCTCGCCAAAGATTGGCCGGTCCTTGACCTCGGTATTCACCCTGAAATTCCGCTCGCCGCGTGGCGGCTGAAAATCCTCGGCGAATGCGAGAATCCCTGCGAGCTGACTTGGGATCAATTCCTGAAATTTCCACAAAGCGAGGACGCCTCCGACTTCCACTGCGTTACCACGTGGAGTACGTACGATAACAAATGGAGCGGCGTTCGATTCTGCGATCTCGCCGCCGCCGTCAAACCTACCCGCGCCGCAAAATTCGCTTTCTTCACCGCCCACGACGGCCTGACCGTCAACGTCCCGCTCGCCGAGTTGATGAAACCGGAAGTGATGCTCGTTCACACTTGGAATGGCCAGCCGTTGCCACGCGAGCACGGCGGTCCGTGCCGAGTCGTCACCCCGCAATTGTACGCCTGGAAAGGCGCGAAATGGGTCAAGAGCATCGAGTTTATGACGGAAGACCGACTCGGCTTCTGGGAAGTCCGCGGCTACTCCAACACCGCCGACCCGTGGAAAGAGGAGAGGTTTAGTTAACAACCTATTGAGGAGAGAACGATGAGACAGTTATTGATCCTTTTATCTCTTGTTGCAACAGCAACGTTTGCTGCCGATGAAAAAGCGAAGCCCGTCGTCAAACAATCGGCAGACGAGAAAATCGCGCTGAAAGCCATTGACGCGACCGTGCATGGCAAGGAGACGCGGTTCGGCAGCGAGCTTGGACATGATTTTATTGGTTGGTGGTCGAGCAAGGACGATCATGTTTCGTGGGAACTGGATATCGACAAGCCGGGCGAATTTAGCGTCGAAATCATTTATTCCTGCCCGCCGGATTGCGCGGGCAGCGCCTATGATGTGACTGTGGGCGCCAATGCCAAGCTCTCCGCGAAGGTGGCTAACTCGGGAGGCTGGCAATCGTACAAGACTGAAACCATCGGTAAACTCAAGCTCGCCAAAGGGAAACAAAAACTCGTCGTCCAACCCACCTCGAAGCCCGGCTATGCGGTAATGGATTTAGCGGAAATCCGCCTGTCGCCCGTGAAGTAATTCAACAAAATATTCTCGCCGTTAATGTCACTTATCGCTAAACTGCCGCCGTTGTGACCGACCGATTTCTTTCCGCCGAACCAGAAGTAAAACTGGTCAATACGTTTTCCCTTCCTTTCGACAACGCGGTCGCGACCGCGCGCACGTGTTACTCATCGAAGGGTATCATCACAGCGGAGCAGGTTGCTGCGGTGGATGAGACAGACCCCGCCAAACGAGCGACCCGGCTGGAACGTCGCGACACGCTCGCCACCGACATCTTCGCGGCAGGACATCACACGGTCTTTCAACACGCGCATTTCCAGTTCGCGCTTGCGAATGTTAGTCGCCAGTTTGTCTGGACGTTTCTCCACGCGCACCCGTTCTACAACAGCGAGCAAGTCAGCCAACGCTACGTCGAGGTCAAACGCGGCACGTACGCTGTTCCCCCGCTCGATGACGCTGCACGCGCGATCTACGAAGAAACCATCCAGCGGCAGTTCGACGCCTATGCCAAGCTGAATGAACTGCTCTTGCCGCTGGTCACGCGCGAGTATTACCTACGCTTCCCTGCTCGCGCCCACAAACCGGAGAAATGGGCGACCGACATTAAAAAGAAAGTGATCGAGTTGTCCCGCTATGTCCTGCCGGTCGGCACGTTCACTTACATGTATCACACCGTCAGCGGCCTCACGTTGCTGCGGTATTGGCGGCTTTGCAACGAACTCGACGCACCCCTCGAACAGCGTCTTGTAATCGGGAAAATGGTGGACGAACTCTTGCGCGTGTCACCCGAATACAAACAGCTTCTCGAAGATCCCATCCCACTCGAAGAAACCGTGGAGTTTCAGTTTTATTCGCAGCGCAACGGTGCGACAAAGCCTTCGACCAAAGCATTCCGCGAGGAGTTCGACCGCGAACTCGGCGACCGTGTCTCTCTGCTCGTGGATTCCAAAGCGCGCAACGAACAGATCCTCGCCGCTGCCGTCCGTGAAACGCTTGGCGTCGCGTCCGGCGAGCTATCCGATGACGACGCCATTGCGCTGGTCCTTGATCCCGCAAAAAATCCTTACCTCGGTTCGGCGCTCAATATCACCAGCATATCAAAGCTCACCCGCGCCCTAGTTCATCCCAGCTACACGTTCCGCCGCAAACTGAGCCACACTGCCGATAGCCAGGACCAACGCCATCGCACCACGCCCGCCTCGCGTCCCTGTCTGCCCGCGTACCTAAGCGACGCACCCGACTACATCACGCCGCCACTGTTGCTTGACGATCCGAAGGTGGAAGAATTCTATCGGGAGACGATGCGCGCGTCGTGGGACGGGATTAACCGACTTCGTGAGCGAGGTGTGCGTGATGAATTCGTGGCCTATCTTTTGCCCAACGCAGTTTCCATTCGATTCAGCGAGAGCGCCGACCTGCTCGGTCTCTGGCACAAACTTCATATGCGCCTCTGCTACAACGCGCAGGAGGAAATCTGGCGCGCCAGCCTCGACGAGGCGATGCAAATCAGCGAGATCAACCCGCGCATCGGCCGCTGGCTCCTGCCTCCCTGCGGCCATCGCGACCACGCCAAACAACGGCCGATTTGCCCCGAAGGAAAACGGTTCTGCGGAATTTTGGTGTGGAAATTGCCGATGAGTGAGTATGAACGGAAGATTTAAGTTTGTTGAATGGTTGAATCGTTATATTGTTGAATCGGTTCCGGTTAGTAACTCGATTAAACAATTCAACCATTAAACCGTGTAACTATGCACACACTCCCCGCCATCATTGCCACTTGGCCGTTCGGCCTGCCTGCCGTGAAGCGCGCGGGCGAAATTCTTGCGCGCGGCGGTGATCTCCTCAATGCCGTCGAAGGTGGAATCAACGTCACAGAACTCGACCCGACCGCCGACAGCGTCGGTCTCGGAGGCGCTCCCAATGCCGAAGGCGTGGTCGAACTCGATGCATCCATCATGGATGGGCGGACGCATCGCGCCGGTGGGGTTTGCTCGATGCAAGGGATTGCCACGCCGATCTCGGTGGCGCGCCGGGTGATGGAAAAAACGTGGCACAATTTGCTGGCGGGCGATGCGGCACGGCGGTTTGCGTTGGCGAATGGGTTTAAGGAACAGAATCTTCTAACCGACAACGCGCGGAAAAAATGGATGGCGTGGAAGAAAAAGCAAACGGATCTCCCTCCCAGCTTCTCGCCACTTGCGAAGAAATCCCACGGCGCTCATAGAGCGCCGCTACAATCTCACGATACCATTGGGCTGATCGCCGCGGACGGGCGTGGCGACATTGTGGTGGGCTGCTCGACCAGCGGACTGGCTTACAAAATGCCCGGGCGCGTGGGTGATTCGCCGATTCTCGGCAGCGGACTTTATGTGGATAACGACGTCGGCGGCGCATCGGCCACGGGCGTGGGCGAAGAGATCATGAAGTTCTGTTGCAGCCATCTGGCGGTAGAGTTCATGCGTCGCGGTGATTCGCCGATGGTGGCGTGTCGCCGTGTAGTCGCGCGGGCGTTGGCCAAATCGCCGCAGAACAAAAAAATCATGGTCGCCGTCATCGCACTGGACAAACGCGGCCGCTTCGGCGCCGCCGCCAGCCGCAAAGGATTTTCCTATGCAATTTGGAAGGATGGAAAGAGTAAGTTGGTGAGGATATAAAGAGAAACCGAGGACAATTGATAATTATTGGTATTTTCGTCTGCGGACTCATCAACAGCAATCGATTTTGAGGGGTTGTTGAAGAAGCGCGGCGCTGCAAAATAGCAAAGGCGGCTGACTGTAACCATTTAACGCTTTTGACGTTTTTAACGAGGAAGAGATAGTGATGAACCAACCAACGAAAGGCAAAGAAATGAGCGCATGGTTTTGGTACGCGGTGGCGGCGGCCGTGTTGTACGGTTTGCATCAGGTTTTTACCAAACTGGCGGCGGATCGGATTAGCGATGGACTGGGCGGGTTTGTCGTGGAAGCGACCGCAGCCGTGTGTATCGCGGGGTACTTGGCGGCGCTCTGGGGAAGCGGAAACTGGAATCAAACGGCAAGCGCGCCGGGAGTCTGGTGGTCGGTCGCAACGGGAGTGTGCGTGGGGGCAGGGACCATTGCGTTTTTCCTGTTGTTTCAGAAGGGCGGCCCGTTGTCGGCGGTGCCGATGATTTTGGCGGGCGGCGCGGCGTTGATGGCTGTGGTGGGGATCACTTTTTTCAAGGAGCCGGCGAGCCTGTCGCGGATTTTGGGAATTGTAATGGCAATCGCGGGGCTGATCCTCTTGAGAAAGTAGATTGGTTCGCCGCAAATAGATCAAAATGCGACCCCGGCAAGTTCTATGATTTCGCGTGCATTCGCGTGGATTCGCGGTTACAAAAACTACGGTGAGCGTTTGGATCAAGCTTCTCGGCACGAACGATGGCGCGGCGAGCGCAGACCGCGGACACGCGGCGATTATCATGCGCACGGGTGGTCGGTGCTATTTGTTCGACGCGGGCGAGCCTGTGAGTGGCGCGCTCCTGAAAGCGGGCATTGGGTATGAGGAAATTGATCGCTTATTTCTGTCGCATCTCCATGCGGATCACGTGGGGGGGCTGCCGATGTTGTTGCAAGGGTTATGGCTCGGCGGACGACGGAAAGTGTTGCCGATTCATCTGCCGGCGGAGGGGATGGAACTGGTGGATGTCATGCGCCGGTGTATGTATTTGTGGGACGAAGTATTTCGGTATCGTATCGAGCAATATGAAATCAAGGGAGCGGTGAAAGACGGTGGGAATGTTATCACGCCGTACCCGACGACGCACCTGAGAAGTTTTCAAGTGAATTACGGGGAGAAATACGGCCAGGCATGCCAGGCGTTTTGCTTTCGAGTGGAAACGGCGGAAGGGAAAAGCGTTGTCTATTCAGGAGATCTCGGAGAACCGAGGGACCTCGCGCCTGCGCTGGCGAAGCCGACGGATGTGTTGATTACCGAATGCGCGCATTATCCCGCAACGGTGCTGTTCAACTATCTCAAGACGCAACCGATTGGCCATGTTATCGTCACACATTTCGCGCCACTGGAGCATCGTGACGCCGCGAGGGAACTAGCGTTGAAGATGATGGGAGAAAAGGTGAGCTTTGCCGAGGATGAGATGGAGATCGCGCTGTAGGCGCGAAATGACCAATGACAAATGTTCAATGACTAACGAGTTTCCAAGCCCCATTCGCTCTTCACTTTCGTGGGCGAGTCTTTTCTGGCTAGCCGTTTTATTTTCTAACGGATGCGTAACGATGGCGACGCGGGGTTGGCATAAGCCGGAAGTGAAATGGGCGGCTGCGAACGAGGGGAATTTCAAGGCGTGGACCGAGAAAAAGCCGCGAAAAATTGGTTACATCATCATTCATACCGTTGAGGGAACCTATGCGGGTTGTATCAGTTGGTTCCAGAATCCGAAATCCAATGTCAGCGCGCATTACGTCGTCAGCCGCGCGGGAGAGGTCACGCAGATGGTCCGCGACGAGGACATCGGGTATCAAGCGGGTAACTGGCGGATGAACGTCGAGAGCATCGGCATCGAGCACGAGGGTTATGCCCACAAGGAAAACGGCTGGACATTGGCGCAAGTGCGGGCGAGCGCGGCATTGACGCGGTGGTTGTGTCTGCGCTATGGCGTGCCGATGGATCGGCGTCACATCATTGGTCACGTCGAAGTGCCTCGACCCAGCACGCACACGGATCCCGGCGAATTTTTCGACTGGGATTATTATTTGATGTTGGTGCGTGGCGGCGGGCATCTCGATCCGAAGAAGCCCGGCGTAGCCAATCCCCCGCCGTGGGAAAAAGTGCAATGGCAGGTCCCCGTTTCCCCAACGGAACGACGCGGGCTGCGATCATCTCCGTAAAATGCGTCAGATTGGGGTTGAATAAATTACGGCATGTGCTATCTAATACGCAACCTGTAAGGAGGGTTACGAATGAAAAACTATGCAAAACTCGTTGTAACGATGCTTGTGTTGGCAGTGGCGGGCAGCGGATCGCTGCGCGCGCAGGATACCATTGAGGCAGGGCCGAACAAGCCCCAGCGCGTCAAGGGTGCCATCGAGAAGGTGGATGCTAAATCCATCACCATCAAGGGTGAAAAGGCGTCCACCACGGTCGCTATCACCAGCAAGACCAAATACGGCAAGAAAGACGCCCCCAAAAAACTCGAAGACTTCAAGGTCGGTGACGAAGTGTTGGTTATCGTCTTGAAGGATGACAAGGGCGAAAAGTATGCCGCGAATATTTCGCCTCCCGGCGCTGCAAAGCCGGCCGACGCCAAAGGCGCCAAGAAAGACGGCGAAAAGAAGGAAGAGAAAAAGTAGGCACGGTACGCCGATTGGCGTCCGCCGTGAAATGATTGCCACGGGCGACCAGTGCGGTGTGTGCCGCGCTGGTCGCTTCGTTCTTGGCCTACCATTTTGGCAATCTGGCGGGAGGGCGGGCTGTGGACTTGCGACAGCACACACGGTTTAATTCCTCGCGCAACTTTTTCTGCAAGGCGGTGTTTGTTCACCAAACCCAAAAGGAGAAAACAATGAAGACCACAAAATTGATGTATTGCCTTCTCGCTGTCGGTATCGGCGCTTGCCTGCCGATTATTGTCAGCGCGGAAGACCCAGCTAAGCAGCCCGGACCCGATCAAAAGAAAGACAAACCACCCGTGGTAGCCGGGGAGATCGTGACCATCGACTCCAAGAGCGTTCAGGTCAAAAGCAAACGGGGCGAAACCGTGACCCTGTTGCTTGCTGATACCACCCTCTACGGCAACAAAAAAGAGCCGAAACAGTTCTCTGACTTCAAAGTTGGCGATATGATTGTCGTCGGATACCAAAAATCCGATGACGGCAAGCTCACCGCGACTCGCGTGATGAATCCTCCGCCGAAAGGCGAGAAGGGCGACAAGCCGCAAAAGAAGAAGGCCGCAGGCGACCAAAAGCAGTAACCGCCATCGGCGCTAGACATTCGAAGAGGAGAGGCGCTCTCGCCTCTCCTCTTTTGTTTTGGACTCCATCGCTGGCCGCGTTATACTCCGCACCATGCAAATCGGCATTCTTGACGGTTCCCTCAATCTTCCCTGGGAAAAACTTTTTGCGGAGGCGGCCCGGCTTGGGTTTGACGGCGTCGAACTGGGCGTCGGTCAGGACTACGACAAAACCAAGCTTTGGAACGCGGTAGGCCGACGGGAACTAATCTCACTATCGCAAACCAGCGGAGTCGCGATCGCTTCCATTTGTTTGCACTCGTATTGGCATTTCAGCTTTGCCAGCGCTGATGCCATCGTGCAAAAGGCCGCCGCGAAAATCGCCACCGATGCCGCTTCCATCGCCAGCGAACTCGGCGCGAAAAACATCCTCATCCCCATCACACACGCCAAGGATGTGCCGGATGACAAAGCCAAAGATCGCTGGATCGACCGCGTCAGGCAAGTTGCGCCCACCGCGGAAAAAGCTGGCGTGACTTTCTGCCTCGAAAACGTCGGCCAGTCCTTCGCGAAAACCGCCGAGCAAGTCGCTGCCATCGTCAACGCCATCCATTCCCCCGCCGTAAAGGTTTACTACGATCCTGGCAACGCCGTCAGTGGTGGGTTCGACCCAATCCACGAAATCACGTATCTCGACCAACTCATTGGCCAGGTTCACATCAAAGACAATGCTGATCTCTTGGGACAGGGACAAGTGCCAATTCGCGACGTGATCGCCTCCCTTAAAAAAATCAAATACAACGGATGGCTCGTGTTTGAAACCCGCGCCACTGCCGACCCACCCAAAGCACAGGCCGCCAATCTTGCCTACCTCAAGTCGTTGCTGTAGTCGGAGTTGGTGATCGTGAAGGACTCCACCTAAACCCCCTAAATTGAAATGAATCTGTCAGCGAATCGTAAATCAACGCCAAAACACTGTTATTATCTTTTCAACTCCGACAGAAGTTCCGCTACGACTTCACTGGGAGACAACTGAACCAGCCATTTGAGGCCAAACCGCGTCAATACGAGCACCACCGCGATGTCGTCCATCTCGCCGATGATAGGCAGGAGCCAATCAGGGATCAAGTCAATCGGCGAAATGACATACACAACCGCAAGTAATAGCGCGAAGATTAGCGAGAATTTGGCCTTTCGGGGAACACGCTTCTCGCGGAACAGCCGCCAATACAAACGGATCGCATGAGGCGAACGCCACAAGAACCGTATGACGTCCAGCGGATTCGTCAACGGCGGCGGCGTGGCGCTATTGTTATCGGTCGGCGACGAATCTCTATTTATTTTGGAAGCACGGGACGAGATCGGTGGCTGATTGTCTAGTTTTTCATCTTGGGTGGAGTCGTCTTTCATCTCAACGCACCTCTAACGGCCAGAAAAGCGGGATAAGCCACATACCAAGAAGCAACAGAAGAATGTTAATTGGAATGCCCATCTTTAGATAGTCTTTGAAACGGTATCCGCCTGCACCGTAGATCATGAGGTTGGTTTGGTAGCCGACGGGCGTAGCGAACGAAGCAGAAGATCCCAACGCCACCGCAGCCAACAGGGACATGGGATTTATTCCCATTTGTACGGCGCTAGAGACTGCAACGGGCGCGAGCAATGCAGCGGTAGCACTATTGGATATCATTTCGGAAAGAAGCGACGAGATAAATAAGAATGCAACCAAGACCCAGAACGGGCCAGTGAATCCTGTAAGCTGTTGCAATCCATTTGAGATAGCATTCGTAACACCTGTTTTCTCCAATGCCGTGCCCATTGCGAGCATTCCTGCAAGAAGGAAAATAATGCTCCAATCGATAGCGTGATATGCTTGGCGAGGGCGAAGACAGCGTGCTAGCATCAAGATGACGCAACCTGCCGTCGCAGCGGTGACAATGGGCAGCAAACCAACTGCGGCCACCGTAACTACGGCGGCGAGAGTGACAACGGCGATGCCCAGTTTACCGCGCGATACTTCTGGGTATGCAGGAGCGCCAATGACCAAAAACCCGCGTTTTTCTGCAATGGCTTTTAGCGAATCGCTTAACCCTTCCAGCACTAAAACATCGCCAGCGTGAATCCGCGTTTCGGATGGACGCTCCAAAACTTCTTCATCTGGACGATGGACTGCCAACACGACAGCGTCGAATTGCTCTGCGAAACCCGCTTCTTTGAGCGTCTGACCGATCAAATCAGAACTGGGCAGAATGACGACTTCAGCCAGAGCGAGTTTTTGATTGGAAACAGTATGCGCTGCCGTTGCGGACTCGACGGGGAGTGGAGAAGGCTTTGGACGGTGCAGTTCCAACCCTTCTTCCACCGCAAGTGCGAGTACAAGATCCAACGACCCACGCACATGAAGTCGGTCGCCCTCTTCATAAAATTGATCGCCTTGATTCAGGATTATCTTCTCGTCTTTGCGAGTCACATCCACCAGCGTCACTTCAAAGATGCGCTGAAGCTGATCGGGAGTGATTTTACGCCCGATCCAGCGCGACTTAGCCAAAACAATCAGTTCAGAAACGTACGGGACAGATCGTTCGGGGACTTTCGTTTCCTCACGCGGTCCATGGGGTAAGAACCATCTGCCCACTAAGAGGATATATGCAAATCCAACCAGCAACATCGGCACGCCAACTTGCCCGATCTCAAACATCCCAAACCCGCTCATTCCCTTACTGCGCGCGTATTCGTGTGCGACCAAGTTGGTGGATGTGCCGATCAGAGTACACATCCCGCCCAACGTCGCCGAGTATGCCATTGGCATTAACACTCGGCCAGCGCCCAATCCAGTTCGCCGACAGACTTCAAGTACGACAGGCATGAAAATCGCAACTGCGGCTGTGTTGTTAATGAATGCCGAGAGAATCCCAACAGTCGCCATCACGACTGCCGTTAGCAAAATCTCCGATTTTCCCAACGGCAACAGAACCCGCCGCGCCAAAAACGTCAGTGCCCCAGTGCGCGCCAATCCTGCCGAGAGTACCAACACCGCTGCTACAGATACCGTCGCTGGATGTCCAAAACCCGCAAATGCTTCGATGGGCTTCAAAATACCTGTGACTAACAGTGCCAATAACGCCAGCAACGCCGTAACATCAGGGGGTAGTTTTTCGCTGACGAACCCGTAGATCGTCGCTCCCAGGATGAGCAACGTCAGAAATGCGTGGGTGCTTTCAGGATCGAATAGCATGGTTCAAACAAACACCACGAAGAAGATGACCAGTAGTGTCATCTGTAAAGGCCAAAGTTCCCAAAACTACGGCAGCATTTTTATCAGTTTAGCAACTTTTGGTCAACAAATCGCTAAGAGGAATATTTATCAAAGTTCAGAGCGCACAATTGACATCCGCATGAACACTCCATAATGTCGTTTCGTTGGCGACTCATGGAAACAGAACCACAACATCGTCCGCGAAATATTGATTTGCGTCGCGCCACGGGCATTCTATACGGCGATTGGGGCACCAGCAAAGCTTACGTGACGGGTTTGGCGTTTGCACTGGCAATGTATAGCTCGTTTTGGTTTGTGCTGGCGGTCTCCCTGCTGACTGCGTTGGTCGCTGTCAATTACATCTGGGTCTGTAAACATTTTCCCGAAGGCGGCGGGGTCTATTCTGCCGCACGGGCGCACTCCCCCATCCTAGCGATGGTAGGCGGCTTATTGCTTGTTGCAAATTATATTGTCACAGCCGCGCTTTCCAGTTTCGTGGCGTTTCAATACTTCGGCCTGTCTCCAGCCGAGGCGGCACGCTGGGCGGCAGTCGCAATTTTTCTTATCGGGGTGCTGAATTTTTTTGGGCCGCGTCATTCCGGTTCGCTAGCCATTTACATGGGCGTGATCACAGCCATCTGCGTGGGGATATTAGCGCTGTTTTGTTTGCCGCATTTGGGTGAAGCGATGTCCAACCTCCAACGTCCCAAACGCGCAGCGCTGGAGTGGTGGGTGGCGTTTGTCGGAGTAATTCTAGCACTCTCCGGTGTGGAGTCCATCGCGAATCTGACGGGTTTGATGAAACTTGACCCTGACGCGACGGCAGAGAAACCATCCGTTCGGCGCGTGTCTCGTAATGCGATTCTAATAGTTATGGCGGAAGTCTGCCTCCTAACTGTTTTATTTGGTCTAGCCATGCTTGCGATTCCCAACATGGATGCCAAGCAATACGAGGCGAATATGTTGCGTCACATGGCCGAAGTTTTTGTTGACGAGCCACTGGCAAAACTTCCGCTCATTGGCGCAGTTGGTCAACTTCAAGTATTTAGTTGGGCACTGTCGGCGGCGATGGCGTTATTACTTTTGTCAGCCGCCAATACAGCCATCATTGGCTTCGTCTCGGTTGTATATTTAATGTCGCGGGATGGTGAGTTTCCCCGTCCCTTCGCGATGCTGAACCGTAGGGGCGTTCCGTGGATTCTGATGCTGATCGCAATCATCGCACCCACGGTGACGGTGGAGATTTTTTCCGTCGGGGAACGTGGTCTACGTTCTCTGGCCGATCTGTATGCCATCGGTGTGGTCGGGACCATTGCGGTTAACCTTGGCTCTTGTGCTCTGAATCGAAAACTGACAATGCCGACTTACGAGCGCGCAATCATGGCTTTTACTTGCTTGCTCATGGCGGCGATCGAAATTACCATCGCGGTAACCAAACCCTATGCGCTGGGCTTTGCACTAGTGGTTCTGGCACTTGGATTTGCCGCCCGATTTTTCAGTCGCACGGCACCTGTACCCCAAGATACTTTACTGATAAAAACCCAGCCAATTGCCGCGAAGTCAGGCGGGGCAACAACCGGCAAAACAAAAAACATCCTCGTTGCGGCAAAGATTCCAAGTGTAGCGCTCGATTTTGCCATTGAGCAGGCGCGATTTCATGGCGCGGTCTTGCATCTAATTTTCGTCCGCCAAATCGCTGTCAATGCACCTTTGCCTCAAATTACGGGTCAAAACGACCCAGAAGCCACCGCAGTCTTTCAACATGTCAAAGAACGTGGAGGAACAGTTGAAATTCTAACCCACTATCGTGTGAGCGACGACCCCACCGCAGTAATTCTCGAAACTTGCACAGCTGTAGATGCCGACTACCTCATTCTAGGTAGTACGCATCGCAGCTTCCTAGGCAAAATCTTGCGTGGCGACACGATCAACGCCATCACCCGACGCTTGCCCGCCAAGACCAAGTTGCTCATTTTCGGATAGACAGCGCCACGCCGAAGAACGAATCCGTCCGCCCCCCCGATTTTCCTCTTGATTGAGGGCATCCAAACCATATATTGAACTAAAAAAGAAAGGAGGTTGCGATGGCATTGAGCATAGAAGAACAAGAGGGCGGCAGAATCTTAAGCGTGAAGTTAAGCGGCACGTTGGGAAAGGGCGACTACGAGAATTTTGTGCCCGAGGTCGAACGTCTCATCCAAAAGCATGGGAAGATTCGCATGATCGTGGATATGCATGACTTTCATGGCTGGGACATGGGCGCGCTGTGGGAAGACATCAAGTTCGACCTCAAACATTTCAAAGACATCGGGCGACTCGCGATCGTCGGCGAAACCAAGTGGCAGGAGTGGATGAGCAAGTTCTGCAACCCATTTACCGCGGCCGAGATTCGCTACTTCGACCACGACCAGGCCGACCGAGCCAACGCATGGATCCAAGTTTAACCGCGACGATCGCGGCGGCAGACAACGGATGAAGCTGCAAAGTGGGTCTGAGTGAGTCGGTCACGTCGCAAGTTCTCTGAGAAGTTTCAAGAACTTATCGCGGATGACCTCTTCCATCGTGTAAAAACCTTTCGGGGAGCGAGCGACCCACTTGGCCGCGTAAATCGCCCCACGTCCAAACGCGGACCGAGTCACGCTCTCATGGCGCACTCGGAGCGTCTGGTTGCGCATCCCGAAAATGATCTCGTGATTACCAATGATCCCTCCAACACGAACAGAGTTCACTTGCTTCTGTGGATCAATCTCCAAGAGGGACGCGATTCTCAATGCAGTGCCAGAAACCTCCCGTTTATCGCGAAAATGCTCCTCGATTATCTCCACGTCTGCGTCGGGAAATAGCTTGCGCAACACAAGCGCCATGACTGTTACGATGTTGATCCCCGTGGTGATGTTTGGCGAATGAAGCACGCTAGTTCGCCGGCTGATTTGATGCAGCAAGGCAAGCTCTTCCTCGCCATATTTTGAGACGGCACTGACAATCCGAATTCCTTCCGCGGCAGCCAGTCTCGCATACTGCGGCAGTGCGGATGCCGAGGAGAAATCAATAATGACATCCACGCGATTCTGGCGAAGAAAACCCTTCTTGATTGCTTTTTCAAGAGGAAAAATTTTACCTGCATTTCCTCGAAACCCCAAGACACGGCTGGCGTACTTCCTGGAGCCACGTGCAGACTCCCTCACCACCCAGCGTAATACGCACTCTGGGTCTTTGATAATCTCCGTGGCAACCAACCGGCCTGTCTTGCCGAAACCGATTAGTCCAATGGCAATCTTTCTCATAGGCTTCTATTGATTATAGACGGTCAAGAATCTTTGAGAGCAAATGGACGCAGAGATTCGAAACGAGCCCATATTCTTACTACACCCGCTCTCTTTATGATTATACGCGTTGGATGAAGCGAGCAAAGCAAAACTTTCAGAAATCTTTTGCCCTACGCTTCCAATCGCGGAAACTCCAGCGCCACAACCGTCTGCGCACCGTAAATCACGACGATCATGGCAAGCGCCCAGAGTGTCGCCGTCGCCGCGACATCCTGTTGCGCGGTTCGCCAATCCACCATCGCCCCGCCGATCAACGCCATCACGATAAATCCCACCGATCCCCACGCCCGCAACGGCCCAAAATCAAACCGATGCTTCTCCGCCTCCTGCAAAATCGCTGCGTCCACCAACGGCATGATCGGCGTCTAAAAAAACGTGAAAATCGTGAGCGTGAAGAGCAACAACCCCAAACTTTTTGTCGCTGCGACCGCCAGCACCGCCGCCCACGACACGGCGCACGCCAAACTCGCCAGAATTAGAATTCGATGACGACCACCCATCCGGTCGGTGAGATATCCCCATGGCGCGGGGAACAAGACGCGCCCCAGCGGTCCGATCGCCGCAATCAATCCCACTTGCATCGCCGAGAACCCCAAGTTTTTGAAATACAACGTGTAAAAAGGCATCAACAATCCATTCGCGCCCATCAAAAGAAAATAAAACCCGCCCAGCGTCATCCGCGATCGTCGTGAATCGCGCGTGGACGAAACCGAACCCGTCTGTGGCTAGCTCATGCAGCGGAATGGTTATCATCATTGCCCGAAGACTCGATAATTCTCCGGACAGCGATTGTCGCCGAAACAAACTGATTGCGCCCCCACGATCATGGACGGGACAGAAATTCACCGAGCCACGCGAGGAATCGCGCGCCGTCGTTGTCGGCGTCCAGGTCGAATCGCAGGTTGTCCTTGTGTCCTGTCAGATCGTAGGCGTGCCGCGCAAACTCGTAATCACGCTCGTAGGCGCCCGCCAAAAACATCGGCCGGGGCGCCACCAACGCGGCAATCTCCGGCAGATCGCCAACCCGCAGCAGGTTCGGCAGAAATGGCCGCTCGCGCCCGTTCCGATAAGTGCCCCCGAGCCGCAGGGCGGCGACTGCACGGACATTTTCATCGAGAGACGCCGCGAGCAAGGCACTGATACCGTGGTCACCCAATCCAACACAGACGATTTTGTCGCCGTCTATCCCCGATCGCTGGCGCAGAAACGCATTCGCCGCGCGAATGTCGTCAGCGGCAATGCCGGCGACCGGTCGGCGCGTGATGACCTGATTCCAATCCCACTCGGCTGCAACTTCGCCAGAAAATCCCGCATCGAGAACGAGCACGGCGATTTTTTTCGCACGCAAAGCTTCGAGCAAAGGCCAGTAGCCCAGCAAAAACCGCTCTTTCCCGCGCGGGTCGGCGATGACGACGGCCGGAACGCGGCGCGGAACATCATCCGGCCAAATCAGCAAGGCGGGCACTTGCCGATGGGATTCCGGCGAGAGGAGAACGCGATCGGCGACCACCCCAAAGATTTTTTCCATCCCGACCGTCCGCCTGTTCGGCGCAAACACCGTATCCCGCCCCAGGACACGATCCAATTCGGGACGAAACTTTTTCCGAAACGCTTGCAGGTCGCCTGCCGACTTAAGCGCGGGTGCGCCGGCGACGAATTTCTCGCGATAGTAGGGTTTGGCTGCTTCGATGTCTTTCAATCCTTCGGGGAGTTTTCCAAGATCGCGCAGGGTTTTCGCGTCTTCCGCCTTGAACGGTGGCTCGGCGAGTGTCGTCCCCACCTCGCGGCCTTTGAGCCAGCGCGTAAACCAAGCGTAGGTGTGCTCGCGCATCTCGCGATCGTAGTCGTGAGGTTTATCAAACTGAACGAAGCACGTCCGGTCGGATGCGCCCATCAATTCAAAGATGTGACGGATTTCCGGAAATTCCTCACGCGGAAAATTCGCGGTCCAGTCCGTCGTCACGCACAGAAACAACGTCGGCTTCGGCGCGACGGTCGCAATCATCTCGGTTTCATCGGTGTCCCGCGCGATTCCCGGAGCATGATTGCATCGGCAATGAATGGACTGTTTCGGATCGAGGATGCGCCAAAAATACGAGGTCATCACCGCGACGATAGGAACTTGGATGCGGTCATCCACGGCGCTGACGTACATCGTTTGCTGGCCGCCGCCAGAGCCGCCCGTACAACCGATTCGCGCACCGTCCACTTCGGGCAGCGATTGAAGCAGGTCGAGACCGCGAATATTGTCCCACGTCATTTGTCCGATGGGACAAAGGCCGGTTTCCAAATCGATCACATGAGTCGAAGCGGGACAAAAACTAACGAACCCAAGTTTCGCCAGTCCGATGTTGAGCGATTGCACGACCGGATCGGTTGGGCCGTCCCAATGACCGTGCGGCGTCAGTATCGCGGGCAATTTCTCTTTTCCTTTCCGGTCGGGGACATAGAGATAACCGCTGGCGTAAATATTCGGGAAGACTTGGTAAAATATATGCTCCACCCGATAGCCGTCCCGCTGAATCGTTCCGACACGGCGAATATCCAGTGGGACACGTTTCGGCAGAGGCCAGAGGCCGATATCGCGCAAAATAATCTCGCGAACCTCTTGTCGCCGCATGTTCCAGTCCCAACGATCCGTCCACTTCGTCAGTGTTCGGGGCGGGAGCAGCGCATCGAGCGAAGCGCGAAGGATTTTATCGCCCTCTCCGTCTGGCAGGACGCGGGTCGCACGGTGAAAGGCCGACTCTTTTGTTTCGGGATCAAAGGCGCCATCGGGCGTCAACAACACCGCGTCCACCGATTCATAACCGTCGCCCGTGTCGCGAATTTCCAACCGGGTTTTTCCCGCCGGCAATTCGATTTCCCCTGCGTGCTGCCAGAAATAACGCTGCGATTTACGCTCGGTGTGCGTGCGCGGTAACGCCGTCTCGCCAACAACAATTTGAAAACTGCGGTCGGTGTCCTCGCCGCAATACGCGCGCGCCCAGACCTGATAACGGCTCGCCTCTTCGATGGCCGCTTCGTAGTTGAGTTTCGAGCTGCCGACTTTTCCAAAGACGTTGCCGCAACGGAAACTCGTGCCGGTGTAACCGGCGATATTGGTCTGCTTGCGCCAGGTCCCATTGCAGTCTTCAGCCTGAATCAACACCGACCCGTTCGGCAGCACGCCCCATGCTTCGCGGGAAGGCAATTCCTGCGCGTGCGCGACCCACACGAGAGCAATGAACAAAATCAATCCGCCCCAACGCATAGCCGAGATTATGCTTCTTTTTGACCTACGGTAAAGCTAGATTTTCGGATTATGAGCGAATTCTTCATCGGCATTGATAGCGGCACCCAGAGCACTAAGACCATCGTCGTGGACGGTCGCACGGGACGCGTCGTCGGCAGCGCCGCCAAAAAATATGATTTGATCCCGCGCCTGCCCGCCGGACACAAGGAGCAACATCCGCAGACGTGGCTCGACGCATGCGAAGCCACAATCAAAGGCGCGCTCCGCGCTGCTCGTGTTAAACCCGCCGATGTCCGCGGCATCGGCGTCAGCGGCCAGCAACACGGCTTCGTCGCACTCGACGCACAGGACAAAGTGATCCGCCCCGCCAAGCTCTGGTGCGATACCTCCACGGCACCGCAATGTGAAGAGATGATGCGGAAGCTAGGCGGATTGAGGGCAACCATCGGTTTGATTGGCAACGCCATCCCGCCCGGATTTACCGCGTCGAAGATTCTCTGGCTCAAACAAAACGAACCGGGGAATTACGCCAAACTGGCGACTGTTCTCTTGCCGCACGATTACATTAATTTTTGGCTCACGGGAAAAAAAACAATGGAATACGGCGACGCCAGCGGCTCGGCACTCATGGATGTCCGCACTCGCACATGGAACGATGCGGTCATCGGCGCGATTGATCCCGCTCTCAAATCCAAACTTCCCTCTCTCCAATCTTCCGATCGTCCCGCCGGCACTGTTCGCTCCGAACTAGCCAGGAAATTCGGATTTGGCAGCGAAGTAATCGTCAGCGCCGGCGGCGGCGATAATATGATGGGCGCCATCGGCACCGGAAACACTCGGCCGGGAATCGTCACCGCCAGCTTTGGCACGAGCGGCACGATCTATGCATGCAGCGATAAACCGATCATTGATCCCGATGGAGAAATAGCCGCGTTCTGCGATTCAACCGGCAAATGGATGCCGCTGCTCTGTACCATGAACGTCACCGTCGCCACCGAGATGCTGCGGAATTATTTTGGCTGGACCCATAACGATTACGCCAAGGCTGTCCAAAAAACTCCCGCTGGCTGCAACGGCCTGCTGCTTATTCCCTACCTCGAAGGCGAACGCACGCCGAACGTCCCCGATGGCACAGGTGTCTATATCGGCGTTCGACAAGGAACGTTCTCCGCGCCCTTTTTCGCGCGCGCCGCGATGGAAGGAGTCACGCTCGGCATGAACTACGGACTCAATCGCCTCCGCGCCCTCGGCATCGCCCCCACACAAATCCGCGCCACGGGCGGCGGCTCGCAATCAGCCGTCTGGCGCCAAATCATGGCCGATATTTTCGATGCCGAAGTCGTCTGCACCCAGACGGCCGAAGGCGCGGCCTACGGCGGCGCGCTGCAAGCGATCTGGTGTGCCGAACTTGTGAGCGGCAAGAAAGCGGACCCTTCGGCAAGCTCAGGGCAAGCAATTGCCGACATCACCGACAAGTTTGTAAAGCTCGATAAGAAAACGCTGGCTCGTCCGAAAGCAAAAAATGTCGCGCTCTACAAGAAGCTGCAAGAATTGCAAGACGCGGCAGTCCGCGATCTGCGCGGGACGTTCAAGAAGCATCGCGCGTTGATCCATCCTTAACCACGAACGCAAATCGGTTTTGTTGTCTGGAGGGGATGCGGGTCATCCCTGAAAATCTCTCTTGCGCACTGCGCCGCGCCGTCCTACGCTTTAGCCTGCCATGAATTACACCTTCGTTTTACCCCTTCTAACGCTTTCAACGTTTCTATCGTCTCTCGCTCTCGGCGGTCCTCACGACCCCGCAACGACTCCCGCGCTGCCGCCCGCTGAAGCCCAGAAGAAATTTACCGTGCCCGAAGGATTCGAGGTGCGGCTCTTCGCCGCCGAGCCGGACGTGATCAATCCGGTGGCGATGACGTGGGACGAGCGCGGGCGTCTTTGGGTGCTGGAGCTTTACGAATATCCGCTCGGCGCAAAAAAAGGCGAAAAAGGCCGCGACCGCATCAAAATCCTAGAAGATACCGATGGCGACGGGCGGGCGGACAAGGTCAGCGTGTTTGCCGATGGATTTAGTCTCGCAACAGGGTTATTGCTCGGCAACGGCGGCGTGTATGTCGGCCAAGCGCCTGACTTCCTTTTTCTCGAAGATACCAACGGCGACGACGTGGCCGACAAACGCACGGTGCTCAAGACGGGTTTCGGCATGCAGGATCGCCACGAATTACTTAATGGCTTCGCGTGGGGTCCCGACGGCTGGCTTTACATGACCCACGGCGTCTTCACGTACTCGACCGTCAAGGATCCAAACGACCCGACCGACGACGGCGTGAAGATGAACGCGGCCGTTGCGCGGTATCATCCGCGCACGAAAAAATTCGAGGTTTTCGCCGAAGGCACGAGTAATCCGTGGGGCATAGACTTCGACCGGTACGGCAACGCGTTCGTGACTGCGTGTGTCATTGATCATCTCTTCCACATCGTACAAGGCGGTAGCTATCAGAGGCAGGCAGGGACACCGTCGAATCCCTACACCTACGAACTGCTCCCGAGCATCGTGAAACACAAACATCAGCGCGCCGCTTATGCGGGCGTTTGCGTGTATCAGGGCGATAATTTCCCGGAGGAATATCGCGGCACGGTTTTCATGGGTAATATCCACGGCAACTGCATCAACAATGACAAACTTCTGCCAAACGGATCGAGTTGGCGCGCCGAACCGCTCCCCGATTTCTTAAGTGCCAACGACGGTTGGTTCCGCCCTGTTAGCGAACAAGTCGGCCCCGACGGCGCGCTCTGGATCATGGATTGGTACGACAAATATCCCTGCTACCAAAACGCCAATGCCGACCCCGCCGGCGTGGATCGTGCCCACGGCCGTATCTGGCGCGTTGTGTATACGGGCAAGGCGCGAAGCGTCCTGAGTGGTAGCGAAGGAACTCTCCCTCCCGCGCCACGCGGCATGAATTTCGCCAAAGCGAGCACCGCCGAGCTGGTGAAACTCCTCGAACACTCCAACGTCTGGCAGCGGCGTATGGCACAGAGAATTTTGACCGAGCGACAGGATGAAAAATCCAAACTGCTTCTCAAAAAGATGCTCGCCGATGGGAAGATGCTTGAATCCCGCCTCGCCGCGCTCTGCACGCTGCATAGCTCCGACCAACTAGATAACGCGACACTGGAGACACTCGTCAAAGACAAGGAACCAGCCATGCGCGCATGGGTCGCAAGATTTACGGGCGATAAGTTCGAGGCTATTGTAGATAAAATGATCACCGCAGCAAAAAATAAGGTCAAAAGCGAGGGCACGGTAGATGAAACCATGCTTTTGCGATTGAACCAACTCTGCGGTGACACCGATCCGACTGTCAGGTTGGCAGTAGCTATTGCCGCAAGAAGAATTGGAACTGGATTTTACCATGTATATTCGCTGATCGGTTATGCTGATGCCGCTACAGACCCCCTTCTCCCGTTTGCGAATTGGATGGCATTAGAGAAAGAATTCGACAACAGTTTTTCTGCATTTTTTTCGGCCATGGCAAAGAAAGATGCAGGCTTATATCCTGCGCATGCTTTAATACTCCGCAAAACCACGCGCCGCATCGCGGACACGAACAAGCCCGAACTGCTCGACGAAGTGGTGAAGTTCTTGGAAGCTGAGAAAGACGATTCGGTCACATTGGCAGCATTGAACGGCTTGCTCGACGGCAAACGGAAAAGTTTGGCGAAGCCGACAGTCCCGACGACGCCCGTGTTGCAGAAACTCATTGCCAGTGCGAATCCTGAAATCTCTGACCGCGCGAAACGGCTGGCGGCGTTGTGGGGCGACACTGCGGCGGCGGAAGTTTTGCTCGCCCACATCAACGATCCGAAAGCCAGCGACGAACAGCGAATCGAAGCCATTGGGGTAGCGCGCCAGCTCAAGAGTGAGAAGAGTCGCGAAGCGTTGCTCACCGCGCTCGCCAACGACAGGCACCGCGTTGAGGTGATTCAGGCCCTCGGCGAGGTTGGAGGTGATGCTGTGGCGGCGGAACTCTTGAAGCGGTGGAAAGATTTTTCGCCTGAATCTCGTCGTGCTGTGCTTGACGTCCTCGCCTCCCGTCCCGCGTGGGCGATCGTGCTTTTGCAATCGTTATCGTCCCGCCAAACGGCTGGCGGGCAAGCCCCGTTCTCGAATCCAACAATTGCCGACCTCCACCCCTC
>CAYGDP010000003.1:0-234618 GCA_964348665.1 uncultured Verrucomicrobiota bacterium
TCTAAAATGTTATAATTATAACATTTTAGATTAGTGAGTTTTTTCAATTGCGGGGCTGGGGGTGGGTGTTAGAATGATTTCCTTTGCGCTATGGATGGAGATCCCGAATTACCGGTTGTATTGACGATTGCTGGCTCGGATAGCGGCGGGGGCGCGGGAATTCAAGCGGATTTGAAAGTATTCGCCGCGCTGGGTGTGTTTGGGACGAGCGCCGTCACGGCTGTCACGGCGCAAAACCCCCGTCGAGCGTCGAAAATCTTTTCTGTCCCGTCCGATCTGGTTGGCGCGCAGATTCGCGCGGTGTTCGATGCCTTCGACGTGCGGGCAATCAAATGCGGCATGTTGGGAACGGCGGCGAATGTCCGCGCGGTGAGGGATGCGCTTCGCGCAAGGCGCCAGTCTCCAAGCGCTAGGTTTCAGGTTCCTCGATTGGTGGTTGATCCGATTCTACGGGCGACAAGCGGGGCGACATTGCTCGAGCCCAAGGCGCGAGCGGTGTTGGAACGCGAATTGTTGCCGCTGGCAACTCTTGTGACACCGAATCTTGGGGAGGCTCGGGCATTTCTTGGGCGGGCGATGCCGATGCGAGATGCGGCGGAAGCCTTGGCACAACGATGGGGATGCGCGGTTTATCTCAAGGGGGGGCATGGAATTGATCCGAGACGTGCCACGGATGTGTTTTGCGACGGCCGCACCGCTGTGGAATTGACCGAAACGCGCGTACCGGGTCGAAAGATTCATGGACTTGGTTGCGCGACGAGCGCTGCGATCGCCGCTTTTTCGGCGCAGGGACATTCGTTGCTTGATTCGATGGTGATGGCGAAAGCGTTCATGACGCAAGCAATCCGATTGGCAAGACGCGCAGGAAATCACTGGGTCTTGCGAATGTAAGGAGCGGGAATGTCCAGAACGCCTGTGCAATCACCGCATACGCCACGACGGCCGCTGCTGGGCGTGGCGATCCTGTTTGCCGCGGGGATATGGATTGGGTCATGGATTTCACTTTCGATTCCTGTGCTGATTCTTGTGGGTGTGAGTTTGCTTGCCACGTTTTTCTATTGGGATCGAAGCGGATTATTTTACGCAGTGATTCTGATTGGCGGCGTGCTTGCCCACGAGCAGGCGACATGGATTTCGGCATCGCATTTGAAAAATCAGCTGGGGGAGCGGCGCGCGAATGTGCACTTGCGGGGCGTGGTGGTGGGCGTGCCGGCATTTGAGGAATGGCGTGACTCGACCCAGCTCGCGGGACGGGCAAAAGTGGAGCTTGCGGTTCGCGCCTGGTCCGAAACGGGAACATGGAAACGGGCAGAAGGGAAGGTGCTCGTCATTCTCCCCGTGAAAAAAAACGCGTCGCCACCCCTGTACGGAGATGAATTGGAAATGCGGGCAGCGATCGAGCCGCCGGCGCGGCCGATGAATTGGGGACAATTCGATTACCGGCGCGAACTGGAGCGGCAACGCATTTTTTATATTGCCCGTGTATCGAAACCCGGAGATATTTTGGTGGTAAATCGGCGGAAAGGGAACGCCTTGGTGTCAGCAGCGCTGGATTGCCGTGAATATTTGCAGCAGGCGTTGCATGAGGGCATCGGGGAGGAAGCCGAGGTGACGAGTTTGCTCGACGCGATGTTGCTGGGGATTCGCCGGACGGTCGTGACCCAGCACGGCGCGGAGGGTTTTTTTGAAAAGTTCGAGACGTTTCAAACGAGCGGCGTGGCGCACGTGTTTGCGGTGAGCGGTTTGAATGTCGGGTTGGTTGCTGGGGCGTTAATGTTGGTGTTGAGGGCTTGCAGTGTGCCGCGCCCGGCCAGGCTGTTGATTATCATTCCTGTGTTAATTTTTTACACGCTGGTGACCGGCGCTCAACCGAGTTGTGTGCGAGCGCTGTTCATGGCGGCGGCGCTGTTAATCGGGTGGGGCTTGAAACGCCCGACAGAACCGCTGAACGGGGTCGCTGCGGCGGCGATTGCCACACTGCTGCTGGACCCTCTTGATCTCTTTGGGAGCGGATTTCAGCTTTCCTTTGCGGCAGTCATTGCGATTGTCGTGTTGGTGCCGGGGATGTTGGATCGGATGCGGCCTTGGATTGAACCGGACCCGTGGATCCCTCGCCGTTACATTTCGCGATGGCGCTGGAAAACGCAACCATTTGGATTCTGGGCAGCCGCTTTGGGGGCGACTTCTGTGGCGGCATGGATCGGCACGCTTCCGCTGATCCTGCACTATTTTGGATTATTTGCGCCGATTGCTCTCATTGCCAATCTCATTGTCGTGCCAGTGTTGACCTTGGTGACGGGGCTGGGAATGTTTTCTATTGCCGGTTTCTCCCTCTGGCCATGGTTGGCAGACACGTTTAATCACTCGAACTGGCTCTTGCTCAAGACGTTGATGCCGGTGGTGGATTTTTTTGGGCGTGTGCCCCTGGGTCATCAATTTGTCGCGCACTGGCCTCCGTGGGTTGCGGTGATGACCTATGGATGGATGATCTTTCTTGTCAGCGGACGACCCTGGCGAACAACCGGTCGGCGCATCCTGACAGGAGCAGGGTTGATTGCTATCGGTCTGTGTTGGCTGACTCTTGGGGGCGCGCGTGACACCATGTTCGTTACCGTGATGCACGTCAATGGCGGGCAAGCAATCTGCCTCATGCCGCCGCGAGGAGATGGAGTGGTGATTGACGCGGGCCGAGAGTCGGCGGGAAAATTCACTGTGGTTCCGTTTCTGCGGAGTCGTGGAGTGGACCGTTTGGAGGCGGCGGTGATGAGTCATGGGGAAGCGGCGTTTGTGGAAGGAATGGGGCCGTTGACGCAGAAAATACCGATCGGCGAGATTTACGACACGGCGGTGCCATCCAAATCTCCGGCGCATCGCGAATTTCGTAACAAGCTCCAACGCACCATGATTACGGAAGGGACCCGTCTGGCCTTTCGCGGCGGTGGTGAATTGCGGGTATTGCATCCCGGCAAGGCGCCATTTGCGACTCTTGCAGATGACAACTCTGTGGTATCCCTCCTTGGCTATCGGGGTCGGCGCATCCTCTTTACAGCGGCGGCGGGAGAGACCGTGGAAAAGAAGCTGCTGGCAAGCGGCTTTGACTTGCGTGCGGTTGTGATAGTAAAATCGCAACACGATCGCGAAACATCCTGCACGGATGCGTTTCTGGATCGAGTACAACCGTCGGCCGTGATTTTCAGCGCTGGAGAATATCCGGCAAGCGCCTATCCGCGGGAGGATGTGTTGGCGCGGCTGACAAAGCGAGGGATCGCGATCTATCGGACGGATGACGATGGCTCGGTGCGGATTTCGCTTTCATCGCGGGGGATTCAACTCGAGACTTTCAAGGTAAAATCTGCACGGGACTTTTGAGTTTGAGTGTGTAAAAAATCTCCTCGATGTTGCCGTCGCTAAGGGCAATGTTGCCCTTGGTCCAATCGTTGCGGGTGCCTCCGCCGTGGATCCCTATATTGCCGCCGAGTGGTGTTGTGGAAGGTGGGGCGGGGGCGTGTGTTTTGAGTTGAAGCAACCGTTTGTTGGCAAAGAGAATATCCTCGCGCTGGCGGAGCGTGAGACGGTTTTCGTTGAACCCGCTGATGGCGTCGGCTTGGTTAGGGTAATTCAAACCGAGGTATAAGTGAAACGTGGCGCGCGGAATTTTTTCGCAGATGACATAGTTGCCCTCCGGGGTCTTGCCGTCGGCGGCGAGTTTTTTGGGGCCGATCGGATCGCGACCGAGGGCGATGGGGAAGGTCTTGAGCAACTGTTCACCGGAGTATAACGAAGCCGTGCGATCGGCTTTCCGGATGACGAGCCGAGTGGAAGGAGGTGGGAACGGAACATTGTTTTTTTTGCAGAGTAATTCGAGTCGCTGCTTGACGACCGGCGGGGGGAGGAGTTCATGCACCATCTTGAGCCGGTACCAATAGACACCCAGCAACATCAGCAGGACAACCGGGATGATCAACGGCCGCCAGATGCGTTTCCATTGAGTTTCCATAAGGGTACTACTTTGCGAGCATATAAATCCCCACGCCGATCATCCAGGCACCGAACATTTTTTGCAGGGCAGGGCTGGAGAGTCGCTGGGTCAAGTCCGCGCCGAAGTAACTGCCAATGGCTACGAACACCGCGATTGTGGCGGCAGTGCGCCAGTGGACGTTGGCGAGTTGGGCGTGGCGCGCGGCGCCCGCGAGTGCGCCCACGGCGATGGCCACCAGCGAGGTGCCGACGGCGGTTTTCATATCGAACTTCAGGATATATTTAAAACACGGCACCATGACGATGCCGCCCCCGACACCGAGCAGTCCGCCGATGACGCCGGCGGCGACTCCGATGAGGATTGTCGTAACGATGGGATTCATTCGTCTCCTTTTGGTGGCAAGATACGGCGGGGCAACTCCCAGAGCAAGACTTGTGTATTTTGGCTGCATCCGTTAAAAACGGCGGATGATTCTCGTAACTGGTGGAACGGGGTTTGTGGGGCGTGAAATCGTAGCGTGTGCGCGCGCCGCTGGTTTTACAGTGCGCGTCGTTTGCCGGAATCCCGAGCGCGGACGGGCGCTTTGGGGAAACGACAAAGGAGTGGAGATTTTTCACGGTAACGTGCTTAATCCAGAATCTCTCGTGGGCGCCTTCGACGGGATCGAGGCCGTTTTACACCTGGTCGGAATCATCTGCGAATCGCGCGAAAACACATTTGACCGTGTGCATCGAGTCGGCACGATCAATGTAGTGGAGGCGATGAAGAAGGCAAAAATCAAGCGGCACCTGCACATGAGCGCGCTTGGCGCACGCGCCGATGCCCGCAGTCAATATCATAAAAGCAAATGGGCAGCGGAAGAATGGGTTCGTGCCAGTGGATTGGAGTTTACCATCTTCCGCCCTTCTGTGATTTATGGTCCAAGTGACAAATCCATCAATTTATTTGCGCGGATGACGCGATTTTTGCCGGTTCTGCCGGTGATTGGGAGTGGTAACGCGCGATGGCAACCCGTTTCCGTCGAACAGGTCGGTCAATGTTTCGTTCGGGCGGTACGTGAGCCGCTCGCTGTCGGGAAGACCTATGACTTGGTTGGATTGGCTCCAATTCCCTTCGAGGAAGTGCTCGATACAGTTATGGCAGTTACGCGTCGTCGTCCGAAGATCCATATCCCGATCCCGGTCGCTCGCGCACAAGCGTGGGTGATGGAACACTGCCTCGATAATCCACCTCTCAATAGCGACCAGATTCTCATGTTGGAGGAGGATAATATTGGCGATGCCACCGCAGCCGTCAGCGACCTTGGGCTCAAACGCATGCCGCTGGCCGAAGATCTGCGCCGATATTTGAAATCGCGGTAGGCCGTTCTCCGACAAGTTTACACACTTTCCAAAGCGCGACGGACGATGTCTCGGACAGAGGCATCGGGAATCTCATCGACGCTTCTGTATTCAATGCCATCCACTTGAATGCGCAGATTGTCGTTCATGCGGTCGATGCTGATGCTTGAATAAAGCGATTTGGTCGTCGGATTCTTTGCAAGCCAATCCTTGACATGCTGTCGGATCGCCGGGTCAGGTATTTCATCGACGGAGGGATAGACCGTTTCGCCGATTTTGACGTGGAGTTGGTCGGTGGGTTGCCCGATTTCGATGCGGTGCGCCGCCGCGCCGGGTCCCGACAGCGTGGCAACAGCCTGTCTTGCCCGCTCTCGCAGTACCGGGTCGGGAACCTCGTCCACAGAGCGATATGGGACGCCATTGATCTCGATGGTTTTTTTGTCGTCGGTGCTCGTGACGCGAATCGTGGAGGAGGAAGTGATTTCGTTTGCAGGCGACGTTGCCAGGGGCACCCGTCGCGGTGACGCCGCAGGCTCCGGTTTTCTGGTCCGAGCAGGTCTCGCGCAGAGGAAAACGATCGTGGCCAAGAGCAGGCCGGCCACCACGCCGATCCCGATCAACAGGAGTTCGTTGGCGCTCATGACGAGCGTATGCTAAAGTGGAAGGCAAGTTTTGACAATGCCAAACATCCTCATCACCGGCGGCTGTGGTTTTATTGGCAGCAACTTCGTGCGATACCTGCTGACACACACGAAGTTGCGCGTCGTGAATCTTGACGCGCTGACGTATGCCGGTAATCGGGAGAATCTGTCCGATGTCGAGGTCGATTTTTCGCGGCGATACCGGTTTGTCCGGAGCGATATTTGCGACGCCAAACGCGTGGCCGCTATTTTTCGTGCGACCGAGTTTTCATGGATCGTCAATTTCGCCGCCGAATCGCACGTGGACCGCAGCATCCTCGGGGCGGCTGATTTCGTCCGGACGAATGTTCTGGGAACGCAAACCCTTCTCGATGGCGCCCGGTTGGCCGGGGTGCGGCGGTTTGTCCAGATCTCGACCGACGAAGTTTATGGTAGCCTGGGACCGCGCGGAAAATTTCACGAAACGCTGCCGCTCGCGCCCAACTCGGCGTACTCGGCCAGCAAAGCCGCCGCCGACCTGCTTTGCCGCGCGGCGCACCACACATTTGGGCAGGACATCGTAATTACTCGTTGTTCGAACAACTATGGGCCGTATCAATTTCCGGAAAAACTCATTCCCTTGATGATCACCAATGCATTGGAAAACAAGCCGCTGCCTGTGTACGGCGACGGCAAGAACGTACGGGATTGGATTCATGTCGAGGATCATTGCGCGGGGATATGGGCGGTGACGCAGAACGGGCGCGCGGGAGAAGCCTATAACATTGGCGGAAATACCGAGCGCGCGAACATCGAGATCGTCCGGGCCGTCCTGGATCGACTGGGCAAATCTCGCTCGTTGATTACCTATGTGAAAGACCGTCCCGGCCACGACCGCCGCTACGCGATGGACGCGCGGAAAATCCGGCGCGAACTGGGCTGGCGACCGCGCGTTCCGTTCGAGCGGGGATTGGCTGCCACGATTGATTGGTATTGCGAGCGCCGGGATTGGTGGCAACGGATCAAGAGCGGCGAGTATCGAAAGTATTATCGAAAACAATATGGGCGAACTGAATGACAAATTACTAAGGACGAATGCCTAAAGAATGGCAAATGCTCAAAACCTAAATGGCAAAGCACGAACTTTCGTCATTCGGATTTCGTCATTGATTAGTCATTCGAAATTCGTCATTAGTCATTCTTGCTATGGCAAAGAAAATGAAAGGGATCGTGTTGGCGGGCGGCACCGGATCGCGTCTATTGCCGCTGACCAAGGTGACCAACAAACATCTGCTTCCCGTGGGGCGCAAGCCGATGATTTTTTATCCTATCGAGAAACTGCTGGCGTGCGATATCCGCGAGATTCTCATCGTGACCGGCGTCGAACACATGGACGCCGTCGTGCGATTGCTTGGTTCCGGCAGGGAATTCGGCTGCGAATTCACCTACCGGGTGCAGGACGCCGCCGGCGGGATTGCCCAGGCACTCGGTTTGGCGCGAAATTTTGTGCATGACGACCTTGTCACGGTGATCCTCGGGGATAATATTTTTCAGGACAACATCGCTCCCATCGCCAATGCGTTTCGCAAACAGGCGCGCGGCGCAAAGGTGTTGCTCAAACAAGTGACCGACCCGCAACGATTCGGCGTGGCGGAATTGCGCGGCAAAAACATCGTCGGGATTGAGGAAAAACCGAAGAAACCCAAGAGCAATCACGCCGTTACCGGCATCTATATGTACGATGCAAATGTCTTCGACATCATCCGCACGCTCAAACCGAGCGGCCGCGGCGAATTGGAAATCACTGACGTGAACAACGCCTACCTCGCCCGTGGCGAGCTGACCTACGGGATTCTGAACGGGTGGTGGACTGACGCGGGCACCTTCGAATCGCTGCTCGCTGCCAACGAACTCGCCACGAAGGAGAAACAATGAAGAAACAGGCACTTCCAAAATCCAAGCTGATCGCGGGTGTGCGCCTGAAACCGCTCCGCGTCATCCCCGATGACCGCGGCCGACTGATGGAAATGCTCCGTGCCGATGATGATCTGTTCATCCAGTTCGGTCAAGCCTACCTCACCGCAGCCTACCCGGGTGTCGTCAAAGGCTGGCATTACCATAAGAAACAGACCGACCATTTCGTTGTGGTCCGCGGCATGATGAAAATCGTCTGCTACGACGACCGTAAAAACTCTTCCACTTGCGGACAGGTCAACGAATTTTTTCTGGGTGACCACAATCCGCAGCTTCTCCAGATCCCTCCGTTGGTCTGGCACGGGTTCAAGTGCATCAGCGACCACGAAGCCCTCTGCATTAATCTCCCCACCGAAACCTACGATTACAAAAATCCCGACGAATTCCGCCTCCCCGCCCACACCAAAAAAATCCCCTATGATTGGTCGAGGAAGGATGGATAAATGAAATCGACCTACAAGCTCTCCAGCGCAGAAGTCCTCGGGACACTAGCCATTGTCACGATTTTAATTGCCTTGTGGATCATCGCTCTCAAACAAGGGTGGATAGAATGAAAAAACATGCACTTACGTTGGTCGAGGTCGTGGTAACGCTGCTGATCGTCGCGGTGCTATTTGCTCTCGTCATGATTTCGCTGAAGGGGAGACGGCGTCCGCATAAAGGAGCGGGTTGCCTATCCAATCTCAAACAAATCGCGCTCGCGTGTCACCTTTACTCCCAGGATTACGTCGAATATTTTCCAATGGCCACAGGCACAATCACCGATTCCAACCAGTCACTTTATTTGCTCCTGCCAAATTATATGACCACGACAAGGCCGTTTGTATGTCCGCAAGACCGAGATTGCCGCGCTTTCGCCAAGGACATGACAACCACGGAATTTCTCAAGCCGCATGTGAACAGCTACGCCTTCGTCGCGGGTATGTCGCAAGCAATGCTCTCCGACTCGCCGTTGGGTGGCGACAATCTCAAGGACGCGTCCAAGACGGACAACTTATCTTACCAACAGTTCCGTGCCGCGAAAGGTCTTGGCTGCTCGCAAGGCGGCCATAATCATGGTTCCGATGGAAGCAATGTTGTCTTTGTGGATGGTCACGCCGAATTCAACACGGGTACGAAACTTCGAATCCGATGGCTGGACAATGCCAATTCCACCAAGAACGTGAAAAACCCAAATGGGATCAAGGATGGAACGTAAAAGTAATCTCCACCAAATCCTAATTGGACATTGTGGTTTTGAAGTTTGAAGTCATCCTGAAACCTCACAATGTCGTTCTGAGCGAAGCGAAAAATCTCCGTTGTCATTCGCACTCCACGGGAAAGCAGAGACCCTTCGCTTCGCTCAGGGTGACAAGTGTAGGCAAAGCAGGTTGTCGGATGAGTTCTAGGGATTTACTTGGGGTTTGGTGTTTGGGATTTGGGGTTTCCGCCCCCGGGGCGGCGCGGCGGCATCGCATTTGTAATTAGCACTTCGCCACCGCGAATCTCGATCGTGGCCGGGAGCGTGCCGAGCAGCGGGTCGTTGCGAATGCGCCAGAACATATTCCCAAACTGCTTTGCGGTAAACCATCGAATCGGCCACGGCAGTTTCAATTGACCGATACTCGCCTGGCGCACGTCTGCGCCGATTTGCCCGTTCTTTGCCTGGGGTATTGCCTCGATGCGGTTGACCACGCGCAGGCCGACGGCGCGCCATTCGTTGATCTGGTACATCACAACCGAATGCTCGCGCACTTCAAAGCCGATACCCGCGAAGGCCGGCAGCCAGTCGCCGCCAATCGACGATGACCCCGAGAGGAGGCTCCGAAAATAGGCATTCAATTCAGCCGCGCTGAATCCGCGCGTGATTTGCTCACCATTAACTCGCGCTTGGATCAATTCATCGAGCTTGCGTTTAGCGGTATCGTAATCAGCTTTCGTAGTTATAGCCTCGCGTAGGGTTGGTGGAAGAAACACTAGCCACAAACAAATGATGACCAGCAACAATAACAACAACGCAAAGCTGCGTAGGATGTTGCTCTCCATTTGCTCGGAGACGAACGGCAACAAGCGGACACGTCTCCCCGGCGTTGCCGCCGCGTCAACGCTGGCGTTCGTTTGACCTAGCGCGTGTCCCGGCCGGGCTGGTTTGGGGGGCTCGCTCATTTCATTCGCGCGAGCGGAGGAATCGTTCGATTTCGGCTCGCGTCGGCAGCGATGGTTGCGCGCCGTGCCGTGTGGTGGAGATCGCGGCGGCGGCGTTGGCGAACCGCACCGCGTCGAGGAGTGGCTGGCCCTCGCCCAGTGCGACGGCGAGGCAACCGGAAAAACAATCCCCTGCCGCGACAGTATCCACTGCCTTGACCTTGAACCCGGGCACAATTTTTTCCCCTCGATCATCCCGGATGACAGCGCCTCGGGCGCCGCGCGTCTCGACGACGATCGGCGAAACATCGCCGAGCGATTCGGCTTCGATTTCGTTGGGTGTGAGAATTGTTACTGCGCGAAGCAGGGATCGCGGGAGCGCGCGATGCGGAGCGGGATTGAGAATCACGATTTTGCCGAACGATTTTGCCAGGTGCGCCGTGAACGCGACAGTGCGAATGGGAATTTCGAGCTGGAGCAAGATCACGTCACATTCTTTGATGGCGTGCTTGGCCGCTGCGACGTCGTCATCGCTCAATTCCTCGTTCGCGCTTCGAGTAATGCCGATTAAATTTTCGCCGTGTTCGCCGACCATGATCAGCGCGACGCCGCTCGGTGCGCTGGGGTGAGTCGTGATGAAATCGCAGCGAATCCCCTCTCGCTCGTAGCTGGCGACAGATTTGCGGCCAAACTCGTCGGCGCCGACCTTTGAGATGAAGGTGACAATGGCGTCGGCGCGCGCGGCGGCCACGGCTTGGTTGGCGCCTTTGCCTCCTGCGCTCTGTGCAAACCGGTCCCCCACCACCGTCTCACCTACCCGCGGCAATCGCTCGCAGTGAAGCACGAGATCGGTGTTCGAGCTACCAACTACGACAACCCGAGCACGCACGAGGGGAGCTTGCCGAAAAAGGGTTGGAAATGCAAGACGCGGCTGCTAGACTTCATCCCTCATGGCAGGACATTCTAAATGGGCCAAGGTAAAGCACTTTAAAGGTGCGATTGATGCCAAGCGCAGCAAGGTGTTTGGCAAGCTCGGCAAGGAAATCGCCGTGGCCGCTCGCGCCGGAGGTGGCGACCCCTCCATGAATCCTCGCCTCCGTCAAGTGATGCAGAAGTGCAAGGCCGCCAATATGCCCTCCGATATCGTCACCCGCGCCATCCAGCGCGCCACCGGTCAAATCCCGGATGTAATTTACGAAGAACTGATGTACGAGGCGTTCGGCCCCGGTGGCGTCGCCATGCTGGTCGAAATCACCACCGACAACAAAAACCGGACTGCTGGAGAAATCCGCAGCCTCTTTACGAAACACGGCGGACACATCGGCGGTTCCGGCTCGGTAAAACATCTCTTCCAACGCAAAGGCCACATCATTGTCGCGCGTGACAAAGCTGGCGAAGACGATCTTCTCTCGATTGCCCTCGATGCAGGCGCGGACGATTTCCAGACAGGCTGCGAAGCCTACGATCTCTACACGGCACCCGAAAAACTCGAAGCTGTCTCCAAGGCCCTCGAAGCCAAGAACATCAAGCCCGACAATGCTGAATTGGCGTTCATCCCCAACACCACCGTGCCGATTACCAGCGAGGAAACCGCCCAGAAAATTTTGGGGCTGATCCAAATCATCGAAGACCATGACGACGTCCAAAATGTCTATGCCAACTTCGATATCCCTGACGAAATCATGTCCAAGGCAATGGCCGCCGCCTAGCGGCGGAAACCCCAAGCACCAATTTCCAAACCCCAAATAAACTTCAAATCCAAAATTCCAAGCGATTGAATAACGCTCGACATGAAAATTTTGGAGCTTGAGGCTTGGAGTTTCCTTGGGGTTTGGAAATTGGATTTTAGGATTTCCACGCCCTCCAGCATCGGCAGCAAATCATGAGTGCACCTGCAAAGCGAAGAACGCCGAATCTTGGGGTGATTATACTGGGCGTGGACGCTTCTCTCCGCTCCACAGGCTACGCGATCATCGAATCGCGCGGCAACAGCTTCCGTGCGATCACATTCGGTCGTATCCATAACCCACAAAAAATTCTCCCCTCTCGCTGCCTCGTCCGCATCGCCGACGCAATCTGCGATTTGATTCGCCAACACAAGCCGGACGCTGTCGCCGTCGAAGGCCTCACCTTCGTGCAAAACCAGCAGATTGCGCTCAAACTTGGCCAGGCGCGCGGCGCTGCGATTCTGGCAGCGGCGTCAGCTGGTTTGCCGATTTACGAATATGCCCCGCGCACAGTCAAACAAGCCATTGTCGGCATCGGCAGCGCGCAAAAAATCCAGGTCGGCACGATGGTCAAATCGCTCCTTGGGCTGTGCGAAATCCCGCAGGAAGACGCCGCCGACGCTCTCGCCATCGCCCTCTGCCACGCGCAGAATCATCGCAGCGTCATTGAGAAATCGAAGGAGATTTGACGTTCCAAATCGCGCTCAAAGAATACGCTCTTGGTTAAGGAAGCCTGAAAAAACGCCAGGGATGAGCCGCTGGCTTGTCCGATTACTGATTTTTTGTGCTGCGGACGTGGGAGCCGCGCGTCCCTACCTTCCTGAAAAATGGATAGAGGAGATGCCTTCATAGGAACACAGTTTCGATATTGAAGCACACTGGCGGCTTTGTTAATGATGATTCCCATGAGCCGCATCGCGTTGCTCGTTTCAGCCATGATTGCAGCGAGCGGGTTCTCGGCAGAGGAGAGGAAGCCAGCGGGACGCCCGAATATTCTTATCATCCTCGCCGACGATCTCGCGGCGTGGCATCTGGGTTGTTATGGCAACACGGAAATCAAGACGCCGCACCTCGACCGGCTGGCACGCGAGGGCGTACTCCTGCGCAATGCATTTTGCGTGACGCCGATTTGTTCGCCGAGTCGAGCGACGCTTTTCAGCGGGCGCGTTCCCCGGCAGCATGGGATCCATGATTTTCTCGGCGGAAATTATGACCCAGCCAAAAATCCAAACCATCGACGAGACGGTCAGCCCGAGCCCAATCCACCGCAAGGACAAAAAGCGATTCCCGATTCATTCAAGGATGAAGTAATGATCTCCGACCTTCTGGCCGCGGCGAGGTACGAATGCGGTTACGTGGGCAAATGGCACATGGGGAATGATTTGCAGCCCCAACACAACTATCGCTATTGGCGCGCAGGATTGTCATCAGGAAAATTTACGGATGCCGAGGTGAGCGTGGACGGCAAACGGGTGACCGAAAAAGGATACTCGACCGAGATATTTACGCGGCTCGCGACGGATTTCATCGTCCAGAAACATTCACAGCCGTGGTTTCTGGCAATTAGTTATCAAAATCCGCATTTGCCGTATTCGGGTCAGCCGCAGAAATACTACGATCTGTATAAGAACGCTAAGTTCGAGACCTTCGGAATCGAGCCCAAAGCGCCGAACGCGCTTCGGGAAGCGCCGTTCATGGACGATCCCATCAAGCATTTGCGACAGGCTGCTGCCTCGACCACTGCTCTCGACGATCAAATCCCGGTGTTGCTCGATGCTCTCGAAACAAGCGGCCAGCGCGGGAACACGCTGGTCCTTTTCACGGGTGACAACGGTTTTTTGTATGGTCGACACGGCGTTTGGAGCAAGGGTTGGGCGACTAACCCGATCAATATGTACGAGGAATCCATCCGTGTGCCGATGATCATCTCGTATCCGAAACTGCAGGGTGGCCGCGAGCTAACGCAATTCGTCAGTTTTGTCGATGTTTTGCCAACACTCTGCGATGTTGCCGGTGTGCGAGCACCGGTGCGTGATCGAAACCTAAGCGGGCGGAGTTTTTGGTCCGTGTTGCAAGGCAAGAGAACTCGCTGGGAAAACATAGCCTTCTTCAACTTCCGTTACTGTGACGCCGTTCGCGACGAGCGCTATAAGCTCGTTCTTCGTCAAGGCAACGGTCCGGATGAACTCTTCGATTTGCAAGCCGACCCCCGTGAGCGCGAAAACCGCATCACCGACCCATTGTTGGGGAAGGTTCAGCGCAGGCTACAGGCGCGATTGGACACATGGAAGGCGCGTTATCAGCGAGAAAGTTTGGACCGGGGACAAGGAAACGAAGCGCAAGGAGGCAGCGCGAATTACACTTTCGCTTCGGAAGAAACCTGCTATAGTTTTGCGCATGCGCCCGTAGCTCAGTGGATTAGAGCATCTGACTACGAATCAGAGGGTCGGGGGTTCAAGTCCCTCCGGGCGCGCCAGTTTTGCGAGTTGCCACGATGAATACAGAAATACCTACGACTCTGTCCGGCTTCGGTCCAGACGGAAAACCAATCCAGCTTTCCTTGAGTGAGGAACCGCTGACCATCGGCAGCAGCGAGGACGCGGTGTGGCGCATTTCCGATGCCGGGGTTTCGCCGATCCACTGCGCGCTGCGGTTGTATCAGGGGAAATGCGTGTTGAAAGATTTAGGGTCGGATTCGGGGACGTTTGTCAACGATAAGCGCGTGGATTTGGTGACGTTGTACGCGGGCGACCGGGTCCGGGTGGGAAAGGTAACCTTCGAGGTAACCAATGCGCCGACGCGCAAGGGGGACACGACGCTCATGCGTGAGGCAATGTC
The DNA here is from genome assembly GCA_964348665.1 of uncultured Verrucomicrobiota bacterium. GTDB lineage: Bacteria > Verrucomicrobiota > Verrucomicrobiia > Palsa-1439 > CAYGDP01 > CAYGDP01. Next base: position 14,603 of record CAYGDP010000003.1, read on the forward strand.
GGAGCTGGAACGAGGCAAACAACAGGGCAAAGGATTTCGGACGATGCTCGGCGAGGTCTTGGTGAAAGACCGACACAAACCTCGTTCGTAACCCACTTGTCGTCGGCCGCGAAAGGGACCGGCGAATTCAAAACCAACATGACTGGGTTTGGCCGCTACAATCTTCTGCTCAAACTCGGAGCGGGTGGCATGGGGACGGTCTATCTGGCGCGACAAAAAACGTTGCACCGGTACTGCGCCGTCAAGGTGATGAATCCTGAATTTTCCCATCATCCGCAAGCGGCCACGAGATTTCTGCGCGAGGCGCGGGCGACAGCGCAGCTTGCGCACCCCAATTTGGTGTCGGTGTACGACTGTGACCAGTACGAGGGAAAATATTTTCTCGCGATGGAATACATCGAGGGGCTTAGCCTCGGTGATATTTTGCGGCAAAACGGTGCACTGCCGCTATCCTTGGCTCTCTATTGGTTGAATCAAACTCTGGTTGGCTTGGGTTACATTCATGGGCAACAGTTGATTCATCGCGACATCAAGCCAGACAACATCATGATTGGCGCAGATGGAAACGTGAAGATCATGGATTTGGGGCTGGCCAAGGCGCGGCTGGAGACCGACGCGGCAGTCACCACAACCGGCATGGTGATGGGTTCGCCCCAATATATGAGCCCGGAGCAGATCAACGACGCCAAGAGTGTCGATCACCGGACCGACCTCTACGCGTTGGGCATCAGTTTCTACCAACTGCTTACCGGCAAGGCGCCGTTCCAGCGAAGCACGGCTGCTGCGGTCTGTATTGCGCATATCCAGGAGCCATTGCCATCCTTGCAGTTGAGCGATGCCGCTTTGACGCTGGCCCTCGATGGCCTCTTGACGCGAATGACCGCGAAAAAAGCCGATGAACGGTTTCAGTCGGCTGCGGAAATGCAGGAGGCCTTGCAACCGTGGTTGGATCAATATCCGCTCGATGAGAACTCTCAAGCATTCTTCAGTCGAATCAACTTTGCTTCTCGTTCAGTGGCCCATCTTCTCGCCGCCGAAACCATCGATCCCGCGACAGTGGACGAGGATCCGGAGCCGCGTGCTCCCATCGTTGGCTTGCGAACGCAAGATTTGGCGGGGGCCGTCATCCCCAGCGTGCCGCCAGTAGCCTCTCCGGCACGTCCAGTGCCCCGCTGGCTCGTAATTATCATCGTTGTCATCGTGACCGCGGGCGTCACATTGCCATTCCTGTTCAATAAACAACCTCTCCCGCCCGTCGCAAGCTCTCCCACACCAGCCGCGTCGTCCACCCCGCCCATCGCGAATCCTGTCCCGACCCAACCGTCTTCGGTGAAAGTCGGCGGCTTATTGGTGCGCACCAAGCCTGAAAGAGCGATGGTAATGTTTCGTGCCGATTCCCGCGAAGCGCCGGCTGCGTTCAATGAAGTACCCGTCGGAAAATATCGCATCAAGGTCATTTTCGACGGTTATCGCGACACGGAGCAGGATATTGATATTGTCGAGAATCGAGTGACTGACCGGGAGATTGCTCTCACGCGCATTCCGGGGTCGTTCACGTTGGAAAGCATTCCCAGCGGCGCGGATGTTATCGTTGGCGACGCGTATTTGGGGAAAACGCCGTATTCGTTCTCGGGAGGAGATGGCGAGGAGATTGGGAGTCTGATTCGGATGACGGGTTATGCGCCGAGGCCGGTTCGCATCACGCTTCGGGAGGCGGGCGGCTCGGCGCGAGTGCAGTTGGATCGAGAAACGGTTGCCACCGCGATTCCACCGCCGGGCAGCGCGAACCAAGAACCAGCCAAGCCGCCTCTGCCACCCGGGGTGGACCCGAATAGCGATCTCGCGAAGGAAATGCAATTTGTGGATTCGATTTTGAACCGAACCCAAGACGCTTCCGTCGCCGATTGGCCTTCAGAAAAACAGAGGATTTTGGACGAAGTGGAAACTTGGGTAAAACAGTTGGGGGCGAGAGACAATGACGCCATCCGTACCACCAAGACAGACATCAGCCAAGTTCTAGAGGAAATCCGCAAACTGACTGCGCGGTTGGAACAGGATGGCAAACGCAATTACGGCCGCCGAATAGCTGACCCGCTGCACAAAGCCATTGGTGGGCCGATGGGGGGTGGTCGGCGCCCGCCTCCGCCGCCTCGGTAAGAAGTTTGGACTCGTTTTTCGATGTTTACAAACCCGCCCAATTTTGTGAAGCTTCTGAACCCAACAAACAAAGGATAGACCATGAACAAAACCTCCAATAATCCCATCGGCAATTCTACCAACCGCCGTGATTTTATCAAAACCACCGGCAAAATCGCAGCGGTTGGCGCGCTCGCGGGCGTCGAGATCCCTCACGTCTACGCGCAGGAGAGCAATACCATCAACCTCGCCCTCGTCGGGTGCGGCGGTCGCGGGGGCGGCGCCACTATGGATGCGATGAACAGCAAGTATGGCCCCGTCAAGCTCGTCGCGATGGCAGATGTTTTTCAGAGCCGGCTCAAGGGAAAATATGAGTCTTTGAAAAAGGAGCGGCCCGAGCAGGTAGACGTATCGGAAGAGAGGCGTTTTCTCGGTTTTGACGCCTACAAAAAGGCGGCGGATTGCCTTAAACCCGGTGACGTGATGATTTGCGCGACGCCCCCGGCGTTCCGATGGGTTCATTTAAAGTATGCCATTGAGAAAGGAATCAATATCTTTCTCGAAAAACCAGTGGCGGTGGACGGCCCGAGCGCCCGGCGGGTATTGCAGTTGGCGCAGGAGGCGGACAAGAAAGGAATCCGGGTCGCCATTGGGTTGATGTGTCGTCATTGCCGTTCGCGCCAGGCGCTCTTTCAAAAAATTCGCGAGGGCGTCATGGGCGACGTCCTGATGATGCGCGCCTATCGTCAGCACGGCCCCAGCGAGCATTGTTTTGTCGGACCAAAACCCGATAACATGACCGAAGTGCTTTATCAGGTGAAGAATTTCCATAGTTTTCTCTGGTCCGGTGGCGGGCTCTATAGCGACTTCAACATTCATCAGGTTGACGAGATGTGTTGGATGAAGAATGAATGGCCTGTAAAAGCGGAAGGGATCGGCGGACGACATTACCGTGGCAATGCGATGGATCAAAACTTTGACAATTACGCTGTAGAATTCACGTTTGCCGATGGTTCGAAGGGTCTTCACTATAGCCGCATTATGACCGGGTGCAACGAGCAGTTTAATACGTTAGCGCATGGTAGCAAAGGAGCCGCAGTAATCTGCGAACGCGAACATACTACCGCCCGGTGCCGTATTCATAGCGGCCAGGACTTTTCCAATAAGAAAGATATTATCTGGCAGTTCGGCCAGAACGAGCCCAATCCGTACGTGATGGAATGGGATGACTTCCTCGATGCCATTCGCAACAACAAGCCGTACAACGAAGCCAAGCGCGGCGCAGAAGCCAGTCTTGTCACGGTGATGGGCAGGTATGCCGCGCATACCGGACAAGCGATTACCTTCGATCAAATGCTCAACCACGAACATGAATTCGCGCCCGACTTGGAGAAACTCACGATGGAATCTCCCGCGCCGCTCCAGCTCGGACCCGACGGTAAATATCCCCACCCTGAACCGGGCAAGAAAAAGAATCGGGAATATTAAAATTAGAAATTCCCCGATTGGTGGCACAGGCGTCCCTGCCTGTGAATTTACGGACATGTCTGTGGCAAGTCCCTATTGCGCAAGGGATGAGTTCTACGCCAAAATTTCCTTCACCACTTTCCCATGCACGTCGGTCAGGCGATAGTCGCGGCCTTGAAACCGATAGGTCATTTGCGTGTGATCAATGCCGAGCAGGTGCAACAGCGTCGCGTGGTAATCGTGGATGTGCACCGGGTCTTTGATGATGTTGTAGCAGTAATCGTCCGTTTCGCCGAAAACGATCCCCGGCTTCACGCCGCCACCAGCCATCCAAAGTGTGAAACATCGCCCGTGATGGTCGCGGCCATGATTGTCCTTGGTCAGCGCGCCCTGGCTGTAAATCGTGCGGCCAAATTCGCCGCCCCAGATGACGAGTGTGTCATCCAACATCCCGCGTTGTTTCAAATCTTGGATCAGCGCTGCGCTCGGCTTGTCCACGTCGCGACATTGGCCGCGAATCTGCCGCGGCAAATCGCTGTGCTGATCCCACCCGCGATGAAATAGCTGCACGAATCGCACGCCGCGTTCCACCATCCGCCGCGCCAACAAACAATTGCGCGCATAGCCGCCGTCCGCGCGGTCGGCGTCGTTCAATCCGTATAGGTCGAGTATCGCTTTGGGTTCCTTCGATAAATCCGTCAACTCCGGCACGCTCGCCTGCATCCGATACGCCATTTCATATTGCGCGATGCGGCCGGTGATTTCGGGGTCGTGAAACGTTTGCTCGCCGATCTGATTCAACTCGCGCACGCCGTCCAGCATCGCGCGGCGGGTGTCAGTATCAATCCCCGGCGGATTCGACAAGTACAACACCGGATCGCCACTGCCGCTCCGAAAACGAACGCCCTGATGCGACGTCGGCAGAAATCCGCTCGACCAATGCCGCGCCGTGAGCGGTTGATCGGTTTTGTTGCCGCTGCCTTGCGTGATCATCACCACGAACGCCGGCAGATCGCGGTTCTCACTGCCGATGCCGTAGCTCAACCACGACCCAATGCTCGGCCGCCCCGGCTGCTGAAATCCAGTCTGCATAAACGTCACGCCCGGATCGTGATTGATGGACTCGGTATTGAGCGTTTTGACGATGCAAATCTCATCCGCGATACTGGCGATGTTGGGCAGCAGTTCGCTGATCCATGCGCCCGATTTACCGTGTTGTTTGAACTCAAACATTGGCGCCACCACCGGAAACTTTGCCTGTCCCGATGTCATCCCCGTGATTCGCTGCCCCATTCGCACTGAGCCGGGCAACTCCTGGCCATGCAACTCACGCAACTTCGGTTTGTAATCAAACAAATCCATGTGGGACGGTCCGCCCGATTGAAAGAGATAAATGATCCGCTTGGCTTTCGGCGCAAAATGGAGCGTCGGCAGCGCGCCGAACGTCTTCGGCAGCGTCTCCGCGGCAAAGAGCCGGTCATTGAGTAGCGACGCCAACGCCACTGACCCGATTCCCGTCGCCATCCGCCCAAAAAACTGTCGGCGCGTGATCAGTCGGGCCGTCTCGGCATCGAGATGCTGATACAAATGATCGTTGCAATTACAGTTCATTACTATCCCTTCGTGACCGTCTCATCCAGATTCAGGATTGTGTTGGCGACGATGGTCCACGCGGCCAGTTCCGCCGCATCGAGTTTTTCATTTCGGGGGGATTCGCCGACGGCGAGCAGCTTCTTTGCAGCGTCAACGTCTGCGCGATACTTGGACAGTTGCACGTTGAAGATTTTCTCCAACACGCTGATTTCTTTCGCCGTCGGTTTGCGCGCGGTGGCCAGCCGGAACGCGAACGCAATGCGCTCTTGTGGTTTCGTTCCTCCATCGGTGATCATCCGCTCGGCCAGTTTGCGGGCAGCCTCCACATACGTCGGGTCGTTCATCAAAATCAACGCTTGCAACGGCGTGTTGGTGCGCGGACGCCGGACGGTGCAGACTTCGCGGTCGGGCGCGTCCATCGTGGAAAGGGTGGGCGGCGGACAGGTGCGCTTCCAAAAAGTGTACATGGTGCGACGATACAAATCCGCGCCGTGATCCTGTTTATACTTCTGCGCAGACCAGTTGTCGCTGTCCCCGCGTGACATTAACTCTTCCCAAAGACCCGCCGGTTGATAGGGGGAAACGCTTTTGCCGCCAATCTCGTCGTTGAGCAGGCCGCTGACTGCCAGTGCTTGGTCACGAATAAATTCCGCCGGCAATCGCAGCCGGGGTCCGCGCGCGAGTAACCGGTTTTCTGGGTCACGCTCGCGCAGCGTCGGTGTGACGACCGAGGACTGCCGATAGGTTGCGCTGGTGACGATGAGTCGCTGCACGTGTTTTACGTCCCAACCGCTGCGGACAAATTCCGTCGCCAGCCAGTCGAGCAATTCTGGATGACTTGGCCACTCGCCTTGCGCGCCGAAATCTTCGACGGTTTTTACGATGCCCGTTCCGAAATACGCCTGCCAGAAGCGGTTCATAACGACGCGCGCGGTGAGCGGGTTTTCGGGCGCAACGAGCCAGCGGGCCAAACCGAGGCGATTAACGGGGGCATCTTTCGGCAATGGCGCCAGGACGGCAGGAGTGGCCGCGGTGACTTTCTCGCCTTTCTTGTCGTATTGACCGCGCACGAGCAGGAATGTATCGCGCGGTTTGGCCATTTCTTGCATCACCATCGTGGTGCGGATCTGTCCCTCGACTTCCTCGCGCGATTTGCGCAGCACGGCAAATTCGTCGGCGAAAACCTTTGTGTCGGGATAAACACTGGCGCGGAAAAAGTCGCGCAGTTCGGCGCGCTGCGTTTCAGTGCGTTGCGCTGGCGCGATCCCAAGGATCTTTTTCTGGTTGTCCGGAATTGTGGGCGCGCCGTGGGGGTGCGTGGCGGCGGTGGCGCTGATTCGGAACCGGCCGAGTTGATGCTGGCCAAATTGCGACTGGAAATCGAGCGCAAGCGTCAGGACTTCGCTCCCGGAAATTGGCCGTTCCAGTTCGAAGATGGCGAAGTGGCGCTTGCCGACTTCGGGATAAAGCGCCCAACCGGTTTTCGGATCGGCATCCACCGCGTTTGCAACGGGGAATCCATCCTGGCTGAAATCAGCGCTGGCGGCCTTAAACTTCGCCGGCTTGGTTCCCACGGCAAGCCGCACGTCGGTCATGACGACGTTACCGTTGGGCGAGCGTCCCGCGAATTTGCGCTCTTTGTCGGGCAACGCCTCGACGCGAATGGCGGTGATATTTTTGAGGTCGCTTGTCGCGCCGACTGTGTAAGTTTCTGTCGCTGGATTCGCGCCGCTCACCAGAATCGCGCCGTCGTCTTCCTGGACGAGCGTCGCGCCGCCGGAGGATTTCAGATCGACCGGATGAAGCGTGGTCCATTCCGGTTTTTGCGCTGAACCCGCGCTGGTTTCCCATTCGGCTTGCGCGGCATCGGCATCGCGCATCGGGGCGCGGAGTTGGTTCTCGACCTGCGCGATTTCGAACGTGAGATGGTCAATCTGTCGCTGCTGTGACGACGTGGGAACCTTCAGGAGCGGCCCGGCGTTGCCTTTGCTGCCATCGAGACCGTTCTCGGGGACGTTGTGGAAGAACGCAAAGAGCTGGTAAAATTCCGCTTGCGAGAGCGGGTCGTATTTATGGTCATGACACTGGGCGCACCCGAGTGTCAGGCCGAGCCAGACGGTCGCGGTGGTGTTGACGCGGTCCACGATATAAGCGGTGTGATATTCCTCCGGAATCGCCCCGCCCTCGAAATTGATCATGTGATTACGGTGAAAACCCGTCGCGATCCGCTGGTCGAGAGTCGGATTCGGCAGCAAATCTCCCGCCACTTGGTCGATGGTGAATTGGTCGAAGGGCTGATTGCGGTTGAACGATTCAATCACCCACTCGCGCCACCGCGTCATATCGCGTCCCGCGTCAATGTGATACCCATGCGTGTCGGCGTACCGCGAAGCGTCGAGCCAATCCAAGGTCATCCGCTCTCCATACCGCGGCGAGGCGAGCAGCCGATCCACCACTTTTTCATAGGCGTTGGGAGATTTGTCCGCGAGAAATGCGTCCACCTCGGCTGGCGTCGGCGGCAATCCGGTCAGATCGAAGGTCACTCTCCGGATCAGGATCTCGCGCGACGCTTCAGGGGAGAGCGTGAGCTTTTCAGTTTCCAATCGTGCCAAGATATATTGATCGATCGGATTGCGAGTTTCGAATTTCGATTTTCGGATTTGGGGAACAGGAGGTTGTGAGGGTGGAATAAACGCCCAATGTTTCTGATATTCCGCGCCTTCGGCAATCCATTGTTTGAGCAGCGCGACCTGTCGCTCCGACAATTTCTTGCCCGATTTGGCGGGCGGCATGTGGTCGTCGGGATCGGTCGCCGTGATGCGGCGCACCAGTTCACTTTTTTCGGGGTGTTTGGGAACAATAACGGCGTAGCCGCCCTGGTCTTTGATCGCTTCCTCGCGCAAGTCGAGCCGGAGTTTGGCCTCGCGCGCCTTTTCGTCCGGCCCGTGGCATTTCCAGCAGGTCTCGGAGAGGATTGGCCGGATATCGCGATTGAACTGAATTTTCGCGGGCAGCGAAGGTTCGGCTGCGCTTGCGCTGTGCGCGATCCCCGCGAAGACTATCCACTGAAAACATCGAATCATCGCTCGCATAGTCAACCGGCCATAATCATGACCCTTTTATCGCCACATTGCAAGACTCCCTTGCGTTCCACAAGGCCGAACGGTTATAGTGCCAGCAATGAGATGGCAAGCTTGGATGTTCTTGGGCGCAATGACGTGGGCTGTGTGTCCAACGGACACATTCTCACAAGGCAGCGTCGAGGGCACCATTCGATTGCTTCCGCCCGCTTCAGGCGTGCCCCCCAGCGCCCGGTATCAACTCAAGTCCACCGGCCCGGTGGATGTCTCCATCCCGCGACGAGCGATCGTGTTTCTCGAGGGAAATTTTCCCTCCGCGACCGACCAACCAACCGCTGGCGATTTGCCGCCTCTCACGATGGAACAAAAAAATTTCCAGTTCAGCCCCCGCCTGTTGGCCATTCGGCGAGGGTCCCGCGTGGCTTTCCCTAATCTGGACGACGATTATCACAATGTTTTCTCGTATTCGAAAGCCAAGGAATTTGATCTCGGCCGCTACCGCAAAGACGAGCGCGCGCCGACGCTGGTCTTCGACAAGACCGGAATCGTCGAGCTTGGATGCGAAATCCACGAGCATATGCAGGCGATTATCGTGGTGCTCGACACACCTTATTTCACCAGCACGGACATCGATGGCCGATACCGGCTAGAAAATCTTCCCGCGGGAAAATTTACTCTCAAGGTGTGGCTAAACAAGAAAACGACATGGTCGGAATCGGTCGAACTAAAAGCCGGACAAAAACTGCGCGTGGATTTTCCGCCCCCCGCGCCCGCGCAGTGAGCCACCATGCCTCCGTTCAGTTTCCGCCTCAAGCTGTTGCTGGCGATGATGCTTGTCGTGATTGGCGTGACGGGGTCGGTGCTGTATGTTGTGCGCCAGCGCGTCGCGGCGAGCTATCGGGCAATCAGCGAACGTGAGTTCAAGAGCCGGGTGCAGTCTTTTGGACAACTACAAGAGGCCCGGTTAAGCCATATCAAGCGGCGATTTGAAGATTTTTCGCGTTCCTCACGATTGAGACATGCCATTGGAAGAGTCAACGAGGCGCATGCTGCGAATGACCTGCAGGATTTTACGGCGGCCGCCGAGCTAATGTACAAAGTGACCACCGACGAGTTGCGCGATTACTTGGGTCAATCGGGCGGACATCGGCGTCCCTTGTTCTTTCGGCTCCTCGACTCGGAGGGGCGTCCGGTGCGATTGCCCGCGGGTTCCGAAGCCGGGATTACCCAACCTCGCGCGCAGGAGGGGCTGCGGGAAAAAATATTGCGGCTGAAGAAGGCGCTGGCTAACGAAGCGTCCCAGCAAGTCGGCTATCTTGCCCCCGAAATTGACGAGGGACGCGTCGAACTGGCGGAGGTTATTTTAACGATTATCACCGACACGGACAGTACCCCGGCTGGCGCGCTCATTGTCGGGTTTCCCCTGTTGACGCGCGCGCCGGTGGATCGCGGCGCCACGAGAGCGATGAAGTCCGATGATTCCATCCAGAGTGGTGTGTGGCTGGAAAACGATCTTTATTCAGACGAAATTCCCGAAGAAATACATCACTCGCTCGATCCATTGCTGCGAGCGATTCCCGCGGACAAGGAGGAGGGAAACTTTGAAGCAACACTGGCGGGCTTGCCGTATCGCATTTATTTCCGAGCGCTCAATCCGCGCTCTGCGTTCCCGATGGCGTACCAAATCAGCCTGTACTCGCTCGACGAACTCCGCCGCACGCAGGCCGATTTGCGAGGGAAAATTGTCGGGTTCGGTGTTCTGGCGTTGATTGGCGCGTTCGCGGTCAGCCTGCTTCTGTCCCACGGACTTTCGGTGCCGATCCGCGAATTGGTGGCGGGCACGAAACAAGTCGAGGCGGGAAATTATACCGCCAAGGTGCGCGTGCGAAGCCGGGACGAAATCGGTCAACTGGCCGAGTCGTTCAACGAAATGACCGACGGTCTCGCGCTCAAGGAGAAATACCGCAGTGTCTTGGATAAAGTGACCGATAAAGATGTCGCCAAACAATTGCTTCACGGCAAGATTTCGCTCGGTGGCGAGGCGCGCCAAGCCAGTATGTTGTTTTGCGACATCCGCGGATTTACGGCGTTGACCGAACAAATGCCGCCCGAAGAAGTCATCCACATGCTCAACGAACATTTTACGCCGCTGACCCGCGTCGTCAAAGAGCACAACGGTGTGGTGGACAAATTTGTCGGCGACCTCATCATGGCCGTCTTCGGCGCGCCGAAAAGTTATGGGCACGACGCCTACGACGCCGCGCGGTGCGCGCTGGATATGATCGGCGAGCGGAAAAAATTAAACGAACACTCGAAATACAAAATCGAGGTCGGTATCGGTGTTGCCACTGGTGACGTACTGGCCGGCTGCATGGGATCCGATGACCGTCTTAATTACACGGTGTTGGGCGAACGCGTGAACCTCGCCAGCCGGCTTTGCGGACAAGCCGCGCGCGGGGAAGTTGTGATTGATTCGACCACCCACCAATTACTCGGCGACCTCGCCACGGTCGAATCGATGCCGCCGCTCAAACTGAAAGGGGTTTCCTATCCTGTCCCGGCCTATAAATTGCGGGAAATCAAACCGTTGCCAGCAAAATCATGAAGCGAATTTACTTACCGAGAAAACTTTTCCCTATGTTCCCTGTGACTCGTTGGTTTATAGTCTGAACACGATGAATCGAGCCTCGAAAAACCTCGCGAACCTTGTTGCGATCAGCCTCGGTCTGCTGACTTCCAGTGTTGGAAACGCCCAGGAATGGCTGGATACGATTGATGATCATTTATTTCTGCAATCGCGAGATGGATTTTTTCGGACGGACTTGAGCGTGATGCACGACGCCGAGTGGCAATTTGTGGATCTGCGACCGCCCGGCTTGATCTTCCGCGATGATGACCTCTGGAACTCACGGCTGTATATGTTCCTAGACACCAAAATCGGGCAGCATCTCTACAGCCTCGTGCAGGCGCGATTCGATCGCGGGTTTGATCCACGATCCGACCATTTCGAGGGGCGCGCCGACGAGTATCTGTTGCGCTACATGCCGTTCCACGACGGACGATTGAATGTCCAATTCGGCAAGTTTGCAACCGTTGTCGGCGACTGGGTTCCGCGACATTTGTCGTGGGACAACCCGTTCATCAACGCACCGCTGCCGTATGAAAATGTCACGATCATCACCGACCAAGCTGCACCGCCATCGCCCGCGGCGTTTCTCGCCCGTCGCACCTCGCCCGACAAGAAATTCATTTGGGTACCGATGATTTGGGGTCCGTCCTACTCGACCGGTGGCTCTGTATTCGGGCGCGTGGCAAAATTCGATTACGCCGTGGAAGTGAAAGCCACCTCGATTTCTTCCCGCCCGTCCGCGTGGGACGCACGCCACATCGGGTTCGACGACCCGACGGTGAGCGGACGAGTCGGATTTCGCCCGAACTCGTCGTGGAACCTCGGCGCATCGTTCAGTCGCGGGCCGTATTTGTTGCCAGCCGCCGAGCCGACTTTGCCGGGAGGAAGTGACATTGGCGACTTCAATCAAATCACCATCGGTCACGACATCAGCTACGCGCGACGGCATTGGCAGGTGTGGGCGGAATTTTTCTGGTCGCGATTCGAGGTACCGAATGTCGGCAATGCCGACACCTGGGCGTATTACATCGAAACAAAATACAAGCTTACGACACGGCTCTTTATCGCCGCGCGCTGGAACCAGCAATTTTTTGGCGAAGTCCCCAACGGCGCCGGTGGCGAATCACGCTGGGATCGCGATATCAGCCGGGCTGAACTAGCGTTCGGCTATCGGTTCAATCGGCACTGGCAGGGGAAAGTGCAATACAGCTACAGCCACCAAAACGGCCCGTTCCAACAAGGCGAACAACTCGTAGCTCTGCAACTGACGACGAAGTTTTAAGTACTACGCCAAAATCGGTTTCACGAGTTTACCGAAGACGTCGGTAAGGCGGTAATCGCGGCCTTGGAAGCGGAAGGTGAGTTTGGTGTGGTCGAATCCTAGCAGGTGCAGAATCGTAGCCTGTAAATCATGCACGTGGACGGGATCTTGCCCAACTTTGAACCCAAGTTCGTCGCTTTCCCCATAGACAACTCCTTTTTTCACACCGCCGCCCGCCATCCAGACACAGAAACAATCGGGGAAATGATCACGCCCGAGGATCGCGCTTTTTTCGGTGCGACCTTCACGGAACGGTGTGCGACCAAACTCGCCGCTCCAAAGAATCAGTGTATCATCGAGCAATCCGCGTTGTTTCAGGTCGCGCAGCAGCGCGGCGACGGGCTTATCCATCGTGGCGCATTTTTTTGTCAACCCATCCTCGATGCCCGTGGCAGGGTCGGTGCCATGATAATCCCAGCCCCAGTCGAAAAGCTGGACAAAACGTACACCTTTCTCGAGTAACCGGCGTGCCAGCAGACAGTTGTTCGCAAAACTAGCGTCACCCGGCTTCGCGCCGTAGGCGTCGAGCGTCTCTTGTTTTTCGCGAGAAATGTCCATCACTTCAGGCGCGGAGACTTGCATGCGAAACGCCAATTCATACTGCGCGATGCGCGTCGCCGTTTCGGGATGCCCCATCTCTTTTTCCTGCGCTTGATTCAGGTCGCGCATGGCATCGAGCGTTTTGCGGCGCAGATTACGATCCATCCCCGCTGGGTCGGAGAGATACAAGACGGGGTCACCTTTGCTGCGGCATTGGCAGCCCTGAAAGACTGACGGCAAAAAACCACTGCCCCACGCGCTCTGTCCCGCGCTCGGTTGCGTGCCGCTGCTGACCAGCGCGATGAACCCCGGTAAATCTTCGTTCTCGGTGCCGAGTCCGTAGGTGACCCACGCGCCCATGCTCGGCCGCCCCTGACGACCCGACCCGGTGAAGAGCAACAACTCGGCGGGCGCATGATTGAACTCGTCGGTGTGCATGGATTTGATCAGCGCGATTTCGTCGGCGATGCCGTGGAAGTTCGGGATCGCGTCGCTCATCCACATCCCCGCGTTGCCGTATTGCTTGAATGTTCGTTTCGTGCCGAGCAACTTGGGTGTGGCGGAGGTGAACCCGAATCGTTTGCCCTTGAAAAATTCGTCGGGACACATTTCCCCGTCACGTTTCACGAGCTCGGGTTTGTAATCGAACATGTCCAAATGCGGCGGTCCACCGGACATGTGCAGGTTGATCACGCGCTTCACCTTTGGTGCAAAATGCGGCTGCTTTGGCGCGAGTGGATTGATCACTCCGCGCGGCGGGGGTGCCGCAAAACTATCGCGGTCGAACAACCAGCCGAGCGCGATCGCGCCGAGGCTCAATTGTCCCGACCGGTGAAGAAAATGCCGCCTCGTAATATTCTGAAGTTGTTCTGTTTGAGAATTCATACCATCTCCTTCATCGTTTCATCATCGTCTCGTCCAGATTTAGCAACACGTTGGCGACGGTTGTCCACGCGGCGAGTTCGATCACGTCGGTGCCTTTTGGCGCTGGACCAAGCGGATTCGTTGCTAGGTCGGCGGCTTTCTTCGGGTCTTTGGTAAGTTCGGTTCTGGTTTCATCGTAAAGTTGCACGAGCCGTTTCACTTCGGCGTCGGTCGGCGGACGGGCGAGACAGAGGCGCAGTGCAAATCGTGTTTTGTCCACGTTCGTTCCATTTGCAACAGAGACCCGTCGCGCCAGGGCTTGAGCGCATTCAATATAGACAGGATCGTTGAGGGTAACGAGGGCTTGCAACGGCGTGTTGGTGCGGACGCGGCGCAGCGTACAGACTTCGCGGTTAGGCGCGTCGAACGTCGCCATCGAAGGGTACGGACTGGTGCGCCGCCACTCGGTATAAAGCGCGCGACGATATTTGTCTTCGCCTTTGCTTGGCTGCCAGTCGAGCGCGCCGCCAAACGCTGCTGTCAATCCAAACGACGGTCTCGCGGGGCGCACCGATGGGCCGTACATTTTTTTGCTCAACAATCCGCTGACGGCAAGCGCCTGGTCGCGCACGGTCTCGGCGGTCATCCGGAAACGCGGCCCCCGCGAGAGCAGGCGGTTGTCGGGGTCTTTTTCGACCAGCTCGGGCGTGACGCGCGAGCTTTGGCGATAGGCTGCGGAAGTAACGAGCATCTTGAGAAACTTTTTCATGTCCCATTTTTGTGCCACCAGTTCTGTGGCGAGCCAATCGAGCAGTTCGGGATGGGTTGGTAGCTCGCCTTGCATCCCGAATTCCTCCGTGGTGCGCACCAAACCGTTGCCAAAAATTTGTTCCCAGAGGCGATTGGCGAGGACACGAGCGGTGAGTGGGTTATTCTCATCCACGAGCCAGCGGGCGAGCGCAAGGCGATCCTTGGGGGCGTCGGCGGGGAGCGGATGAAAGATTGCCGGCACGCCTTCGGTGACTTCATCGGCCAGGGCGAGGAAGTTGCCGCGAATCTGAATTTTCGTTGTGCGCCGTTGCTTGCCTTTCAGCTCGCGCAGGACCGGCACGGTATTGGGTTTAAACTCGGCCAATTCTTTCTTGAGCGACTTGAGCTGGTTGCGGTCGGCGTCGAATTCTGGCGCGACGGTGCGAACATAATAATCCGCCATCGCCGTTTTTTGCGTGGCGCTCCGTTTGTCGGGCGGCACAGCCAAAGCGGAGCGGACAGGTTCCGGCAAGGAGAACGTACCGAGCGGGTTGGGAGCGCCCGTGGCCGAGAGCCGGAATTTGCCGAGGAGATGTTGTGCGAATTGCGAGTTTTGCACCAATTCGAATGTCAGAGTGATCGGTTCATCGCGTTCGATGGAGGATTTGAGCGCGAACACCGCCGAGTGATCCTTGCCGAATTGCGGCGAGATCGCCCAGCCTGAATCGCCGTCTTTACCGTCAATGGCTTTTGCGACAGAAAACCCCTCCTGCGAATGCGGAGCACTGGCATCGCTGAACCGTTTTGCACTTTTGCCGGCTTTCACTTTAAATTCCGAGAGCACGAAATTCCCATTTCCAGATCGGCCAGATCCCTTTGCGGGCAAGGACGAATCAGCCAACGCTTCCAGCCGGAATGCCGTGATGGATTTCAGGTCGGTGGTGACCGTGATCGTGTAGGTATCTTTCTCCGGCGTTTTTCCGCTGGCCAGAATCGAAGCATCCGGTTGAATCGCCAACGTCGTGCCACCGGACGATTCTGCTTTGCCGGGTTTTAGTGGTGTCCACGTCGGCGGCGCGGCGGTCATCTCGCGTTCCCATGTGGCTTGCGCGGCGTCCAGAGCGGGCGAGCGCGTCTGAAATTTCTTTTCCAACGCGGCGATGTCGGCCTCGAGTTTCTGGCGTTTCTCTTTTTGTTCCGGGGACAACACACTCAACACGGGCGATTCATCGCCACGATCGGCGTCCTCGGTGTTGTTGAGAAAAGCAAACAGTTGGAAGTATTCCTTGTTGGTGAGCGGGTCGTATTTGTGGGTGTGACACTGCGCGCAAGCCATCGAAGTGCCCATCCAAACCGCCATGGTCGTGCCGACACGATCCACGACGGCGGCATTACGCCATTCCTCGTCGGTTGTGCCGCCTTCGTTATTGGTCATCGTGTTGCGATGAAACGCCGTGGCGATCACTTGATCATCGGTTGAGTTGGGCAGCAGATCGCCTGCGATTTGCTCGATGGTGAATTGGTCGAACGGTTTATTTTCGTTGAACGCCCGGATCGCCCAGTCGCGATACATCCAAATCGTTCGCGCGGGATCATCCGCATAACCCGCGCTGTCGGCGTAACGGGCAAGATCGAGCCACATCCGCGCCCAATGCTCGCCGTACGCGTCTTTCGCGAGGAAATGATCCACGAGTTTTTCGTAGGCGTCAGGCGATTTGTCGGCCACGAACGCGTCCACTTCCTCAATAGTCGGTGGCAAACCCGTTAGATCAAGCGATACTCGTCGGATCAGCGCGAACCGATCTGCCTCCGGTTGCGGCGTCAATTTTTCCTGCTCGAGTCGTGCGAGAATGAAATGGTCGGGGCCATTACGCGGCCATTTTGCGTTCTTGGTTTTCGGAACGGGCGGTCGCTTCGGCTTGAGATATGCCCAATGTTTTTCGTATTTCGCCCCCTGCGCGATCCAAGCTTTCAATAATTCGGTTTCTTTTGTCTTAAGTATCTTGCCAGTCTTGGGCGGCGGCATTATGTCGTCGGGGTCGGCCGTCGTGACGCGCTTGATCAACTCGCTCTTGGCGGGTTGACCCGGCACGACAGCCGCGTAGCCGCCGAGGTCTATCCGCGAGCCGTCCTCCGTGTCGAGCCGCAATCCGCCGAGTTTCTTGGCACCTTTACGTTCTTTTTCGTCGAACCCGTGGCAGGTAAAGCAATTATTGGAAAGGATCGGGCGAATCTCGCGCTGAAAATCCACTTTATCGGCAGCGGACGAACCGCGCGCGACGACGAACGCGACCATCACACAGGACGAAAGGAAGAACTTCATACCACCGAAACGCTACCAGTTTAACCGCAAAAGAGCAATTGTCGTTCTTGCTAAAAAGCTATAATATCTTCCTGTATGACGGCAAAACCAGTTCATATTACCGATCGGATTGCTCCCGGCTATTATGATCATCGGCGCGTCAGTGTCACCTTTCGCGAAGCAGGCACGGATGATTGGTTGTTGGTTTGCAACCGTCGTGGGGCAGCGCGCTACCAATATCCGGGTGGGGCTCACGTGAGTCGGCGGGGCGATTTTGTCATGATCGCTCCGCAAACCAAGCACGATTATGGCGTTGAACCTCGAATCTGTCGCTGGGAGGTCTTTTGGGTGCATTTCCATCCCCGCGCGGAATGGAGTGGCTTATTGCGGTGGCCGGAATTATCGCCGGGTCTGATGCATCTGACGATTCCCGACCGAACGCTGCGTCTCCGCATCGAGCGGCAGATGGAAGAAATGCTGCGGCTCTACCAGAGTGCTTCGCGTCACCGCGAGACCTTTGCGTTCAATGCGCTGGAAGAAATTCTCCTCTGGTGCGACACGCTGAATCCGCGTTCCGCCCAAGCCCCGTTGGATCCTCGCGTCCACGCGGCGGTGGACTATATCTCCACCCATCTTGCCGAGCCACTCACGCTTGCGATTCTGGCTCGGGCGTGTGGACTCTCGATATCCCGGCTCGCGCATTTGTTCCGGCGACAAGTCGGCCAGACGCCCCAGCAGTTTTGGGAACGCCGTCGTATCGAGCGCGCGATGCACCTTCTCCAAATCACCTCACAAACGGTCAAGGAAATCGCCGCCGCGTGCGGATTCAATAATCCGTTTTACTTCACACTCCGCTTCAAACAATTCACCGGATTCAGCCCTCGAGCGTACCGGCGACGGCAACTGTCGCACGCGCCGCGCCAATCGGATTAACACGGCTCAAGAGCCGGTTCCGGCAGGCTAATGGGTCTCGCGTCGGGCGAATCCGCGCCAGGAATTGCGATTGTGATGCGCGATCTGGATGCCGCTCAATCGCATCGTCTCGAACCATTTTTCGATTTCTTCACGACGGATGTAATGGGCGGTCGGCGGGGTCAGATGATCATAAACAATCGCGCGCACATCGCGGAACGAAAATTTAGAGATGTACGAAAGATATTCTCCATAGGGAAGTTTTTTGGCAGTCTCTCCCAGCGGTCCGTAAATCAATCGAAGCATCGGCCAGAGCGCAAAGGCGGTGATGGCCCAACTGACCACGCGCAAACCGAGCGGGTTGAGGTGCGATGTGACGCCCCGGCGAAGCGGGTTGACCAGCCAGATAATCCAGCCGTTGTTCTCGCGTCCGTACACCCAGACGGAAATCGAGCCGCCCTGCCGCAACAATGTCGGCAGCACGCGAAACCCTCCTTCGGGGTCGGGCAAATGATGCAGAACGCCCAGTGAGTAGATGTAATCGAACACCGGTTTGACCGGCGGAGAATAAATATCCGCCTGCGCGACATGGACGTTTGGCATTTCACGCGTGTGCATATACGCTTCCTCGACTGCGTCGCTCAAGTCGAGCCCCACCACCGTTTCCGCGCCGAATTTATGCGCCCAGACCAAATGTCGTCCTTTGCCGCATCCGGCGTCGAGCATGACCTTGCCGCGAAAATCTTCTCGTGTAACGGGACGGATCCAATCAAGAAACTGCTGTTCGTAGGCGGGGTCGAGCCAATTGAACTGCCTCCATTGCTTGCCGAAATTCTCGACCGTTCGCGCCTTTTCGCCTTCCAACGGCTCGATCTGGAATCGCGGGATTCCGCAGCGAACGGGGTAGCTCACGCCGCACGCCGCGCAATCCAACGCGCCCGCGATGATCTCCGCGCCGTCCCGCTCGGTGGCATTCAGGCGCAACCCGCCGCGACAGTGCGGGCAACAAAGGATATCGAGGAACGCGGATTTCATGAGTCATTGAAGCCGTTTCAGCGAAGCGGCGAAAAATCAAGCCCCGACTCACCGAGTCGACCCAGTTTCTTTCATCAACAAACTCAAGATTGCTTTCTGCACATGCAATCGGTTTTCGGCTTGATCAAAGATCGTCTCGGCATGCGCCTCGAACGTGTCCGCGGCGATTTCCTTGCCGCGATACGCGGGCAAACAATGCATCACCAGCGCCTTTTTTGCGGCGCGTTTCACTACTTCGTTGTTGATTTGATATTCCGCCAGGTCTTTTAACCGGCTTGCGGATTCGGCTTCCTTTCCCATCGACACCCAGACATCCGTGTAGAGCAGGTCGGCTCCTTTCGAGGCGGCGTCCAGCGCAGCAGTGGCGACGATCGTCCCTCCTGATTTTACCTTTTCGGTGATGGCGCGTGCGCGATCCAGGATTGCTTGGGGCGGCTGATATTTTTCGGGCGCCGCGATACGCAGTTTGAAGCCCAAGATTGCCGCGGCAAACATCCAGGAACGCGGCACGTTACAAGCCCCATCCCCAACGAAACAGACTGTTTTGCCGCGAATCGAACCCCGCTTTTCCTCGAACGTGAAAATGTCCGTTAAAATCTGGCACGGATGCTCGTCGTCGGTCAGCGCGTTGATCGTCGGGATGCCGGAACACTTCGCAAATTCTTCCACGTCGCTCTGCGCAAAGGTGCGGATAACGGCGCCGTGGCACATCCGCCCGATCACTCGCGCCGTGTCACAGATCGGCTCGCCGCGTCCAAGCTGGATATCATTGGCATTGAGGAAAATCGGATCGCCACCCAGCTCGCGGATGCCGACCTCGAAACTCACGCGGGTGCGCGTGGAAGATTTGCTGAAGAGCATCGCCCAGCATTGATGTCGCAAGGGATGGTCCTTGTGGCTGCCACGCTCGCCTTTCAGCGTCTTGGCGAGCTTGAGCACCGAGGCGAGATCCGCCGTTGTCATCGTCTCTATGGAAAGCAGGTGTTTCATTTGGGAAAGCGCTAACTATGGCACGATTTTCGCCCGAGTCAATGCCGCTTCGCTTGAGGATTGACTCGCGGACAGTCCTGTTCCAAAATGGGTCGCAACCAAAGGAGAACCGATATGAAAACCATCCAGTACCTTTCTGTTTATCTTATTGTCGCGGTTTGTTCGCTTACCACAAGCGCGGCGGACTACGATATCGATCCTGCTCACACTTCGATCGCTTTCAAAGTGAAACACCTCGGCATCAGCACGGTGACTGGGCGGTTCGACAAATTTTCCGGCACTGTGAGCCTCGATGGCAAGGACCTCAAGACCTTGAAAACCAGTGCCACCATCGAAGCCGCCAGCGTCAATACCGGCGTCGAGAAACGTGACGCTCACCTGCGCAACGCCGATTTCTTCGACACGGCGAAGTTTCCGCAGCTCACGTTCGTCAGCAAGGAAGTAAAAGATATCGCGGGTGACAAATGCAAGCTCGTCGGCGATCTTACCATGCACGGCGTCACCAAATCGGTTACGCTGGAAGGCGAGTTTGGCGGCACTTCGTCGGCGTTTGGAGCGCCGCGGATTGGGTTTAGCGCCAGCACAACGGTGAAACGCAGCGAGTTCGGTATCACCGGCGGTAATGCTGGCGCGGTCATCGGCGAAGACATCAAGATTACGCTCGAAATCGAGGCGGTTGCGAAGAAATAGATTGCCCGCAATCAGTTGCGGGAGGTTTTTCTTACCGCGAAAATTGCCAAGGCGCTCGAATAATAATAATAGTGGGTGGTCTACAGCGGCAGATTACGCTGACGGGATAGACAAAAAAGGTTTCGCCGCTCCATCTACTCGATCTCGGTTTCATTAAGAATCCTCCGATACGTTTCGCGCGCATGTTCATATGCAGTGCGCGCGTCGTCCATTTCTTTGGCGGCGTAGAAGCGCTGTTTCTGGCTCCAGCATTTGTCCACACCTTTCAGACACCAGTCGGCGCTGCGTTTGCTGGCGCGGATCGGTTTGTCGCCGACGAGGACGAAGATCGGGTTGGTATGCGATGACGGGAAAATGCGCAGCGCGACCCAACTGCTGCGGTCAATTTTTACATCGAAGGAAATGTCCTGCAATTTGCCGTCGGCCACGACGGTTTTCCTTTCGATCGACTGGCCATTAACGATGAGTTCGACAGGAACTTCACGCGTATCGGGGATGCGAGCTTTTTCAATATGCCAATAGAATCGTTGGAAGTTATGTTTCTCGCGGATTTCAGGAAGGAATGCGGCGACTTTGGCGGAGAGGCGCACCGTTCCGGACGTGGAGAGTTTCAATTCGCTGCCGTTCTCACCGACCGCGACAGCTTGCCTTGAGCCTGTCGAAAGGTTGGCTTTGAAATCAATCAAATGACTTTTCCCATCGCTGACGTAGTTGCGGCCGTTGCGGATTTCTTCGCACCACGCGTCGAAGTCGAGTTTGCCGTCGAGCTTTACATAGGAGCGACCGAGCCCGACTCGTTCGCCGTAGATGCAGGGGAAATCAGTTTCGCCGCTGACGCGGGTACGGAAGCCGCAGTTGAGGGTGTGATACCACATATTCAGCTCCCAGATGGGAGGCGTGTCCACCGTGGACATGAAATCCACGGCAGGGGTGGGTTTACCATCGGGGCCTTCGACCATGTGGGTTACGTCTACGATATATTCGTTGGCGCCGATGCCGTCATAGGGCGGGAGATTGTAATTGGGAAGCTCGTTGCCTTTGACTTGCAATCCCCAGCCGGAATGAGCGGGACCGACGACTCCGCCCTGTTTTTTCGCCCAGCGAAGCGTGTTCAAGCCGAGCGTCGGCCAATGTTTGTTCGAGTCGCCGCCCGGATAATTCCCTTCTTTGAGCCGGAGCAGAACGAGATGACCGGAGTTATGCGAGCCGAAACCGCTGACTTCGATGTCATAACGCAGCAGGTAGGGATAGGTCGAGACTTTGTCCACTTTGCCGGTGAAGAAATTTTTCTGAAAATCGAAACAAGGTCCCCAGGTGAGATTGCAGCCGACTTTCAGGTCTTCGCCGAGACAATGGCGCATCATGTCGGGAGCGAGAACGCCCTCGGTTGGATTGGTGTAATGGGCGCAGCCGGCGGCATGAATGTGATGATCGCCCGACCACCAGCCGAGTTTCGAGGGATCAATCCACCGTTCCAGTTTGAAAGCGACCGTTTGATTTTTAGCGCCGATTTTCACTGACTCGGTCTTCGTGAGATACTCGGGTCCGCGCGTGACTTCGATGGAGTAATCCCCGACGGGAAGCTTCAATTTCTCGCCATCGGCGCGATAAATTTGCGGATGAAATGCAAAATCGGGCGCCAGCCGTTTGGCTTGCGACGGATAGACCCTCCCTTGCTTGTCGCGAACGAGGAATTGCGCCATGGTCGGCTTTCCATTTTCGTCGCGCACGCGCAGGGTTACGTCGGTTGCGGTCCGGCAATCGAAAAGGATATCGGCGTCGTTGCGAAATCCGATGTCCTGTGTGCCCTGGCCGACATTGAACGAGATCTTGGCTTCGCGTTTGCCCGCGTCGCGACTATAGAACGAGATAATCCGATACTCGATCACCAATCCACTTAACTTCGCGCTAAGCGGTTGTTTGTTGAACATTTGCAATTCCAGCCAGCGATTGGCAATGTCAACCTTGCTCAAAAGTGTTGGAGGATTCGGATACTGCTGGGCGAACACGGGCGCGGCATTGGGACTGGTCGCCTTCAACTCGGCAGTCACGCCCGCTTCGTTGGAAACTTTCACAAGAAAACTTCTCCAACCTTGCTCGTCCAATTCGGGCTTCGCCGCGCCCGGCGCGACTTTCACACGCGATTCGGGATTGATATGTATCTGCAAGAGACAATACGGGTCGAGAGCGTCCTGAACAGCCTTGGCGACGGCGGCGTTGTCGCCGAACTGCGCGGCTTTGTCGAGGGCGGACTTGGTTTTTTCGTCGAGAGGATTACCGAGATAATCGAGAGCCTCGATGACGCGCTTTACTTGCGCGGCGAGCGGTTGTGCCTCCGGCTCTTCCGCGGGCGTACCGATGGCCGTGAGGGAAATTGCGAACAGGAACAATTTGGCGAATTTCATGGCAGACCCCCTTGGGGATGGTTTTTGGGAAAGAGGTTTTCGGCGGTGATTCTCGCCCAATGCGAATGGGTTGACAAGCGCGAATCCGGGTTAGGCGATTTGTTTCCCTCCTCAATCACAAAAAAATACTGGCGTTGTGGTTGGGGCTGTAGTATGTTTCCCGCCTGTTGATGGCGAAAACCACCAAGACCACGATTACGATGAGCTCCTGAACGAGGGGAGTGGTTGTTGTCTGCCCCTCGGTTTCCGAGGGGCTTTTTCATTTATGCGCAAAGAAATCAATATCGGGTTAATTGGGCTGGGCACCGTCGGCAGCGGCGTGTGGCGTAATCTCACGCAAAATGCCGACCTGCTGGCCAATCGCCTCGGAGTGCGGCTGACCGTGGCCCGAGTCGGCATTCGCGATGCGAGGAAAAAGCGCGCGTTCATCGCCGATCCGCGCCGGGTCACCACGGACATCGCTGCGCTGGTTCGCGATCCGCAAATTGACGTCGTTGTCGAACTCATCGGCGGCTGCGATCAAGCGCGTCGGGTCATCCTTGACGCCTTCGCGCACGGCAAATCGGTCGTGACCGCCAACAAGGCGCTCCTGGCGGAGCATGGGGAGAAAATTTTCGCCGCCGCGGCCAAACATCACACCAACATTTATTACGAAGCCAGCGTCGCGGGCGGCATCCCGATCATCAAAGCCCTGCGCGAGGGGCTGGTTGCCAATCGTATCCAACTAATCTATGGCATCGTTAATGGCACGTGCAATTACATTTTGAGCCGGATGAGCGCCGATGGCCTTGAATTTGCCACCGCCTTGCGCATCGCCAAAGACCACGGCTACGCGGAAGCCGATCCGTCCTTCGACCTCGACGGCATTGACGCCGCGCATAAAGCCACCATCCTCGCCTCGCTCGCGTATGGATTCTGGATGCCGTTGAAAAAAGTGCACGTAGAAGGCATCTCGCAGATTCATCGGCAAGACATCGAAATGGCGCACCAACTTGGCTACGAAATTAAACTTCTCGCCATCATCAAGAGCGACGAACCCGTCGGCGAGGGTCACGTCGAAGTCCGCGTGCACCCAACGCTCATCCCTAAATCCAACGTGCTGGCCAACGTCAACGGCGTTTTCAACGCCATCTGCGTTCGCGGCGACGTCGCGGGCGACACGATGTATTACGGACGCGGCGCGGGCGCGAATGCCACCGCCAGCGCCGTCATCAGCGACCTTGCGGATGCCGCACTCAACCTGAAATTTGACGTCGTCAATCGTCTGCCGGCATTTGTGCCGCACCAACTCAATGGCAAGGTCAAGAAGATCGACAACGTCGTCTCGCGCTATTACCTGCGCCTGAGCGTTCTCGACCGCGCGGGCGTGCTCGCGCAGGTCGCCAGCATTCTCGGGCGCGCCAAGATCGGGATCAGTTCCGTCATTCAGCCGGAAGGCCATGAAGGCGAAGTTGTGCCGCTCATTTTTATGATCCATGACGCGCGGGACGCCGCCATGCGCGGCGCGCTGGCGAAAATCTCGCGGCTGGCAGTGGTCAAAGAGAAGCCTGTGATGATCCGCGTGGAGACGTTTGAATGAAAAGATTTGACCACGAATTCACACGAATGAACGCAAATAGATTTAAATACCATCGTGGTAAATGAAAACAAAATGAAACGTTGGCGAGGAATCATTGAAGAGTACCGCGCGCACTTGCCGGTGACCGACAAGACGCCCGCGGTGACACTCAACGAGGGCGGCACGCCGCTCATCGAGGCGCACTGGCTTTCGAAGCAACTCGGCGGAGGCCGGCGTGTCTTCTTGAAATACGAGGGATTGAATCCTACGGGATCGTTCAAAGACCGCGGCATGACGATGGCGGTCTCAAAAGCGGTCGAGGCGGGCGCGAAGACCGTGATTTGCGCTTCGACGGGCAATACCTCGGCTTCCGCTGCGGCCTACGCCGCGCGCGCAGGAGTTCGTTGCGCGGTCGTTCTACCGGAGGCAAGCATCGCGCGCGGCAAACTTGTGCAAGCTATGATGCACGGCGCAAAAGTCATAGCAATCCGTGGCAGTTTTGATGATGGGTTGGCCATCGTCCGCGAGCTGGGCAATGCAAAAGGTTTTGCCATAGTCAACTCAATCAATCCATATCGCCTCGAAGGCCAAAAAACCGCTGCGTTCGAGGTCTGCGAACAACTCGGCGCACCTCCGACGCATCATCTCTTGCCCGTGGGCAACGCGGGCAACATCACCGCGTACTGGAAAGGCTACTGCGAGTACTTCGCGGCCAAGAAAATATCGTCCCGCCCGAGGATGCTCGGCTTTCAAGCGGCGGGCGCGGCGCCGATCGTTCTCGGTCGCGTGGTCGAGAAACCGCAAACGCTCGCCACCGCCATCCGCATCGGCAATCCCGCGAGCTGGAAACCGGCTGTCGCGGCGGCGAATGAATCGGGAGGATTCATTGATTCGGTTGCGGACGAAGAAATCGTTGTGGCATATCAATTGCTCGCGGCGAGCGAGGGCGTTTTTGTCGAGCCGGCCAGCGCCGCGGGCGTGGCGGGTTTGCTGAAACACGCGGCCAAGAATTATTATCCCGAAGGAGCGACCATCGTCATCACTGTGACGGGTCACGGCCTCAAAGACCCCGAAATCGCCTACGAAAAAGCGACAAAACCATTTTCCGTCGAACCGACGGTGGATACCGTGCGGGAGGCGATAGGTGAGTAAACCGCGAATGGATGCTTATGAAACATTTTTTGCCAGCGAAATACACGAAATAACACGAAAACTTTCGCGTCTTTTCGCGTGTTTCGTGGTTAATCAATTATGAGCTTAATCGTCCAAAAATATGGTGGCACGTCGGTCGGTAATCCCGATCGCATCAAGAATTGCGCCAAGCGCGTATTCGAAACCCAGCGGGAGGGCAATCAGGTTGTCGTGGTCGTCAGCGCGATGAATGGCGTGACGGATTCGCTGATCAAACTGGCCAAGGAAGTGCATCCCGAGCCGAACGAGCGCGAGATGGACGTGTTGCTGGCGACCGGCGAGCAGACTACCATCGCGCTGCTGGCGATGGCGTTGCATGGGCTTGGCGCGAAAGCGGTATCACTCACGGGTGCGCAGGCGGGCATCGTCACCGACGGCGTCCACACGAAGGCGAAGATCGCCAACATCACCCCAAAGAAAGTGCACGAGCTACTGGACGATGGCAATATCGTGATCGTCGCCGGCTTTCAAGGAATCACGCCGGAAGGATACATTACGACGCTAGGCCGTGGCGGCAGCGATCTGAGCGCCATCGCCATTGCCGCTGCCGTAAAGGCCCACGTTTGCCAGATTTACACCGACGTGGATGGCGTTTATACTGCTGACCCGCGGATCATCCCTGATGCGAGCAAGATCGCGGAAATCAGCTATGACGAAATGCTGGAGATGGCTGCGCTTGGATCGAAAGTCATGCAGGCACGCTCGGTGGAGTTCGCCAAAAAATTTGGGGTCGTGTTTGAGGTCCGAAGCAGTTTCAACAACAACAAGGGAACCATCGTGAAAGCAGAAACCGCTAAAATGGAAGAAGTGGTAGTCCGCGGCGTCGCCGTGGACAAAAATCAGGCCAAAGTCACGATCGCGGGCGTACCCGACAAACCCGGAGTGGCTGCGCGCCTTTTCCGCGCGCTGGCCGACGCGAACATCAACATTGACGTCATCGTTCAGAACGTCAGCGAGAAAGGTCTAACCGATATTTCCGCCACCGTCGCGTCCAACGAAGCCACGAAAGCGACGAAAGCATTGCAGCCGATCGTCAAAGACATCGGCGCAAAGCAAGTTACCTCGACCGATGGTATCGCAAAACTCTCGATTGTGGGCATTGGTATGCGCTCTCATCCGGGCGTTGCCGCGAAGTTGTTCGAGACGCTCGCTGGCGCGGGCGCAAACATCCAAATGATCTCGACCAGCGAAATCAAAACCTCCGTCATCATCGCGCTCAAAGACGCTGACAAGGCTGCGCGTGCGGTGCATGATGCGTTTGGCTTGGAAAAAAAATGAATAGGGAGGAATTTTGCGAATTTTTTGTGCTTTTTATGCCTTTTCGTGGCTAAATGAGCTGGTATGACTCGATCCATCGCCATCTATGACACGACGCTGCGCGACGGCGCGCAGGGGGAAGGCGTCTCGTTCTCGCCCGCCGACAAACTGCGCATCGCCGAGAAGCTCGATGCGTTCGGCGCCCATTATGTCGAGGGTGGTTGGCCGGGGTCAAACCCGAAAGATATGGAATTTTTCACGCAGGCCAGAAAACTGAAACTGCGCCACGCCAAGCTCGCCGCGTTCGGCTCGACCCGCCGCGCCAAAACGCCCACCGCGCAGGACATCAATGTCCGCGCGCTGGTCGAGGCCGCAACACCCGTCGTGACGATTTTTGGAAAAAGTTGGCTGCTGCACGTGCGCGAGGTGCTGCGGGTCACGCCGGAAGAAAACCGCGCGATGATCGCCGACACGGTGAAGTTCTTCAAAGCCCGGCGCAAGGAAGTCATTTACGACGCCGAACATTTCTTCGATGGATACAAGGATGATCCCCGCCACGCGCTCGCTACGTTGAAAGCCGCGCAGGACGCGGGCGCAGCCGTGCTGGTCCTTTGCGATACCAACGGCGGCACGATGCCGCATGAGGTCGGCGCAATTGTCCGCGCCGTCCGCTGCGAGATAACGACTCCGCTCGGCATCCATACCCACAACGATTGCGGTGTCGGCGTCGCCAACGCCTTGGCCGCCATCCAAGAAGGGTGTGTCCATGTGCAGGGCACCATCAATGGCTTTGGCGAACGCGTTGGCAATTGCAATATGACTTCGCTCATCCCCAATTTACAGATCAAACTTGGCTATCGGTGCGTTCCGCGCGCCTCGTTGAAACGTCTGCGCGAGCTATCCTTGTTCGTGGACGACCTCGCCAACTTGCGTCCCGACATCAAGGCGCCGTTCGTCGGCGCGAGCGCTTTTGCCCACAAAGGCGGAATCCACGTCAATGCGGTCGAGAAAATCGCCCACAGTTACGAACACATCAAGCCCGAAACAGTCGGTAATCGCCGCCGCGTCCTGGTCAGCGAACTAAGCGGGCGTAGCAACGTACTGATGAAAGCACACGAGCTTGGTGTGCAACTCAAGAGCGACTCGCCCGAAGCGAAGGAGATCCTCGCGCAAATCAAACAGCTTGAACACGCCGGCTACGAATTCGAGGCCGCTGACGCGTCGTTCCAGCTTCTCGTCCAAAAAATGCTCAAGCGTCACAAGCCATTCTTTGAACAGCTTGGTTACAGGATCACGATGGACAAGGAAAACGGCAAGGCAATTTGTGAGGCAAGTGTCAAAATCCGCGTGGACGGCCAGACCGAACACACCGTCGCCGAGGGCGACGGGCCGGTTCACGCCCTCGACAGTGCCCTGCGCACCGCGCTCCAGAAGTTTTTTCCAACCATCCGCGACATCCGGCTGGTGGATTTCAAGGTTCGCATCCTCGACAGCAAAGGCGGCACCGCTGCCAAGACCCGCGTGCTAATCGAAAGCTCGGACGGCACCGAAATCTGGGGTACCGTTGGCGTCAGCGACAACATCATTGAAGCCAGTTGGGAAGCTCTCGTGGACAGCGTCGAATACAAGCTGCTGAAGGAAGAGCGGTGCAAACGATAATTTACGCTGATGACGTCATCTGAAATTCGACAATCGTTCCTCGACTTCTTTCGCGAGAAACAACACACCATCGTGTCCTCGTCGAGCCTTCTTCCTGATTCGCCCAACCTGCTTTTCACCAACGCGGGGATGAACCAATTCGTCCCGATATTTCTTGGCCAGACAAAATGTCCGTACTCGCCCGGGCGCGCCGCCGACACCCAAAAATGCATCCGGGCCGGCGGCAAACACAACGACCTCGAAGACGTCGGACTGGATACCTACCACCACACGTTCTTCGAGATGCTCGGCAATTGGAGCTTCGGCGATTATTTCAAACGCGAGGCGATTGATTGGGCGTGGGAACTGGTCGTCAACCGCTGGGGTTTCCCACCCGATCGCCTGTATGCGACCTATTTTGGCGGCGACGACGGCGTGAGCCACGTAGGCAACGCCGCACGTGGTAAAATTCCCGCCGATACCGAAGCTCGCGACCTATGGCTACGCTATCTGCCTGCAAACCAAATCGTTCCCGGCAACCGCAAAGATAATTTCTGGATGATGGGCGACACCGGTCCCTGCGGTCCTTGCAGCGAAATCCACGTTGACCTCACACCCAATAAGACCGGCGCCAGCCTCGTCAATGCCGGCAGTCCGCACTGCATCGAAATCTGGAACCTCGTTTTTATCCAATTCAATGCCAATGCGGATGGCTCGCTTTCTCCTTTGCCAGCGAAGCACGTGGACACGGGTATGGGTTTCGAGCGCGTCTGCGGCATCCTCCAATGCACCGATGGTTTTAAAGATTTCACTCGCCCAATCTCCAACTACAACACGGATGTATTCTCGCCAATCTTCCGCGAGCTAGAAAAACTAAGCGGCAAGCAATACAAAGGCACACTACCGTCGCAATCTTCCAACCTCGATCCTCAATCCTCGATAGATATCGCCTTCCGCGTCATCGCCGACCATATCCGTTGCCTAAGTTTTTCCATCGCCGACGGCATTTTGCCCAGCAACGAAGGCCGCGGCTATGTCCTGCGTCGCATTTTGCGCCGCGCTATCCGCTACGGACGCAATCTTGGCTTCCAAGAGCCATTTTTCTATAAACTCACCGATGTCGTTGCAGGAAACTTTGGCGACGTCTTTCCCGAACTCCACCGCAACAAAGCACGAATCGAAAAAATTCTCCGCGGTGAGGAGGAGAGCTTTAATCGCACACTCGATACCGGCATTTGGTTATTCAACAAAGGCGAGGAATTGCTGACAGATATGAAACAAGAATCGAGTGACATTCACGCCTCAGGAAGCATGGTAGTTAATGATGTCAAAGAAGGGGTTTTTGGAGTTGGAGTCGGCATAGTTCGAAGAGGGTCAGGAGGAGCCAAAGAACGAATCTTTTCGGGCGAGTTCGCCTTCAAACTCTACGATACCTATGGCTTCCCACTCGACCTCACCGAATTGATGGCGCGTGAACGCGGAGTGACCGTGGACGTTGCGGGCTTTGAAAAACTTATGGAAGAGCAACGCCGGCGCGCCCGAGAAGATCATGAGAAGAAGAAATCAATTGTTTCGGTCGTGAGCGAAGGTCTCAAGGTTGAACCCACCAAATTCATCGGCTACGAAAACTTGGAGGCCGAGGCAGTCGTCGAGGCGGCGGTGATGGGAGAAAAAAACGAACTTGAGTTTATCCTCGACAAAACACCGTGTTACGCCGAAATGGGCGGTCAAGTTGGTGATACAGGCTTCATTAGTGTCACTGGGGTTGATGAAAGTGAAGTTGGTCGCGTTCGAATCCTCGACACTCAACGCAAAAGCGAAGTGCATGTGCATCGCTCAACACTAACGAGCGGTCGCGCACCAGAGGTCGGCGAAGCCGTCCGCGTCGTCGTGGACGCCGCCCGCCGAGCCAACATCCAGCGGCATCATACGGTCACACATCTGTTTCACTGGGCGCTGCACGAGGTCGTCAATCGCGACGCGCGCCAGCGCGGGTCGTTGGTCGCACCCGATCATTTACGTTTTGATTTTAACAACCCGGAACGACTTACGGCGCAGCAAATTGCCGATGTAGAAAAATTGGTGAACGAGCGCATTCGCGAAAACGCGCCCGTGTTTTGGTTCGAAGTGCCGTATGCGGAAATCAAAGGCAACCCAAAGGTACAGCAGTTTTTCGGCGAGAAATACGGCGAGATCGTCCGCGTCGTGCAAGTCGGCGGTCACGACGGGCAATTTGACGGGTTTTCAGTCGAACTTTGCGGTGGAACACATACAAAGACCACGGGTGACATCGGTCTGTTCAAGATCGCACGTGAATCGGCCATCGCCGCGGGTATTCGTCGTATCGAAGCCCACTGCGGCCAGTTCGCGACGGAATTCATCGAAAAACAAAAAGACCAGGCGCGCGCCGAGATCGAAAAACAGAAGGCTTTCGAGCAGCAAAAGGAACTTGCCAAGAAACGCGAAGCGGAGTTACGAAGCAAGGCGCCCGCAATGGCCGAGCAACTGCTGGCAAAGAAACGCGGCAATTTGATTGTAGAGAATCTCGGTGAGGCGAGCAGTGATTTGCTCCGGGCCATCGGCGAAGCGCTGAAACCCAAACTTCCAAGTGGCATTGTCGTTCTGGGCGGAACATGCGAAGGAAAAGTTGCTCTTGTTTGTCTTGTAACTCCCGATCTTGTCAAGGCTGGCAAGCACGCGGGCAAGATCATCGGCGAAATCGCCAAGCTCTGCGGCGGGAGCGGGGGCGGTCGGCCCGACTTCGCGCAAGCAGGCGGCAAAGACCCCTCGAAACTGGCTGATGCGCTCGCGGCGGTGGCCAAACTCGTTTGAATCTCCAGCCAGGCGCACGGTCTAATCTACACGGCAAATAGGCTTGCTTGGCAGGCCGATTACCGGTACAAGTAGTCCCGAAAGGAGAATCACAAATGAAGAAACTGTATGCAGGTTTGATTGCGGTGGCGTTCGGAGTGAGCGCGTATGCCGCAGAGACAGAAATCAAGGGTAAGCTGGGCTGCGCGCATTGCGACTATGCCGAGGCCAGCAAAGCAAAAAGCTGCGCCGTTGGCGTTAAAACGGACGATGGCAAGGTGTATATCGTCACCAATGCCGATTCAAAGCTCATGAAAGCTCGGACCAGTGGCAAAACGATCGTCGTGAAGGGCGAGGTCAGCGGGAACGAGATCAAGGCTTCTAAGACCGAAATCCAGAACTGATTTAGGGTCTTGCCTTTCGCTGACGCGCGCCGAGGTCGCTATTTGACTTCGGCGCGCGCGGTGTTTATGCTTCCCTCCGTTCGCCCGTGGATCAACCCATGACTGCATCACGAACTTCCACAGTTGCCTTCGACCAGATCGAAGCGGTGCTCGCAGACGTTCGCGCGGGTAAAATGGTCGTTGTTACCGACGACGAAGACCGCGAGAATGAAGGCGACCTTGTCATGGCCGCCGAAAAAGTATCCCAGCAAGCGGTAAATTTCATGGCCAAGCACGGACGCGGCCTCATCTGCGTGCCAATGACTGCGGAACGGCTCGCCGCGCTTGGCATCGAACGGATGGTCAGCGAAAACCGCGAAGGGTTCAAAACGGAGTTTATGGTGAGCGTGGATGCGCGGGAGGGAATCACCACCGGCATTAGCGCCGCCGACCGCGCTCGAACGATCGGGGTGCTCGCCAATCAACAATCACGGCCGCAAGACCTCGTCCAGCCGGGGCACATTTTTCCGCTCCGCGCCCGTGACGGTGGCGTGTTGCGCCGTGCCGGGCATACGGAAGCCGCCGTGGACTTGGCGCGACTCGCCGGTTTATCCCCAGTCGGGGTCATTTGTGAGATCCTTCACGAAGACGGCACGATGGCTCGGCTGACGGAATTGACGAAATTCTCCCGCGAACACGGCCTCAAACTCTGCGCCATTCGCGATCTGATCGAATATCGGCGTCAGCGCGAGAAATTGGTCAACAAAGAATCCGAGACAACATTGCCGACTCCGTATGGAGAATTTAAACTCCACCTCTACCGCTCGCTCCTGGACGGCCACGATCATGTTGCTCTGACGATGGGCAACGTGCGCGGGTCCGATAGCATTCTTGTTCGCATGCATAGCGAATGTCTCACGGGCGATATTTTTCAGTCCCAACGCTGCGATTGCGGCACGCAATTGGTTCTTTCGATGAAGGCCATCGCGCGCGAGGGCTGTGGAGTGATTGTTTATCTGCGAGGGCAGGAAGGCCGCGGCATCGGGCTCGCCCATAAAATCCACGCCTATGCACTCCAAGAACAAGGCCTCGATACCGTCGAGGCCAACGAAAAACTTGGTTTCAAACCCGATCTGCGTCATTACGGCATCGGCGCGCAAATTCTCGTGGATCTCGGCCTCCACAAAATCCGGCTGCTCACGAACAACCCGAAAAAGGTGATCGGCCTCGAGGGATACAACTTGCAAATCGTCGAGCAACTCCCCATCCGCGCCACCCCCACGCCGCACAATAAGAAATATCTGGAAACCAAGAAAACCAAATTGGGACATAAACTTTAGTGAAAAACCTCAAACCTCAAACATCAAGCCTCAAGGAAGCCTCAAGCTTCAAGCGCCTACTCGCGCTCTGTCGTTCTGAGTCCGCCGCGGCGGACGAAGCATCTCGGCCGTTTGAGGCAATAAACAGCAGAAATGTTTCACTCGCACTCAACATGACATCCCGTACTCGACTTGAAGTTTGGTGTTTGAATTTTCCCAGGAGTTTGAGACTTGAAGCTTGGAGTTTCTAAATGTCCCGCGCCCATCCAAAACCTGCATCACATTCGGCGCATGGCCTTCGTTTCGCCATCATCGCCGCCCGTTACAACGCGCGTTACACGGACGCGTTGCTGTCGAGCGCCCGCGACACTCTCGCCAAGGCAGGCGCCGTCCCCAACAAAATCCGGGTCGTGCGCGTGCCCGGCGCCTTCGAAATCCCGGTCGTAGCCGCCAAGCTTGGTGCATCACGAAAATTCAACGCGCTTATTGCCCTCGGCGTCATCCTTCGCGGTGAAACCGCTCACGCCGACCTGATCGCGCAGGCGATCACGAATCGTCTTAGCGAAATCTCCGTCCGACACGGTATCCCTGTCATCCACGAAGTATTGTTGGTCGCCAATGAAGCCCAAGCCCAGGTCCGGTGTCTCGACCCCAAGCACAACCGGGGTGAGGAAGCCGCCCACACCGCCATCGAAATGGCGCGTTTGCTGAAGACGCTAAAATCGTGACTCGATAATAGGGCAATAAGCGTGTAATAACAGCCTGTTACGTTTTATCGCTTTAACGTTTCAACGTCTTTAACGATCTTTACCATGAGCAAACGCCGACAGGGTCGCGAGATCGCCATGCAGTTCCTTTACCAGAAGGATTATTCCATGGCCGACGCAAAAGATTCGCTTGATGCCACCTTGGAACGGTTTTGCTTGACGCTCGACGATCCGCCCGCGAACGACGCGAAAGAGTTCGCCGAGGAACTCATCCGCGGTTGCGTCGCCAAACTGGACGACGTGGATGTGCGCATCCAGAAATCCGCTGACAACTGGGACATTCACCGCATCGCCGCTGTGGACCGCGCCATCCTTCGCCTTGCCATCTATGAGATGCTCTTTCGAGACGATATCCCTCCCGTGGTCAGCATCAACGAAGCCGTCGAATTGGCCAAGAAATTTTCGACAGCCGAAAGCGGCAAGTTCGTGAACGGCGTGCTCGATCGTATCCGAAAAGAACTGAACCGACCGGCGAGGCAGGCGAAATGAAAAACTTAAAGGCCCAAACTCCAAACTTCAGAGAAAATTCAAGCCTCAAACCGCTCGCGGATGCAACTCGACGCGGCTTGCAGTTTGGAGTTTCCATGAAGTTTGAGGGGTGGAATTTGAAGTTTCAGGAGGCTGCCCCCCGATGAGCACCGAACGCTTTGCCGATCTCCACTTGCACACGTTCCACTCCGACGGCACGGATTCTCCTGACTCGCTCGTCGCGCGCGCCCAACAGCAAGGGCTCGCCTGCATGGCCCTGACCGACCATGACACGATCAATGGCATCGCCGAAAGCCGCGCCGCCGCCGAGCGCGCGAGAATCGAGTTCATTGCTGGCGTCGAAATCACAGCGCAAATTGATGAACATGAAGTCCATATCCTCGGTTATTTTGTCGATCCAACCTGCGACGCTTTCCTGCGATTTCTTACACGCAACCAAGAGGTGCGAAGGGATCGAATCGAGCGCACTTGCGCGCGGCTGGGCGAACTCGGCGTGCCGTTATCCACCGACGCTGTCTACAAAATCGCCGGGGTCGGCTCGTGCGGACGTCCACACATCGCACGCGCGTTGGTCGAGGCGCGCCACGCCAGTTCGACCAAAGAAGCATTTCACCGCTGGCTCGGGCAAGGCAAACCCGCCTTTGTGCCGAAGTGGAAGCCGACCGTCATTGACGCGGCGCGGCAGATTCGTGAGGCAGGCGGCATCCCATCGCTCGCCCATCCGGGATTGGCTGGGGTTGACTCCTACATTGAGGAAATGTCTAAGTTTGGACTTCAAGCCGTCGAAGCATTTCATACCAGTCACTCGACCGAGATAACCAAGCACTATCTCAAAGTCGCGCGAAGCCTCGGTTTGCTGGTCACCGGCGGAAGCGATTGTCACGGCCAGGCGAAAGGGTCGCCGACGATGGGAAGCGTGAAACTACCGTATGAGTATGTCGAAGCATTGAAAGCGGCGAGTGGAAAAGGTGTTCGGTAGGAGATGTTTGGCAGGCGAGAAACAGAGACCAAATCCCCATGACTTTGTTTACCAAATTCCGCTCCGCCCTCTCCAAGACGGGCGATTCACTGCGTCGCGCGCTCGGCCGCCCCGTCTTCGATGCCAAATCACTCGCCGACCTAGAAGCCACCCTCCTTGCCGCCGACTTCGGCCCTGCTGTCACCGCCGATATCCTCGCTGAAATCAAACGTCAGGCGGGCAAAGGCGACATTACAGTTATCGCTAAACAAATTATCGAACTAACCCTTTCAAAAACTTCCACACCACTCCATCACTCCACCACTCCATCACTCCAGGTAATTCTCCTTGTCGGCGTCAACGGTACTGGCAAAACCACCACCGCTGCCCGGCTCGCTCACCACTATAAATTACAAGGTAAAACTGTCCTGCTCGCCGCCTGCGATACGTTTCGCGCCGCCGCCATTGACCAACTCAAAATCTGGGGACAACGCGTCGGTTGCGAAGTCGTTGCGCGTGACGCGGGCGCCGACGCTGCCGCCGTCGCCCACGACGCCGTCGCCGCTGCGGTAGCGAAAAAATCTGAAGTTCTCATCCTCGACACAGCCGGCCGCCAGCACACAAAGTCAAACCTGATGACCGAGTTGCAAAAAATCCATCGTGTCCTCGGCAAAGTCCAGCCAGGCGCGCCCCACGAAACACTGCTGGTTCTAGACGCCACTACCGGCATGAACGCCCTCACGCAAGCGCGCGAATTTCACAAAGCCGTCCCGCTCACGGGTTTGATCGTCTGCAAACTCGACGGCACCGCCAAAGGCGGAATCGTCGTCGCCATCGCCCGCGAACTGAACCTCCCCGTCCGCTTCATCGGCCTCGGCGAACAACTCGATGATCTCCAGCCATTCGACGCAAAAGAATTTGCCAAGGCGTTGTTTGAGTAGAACACGTAACTGCGAGTAGACATTCTAATTATCAACACGCAATAGCATGCTCTACATGGTATTCTCCACTTGTGGCTTCAACCAAACATGACGAACGATTCATGCATCGCGCTCTGGAACTAGCGCGGTGTGGTTTGGGGCTAACTTCGCCAAATCCCACTGTGGGTGCGGTGATTGTCCGCAATGGGAAAATCGTCGGAGAAGGATGGCATCGTCGTGCGGGCGCGGCACACGCGGAGGTAGAAGCTCTGCGAAGAGCGAAGGAAGATGGGCGTGGGGCGACTTTGTATGTAACGCTCGAACCGTGTTGTACCTTTGGTCGCACGCCGCCTTGCACTGATGCGATCATCCGCGCGGGAATTCGACGCGTAGTTGTTGGCGCAACCGATCCAAACCCGAACCATGCGGGACGCGGACTCAAGATTCTACGGCAAGCCGGAGTGTTGGTGACCACTGGGATTTTGGAAAATAAATGTCAGGAATTGAACGAAGCATTCAATAAGTGGGTCACGACAGGGATTCCATTTGTTATCGCAAAGGCGGCGATGACACTCGACGGCAAGATTGCCGACAAGAATCGCCGGTCGCGATGGATTACCTGTCTTGAATCGGGAGTGGCAGGGCATACCTTGCGATCACAAGTAGATGCAATGATCATTGGCGCAGGAACGTTACGTGCCGATAACCCGCGGCTAACGGTGAGATTGGCGAGTCATACAAAACAGCCCTGGAGAATCATCCTCACCCGCTCCGGTCGGTTGCCCCGGGCGGCGCACGTCTTTACAGACCGATGGCGGGATCGAACTCTTGTGTTCCGCAACAAAAGCTGGAAAACGGTCCTGCGCGAGTTGGGGAGACGGGGAATGACCAGTGTCATTCTGGAAGGCGGTGGTGAGACTCTCGCCAGCGCGTTTGCTGCCGGCGTGGTGGACAAGGTCTATTTCTTCTACGCGCCGAAGTTCGTTGGCGGCACCGGGGCGATTACGTCGGTGGAAGGCAACGGATTACCTCCAATTCAATTGGAAAAAGTTCAATGGCGCAAAACTGGCAACGATTTGCTCGTGGCGGCGCGCGTCATTTCCAAATGCTGACGAAGTCTCCTGGATTCACAACACCAGTTCTTGCGATAAACTTTGTTACAATTGGAACATAGTTTGGTGCAATGGCAACCCCGGATTTTACACCGCTCTAGGCTCGACAAATGTATCCTTACTCCCCTATCGTTCGGGTATGTTCACCGGAATCGTTGAAGAAACGGGGTGCGTCGAGTCATTAACGCCGACAAAACGGAGCGTCAGACTATCGATCTCGTCTCGGAAAATTGCGGAGGGCCTGCGCAAGGGTGATAGCGTTGCGATCAATGGTACGTGTCTCACTGTGGCGGAGCGTCGTCGGGGCGTACTGGTTTTTGATGTCCTCCGGGAAACGCTGAAGCGAACCAACCTTCGCCTCCTGCGAACTGGCGATGCTGTTAACCTGGAGCGTTCGCTACGGTATGGCGCGCGCATGAGCGGCCATTTCGTAACCGGTCACGTGGATGGCACTGGTCGCATCAAACGCATCGAGAAGCGCGGCCGCGATTTCTATCTCGAAATCACCGCGCCGAAATCCGTGATGGATTCTGTTTTGCTCAAAGGCTCCATCGCGGTGGATGGCATCAGCCTGACCGTTGCCGAAGTCTCGACAAAGTCGTTTGCCGTCTGGATCATTCCGCACACGCGCCGGGTGACAAATCTCTCGGGCCGGAAGGCGGGCGACCTAGCGAATCTCGAAGCGGATTTGCTTGGAAAATATGCCCTAAAATTCTTGAAACGTTCAAGTCGTTCCCACTAAACTCGTTCCGGGATTTTCTGGTACTCCGCATTATTCGGTTCCAATCGTTTGGCCGTTTCGAATTCCGCGATTGCGCGATCGCTTGGTTTTCCGTCGGCTTTGGCATACAACAGCCCAAGCTGCCAATGATAGGAGGCTTGGTGAGGCGCGAGTTGGAGCGCATGCAGCAGCGTTTTGTGGGCTCGGTCAGAGAGCGAATGGTTATCCGCCTCGTAGTACTGCAAACCGAGATGCCAGTGATAGTTGGCCCGGTTAGAATCGAGCGCGATGGCTTGTTTGGAAGCGGCAAAGGCGGCGTCGTACTCCCCGAGCTGCGCGCGCAATCTCCCGAGCAAATCCCAATAGACCGCGTCCGTTGGTTGCAGTTTCGTTGCGCGTTCGACAGTCGCAATCGCGGCGTACAGGTTCGGGCGTTGACCGAGGTGATCGCCCGCGCCAGTAAATTCGTAAGCCGCGCGCGCGCGAGTCACCAACGGCCAGATCGCCAACAAACACACGATCGCCATCGCAATGCGGACGATGCGGCAGGAAGCGCGTTCCGGCTGCGACACCACAAGCGGGGTGTTGAATCCCTCGACGGCGCCAAGCAGAATGAAGGCGGGCAGCGCGATCCCCGCGATGTAAAGGTCGAAATCCATCGCGTTGTGCCACATCCAGCCGAGTAATCCCGCTCCTAGACCCGCGGTAATCCGCCAGTTCGCTTTCTTGGAAAACCGCCAGAGCGCGCCAAACAACCCGACCGTCCAAAGAGCAGTGAAACTTGCGAACCCGAGCACGCCGGAGTCGCTGGCCATTTGAACGTAATTATTGTGCGCCAGCCGCGCAAATTCGGATGTCGGCGTTTTGTACGCTGAGTGAATCGAGCCAAACGTAAGCGGGCCGGTGCCGACAGCTGGATGATCCGCAAAAATTTTCGCCGCCGCCTGCCAATAACCAATCCGCTTGCCGCCGGTGCTCACTGCGTAACGAAAATCGCTCACGCCGTAGCCAATCATCAACACCACAACCGCCACCGCAATGGTGCTGATGGCGATGTAAAACCGCTGTTTGCGCGAGATCGGCAAAAACAACAGCGTTGTCACCCCCGCCAGCGCGAACGCCAGCAGTCCTCCTTTGCTTCGTGTCCAAACCAGACAGAGCCCCACGGCCACCACCATTATCGTAGCGAGTGTTATCTGCGCCCCGCGTGTGAATTTTTCCCGCCAGAGCCAGACTGCTACGAGACAGGGACCCAATGTAAGCGCCAAAAAACCAGCCAAGGCAGGCGGATAAACCAATGACGAAAAAATCCGAACACCGCGAGGGTCGTGAATTTTCCGTAGAACACCTTCTTGTAATGATTCCGGACGGTACTGCTCCGCCCACGCGGCCGTTCGCGCCAATCCACCGGCTTTCTGGATGAACCCGATCCAACAAACGATTACCAGCGATGCGGCGAGCATGGTCAACAACACGCGCAGGTCGCGCTCATCGCGCACCGCCAAAACCGCGAGGTAATAACAAAGGGTTGCTGCGGAGAAGAGCGCCAGCGCATCGAGCGACGCTTGGCGATACATTGAAAATGGCGCGGCGATCGATTGCGTGGCCAACCATGCCAACGGCAGCCAAAACGACCAGGGACGATCCGAAATTTGAAACCGGATTCTCGAAATCCCCAGCGCATACGAAGCGAGAAGGAGAACCGCGATGAATCCAAACGTGGGATGCCAGTTTGAAAATATAAATTCCAAGAAGTTGCGTGGCGCGATCTCGCCCGATATTGCCTCGATGGGATTGCCGAATTTCAGTGGCGCGAGAAAAATCAGCAATCCCAGGCTGATCAATAGGAATCGTCGCGAGTTCACGGGGCAATAGTAGACGCGAATCTGCCGCTCGTCCACTCACACATGAGAAAATAAGCCGGCTTGTGGTCGTCCGGGGCTTTCGAGATCACACAGTTCCAGGAGAGC
Organism: uncultured Verrucomicrobiota bacterium; assembly: GCA_964348665.1. GTDB lineage: Bacteria > Verrucomicrobiota > Verrucomicrobiia > Palsa-1439 > CAYGDP01 > CAYGDP01. The sequence continues at coordinate 54,411 of CAYGDP010000003.1, forward strand.
GATCTCGAGAGCAAGCGTTTCATTGACGTTGCGGCCCAGTTGCTCCTGCAATGTCTCGAAAGCGGCAACGCGGGCCCGCCAATCCGCAGCCGGTCCTCGTGATGCCGCCAGTTTCTTCGCGCGCGACGCCTGCGCGGGATAGGCCAGCCATTGTTCGTCCGCGCCTTCCGCGCAGAGCATTACATCGCGCAGCCAACGCGCCAACGCCGCGAGGAGCAACGCCCGGTCGCGTGAATACTCCGCCACCGTTGCCGCTTCCAACATTTCTTCCTGATCCTTGACCCACTCGGGGCTGGTTTCCTTGTAGCGCTCAAGTTGCGCCCGCTCCTCGACGCGCGCCCCCGCCTCCTTTCGCATCTCCTCCAGTTGCGTTGTCAGCCATCCCAGAAACCGATACGCCGCCGCGATTTTGGAATCCTTCGTTTCGAGGAGTTTTGTGAATTGATTCAACGCCTCTTTTTGCCGAGCGGAAACTTCCGCCGCAACGCCGGAGGCAAGAGTCACCCGCAAACAGCGCGACAGGATCGTCTCCAATAATCGCTGCGGCTCGGTCGTCAAAAGCAGGATCAGCGAATTCTCCGGCGGTTCTTCCAGCGTTTTCAGGAACGCGTTGGCCGCTTCCGGACCCAAACGGTCAGCCTCAACTACCACTGCCACCTTGATTCGTCCTTCTCCCGCCGCAAGATAAAGTGGTTGCTCCAATTCTCGAATCTGCTCGATCGCAATCCGACGCGATTTCGATTCAGGGCGAATCCAACGCACGTCGGGATGATTGCTCGCCCCGATTTTCTTGCACGCCGCGCACTGGTCGCAGGCGTCGTAGTCGTTCTTCTGGCAGTTCACGACCTTTGCAAGCTCGCGAGCCAGTGTTTCTGCCTCGGTAATGCTGTCCGCCACAAACAAATACGCGTGCGCCAACCGTTCCCGCTGAAGGCTCCGCTGCAAAATAGAGGCAGCGGTCTTTTGATGTTTGAAGCTTGACCAAGACATGGGTTATTCAATCTCTCCTTGGACGATTTTCCAGATGGCAACCGCAACCTTGATTTCACTCGTGTCGGCTTTTACAACCACAAACCGGCGAGGTTCTTCCCGCGCCAGCTTGAGAAAGCCCGCGCGGACTCGCTCATAAAACTTTTCGTCCAGCTCGCCCATACGATCGGGTGACTTTGTGCTCGATCGCTTGTCGGCACGCTCAAGCCCGACACGTACATCCACATCCAGCAAAATTGTCAGGTGCGGCCAGCAATTGCCGACCGCCATATCATTGATGGCGCGCACGAGTTTCATGTCGAGTTGGCGCCCAAACCCTTGATACGCCGTGGTCGAATCCGCGAACCGGTCGCAGACGACAATGTTGCCGCGATAGAGCGCAGGCCAAATGACTTCCCGAACCAATTGGGCGCGAGCGGCGGCAAAGAGCAAGAGTTCGCCCTCGGCGCAAAGTGTGTCCACGCCTCGCGATTCCTTGAGCAAATCACGGATCCGCTCGCCGATGGCCGACCCGCCCGGCTCGCGCGTTAGCACAACCTTATGACCGGCGCGTTGGAGCCGCGCGGCGAGTCGCGCCGCCTGCGTGGATTTGCCGCAGCCTTCGCCGCCTTCGAGTGAGATGAACAAGCCTCGCTTCATGATCCTTTCTTCAATCGTGGGCCTTTCGGCGTATCTTCTATGACCCAACCTTTTTCTTTCAATTCAGCGCGAATGGCATCGGATCGCTTGAAATCCTTTGCTTTGCGCGCGGTTTCACGATCGGTAAGAAGCTGTTGTAATTCGGGCGGCGCTTCCACTTGTGGCAATCCAAAGCCAAGAACGGCGTCGAGTTTCTGCCACTCACCGAGAATTGCGGCTGCTTCCGGTGGCATCAGCGCCCCATCGGCAATACGCTTATTCGTTTCACGGATAAAATCGAAAAGATGACCGAGCGCAGCGCTGACGTTTAGATCGTCGTCGAGCGCGGTGAAGAATTGAGTTTCGAGATTCGAGGACGAGGACGAGGACGAGGACGATAGTTCCTGAATTTTTAGCAGAAACTCGTCGAGACGGGAGAGCGCGGCGCGCGCGGCGGCGAGGCCGTCAAAGGTGAAATTAAGCGGCAGCCGATAATGGACACTCAGCAGCAAGTACCGCAGTTCGCGCCCTGTCCAGCCTTTTGCAATCAGATCGCGCAGCGTATAGAAGTTGCCGAGCGATTTGCTCATCTTTTTTCCGTCCACAAGCAGGTGTGCGTTGTGTAACCAGTAGCGGACGAACGGTTTGCCGGTGGCGGCTTCACTCTGGGCAATTTCGTTTTCGTGATGAGGAAAAATCAGGTCTTCGCCGCCGCAATGGATATCGAAACTCTCGCCGAGATGTTTCATGCTCATCACACTGCACTCGATATGCCAGCCGGGACGACCGCGTCCCCACGGCGAATCCCACGCCACGTCGCCGTCTGCGGCATCTGTCGCCTTCCAGAGCGCAAAATCCGCGACGGTTTCCTTGGCATACTCGTCACGGGCGACACGGGCGCCGAGTTGAAGGTCGTCGAGCTTGCGATGGGAGAGCTTGAGATAGTCGGGGAACGACTGGATCGAATAGTAGACCGAGCCATCCGCCGCGACATAGGCGTGTTTTTTGGCAATGAGCCGCTCAATGAGGGCGATCATGTCGGGGATTGTCTCGGTGGCGCGCGGGATGATATGGGCGCGACGGATGTTCAGAGAGTCGAGATCGCGAAAAAATTCCTGCGTATAAAAGCCCGTGATTTCCGGGAGCGACTTGCCGCTTTCGCGAACCGCGCGGATGATTTTGTCTTCCACGTCAGTGATGTTCATGACTTGGGTGACCGTGTAGCCGCGGGCTTCGAGAGTTCGGCGGAGAAGATCGTCGAACAGGAACGCGCGGAGATTGCCAATCTGCGCATAGTTGTACACCGTCGGGCCGCAGGTGTAGAGGCCGACGCGCGGCGGAGCGAGCGGCGTGAAATCTTCGACGCGTTGCGTCAGGGTATTGAAAAAACGGAGAGCCATTAGGCGGGGATTTTTTGTTCGATGCTGGCTACAGCCATCGCGGCGATACCTTCGCCTCGACCACAGAAGCCCATTCCTTCTGTCGTTGTGGCTTTGACGCCGATTTGATGCGCGTGAATGCGCAGCGCGCCCGCAAGCCGTTCCTTCATGGCGGCGATGTGCGGCGCAAGTTTTGGCGCTTCACACAAGACGGTGCAATCAATATTCGTGATCGCCGCGCCGCCACCGCGGACTTTCTTGGCGACTTCTTCGAGAATGATCATCGAATCAATCCCATCCCAGCGCGGATCGTCCACGGGGAAATGCTTGCCGATGTCACTCTCGCCGACCGCGCCCAGCAAGGCATCCGCAATTGCGTGCGCCAGCGCGTCGGCGTCCGAGTGCCCATCCAAACCAAGCTCATACGGAATGTGAACGCCGCCGAGAATGAGTTTTCGTCCGCGAACGAACCGATGCACGTCGAAACCGATGCCGACACGATTCATGCGGGGACTATAGCAATGGAAATGCTGGAACGAAAGAGATTCTTCTCCCGCGAGGGCTGGATCAGAATGACGAACTGCTCGCCTTACGCAGCCGATCCATGATGGCAACCCCAAGACCATGCTCGGGAACGGATTCAGCAACGATCAAATCCAATTCCGCTTCATCCAGCCGGCGCAACGCGGCAAAAAGATTGGCGGCAGCTTCCCGCAGGTCACCGTCATCACTTAAAACTTCAATCAAATCAAAGCCTTCCGTTGGCTGTTGAAATGCGAGCAGGCCGACTCGTTGTCCATTCGAGGGTGAAAACTCGGCGACACTTGTCACCAAACGCATTGGCGTCCGGGGCGAGTAGTGTCGAGCGAGCTGCCCGGGAGATTCCAGCGCGTTTCCGTCCGCTGATTTCTCGCGGCCTACAACGGCGATTTCGTGTCCAAGAAAGTGCTGCAGCTTCTCGCGAGTGATTGGACCGGGGCGAAGAATCCGCACACCATCGTCAAACGCGACCACTGTGGATTCGATGCCGTGTTGAGTCGGACCGCCATCGAGGACGAAATCCACGCGGTCACCCAGTTCGATGCGGACGGCGTCCGCGGTGGTCGGACTGATGCGGCCAAACCGATTGGCGCTCGGCGCTGCGATGGGAATGTCTGCGGCCTCGAGTAGCGCGTGCGCGATCGGATGCGCGGGCACTCGCACGGCAACAGTCGGCAGCCCAGCGGTGACGATGTCGGGAATGATGGGGCGCTTTGGCAGTACCAATGTGAGCGGTCCCGGCCAAAAATGGTCGGCGAGGCGTTGCGCATCGGGCGGAATCGATTCGACATAGCGCAGCAGCCAATCCGAGTCCGCCAGATGAACGATCAGCGGATCAAACGACGGACGTTCTTTCGCTTCAAAGATGCGGGCAACAGCGGTCAGGTCAGTCGCATCCGCACCGAGTCCATAGACGGTCTCGGTGGGGAAGGCAACGAGACCACCGTCGCGCAGGAGAGAGGCGGCCCGCTGAATATCGGTGCGGGTATCTGTGTTTGGGTTCATGGGTTGCAGAACGCGATGGTGGAAACTCCAAACTCCAAACTCCAAACTCCAAAGAAACTCCAAGCTTCAAATTCCAAAACTTTCCTGGAGAGTTCGCGCCTTGATGTTTGAGATTTCTCTGAAGGTTGATGCTTGGAGTTTGAAGTTTTCATCATTCTCCTTTCGCCAACTCCGTGATGACATAATAAAGCCCCTCGGTCGCCCGCGCCAGCTTATCGTAATGAAGTTTGTCGGGCGTATCGGTCTGCTCATGATAATGCGGATAGCGAAATGGCGCGGTGTCGCTGACCATGAACGCTTTGTAGCCTTCCGCCCAAAACGAGGCGTGGTCCGACCAGCCGACTCCCTCGATTTTTTCGAAGGTGGAGGCGCATTGGGTTGGAAAATCCGAGTTCTTGCGAAAGGCTTTCAGTCCCCGATGCATGAGGTTTCGCGATTGAAAATTGCTGACAAACCCCAGGAAGTTGCCGACATCAGGATAAAACCAGCTCAACACCGGCGGATATTTCTGGCTGCCTTTCGCATCGCTGTAGTAACCGATGGTTTCGAGCGATATCATCGCACGAATATCATCGCCCCGGACACGGGCAGCTTTCGCGTACACACGACTTCCCTGCTCCCCCGTGGTAAAAAATGGAGGTTCTTCGTTCACGAACGCAACAAACTTGACCGTCCGCTTGTGTTTTTCGGCGGCAAAGCGCCGCGACAATTCCAACAGCGCGGCCACCCCGCTGGCATTATCGTTTGCGCCGACAGTGCCGTCCACCGAATCGTAATGTGCGCCGATGACGACAATTTGTTTCTGGAACTTTGTGCCAATTCGGACAACTTCGAGGTTGGCGCATTTCGAGTCGGCGACATGCAAGTCCCGGTTTTGAACCTCATACTCCTGCCGGGTCACATCGTAGTTTTGGTCGCGCCAAACGCCCGTGAGATAGGCCTCGGCTTTCTTCAAGCTGCCCTTCGTGAAGACGTTCCGCTCGCCGATGTCGCCTGCCAGTTTCGTAACATGGGTGCGAAGATGCGAAGCAAGCGGCGTGAGCGTTTCCGACGACGGTTTTACTCCGGAAAACTGTATGTGAGGTCCGCGTGTCATATAAAGTCCTCCACCCCAGAGTACCGCGCCGATTCCCAGAAGCAACACCGCAATGCGCCAAGCCGAATGCTTGCTCCAGAGTGGGAGAGGACGTTTCGGCTTTGGCGTTGGATCACTCAAGATCAGCCAATCTGACGGGTAAATATAGAAATGGCAAGTACGCGTCACAAAAAGAGCCGAGGATCGCACGCCGCATTTTCAATCTTCGACCCGAATCGCTTCGGGACTAGGCTTACCACGGCTGCTGCTCTCGTCACCTCTTTCTCTCGAAGAGCCATCCAGCGGTGGCGTTTGCCCATATTCAGTCGCTCAGCGGTGTCACTCGGCTCTCTTGCAAGTAAATATAGGACTAAACGGCAAGATTGCAAAACCATTACTGTGGCAAAGCAATGTTTAACTTCTTCTCAGTTTTTTTCGAAAATGAACCAGGGTCTCATACTCCTCGTAACCAAGCTTCCGATGAACCTTGCGACTAATCGCATTATCTCGGTGAGCATCAGAAGCCATCTCGCGGCATCCCCTAGCACGCGCCCATGCCTCGGCAAACTGAATCAATTCTTTCCCAATACCCCTGCGGCGCACACGGGCATCGACATAAATACCTTCGAGATAACCAACAGGACTTGTATCGCACCCGTCCGCATAAATGCGCATCCCGACCTCAACAAACCCGCACAAAGACCCATCGGTTCCTTCACAAACGAAGATGTCGGTTTGTTTTTGCTTGCTGAAAATCGCTTTTATTTCCCGTTTGCTTTCCTTGCGGGAACAGTCTGGCCATAGAGCAGTTCGCATTCTTGCCCATTCTCGAAAATCGGGTTGCCGAATACGTCGAATCCGCATGGATCACCGCATTTAGACCTGTGGTTTGTTACGATGCCACTCCGTTGCCTGCTCGTAGGCGAGAGCAACACGGAGGATCGTTGCTTCGTCAAAGGGTTTGCCGAGAATCTGGAGGCCAATAGGTAGCTTGGGCGATTTTGTGAACCCACAAGGAATCGAGATACCGCAGATGCCAGCAAGGTTGCAGGAGATCGTGAAGATGTCGCTCAAGTACATTTGCAGCGGGTCTTCGGTTTTCTCGCCGATCTTGAACGCCGCCGTCGGCGCGGTTGGCGTAAGGATCGCGTCGCATTTCTGGAACGCGTCGAGAAAATCTTTCCGGATCAGGGTGCGCACCTTTTGCGCCCGCAGGTAGTAGGCGTCGTAGTAGCCGCTGCTCAAGACGTATGTGCCGAGGATGATGCGGCGCTTGACTTCCGCGCCGAAACCCTGGCCTCGCGTGCGTCCATACATCTCGATCGGGTCAGCCCCCTCCACCCGCGCGCCATAACGGACACCGTCGAATCGCGCGAGGTTGGCCGACGCTTCTGCGGTGGCGATAATATAATAGACCGCGACAGCATATTCGGTGTGCGGCAACGAAATCTCCACGATCTCCGCGCCCAGCTCGCGATATTTTGCGACCGCCGCGCGAACCGCCGCGTCGACTTCGGGGTCGATGCCCTCGATGAAATACTCTTTCGGCAACCCGAGTTTCATCCCTTTCACGCCTTTGTCGAGCGAGGCGACATAATCCGGCACTGGTTCGTTGACGCTGGTCGAATCTCGTTTGTCGTGTCCCGCGATGACGCCCAGCACAATCGCCGCGTCCCGGACGTCCTTGGCAAAATGTCCAATCTGGTCGAGCGACGAGGCGAATGCGACCAGCCCGTAGCGCGAAACGCGCCCATAACTAGGTTTGATTCCGACACAGCCGACCATCGCTGCGGGCTGTCGAATCGAGCCGCCCGTGTCGCTGCCGAGCGCCGCGAAAGCTTCGTCCGCCGCGACCGCCGCCGCGCTCCCGCCACTGCTGCCGCCGGGAATCCGTTCCAAATCCCACGGATTCCGCGTCACTTGCACCGACGAATTTTCCGTCGAGCTGCCCATGGCGAACTCGTCCATGTTTAGCCGTCCGAACACCACGGCGCCCGCCGCGCGCAACCGCTCGATCACGCCAGCGTCGTAGGGAGAGACATAGCCCGTTAAGATTTTGGAGCAACAACTGCACGGTTGGCCTTTGACATTGATCAAGTCCTTGATCCCAACGGGGATTCCGAGCAGCGGCAACTGGCTCCCCTCTCCCTTTGCTCTTCGGTCATCACACGCTTGCGCCTGCGCCAGCATATCCGCTTCGTCGAAATGGACGAACGCCTTGATCTTCGGGTCAACGGCGCGGATGCGCGCCAGCGTCGCCTCTGCCAGATCGCGCGCGGAGATTTCCTTTCGTGCCAATTTTTCGCGCGCGTCGTGAATGGTCAGTTGGTTCAGTTGCATGGTATTAGATACTGGGCAACGGGTGCTCATTTGCCTAAATGCCCGCGTGCCTCATTCCACCACCTTCGGCACGATGAAAAGGTTGCCACGTTGTTTGGGCGCGTTTTTGACAGCTTCACTCTGCGGCAGCGAGGGTTTGACTTCATCGGCGCGCAAGACGTTGGATAGCGGCACGGCAAACGCCGTCGGCTCGACGCCTTCGACGTCGAGTTTTTTGAGTTGCTCGACGTGCGCCAGGATGTTGCCGAGTTGCTTGGAAAACTTTTCCATTTCGGCCTCGGTCAGTTCGAGTCGCGCGAGATGGGCAATGTGGCGGATGTCGAGGGTCGGTGACTGGCTACTGGAGTTCGGAGATTGGGTACTCATCGGTTAATAGTTGATTTGATTGAGAAGATTCAGGGTTTCGTCGTCGGACGCTGCCAGAACGTTTACGGTCCCAAGCAAGTCGTTCCGCTGTAGTTTTACATTTCGCTTATATTTTTTTGACCAGACAAGGACTCCCTCCTCGAATTCTTTGGCATCGTCGGCGTTTCCCCAGTAAGTCACCCAAATCATTCCAAGTTTTTCCGGCGCAATTTCCCAAACGGCATATCGGTCGCCATTCCATCCCGCGGCGGCTTTCGGGCCGACCAAGATTTGCATTCCCATCTCGCCGACGACATTATTGGAGAGCAGTTTCCAGCCCTTTTCCTTTGCCAAGTCGGGAAGCTGGATTTCCTTCGGCTCCTCTTTTGCAAAATACTTTTCGGGATGCAAGACCTGCTCGGTGCTGGCGGGTGGCCGTCGATAGGCGTCGTCCACAACACGCAAACTACCGTCGCCACGCATCATCAGCTCGAGGACGAATTGCTGGCCTTGCATATACGGGAAAATGAGCGATTGCTGGAGGAACGGCGGCGCTTCGTTGAATTGTTTGGTGTCCTGCTTGAAAAACATCGCACCGATGTCCTTGAGCGACGCTGCCACGCCGACCCGCGCCGCGTGCTGGAGATAAACCTGCCCCATCAACATCGTCGCATTGCCCTCGATGAGCGCTTGCCAGGCGCGAACGCGGTCGTCGTTGTCTTTGCGCTCCAGCTCGGCGATTGGAATGGTGAAATGTTGGTCGTCGAGCGCATGGGTAAGTTCGTGCGCCATCACCATCCGATCGAGCCCGGTGCTCATCGCTTTGTCGCTGAACGTGACGAGATGTTTGGTCTTGGGATCGAAGAACGCGCCGACTTGCTCGCCCATCACGGTGAGCATGCCTTTTTCAATGTCGTACCCGTCAGGCAACAGTCCGAGGAACGAGAGAGAGCGCCCGTAATCGTGAAATTCCCGCTCGGTGTATTGGGCGCGAAGTTCTTTGCGGACGAATTCCGGGAATTCGGCGACTTTCATCGTGCGATATTGGACGGGGGTTATGAATTTCAGCCCGCGCGCGGCCTCGACTTCGCGCTCGATTTCCGCGTTGGCAGCGCGAAACTCGCGCAGTTCAGCGGCAGCGATGGCTTCGCCCAAGGCGGCTCGCAATTTCGCGTTTTGCTCATCGCCGCCGACCGGTTCGGCCAATAGCTCGCGAATGCTCGCTAAAAGTTTTTCGTCATCGCCAGAGAGCGTCTGCCCCTTGGCATCCTCGATCCGCTGCTGGAGGACAGTACGTAGCTTGGCATTGATCCCCACGCTCTTCTGCAACGCCATCAGTTGCGCTTCCAACGCCTGCAACCGCTCGCGCTCGGCTTTCAGGGAAGCGTCCTGCTTGTCTTTTCGCTCCTGTTCAATTCGCTCGTCGGCCCAAAAATACGCCGTCATCCCCAGCGTGAGGATGAGGAGCGCGAACCAGGTGATTAGACCGACAACGCGTTTTTTGAATTGTGTGGCCGTATCCATGTCGCCGTGTTAGCTTTCCTGGCGAGACTAATGGAACTTCGCGACAAAATCCAGCGGCTTCTGGCCGCGCCCGACTACCGCCCCCTCAAACGAAAAGAACTGGCGCGCGAATTGCAGTTGTCCCCTCACGAGCGCAATGCCCTTAGCCGTGCCCTTTCTGAAATGGAAAATAGCGGCGAAATCGTTCGCGTCCGAAAAGAGCGTTATGTTCTCCCCACCGAGGCCGACCTCGTCACCGGCAGGCTGCAAATGAACGAGCGCGGGTTCGGGTTCGTCGTGCCCGATCCGGACGAAAACGGTCAGCCGACCGCTCCCGCCGATGTCTTTATCTCGGCCGAAAACACATGGGTGGGAATGCACCGTGATCGCGTCGTCGTCCGCCTGACCAAAGGGTCGCTCCGCCGCGATCGCCGCGAACGCATCGTCAAACAATTGGCCGAACGCGGCGAACGAATGGAAGGGCGAGTCATCCGCATCCTCGAACGCACCAATACGGAATTGGTTGGCACACTCCAGCAGACACGATTGCTCTTTCATGTCGTCGCGGATGATCCCCGTATTATCCACAACATCTACGTCAAACCGCATCGGCAGGCGCGGATCGGCGACAAAGTCGTCGTCAAACTCTTCCCGTGGGAATCGCGCCATGTCAACCCCGAAGGCGAGATTGTCGAAGTCCTCGGCTCTGCAACGGCGCGCGGGATGGACATGATCGCGCTGATCCGCAAACATCAACTCCCCCTCAAATTTCCCGACGACGTCGAGCACGAAGCCTCCAAGATGCCCGCCGCCGTGCCTGACCACGACAAGAAAGGGCGACTCGATCTGCGCGGCAAATTCATCGTGACGATTGATCCCGACGACGCGAAGGATTTCGATGATGCCGTGAACGTGGACGAGCTGCCGGACGGCGGGTGGCGGCTGGGCGTCCATATCGCCGATGTGTCGCATTATGTCCGCCCAAAGACAGCGCTCGACCGCGAAGCTCTCTCTCGCGGCAACTCGATCTATCTCGTGGATCGAGTGATACCGATGTTGCCGGAGAAATTATCGAATGGCCTCTGCAGTCTCGTGGAAGCGCAGGACCGGTTGGTAAAGAGTTGTTTCATCGAATTAGATTCGCGCGGCCGCATCAAAAAAACGGAGTTTGCCAACAGCGTCATCTGCTCGCGCAAACGGCTCACGTACAAGCAGGCGTTTGCGCTGTTGCAATGTGGGGCAGACGTCTCGTCTGCTCATAAAACACAAAGCGCAGACCAGAGGGCTGCGCCACATTCCGACGAATTATCGCGCGAACTAAAAAAAATGTGGCGGCTCGCGTCGCTCTTGCGAAAAAATCGTTTCGCGGCGGGATCGCTGGCGCTCGATTTTCCCGAAGTGAAAGTCATCCTCGACAAAACCGGTCGCCCCATCCGGCTCGAAAAGGTCGAGAACGATATTTCCCATCAACTCATCGAGGAATTCATGCTCGCTGCCAACGAAGCCGTCGGCAAACTCCTCCGGGAGCGGTTCCCCGCCGGCATCTATCGCGTCCACGAAAATCCCAAGCCGGAAAAACTGGAGGACTTCCGCGCGTTTGTCATCGGGTTTGGCCATAAAATCGGCGATGTGTCGCATCGCGCCGAGCTGCAGCGCCTTCTCGCCGCCATCGAAGGCAGGCCGGAAGCCTATGTCATCCGCATCGCGCTTCTGCGGTCGCTGATGCGCGCCCGCTATGACGCAAAACCGATTGGACATTATGGTTTGGCAAAAGCCAATTACACCCATTTCACGTCGCCGATCCGGCGTTATCCCGATTTGGTGGCGCACCGATTGCTCGCCACCTCGATGAAACAGTCCGACGGCGCCGCTCGTTATGACGGGAAAACGCTCACCCTCGTTTCGCTGCACTGCTCCGATACCGAGCGCAAGGCGGACGAAGCCGAGAACGACTCGGTAAAAATGAAGACCCTGGAGTTTTTCCAACGCCAACTCGAAGAACACAAGCTCGACGACTTCGACGCCATCATCGTCGAAGTCCGCAACTTCGGATTTTTTGTCGAATTGGCTGACACGTTGGTCTATGGCCTTGTTCACATCTCGACGGTGGAAGATGACTTTTACTATTTCGACGCCGCGCTGACGCGGCTGGTCGGCAAACGAACCCGGCGCGCCTTTCGCGCGGGCGACCGGGTGAAGGTGCGCGTCATCCGCGTGGACATGTTCAAGCAACAAATCGATTTTTGCTTGGCAGAACTGCGTTCACCCGCCAGAATGAGCAGACAACGACGATGAAAAACAAATCCATTTTCCTTTCTCCCTTCCTGCTTTTTCTCTCACTTTTTCTCGCGGGATGCGCCAGTGATTCGGCGAATCGCCCTGCGCTCTCGCCGGTCTCCGAAAAAGTCCACAAGGTTGGGTTTGCCGGGACGGTGCTGGAGTTTGATCTGACCATTCCCAACTCCGACACTCGCGGGATGGCGGTTCAGGGTTACACCTACAAGCTGTTGATCGCCGGTCGCGAGTTTCGTGGAGACAAGATCGCCACGAAATCGAATGTGCCGGCGGGCGAGATCTGGCAGCGGTCGCTGGAATTGCGGGTGAACATCGGCGAGCTGGACGTTTTTTTGCGGCGCAGCAAACACACCGGCGCGAGCGTGCCCTATGAATTGAGCGGGCAAGTGCATGTGGTTGACCAAGGTGGCAACCGCAAACTGCCGTTTCGTGTGCGAGGCGAGATTACGCTGCTGCGCAAGCCGGAATTTGCGATGGAAAATTTGCGAGTCGAAAATTTGACCGCCGCCGGTGCGATGGTTAAGTTTGATCTGGTCGTCAAGAACACCAACAGTTTTGCGGCGACATTTCGCGAGACGAGCGTAGATTTGAGCTTGGAGGGTCAGACGTTCACCCAACAGAAAGAGGTTGTGGTGGCGCCCGTGGCTGCTGGAACAACTACAAAAATAGCAATGATCTTAGAGCCGCGCTTTGAGTTGCTGGGACAGAATGCACGCCGGATTCTGGAAAAGAAACAAGTCACCTACGCGCTCGTTGGCCGCGCAACTTTCACGACGCCATGGGGCGATAAACGCATCGAGTTCGAGCGCGGCGGCTCGGTGCGGCTTGTCCCGTTGTTTTGATGTGAGGTGAGCGCAAATCCACACCAACCCGCCATGCGCGTGCTCATCATCGGACTTGATGGCGCGACGTGGTCGAATCTCCGTCCGCTGGCCGAGCGTGGTGTGATGCCGACTCTCTCTCGGTTGCTTCGCGAAGGCGCCTGGGGCGTTCTTCATTCCTCCATCCCGGCCCTCACCCCTCCCGCGTGGGCAAGTCTCGTGACAGGCGTTAACGTAGGAAAGCACGGCATTTATCATTTTCGTCACACACCAGCGGGCGATTATTATGCGCGCCGGCTGAACGACGCGCGGGATATCGCAGTTCCATCGCTCTGGCAACGGCTCGGAACACTCGGCAAACATGTGGGCGCCATGAATGTCCCCCTCTGTCATCCGGTTTACGCCGTGAACGGTTTTCTCACCAGCGATTCCTTCGCGCCCGATGCCAAACGAGTTCAAGTCCATCCCCCCGCACTGGCCGCCGAGTTCCGCGATTATATCGTGGACGTGGAAAACTACCCGACCGCGCTGCCCGGCTCACCGGAGTACGCGCGCGAAGTGCTGGCGTTCATGGATGAAAACGAGCGTGTGCTGGCCAGCCAAGCCGACACGGCGGCGCGTCTGATGAAAACGCAGCCCTGGGATTTTCTGATGGTAGCGTGGATGCTGACCGACCGCCTCGGCCACTACTGCTGGAAATACTCGGATCCTGGCTTGGAATCCTCGCTAACAACAGACGACCAGAAACGGCTGGCAGACCGCTGCCGCACCATCTACACGATGCTCGACACACAAATCGCGCGACTCATCGAGACGGCGGGAGACAATTGCTCGGTCGTGATCGCGTCGGATCATGGTTTTGGTCCTGCGCCACTAGCGTTTTTTCACACGAATCGTTGGCTCCTGGAGCGAGGCTATTTGCGATTGCTTCCCTCGTGGCATCCGCGCCGGCTGTTCTACGGTAATCTTCCTCGCTCCCTCCGCCCTCGGGTTGGCGCGCCTCCCGACGCCAAGTTCGGGTTGGTGGATTGGCCGCGCACGCAGGTCTGGGCCGACCCACTCGAATCTCGCGCCGTTGCGATTCGTTTCAATCAAGTCGGTCGTTATCCGCAAGGAATCGTTGCCGCCGCCGACATCGCGACACTGCGCGACAAGATTGTCCGCGACCTTTCCGATTTAAAAACTTCCGGGGGCGAGAAAGTCTTCGCCGAACTGCACCGCGGCGAATCACTCTATCGTGGTCAGCGCGCGGAAGGCGCCCCGGATTTGGTCGGAATCCTCTCCCGCTCGCTCGATGTGCCCGCCAGCTTCCGCCGAGACGTTCGTGCCCGGGAATTATTGACGGCGAACTCACACGTCCTTCGCGATGGCGGCCATGAACCCGAAGGGATTTTTTTGTTGCACGGCGCGAACATCCGTCCAGCGGGTCAACTCTCCCCGCAACCGATCGAGGCGATTGCGCCAACCGTGATGCAACTATTCGGACTGCCAATTCCCGCCGAGATGGATGCGGAGCCAATCACCGCAGCGTTGACCGAAGATTTTTTGCGGACGCATCCACCGCGTCGAGAAACCAGCCAGCAAGCAGGGACGCCTGCTGCTTCATCGACACCGCCTTCAGGGGGACAGCCCGAATATTCCGCCGAAGATTCCGCGGTTGTCGAAGAGCGACTTCGAAAACTCGGGTATTTGGATTGAAACGGGAGATCAGACTTCAGCCGGGCAACATCAATTATCTACAGCCGCGGAATTTTCTCTATCCCACGCGCTTGGCAATAGGCCCGGAGAAAAGTGAGGCGGTGCGCGCGGGTAACGCTGGGATATTTCGCGGCGGCGCGAGTAAGCCTGGCCAGATCGGCAGCCGCTCGGTTGTAGGTCGTCTCGCCCACTTCCACGAGGCCGTCGAGGTCAAGCAGCCAGACTTTGCCGCTCGCGTCGGCAACGATATTGGTTTCCTTCAAGTCACGGTGGGAAAAGCCGCAGTGATGAAGCCGCCCGATCAGGGTGCCGGCTCGGCGCACGATTGACATGTCGAGTTGCGCAATGAACCGCAGATCGTTTGCATCGCGGATTTCTTCGGTGACAAGATAGCTGTTCAAGACCACTCGGCAACAACGACGCTCTGCCGCGGCGACGGGTCGCGGGGTGGGGATGCCGAGCAGTTCGAGGTGATAGGCTTTCTGATAGGCGCGAAAAGCCCGCGAGGGCCGAAATAAATCCTTCAGGTAGTTCCAACGGTTTTTTTGGTTGAATCGTTTCAGAACGACGCCGTCGAAGGCGCCAATGGTGGATTGACGGTTGTGACCGCTCTTGAAAAGGCGCGAACAGGATTCCAGCGCCGCGTCCGGGTTTTCGAGAAGTCGCTTACATGCTTCGCCGAAAAACTCCAGTCGAACCCACCAGGTCAAATCACCAATCCGTTTGGGTTCGAAACGGAGGTTGTGTTCGAGACAGCGATGCGCGCGGCGGACGGCCAGCTCGCGGAGAATCGCGTCGCTGCGGCGCAAGATTTTCGCGATGAAACCGGGGGCGGCTTGATACGAGGTAAAGAATTTTTCGCGCAACGGAACGAAGCAATTGATATACGCAAGATTTTCGACGCGCTGGGCTTCCTCCAACGGCTCCCGCATCTCGCCGCGGTCAACGTCGATCCGCCTCAATTCCAACGGATTTTCGCGCACGAGGATGTTGTGATGAAGATCGCGCTGGAGCACGCCGCGGTCGTGCATGAGACGGAGCAGGCCGGCCAGCGCCGTTTGCAGGTCGTCGTTTTGGTGGCGCGGATATTTGTCGAGCCGCGCGCCGTCGAATCCTTCGCTGATGATGAGGCTTTCTTGCAAGCCGAGCGTCGTCCAACGCTCGCCCACGGCGAGGTAGCGGACGACGGGGATACCACGGGCAGTCACCTCGGCGGCGAGCGCCCATTCGTTCCGCGCCTCGGAGATTTTGAAAAAATATTTCAGGGGGCGCAATCCGACGCGGTTGATGTATCGCTTGAGATACACCGTGCGATTGCCGAGCGTGTGGCGGGTCACGAGCTTGGTCGGGGTCTTTTTGATGACCTCGCCGGTGTCGGCCAACACGGCGTCGAGATCGCCTACGAAGTCGTCGGCCAGTTCCCAAGCCACGCCATTCTTCTTGAGTTGTGTCACGTACACATCTTAGAGTAGGCGAGTGAAGCGGGCAATTCGCATTATCATCGTTTTGGTTGTCGCGGGCGCTATTGTCGGCGGATTACTGTATTGGAAAATCTGGCGCGACCGTTACGTCTGGCCGAGCGCGCCTATCGCCAGCATGCAGGATTTGCCGCCGATGGACCGCTCGAAATGGGCCAAGACGCCCGCCGTGTGGAAGACCGAGACGGTGGAAATCGAGTGCGCCACGCCGGACGGGGTAAAACGGAAATCCATTGTTTACCATTCCAATACCCTCGGCATGAAGTTGGTTCGCATCGAGCCGGGCAGTTTTTGGATGGGACTGACAAAGGAACAAGCGGCGCGGATGAGCGCGGAGAAAAAAATTGGATGCCCGGTCACGTTGACCAAGGCGTATTATCTGGCGGCGCACGAAACGACCCTCCCGCTTTTCGAGCAATTCGATCCGACGTTCAAACAGCGGCGATTGAAACATCAACGCGGCAATGATTTTGATGCGCACCCCGTCGAAGGTGTTACCTGGCAGGAGGCGCAGAAGTTTTGCCGCTGGCTGTCCGAAAAGGAAGGGCGGCTGTATCGCCTGCCCACGGAAGCCGAGTGGGAATTTGCCTGCAAAGCCGGCACGACGACGGTTTTGTATTGGGGCGATGCGCCCTGGGATCGGCTAAAAGCGAACGCCGGCGGGTTGCGCAGCCTGCCGGAAAGTTATGTCGAGGACGGTTACGAATTCACCGCACCAGTCGGAACGTATCCGGCAAACCCGTGGGGACTCTACGATATGGTCGGGAATGTCTGGGAATGGGTCGGCGATTGGTTTGATTGGTATCCCCAAGGACCGCTGACGGATCCCAAAGGTCCGGCGACCGGTCGCTTGCGTG
Source organism: uncultured Verrucomicrobiota bacterium (assembly GCA_964348665.1). Classification (GTDB taxonomy): domain Bacteria; phylum Verrucomicrobiota; class Verrucomicrobiia; order Palsa-1439; family CAYGDP01; genus CAYGDP01. Next base: position 71,355 of record CAYGDP010000003.1, read on the forward strand.
TGGACAAAGGGGCGAGCTGGAGCACTCGCACTCGCGACCTCAAGAGTTGCGCGCGTGATGGAAATAATCCGGCCGACCGTTTCGAAACGTATGGTTTCCGCGTGCTTTGCGAGGAATAGCGCAGGTATCCAGCGCTATGCCGGTGGCAAAGCGGCTTCGAGTCCGTGTACACATTCGTTGGCGCTATCGGAAAGCTGCATCAAACCAAGCAGTCGTCCTTGTTTGTAATCAATCTCCAGCACGGTCGCCGGCGAAACGCCCACGAGCAGGCGCGAATCGTCCAGCAAACACATCCCCCGGGTGAACAGCGGACGCGTCATCCGCTTGCGAATCAAAAAGTTTTTTACCCGTACACCCCACGACACGCCTTTGATTTGTGTAGTGGCGGCCAGTGCTGACACTTCGGGGAACTCGACTAGGTTGATCCGCCGCGTGGCCTGACCCGTCCCCAAATCCACAATCACGATCGTGTGATGATGACTGTCGTTCAGCAAAAATTTGCCATCCGCCGTCACCAGCCCGTTGTGACAACCCTTCAGCGCGGGATCGTGCGCAACGATTTCCGTCGGGAAAAGCCGCAACACAGCGCCGTAGTTGTTGAAACAAATATAAACACGCCCACCGGAAACCTCGACGTTATTGAGATGCACCTTCGAGAAATCTTCGAGATACGCGATCCGATTGTCCGCCTGTTTGTTGGGCATAAATGGCGGGGGTGAAAATTTCTCTCGCACCAGCGGATCGTCGTGCGCCCACCATTCTTGCAGGACGTCGCCGTTCCAATCCACCTTCAGAACCGCGCCGAGCGCCGTCGAACTGACCCAAATCCCATCTTCTACCGCTTTAACCTCGTGCAACCCGGCGAAGTTGCCGTGTGAAATGCGCCGGGTCGGTTTCAGATCAAAATCGAACCCCAGGAGCGTGTGATAGGTAACAACAAACAATTCGTTGGGCTTGCCCGACGTGGTGGGCAAGACGGCAATCCCGCGTCCGCCGCGTCCGCCCCCGCGCGAGTTGGGGTCGGGCACGGCTGGGTCGCTCGGGAAAATCGGCACGCGACTGATCACACGTTTGGCGTCCCAATCCAGAGCGATCAGTTCTCCCGCCTTCTCCATCGGCGCGCCCCGCACCACCGTGCTGACAAATACTTTCACGGTCGCATTGTATCCGTGAAACTTTTTCGCGGCAAGTTCCGTGCGCGATTTCTTAAAAAACCCCGTTGCGAACAATGGCGATTGGCATTAGATTCGCCCCGAATGTTCCGAGCCTTTCAAATCAATAACTCGTCATTGGCGCGTTGGTGGCGACGACGCGCCTCGCGTCATGTCTCGTCCCAATCGCCGGTGATTCTTGGTGGCTGTCCCCGGAGCGGCACGACGCTGCTGCGGGTGATGCTGGATTCCCATCCGCGAATCGTGTGCGGTCCCGAAACCAGCCTGTTCACGGGCGGTTTTATCCCGCACAAACTCGCCGCGCGTTTCGACATGTCCGAACCTGAAATCTGGGCGCTACACGATCAAGCCGGCGATCACGCGCAGTTTGTCGAGCGGTTTTTTTCGCGGTACGCCGAGCGACGCGGCCGGTCGCGCTGGGCCGATAAGACTCCGCAAAACATTCGGCATCTCGACTACATCTACCGGCATTTTCCCGAAGCGAGATTCGTCCACGTCATCCGGGACGGACGCGATGTGGTTTGCTCGATGCGAACGCACCCGAAATTTCGAGTGGTGAACGGTCAACCTGTCGAAACGAACATCCGTCGTCCGCTGCGGCCATGCATCGAGATGTGGCTGGAGGATACAGGATGCGGAATGGCGTGGCGCGGGCGGTCGAAGTACTTCGAATTACGCTACGAAGACCTGGTTGGCGCTCCTGAAAAGACGCTCCGGTCGCTTTGCGAATATCTTGGCGAAACGTTCGATGGCGCCATGCTCGAATACCACGCGCGGCACGACTCGTCCCGCGACGCCGCCCGATTTGCCGCGAACGAAGCGGCCACGCAACCGCTCTCGAAAGAATCGATCGGCCGCTGGCGCAATGATTTAACCGACGACGAACAGAAACTCTTTGCCCAACTCGCGGGGCATCGCCTCTGCGAGCTCGGCTATGGAAACGATTCCTCGTCGTCGGCAAGCCAACCCGGAACCGCGGGCAAGCAACCGCCACACAACGCGGCGGGCAAGCCTGCACTGGCCACTCCACGAACCCCTCTATGAGTCAAAATCCTGTCGCCTACAAAGGCCGTGTCAAATACGACGAGCAACGCTCGCGTAAATACCAAGACCGCAAACCAACTAAGCACAACGCCGAGATGCAGTTGCTCGACCGTGCATTTGCCTTGATCCCGCCGGGCCACCGCGTCCTCGATGTTCCCTGCGGCGGCGGTCGCGTCTCGGTGCATCTGGCGCAGAAAGGATACAAAATCTGCGCCGCCGATCTTTCGGATGCAATGATCGAGATCACGCGGGAGAATTTCAAGAACAACGACATCGTGGCTACGGTCGAGAAACAAGACGTCGAGTCATTCACGTTCAAGGACGGCGCGTTCGATACGATTGTGAGTTTCCGCCTCTTCCATCATTTTCCGGACCGGGAAATTCGCGCGCGTGTGGTGCGGCAGCTCTGTCGTGTGGCGGGAAAAAACGTGGTGCTCTCTTATTTCAGCCCGCTTTCGTTCACGTCGGCCAAGAACCGTCTTCGTTCGGCTCTCGGCGGCAAGAAATCCACGAAATACGCAACCTCGCTGGCCGAAATTGAGGGCTACTTCCAGTCCGAGGGGTTTCGCCTCGTGAAAGATTTTGCTCAACTGCCGCTCGTCCACACTCTTCACGTCGCTGTTTTCCAGCGCGACACGGATTCCAAACAATGATCGTTCTCGGCATGGGCGGCGCAGTGGGTCACGATCCTGCGGCGGCACTCGTCGTGGACGGCAAGGTTGTCGCGGCCGCCGAGGAAGAGCGATTCGTTCGCGACAAGCATGCAAAAGGAAAGCCGGCGCTGCACGCAGCGCGGTTTTGCCTCGAAAAAGCCGGGGTCAAACCGAGCGAAGTAAATTTAGTCGCCTACCCATACGCGCAAATCAGTTTGTTCTCGCCCGCCCGCTGGCATTATGCCCGGCGACATTGGTATGCACCCGACCGCGCGTTGGTGGCGTTGCTGAATGGGAACCGGCGATTTCATCGCAACGTGTACCAACTCGTCCAGACACTCGGCGAGCTGGGGGTGCGCGCCAATAATTGCATGGCGTTCGTAGAACATCACCTTGCGCACGCCTCCAGCGCGTATCATTTGTCAGGTTATCGCGACGCGGCGATCATGAGCATTGACGGCGTGGGCGAATATTGCACCACTTGGTTCGGTGTCGGCGAGAATGGAAAAATTCGTTGTTTGAAACAGTTTTATGCGCCGGACTCCTTGGGCGGCTGCTATGGTGCCGTGACGGAATATCTCGGCTTCGAAATGCTCGACGGCGAATACAAAGTCATGGGCATGGCGCCCTATGGTGACGCGAAGAAAATTGACGTCACGCCGCTGATCGAATGGAACGAGCGTGATTTCCGCGTCAATACGGAGCTGGTCAATTGTATCGGCTGGCGACGCCACAAGCGCGATGGGAAAGGCACGTATTTCTCGCCCAAACTCATCGAGCTGTGGGGCAAACCACGCGAGGGCGACGAGATTGACGAACCCTATGTCCACATCGCCGCCGCCGTGCAACGGCAACTCGAAGACATCACGCTGGGTATGACAAAACATTATCTTGGCGATGTCATAACCAAAACCCGACGCCTCTGTTACGCGGGCGGCGTCGCACTCAACGTCAAATGCAACCAGCGTCTCATCGAATCTTTACCATCCGGCAGTGAACTCTTCGTTCAGCCCGCCGCTAGCGACGCCGGGACAGCGCTCGGCGCGGCCACCTACGTTGCCGCGCAGCGTGGCGACAAGATTCAACCCATGACTGACGCCTATCTTGGACCGGAATATACGGCAGACCAGATCGAATCCGCGCTCAAAGCCCGCAATATCCGCTACGAAAAATGTAATTCGATCACGGATGTCGCCGCCAACCTTCTCGCGCGCGGGGAAGTCGTAGCGTGGTTTCAGGGGCGGATGGAATTCGGCCCTCGGGCGCTTGGCAACCGCAGCATCCTCGGCAATCCCGCTACGGGCGGCGTCGCTGACACCATCAATGCGCAAATCAAATACCGCGAACGCTGGCGGCCGTTTTGTCCTTCCATGCTCGATACTGTCGCTCCGGACATTTTACAATCTCGTCATCCGTCGCCGTACATGACGTTCACATTCACCGTTGCCGAAAAATGGAAATCGCGCATCCCGGAAGTCGTCCATGAAGATGGCACCGCGCGCCCGCAGATCGTCACGGCGCGCAGCAATCCGCGCTACTACGAGTTGATCACCAAGTTCGCCGCGAAAACGGGAGTCCCCGTCCTGCTCAATACTTCACTGAACCGCCGCGGTGAACCGATGGTCTGCTCGCCCGAGGACGCGCTGAATATGTTTTACGGGTGTGACCTGAAAAATCTGGCGCTCGGGGATTTTCTAGTTAAAAAATTGTAGCGGCGCTCTATGAGCGCCGATTTGTCTTTGGAAATGGTTTTGCCGGTCATAGACCGCAGCTACAGTCGCTTCGACAAGGCCTCGCGTTCGGCGATCAATTCCTTCGGCATGGTGGCTGCAAGCAGCTTGAAGAGTGATTCTTGATCGGCAACTTCCGCCTTCCATTCGGCACGGTCAACGGTGAGCAACTGTTGCAAAGCGTCCGCGGGAAGGTTGAGACCGTTCAGATCCAGCGCGTCCGGAGCGGGTAGATTCCCGATGGGCGTCTCGACAGATTTCCCCTGCCCCTGGCAACGTTCGACGATCCATTTTAGGACGCGGATGTTTTCGCCAAAACCCGGCCAAAGAAATTTACCGTTTCCATCGAGTCGGAACCAATTGACGTGAAAAATCTTCGGGGCTTTATCGCCGAGTTTCTTGCCCATTGCGAGCCAGTGGTGGAGATACCGGCCCATATCGTAGCCGCAAAATGGCAGCATCGCCATCGGATCGCGCCGCACCACTCCAACCGCGCCGGCGGCGGCAGCCGTGGTTTCGCTGGCCATGGTTGCGCCGACATACGTGCCGTGTTGCCAGTCGCGTGACTGATACACGAGCGGCGCGACTCGCGCGCGGCGTCCACCAAAGAGGATCGCGCTGATCGGCACACCCTTGGGATTTTCCCATTCGGGCGAAATGCACGGGCATTGCCGGGCGGGCGCGGTAAATCGGGCGTTGGCGTGCGCGCCTTTCTCTCCGTTCTCCGGTGTCCAGGGTTTGCCGCGCCAATCAGTTCCGCTGGCGGGCGGGGCGCCATCCATACCTTCCCACCAAACGGTATTGTCGGGCGTATGCACGACGTTGGTGAAGAGCGAATTACTCTGCACGGTTCGCATCGCGTTCGGATTGCTTTTCATGCTCGTGCCAGGCGCGACGCCAAAGAAACCCGCTTCGGGATTCACCGCCCAGAGTCGGCCATCGGAACCAATGCGCATCCAAGCAATATCATCGCCCACCGTCCAGACTTTGTAACCGGCGACGGTCGTGGGCGGAACGAGCATCGCGAGGTTCGTCTTGCCGCAAGCGCTCGGGAACGCGGCGGCGACGTAGGTAACGTTACCCTTCGGATCTTCGATACCCATGATGAGCATGTGCTCCGCCATCCAACCTTCTTCGCGCGCCAAAAACCCTGCGATCCGCAACGAAAAACATTTTTTGCCGAGTAACGCGTTCCCCCCGTACCCGCTCCCGACGCTCCAAATCGTATTGTCCTGCGGAAAATGACAAATGAACCGGCGTTCTGGATTCAGATCGGCGGTACAATGCAGCCCTTTGACAAAATCCCCATTCACGACAAGCTGATCGAGGGCGGGTTTTCCGATGCGGCACATAATCCGCATGTTCAGCACCACATAGATGCTATCGGTGATCTCGACGCCGATCTTGCTGAACGGCGAGCCAACCGTGCCCATCGAGTACGGGATCACATACATCGTACGACCCTTCATCGAACCGCGGAAAATGTCGCCGAGTTTGCGATAGCCTTCGTCGGGCGCCATCCAGTTGTTGGTCGGACCGGCCTCTTCTTTCGTCGGCGTGCAGATGAAGGTCAGTTGCTCGGTACGCGCCACGTCGTTGGGATTGCTACGGTGAAGATAACAATTCGGCAGCTTCTCTTGATTCAGCGCAATCAGAGTGCCATTGGTGATGGCTTGCTTGGTCAGCTCCGCTGTTTCCGCTGTTGATCCATCAACCCAATGAATTTGATCGGGCTGACATAGAGCAGCGCATTCTTTTACCCACGCATTTAAGTTTTTGTTTTCGGTCATTTGATTTGTCTTATCTTTCTTCGCGACGCCGCGCGGAGTGTAATGATCGGAGCCAGAATCGTCAATAAAAAGCGGTGCGAAAGAGGCGAAATCCTTCGCCGATCGGTGTCGCAGTCTCTCCGTACGGAGAGGTTTTTTTTAAGAGGGAAAATCAAATCGGAAAACGTTTTCCGATTTGAAATCCGGAAGCGTTTCCGGATTTGGGACAGCACAGCCCCATCTTCATCTTGGTGTACCACAAAATACAAACCGGACAGGTGTTATCTCGATGGATCGGAGGCGTTTTCTTCCAATCGGCCAAGCAGGCGCAGTAAACCGTCGAGGATGGTGAGCGGATGCGGCGGGCAGCCGGGGATGTAGAGGTCAACTGGCACAACTGAATCCGCGCCGTTGTGCACTTCCGGATGATTGATGTATGGCCCGCCCGAAATCGCACACGCGCCGACAGCGATCACGATTTTCGGGGCGGGAACGGCATCGTACGTTTTTTTCAGCGCGAGTTTCATGTTCTCGGTCACGGGTCCCGTAATGAGCAGACCGTCGGCGTGCCGGGGCGAAGCGACAAATTGGATGCCGAACCTGCCGAGATCGAAGACGATGGTGTTGAGAACATTGACGTCGGCCTCGCAACCGTTGCAGCCACCGGCGCTGACTTGGCGAAGTTTGAGCGACCGACCGAAGAGCCGGCGTGCTTTCTCTTCGAGCGCGCGGGCGAGTGGGAGCGTTTTTCCATTGAAAACCATCGCTTCTCGCGTGCGGGTTGCCAGCCGATAGTCTTGGGTGTACTGGAGCGCTCCTTCGGGACAAGCGGCAACACAGTCGGCGCAGAAGAGACAGCGACCGAGATCGAGGTGAACTCCTTTTACATCCACGGCAATGGCATCGGTCGGACATGCATCGGCGCAATCGCGGCATCCTTGAGGACATTTGGTCATGTCGAAGGCTGGCAGGCCGCGAAAGCGATCCGGCAATGTAGGCGCGGTGGCCGGGAACGGGATGGTCTGGTGGCCTTGTTGCAATCGTGTGAGCAAGGTTTTGATCATCGGGTCCTCAAAGGTCGTGGCCGCAGTAGGAGAGATTGAAGCTCTTGTTGCAGAGCGGAAAATCGGAGATTTGCTGGTCGCGCAGCGCCATGGCCAGACCGCTCCAGTTGTGAAACGACGGGTCAACGACTTTATACCGCGCAAATCGTCCCGCAGCGTCGGTCATGGCCACGTGGCAAATCTCGCCGCGCCAACCTTCGACCAAGGTGACGGCGAACGAATCGGGCGCGAGTGTCCCCAGTTTCGTACATCGCTCCCCTTTTGGCAGCATTTCCAATTGCTCGCGGATGAACGCCGCGGAACGTTGGATTTCCAGCCACCGCACATACGCCCGTGCAAACACATCACCGGTGTGCCATGTCGAGACGGGGATCTGAAAAAATTGAAAGATGCCCGAAGGAAATTCAAACCGCGCATCCCGTTCCAGACCGCATGCGCGCGCCGCGCCGCCAACGAGCCCAAGCTCCTCACAAATCTCGCGCGACAGGCGGCCTGTCTCCTCGAACCGCGCCATCAGCGTCGGCGTGTTCCAAAGCAAATGCACCGCACTCTCCACGTCACGCATCGCACCGTCGAGTTTCTCGCGCAGTTGGCTCACGCGCAGATCGTCCACGTCGAATCCAACGCCGCCCGGTCGCACGAGTCCGCGTCCAAAGCGGCTGCCGCAAATGTGCGCGGTTATGTTCAGAAAATCGCCGCGCAACCGGCCGCAGTAGGACGCCGTCGGCAAAAAACCGACGTCGTTGGCCAGCGCTCCCAAATCGCCCGTGTGATTCGCCAATCGTTCCAGTTCGAGCGCGATACCTCGCAACACTTGCGCGCGAGCCGGGACGGAACAACGTGCTAACGCTTCGACCGATTGACAATAGGCCGTTGCATGACCGACCGACGTATCGCCCGCCAGAGTCTCGGCGTAATGAATCGTGCGCTTGTTTGGGCCATCCATCAGCGCGCGTTCGACGCCGCGATGTTGGTAGCCGAGTGAAATTTCCAGATGCAAAACCTGTTCACCGTGGCATTGGAAACGGAAATGACCCGGCTCGATGATCCCCGCGTGGACAGGGCCGACGCCGACTTCATGCACTTCCTCGCCGCGCACTTGGAAAAAATCGGCGACTCCAATAGCCTTGTCTGGAAATCGAATCGGCTTGAGCCACGGATGCCCGAGCGGTTTCACACCATATTGCTCGGCAATCTCGCGCTCGAACCCGTGCGCTTGCGGGCAATCCGGCGTAAGCGCGGGATAGGAATCGTTCACGGCCGTCGCGAAAACCGAAAAACTTCCGGACGCACGCATGGCCACAACTGCGATGAGGCGAACGACGCCGTTGGAAATCGGCTGTGCAAAAAACGCTGCAAGACGCGCTCCGTCACGGACACCCGCGATGACGGCGGTGCGAAACTCGGAGATTTCCAGCACGGGAATCGCCGTGATCCTTGCGACTTCGCCGTTTCCGATGACAAGTGGCGCGGGAGTTGGCATCAGGGACCTCCCAAGAGTTGCGCGGCTTTGTGCAGTGCCTCGCTCAAGGCGGGCGGCAAGTAGAGTCCAAGCACCAGCGTCGCCATCGCAAGCGCCGCGGGCGGCGCAATTGCCAGCCATGATTCGCGCGCGGGTGTTGCATTTGCTTCGGCGGGCGCGCCCTGCGCCATGCGCAACGCGGCGGTTATCATACCGACAAAAATCAGGGCCAGAAGCGCAAGATACGAGATGGCAATGAACGAATGCCCTCCATCGAGCGCGGCTTTAAGGATCGTGAACTCGCTCAAAAACGGCCCGAACGGCGGTGAACCCGTAATCGCCAGCACGCCCATCAGCCACAGCGCTCCCGACACGGGGAGCAGCCGCGACACGCCGCGCACCGCGTCGGTGGATTTGGTTTGATAGGCGGCGACGATATTCCCCGCAACGAGAAACAGCATCCCCTTGGCGACCGAATGATTGACCGCGTGCAACATCGCGCCGAACGTCGCCGCGCCTCCGAGTCCGATGCCCAGCGAGAGGATGCCCATGTGTTCAACGCTGGAGTAAGCGAGCATTCGCTTGTAGTCGCTTTGGCCGAGAATGAAAATTCCCGCCACCAACATCGAGAGTAATCCGAATCCGATGAGCAATTCTTGCCCAAACTCCGCCTGTCCCGCGGCGACAAGGACTTGTTGGGCGCGCAAAATCCCGACGAACGAACAGTTGAGCAGCGTGCCGGACAGCAACGCCGAAACGACCGATGGCGCTTCGCTGTGTGCGTCGGGCAACCACGTGTGCATCGGGGCAAGCCCCATCTTGGTGCCGTACCCAACCAAAAACAGAAGAAATGCGGCTTTGAGCCACGGCACGTTCAGATTTGCGCTGTGCGCCAATAACGCGCGGACGGTCATTGCTTCATCGCCGTGATCAGCCGCCGCGACGGCGAGAAAAAAATTACCGAGCAACGCCAACGCGATGCCCACCGAGCAAATCAGCAGATATTTCCACGTCGCCTCCAACGACCGATGATGCCGATGAAAAAATATCAGCGGCGCGCTGGCCAACGTTGTCGCCTCAATCGCCACCCAGAGCAATCCAAAGTGATGGCTCACCGTCACCAACGTCATGGTGGCCAGGAACAACAGCAGGCACCCTGTAAAGATGGATGACGGAGAGTTGGTGAAAAACATGCCCTCTTCAAAATCCTTGTGGCGCCCCAGTCCTTCTCGGTGCAAGTAACCCACGGCATAGATCGCCGCGACCAGGAACAACGCGCTGGTAATAGTCAGGAAGAGCAACCCCATCGCATCCAGCGCCAGCCACCCGTTGAGGGCAGGCGGCAATTCCCTGAACCATGCGCACGCCGTCAGCGCTGCATGCGCCAGCGCGGTCATCATCAGCAACGCGCGCCGCGGCTCGTCGCGCCGAATGAAAAATGAGAGAGCGCCGGCAACGGTCGGTATTAAAATCAAGGCGAGAATCACCCCGCCACCTCCTTTGTGCTGCGAAGTAGATAAACGTAGTTCATTTTTTGCTCGTTCGCTAAGGATGAAGGGGGGATCATGGTGGGGCTAGTCCTTCAGATTCGTCAGTCGATCGGTCTCGATGTGGTCAAACTCGCGGCTGATGTGAAAGATCGCGATTCCCATGACAAATACCGCCACGAATACATCGAGCAGAATGCCCAGTTCCACCCAAAGGGGCGCGACTTGCGCCAGGGCCAACCCGAACGCAAACACCCCATTCTCCAATACTAAATAGCCGAGCACTTGATTGATCGCGACGCGGCGGCTCACGATGACGAATAAACCCATTAGCACCGTGAACAAGGCCGCGGGAATCGCCAACGAAGAAAACGTTACCACCGGCAGTGGCAGTCGCGATCCAATCCAAAATGACATTCCCAGCGTTGCCGCCCCGATCACCAGCGACGTCGTATAACCAACGAACGGTTCGACCTCCCGTCGGACGCCCGCCTCGCGCAACGCGCGAAACATCAACCACGGAAACACGGCGCCTTTCAGCGCCATGCTCACCACGGCCAATGCCACCGAACGCACCGAGAGCGCTTCCACGTGCGCCAGCAAGGTCAGCGCGCCCAACGCAATACCCTGTACTGCCACCGCGCGGATGCACGCGCCGAGCCGACTCGATCCCAGCAATTTAAAGCTGGTCAGCACCAACAACACGATAACGGCTTCCGTCCAGTGATTGCTCATCGTCACCTCAACACTAAAAACAACGCCAGCACCGACAACACGCCAGCGCCCACCAATAAATGCGGCACGCGCACCAGTCGCAGCCGCGCGAGCGTGGATTCAACCACACCCGTCAAAATCGCCAGCAACAACATCCCGCCGATCGTTACCGCAAAATCGCGCCAGAGAGATCCACTATGGACGGGCAGCACGATCCCAACAATCAGCGCGCCCAAGACCCAAAGTTTGAGCGCCGCGCCATAGAGGATGAAGGCGAAGTCAGGGCCGCTATGATCCAGCACCATGACTTCATGAATCATGGTCAGTTCCAGGTGCGTATTCGGATCGTCCACGGGAATCCGCGAGTTCTCCGACAAAAACACAAGCGTCAGCGCGATCGCCACCATTCCCAAGGCCGCGCCGGCTTCCGCCCAGCCCGCCCCCGACAAACCGCCGAACATTTCCGAGAGCGACACACTTTCCGTGTGCCGCGCGACGGTCGCCAACCCGATAAACAACGCCGGCTCGACCAACGCGGCAAATTGCACTTCCCGACTCGCGCCCATTCCCTCAAAGCTCGATCCCGTATCCAGCGCGGCGAGGACGGTGAAGAACCGCATCAGGCCGAGCAAATAGGCGAACAAAATCAAGTCACCCTGAAACGACACCAAGGCATGAACGCCAGCGAACGGAATCAGCGTCATCGCCATGAATACCGCCGCCAGGCCCACGATTGGCCCCGCGCGAAAAACCCAATTGGTCGTGTGACTATAGACGGAGCCCTTGCGCAACAACCGCGCCAAATCATAATAGGGTTGCAGCCACGGCGGCCCAACGCGTCCCCCAAAAAATGCTTTCGTGCGAGCGATTACGCTCAACAACAGCGGAGCAAGCAACAGCGCCAGCGCGGGATGAAGGAGCGAGAGGGGGAGCATGATGATTGTCATCCAAGTTTCCAAACCAGCAAAACCAACAGCGTCAACGCGATGTAGAGTACGTAGAGCTGGACATTGCCGTGTTGCAGCCATCGCAGCTTCGAGACACTCCACTGAACGCCCGAAAAGAGCGGACGATAGATTCCTTCCCGGCAAACGTCAGGTGTCTCCGTTGCCAATGCCGATTCGGCGGGAAAAATTCCCGTCGGCGGCTGAATGGTTCTCCGCGCGCGCAGAAACGTCGCGGCCAAGTCGGTGAGGGGCTGGACGAAGCTCGACCCCGTATATTGCATCCGTGGCGACGGTTGCGCGTACCCGCAATCCCAAGTCACGCCCTCTGTAACTTCGCGCCGCGACAAAAGCCGCCAGCGTAACAACACAAGCAAACCGACCACGGACAAAAAGACCGCGCCCGCCAAACTAATCGCGGTCATCGGCTCCACGACGGTGATAAGATTATTTTCGAGCACAACAGGGTCTAAGCCGCAAAAACTTTCCAAAATTGGCGCGAGCGACCGCACCACAAGCGGCGAGAATAATCCAATCGCCACACATGCAGCCGCCAGCAAAAACATCGGCCATCGCATCGCCATTCCCGGCTCATGTGGCGGTGTCGCGTGTTGCCGACGCGGTTCGCCGAGAAAAACAATCCCAAACGCTTTGGTAAAACACGCCACGGACAATCCACCAATCAACGCCAGCCCGGCAACGGCGGTAAGGGTCGGCGCGGCGGAGGACACCGGCAGCGTTGTTCCCCCGACGAACCCAGCCCAATAAATCAGAAACTCGCTCGCGAACCCGTTGAGCGGTGGCAACCCAGAAATCGCCACCACACCGATCAAGAACATCGCGGCTGTTTGCGGCATTCGTTTGAGCAAACCGCCAAGATGATCCAGCGTGCGAGTGGCAGTCGCGTGCAACACGGCGCCGGCGCCCAGGAAAAGCAATCCTTTGAAGAGCGAGTGATTGATCACGTGCAGCAGCGCGCCAGCAAAACCCAGGATCGTCAAACTTTCCGAGCCAACGCTTTGCCCCAACAACCCAAGGCCAAGACCTAATGTGATGATGCCGATATTTTCGACGCTGCTATACGCCAACAACCGTTTCAAATCCTGCTGTGCCAGAGCGAAGAGAATCCCAAGGATTCCCGATGTCAACCCAATGGCGATGAGCGTCCATCCCCACCACGCGGGAGGCGGTCCGAGGAAGGTCAGCACACGAACCAAACCATAAATTCCCGTCTTGATCATCACGCCCGACATCACGGCTGATACGTGGCTCGGCGCAGCCGGGTGCGCCTCCGGCAACCAGACGTGCAGCGGCATGAATCCCGCCTTCGTCCCAAAGCCGATCACGGCGAGCAAAAAAAGGGCGCTGGCTGTTGCGGGCGCTGCGTGAAATTGGTCAAAATCCATCGAGCCACTCTCGCGGCCGAGCAACACGAACATCGCCAGCAAAAACGCCGTGCCGAGATGTGTGGCGATCAAATAAGTCCAACCCGCCTCGCGCACCTCTTCCTTTTCATCCTCGAACGTCACGAGAAAAAACGACGTCAACGCCATGACTTCCCATGCAACCAGGAATAGCACCGCGTTGCGCGCGACGATTACCAACACCATGCTCACGATCAGCAGGTTGTAGAACAGCCAGGCTGCGCCCACTGATTTCCTTCCCCAGAACGCCCTTAGATATTCACCCCCGTAAACCGCTGCCAACCCGCACAGCACAAACACGGGCAACAGAAAAAACGCCGAGAGCGCGTCCATCTCGATAAAAAACGCTCCATATGGAACGTTCCACGCCATCCGCAGAGATTCCGTTGAGCCACTTGCCAGCACGCGCAACACCGGAACAAGCCCGACCACGCACCCGGTCACGGCGCCGCCGACGCCAAACGCCGTTGCCAACCGTGGGTTTCGCCCGACTGCCGCTGCAGCCAGACCACCCAATACAATCAGTCCCAATGCAATCAGGAGGATGTCCATGGTGATGCGATGTTTACCCGTTGGCCGCCGCTGGTTTGGCTATCCGGGATTCCACTCGCCGTAACTCGGTGAAAATTTCCTCCTTCGATCCCTGACGAGTAATGACCGCCTTGAATTTATCATCGCGTAGCGCGAACGACAGTTGCGAGAGCAAGTGCAAGTGCGAGCGCACCGTGGGGCTGACCAGCGAGAAAAGCGCGAACACGGGTTTGCCGTCCAATGCGCCGAACTCCACGGGATTTTCGAGAAAACAAAGCGTCACCGTCGGCTGGGTCACCTGCAATACGATCGGATTGCGCACGTGCGGAATGGCAATGCCATCGCCGATCCCCGTGGATTCCATTTTTTCGCGAGCCAACAGAACGCTCAATAGAAACTCGCGATTCACGGAATCGGGCACCGACATCAACGCGACGACACTGCGCAACACCTCGCTCTTGTCGTTGCCTTTCAACCCATGGAAAATTTTGCCCACCTCCAACGCCTCCGACAGCATCGGCAGCCGTTCGGCGACATCACTGCCGCCCAGCAGCTCGTCGGGGATCGCGCGTTGATGGCGTGTCGCCCACTCCAGAAGCTCCTGGCGATTAAACGAATACACTCCACTCACTCGATTGGCGGGAAGCTGCTCCGAATCAATCCACCGATAAACGGTCTGTTCCGAGACATCAAACAACCGCGAAACATCACGAACGCTTAGTTGCATTTTGCACCGTCACTTTCGAAAAATTAGAAAAAAACGGCAGCCCAGTATAGAACGGACGGACAAAAAGATGCAAGGATGCAAAAATCCAAAAACTGTCCCTTTTAGGGAGGGAGAAGTTGACCCGTTGCTGTTCTGTTGGAGTCGAGGGTATTCGATTAAGTTTGGGACTCTCCCGCGACAACGCATGCGTTCGAAAATTGAGTTTATGCATTTGTTTGAATGCGGTCCAGGGAAACGGTAGAATTCCCGGCGTGAGTTTATTGGCGAGCTTCTTGAAAAAATCCAGATTGACGCCGCATCTCGCATTGGGGGAGCGGGGTGAGAAGTTGGCGGAGCGCTTTCTTCGCGAACGCGGGTACAAGATACTCGTGCGCCGATACAAAGGCAGGCATGGCGAGATTGATCTGGTGTGTCGTGACGATGATATCCTGGTGTTTGTCGAGGTCAAGACGCGGGCGAGCGAAGAATATGGCGCGCCGAGCGTGGCGGTGGACGCCGAGAAGCAGAAAAACCTCACGCGCACCGCGCTGGAATATCTGCGCGAGATCGGCAACCCGGAGGTTCAATTCCGTTTCGACATCGTCGAGGTCGTGATGGCCGACAAGCGGGAAGCATCGGAGATCCGGCTGATTCAGGACGCGTTCACCATGAGCAAAGGATATCGGTATTGACTGTTGGTATAACCGTGCACTTGCTCATGTGCGCACAATTCGTTACGCTACCGCCATGCTCGCCAAAATCTACTCCGCTGCGGTGCATGGCATTGATGCCAGTCCCGTCGAGTGCGAGGTCAATGTCGGCAAAGGCGAAGCGAAGCCCGTCATCGTCGGCCTTCCCGATACCGCCGTGCGAGAGAGTCTCGACCGCGTCCATACCGCCCTTTCCAACAGCGGCTACCGCTGGCCAGGCAGTCAACGCGTCACCATCAATCTCGCCCCGGCGGACGTCCGCAAGGAAGGCCCGAGTTTCGATCTGCCGATTGCACTGGGCCTGATCGCCGCCTCCGAACAATTGATCAGCGACAAGCTCACCGATTTCTATGTTGTCGGCGAACTTGCATTGACCGGTGGCGTGCGCTCGGTAAAAGGAGTTCTGCCCATTGCGTTACGCGCGAAACGCGCGCGGCGGCGCGGCGTGATCGTGCCTTTTGAGAATGCTGCCGAGGCGGCGGTCGTCGAGGGATTGGAAGTGTACGGCATCGAAAATCTCCGGCAAGCGGCTGAATTTTTGGCGGGCAACATCGAATTGAAACCCAAGCACGTGGACATCAAAAAACTTTTTGCCACTCATGCCCAATACGAAGTGGATTTTTCCGATGTAAAAGGCCAAGAGAGCGCCAAGCGCGCCCTGGAAATTGCCGCCGCGGGCGGTCACAACATTCTGATGATCGGCCCGCCGGGTGCGGGAAAATCCATGCTGGCCAAGCGATTGCCGACAATTCTACCGCAGCTTTCGCTCGATGAGGCTCTGGAGACGACAAAGATTCACAGCATCGCGGGCACGCTCGCGCCGAACGCGGGATTGGTCGGCACGCGCCCGTTCCGCGCGCCGCATCATACCGTCAGCGATGCGGGGTTGCTGGGCGGCACGGCGAATCCGCAACCGGGCGAGGCGAGCTTGGCGCACAACGGCGTATTGTTTCTGGATGAGTTGCCGGAGTTTCACCGGAACGTGCTGGAGGTGTTGCGTCAGCCGCTCGAAGAAGGGGCGGTGACGATCGCGCGCGCGGCCAACACGGCGACGTTCCCCTGCGAGTTCATGCTGGTCGCGGCGATGAATCCCTGCCCGTGCGGTTTTTTTGGGGACGCCAAACGCGAGTGCCGTTGTGGACCGAACTCGGTTCAAAAATATCGCAATCGTGTCAGCGGCCCGTTGCTCGACCGCATTGATATCCACATCGAAGTGCCGGCGCTGAAAGAGCGCGAGTTGCTGCGGGACGGCAGCGGCGAAGCGTCGGAGAACGTGCGCTCACGTGTCGAGCGGGCGCGGGAGATTCAGCGGAAGCGGTTCGCGGCGCGCCGGAAAATTTTTTGCAACGCGCGGATGGGCGCGAAGGAACTGAAAGAGCATTGCAAACTGAACGAGGACTCGCTGGAGATGCTGCGATCGGCCATGGGCCAGCTCAACTTTTCCGCGCGCGCCTACGATCGCATCCTGAAAGTTGCGCGCACCATTGCCGACCTGGAAGCCAGCGAGCGCATCCAGTCACATCATCTCTCCGAGGCCGTCCAGTATCGAACCCTCGATCGTCAGCTTTGGGTATGAACGATTTCGCGACGATTCAATGCCCGCATTGCGGGGAGAATTTCGAGCTTGCGCTGGACGTGAGCGAAGGCAGCGGGGAATTCATCGTGGACTGTGAAGTTTGTTGCCGTCCGATGACGGTGACGGTGCTAATCAGCGCTGGAGAAGTGGGAGACGTGCGGGTTACCGCTGCGTGAAGAGCTGATCTTTGGCGGGCTTGTCCGCCGTAGGAGGACTTGCTTTTTGGTGCGGCGCGCCTTATCAATCGGTCATGGCAACCATCCCACAACAATTCCCCGGCGTCACCGCCGTTGCGAAGGCGAACATTTATTTCGATGGCAAAGTGGTGAGCCATTCGATCCTTTTGGCCGACGGCAGCAAGAAAACGCTCGGGCTGATTTATCCCGGCGAGTTTCATTTCGGCACGGACGCGGCGGAGCGAATGGAGATCATATCGGGCGCTTGCCGAGTGAAACCGGACGGACAAAAGGCGTGGCGCGAGGTTTCCGCAGGCGAAGCGTTTGAGGTGTCGGCAAAATCGGGCTTTCACATCGAGGTGACACAAGGCATTTGCGAATACATCTGCTCGTTTCTGAAGTGACCCTCTGCACGTACGGGATAGATTGGAATTTTCTGATTTTTTTCAGAAAAAGACTTGCGTTCGCGCGGCACGTGGATATAGTGCCGAGCCTTCCGCCGCAACGGTCGGACGGGGGAGTAGTCTGATTCGTGGCTCGCCGCATCGGTCGCGTGAGTCGAGAGAGTTTCCTTTTTATCATAAAAACAGGACGCACTATGTCTCTGCATTGGAGTCTTTACTTGGTGGTTGCCGTGGCGCTGGCTATGCTGGCGTACTGTGGACGGCTGTATCAATTCATTCGTCGCCAGAGCGCGGGCGACGCGCGGATGGAAACGATCGCCAGTGCGATCCGCACTGGAGCGATGGCTTTTCTGCGCCGCGAATATACCATTCTCGCCATTTATTCGATTGTGGTGTCCATAGGACTGGCCCTCTTGAGCAAGGGGCAAGCGCTCGCGTTTTTGGCAGGGGCGGTTTTGGCCGCGCTGACCGGCTGGATTGGAATGCGCGTGGCGACCAAGTCGAACGTGCGCACGGCGCAAGCGGCCACCGAATCGTTGTCGCGCGCGCTCAAGGTGTCATTCGCGAGTGGCACGATCATGGGGTTGTGTGCGGTGAGCGTGGCGTTATTGGGTCTGGTTGGCGTCTTGCTGGCGAGTGGCACAAATGCCACGGGTAATCCCAACACGGATTATCTTTTCGGATTTGGGCTTGGTTGCGCGTCCATCGCCCTCTTCATGCGCGTCGGGGGCGGCATTTACACCAAAGCGGCGGACGTCGGCGCGGATTTGGTTGGCAAGGTCGAGTATGATTTTCCAGAAGACGACCCGCGCAATCCTGCGGTCGTCGCGGATAACGTTGGCGACAATGTTGGCGACGTGGCAGGGATGGGTGCGGATCTTTACGACAGTTATGTGGTCACGATGGTGGCGGCTTTGCTAATTGGCGTGGCGCATTTCCCAAATGATTCTCTTGCTCAATTATTTCCTTTGCTGGCGGGCGCGGCGGGATTGCTCTGCTGCTGGTTGGCGTCGTTTTTCGTCCGCGCGGCGGAGCCGGACGAGGTGCAAGGGGCGTTGCGGGTAGGGCTATGGATCGCGACGGCGCTGACCGTGCTCACGTCGTTTGGGTTGTGTTTCGCCTGTTTTCCTCGGGAGACCGCCTTGAAAATTTTCTACGCGACCTGCGCGGGCGTTGTGACAGGTGGATTGGTGGGGCTTTGCACGGAGTATTTCACCAGCGCGCAGTTTCGGCCCACGAAATTCATCGCCAAACAAGCGGAGACCGGCGCGGCGTCAAACATCATGGCAGGTTTAACCGTCGGTCTGATCTCACCGGCCATTCCAGTTCTTATCATCGGCGTGGCGGTATTGGTGTCGCATCATTTTGCCGGCGTGTATGGCGTGGCGATCGCAGGCGTCGGGATGCTTTCGACACTCGGGATGGCTCTGGCGGTGGACGCGTATGGCCCTGTCGCCGACAACGCCGGCGGCATCGCGCAGATGGCAAAACTTCCCGCGCAAGTGCGCGAGCGCACGGACGCACTGGATTCGGCGGGCAACACCACGGCCGCCATCGGCAAAGGATTTGCGATTGGATCGGCTGGTCTAACCGTTCTCGCGTTGCTGGTCGCGTATGCCGAGGAAGCGGGGTTGGTGCCGAAAGAAGGAGCAGCGCCCGCCGTGAAAGGAGCATCGGCAGTCGTCTCCACCGGAGTGAACATTCTTGATCCGATCGTGTTGGTAGGCCTCTTTATAGGCGGTATTTTGCCGTTTGCGTTTTGCGCGCTTTGTATGAATGGCGTCGCGGTGGCTGCGTTTGACATGATCAAAGAGGTCCGCCGCCAATTCGCCGAAATCCCCGGACTCTTGCATGGCAAGGCCGAGCCTGACCATGCCCGGTGCGTGGACATCGCCACGCTGGGCGCGCTGCGCGCGATGATCGTGCCCAGCTTATTGGTGCTCCTCGCGCCCATTGCTGTCTATTTCCTCCTCGGCAAAGCTGCGCTCGCGGCCATGCTCACCGGCGCGCTCGTCGCGGGGATGCTGCTCGGCATCACCATGGCCAACAGCGGCGGCGCGTGGGACAACGCCAAGAAACTCATCGAACAACGCCCCGGCGGCAAAGGCAGCGCCGAACACAAAGCCAGCATCGTCGGCGACACCGTCGGCGACCCCTTCAAAGATACTGCCGGTCCCTCGATCAACATCCTCATCAAAATGATGAGCATCATTGCGATGCTCCTGCTGATGCTGGTGAAATAATAAAGTGGCACAGGCATCCCTGCCTGTGGTTTGATGGAAAAGAATCCATGCGCCCTATCCTCAAAACCAGACGCCTTCTCTTGCGCGACTTTTGCGAGGACGACTGGCGCGCGGTACACGAGTACGCGAGCGATCCGCGCGTGGTTCGCCACATGATTTGGGGGCCGAACACGGTGCGGCAAACCAAACGATTTATCCGGGAAATCCTCGCCAGCCAACGCAAGAAGCCGCGGGACGAATTTGAATTAGCCGTGATTCGGCGATCCGACAATCTCCTCCTGGGCGGGTGCGGCATTCGCATCAAAAGTTTCACCAATCGCGATGGGGACATCGGTTACGTGTTTCGCCGCGATGTTTGGGGGCAAGGCTACGCGACGGAAGCGGCACGCGCGGTTCTCGATTATGGGTTTCGTCGGCTCAAACTGCATCGCATCTGGGCGACCTGCGACGTGAAGAACAAAGGTAGCGCCCGTGTCCTCGAAAAAATCGGCATGACACGCGAAGGTCGTCTCCGCAAGAATGTCCGGATGCGCGGCAGCTGGCGCGATTCCTATCTCTACGCGGTAGTAAAATCCAACCGCTGACGGCGCTCCCAAATCCGGATGTAAGAACAAAATTACGAGTGAGATGACTTCACCAGACCATCGATAATGTAGCGGCGGTCTGCGACCGCCGAGGGTTCAAGGGAAAATGATTCGACGCTCATACTTGTTCGCCTATGGCGGAGAGCGCCGCTACAATCCGGAATTAAATTGCTGTTACAGATAATCCCTTACGTCTGGATTTGGGGCGTTGCATCGGCATTGACAGTTGCGCTTGATTCCGATAAGAGCGAGCGCACCAAGGAGGAAGTATGGCTGCCAAACAAGAAACGAAAACTCCCGCAAAAGAAAAAGATACCCGGAGCAAAAACCTCGACATAGCGCTTTCGAGCATCGAGAAGCAATATGGCCAAGGATCAATCATGCGGCTTGGTGTTCAACAGGCAAAGGTCAAAATCCCGGTCATCCCCACCGGGGCGCTTGCATTGGACATTGCTCTTGGCGTGGGCGGCGTGCCGCGCGGACGGATTGTGGAGATTTACGGTCCCGAGAGCAGCGGTAAAACGACGCTGATGCTTCACATCATCGCCAACGCGCAAAAAAAGGGGGGATTGGCGGCATTCATTGATGCCGAGCACGCGCTCGATCCCGCCTACGCAAAAAAAATCGGGGTCAACCTCGACGACCTACTGGTTTCGCAACCGGACAGTGGCGAGGAAGCGCTCACGATCGCCGAAACACTCGTGCGCTCCAACGCGCTCGATGTGATTGTGGTGGACTCGGTTGCTGCGCTTGTGCCGAGGTCGGAGCTGGAGGGCGAGATGGGGCAGGCCACCGTGGGCGCGCAGGCGCGCCTGATGGGGCAAGCCATGAGAAAACTCACGGCGCTGGTTCACAAATCCAATGTGTGCCTCATTTTCACCAACCAAATTCGTGAAAAAATCGGCGTCATGTTCGGCAGTCCCGAAACTACGCCGGGCGGGCGCGCGCTGAAGTTCTATGCCAGCGTCCGACTCGATATCCGCCGTATCCAGCTCATCAAAGACGCCGACCGGGTGGTTGGCAATCACACCCGGGTCAAGGTGGTAAAAAACAAGTGTGCGCCGCCCTTTGGCGAGGCGGAATTCGACATTATGTATGCCGAAGGCATTTCGCGCGAAGGGTCCATCCTCGATATGGCCACGGAAAAAGGCGTGGTCGAGAAAAAAGGCGCGTGGCTGCAATTCAACGGCGAGATGATCGGGCAAGGGCGCGACGCCGCGCGGCAATTTCTGAAAGAAAAGCCCGACCTGACCCTGAAAATCGCGGCTGCGGTCTACGAAAAAATTGCGGCGCCGCCAACCGCCACTAAGGGGTAAAAAAAGGCGTTTGAAAGATCGAGTCGGGGCGCCGTCTGGAAATGCGCGCTTGCTCAAACCCGATGGTCGAGGCTACAACTTCCCCGATGTGGTGGCTCTACAATGTTCTGTTTCCAATTGGGTTCCTGCTGCTCTCACCGTTTTATTTTTGGAAGATGGCGCGGCGCGGGAATTGGCGGGCGGGGTTTGGACAGCGATTCGGCGTTTATGACGACGATTTTCGCACGGAAATCGGCAGTGGCGTGGATGTTTGGATCCAGGCGGTCAGCGTGGGCGAGGTAGGAATTGCGTTGGCGTTGATCGCAAAGCTGAAAGAGCGGCAGCCGAATTTGCGGGTGGCGTTGACAACAACGACCAGCACGGGACAAGCCGAGGCGCTTAAGCGCGCACCGAGCGATGTCTCTGTCGCGTATTTCCCCTTGGATTGGTCGCCGATTACGAGGCGAGCACTGGCGTTGTTTCGGCCCAAGCTGTTCGTCATTGTCGAGACGGAGATTTGGCCGAACGCCATTCGATTGGCGAAACAATCCGGGGTGAAAGTCGCGTTGGTAAATGGGCGGATCTCGGACAAAAGTTTCTCCCGTTATTCAACGTTTTCGTTCTGTCTGCGTGGAATTTTTTCTCAATTGGATTTGGTGCTAACGCAGTCGGCGGAAGAGGGCAAGCGCTTCTCGGAATTGGGCGCGAGGAACGACGCGATTAGGCCTACAGGGCAGATCAAGTTTGACCTCGGCGCGGGTGATATCCCAGTGGCGGATGGAGCATGGAAGGCATTGGAGCATTGTGGGGTGAAAAAAGACCGGCGGATATGGGTTTGCGGGAGCACGTTTTCTGGAGAGGAAGAAATTTGCCTGCGAGTGGCGAATCGGCTGCGGGAAAAGTTTCCCGATTTATTTCTGGTCCTGGTGCCGCGACATGCGGAACGCGCAGGCGAAGTCATTGGATTGGCGGAGAAGGTGAAAGTCCAAATGGCGGTGCGGTCGAGGTTGGATGCAGAAGCGACCGCCGTGAGGAGCGTCACCAATCCGGATTGTTTGCTGGTAGATACAACCGGAGAGTTGCGCGGTTTTTATGAGACTGCCAGCGTGGTGTTTGTGGGAAAGAGCCTGACGGCGCACGGGGGGCAGAATCCGATTGAGCCGGTTGCAGCGGGCAAGGCAATTCTGGTCGGGCCATACATGGAAAATTTTCGCGATGTGATGGCGGAGTTTCGGCGCGCTGGCGCAGTGCAAGAAGTGAGCGGGGAGGAGGAGTTGGCGACGGAGCTGGCTCGTTTGCTGGAGGATGAAGCAGCGCGGCGTGACCTCGGTACGCGTGCGCGAGGTGTCGTAGAGAAAAATCGCGGCGCGCTGGCGAGAACTCTGGAGGAGTTGAACAGACTTTTAAGGTCTCCCTGACAAGAGGCAACCGGAAGGCGGGAGAATTGCTAACCGAGGATGCCTTTGTCTTCGCTCAAGAAGATTCCCTTGAGGTTCATTTCGAGTGCTTGGCGGTTGGTGGCGCGTTCGAGAGCGTCTTTTTCGGTAACCATGCGGGATTTGATCAATTTGTAGAGGGCTTGATTGAACGTTTGCATTCCATCTTCCTGGCCGGCCGAGATGGCATTGGGCAATTTCTCGAGACGGTTTTCCTCAATCAGTTTTCGGACAGACGGGGTGTTGAGCATGATTTCGACCGCGGGAACGACGCCGCCCGAAATGGCAGGGCAGAGGCGCTGGGAGACGACGGCTTGGAAAGCGGACGCGAATTGCGTTCGTACCATGTCGCGATCTTCTTGCGGGAAAAAGTCCAGGATACGACCAACGCTGGCGGCGGAATTGGAGCAATGGAGGGTGCTTAAGACCAAGTGACCTGTGTCGGCGGCGGAGATGGCTGCCATGAGGGATTCGGCATCTCGCATTTCGCCGATCATGATGATGTCGGGGTCCTGACGGAGGACGCGTTTGAGCGCAGTATTGAAGTCGGGAGTATCGAGACCGATCTCGCGTTGTTCAATGACGGATTTTACGTCGGCGAAAACATATTCGATAGGGTCTTCCAGGGTAACGATGTGCCGCCGGTAATTGGAGTTGATGTAATTGAGCATTGCCGCCAGCGTGGTGGATTTTCCCGAACCGGTTGTTCCGACCAATAAGATGATGCCCCGGTGTTTCTCTGCGATTTTTTTCATGCTTTCCACGGGAACATTGATGTCCTGAAACGTCGGAATTTTATTTTTCACGTTACGCATGACCATCGCCATGCGACCGCGCTGCTGAAAGACGTTTACGCGGAAGCGCGCCAAGTCGGCGAGCCGGTAGGAAAAATCTGCCTCTCGAAACTTTCCATACGCTTCCCGGAGGTGCTTAGGAAGGATCCCGTCAATCAATTCGCAGAGCTGGTCCTCGGTCAACGGCTGCATCTCCACGTCATAGAGTTCGCGCGAGATGCGCACCACAGGGGCGATATCCGCTTTCAGATGTACATCTGAAGCATTGTTCTTGACGGCAAATTCGAGGAGCTGGGTAAGAAAGTCCATGAAGGGCTAGACAGTGGCAAGGGCTAAGGGTGAGCGGGAAGAACCATTTCGAAACGGGGAAAGGACGGCTGTTTCGAGGGGAGACGGGCAAATCTTACACAGGCGTGCTTCATTTTTTTTCGACAGATCGAGAAAGACCACTGCGCACTTCCACGCGCCGTTCCGTTGCCGCCGGCAGTTGATAACCACGCCGCGGCAATCCACCTGTTCGCGGGCGCCGCCATTGCCGTTTGGCAGGTGGAGGCAAACACTTACCTCGGTCCACGTTTGCAGGGCTGCGCTGCTGCGAAAAACCATGCCGCGGGGACTGATTTGAAAATGGCGACGGTCTACTTCGTGGGACTCATTGCCTAAATGGAGTGCTACAGACGGAGAACTGACAGCCTGACTAAAACGTGAACTGCTCATAATTTACAGCCTTTCTCTCAAAGGTTACTCGCGGTTCATGCCTGAAACTTCCGCACACTAGCATCACTCTTTGAACCTGTCAACAGGTTCGTTACCACTGAATCACCGCCGCTGCCCAGGTCAGTCCAGCCCCAAATACCACCAGCAAAATCAGGTCTCCTCGCTGGATTCGGCCGCCCCGCGCCGCTTCATCCAACGCAATGGCAACCGACGCGGCGCTGGTGTTGCCGAACCGATCCACATTCACAAATACTTTTTCCTTCGGCGCGCCCAATCGGTCGGCGATCGCATCAATGATCCGGATGTTCGCTTGATGCGGGATCACCATGGCGATATCCTCAATGGTCAGCCCGCAGCGGCTCAACGCTTCCCGGGACGCCGTTGCCATCGCGCCGACCGCATTTTTAAAAACTTCCTTGCCGGACATTTTCAAGAAATGGAGGCGTGCATCCACCGATGCGCGTGTCGCCGGTTGTCGAGCGCCGCCGCCCGGCATACAGAGGATATTTGCCTGTCCGCCGTCAGCACCCATGCAGGTTGTCAAAATCCCATGCTCACTCCCGCCGCTTCGCAACACCGCTGCTCCCGCGCCGTCGCCAAACAGCACGCACGTCTGCCGGTCCGTCCAGTCCACGATTGCGGACAATTTCTCTGCGCCGATCACCAGCACCGTTTCGCACGACCGGCTGGCAATGAATTGCTGGCCGATTTCCAGCCCGTAGAGAAACCCTGAACAGGCGGCCTCGATATCGAAACAGGCCGCGCGCCGCGCCCCCAATTTCTCCTGTACCAGACACGCCGTCGCGGGAAATACCATGTCCGGTGTGATCGTCGCGACGATGATCAAATCCACCTCTTCCGCTTTTTCCCCGGCCTGTTCCAACGCCCGTCGCGCTGCCTCCGCTCCCATGTCGCTGGTAAACGTCGTTTCGTCGGCGATGTGACGTTCGCGAATTCCAGTGCGAGACACGATCCATTCGTCGGAGGTCTCGACCATTCTTTCCAAGTCGGCATTGGTCAGCACCCGTGGCGGCACGAACGCGCCGGTGCCGACTATGGACACGGGTCTAACGGCTGCCCGCGACCGCGGATTCCGCAAGGAGGGACGGCTCGATTTTTTCATTCACTCTCCGGACTTCTTCGAGGATGGTTTGGCTCAATTGTTGTTTGGCCGCTTCCAGCGCGGCGCGAATGGCGTTGCGAATTGCTTTGGGCGACGAGGATCCGTGCGCGATGATTGTCACGCCGCGCGTGCCCAGCAACGGCGCTCCGCCGTACTCGGCGTAGTCGGTCTTTCGATGGATCTCTCGAAACGCGCCTTGCGCCAGCCATGCACCGGCCATCCGTGTGGGGGTCTTTTTCAATTCATCCTTGAGCCATTGAAATAACGCGCTGGCGATGCTTTCGCAAGTCTTGAGTATGATATTCCCCACAAATCCATCGGTCACGACCACGTCTACGTCACCCTCGAAGAGATCATGACCCTCGATGTTGCCGACAAAATTAAGGTGCGTTTTTTTGAGCATCTCGAAGACTTCCTTGGTCAGCAGATTTCCCTTCGCGTCCTCTTCGCCAACGCTCATCAGGCCGATGCGCGGGTTCGGGTAGCCGAGCACGGTGCGCGCGTACGCGCTGCCCATGGCGGCGTATTGGACGAGATGGACTGGGCGCGCTTCGGTGTTGGCGCCTGCATCGAGCAATACAAATGGCTTGGTTGGTGTTGGCAACAACGTCGCGATTCCTGCGCGATGAACGCCCTCCAGCAGGCGTAATTTGATCATCGTCGCCGCCACCGCCCCACCCGTGTTGCCCGCGCTCATAAACGCATCCGCCTCGCCATGCTTGACCAAATCAACCGCCCGCGCCAGGGATGTATCCTTTTTCCGGCGCAGGCCGAGAACGGGCTGCTCGTTCATTTCCAGCACGTCGCGCGCGTTGATGATTTTCAAGCGCGGATCGCTGCAGCCGAGGGCGCGCAGTTCTCCCTCGATTTTTTCCTGTTGTCCGACGAGGAACAGGGTCGTGATGTGGGGAAAATCCTGGAGCGCCTGCGCCGCGCCTGCGATCACCGCCGCCGGCGCGTGATCGCCGCCCATGGCGTCCACGGCGATTTTCATGGTTTACGAGGCTTCCGCGCTGACGATTTGTCGGCCGCGGTAGTAGCCGCATGACGGACAGACTCGATGCGGGCGCGAGGCGCTGCCACATTGCGAGCACTTCGAGAGCTGCGGCGGCTCCCAACGATTGGCGCCACGACGTAAGCGTTGACGTGACTTGGATGATTTGCGTTTTGGAACTCCCATGTCGTCTCCTAAAGTTTTAGTTTGCTAAGCGCGTCCCACTGGGAACTGACCGAACGCGGTTTGCACTTGCACTTCTTTGCGTTCAGATTTTGTCCACAGGAAGGACACAACCCTTTGCACGTCGGCGAACACAGCGCCCGCTGCGGCAACTGCAGGAGAATATCCTCTCGGAGGTTTTCCGTCAAGTCGAACACCTGTTTGTTGCCAATTTCTTCCTCGAACAAAAAATCCTCGACCGCCAGCTTGAACGAGCACTTCTTGAGGCATCTCCCGCATTCCAGCGTCCCTGTTGTCCACAGCCGTCCTCGCACCAACAACCCGCTGCCGACGATCGTGGCCAGCAAATCATAATGAAGCGGTTTGCCGAACTGCGCCAAGCCGTCTTCCACTGCCAAAACTTCCGCCGGCTCCTCGCCCTCCAGTTTCATTCCCTCCGCGGGAATCTGTTCCGGATAAATTTTCATCACGCACCTCGCAGTTTTTTCTTCAATGCCAGCTCCACAGGACGCGGCACAAATCCCCGCGCGCTACCCCCCAGCCGGACAATTTCCTTGATCATCCGCGAGCTTAGAAATGTAAACTCATCTTTCGGCATCATAAAAACCGTCTCCACTTCGTCGGCCAGCCGGCGATTCATCAGCGCCATCTGAAATTCATACTCAAAATCCGAGACCGCCCGCAATCCGCGAACGATCGCCACCGCGTTCTTGCGCCTCGCATAGCTGACCAGCAACCCTTCAAAATCGTCCACCCGAACGTTCCGCAGCGGTCGCACCGCGCTGACCACCAGCGCTTTTCTCTCCGCCACCGTGAACAACGGCGACTTATCCGCGTTCACCGCCAAGGCGACCACGACTTCATCGAATAATCGGGCGGCACGGCGCAGCACGTCCAAATGCCCGTTGGTGATCGGGTCGAAACTTCCCGGATAAATCGCGATGCGTTTCATGGCGCGGTATTTTACTAATGACCCTGGCGGAATGCAATTGCCGATCCTGCCTCCTTGTTGGTAGAATTGTTTCCAGTGAAGTTTTTCTGTTGTTTCTGGGCGGTGTTGGTATTGACGGCGGGTATTTCGCTGGCTGACGGGCCGGGTCGTAGCAACGCCTTTCAAGGGCGGCGAGTTCTGGTCGTTGGTGTCGATGGCCTGCGCGCGGATGCGCTCAAGATGGCAATCGAAAACGGGCGGGCGCCGAATTTCAAGAGCCTGCTCGACCGCGGCGTTGTCAGTTGGAACGCGGTAGCCGGCGGCCTGCTGGATTCTACCACCCAGCAAGCAACCAGCAGCGGGCCGGGCTGGTGCACGATTCTGACCGGTGTCTGGACCAATCATCATCGCATCGTGGACAACGGCGACAGCATGAATCTGTACGCGCAACAATTCAGCAGCGCGTATCCGAGTTTCTTGAAACGGATCAAGGACGCCCAACCGGATGCCCGCGTCGCGACGTTCGTGAGCTGGCCGGAAATTGACCGTTACCTGCTCGAACCGGTTGCCGCTTCCATCGCGCATCGCCGGTTTATTGCTCCCAACGACCACGATTACAGCGGTTGCGACCGCGCCTTGACTGACGAATGTGTCGCCCATTTGAAATCGGCTGATCCCGATTTTATTTTTCTCTACTACGGGAATCTCGATGAGATTGGCCATGCCTCCGGCCATTCTCCCGACAATCCGAACTACAGGAAGGAACTGGAAACGATTGACGCCCTGTTCGGCCGTGTCCTCGCTGCCATGCGTGCGCGACCAGGGTTTGCGGACGAACAATGGCTCGTTATTCTCACCGCCGATCACGGCGGCGTGATGCAGAAAAACCAGGGTGGTCATGGCGGCCAGAGCGCCGAGGAACGTACCATCCCCATGATTGTGAGCGGGTTATCCCCGTTTCCAATCGAATCGCGTGACACCCCCGGTCAACCTGCCGTGGCGTCGACCGTCTTGCAGTTTTTGGGCGTCACTGTGGATCCTGCGTGGGGAATCGGTTCGACCGTGCCGCTCGGCGCATCCTTCGGTTTGCCGCCATATGTTCGTGCCGAGCCGCAGCAGGGGAGGATAGCGCTGCGCTGGACGTTGCCGGAGAAAAAATTCGACGGAATAGAAATTTATCGGAACGGAATCAAACAGACCGCGTTGCCGTCGAGCGCCACACAATACGCGGATCCGATTCGTGTTCCCGCCTCGCGCGCCACCTATTCCTACGAAATCCGGTTTCTTGGTAGTGGCGAAACTCCGCGACAATGTTTCGCCCGCTATCTCCCAACCGCGCCGGCGACGTTGCCGCTATTATCCGACGGTCTGGTGACGCACTTGGCGTTCGAGGGCGACATCAAAGATGCTTCGGGTCGAAACAATCATTCCATCGCCACGGGAGAACCTCGATTCGCTGCTGGCAAAATCGGGCAGAGTGTTGTCTTGAACAATACCGCTTCTCTTTCGCTTGGAAAATCCGACGACCTGAATTTCGGCGCGGAGACCGATTTTACGGTCTCGTTCTGGGTGAAATTCAACCAGCCCTGGCGCGCCGACCCGATTTTCATCGGCAACAAATCGTGGGAAAGCGGGGGTAATGTCGGCTGGTGCATCGCCGGCGGGGATGGCAAACCGATTTGGCAATGGAACTTTCGCGGGAAAACCGCTGGACGACGGGATTTCGACCCATCCGGTCCAGCAACCAATGATGGCCAATGGCATTTGATTACTATCACGCACGATCGGCGTGGGGCGGCTGTGTTTTATCAGGACAGCAAGGAAATTGGGGAGGTGGACATCGCCGGCTGCGGGTCGCTCGATAGCGGTTTGCCCATTCAACTCGGCTGCGATGGCACTGGGAAATATCCACTCAACGTGGACGCACAATTCGACGATCTCCGCGTTTGGCGCCGCGCCCTGTGGCCGGGCGAGGTTCAAAAGCTCTTTCTTGGACGCTAACGGGAAGATTCTGATTTTGACAAAAACTCCACGCGCGTATCGCCGTGGCTTAGTGTCCGGTCGCAGCGCCAGGGCGTTATGATCCCGAGTTCCTCCTTTTTGAACCGTTCGATGATGAGCGTGCCGTTCTTCGAGAGAAGATTGGGCAATCTCGGCTGTTGCAAGAGTTTCGCCGCCAGCGACGTTTGGCTGGGAAGTTTTGCATACGGCGGTCCCGCGAAGATAATGTCGTACCGTTTTTCTCGTGTCGCGATGAAATCAAAGACATCCATGCACACGATTTCCATCCCTTCACGATCCATCTCTTCCCGCATCACTTTTTCCAGGTTGCGTTCGATGACGCGAGCGGCGTCCCGGGATCGCTCCACCAGGGTCACCTGTTTTGCGCCGCGTGACAACGCTTCCAGCCCCACCGCGCCTGTCCCGGAGAACAAATCGAGCATTCGCGCGCCAACTACGCTCGCGCCCAGACGCGAGAAAACGGCCCCCCGCATCATGTCCGTGAGCGGACGGATGGCCAGTCCCTCTGGTACAAACAATTTTGTCCCTCGTGCCAGGCCTGCTATGATGCGCATTGCGTCGCGTTCGTTAAACGGTTAAATGGTTGAACTGTTCATTGTTGCGTGGATTAAACCATTGAACCATTGACCGATTCAAGAATTTACCGAGCTTCTCATGCAAAAAACCTGCGTCATATTCAATCCCGCGGCGCGGTGCGGACGGTCCAGCAAAGTCCTGAAAAAGCTGCAGTTGGAGGAAAAAGGCTGTGTATTGATGCCGACGGAGGGACCTTTGCACGCGACCGAGTTGGTGCGAAACGCGATTGCCGAGCAGTTCGAGGTGGTCGTAGCAGCGGGGGGCGATGGCACGGTAAACGAAGTCATCAATGGCCTTGCCAACACTTGCATCACGCCGGATGCCAAGACGCGATTGCCGATGCCGACCCTTGGTGTTCTTCCGCTCGGCACGGTGAACGTCTTTGCGCGCGAACTGGGCATTCCGCTGAACCCGCGCGGTGCTTGGGACGTAATCGAGCGGGGACGATCCAAGCAGATTGATTTGTTGCGAGCCAATCATTTTTGGTTCGTGCAAATGGCGGGGGTCGGGCTGGACGCCCAAATCGCCCGGAACACCGATCTCTCCTTGAAAGCCCGGATCGGTTTTCTTGCGTACATCGTGCATGCCTTCAAGGAATTGCGCGCGCCGTTGCCGCGCCTGCGCGCCACGACCGACGTGGGCGTTGCCGAGGGCAGCGTCGTGCTCGTTGGCAATGGCCGGCGGTACGCCGGCTGGTTCAATATGTGGCCAAAGGCGCGACTCGACAACGGCCGATTCGATGTTGTCGTCTGGAACGGCAGTGGCATTTTTTCGGCGCTCCATTTCGCGCAGCAAGCCTTTGGTGGATTGCATGTGACTCGCCAAGACGTAAAATATTATTCTTGCACCTATCTTAAAGTCGAATCGCTCGAAAACGCCGCGCCATTCGAGTTGGAAGGCGAGGTATTGGGGCAGACTCCCGTGGAATTCTTCGTTATTCCCTTTGGCATCCGCGTCATCGCGCCGTAGCGATTTCCGAAACAACCGCCGGGATTTGTATCGCAAATAATTAGGATGAGTAAGCACAAAGTTGCCTTGCGACTTTTTTTACAGAATCGATTTCCCGCAGTCCTCGTGGATGCACACAGAATTGTTGCCGTCCACTGGAATCAATTGGCAACAACGGCCGATTTCTGAAGTCCTATAACAGTTTCCATCCGCCACCAATGGCGGCATTGGCGGCGGCGCGGATCGCCCGCATCGCCGCGTTGATGGCGCGCTCGGCTTCGAGAATCCCCAGCCCTTGACGCGTCAGGAGAACGCTTCGCATCGCGTTGCGTTGCAATTCGACCAGCAGTTTGGCTTCGTCTTTGGTGATCTGCCCTTGGTCGCGCAGTTTCCGGATGGATTGGATCACCAGCAGCAGTTTGCGGAATTCCAGTTCGGCATATTCGCGGGCAACCGCGCCGCCCGGGCGCAGATCGTCATCGGCGGCAGCCAACATCGCTTTGATCAATAGTTCCGTTCGCATTTCTTTACTTTCGTTGTTTGGCGATCTCCAGTTTCAGCGCGGCGGTAAATTGGGTGTTGAGCGATTGGCGGAAGGGTTCGATCATCGCCCGTTTCATGCCCCGCTGATGTTGCTCTTCGAGTTTGCGGAAACTATCCTGCAACAAATCAATCTGCTGCGAGGCGAGGGAATTGACCTCGTGCGCGTCGGCTCGTACTTTCAGCGCGCTCAAATCCACTTTCACGCCGTCGTAAAAATCCTGATGACGCGCGTATCCACCTTCCGGGGTTTCGACAATATGCTCCAGTTGGACTAAGAACGCTTCAGATTTCTTCTGCAAGGCGGTCAAACCATCGTCAATTTTTTTGTCGTACTCGGCAATTAGGTGAACGGTGGTGCAGCCGATTGTTAGAATACACACCGCCAAAAGCGCGGGTAAAACCGCCGAGAAGACGAGTCGGGCTCGATTCACAACTGCCTTTTGCTCCGAACAGGACGGCTTTGTCAATTCTTTCCGCGAGGAAGGGATTGGCGGTAGCGGGCAGGCGAAATGTCCCAACCGGGCGGAGAAGTGGGACAGGATGGCACAGTTTTTGCCCGTTTTCGTGCCTTCTGGTGCAGGAAACGGGGTGGCACGCGGATAGCAAAGAAAGTGCTTGCCCCCGCCGTGTGGTTGGGGTAGAAAGCGCACCCTTTTTCTATGGCAAAAGTACTTGGAATTGATTTAGGCACGACGTTCTCGTGCATGGCCGTGATGGAAGGCGGCGAGCCAGTGGTGTTGGAAAACGCCGAAGGCAAGCGCATTACCCCCTCCATCGTGGCTTTTGCCAAGAGCGGCGAGCGGCTCGTGGGCGAGGCGGCCAAGCGCCAGGCGGTCGTCAATTCACGTAACACGGTTTATTCCATCAAACGCTTCATGGGCCGCAAGTTCAATGAGGTCAGCGAGGAAGCCGCGCGCGTTCCCTACAAAGTCGTAGCCGCGCCGAACGGTGACGCCCATGTCGAGGTCGAGGTGGACGGTAAGAAAAAGACCTTCAGTCCGCAGGAAATCTCGGCGATGATTTTGGCCAAACTCAAAGCGGACGCGGAGATGCGGCTGGGCGAAAAAATCACCCAGGCGGTCATTACCGTGCCTGCCTATTTCAATGATAGCCAGCGCAACGCGACCAAGGACGCGGGCAAGATCGCTGGCCTGGAAGTGCTGCGCATCATCAACGAACCGACCGCCGCATCACTCGCCTACGGATTGGACAAGAAGAAAGACGAGCGCATCGCGGTGTACGATCTCGGCGGCGGCACGTTTGACATATCTGTCTTGGAAATCGGCGAGGGCGTTTTCGAGGTAAAAGCCACCAATGGCAACACGCATCTGGGTGGTGATGACTGGGACAATCGCATTATGGATTGGTTGATAGACGATTTTAAGAAGGAGCATGGTGTTGATTTGCGGAAGCAGCCCGATGCCCTCCAGCGCACCAAGGAAGAATCCGAGAAAGCAAAAATCGCTCTTAGCTCGGCACAGGAATACGAAATCAATTTGCCGTTCATCACCGCCGATGCGGGTGGTCCGAAACATTTGGTCAAGAAACTTACGCGCGCCAAAATGGAACAGCTGTGCGACGATCTGTTCGAGGCGACGATTCACCCCGTCGAGGCGTGCTTGAAAGACAGTGGCATCGCAAAAGCAAAAATTGACGAGTTGGTTCTTGTCGGCGGAATGACGCGAATGCCAAAGGTCGTTGAGACCGCGCATAAACTCATCGGCAAAAAGCCGCACCAGGGCGTCAACCCCGACGAAGTGGTTGGCATCGGCGCGGCGATTCAGGGCGGCGTGCTCAAAGGCGAGGTCACCGACATCTTGTTGCTCGACGTGACGCCGTTGTCGCTGGGCATCGAGACGCTGGGTGGCGTGTTCACGAAGCTTATTGATCGCAATACGACGATCCCGACCAAGAAAAGCGAGATTTTCAGCACCGCCGCCGACGGCCAGACGAGCGTCGAGGTGCGCGTGTTCCAGGGCGAGCGCGAGATGGCGCGATTCAACAAATTGCTTGGCAATTTTCATTTGACGGGACTTCCTCCCGCGCCGCGCGGCGTGCCGCAGATCGAGGTGAGCTTCGACATTGACGCCAACGGAATCATGCATGTGAGCGCCAAAGACCTCGGCACAGGCAAAGAACAGAAGATTGCGATCACAGGTTCGAGCGGTCTTTCGAAGGACGACGTGGAGAAGATGCGCAAAGAAGCCACCGAGCACGCCAGCGAAGACAAGAAACTGCGCGAGCAGGTGGAGATCCGCAACCAAGCGGAGACCGCCGTGTATCTTGCCGAAAAAACGATCAAGGAACATAAAGAAAAACTTAGCGCGGACAATGTGGGCAAGATCGAGGCCGGAGTGGGTCGCACGAAAGAGGCGCTCAAGAACGAAAATTTCGAGGAGGCAAAGTCCGCCGCCGAGGCGTTGAACGACACGGTGCAGACGGCCGCGGCGGAGATTTATCGCGCGGCAGCGTCGCAAGCCAGTAAACCGGAGGCGACAAGCGGCGATGGCGAGCCGCCGAAGGAAGAGAAGAAAGCGGAGAAGGCCGAGGGTGATGTGATTGACGCCGACTTCGAGATGGTGGACGAGGAGAAAAAGAAGAAATGAAGAATCTCTAGGCAAGAAACAAGCCTGACGCTTTTCCGCCGCGCAGTGTGGCGGATCGCGGCGAGTAAACCCAACAAAGGAGACAAGAGACATGAACATCAAGCCGTTAGGAGACCGCGTGCTCGTGGAGCCGCTGGAAGAGAAGGAAGTCAAGAAGGGGGGTATCATCATCCCCGATTCCGCCAAGGAAAAGCCGCAGGAAGCGCGCGTCGTTGCGCTCGGCACGGGCAAGCGGGACGAGGATGGAAAGAAAATCCCGTTCGAGGTGAAGAAAGGCGACCGCGTGTTGATCAGCAAATACGGCGGGACCGAACTGAAACTCAACGGGAACAACTATCTCGTGATGCGCGAGGAAGATATCCTCGGCGTTCTCGAGGGATAACGAAACAACCAACAGGAGTAATGGACCATGGCAGCTAAACAACTGAAATTTGACGAAGAAGGGCGCAAAGCGCTGTTGCGCGGCGCGCAAATACTTAGCAAGGCGGTCGTCGCCACGCTCGGACCGAAAGGCCGCAACGTGGTGCTCGACAAGAAATTCGGTTCGCCGACCATCACCAAGGACGGTGTGACGGTCGCGAAGGAAATCGAACTCGAAGATCCGTTCGAAAACATGGGCGCGCAACTCGTTCGCGAAGTCGCCAGCAAAACCAGCGACAACGCGGGTGATGGCACGACCACGGCGACGTTGCTGGCCGAGGCGATTTATCGCGAAGGCCTGCGCAGTGTCACCAGCGGCGCGAACCCGATGGCGCTCAAGCGCGGCATCGATAAAGCCGTTGCGGAAGTCGTTGGACAGCTCGAAAAACTATCGCGCAAGGTGAAGGAACGCACCGAGATCGCGCAAGTCGCCACCATCAGCGCCAACGGCGACAAGACCATCGGTGAAATCATCGCCGATGCGATGGACAAAGTCGGCAAAGACGGCACGATCACCGTCGAGGAAGCCAAGTCCAT
This sequence comes from uncultured Verrucomicrobiota bacterium, assembly GCA_964348665.1. Classification (GTDB taxonomy): domain Bacteria; phylum Verrucomicrobiota; class Verrucomicrobiia; order Palsa-1439; family CAYGDP01; genus CAYGDP01. Next base: position 106,873 of record CAYGDP010000003.1, read on the forward strand.
CGAAACAACGCTCGAAGTTGTCGAGGGCATGCAGTTTGATAAAGGCTATCTCTCGCCGTACTTCGTGACCAACGCCGAGACGATGGAAGTGGAGCTGGAAGACGCCTATATCCTGATCCATGAGAAGAAGCTTAGCAACCTCAACGACATGCTGCCTCTGTTGCAGAAGGTCGCCAAGGTCGGCAAGCCTCTCCTCATCATCGCGGAAGAAGTCGAGGGCGAAGCGCTCGCGACGCTCGTGGTGAATAAACTGCGGGGCACGTTCTCGTGCTGCGCGGTGAAAGCGCCCGGGTTCGGCGATCGTCGCAAGGCGATGTGCGAAGATGTCGCGATCCTCACCGGCGGACGGTTCTTGAGCGAGGACCTCGGCATCAAGCTCGAGAATGTCACGCTCGAAGACCTCGGCCGCGCCAAGCGGATCGTGGTGGACAAAGAGAATTGCACCATTGTCGAGGGACTCGGTAAATCGGAAAAAATCAAAGGTCGCATCGAACAGCTCCGTCGCGAAATCGAAGAGACGACCAGCGATTACGACCGCGAGAAGTTGCAAGAACGGTTGGCGAAACTGGCCGGCGGCGTAGCCGTCATCAATGTCGGCGCCGCGACCGAAACCGAGATGAAGGAAAAGAAAGCGCGCGTGGAAGACGCGTTGCATGCGACCCGCGCTGCGGTGGAAGAAGGGGTTGTTCCCGGCGGTGGCGTGGCGTTCTTGCGCTGCATCCCGTCGCTGGAGAAACTTAAGGCCGACGGCGATGAAGCGATCGGCATTGGGATCGTTCGCCGCTCACTCGAAGAACCGCTGCGTCAGCTTGCCGAAAACGGCGGGTATGAAGGCTCGGTGATTGTCAAAGAAACCATGTCCAAGAAAGGGACGGAAGGTTTCGACGTCGAGAATGGCGAATACGTGGATATGTTCAAGGCGGGGATCATTGACCCGACCAAAGTGTCTCGCACGGCGTTGCAGAACGCCGCCAGCATTGCGTCGTTGATGCTCACGACGGAATGTTTGGTTACCGACATGCCGGAGAAGGAGAAACCGGCTGCGGGTGGCGGTGGACACATGCCGCACGGCGGAGACTTCTAAGTCTCGAATCGTTTGGCGCAGGGGCGGGGTGAATCCCCCGTCCCTGCCTAAAGATTTCGGTTGCAAACCGGGGCGTTGCCTCCTATATTGCGCCTCCCTTTTTTCTCCCCTCGGCGGAAAAGCGGGTGTGAGTCAACCATCACCAGGAGAGAACCATTGAAAAACCAATATTTAGTAGCCGCGACAAAACAAGTTCCGAATCTGAACATCCTGGTAAACTTGGTTTCGCGCCGGATGCGCCAGCTTGCGGCGGGCCAGCGCGCCCTCACAGTGACCACCGGTATTGTCTCTCCCACGGACATCGCGCTCAAGGAAATTGCGGAGGGAAAATTGGGCTTCGAGATGGTCGATGGCGAACAAAGCGCGAAAAAGAAAAAATAGCGGGCGACTCTTCTCCACATAAATCTCGCCGCGCCATCACGCTGCGGCTACACTCAGGAGCGTGAATTTCATCGCACGCCTTAGGGAAATCGCGAGTTCGGACTCGTGCGGCTCTCGATGCCTGCCGGTTTTTTTTCTCGCCTGGATTACGTTCGGGGTTCATTCGCCGTCGCTCATGCATGGGTTTATCAATTGGGACGATGGTGTGTATATAACGTCCAATCCGTTGATTGAGGATCTGGATTTTTCGTCGGTGCGTGCAATGTTTACCCACTTCTATGTGAAATTGTATGTGCCGCTGGTTTTCTTGAGCTATTCGGTAGACCATGCGATCGGCGGGCTTCATCCTCTCCCCTATCACCTACAGAACGTATTGTGGCACGTGGGAACAACCCTGCTGGCGTTTCGTTTGATGCAGAAGCTTGGGCTTCGGCCAATGCAAGCGTGGGTGGCCGCCTTGCTCTTTGGAATTCATCCCCTTCGAGTAGAATCAGTTGCCTGGATTACCGAGAGAAAAGACGTCATGTTTGGCTTCTTCTTTTTTGCAGGGTTATTGTCGCACCTGCGGTACCGGGAAAGCGATCAGAGGAAGTGGTATCTTGCAACAATCGCGTGCATGCTCTTATCGATCATGAGCAAGGTCACGGGCGTCGTCTTCCCGGCGGCGTTGCTGTTGGTCGATTATTTGCAAGGACGCACACTTTGGGGGCGGAAAACGGTTTTGGAAGTACTACCGTTCGCTGTGTTGAGCCTATTGTTAGTCATCATCTTTATTTCGCACTGGAGAACGCTGGGCCACTATCAGGCGCCGATGGGTCTTGGGGAAAAGATTCTCATTGCAGGATCGGCGATGGCGATGTACGCGGGGAAAACGTTTTGGCCATTCGAATTGTCACTCTTGTACCCGCTTCCAAAACAATTCTCGGATTTGCCTTGGGCAGAAATCATAATTGGAGTTGTGGTTGTGGCTGCGCTAACCATCATTCATTTTCGCGCGGGGAAAGGCCGATTCGCCGTATTTTGCCTATTGTTCTTCGCGGTAACGGTCGCTCCCGTATTGCAACTGATTCCGGTGGGGCCACAAATCATCGCTGATCGTTATCTCTATCTCGGTTTCCTCGGATTTGCGATGTTGACCGTCGGAGCGGCAGCCATTCTGCGTGAGAAATATTCCGCCCGATTATTAAGTCGGCTCCGCTTCAGTGGCGCGGTTGTTTGTGTCCTGATCGGGGTTGGGTTGTGCGTGCTTACGGTTTGTCGCCAAGCAGTTTGGCGTACCAGCGAAAATTTGTGGAGAGATGTGCTGCGACAGTATCCGAACAATCCAACTGCCCGGTTAGTTTTTTCCAATAGCCTAGTTCGGTCGAATCGGAACGCCGAAGCGGAACGCGTGCTTCAGACGATCTTGCGTGACGATCCGGCCGTGGGAGAGGCGTATATCGATTTAGCCTTGCTCTATCACTCGCAGAATCGGTATGGGGAAGCCGGTCGAATGATTCAAAACGGGTTTCAACGATGTCCCCAGCTTGAGAATTCGCAGAAGGGGCTTGGGTTGTTTTTGCTGGGCCGAATCGCCAAGGAGGATGGGGATAACGACTTGGCGAAGAAACACCTTTTGGATTCCACGCAGTACGATCCCTCCGAATCCGCTCCTCGGAAATTACTGGCGAGCCTATTGATGGACGCGGGAGATTGGGAAGGGGCGTTGATCCAAGCGGAGCGAATTCTTGACCGATACCCGCATGATTCCGCTGCACTGATGGTTCGAGCGGACTCGCTTCGGAATTTGCAGCGATGGGAGGGTGCCGTCGCAGCGTACCAACAATTACTTCGATCCCATCCGGGACTTGGTGATGCGAGAGGGAATTTGGCGATCTGCTGGATGATGTTGGGGCAGACGACTCGCGCGGAGACAGAATTAAAACGAGCACTCCAAATTCAGCCAACAAATGCGACGTTGCATTACGAGTTGGGCAATTTCTGGCTCCATCAGAAAGACTATGCGCGAGCCATCGAATCCTATCAAACTGCTCTTCAATTTCATCCGCAGTTGGCATCCGCTCGCTTTAACCTTGGAGTGGCTTTGGCGGCGATGGAACGGATAACTTCCGCGCAAGAAGCATACTTGGAAACTTTGCAAATCAAGCCCGACCATCTCGGCGCAATGGCAAACTTGGCCGCCCTCTACACCCAACAAAAACGCCATGGAGAAGCCATTCCTCTCTTGCAACGCGCCATCGCCGTGGCTTCATCGACAACCACCAATCCATTGACCGACGCTCGGATTGTTGTTGGGCAATTAAGCCTCCGACTGGCCAATAGTTTCGCAGCCATACACCAGTGGACATCGGCTCAGGACGCCCTTCAACGTGCACTAGATTCCGGGGTCTCGGCCGACCCGGCCTTCATCGAATTGGTTCGGAAAAACGCCGCATTGCAGCCGTAGGATTGTGTGATCGCCCGGAACGTCGCCCTTGTGATCCAAGTTGCATGGTCGCAACCGCGGGAGGCAGAATTTCATCCCAAAACAAAACCGCCGCTCGCATTGCAGCGAGCGGCGGTTTGAACAGCTTACAACTTACAGTTAACTATTACGTCTTCGGATTCTTCACGTTATTAGCCCCAGGAGGCGATCCATAGGGATCACACCAACGAATCCTGTGCTTGACACCCGTGTTGAACTCGCCGTGGCCGTCTACGAAGACCACGTTGGAACCGTCAGCTTTATGGTCAGCCCCGAAGTTGGCCTTACCATTGTTCGAGTACTGTTCAGCAGTCAGAGTACAAGAATTGGCTGGGTCCATGATGTTATCGCCGCCCAAAGGCGAGTCAGACAACGCCGCTTGTGACATACCTCCCACAAACGAATAGCTGGTCGTCTTGGACGCGATAAAACAGGCCGTAGTCATCGCCGCGGCGGCTTTCGGTGAGAACACCGAATCGCTTGGGCAAATGAACGGCCTGGTAGTTGTCATGTAGTTGGGCATCAACAGGTAGAACTGCGAGTTGGAATCGTTCAAACCCGTTGAGGCTGTCGCCGAACAGGGGAACCGTTCCACGTAGTCCTGGGAGTAGAGGTGGCAAGCCAACGCAATCTGCTTGATGTTGCTCAAGCAGCTGGCGCGGCGAGCACGCTCACGAGCTCCCTGGATGGCCGGCAACAGCAACGCCGCCAAGATGGCGATGATGGCGATGACGACCAGCAGTTCGATCAACGTGAACCCTTTCACGCTTATCTTTTTCAGTAACTTCATACTGTCTTCCTTTCTGCGCGGCTGCAGACCGCGCTACGGATGTTTCATCTAGGCAATAATATACCTAAACTTGCTGGTAAGATGACCGCAGGCAACGGAATTGTCAAGCACCAGACCAGTCGCGAATGAAGATTTACTGCTTGACAAAATATATACACTTCATTGTTTTTCGGCAGGTCTTCTAATTGGCCACACCGGATCATGCCGCTGGGGAAAATCTGTCACGTACCTGCGCAGGTCCTTCCAAATACGTCGAAAGCCAAAATCATCCATCTCCAACAGCGCTTCCTCCAACTTCCAACCTTCCACGGCCATCCGATACAATGCGCACATGGTTCCCGTTCGATCCTTGCCGTACCGGCAATGAAAATAGACCGGTTGCCGCTTCGGATCGGTAACCACCTCCAAAAACCTCCGCACATCTTCATCTCGGGGCGCATCGCTGGTCTCCGTCACGATTCTCACATACTCCATCCCGCGCTCACGACACCATGTCTCCTCCTTGCTGCCGTGATAATGTCGTAAATTGATCACTGTCTTGACCCCCATCGTTTTGAGCGTATTCAAACCCTCCGCGGTCGGCTGCGCGCCGCGATAAATTCCTTCCGCCACCCGTCCGACATTCTCTAACCCCCGCAGATTTTTGACCCGCTCGGCTGTTTGCCGCAATTTCTCATCAGGCTGGTCACCGTATAGGCAAGGAACCATGAGAAACATGTAAGTACATTGCCATAGTCTATTGCGAATTTGCATTGCATTCAATCCTAGCATTCAATTTGCTATAGGCCAACGGAATTACGATTGTTCCATTGGCACCCTCGATTATTGGCGAAAAAACCATCCATCCAATTATGCAGCGGCGGTCTGCTGGTCACGTTTACGTGGTGATTGCCGGTGGGTTGAAATGACCGGCGCTACAAATCAATAGCGTACACAGCATCAAGGTGGGTGCTGACCCTACGACCTACACCCGATTGTGAATTGTTCCGGCTCGTCGCTAATGATCGAGGTTTTCAATGGAACTGTTGTTGCTTGGTGTCTCCACCTGCCAAAATCGGGATTGTTCAAAAGCCTGCCAAAGGTCAAAACCGCCGCTCGCATTGCAGCGAGCGGCGGTTTGAACAGCTTACAACTTACAGTTAACTATTACGTCTTCGGATTCTTCACGTTATTAGCCCCAGGAGGCGATCCATAGGGATCACACCAACGAATCCTGTGCTTGACACCCGTGTTGAACTCGCCGTGGCCGTCTACGAAGACCACGTTGGAACCGTCAGCTTTATGGTCAGCCCCGAAGTTGGCCTTACCATTGTTCGAGTACTGTTCAGCAGTCAGAGTACAAGAATTGGCTGGGTCCATGATGTTATCGCCGCCCAAAGGCGAGTCAGACAACGCCGCTTGTGACATACCTCCCACAAACGAATAGCTGGTCGTCTTGGACGCGATAAAACAGGCCGTAGTCATCGCCGCGGCGGCTTTCGGTGAGAACACCGAATCGCTTGGGCAAATGAACGGCCTGGTAGTTGTCATGTAGTTGGGCATCAACAGGTAGAACTGCGAGTTGGAATCGTTCAAACCCGTTGAGGCTGTCGCCGAACAGGGGAACCGTTCCACGTAGTCCTGGGAGTAGAGGTGGCAAGCCAACGCAATCTGCTTGATGTTGCTCAAGCAGCTGGCGCGGCGAGCACGCTCACGAGCTCCCTGGATGGCCGGCAACAGCAACGCCGCCAAGATGGCGATGATGGCGATGACGACCAGCAGTTCGATCAACGTGAACCCCTTCACGCTTATCTTTTTCAGTAACTTCATACTGTCTTCCTTTCTGCGCGGCTGTAGACCGCGCTTTATTGATTTTATTTTAGGAGTTAAACCCAAACAGCTGTAGAAATACACTATGGATCACAAAATTCAACAGCTAACTTAAAATGTGTAGGCGTTTTACTTCTTGACAAAAATATGACGATTAGAAAATCCTGCTGGCGCAGCGCAAATGATGTTTAGCTTTCTCCCTTTCTATCTCTCGAACCAGGAATGAGGATTTGCCTCCGTTGGATCAAAAAAACAAAATAGACTTGGATATCCCCCGTTCCTAGTGCTAGCTAACAAGATGCCAAGTGTGCCAGTGAGACAGGAGGCCTCTGCAAAAGTCGCCGAGTCAGGTGACTCGGCCTACAACCTGCCCGATTTTCCCGCACAAGCATTGTAGGCCACGTGACCTCACGCGGCGAAAAAGGTTATTTTGCAGAGGTCTCAATATATGTGTTTGCTTGTTTGCGAATGCGGATTTGTAGTAGAATTGTTCAATGAAAGCTTTCATTATTGTTCCTTGCGCATTTTTTCTTTGTTCCATGCTCGCCGCGCAGGAGCGCATCGTCACCGATGCCAATAAAACCACCGTGCCCACCACGTTGATCGAGGGCAAGCCAAACGAATACCCTGCGTTCGATGCCGTCGAGATCGCCAAAGACATCGAGATCGGCTACGGAATCTGCCCTGCCGACGTGAACGGCGATGGCAAACTCGACGTCGTCGTTGCCGATGCCCAGCAGTTTTGGTGGTTCGAGAATCCCACCTGGAAAAAACACGCCCTCACCACCAAGGGCGCCACCCGCGCCCACAACGTCGCCATCGCTCCGGGCGATCTCGACGGCGACGGCAAAGTAGACTTCGCCGCCGGCGCGGATTGGCAAATCAACAATACCAAAAGCGGCGGCGACGTCCTCTGGCTTCGTCGTGGCGCCGACGTGTATCAGCCGTGGGATGTGATCCCCGTAGCGCAAGAACCGACTACCCATCGGGTTGCTCTGGCCGACATAGATGGCGACGGCAAACAAGAAATCATTAATGTCCCTCTGTTGGGTAAAAACAGCACCAAAGCAAAAAACTGGATGGATGCACCCATTCGTGTCCTCGCTTACAAGCCCCCGAAAGATCCCGCGAAAGAACCGTGGAAGGAAGTTGTGCTCAACGAATCGCTGCACGTCGCGCATGGATTTGACGTTGTAAAATGGCCACACGTACTTGCTCGAGAACAACTGGTCGGCTCCATTCTTGTTTCCAGCTACAATGGCATCCAAATCGTTACGCCAGGTTCGGGGAGCCCGTGGATATCTCCGCGTCTTGGCGAAGGAAATCAGATCGGTGCGGACAACGCGCTCACGAAGCCGAATCCGAGCCTTGGCGCTGGCGAAGTTCGCCTCGGGCGCTTAGCCGGAAATAAACGTTGCATTGCTACGATAGAGCCGTGGCATGGTCATCAAGCCATTGCTTATCTGGAAACTAAAGAGGGTGAACTATGGCACCGCCACGTCATTGACGATTCTGGCATGTGGGGACATGGGCTAGCTTGCGCGAAGATTAGCAGCAAGGATTTTGATGACATCATCGTTGGCTATCGCGATGCATCCAAAGACCGCGGCAAACCCGCCATTGCCGCTTACGTACCGCTCGCTGCGGACGGCTCGAAATGGCGCAAGCACATTCTCGACGAAGGCGTCGCAGTCGAAGCCCTTTGCGTTGCCGACTTCAATGGCGATGGCAAGCTCGACATTGCCGCTGCCGGACGCGCCACGCACAACGTCAAGCTGTTGATTCAGAAATAAAAGATTTTGCGAGGGGCTGTAAGCCAGATTTTGTGCGGTCCCGACAGTTCAACCCGTCGCGACCCGACCGTCATTTCTCTAATGCGACCAATACCCGGGCATAAACGGCTGGGCCAGCCTGCCCTCTATTCGGTCTTGCTCCAGAGGGGTTTTGCGTGCCGCCGACATTGCTGCCGACGCGGTGAGCTTTTACCTCGCCTTTTCACCCTTACCCACCTTCGCCCTTCGGGCTACGGCGCGACAGGCCCTCTGGCTTGCTGCGTCGAAGCACGAAGAGCGAAGACGAGCGGTATATTTTCTGTGCCACTGTCCGTCGTCCCTCGCTTACGCGTTGGACGCCCCCGCTTGCGCGGGGCATCTTGCCCTGCGGAGTCTGGACTTTCCTCATCCCGATGCGATTGCTCGCGCCGGGACGCGACGATCCGCCCCTCGCAAAAAAAATCAAAGAACTGGACTAACCAGCCCAGTATACGATGCGTCCGCAATTGCTGCAACTGGCCACCTCGATGCCGCCTTTGGCGGCGTGGACGATTTCGGGAGGCAGCTGCAAATGGCAACCGCTGCAGTTGCCGTGCTCAATGGGCGCGATGGCGAGGTCGTGTTTGCTCCGGAAAATCCGCTCGTAACGCTCGATCAAATCCTCGTCCACTTGCTTGGCGAATTCCGCCCGCTCGGTTTCCAGGGCGGCCAGCCGGGCTTGCACGGTTTTTTCGCGCGTATCGAGATCCGTCTTGAGCTTCGCGACGCGTTCGGCAGTCGCCTTCGCGCTGGCTTGGGCGTCTTTGATCTGTTTCTGCTGCGTGGTTTCCTGTTCCATCAACAAAAGTTCTTTGTCCTCGATTTGGGAGATTTCTTCCTCGGCGGTGGCGATTTCCTTGTTGAGCGCCTGGTATTCGACGTTGGACTTGATCTGGTTCTGCTGGCCGCGCCACTTGGCGATGGAAGCCTTTTTGGTTTCCACCTCGATCTCGAGTTTTTTGCGCTCCAGTTCCTCGGCCTTGAGGCCGTTACGAGCGGCTTCCAGATCGGCGTTGGATTTTGCGAGCGCTGCGTCCGCCTCGGCGCGCTCTTGCGGCAGGCGCGCCAACTCACGGCGGAGCTGCGCGATCTTGCTGTCGCGGTCCTGCACAACGAGCAGTTTTTCGATTGTTGCCAACATCGCCGAGGATGGTAACGTTCCGAAACGTCGCGGTCAACGCTTCTTTCTCGCGATTTATGCTATGATAGGGCTAATGTCCGATTCACAAACCGGCGTTCTGGAGATTACCGAGACGGAGTCGCGCGATGCGCTCACGACACCGTGGAATGTCGTCGTCCACAACGATCCCATCAACCTGATGAGTTACGTGACGCTGGTGTTCCAGCGGGTCTTTGGGTACGCGCGCACAAAGGCCGAGACATTGATGCTGGAGGTGCATCACAAAGGCCGGTCAATCGTCTGGACCGGCGCGCGTGAGCAGGCCGAGCATTACGCGCATCAACTCCAAAGCTGGCAACTGCTCACCACCATCGAGAAAGTCGAGTCATGAACTATCTCCGCGTAGATCGCCCTGATGAAAAACACATTCGGATCCGCGGCGTGAACCCTGGGCTGGAAATGTGTTTGCAAGAACTACCGCTGATCCTGTCAAAACGCGAGGAACCGCGCGCCCAAAAGCGGCTCTTTCCCAATCCAACGACTGCCGACGATGCCGCCAATCAGGATTGGCAGGAACACGTCGCGCCGGATCTACGGCACATCTTTGAGTCGGCGCATGAGACCGTCGTGCGCGACTTGGTACAAATGCAGGTCGGCCCGGTGCGCAAGCAACAAAAAAAGGGAGCGGAACAATCGACGAAGCCAACGGGGAAACAGAATAAAACGCTGGCACAAAAACAGTTCACGGTGATTTTCCCCGCCGAACATCTTCGGGCGTGGATGTGCGCGGTGAACGAAGCACGGCTCATTCTGGGCGAGATTCACGGTGTCACCGAAGAAGATATGAACACCTTCGGGGTCCTGGGAAACAACGAAATGCGGCAGGCTGTCCTCCGCATCCATCTCCTCGGCTGGTTGATGGAGTTGTTGGTGGAAGCCGACGCCTGACGGCGTGGAAACCTTCAATCACTAAACACCACGCTGCCTTGCCGGCGTGGGGAATGACTCGGTGGACGGAGATTGGAAGTTTTCCGTATGCGCTAGCGGGCGAAATAAAGTAGAAGCGGCGTCCGCGTGAGCGGGACTCACGTCCTCGCCGCTTCCCTACTGATTCACAAGAGCCGAGACGGCTCTTCTACTTTTTAGAAGAAACGCCTGAATCATAAGCGACGTACCGGATCAATGCACGATAGGATGAAGGTTGTCCGGCAAGCTAATCTCGATGCTGTGAACGCTTCTGAGTTGTAGCGGCGCTCTATGAGCGCCGATCATTTCAATCCATCGGCGGTCATAGACCGCCGCTACAGATTGAATGGATGGTTTTTTCGCTACTGATTCAGGGGAAGCGGGGAATTTCTGAACGGAGATTGACGGATAGCAAAATGAGCCTTAGTTTTGGCCAGCGTGATCGCGGAGAATTCCAAGGAGGATGTTCAGCGCAAGATTCGAGTGGGACTCACGTTCCTGTTTTTGTCGGTGATCTACGCGGCCGTCGTATACTTTCTTATTGCAGTATCCACTGAAAACAATCCACGCGGAATGTTGTTCGCCTCGTTTTTTTTCGCTGCGGTGGGCGCTGGGTACCCATTGGTTTGCATGAAAAATATCAGCTGTCTCTGCGAAATTCCCAAGCCTGCCGAGAAAACATGGTTCGAGAGTGGGATTGGTCGTTGCCTCTTGGGAATTCTGGTGGGTTTGATTGTTGGTTTGCTCTATCCCGCGATTATCGAATCAGCAGTTCGGGAGCTTTTCCGGGTGTTTGGTGGTCGAGGTTTTTCCATCGTCGAACAAGCAGATGCACTCTTAAAGTTCGGGCAAAAAACTATTACCACGTTGCTCGGGATTATGACCCACCCATTTTCCCAAAATCTAGGCGTGGGATGGATCATCCCGCCAATTGTGGGAGTAATTCTCGGCCTGTTCGTGGCTACCTTCCAAGGAAAGTGGTGGCATCGTCTCGCAGCGTTGTTTGCGGGCTTTCTCTTTTTCGCTTTTTTTGCAGTGAACGCGACAATGTTCTATGACTTTGCGAATGCAGTGGAGACTTGGGCGCAACTGGGTAATATCAAACTGTTGCCGGGTGGCTTAATCGAGGAAATGTTCATATACAGTTTGATATTCGTGTTTCATACGGCGGTCTTTTGCTCGCCGATTATCGGCGGAGTCAAATCTATTTTTCGATGGCCGCTAATCAAGGCAGTTGCGCTCTTCATGATCGGATCAGAAGTTGCTATCTACTGCTTGCTTCATGGACCGTTTGAGTGGCTTGTCTTCGTCATCCTACTCGGAGCCACCGTTCTCTTATCAGTGCGCTACGGTACGAAGCGGCTCCACCAGCGGTATTGCGAAATGCGGGCGCAGGAGCGCGGGCAGGTCGAGCCGTCTTCGGCGTGACAATCGGATCGGCTTACCAGTCAATAAAATATGAGACCTGTGCAAACAACCGGTTTTCGCCGCGTGAGGTCACGCGGCCTACAATGCTTGTGCGGAAAAATCGGGCAGGTTATAGGCCGAGTCACCTGACTCGGCGACTTTTGCAGAGGTCTCAATATAAATCGCGCGCTGGAGCACGCTCCTACTTTTTCTCGGGCGGCGTGAGCGAGATGACGTAACCTTTGGTGACGGGGTTGTCGTTTTTGTCGAGGAACCGGCAATAAAGACCGGACGCGCCGCCACCGTTGATGACGCTAAAAGTCAGGATATTAACGCCTACCTTGAGTGTGATCGGGGTGGATTGGTCGTGGTCAGGATCAGTTGCCCAACCATACATCCGAATCAATTCTTTGCCGTTCAGGGACCAAGCACCACTGTCGTCGGTGCTGGTGGAGAGTTTGATGCCGCTGATTTCTTTTTCGGCGATGATGTAAGCAACGCCGAGGAAGATGCATTGGTCGGGGGAAGTGCCTTGTTCGTCGGCGAACGCGCGGAAGTCGAGCATCGAGTCGGGCGATTCATAGGTGCGCCACGTCAATTCTTCGCCTTCAACCTTAATTTTATCACCGGCTTTGGGTGTGGCAGCTTTTTGGCCTTTGAAGTGTTCCTTGTCGAAAAATTCCTTCTCGGATTCCTCGGTGTGATCCTGCGCTTTTTCGTCGAGCGCGATGGGGTCGAGGATGAGCCAGTTGAGAATGAACCCTTCGTCGTTGGGTTTGTAAGTTTTGTCGGCGGCGAGACCGCGCGCGCCAATGGCCGCGACGGTAAAGCCGATGATCCAGCAGAGTTTGTTCATGTTTTTTCCTTTCTCTCTCGCCTATTATTTCCCGTCCGTCGCGGGTGGCGTGAGTGAGATTTTAATGTTGGTGATTGGGTTGTCACTTTTGTCGAGAAAACGCGCCGCCGCGCCCGCTGGGCCGCCGCCATTGATGACGGCGAAGGTCAGGACATTCAAGCCTGCCTTCAGAGTCACAGGATTCTCGGTGCGGTCTTGGTCGCGGTCCACGCCGCGCCCTGAAAAAACGCGAAGGACTTCCTTGCCGTTGAGTCGCCAGGCGGAACTATCGTCACTGCCGATCGCCAGTGATACTCCGGCGATGTCTTTGTCGGTAATAATATAAGCAACACCCAGAAACAGCGAGTTGTCGCCCTCGAACCCGATAAAAAAGTCATCGGCTTCTTTCGCCTCCCAAGCATGGGTCTCGCCGTCCACCTTTACTTTTTCGCCCTCTTTCGGCGTCGCGGAAAACTGTCCCTTGAAATGTTCCTTGTCGAAAAATTCCTTCTGCGCGTCCTCGCTATGATTGCTCGCGTTATCGTCGAGAGTAATCGCTTCCAGCACCAGCCAGTTGCGGATGAAGCCCTCGTCGTCGGGCTTGAAGGTCTTGCCTTGCGCCCATGCGCTCGAAGTGATTGCCAACGCGCAAACGATCATCAACCGGATTGTCTGTTTCATAGGTGTTCTCCTCCGTGATTCTTGTTTGGTTTATAGTGGAAATGCGTGGAAGCGTCAATCCGCTATTTCGGATCCGTGACCGGTGGCGTGAGCGAGATTTTGATTTTGGTGATTGGGTCGTCACGTTTATCGAGGAAACGAGCCGACACGCCGGTTCGTCCGTCTCCATTGATCACCGCGAAAGACAATACATTAATGCCCGCCTTCAGTGTAACCGGGTCCGATTGATCCTGGTCGCGCTCCACGCTGCGATGGGTATGAACACGGAGGACTTCCTTGCCATTGACCCACCAGGCAGAACTGTCGTCCGACCCAATCGAAAGCCGCGCACCCGCAATCTCTTTTTCGCACATCACATAAGCGATACCGAGATAGATGCTGTTGTCCACCTTGTCAAAATACAAAATGGCGTCGTCCGCTTCGACGGCATTCCACGCAAACTCGGTGCCCTTGACCGTAACCCGCTGACCGGCCTTTGGCGTGGCGGTAAATTGCCCCTTGAATAATTCTTTCTCGAAAAATTCCTTCTCCATCTCCTCGGTATGCGCGTTCACATCGGCGCCCAGCTCAATCGGTTCAAGCATGAGCCAGTTGTAGATGAACCCATCCGCATCGGGTCGGTAGGTTTTGTCGGCAGCCCATCCCCACGTGTTAAACATTATCGCGCAAACAGTAGCTAACCCAATCATTCGTTTCACCGCGTCCTCCTTTCATTGGATAGAGTGATTATAGCAAATGGGGGAGGTGTGGTCAAGATCGCACGCCTTCCTCGGAATAAAATTTCACGCCGCGCTGGACTTTCGGAAAACCATGGGCGGCGCGCCATTGGTTCTTGTCCCGCAAGCTATACACACACCCGCAATATTCCTGCTGATAAAATTCTTCCCGCTTGGCCAGTTCCACCATCCGTTCCGCACCGCCTTTTTTGCGCCAATTAAACGTCCAATAGTTCATCGCCGGCCAGCGCGCCGCCGCACGCGTGCCGCTGGCATTGATTTGATCCATATCTTTCCAGCGCGAAATGCCGAGCGTCGAGGTGAATAGCTTGAACCCATGTTCGTACGCCCACAGCGCCGTCCGCTCGAACCGCATGTCGAAACAAACCGTGCAGCGTGCGCCTTTCTCCGGCTCATGTTCCAGCCCGCGCACGCGCGCAAACCAGTTATCGGTATCGTAATCCGCGTCCACAAACGGCACGCCGAGTTTCTCGGCGTAACGAATGTTTTCGGTCTTGCGCAGCTCATATTCGTCGCGCGGATGAATGTTCGGGTTGTAAAAGAAGATCGTGAATTCGATTCCCGACGCCCGGACCGCCTCCATGATCTCCCCCGCGCAAGGTGCGCAACAAGAATGCATCACCAGTCGCCGCTCGCCATTGGGCGTCTCCAACACCGGACGTTGAAAATTGTCGAGCGAGAACGAATTCATGCCGCTATCCATGCTAGTGGCAGCGGAAGTATTTGTCAAACTACATGCGTTCCTCGTAGAATCGTTGCCATGCAAGCAATGCGTTCATTCTACATAATAGTATTATTGATTGCGCCGACTCACGCGGAGGACTGGCCGCAATATCGCGGGCCGAAACGAGACGGTGTCTGGCGCGAGAATGGCATCATCGAGAATTTTGATGAGGCTTCTCTTGCCGCGCGGGTGAAATGGCGCGTGCCGATTTCCAACGGCTACAGCGGGCCGACCGTGGCCGACGGACGCGTGTTTGTCACGGATCGAGTCAGAGAACCAAAGCAACAGGAGCAGGTGCATTGTTTCGATTGGAAATCAGGACGGCAGCTTTGGTCGTTCGCCTACGATTGCATGTATCGTGGCATTAGCTATGAAGACGGCCCGCGCGCGTGCGTCACTGTCGCCAGCGGTCGCGCCTATGCGTTGGGAGCGATGGGTAATCTGCATTGCCTCGACACGAGAAATGGCAAAGTGCTTTGGGCGCGCGATCTCAACGCCGAATACAAAATCCGCATGCCCATGTGGGGCATTGCTGCCGCGCCGTTGATCGAGGGTGACCTTGTCATCCTTCACATCGGCGGCGAAAACGCCTGCATCATCGCGCTCGACCGCAAGACGGGCAAGGAACGATGGCGCGCGCTGGAGGACGGCGCGAGTTACTCCGCGCCGATCATCGTCGAGCAAGGCAAACAACGAGTATTGGTTTGCTGGGTGGCGCATCGCGTCGTCGGATTGAATCCGAAAACGGGCGAGCTGCTCTGGGCGCAGGATTTTCCGCAGAAACCTTACGTCGTTTGCATTACGTCCCCGGTGTCGGATGGTGAAAAACTCTTCATTTGCAGCGCGACAGACGGCTCGCTGATGCTCCGGTTGCCTCCGGATAAACCCGCGGTGGAAAAACTTTGGCATCGACGCGGGCAGAGTGACGTGCAGACCGACGCGCTTCACAGTCTTATTTCCACGCCGATCTTTCGCGGCGATAATATCTACGGAATAGACCACTATGGAGCGCTACGGTGTCTTGATGCGAAAAATGGTGACCGTCTCTGGGAGAATCTGACGATCATTCCGAAAGCCCGGTGGGCGACGGCGCATCTCACGCCGAACCGCGACAAAACCTGGATCTTCACCGAGCGCGGTGTGCTAATTCTAGCGCGGCTCACACCGCAGGGCTACGAAGAAATCAGCCGCGCGCCGCTTCTCAAGCCGACCAGAGGCCAGCTCCCCGAACGCGGCGGCGTCTGCTGGTCGCCGCCGGCCTACGCCAACCGTCACATCTTCGTTCGTAACGATGAGGAACTGCTGTGTGTAAATTTGTCGGTGGAGAAACAGAAATAACCCAGAAGATCGGCAGGAGTGCCGGGACGGTCGTAAAAATAATTTTTCCGCGACACGAGGCTACTTTTTACTAATCCGATCGGGGTGACGGCAGTGCGAGATGGCGGTGTCGTACGTGATGATGCCGCGGCTGTAGAGGTCGTTGAGACAGTTATCCATTAGCACCATGCCATCTTTCGCGCCGGTCTGCATGGCGGTGTCGAGCATGTGCGAATTGCTTTCGCGAATGAGATTGCGGACGCCGCTGTTGGCGACGAGGAGTTCGAACGCGAGGACGCGCCGCGAACGGTCGGCTGTGGGCAAGAGTTCCTGCGCGACAATCCCTTGCAGAGTGTTGGCGAGCTGGAGGATGATTTGTTTTTGGGAGTTTCCTTCGAACACGCCGACAATCCGTTCCATGGCTTGTGAAACGTTGGGAGCGTGCATGGTGGCGAGAACGAGATGACCAGTTTCCGCAGCGGTGAGCGCGGTCGCGATGGCTTCCTGGTCGCGGATTTCGCCGACGACGATCACGTCGGGGTCTTGGCGTAGGGCGTGGATGAGAGCGCGAGTGAACGAGTGCGTGTCGGTGAGGACTTCCTGCTGGACGATGATGGCTTTGCGGTTGTCATGGACAAATTCGACCGGGTCTTCGATCATGACGACTTTGCAGCGGCGCTCTGCGTTGATGAGGTTGACCATGTAATTGAGCGTGGTGGTTTTGCCACTGCCGGTGGGGCCGGTAATGATGACCAGGCCATTGGATTTGCGCGCGAGATCGTCAATGCGATCCGGTAGACCGAGTTCCTGCCGGGTTTTGATGCTTTCTCCGCAAAAACGAAAACAAAGTTCGGCGTGACCGTCCTTTTTGTAGAAGGTGACGCGGATACGCCCAGCGGTTTGGTGGTAGAGCGAAGTGCAAAGCTCCCAGTCGCGGTCGAATTTCGCGCGTTGTTCCTCGTTGAGCAGGGAGCTGGCGATTTCATTGATGTCCTTGGCAACGAGAGAGTCGGTGGCGGCGAGGATGATATCGCCATTGATGCGATAGGCGGGCGGGACGCCGACGATGAGATGCAGGTCGGATGCCTTGTGTTTTTTCGCCGAAGACAACAGCGAGTCGAGGGAGACGGGTTGGCTCATTCTTCCAGTAGCTTACGCATTTTGCCGCGAAAACGCGACCATAAACTATCCTCGTTGACCATCGCGCGCATCGCCCGCTCGGCGTCGAGGTTGGAGGGGTCGAGTTGTCGCGCCTGTTCGAACGATGTGCCGGCGAGGCTGACCATGCCGAGGGATTGCTGGCAGAGACCGAGTTGGAGCCAGATGACGCTCTGGGTTGCATCCAGCGCCAGCGCTTGCTGGATGTATTTGATCGCCACGGAAAATTTCTGGTGAAAATAATGGATCCGCGCCGAGAGCCAATGCCAGAACCATTCGCGATGCGCCATCGAGAGCGCCTTGCCAAAACAAAACTCCGCCGCGCCTTCTTCCCGCGCCAGCAACACATCGCCGCGCGCCAGCCAGATGTAAGGGGTGTCGCCGCGCTCCTCGATGCTTGCATCGGAATACGCCAGCGCGTTTTCGTAGTCGCCGAGCCGCCCCAGCGCGACACCCTTCGCGGCCAGCAATTCTGGTTCATTCGGGAATTTCTCCAGCGCCTTGTCCGCCCACAATTTCGCCTCGCGAAATTCGCCCAACTCGATCAACGCGCGCACCTGCCCCGTCCACGCCGCGGCGTTTTGCGAATTCTCCTCCAGCGTTTTGGCAAACGCCCGCAACGCGCGCTCGAACTGTCCGCGCGCAAAGGACGCGTTGGCTTCGGCAAAATAATACGCCTCGTCCTTGACCTCCAGCGGCGCGCCGAGCTGTTGGGGCTGTTCTTCTTCGCCGCCGCCAAACTCCAGATTGCTGAATCGGCTCATTTTAATTCCTGTTTCCGTCCGAACCAAGACCGATAAGGCGTGCCAAGCACACGATTCGTCGGCACAAAAACCAATTCGGGAATAATTTCCCCGCCTTGCCGTTGCGCCAGTGAATTTGCCACAGTCGGCCAAACAAACAAGTGATTTTCAGGCACAGCCAAGTCTCCCGCTTTTGGCATCGCGTCAGCCTTCTTCCCAAAGACTCGCGTCTCATTGACAAAGAAATGATCGTAGCCGAATCGGACTTGGTCATCACCAACCGCCAGCAGTTGCGTTAATTCGTTGCCAGATTCGACGCGAAAATTGTCCCTGCGAATCGGTTCAATCGAAAATGCCACAGAATCACCGTGGCGAAGGTCTTGGGCGCGCACACGAGGGTTTACGATGACGACTTTGCCTTCCACGTTTAGCGGGATTGCGACAAAAGCACGGACTACGCGTCCGAGCGGTACGTAAATACAAGCGATCGCAAAGGCATACGCCAAGATTGTAAGCCAAAGCAGTCGTTTGAGAGGCGGCCGCTCCGAGGCATGATGCAACACAAAAGAGAATCCCGAAACGTGGAGCAATAGTAATCCATATAACGCATAGCTGGCTTCCGAATAGCCGAGTCGCACAAACAAAAACGTCGCCGCGCCTAAATACGCAACCAGTACACAGTATCCCAGCAACAGGCGACCTCCACGAAAAAAACCATACGTCGGGAGGATCGCCGACAAGTAGAGATCCGTTTCGAAAAACGCACGCGGCGACTGCAAAAAAGCTGTCCTAGCGCGGTCTCGGTGCCATTTTCCGCGCAAAAAATATCCCAACGAAAGGATGCCGCTATACCACCGCTTTCGCGGGGGCATAAACGGCGATGGTTCGTCTGTCATGCGACTTCCTTTCGCGACAGTGTGACGCAAACTTTCAGCTTGCGAATCAATCGCAACCAAGATGGTTGCGCCACAAGCTAATGCCGCTGATCCAAGTTGAGCCGGACTTCTTCCTCCGGCTCATACATTTCCGAGGTGGCTTCCTTCGACTTCAGCGTGCCGATAATGTCCTCGAACATCTTGGCAGCATCGAGACAGCGATTCCCTTTGTATCCCTGAATGTGCACCTCCACGCTGCCATCCGCGGCGATGGTGATGTCAAACTCACGCGGCGGCATGGGCGCCCTCCCAGAGCCGGACTTTTAGCCGGATCGCGTTGTTCTCCGCCGCGCCTTCTTCGACAATATGAAATTGTCGCGACGCCAATTCCTCGCGGAGATGTTGGTAGACGTATTGCTGCACGACGCACTGGCTCAATTCCTCGCCAATCGCCGTCAGCTCCGCGTCCGTGCGGCCTTGGCCGCTCACACAGACGCTCGCCTTGCCGCGCGCGTCACGGGCGAATTTCACGGTCACCCCGTCGCGCTCTACCGCAATATTCTTTTCGCGCCCGAGCTGATCGGTCACGATCTCGCTGTTGGGGATTTCGAGCGAGACCTCGTGTTTCCCTCGCTTCAGGAAATACGCCTCGCTGCCTTCCACGTTTTCCTCCACTTCGTCAATCGCCTGTTTCACCACGCTGTAGCCGAGTGATGCCGCGGCAGCCATCACCGCACCGCTGAAGGCCGGCCACGCCGCGCTGACCACGGGAACCAAGATTACAACTGCACTCATAGTTTTCTCCTTATGATAGGGAGACACCTCAAATGAGATCATGCCCAATGAGCGTGTCGTAGGAATAGACCGAGCACCCCCGAAATCCTCACGCGAAAAAATGATCGTTGCGACCAAGAGGCCATATGGCGATTTATCTTCGTCTTTGACTGGGGTTTTGTCGCTGGATTTTTTTCTGCACCACGCCGTACCGCGCTCGTTCCTCGGCGATGGTTAGGGTTGTGCTGACAGAGGAGTTGTCGCCGCAACGACGCACCCGGCGGACGATGAGCCAGCCGGCCGAGCCGCCCGCCGTGGCGATCAGCACGTACACGAGAAAGGAAGAATCCAACAGCGTATTCAACTCATCGAACGCAGCATAGACAACGACGACCCCGATCGCCCCGAAGAACACCAGCGCGATGAAAAGCACGAACAAACTGCCGCCGTTGCTCACCTTCGAGCTGCGAACTGTCTCGGCCCATGTCTCCAAGTCCATAGTCACACCTCCAAAGATTGACTGCGTCAAAAGTCAGTGATGTGCCGGAAGATCCATCGGAAGATTAAAAAACCTAATACGAGCGCGAACGTCAACCCAACCATCGCCAGCCAAAACGCCGTGCGGTTGCCACCGTCTCCCGCTGATCGGAACGACCCAAAAAACGTTCTTCGTTTCATGATCACCTGGTTAGACCGGGCAGAACCAAATTCGTCACGCGGCAAATCCGCCCTCCCAACTTCACTCCAATCCCCAGATCACTCCGAGCTTGCTCAACAAGTACCGAAAACTTAGATATCCGAGAACCAAAACAAGACCCAAACCCAATATCGAAAAGAAAAATGCCGTGAGGACGCCGCCCTTTCCCTCGCCCGGAATCACCTCATCGGTTTCTGGTCGTCTCCAAAATTTTTGTTTCATGGAGTCTCCTCCGGGTGATCGCCGTTGTCACGCGCCGCGCGTGGCACGCTGGCGTTGCGCGCCCGACCATCCGCCCATGCGCGCAGGTCGGTGATGTGTTCCTCCATCGTCTTGGAGAGCGGGACGGTCTGCTGGATCGCCGTGAGAATATCGCCGGTCATGAGTTCGTGATTCCCATAGAACGCGTCGTACAGCGCGCTGATGATCGCCTGCTCGATTTCCGCGCCGCTGAACCCGTCCGCCGCCGATACCAATTCAGCGATGTCGAAATTCTGCGGGTCGCGCCCCCGTTTGCTCAAATGAATCCGAAAAATCTCCTCGCGCTCGGCTTCCGCCGGCAAGTCTACAAAGAAAATATCGTCGAGCCGACCTTTCCGCAACAGTTCCGGCGGTAGCTGGGAGATGTCGTTGGCGGTGGCAACGACAAAAACCGGCGCTGTTTTTTCCGAGAGCCACGTCAGGAACGTGCCGAACACGCGTGCCGTCGTGCCGCCGTCGGTATGAGCGCTGCCTTGCGATCCGGCAAATGCCTTGTCGATTTCGTCCACCCACAGAATCGTTGGCGCGACGGACTCGGCCACACTGATGGCGCGACGAACGTTTTCTTCCGAGCTGCCAACGAGGCTGCCGAACATCCTGCCCATATCGAACCGGAGAAGTGGCAATTGCCAGAGACTTGAGACCGCTTTGGCACAAAGGCTTTTGCCGCAGCCTTGCACGCCCAGCAAGAGCACGCCTTTGGGTGGCGGCAATCCAAACGCGCGCGCCTGGTCAGTGAACGCCACCGCCCGTTTCTGCAGCCAATCTTTCAAAACCGACATGCCGCCGACGTTCGCAAAGGTCTCGTCACTGGCGTAATATTCGAGCAGCCCACTCTTGCGGATGATTTGCTGTTTCTCCGCAAAAACCTCACCCACGTCGTCCCCCGTAAGCCGTTGGTCTTTGACGATGATCTTGGCAAATACATTCTCCGCCTCGTTGAGCGTCAGGCCGAGCGCCGCCGACAACAATCGCTCGCGTCCCGTTTCATCAAGGTCCACCGTGACCTGCTTGTGTTCGCTCACGTCCGCAATGATGCGGTCAAGCAACGCACCGAGGTCTTGGCGGGATGGCAGTGGAAAATTCAGCACCGTGATTTCTTTTTCCAGCTCGGTGGGGATTTCCATCAGGGGCGAGATGATGAGAATGGTTTTGTAACTGTTTTTGAGATGTATCGAGATGTCTTTGAGGCGGCGGATGATGGCAAAATTGTTGCGAGAGAGGAACGGATGAAAATCTTTGAAAACGAACAGCGCCGGCTCGACCTGATCAATCACGGAATCGAGCGCCGCCAACGGGTCGCGCGTCGCGGAATTGCGGGTTTTTTGCGATTGAATGCTCGTTCCGGCGGGAACAATGCCCGTGCTGTAGCACCATTCGTAAACTTTTTTCTGTCGTTTTTGCGCGATGCCAGCGATGACCTCCTGCACCCGCGTCTCCTCGTTGGTCACGAGATAGAGAATTGGGTACCGCGCCCGAATCAACGTCTCCAGTTCGTCGGCAAAGGTCATTGAAGTTGAGTAGAACAATTATCTTGCTTGTGATTGTCTGATTTCGCAAGCAGGAACCTTGCGCCACTTTTTTTGACACGCCGCTTCATCGCTTCATCCGTCGGATTCAATTCCGCCAACATCGCTGCCACCGCTGGCGTGAGGTTGTGCGCCAAAATCCGACCATCGGCGGTAATGATCAACTCCGCCACCGGCGTTTCAACTTTCGCTTTCATTCGATCAAATTCAATTCCCATTCATGGGCGATGGCGTGTGCGCGAATGCGGTCTCGCGATGCGACCATGCCGCGCAGTTCGGGATGCCGCTTGGATTGCCACGCCGGCCAGAACCCATCGCGCAGGCTCACTTTCACGCCGGGCAGATTCTCGGCGAGCCAGCGGGCGGTCGGTTGCCAGCAGCATTCAACGTGGTTCGGCATGAGCAAATGGCGCACGATCAATTCGCTGTGGTCGTTGGCCCATCGCAAGTTCTCCTGCGTAATGGCGCAGTAGTTTTCTGCGCGCGCCAATCGCGCCGCGCAATCGTCGTTGCCAAATTTATAGTCGGCCAGCCAAACGTCAAACATGCCATCCAACTGTGCGCGCGCCTCGGCCGATTGGTGGGCATTGGTCTTCCATACCAGGCGCGCTTCATCGAGCATCGCCGCAACGATCTCCAACGCAGCGTGAAGATGAATCGTCGGCTCGCCGCCTAAAATCATTACCGTCCGCGCGCCATCAGCCAGAGCGGCTGCGGCTTTCTCCGCGAGACCGACGGGATCGAGCACCTGTCCTGCTTTCGGATTCCAGCTTTGCGCGCCGGTGATGCAGAAATCGCAGCGCAAATCACACCCACTCAAGGCGATGGCAAAGGTTGGAATCAGCTCCAATTCGTCAGCGACCTCGACTTGCGCGCTGAAGACGCGGGTCTCATCGAGCGCGCGGCATTTTCCGCGCTCACCCGTGAGACGATTGACCCCGCAATGGTGGGCGCAGAGGTGGCAATCGGCCAGCGCCGCTCGCACCAGGCGCGCGCGGGCCGACGCCACCTCTGCGCGGGATTGTAGGCCGACTCTATGAGTCGGCGGATTCGATGTAATCGCCGCTTCGCAGAAGCGGCCTACATTCGCAGCGACCGCTGCGTTTTGTGTTAGTGCACTCATGTGCCACAGACTTTGTCCAACAACCGTTTCCACCAGGAACGAGGTGGTTGTTCCGTCACGGACTTTTGCAGGCGCGTAAAGACGGCGGGCGGAGGCGAGACGTTCTCGGCGTCGGTGCGCAACAAGTCCTCGGGCGTCTCGAACGTGCGTTCTTCCGTCGCCTGATGCGACTGCGCAGTCTCGGCAGTTTGTTCCTCTTTCTGTTGCAGGCGTTGAATTTTGCTCGTGTCAGAATTCATGGTTTCCCTTTATTCATGTTTTCGAAATTCGGCGATAAACGCGCGCCGGGCGCGATAAAGTTTGCCGCGAACAGCATCAGCGTTTTGGTCGGTCATCCCGGCAATCTCCTCGTAGCTAAGGTCGCGCTCGGCGACAAGCAGCAAGAGCAGCCGATACTCGGCCGGGAGCGCATCGAGCGTCCGCTGAATGCGTTGGCCGAGTTCTTTGTTCATCAAAACACGTAAGGGACTTTCGGCAGCGCTCGGCGTGTTGTCGAGGGTGGCTTCATCGTCGGTGGTCGAGACGTTTCGGTGATGCCAGCTTTGGATGAGATTGCGGCAGTGATTGACGGCGATGCGGTAGAGCCAGGTGCGGAGGCTGGCTTCGCCACGAAACTGGTCGAGGCTGCGGAAAGCCTTGAGAAATACGTCGTGCGCGGCGTCTTCGGCCTTGGCGGGATCACCGAGCATTCGTAGGCAAAGATAATAGATGGGGCGGCTGTGGTCTTCATAGATAACCGCCCAATGAAGCGATTTTGCTTCGTGGCGCTCGGTGCTGGGTGTGATGGCCATGGCTTTGGCGAGGCTGCGGGATTGCATCGTTCAATTGGACAATGCCACAGGACAAACGTCACGCGACAATAATCCTCGCCTCGCTCAATCGATTCTATAATAATCCGCCGCCCATGGTCAAAGAGATCGTCGTGAAAAACATCATCTTCGATTGGTCCGGCACGATCGCCGACGATCTGCGCCAGGTCTGGCGCGCGACCAACGTGGCGCTGGTCGGCTGCGGTGGCAGCGCCATCTCGCTCGCGCGATTTCGCCGCGAGTTTTGTTTGCCGTTCCGCCCGTTTTATCGCCGGCACTTGCCGGGCGTGCCACAACCGAAGATTGACAAGTTTTTCTTTGGCGATCTCGTAAACGTGCAACCGAGTATCGGGCTGCTCCCGCATGCCAGCGGATTTCTGCGCTATTGCCAAAGGAGTGGTATCCGCACGTATGTTGTCACGACGGTCAAGACGCCGCATTTTCTCGAGCAAGCGCGCCGATTGGGCGTGGCTCCGTTCCTCACCGCCACACTTTCGGGTGTGCGCGATAAACGGCGCGCCATTCGCCGTTTTTTCCGCGAGACCAAAATGAAACCAAGAGAAACGCTTTTCGTCGGCGATATGTCCCACGATATCGAGACAGCGCGCGTAGCCGGTTGCCACGCCTGCGCGGTATTGACTGGATTCAATTTTCGCGACGAACTGATTGCCGCCCAACCTGATTTTCTGGTAAAAAACCTTTCCGACCTGCGAAAGCAACTAAACCATGCAACACTTTAAATCATTCAACGATTTAACCATTTAACGATTCAACCATGTCTCCCGACATCATTTGCATCGAAGATCTTCAGTTGCGCGCCCGTATCGGGATCAGCGCAACCGAGCGCGCCAAGCCACAGCGAGTCCTCTGCACGCTGGAAATTGCCGCCGATTTCTCACGCGCAGCGCGCTCGGACAAAATCGCCGACACCATCAACGCGCAAGCGGTCGCCGAGCGAGTCCGCGCGCTGGCCGCCGAAAAGCCCCGCAATCTCGTGGAACGCCTCGCCGAAGAAATCGCGGATTGCATCCTCGAGGAATTCCACGCCGAGCAAGTCTCCGTGACGTTAAAGAAGTTCGTTCTCCCCAGCGCCGCCAATTACGGTGTGAAGATCGAGCGCCGCCGTTGATTGTCTCGCACGCTAGTGCTACGTTGCAGCTTACTCATGCCCAACTGGCGCAAAAAACAAGAAGAATTGGAGCAGTTCGCGCTCGATGTCATCTTTGACAAACGGCGCGACTGGAAAGCCAACACCACGCGCGCCTTGCTCGCCGCCCTCTCGAAAGTCTATGCGGCAGGCGTCAATACGCGGCTCTTCCTTTTTCGGCAGCGGATTTTTCGCGATTATACACTCGGCTGCCAGGTCATCAGCGTCGGCAATCTCACCGTCGGTGGCACCGGCAAAACGCCCGTCGTCGAAATCCTCGCGCGGGAACTCGCCAAGCAAGGACGCAAAGTCGCCATTCTTTCACGCGGTTACAAAAGCCGGCAGCGCCCGCTCGGCCAGCGGTTCCTCGATAAAATCACAGGCCGGGACGGAAGCCGCCCGCCGAAAGTCGTCAGCGATGGCCAGTCGCTCCTGCTCGACAGCGAGGAATCGGGCGATGAACCGTATATGTTGGCGAGCAATCTGAAGGATGTCATTGTGCTTGTGGACAAAGACCGTGTCAAAAGCGGACGGTACGCCATCGAGAAATTTGGCGCCGATACGTTGCTCCTCGACGATGGATTTCAATATCTCGCGCTCAAAAGCCGGCTCGACGTGGTGCTGGTGGATCGTACCAATCCGTTCGGGACCAATCGGTTGTTGCCGCGCGGCACGTTGCGCGAACCGCCGGCGAATCTTAGGCGCGCGCACACGATTTTCATCACGAAGTCAAACGGCACACCCAGCGACGAATTGAAATCGCAGTTGCGCGCTCTCAATCCGAGCGCTGATATAATCGAATGCTCACATCATCCTCTATATTTGGAAGACGTCTACACCGACGAACGGTTACCGCTGGAAAAATTGAACGACCTCCCCGTCGGCGCGTTAAGCGGCATCGCCATGCCGGAAGGATTCGAAGCCATGTTGCAAAAACTCGGCGCGAAAGTCGTTTATGCCAAACGCTACGCCGACCATCACCGGTTCAGCCAGCAGGAAATCCTGAATATGATCAATGCCAGCCGGAAAAAAGGCGCGCAAGCGATCATCACCACCCAAAAAGATGCCGTTCGCTTCCCGTTGATCGAGCGACGCGATCTGCCGATTTATTTCATGCGGGTCGAAATTAAAATTTTGAGCGGCGCCAAAGACTTCCATGACGCAATCCGAAGAATCTGCTTTCGATGAAAAATCGTCCCTTCGACTACGCTCAGGGCAAGCCTCGTCCTCGAATTGTCATTCTGAGCGAAGCGAAGAATCTCTGCTGTTTCGATTGCCCCGCGCGCAGACATGGCAGAGACGTTTCGCTTCGCTCAACATGACAGAGGGCGGCAAGCGCAAAACGACATGAACACGCCAATCACCCCTCACTCTTCGCCAATCACTTTTCGCGAGCCTCCCTCCCGCGTCCTCATCCGTGGCGTCAACTGGATCGGCGACGCCGTCATGACCATGCCCGCCGTGCAGCGGCTCAAAGAATTATGGCCGCAGGCTAATGTGACAATGCACGTCCCCACTAAGCTCGTTGACCTTTGGCGAGGAAATCCTGCTGTAAATGACATATTTGATTCGCACGCTTCACTGTGGGCATCTAACCCTCCCGCACTGTTTGACTGCGTTGTACTTTTCCCGAATTCGTTTCGGGCTGCAAGGGAACTCTATAGTGGGTTTTATTATCGTCAAATTCTTAGCTACGCCGGCCACTGGCCGCGTCGGTATTTGCTCACCGATATCGTCCCCGAAACATTCCGAGAGCCACCACTCCAATACTCCAAAACTCCACCACTCCAAATCCATCACTACCTCGGCATCGTGAAGTACCTCGGAGGCAACGCCGAGCCGTGTGCGCCCAAAATCTATCTGCGTAATGACGAACTTGAGGCTGCACGAAAGAAGTTTTTCGAGGACGAGCGCGATTCAACGATTCAACCATTTAACAATTCAACCTTTTTCGCCCTTTGCCCCGGCGCCGAATACGGTCCGGCTAAACGGTGGTTACCGGAGCGATTTGCCGAAGTCGCCAAGCGCGTGCGCGTCGAGACAGGCTGCCAATGGGTTTTGGTCGGCGGTCCTGCTGACAAACCAATCTGCGACGAGATCGCCGCAAAGATTGGCAGCCAAGTAATGAATCTCGCCGGCAAGACGACGTTACGCGAGCTTTGCTGCGTGTTGGCGCAATGCAAATTGCTACTGACCAATGATACTGGCCCGATGCATCTGGCCAGCGCTCTCGGTACGCGCGTCGTGGCAATCTTTGGCTCGACCGATCCTATCGCGACCGGCCCCTACGGGGCGGGCCATACCATTATTCGTCATTCCGTTGAATGCAGTCCTTGTTTTCTGCGCGAATGTCCGATTGATTTCCGGTGTATGACGCGGATTGGTGTGGAGGAGGTGGTTACAGCGGTTCTCAAATCGTCCTCGTCGTCGAATTCAGTTATCCTGCCACCATGAAGCGCCAATTTGACCACGAGAATCTCGACGTTTACCAACTCGAACTTCAATTCGTTGCTTGGGTTACACCACTTTTGGAAGAAGTCAGAAAACTGGCAGGCATCAGGACAACCGAGGTCTGCGATCAACTCGACCGCGCAAGTCTTTCCGCTCTCCTCAATACTGCCGAGGGCAATGGTAAGCGGCAGCGTCAAGTCCGCGCGAAATTCTTCGACGATGCGCGTGGCTCGGCGACAGAATGCGCAGCGTGTCTCGATGCGTTGGTGGCTAAGAAAGCTTGCAGTGTCGAACGCATTCAGGATGGAAAAGAAATGCTCGTGCGAATCGTGGAGATGCTAACGAAGCTAGTCCAATTATTTGAGGGACAGGGGCAAGTGCGAGAGGAAAGTGGGGAGTATAAGATTGATGATTCGAGACGCGAGGACGACGACGAGGACGAGGACGATAAGGGATGAACGAATCTCAAAAACAAGCGCGAGCAGTCGGAGCGATGGGCGCGGCGACATTTCTGAGCCGCGTGCTCGGTCTGATACGGGAAATCGTGTTCGCGGGTTTCCTCGGCCAATCCTTCGCGGCATCCGCGTTCTTCTACGCGTTCGCGATCCCAAATTTGTTCCGCCGATTGCTTGGCGAAGGGGCGCTAACGGCGGCGTTCATCCCTATCTTCTCGAAAAAACTAACGCAGGAAGGTCGTGAATCGGCGGAGCACGCGGCGAATGTCATTTCGACCGTACTTGTCTTGTTCTGCGGCGGATTAACCGTCGCGGTCGTCGCGTTGTTGGGCGTCGTCAAGTTGCTCGGGCTGAACGAAAAATGGCAGGTCATTTTTTCCCTCACCCAAGTAATGTTTCCGTACATGATCATGGCGAACCTCGCCGCTCTGGCAATGGCGATCCTCAACGTGGGCGGTAAATTTTTTACGCCCGCGATGTCGCCGGTGTTGCTGAACATTGTCATGATCACCTCGGCATTCGTGTCGCACAAGTTTTTCGGGGATGACTTGAGTATGCTCGTCTTCGGGCTGGCGGTTGGCGTGGTGCTGGGAGGAATTCTACAATGGCTGTATCAACTTCCGTCCCTTGCGCGCGCGGGATTTCCTCTCCGCTGGGAATTACAGCCGCGCGATCCCGTCGTGAAACAAGTCGGGACATTGATGCTCCCCGCCGTCATTGGCACGGCAGTCTATCAAGTCAACGTCTTGGTCAGCGGCACGCTGGCGATTTGGGTGGACGACCACGCTCGCGCCGCGCTCAACTACGCCGACCGTCTCATGGAATTTCCAATGGGCATCTTCGGAGTCTCGGTCGCGACGTATGCGCTGCCCGCGATGGCACGGTTTGTCGCCGAAAACAAAATGCCCGAATACAAAGTTGCCCTCTTCACAGGCTTGCGAATGAATTTCTTTCTCACCATCCCCAGTGCCGTGGGGCTAATCGTGCTGGCCGAGCCAATCGTCCGGCTGTTATTCGAGCGCGGACGCTTCGACGCATCCGCCACCGCAAACGCGGCGTTCGCGTTGCAATTTCTCGCGCTTGGCCTTGTGGCGTATTCGACGGTAAACATCCTGGCCCGCGCGTTCTACGCATTGCACGACACCAAAACTCCAATGAAAATCAGCGCCGTTGCGATGATTTTAAATATTCCGCTGACGATCTGGCTGATGAATCTTCCGATTCCGTTTGGTTCTCACACTCACACAGGAACGGAGGGTTATGGGCTAAGAGACACCTATTATACAACTTTGGGCGTCGGTGGGATTGCCCTAGCCAATACGGTTTCCAGCGCGTTTAACGCTTTCGTCCTGTTAGCCGTCCTACGCAAACGAGTTGGCTCGTTTGATGGATGGCGCCTCATTCTTTCGGCGATTAAAATCTGCGTCGCCACTGCTCTCATGGCCATCGTAGCGTACATGAGCCACCTCGGTCTCGATGGTAGGTTTGGACATGACACGTTCGGAACGCGCGTCATTACGACCCTAATCCCCATCGCGTTGGCCGTCGCCGCCTACTTCGCCGCCGCAGCGGTGTTGAAGGTGGAGGAGATTCACGCCATCCGAAGCACGTTACGTCGTTCTTAATCTCCTTGCTTCAATTATGTCTTTTTGTGGCTATATTCCTCTCGCCTATGGCTACGGACGATGATATTCGCAAAAAGATCGGTGATTTGCCGAACAAGGCGGGCGTGTACCTGATGCGCGACCGGTTCGGGCGCGTCATCTACGTCGGCAAGGCGAGCAGCCTGCGCAAACGCGTGGCGCAATATTTCCATCCATCGCGGCGGATGACCGCCGATCTCAAGACGCGCGCGCTGGTGGAAAGCATCCGCGATTTTGATTACCAAACCGTCAAGAACGATCCGGAAGCGATCCTACTCGAGGGACGGCTGATCAAGGAATACAAGCCGAAGTACAACGTCAGTTTCCGCGATGACAAGCGGTTTCTGCTGATCAAGGTAAATCTCAACGACCCGTTCCCGCGATTCACGCTGGCGCGGCTTAAGAAAGACGACGGGGCGCGCTATTTCGGCCCGTACGTTCACGCGTCGGCGGCGCGCAACACCCTAAACCTGCTGCGCAAGCGGTTTCATCTGCGGGTCTGCAACCCGACCGTGCCGACCGAGCGCGATTACAAGCATTGTCTCTACGGGATCATCAAGCATTGCGCCGCGCCGTGCATCGGGGCGATCAACCGCGAGGACTATCATCGCGCCGTCGAGGAAGCCTGCGTATTCCTCGAAGGCAGCAACGAAGAGCTGGTGGCCGAGTTGGAATCGCAAATGAAACTCGCTTCCCAGAAGCTCGACTTCGAGCGCGCCGCGTCGCTAAGGAATCAGATCAGTGATTTGCGCGAGATGGCGCGACAAAGCAAGCTCCGCAAGTTTGAACGGGTCCGCCGCGAACGCGCGCCGGAGGAGGAATTGGCGGAGTTGCAGAAAGCGCTCGGCCTGCCGTTTTTGCCGCGTCACATCGAAGGCTTCGACATCTCCAACATCAGCGGAACGCTGGCCGTCGCCTCGATGGTGTGTTTCCGCAACGGCCGACCCGACCGCGACAACTACCGCCATTACCGCATCAAGACGGTGGAAGGCAGTAACGACTTCGCGATGATGCAAGAGGTGGTCAATCGCCGCTATCGGCGTGTGCTCAACGAAAAACAAAAAATACCCGACCTCATTCTGATTGACGGCGGAAAAGGCCAGATCAGCGCTGCGCAAAAGGCGTTGACCGAAGTCGGTATCGTTGAAATCGGTCTCGCCGGTTTAGCCAAACAGAACGAGGAAATTTTTCTACCGCTTCGGGGCGACCCGATCGTGCTTCCGCGCGACTCGGGCGCATTGCATCTCCTTCAGCGCATCCGCGACGAATCGCATCGTTTTGCCAATGGATACCACCTTACGCTTCGCAAGCGACTGATCGAAGAAAGCATCCTCGATGATTTCCCTGGCATTGGCGAAAACCGGAAGCGGTTGCTTTTGAAGACGTTCGGCAGCGTCCGCCGTCTTCGCACTGCGACAGTGGAGCAGCTTGCCGCCGTGTCAGGCTTCGGAGGAAAGGCGGCGCAGGAGCTACACGAATTTTTGCAACGGACACACGACCAGCATGGGGAGAATGTGGATGAAGTCCCCGTGGTTACGCCTTGACGAAGTACGCCAGGTTTTCGAGTTCGATGGCGAGATTGACATTATTCACGGCGATGGTGTCGGGCACGTCCAGGACGATTGGCGCGAAATTAAGGATTCCGGCGATGCCGGCTTCGAGGAGGCGGTTGGCGGCTTCCTGGGCGGCGGCGGCGGGAACGGCGAGGATGGCCAGCTTGACGCGTCGGCGGCGGATGAACGCGGCGAGCTTGTTCATCTGAAAGATAGGCTGGTGAAAATTCTTGCCGCGCTTGCGACGGATATCTTCATCGAAGCCGGCGACGATTTCAAAACCCTCCTTGGCGAATCCGGGATAGCTCATGAGCGCGCTGCCCAGGCTGCCGACGCCGATAACGATGACGGGCTGGAGGCGGTTGGTGCCGAGGGTGTCGCGGAGAGTGATGGCGAGCAGTTCGACATCGTAGCCAAGTCCGCGGGTGCCGAAGTGGCCGAAGTAGGTAAGGTCTTTGCGGAGTTGGGTGGGGGAGACGCCGGCGACCTTGGCGAGCGCTTCGCTGGAGACGGTGCGGATGCCGTTGTCGTGGAGGCGCTGGAGGCAGCGGAGATAGAGGGAGAGGCGGTAGAGGGTTTTGCGCGGAATGGAGGATTTCATGGTAGATGCTTGTCCGCTTAGGGCGGGCTTGTGAAATATTTCACTAATTTTTCCCTCTCGTTCGCTGGGCGCGGCAAATTTCGCTTGCCTTGCCTGGATGCGGCAAATATAGTGCTTTACCGAGACAACGTCAATTGCGATAGCCAGATGCCATGCCCTACTTCATTACCGACACCTGTATTGGCTGCAGCGTTTGCGAGCTGAAGTGTCCGACCGACACCATCAGTGGACGCAAAAAGGAGCTTTTTGTCATTCACGGCGAAGGTTGTATCGAGTGCGGGGTGTGCGCGATTTACTGTCCGGTTTCCTGCATCCAGAATCAGTTTGGCGAGCTGGTGCAGGGAGTAAAGGTTCCGCAAATTCCCAAAGCCGTCGTGGACGCGGACAATTGTACCGGGTGCGAGTTTTGCGTGGATATCTGTCCCTTCGACTGCATCACGATGCAAGACGACCCGACCGGCCAGACGTCGCATTACAAAGTCGCCGTCGTGGATCCCAAACCGTGCGTCAGCTGTCGGCTTTGCGAAATCGTCTGCGACAAGGACGCCATTATCGTTCCGAGTCCCGTGACCAATCTCGCCCCGTCTATGCCGCACGAGATCAAGAAAAAGCCGCGCAGCGAACATCAGGTTCGGGATGAAACGCGGCGCACCGAGGAATTTTATGTCAGCGAGGAGGGTGGAGCGGCCCGTTTTACCGCGTTGACCAAGTAAAGTCGCGATGAGCAACCCAACCCAAAATCCATGGCAACCGCCGCCAGTGGCGCCCGCGCCGGACGAGGAAGAGAACCAGAGTTGGGCGGTGACGCTCACACAATTTGTTTTCATCCCGCTGGGTATTGTCGCGCTCTGTGTTGGCCTGTTCTACGGATTGCGCTGGCTCACCTATGAACCGCGCAGCGTGAAAACCTATCTTGATTCGCTCCGTCAATCCACGGGGGCAAAGCAAGCACAGACCGCCCAGCATCTTTTCGATTACATCCAGCAGTCTAAGCGCTGGCAGGGATTTTATGACCTTACGACGACGGTAAGCGGTAAAATCAGCAGCTCGGCGACGGACGAGACAGTCCGACAGTCCGAGATTCGGGAGAATCAAAAAGCATTTCGCACTCAGTATCCGAATTTCACCCCCACGATCCTGGCCGCCTTTGAAAATCTCCGCGCGCAATCTCCTCGGAGCGAGGACGACAAATTGACGCTCCGATATCTGGCGCAATTGATGGGTTTGGTGGGAGATACGGCGGCGACAAGCGCTCTGGTCGCCGCGCTGAAAGATGAAGACAATGCTGTGGTGACGCACGCGACGCTTGCCTTGGCTCTCATTGGCGACGAAGCAGCGCTGCCGTCGCTGACCCTCCTCGTGCGCGAGCACAACGACCCGGTGGCTCGACGCACGGGCGCTTTGGCCTTGGCGCTTTTGGGTAAACCCGACGCGATCACGGCATTGAAACGTGCACTGGAGGACGGCGACGAGATGGTGCGAATGCAGGCCGCGATCGGCTTGGCGCGATGTGGCAGTGTGGACGGCCGGGCGCAACTGGAGAGGATGCTCGATCGAAAATGGATTTCGGCGCTGGGCGATACCTCCAGCGGAGAGAAACTGGCGCTGACACCGGAGCAGCAGACGCAAATTCGTGTGGTGGCAATTCAAGCCGTCGCAACGTTGGGGCTGCACAAGGAACAAGAAATTGCCAAGCGGTTGACCGTAATCTCTACCGACGGCTCGGAGCCGACCCGAGTGCGTGATGCTGCAATAAAAGCGACGAAGACGTAAGAGAGGGGTAAAAAATGCCAGAGACAAATCAAAAGCCGAGCGGATATCCGACCAAGGAAGAAATTTTGGCTAAATACAAAGGGCGAGCAACGGTGCCGCCTGTGGATCGGCGTGGATTTTTTGCCTCGATGGCAACCGCCTGGCTGGCGTTCACGGCGGCCATGGGCGGGTTGGGATCGGCGATTTTTGCGTTCATGATTCCGCGGGTGGACTGGGGGAAGAGCACCATCGTCCGTTGTGGTGCTCCCGACCGAATCGCGCCAGGCACGGTGGATGAGACGTTCAAACTAAGCGACAACGTGTGGCTGGTGCGGGATAACGAAAAAGTCGTCGCGTTGCTTGCCGTCTGCTCGCACTTGGGTTGCACGCCGAACTGGGCAGAAGGCGAAAATAAATTCAAGTGTCCCTGCCATGGCAGCGGGTTTCGCGGGCCGAAAGGCGGGCAGCTGGCGGGAATCCATTTTGAAGGCCCTGCGCCCACGCCGTTACCGCGCTGCAAGATTTGGTTGGGCGACGACGGGCAGATTGTTGTGGATAAAAGCGTGAAATACGCGTGGGAAAGGGGTGAGTGGGAAAACCCGCAATCGTACATCTCCGTTTAAGAAAGAAATCGAAATGCTCGACCTACTCAAAAGTTTTTTTAACAGGCTCTTTGCTTTTTGGAGAGTCAAAGACCACCTCGATACCGCCAAACAAACGGTGCTCGATTCGCAGATCAAAAAAAGCATCTTCCGCGTCGGCATTCCCAATACCGACCGCAAACGGGTGCTGGTGATGCTCGGTAGTCTTATCCTGCATCTGCATCCCACCAAAGTGCGCACCAGTGGGGTGAAACTGCGCTATACGTGGTGCGCGGGCGGGCTGACATTTTTCCTATTCCTCGTGCTGACCGTTACAGGGGTGCTGCTGATGTTTTATTATCGGCCGACCGTCGAGCTGGTGTACGGCGACATGGTGGACATGCGCAACGTGATGCCGTTCCAAATCATGCGCGAAATGCACCGCTGGGCCGCCCACTCGATGGTGATCATGGTCATGCTGCACATGTTCCGCGTCTTCATGACGGGCAGCTACAAGCCGCCCCGGGAATTTAATTGGTGCATCGGCGTGATTCTGCTGGTGCTGACATTCTTGCTTTCGTTCACCGGCTATTTG
Organism: uncultured Verrucomicrobiota bacterium; assembly: GCA_964348665.1. Taxonomy (GTDB): domain Bacteria; phylum Verrucomicrobiota; class Verrucomicrobiia; order Palsa-1439; family CAYGDP01; genus CAYGDP01. The sequence goes on from CAYGDP010000003.1 coordinate 141,746, forward strand.
TTGCCGTGGGACCAGCTGGCCATCTGGGCGATCACCGTCGGTTCGCGCATGGCGTACAACACGCCATTCCAAGGCGTGGCCGGTCCTGGCACGGAATTTCTGACCTTTCACGGCATCCCGCTGATCACGCCCGCCAATGACGCTCGCTTTCTGCTGATCGGGGCAAAGGAACTCGGAGGCATTACGCTGAACCGGTTTTACATTTTGCACTGCGTTTTCATCCCGTTGATCGCGGGATTTCTGATGGCTGTCCATTTCTGGAGGATTCGAAAAGACGGTGGGATCAGCGGTCCAATGTGAACAGGAGAAAATCGAAAGAAATTTCATGGCCGAAACAGCAATACACCATACGTCATGGTACTTCGAAGCGTTCAAGGCGCTGGTAAACTTGGTGTGCGACCCGCGCATCAGCTTCGCGCTGGCCGTCCTGTTGCTCGTTGTCGGCGCGTGCTGGATGAAGCTGTGGCGAATGTGGGTGGGCTGGACGATTTTGGTATTGATGGCGCTGGGGATCGCATGGGGCTGGCAGGACCATCACTTTAGCGGGCCGGAAATGATGGGCAAAGGCGACAACGCCCCCATTGCGGCCCTGCTATTCATCTTCGGCTGGGCGCTTTGGTTTTCAATGAGCCTAGCCGTCAACAACGACCGTCGCATCGCGCAGAAACTTCCGCCGGAGGAAAAAGAAACCAGTGGCCAGAAGACGTGGACTTGGCCTGATCTCGTCTATGTTGAGTTTCTTTCGATGATCATCTGCATGATCATCCTGACCGCATGGAGCATTCTGTTGCCTGCACCTTTGGAAGAGCCAGCGAATCCAGGCGTTACGCCGAATCCATCCAAAGCACCCTGGTATTTTCTGGGGTTGCAAGAAATGCTGGTGTATTTCGACCCGTGGCATGCTGGCGTCGTGTTGCCCTCGATGATAATTATCGGTCTTTGCGCGATCCCCTATTTGGATACCAACCCAAAAGGATCGGGCTACTACACGTTCGCGGAGCGGAAATTTGCCATCGTGACGTTTGCCTTTGGATTTCTGGTGCTGTGGGTGTTTATGATTATCACGGGCACCTTTCTGCGTGGACCGGGCTGGAATTTTTTCGGGCTGTTTGAGGAATGGAATCCCCACCGAGTTGTGCCGTTGAATAACGTCAATCTTTCCGAGTATTTTTGGATTACCCTCATGCACGACACACTGCACATGGGCAAAGGCGTGCCCGTGGTGAGCGGTTTAGTGCCGTGGCAAGGCGTTCCGGAAGTTCTGCTGGTGCGATTGCCAGTGCTGATACCGGTGGCAATCATTTGCGGCGGTATTTTGTTGGTGCTGGCATTGGTAGCGGAAAAAACCTGGCGCCAATATCGCGCCGGAGCGACGATGCAATTGCCGTTTCTGGTTTGTCTAGGCGTAATGATGGCAATCCTATCGGCTGGTTTTGGCGGCTGGTTGTTGAGTCTGATCTGGGATACCCCCGGCGTTCGGAACCTCGTGCAAGTCGTTCTCAAGGAATTTGTCGGCATCGGTTTTCTGGGATTCTGGTTTATGGTGATGCCACTGATTTGCCTGAAATTCTTCCGCAATTTACAGGACTATTACAAGACCGCCGGTTTCATTCGGTACAGCGTGCTGATTTTTCTGCTGCTCAACATGGCCATGCTGCCGCTCAAGATGATCGGCCGATGGGCGCTCAACCTCAAATATATCGTGGACACCCCTTGGATTAAATTCTAACCCACTCCACCCTCCCCCATGCGCAACCAACCCGAAACCGTTCACGAGTTCAACATTGCCCGCCTGAATTGGATTTTTGCCGCGCTGGCGATTGGATTTCTCGGCACGATTCTCTGGATGATTTACGACGATTGGTGGGTCAAAAAACCGTGGAAAGAATACCAATTGAAGTTCCAGGAGATCGAGGCCCGCAAGCTCGCCGAAGACGCCAAGCTTTTCCAAGCGCGCGCGGACGCGCTCGGCCTGGAAAAAATCAACGCCGAACTCAAGGCGATCGTGCTCCAGGAATCTGCCGTTACGGAGGCTTGGGAAGGGTTTGACAAAGCCCGGGTCGCGCACGAACTCGCCGATCGCGCCTTCAAGTTCGAGAAATCCACCCTCGACAACAAAAAATATCTCTATACCGATGCGTTCGAGCGCGTCAAACATGAGCACGAAAGTTGGACTCCAGAAAAAATCCGCGAGGAGCCCGCTGTTTACTCCGCCGCGCGCGAATTGGACGCCGTCGAGCGCGCTGTCCGTTCCTTGGAACTCGTTGCACAGAAGGCGGAACTGGCGAAAAAAGAAGCCGAAGAAAAGTATAAAGCGATTGTGGGAAAGCGCGACGGCTTGCTCAAAGACCGTGAACGTTTGTTGAGCGAAAAGAAAATCATTGAATCACGGCGCGAACTCCTCGAAGACAAGGCCGTCAGATACGGGTTCAACGCCCCGATCATTGATTTCCTTCAGCCAACCCTCACGTTCAACCAAAAAGTCATTGATACCTATCGCATCAGCGTCAATTTCGCCGACATCCCCCGTGTGGATCGCTGTACAACCTGCCACGTCGGGATCGACAAACGCGGTGGTTATCCAACGATTGCCCTGAAAGAAAAACGCAAACCGCCGTTCGCTTCGGAGCTATTGGAGGAACTCATCGCCAGCGGTCGCTTGCAGGGCTATCTCACCCACGACGACATCGCAAAGTGGGCAGCCACCCTCGATTATGGCGACTCGCCCAAAGGCCTCGCCCAGGACGAATGGAACCTTCTCTCCGCCGCCCTGCGTGATGCGCGCGTGGACGTGAAAGATTACTATGCCACGCTGAAGGACGGCCAGCCCTACCTCAATCATCCACGGCTCGACCTTTTCGTCAGTAACGATAGTCCTCACCCGATTGATAAATTTGGCTGCTCCTCGTGCCATTGGGGACGCGACCGCGAAACGGAATTTATCCGGGCCGCGCACTCGCCGGATGATCACACCGTTCGATCCTTCGAGTTGAACGGCAAAAAGGTTCAGATGACCCAAAAGGAGTACTGGCAGCATACGCGGCACTGGAAACCAGCCAAGTACTTCGATCAACCGATGTATCAAGCGCGTTTTACCGAGGCGAGTTGCGCCAAGTGTCATACCAACGTCACTGATGTGCCTCTTGCCGATAAACTCAACTACGGTCGCGCGCTCATCGAAACGTCCGGATGCTATGGCTGTCATGCCATCCCGCAACTCGAAACCAAAGTCGCCTACAAGATCGATTCGTCACAAGGCATTGACCCCTCGCTGGCGCTCGACCCCAAGCTTCCGCTCGATCGCAAACGCGCGCTCATGGATGAATCCATCGCCAAGCTTGCCCAAACCTATCACGTCCAGCCCGGCGACATCCGCTCCAACAATCTGCTGAACAAACCGTCCGACCTTCTCGCTGGTCGCTCCATCAACATTCCCTTCCGCACTCTTGGCAAACGGGGTCCGTCCCTGGAGCGCGTTTCTGCCAAGACTACTCCCGAATGGACGCGCCAATGGCTCGCCAATCCGCGCAACTTTCGTCCCAATACTTGGATGCCCCATTTCTGGGGATTGGTAAACAACAAAGACTTGGATCGTTCGGACTACGTGACCGGTCCCACCCGCGACGCACTCGAAATCAATGCCCTTACGGAATATCTCTTTGCCATTTCCGAGAAACCGGCCTATCCCGCGCCACCCGCCGGCGACCCCGCCAAAGGCAAACAGTGGGTCAATAACCTCGGTTGTCTGGCCTGCCACATGATTGGCGAGACCTATGAAGGTCTTCGTGCTTCCAAACTCGCAAAGCTCAAGACAGCCCAGAAAACCACGGCGGAAATCAAAGCCGAAATGACACGATTCGAACGTGAATTGTTGATGCGTTCGCAAGGCCCTTCGCTCGATGGCAGTGGCGCAAAACTCCGCGACGCCGGCTGGACCTATGCTTGGCTCAAGAATCCCAAGCAATTCAGTCCCAATACATCCATGCCGAATCTGCGGCTAAGCGATCAGGAAGCAGCCGATATCACCGCGTATTTGCTGACACTGACCGCACCCGCCGCGCCGCCGGTCGCCAAGTTTTCCGAGGAGAGCCTCGACAAACTGACGGTCGAATATCTGGAAAATACGATGCCCAATTCCCTCGCGAAAGAAGTCGTAAAAACCATGCGCACGCGCGAAGGAAAATCGCTCGCGGCCGAGGCGCACGGCGTTGCCTTCTCCGAGGCCGAAATCGCAATTGCGCTGCGCGAAAAACTCAAGAATGCGCCCGAAGAATTTGAAGACATCATGCGGGACGACGCCAAGAAGCGGACCGCTTTCGAAAAGACGCGCCTCGAACTCGGCGCGGCCAAGCTCGGCAATGCCGACCTGACAGCTCAAAAAAATCTTTTCATCGGTCGTCAGATGGTTGACCGCTACGGTTGTTTCGGTTGCCACGAAATCAAGGGGTTCGAAAAAGGCAAACCGATCGGCCCCGAACTGAACGAATGGGGCAGCAAATCCGTGTTGAAACTCGATTTCGGCTACTTGCCGCCGCACGAAGTTCCGCGCACCAACATCGCTTTCCTCCATCAAAAAATTTCCGAGCCGCGCACTCTCGACACGGTGGACACCAAAAAACCGCAGGAATTTTTGCGGATGCCCCAGTTCCGGTTCCATGAGGAAAAAGATGAGGCCGTGCGCGAGATGCAACTTGAAGCGATCATGACCCACGTCTTCAGTCAGACCGCCGAAAAAATTTCGCCCGCCGGCCTCCGCAAGCTGAACGCGACCGACCAGGACATCGAGAATGGCCGCTGGCTGGTCAAGGAGTTGAATTGCGTTGGTTGCCACGTCTTCGAAGGTAAAGGCGAGGCCAAAGACCCCGCCCACTACGGCAAAGGCGGCGCCATCCGCATGACCATTGACGACCCGACCTACTGGCCGCCCATTCTCTACAACGAAGGCGCCAAGGTACAGCCGCAATGGCTCTTCAAGTTTCTGCAGAAACCGTTTGAATTGCGTCCCGCGTTCTTCGAGTCCGGCCAGCACGCGCGCATGCCCAATTACAACTTGAGCGACGAACAGATCAATATTCTCATCCGCTACTTCAACGCCGTGGATAACCAGAGCTTTCCGTTCGAGACGGGCACCGTCCAGTTTCATGCCGCGCCCGCATCCGCCACGGCCGGTGAAGCGACCTTCAAAGCTTACCAATGCGTCCTCTGCCACAACATCGTCCCGGGCAATCCCGTGGACGCCGCGCAACTCCAAAAGAGCGGCCCCGACCTAGTCATGACCAAGCACCGGCTCAAACCGCTATGGGTCTTGAATTGGCTCACCGATCCCAACGCGATCCAACCGGGCACGCGCATGCCGAAGTTTCCGTTCGAGAACGACGCACAACTCCGCTCCCTCCGCGACTATCTCTGGACATATCCCGGACTCAAGCCCGACGAAATCGCCAAGCCCGCCCCCGCCAAACCGGTCGAGAGTTTTGAGTAGTACGCTGGGCGTAGTGTATCAAAGGCTCTCCCGCGTTTACTGCCTTGCCACATGCTACGGGTTTGCGGAAATGAAGATTCTAAAAGACTAAGCAGCGATCAGATTTACCATCGCGAAAAAAGTTCGTTAGGATCGTGTTTAGAGTGAAAGAGCGCGAGGATCGCGAAATTTAATATTTCAATCCATTGTCGCAGTTTTATTCCCGTTTCTCCAGATAGGCGGCGAGGTCTTGTTTCAGGGTCAGGCGGGCGCGATGGATAAGTGATTTCAAGCTGGGGAGCGAGCAGCGCAATATTTTGCAGATTTCGTCATAACTCTTTTCTTCATACCGCAGCAGGATGATGGCGAGCCGTTGCTGTTCCGGTAGGGATTCGATGGCGGCGCGAACGCGTTTTTCGAGTTCGTTCTGGATCGCTTCGATATCAGGGGCAGTGGCTCGCGCGTCTGCCACCTGACGTTCCTGTTCGTCGCCAGCGCCGCGCGCGGGTTCGTCGAGGGAATCCGCGGGGTGACGGGCCCGTCGGCGAAGTTCATTGAGGGTGAGGTGCCGGACGATGGTGAAGAGGAAGGTGGAGAATTTGGCTGTGGGCTTGTACCGTTTGGCGGATCGTAACACCTGGACAAAAACCTGTTGGGAAAGGTCCTCGGCTTCCCATCGGTCTCCGAGCATCCGATAGATGGTGTTGATGACTGGTGATTGGTATTTTCGGACCAGTTCCTCGAACGCCGCCTTGTCGCCGGCCTGAACTTGGAGCATCAACGATGCATCTGGGTCGCTGGGCGAAGGCATGAGGATTCGACAGTCGTCAGCCGATCTCGCTCACCAGTCGTATCCGTCTAGGGTATCGGTGGTCAGAACGATCGCCTCAGACATCGGCATTTCATCGTCGTCCATCACGCAAAATCCAAGTCGGGCGATAAAATGTTTTTGGTTGGATGCAACCTTTCGGTCGGCGACGAGTCGAGCGATGCGGGCATTGAAATAACCCCAGTCTTCCGGATTCCACGTCAGAAGATAGCGCACGGTGCCGCGTTTCATATGCTCTCTCGCGGCGGATGGCAGCCCGATTCCAATTACAGCAACGCGATCGGCTGCTTTGGCTTCCTCGATTGCCTCCGCAACGACGGGGAGGATATGGCGTGAGAGAACGATCACGGCTTTGATGTTTGGATTCTTGAGAATCTCGGCCGTGGCGGCCTTGGCCAGGGTCGCATCCTCGGAGATGGACTTGGCGATGTCGCCGGCATATTGGGTTGCCGCCAGTTTCAGATTTGGGTAATCCTTTTTTAGTTTTTCCTCGATGAGCTGCGTCATTCGCTTTTGCTGGACTGAAAAAACAGAACCACTGATGATCGCGATCTCGCCGCTGCCACCGATTTCCCGCACGGCGAGGTCGGCGAGCAGTTTGGCTGTCGGCACGGTCGGGAATGGGCTAAGAAAAAAAAGCCGCGAAGACTTGTCCAGGTCACAGTCCGCCTCGAAAGTCAGCACGGGAATTTCCGCGCGCCGGATCAATTTTACTTTCGGACAAATGGCAAGTGGATCCGCCGATTCCACCGCAATCAATTGTCTGCCCAATAATCGCTGACTCTCGAGGATGTCGATTTGCTCTTTTGCCGTGGGCTGTTTGGGCTCGAAAAACAACACGTCCATGTCTTTGATATCGTCGGCGGCGGCAAGCGCGCCGCGTCGAAATCCGTCCATGTACGCGACCGGTTGTTTTTCGCGGAAGACGACTGCGACCGTGACCTTCGGAGGGCGTGGTCTGTGGGTGGGGCGATCGTATCCCATCCCGCCTGTTTGCTTGGCGGCGGGAGTGCCATCTTTGCAGCCGCCCAAAATCGCCAACACCACGATCAGGAATGCTGCTCTCGCAAATTTCATGGGCGCATTGTAGCACAGACCGGATATGCCGCAAGCCCTTCAGCGGACAGCCGTTTCATTTCGCATTGCCGCCAGCAGTTTTCACAGGTACAACGGCAGCGTGACGATTCCCAAATCCCTGCCGTACACCCGCTCCTGCTTCGTCTGCGGGGCGGAAAACCCCGTGGGGCTAAAAATGCGATTCTTTCGCGATCCTCACACAAAGACCGGCGTTCGCGCCACGTTCCGGTTCGCCGAACATCACGTCGGGTTTCGCGGCGTCATCCATGGTGGCATCCTCGCCACTGTGCTCGACGAAGCAATGGCCTGGGCGGGGGCGGTTGCCACCCGGCGGTTCGGCATCGGCGCGGAACTGAACGTCCGCTTCCTCAAATCCGTAGCCGCCGGCCAAGACCTCATCGTCACCGCCGAACTGGCCGTCGACCACAAACGACTCCGCGAATGTCGAGGCGAAATCCGCGACGCGAAAGGAACAGTGTACGCAAAAGGCACTGCCAAATTCGTGCCGCTGGCCGACGCGCAGCTACAGGCATTCCATAGCGATCTGCGGTGGGACGAGACAACGGTTCGACCGGAGGAGGTACTGGAATTTGTCCGCTAATCTTCTCCCAATTCGGCAGCCATTCGCAGCAAAAGGTCACGCGGAGATTTTACTTCAGTTACAGTTACCACGACCGCCTCATCCGCGAGCACTTCCAGTGTTTCATCGTGAAAACCGACGATCCAGTGTTTTATGTGAAGCCACCGCGCGAATAGAAAGACAGCAGCCGCTACGATTCCCCATCCCATTGGCAATGTTTCCCTGAAAATCATCCAAAGAGTTTTATCCTCGAAAATCGGTTCGATTGGCATGATGAATCCTAAGCTCGTTTGGCCGAATATGTTATACCCGCAACATCCTTCCCCAGCTCTCTCCTCACCAATTCGCGGAATTGGTAGCGGAGGACGGTAGTGATGGGGTGAGATTTGCCGCGGCGGTTGCCGAAGAATCCTGCGCCGATTTTTTTGCCGTCGGCTTCGACGATCGGCATGAGTTCGATCAGGGTGCTGGAGAGAAAGGCTTCGTCGGCACGGTAGAGATCGCGTGGGGTGAGATGTTCTTCGGACGTCGGAATGCGTTGGTGTTGGGCGAGCTCGAGGATGGCGGCGCGGGTGATGCCGCCGAGCAATCCGTCGGCGATAGGCGGGGTGAGCAGACAACCTTTTTTGATAATGAACAAATTGCTCGTCGTGCCTTCGGTGAGTTGGCCGCGGGTGTTGAGCAGAAGCGCGTCTTCCACGCCGGCGGCTTCGGCCTCGGCTTTAGCGGCGACGTGATGGACGCGGCTGATGGTTTTGGTGACTTCGAGCCACGAATCGGCGCTGACAAGAATCTTGGAGGTGACGACGCACCAGCCGCGGCGGTATTCCGTTTCGGGGCGAGGCGGTTTATTTTGGGCGTAGATGACCAACAGGGGCGCGCCAGCATGGGCGATATTCAGGCCGATATCGCCGTTGCCGCGCGTGACGAGGATGCGGACAAAACCTTCGCGGATGCGATTGCGCCGGATGAGTTCACGCACGGCATTCGCAATGAAGTCGGCATCTTGCAATCCGCGAATCTGGAGGGCATCCACGCCGCTGCGGAGCCGCCAGAGATGTTGGGCGAGTCGAAAGACCTTGCCGTTGTAAACGCGCAAGGTTTCAAAAATGCCGTCGCCGTACAGGAAACCGCGGTCGAAGATGGAAATGGACGCCTTTGCGGCGGGAACAAACGTGCCATTGACGAAGGCGAGATTAGATTGATTACGCAGTGTTTTCATCAGAGAAGCATCAAACTCCAAACTCCAAAATTCAGGGAAACTTCAAATTTAAATGCCTGGTTACCCGTTGTGGCTGGAAGCTCGGGGCTTGAGGATTCCCTGAAGTTTGTCCGTCGGCTGACGGATTGAGGGTTGAAGTTTTTCATTGGTTCGATACCTCAACCGTTCTTCGCGTCGCGAGCTGTTCCAACGCCGCCATCATCCCGCGCGCCTTTGCCAGCGTCTCTTCATATTCCATGGCGGGATCGCTATCGGAGACGATGCCGCCGCCAGCGTGGAAATAGACATCGCGGCCTTTTTTTACCATCGTGCGGATGGCGATATTGAAGTGGCTGATGCCGTCATAGCCGAAGTAGCCGATGACGCCGGTATAGACGCCGCGGGCGTGCGGTTCGAGTTCATCAATGATTTCCATGGAACGGATTTTGGGCGCGCCGGTTATGCTTCCGCCGGGGAAACAGGCGCGCAGAGCGGCGACGTGACTAATGTCGGGACGCAGCGTGCCTTCGATGGTGCTGACCAGATGGAAGACGGTGGCGTATTCTTCGAGCCGGACGAGTTCCGGTACGTGAACACTGCCAAACTCGCAAACGCGGCCGATGTCATTGCGGAGCAGGTCGGTGATCATCAAGAGTTCCGCATTGTCTTTGACGCTGGTGAGAAGTTCGCGCGCGGTGATAGCGTCGCGGTCGGGGTCGCCGAGTCGCGGGCGGGTGCCTTTGATGGGGCGGGTGATGACACGGCGGTTATCGAGGCGCAGAAAGCTTTCGGGAGAGGACGAGAGGATTTGGGCGTCGCCGAGGTCGAGATAGGCGGCGAAGGGCGCGGGGTTCGATGAGCGGAGGCTTTGATAAAGGTCCAGAGAGGAGGCATCCGTTTGCGCGTGGAACCGCTGGCTTAGATTGACCTGATAGATATCGCCCGCGGCGATGTATTCCTTGGCGCGGTGGACGGCGGCGAGGTAGGACGCGCGCGAAAAATTTGAGGATGGGACGGAAACATCGGCGCGTCGTGAAGTGGGTGCATCGGAAGCTGGAATCCTGAACCGGTTGACATGGTTGTAAAAACCAAACCACGCATCGGGCAAGCCAACATCGTTGAGCGCGCGCGCGGGAAGTTTTTCAATCACGTCCTTTAATTCATAACCGAGGTAACCAATCGCCATCCCATCGGGCGCTTCGCGCCGATGACTCACGAGGAGGTCGTCCAGCACCTCGAAGGGATCGGCGACAAAATTCTGCTGGCGTCCATCCACCCATCGAATCTTAACGTTGCGCCCATTGCACGAGAACAATACGCGAGGCCGACTGGCGACCAAGGAGAGACCGCCGGTCACGCTGTCGAGGAAAACAACGTGCGGTTCCCTGCTAGAACGATGAAACGAATCGAGGACGGTCTCCACAGGCGGACGTTAACAAAACTCAAATCGGCTGGCAATCTCTCCCTGGCATCGAAAATTCTTGATTGAAACTGGGCGGCGACCCGCTCATAATTTCCCCCATGAAGTATTTTGTCTCCCTTGACGAGAAAGCGTACGGCCCCTATCCGCTGGAAGACTTGTGGGAACTTCTCTCGTCGGGGCAAATCAATTCCAAAAGTTTCATCTTGCGGGAAGGAACGACGGAGTGGGTTCCGTTTCATTCGTTTCATATCGCGGCGGCTCGAAACGCGGCGGGCAGCGCGAGTCCGCCGCCGGAATCGAAGACCGGCCCGCAGGACGAACGCATTCAACAACTCGAACAACAACTCGCGGCAGCGGTGTCGGCGCAGAAGGAATTGGCGGCGGTTCGAGGACAAAAGGCGGAAGTGGAATCGAAGGTTGCGGCACTGCAAACCACGAACGGTGACTTACTGGAGAAGCTGAAGAAAGCGGAGCAGTCGGCACAGCGCGGCGCTGAAACTTCCGATTCACAGACCGCCCATGTTAAAAAACTGGAGGCGGAATTGGCGCAGGCGCGAGCCGCCGAGCAAGCCTTGACGCAGGCGCGCGCGGACAAGACGCGGCTGGAACAACAACTTTCGTCGGAAACGAATGCCAGACAGGAATTGATGTCGCAAGTGCAGAGCGCGGATCAAATGCGCCGGACAGAGGCCGAGCAATCCGCCGCACGAGCCAAGAGAATTCAGCAATTGGAACAAGAACTGGGTGCCGCAGCGAGCGCTCGGGAAGAACTGGCAAAGGCAACTGCGCGGAAGACCGAAGTGGAGACGCTCCTGACCTCATTGCAAAAAACCCATGCCGAGACAGTGGCGCGCCTGCAAGTGGCCGAGCAGACTCGGCAACGAGAATCGGAAAGCACGGTGGCGCAAGGCCAAAAAATACAGACGTTGGAAGGCGAGCTGACACAGATCCGAACGATTCAGCAGGAATTGCAAAAGACGCGCGCGGACCGCGCTCAACTCGAGCAACAATTGGCGGCGGAACAAAAAGGGAAGAAGGAGTTGTTGCTTCGCGTGCAGGCGCTCGAACAGAACCGTCAGGAGACAGCCCAAGCAGCGCAGCAAATCAGTCTGCAAGCCAAGCGAATTGAACAATTGGAGCAGGAATTGGCCAAAGCAGCTGTCGCGCGGCAGGAATTGACCAAGACTCTGGCGCAGAAATCGGAGGGCGGCACGAGGATGATTTCATTGCAAAAGGCGCACGCCGACGTGCTGACGCAGTTGCAATCGGTGCAGTTGACCCGCAAACAGGAACAGGAGGCGTATTCGGGGTATTTGCAGCGGATCCGTCAATTGGAGGCGGCGGTTGCGCAGAATCGCTCCGAACAGCAAGCGCTGGAAAAGGCGCGCGCGCAAATTGCCGATTTGGAACAACAACTGGCGGCTGCCAACGCGGCGCACAAGGAATTGGCCGAACACGCGCAATCGTTGGAGCAGTCGGGGTTGTTTGCGACCAAAGAAGCGATGTCCAGTGCCAGACGAGTCGAGGAACTCGAACAGGAATTGGCCGCGTTGAAAGCCAAACACGTAGTCGCTGGTTCCAAAACTCCGCCGCCACGCCCCGCAATCGGCAAAGACAAGCTGACAACCTGTTCGGTTTGCCACAAGGCGATTCGGGAGTCTTATTATTTGGTTGGGGCTGACGTGGTCTGTTGTGATTGCTCCGTGATGGCGATGTATTTGGCGTTGTCATCGGAAAACCAAAATCCCGTGGAGATTTCAGGTCCACACATCTCGGAAGCGGGGGGAGCGTTGGCCGCCAAGAGCTGATTGCCTTGATAGTTGGGAAGTCGTCGAGCGAGGGACGCCCGCCGCCGCAGTCCCCTGCCCCAAGCGCAGGGCCAAAGCCAGGTTTTCATCGAGAATGCCTTCAACCCCGCACCCGAGAGGGTAGCTCACCATGTACCCATCCATTTCCATGGCAGCGGCGAAGGGCACTTGTCAGAGTCCATTCTCGTTGCTATATTGTCCGGTTCATGGCGGATCAAGCCCAAACTGACTTTCCGCGCAATCGTCTGGAAGAAGCGGTGACGATGCTGGAGCGGGTGTTGGCAGTTGAGCCAAGTGACCTCCCGTCGTTGCTTTCCATTAAGAACGCCCAGCAAAAGCTAGGCGACAAAGCGCTGTTGATTGCTGCTGGCAAACGACTTGCAAAAGCCTATGTCGTTCACGGTCAAGCCGACCGCGCGTTCGCTGAATATCAAGCGTTGGCCAAAGATGCGCCGATGGACACGGAAATATCGCAAGCGTTGCGCGAATTAAAACAGGCCGGCTCCAAGGCTGTACCACCAGAACCTTCCATGAGCATGTCTTCGGTCGGAGCTCGTGTGGCCGAAGGCAACAAACGGCTTAGTCAACTTTTAATCGAAGAACATTTGCTCAAAGGCAATGAAGCCTGGGCTTTGTTGCATCTGCTCAACGAAGTCAATCGGCATGTGGATGGCGAATATCCATCGGTGCCACTCTTGTTCTTGGCAAGCGAACGAAATGGGTTGCCATTGGAAAATTTGATGGCAATAGTTGCCGAACGGTCGCGTTTGCCATTCATGCCAATCGAGAACTTTGAATTGGTCTCGGATTCCGTCAGTCAGTTGGTCAAAGAAATCGCCTGGCCGCATTGCATCGTGCCCGTAGACCGGATCGGCAAGCGCCCGGTCGTCGTCACCGCCAATCCGTTTGACGAAGAAGCCAAGCAAGCCGCACAAAAGGCGTTGCAACAGGATATCATCTGGTTTTTAGCGTCGCCCGTGGATATGCTCTGTGTGCTCCGCGGGAAAGTGAAAATTGAACCGGCCAAGGTAAAATGAAAACATTCGTCGAACGCGTAACCGATATGCTGGTCGAGGACGGCGTCATCAAGTCCGACCAGTTGCGCGAGGTCAAATCCGCCAATAACAAGGTGGACGGCAATAATTTTCTCAAGCTGTTGGTGGATTCGCGCGTCGTCAGCGATCAAGATATGCTCGTCAGTATGGGACGGTGCACTCGTACCCCGCCGATTAATCTCACCAAAATCCGCGTCCCGCCCGACGTGCTCAACTTGATCCCCGGCGAAATGGCCACCAATTACATGGCCATCCCCGTCGCCAAGCTAGGCAGACGCCTCTACGTCGCCATGGCCGACCCGTTAAACATTCTTGCCATTGACGACATCCGACGCGTCACGCAAATGGAAGTTTTCACCCTCATCGCCAGCGAGCGCGCTGTGGCCGAAATTCTTCAGCAATCGCATCCGCAAACGACAGCCAACATCGATAAGATGCTTAGCGCCGCGTTGCCCACGGGCGGCGGAGACATCGCGCAACGCACCCTGATTGATGTGGGTGATGATGGCGCCGACGTGGCTGACGACGCTGTTGTCGTTAAAAGCGTCAACATGATCCTCGCCCAGGCTGTTCGCGACCACGCCGCCGACGTCCATATCGAGCCGCAAGAAAAGAGTCTCCGGGTCCGCTTCGGTGTTCATGGCCAAATGGAAGAGATTGCGATCATTCCCAAAAATCTCCAGAACGCCGTCATCTCCCGCTGCAAAATCATGGCGGTGCTGGATATTGCCGAACACCGCGTTCCGCAGGACGGCCGCATCGCCCTCTCGGTCGAAGGCCGCGACGTTGACCTTCGTGTCAGCGTCCTGCCAACGATGTTCGGCGAGCGTATCGTCATGCGTCTCCTCGATAAAGCCGGCTTGCCACCCAATCTCGACACGTATACACACGATAAACAAGCGCTCCAATGGATGCGTGACGCATTTCACCGCCCCCAAGGAATGTGTCTGATGACCGGTCCCACCGGTAGTGGCAAAACCACCACGCTCTACCGCGCTTTGCAGGAACTCAATTCATCCAAAGTCAATATTATCACTTGCGAAGACCCGGTCGAATATCAGCTCCCCGGAATCAATCAGGTTCAGATCAATTCCGAAATCGGGATGACCTTCGCCGCCGCGCTCCGCGCCATTCTCCGTCAGGCGCCCAATATCGTCCTGGTCGGCGAAATCCGCGACAACGAAACCGCCGACATCGCCGCCAAAGCCGCGCTCACCGGTCACCTTGTTCTTTCCACCCTTCACACCAACGACGCTCCCAGCACGATTGCTCGTCTGGTGGATATGGGTATCGAACCGTTTTTGGTCGGGTCCACCGTTGCCATGATTTGCGCCCAGCGTCTCGCGCGCAAACTCTGTCCCCATTGCAAAGAAAAAAATAACCCGCCCGAACAGGTTCTCCGCTCCCTCGGTTTCACCCAGGAGCAAATCAAAGAGCACACTTTCTACAAACCAACCGGCTGCCCCCGTTGCCGGAATACAGGCATCATGGGCCGCGCCGCCGTCGTCGAAGTCCTTCGCGTGGACGAGCAAATCCGCGAACTCATCTTCAAAGAAACCCCCATGGACGTCATTCGCAAGACAGCCGAGAAAAATGGGATGAAAAGCCTTCGCACCTTTGCCCTTCACCTTGCTATGGCGGGCGATATCAGCCTCGAAGAAGTCCTCCGCGTCACCGCCGATATCTGATCCGTTACAAGGTTAAAAACGCAAAAACCCAGCCGGGGCTGGATATTTATGTTTTCCGCCGGTTTAACGTTTCAACGGTTTTAACGTTATTAACGCGCCTTCATCCACCGTGCCCGCCAAATCGCTCGCTGTTCCTTCTCAAATTCCAGCTCAAAATCCGTCCGCCACTCTTCTCCCACTCTAGTCACCGGATCAACTCGCCGCCAGGAATCCCCTTCGAATCGTGGAGGCACTTCCTCGAAGTAATCCTTGTGGTCGGTCGTAAAATGCACCTCCCCGCCGGGTACTAAACACTTTTGAAGCGCCGCAATAAACCCAACCTGCATCAATCGCCGACTCCAATGCCGTCGTTTCGGCCATGGATCCGGAAAGAGAATGTGAACCGCTGCGACCGATGACGGTGGGAAAAGCCATTCCACCGCATAGCTCGATTCGATTCGCAACACACGCGCGTTCGTCAATCCAGCCCGCTCAATCTTGCGCGCGGTCTTCAGCGCGCGCCCTTTCAATCGTTCCACGCCCAAAAAGTTTCGATCCGGATGAGCCTTGGCAATCTGAACCAAAAAACTCCCGTCCCCACAGCCCAAATCCACCTCGATGGGTTGTTCTTTCGGAAACACCTCCCGCCAATCCAGCCGTTCCACGATGCTTCGCGGCATAAAAACTGGGGGCGACGTTGGATGTTGAGTGTTGAGCGTTGGGCGTTGAATGTTATCTCCGTTCCTCATCGTTCATCCTTCGCCGCGCAGCGCCTTCAGCAGCTTCTCGTGCAAGCCGCCAAAGCCGCCGTTGGAAAAAATCGCCACGACGCTTGCCTTGAGCGGAGTCGAAGAGTCGCTACCGCGCACGTTCGAGAGCAACGCCGCCAGCAACTCCTCCGTCGTCCCCCCATAATGCGCCACGCGTCCCGCCGCCCGGATGTCGGCCACCAGTTTCTCCGGGTTCAATCGCTCGTTCTCGGCCAGTTCGTTCAGGCGATCGATCTTCCCGATAAACGCCCCATCCGCTCCCGCCAACGCTGTCGCCATTTCCCGCTGGAAAAAATTTCGACGCGTCGTGTTGCTGCGCGGCTCGAAACACGCCCAAATCCGACGCTGCGGATACCGCACTCGCAAAGCCGCGATGGTTTCGCGCAACGCCGTCGGATGATGCGCGAAATCGTCAATCACCGTCACGCCCCCCGCCTCCCCCCGAACTTCCATCCGGCGTTTGATGCCGCGGAAGGACTCGAACGCGCCTTGGATGATGTTGTCGGAAATTCCGCAATGCTGCGCCACCGCCGCCGCCGCGAGCGCGTTCCGGACATTAAATTCACCGGACAGCGGCAGTTCGAAGGTTGAGCGTTGGAGGTTGAAGATTGAGCGTTGCGCGTTGAGCCGTATGTTTTCCGCTCGCACTTCGTTTTCCACGCCGAGGCCAAACGTCTTCACGGGACAGGGTGCTCCCGCCAAAAGCGCCCGCACATTCGCGTCGTCGCCATTGGCCAGCAACAATCCATTGCGCGGGATGATCCGGATCAGTTGTCGAAAACTGCGCTGGATCGCCTCCACACTGTCGAAAATGTCCGCGTGATCGAACTCGACGTTGTTGATTACCACGATTTCGGGAAGATAATGGACGAACTTGCTTCGTTTATCGAAGAACGCCGTGTCGTATTCATCTCCCTCAATGATAAAATACCGTTCCCCATTTCCTTCTCGCTCTTCTTCCATCCCCAGCTTTGCTCCGGTGCCAAAATTCAGCGGAATTCCACCGACCAGAAAACCAGGGTCCAATCCCGCTTGCTCGAAAATCCACGCTGTCAACGACGTCGTGGTCGTTTTGCCGTGCGTGCCGGTGATGACGATGCTCGTTTTGCCGCGGATCAGAAATTCTTTCACCACTTCCGGCATCGAGACCAATCGCAATTTGCGATCCATCGCGGCTTCCAGCTCTGGGTTGCCGCGTTTCATCGCGTTGCCGACCACCACCAGGTCGGGATCGTGCGCTAGATTTTTTTCCGCGAACGGCGCGGCGATCGCAATGCCGCGGCCTCGGAGATAATCCGACATCGGCGGATACACGTTCTCGTCCGACCCGCTGACCGCGTCGCCCTTCTCCGCCAGCAACGCCGCAACGCCCCCCATCGCCGTCCCGCAAATACCGAGGAAATGAATCTTCACCCCCCTCTTTTACCCGTCTGGCGGACAAAAACACCAAGAAAAAATCACCAACGGATCGACAGATTGAATGAGCCGCAAAAATCTCAAAATATATAGATTCGTTTAGGCGGCGCGTTTCGCATTTTCCCGGATAATCTTTTTTGTGCACTTTCGTGTTTTTTGTGGCTAATCGAAGTATTGGTCTCCCCGCGAACACATCAGCGCACGGACAAAAAGCTTTAATTAGCCACAAAGAGCAGAAAAATGTAGCGGCGGTCTATGACCGCCGATTGCAGAGGAGAATCACCTACCGCCGAGGCGGACAAAAGAAGCACAAAAACTATTTTTGTGCCTTTTAGTGTTTCTTGTGGCCAATCAAAGTTTTCGTCTCCCAGCGAATACGTCAGCCGGCAGAGCGAAGTTTTAATTAGCCACGAAGAGCACAAAAAGCGCAAAAAATTTGGTCACTTACGCCACTGGGCGTGTCCACTGGACACTTCATCCTTTCGGAGTATGTTTAGCCAGCAGAGAGGTGAAACATGAAAGGACAATGGACGCCTAAGATTCGGATCTGCGGACGGTCATTCTTGATGGGCTTGGCGGCGGTCGGCATCGGGTCGGTGGCGTTGCTCATCCCTCTCGTCGGCTGGTTCATCGGCATCGGCCTGATCGCCTTCGGCCTCTATCTCATGATCCAAAGCCTGTTCATCTGCCCGTTTGTGTGAGGATATCATTCAACCGCGGATGAACACGGATGGGCGCGGATGCAGACGAACGAGGCCGTAAGGCAATTTTTATGTTCTTTGTGCTTTTTGTGGCTAATCAAATTTCATGTGGCGAGGCAAATTTAAAAAACGACATCGCTGTCGGATTTGTTTTCCCTCTCAAAAACGGCCCTCCGTACGGAGTAGCCAAAGTCGCCGAATCCGGCTTATGAAGGACTTGATTCAACCGCGAATGTTTACCCGCCGCGACGTCCGCCAAACAACGCGGCGGATAAATCTGGAGGGAACGCGGATGGTTCGGGTTGGCGGTAGGCGGCGTGCCCCCCGCGGCGTTTTACTTCAGAAATCGCCCCGTGGCTTCCTTGTGGGAGACAACACGGCCTTCGTCGGCAGCGTGTCGCCCCTGGGCGATCTTCATGCGCACGTAGAGTGCGTACATCGCATCCTCATGGGTCGCGTTGGCTGGTAGATGCGCCGCGATTTTCTTCAGATCCTCTTTAACGGTCGTTGTTGCCACGCCCAAAGTATCCTTCCACAAGCAAAACCTGTCAAGCCCAACAGTGAATCAGCGGTTGCGATGGCGAACTTTCGCGTTCTTCCGCGTGGCGATCATGTCGAATCGAAAAAACAGAAGTCTCAAGACGGTTTTGTATCTCTTTGTGCTTTTTGTGGCCATTCAATCCCATCGGTCGAGGTGTCACGGATCGTGAAGAGAATCGAAAAACGACATTGCTGTCGGATTTGTTTTCCCTCTCAAAAACGGCTCTCCGTACGGAGAACGGGAAGTTGCCGAATCCGATTGTCAACCAGCCGAGTTCGGAGAGGATTTGATTCAACTGCGGATAAACACTAATGAACGCGGATTCTTCGGATTGGTTGTAGGCCGCGTGCCCCCATGCGGCGAAGTAAGACTAAAAACAATGTTTCCATCCGTTATTCTTCGCCAAAGTAGTCAAGGTCGATTTTCTTGATTTCGTACCGTGTAACCTCTGCAACGCCAATCCCGTAGTCTATCATTAAGCGCGAAAGCTGTTCCCCGTCAATTAGCACTATCTTTTTCTCAATGTGTCCGACGTAATCCAAAGCGTCCTTGCTGAAATGGGAAGTTGTAATGAGCACGCCTTTGCGTGCCCTGTGTCCCTCCAAGCTTCCAGCAAAGCCTTGAACTACGGGGCGGCCTACGGGGTTCTCCCACCTCTTCGCTTGGATGTAAACGGTATCTAAACCCAGTTTGTCTTCTTTGATAATGCCGTCAATGCCTTCGTCACCACTCCGACCAACTGCCTGCGCAGCGTCCTTTCGCGAGCCTCCATATCCCATTGCGACTAGCAGATCCACGACGAGGCGTTCGAAAAACTGCGGCGAGCATTTCCTAACCATATCAAGCAACTCTTGCGAAAGCGCTCTCCGTAGGCTGTGGTAATTTCTGTCTAGCGCCTCCTCTGGTGTGTCGACTTGTTCCTCGGCCAAAGGCTGCTCTGTTTTACCAAGTGGTTCAGTATCGGCCCTTCGTGTCCTCCTCAGAAATTCAACGAACGAAGGATAGCGCCTAAGAAATTGTAGATCTATAGTCGCGGGTCTTTCTTTCAGAACCGATAACCCGGCTTGCGTGATGATGATCTTTCCGCGATTTGGGCTGTTCAAGAGCCCCGCGTTCTTCAAGTAAAGGCGTGCCCAATGGACCCGATTGGAGAATAAGCGCTGTACCCCGCTTGGTTGGAGTTGTTCTTGCTCTTGTGATGTCAGACGAAACTGGTTCGCAAGACCTTCGACGACTTCTCGCATCTCTCGCTCTTTCCCGTCCGCCACAAGACCCAGAAGTGGTAGCATGAGTTCTTGGAAGTTTGGTATTGGCATATTCTCTCCTTACATTTTTCTAATCATCGCGCTGCCAAACTCGCTGCATTTGACTTCCTTCGCCCCTTCCATCAGACGAGCGAAGTCGTACGTGACAGTCTTGACCGCGATGGCGGCATCGAGCGATTTGATGATGAGGTCGGCGGCTTCGCTCCAGCCCAGATACCGCAGCATCATTTCGCCCGACAAGATCACGCTGCCTGGATTTACTTTGTCCTGATTGGCGTACTTCGGCGCGGTGCCGTGTGTGGCCTCGAAGATGGCGTGGCCGGTCACATAATTGATGTTGCCGCCGGGCGCGATGCCGATGCCACCGACTTGCGCGGCGAGCGCGTCGCTCAAGTAATCGCCGTTGAGGTTGAGCGTGGCGATCACGTCGAAGTCTTCGGGGCGCGTGAGGATTTGCTGGAGAGTGATATCGGCTATGGCGTCTTTGATGAGGAGGCGACCGGCTTTGAGCGCGGCTTTCTGTTCGTCGTTGGCGGCGGTCTCGTTTTTTTCCTTCTTGGTGCGTTCGTATTGAGCCCATGTATAAACCTTGTCGCCGAAGATGCGCTCGGCAGCTCCGTAGGCCCAGTCGCGGAAAGCGCCTTCGGTGAACTTCATGATGTTGCCTTTGTGGACGATGGTGACGTTGCGGCGTTTGTTGGTTAGAGCGTATTCCACGGCGGATTTCACGAGGCGGATCGTGCCGATGGCGGAGACGGGTTTGATGCCGATGCCGACGCAGACCTCGGCGCTGCGCGGCGAATGATCGGGCGCGGCGAGTTTCATGTATTCCATGCCGCGTTCAGCAGTGCCGAAACGGATTTTTGCGAAGTCTTTCGGAAATTCTTTGGCAATGAAATCGAGAATCTTCTGCGCCTCGGGCGTGCCGCCGGCGTATTCGATGCCCGCATAGATGTCCTCGGTGTTCTCGCGGAAGATGACCATGTCCACTTTTTCGGGGTGTTTGACGGGGGACGGAACGCCTTTGAACCAGCGGACGGGGCGCAGGCAAACGTAGAGGTCAAGCATCTGGCGCAGAGCGACGTTGAGGGAGCGGATGCCTTTGCCGACGGGCGTGGTCAAAGGTCCCTTGATGCCGACGAGGTATTCCTGAAAGGCTTTGACGGTTTCGTCGGGCAGCCAGTTGTTGAATTTTTTGAAGGCGGTTTCGCCCGCGTACACTTCGAGCCACTCGATCTTGCGCTTGCCACCGTAAGCTTTCTGTACAGCCGCGTCGAACACACGTTCGCTGGCCGCCCAGATGTCGGGGCCGGTGCCGTCGCCGCGGATGAATGGGATTGTAGGGTTGGCAGGGACGTTCAGCTTGCCGTTTTGGATGGAGATTTTCGACATAGTAAGAACACGAATTACACGAAGCGAACGCGAAGGTCACGAAGATTTTTTGGCCACGAAAAACACGAGAAATCGCAAAAAGTTTTTGTGTCTTATTGTGCTCTTTGTGGCCAATAAAATCATTCCCGCTCGCGATAGAGGCGCGCGCCATGCAAAACGCCGAGCACGAATACCATCTCGCCGCGAATCTCGTAAATGATTCGATAGTTGTTCACGATGACTTCTCGCGTTGCTTTCGTTGAATCGTTGAACCCCGACGCTCGCATCGGGGTAAGTCGTTAAATCAGAAATGGAATTACACGAAGCGGACGCGAAGGTCACGAAGATTTTACTGGCTATGCGGCCTAACGAGATTCAGCAGCACTGTAGAATCATCCACGCACCATCGAAATTCTTTGCCAGCAAATCAGATTCTTTCATCCAGAAATACAACATGCCAGCATCGCCCCACATCATTCCCGTGTCATCATCAGTGTCCAATTGGAATAGTAATCGCCACTCGCTAGCGCCTTCTTTTAGCGCGGCGGCGCGCGCGTTCTCATACCCAGAGCTATCTCCGCAATACAGTCCGTTTGAGACTAGTTGGCATTCCAATTCCATCGGATTTTGCACAGGTGAAGGATAGCCGAGCAATTGGTGGGCTGGATGCTTCTCGTAAACCGACTGGCGGAGGTCATCGAAAGCATCAAACTGTGCGTCGTCGAACTTAATGCCTTCGAGAGCGTGGTCGGAAAGGTCGGGAAGCAATTGCACGAGCTTGAATCCAAGCTTCTTTTCACGCCAGACGCATTCTTGGTTGAGTCCAGTGGGTATACTGAAAGGCTTAAACGTATTGCGCGGATGATCGAAATAGAAAACCGCCCAGCTTCCCTTATCCTTCGGATCGAAGCCCCAAGTGCTCTGCTCTTGGTTATAGAAAAAATAGAGAAATCCTGACGGCGGCAACAGTGGTGACTGAAATACACTGGCTACCTCTTCGAGGCTAATTTGCGCCAGAAACGCCAGTGGTGCGCCCTTCCATTCAGGCCAGACAAAGTCAGCGGGAACATCGGGCAGTCCGCCGAGCTTGGAAAAGCCTTCATGCCCTCCACCTCGAGCGTGAATCGCTGGCAACCGGAGAGATTCTAATTGCGACATGAACGGCGCAAGCTGCTCCGCGGGTGTACGCTGATCAGCAGGCTGCTTCGCGAGCTGTGCGCGTCTAGCAATTTCCCGTGCAACGACTTGAGAGTGCCAATCGAGTGGCTGCTTTGAGAACAGAGACCGCAGTTTATCGAAAAAAGACAATATTGGCTCCTTGTGAGTATGCGTTCGCTTGCTCTGACCAACGCAGTGCAGTCATTTGAGGAACTTGCGCCGAATCGCGTCGTGAGAGATCGTTCTGCCCTCATGGACTTCTTGCTTTCCCCGCGCGATCTTCATGCGCACGTAGAGTGCATACATCGCATCCTCGTACGTTGCCGAAGCAGGTAGCCCATCCGCGATCTTTTTTAACTCTGATTTGATGCTCACTGTAGCCATATTGGAAAGTATCTGCGCTTGCTCCAGGTATGTCAAGTGTCCACGAATCCGTCTGCGTTGGATGTGGATATTGTCAGGGTTCACCCCCGCGAAATATATCCGCCGCGCCGTTTGGCGGACACGCGAATGGACGCAAATTATTTTCTGGCCACGAAAAACACGAGAAATCGCAAAAAGTTTTTGTGTCTTATTGTGCTCTTTGTGGCTAATCCATAGTTACTCCCCTGTGATTTCCTTGAGCAAACCAAAAAATCCGCGCTTGCGGGGACTGCTGATTTGCCAGTGGGCGGGTACGCTTTGATAGCCGTCGTCGAAGCCCTCGCCTTTCATCCGATAATCAAAGTAGCCCCAGGAAGCGTATTCACTGACGGCAGCGACGAAATTATTTTGCGGCCGGCCCTCCAAACGGACGGCGGGCAAGTCGAAATTGAAGTGATCATCCTCATTGAATAGAATCGGTTTGGGTGTGTAGCCGTTCACGGTGCGGGTCTTGCGAACCATCTCGGCGATTTTCGCGGGATCGCTCACGCCGTTGCCGTGCAACAGCAGAAAGTCGGCGCTGCGGACGACGTTTTCCCGTGGAATCATTCCGCCGCCATAGCTGGTGCTGACCAGCAAACGACGGCCATCACGCTGGCGGGCTTTGACACGCTCGATAAGTTCATGAACGCGGGCTGGCTGGAGGATTTTATGGTCGTACCGGACATTGCATTCGTTATTGATCTCGATCATCACGTTCCGATAGCCGCGGTCAAACACCCAGTCCACGGCGTTGTCGAGCGCGCGGACGACGGCGGCTTCATCTTTGATGCGTTCATCCTGCCCGAAATAGAAAATTCCGAGGATGACGACCATGCCGAGTTCATCGGCGCGGTCGAGGATTCGTTCCAACCGCGTCATAGATTCGGGTCGCAGCGAGCCATCCTCCGTGATGCCGGAATTATGCCACGGCTGTTTATCGGCATAACCCAGAGGGCTACCGCCTTGCAAGTTGATGGTAAACGAGAGCAAGCCGTGCCGACGCCATTCCGGCATGGCGGCGATGAATTCGCGCGTGTTGCGCTCGGCATCCCACACGCCCGTGTCGGGATACGCCCAGCGCGCGCGGGTGTCGGGATTGAGGTCATCGAAGATTCCCTGTACCATGCGAGAATTCATCAATAAGCCTTCGATCTTGTGCCCGTTCCACGCGCGTCCCGCATACGTCGGTCGTCCATTGATAGAAAACTGACTGCCGTTGATCGCGACGGTCGTCTTGGAAGAAAAATCACGACGAACATTGTCGTGCCGGCAACCTGTGAGGGTCACAATGGTTGTCACCCAAAAAATGGATGCAATCATTGATGGCGATGAAGTTTTCATTCGGGCGACGGGGGCAGGGTCGGTTTTCTACCGCGCCACCAGCCCAGGGTGAGGTAGCCGGCGACGCCGGCCAAGATCAGCGGACCCCCCAGCAGCGTTGCGGGCGGGATGTGTTCGCCGATGACCAGGAAGGTCAGCGCGGGGTTCAGTACGGCCTCGGTCAGCGACAACAAGGATGCCGCTTGCGCCGGCACGGAGCGAAGCGCGTATGAGTAAATCAAATACGGCAAGGAAAGCTGAAAGAAGCTTAACGTGAGCAACAGCGGAATTTTCTCGCGCGCGACCGTGAATTCACCGCTCGCAATCAACAGCGGCAGCATCACCAGCCCGGAGCCGAGGCAGTTCATACAGACTACCACACGTGGAGTCACCGCGCGCAAGGCGCGCAGCGCGATGATGACGCAAGCAAACGCCAACCCGCTCACCAGCGCGCAAACCAATGCCGGCACATCGGTCGCCGCATCTTGCGCGCTGCCCACAAAAATGACCAGCACACCCGCCATGGCGATCAGCAGCACCGCGCCATCGCTCCATCGCGATCGTTCCGCCAGCAACAGCGGGGACAAAACAAATACCCAAATGGGCGCCGTGTGTTGCAGGATAATCGCGTTGGCGGCTGCCGTCCGGGTCGTCGCCACCACAAACAGCACTGTCATCAAGGTGAACATCGTGATCGCACCGATCACCCAGGTCGCCGGCACGCTTCGCAGATCGCCAAAATGTCGCCAAGCCAGCGGCAGAAAAATCGCCCCCGCGATCAGCGACCGATAACAGGCAATCGTCAATGCCGGCACGCCGTCGGGCGCTTGCGCCAGCAGTTTGATCAACAACCCACTGGTGCTCCACAATCCAGTGCAGACCAGCACCAGCAGAATGCCCATCCACCGTTGGCGGGGAGTGATTTCGTCGGAAGGCATCACGAGGGGTTTTACCACGAGTCCACACGAACCCCGATACGAAAATGTCAGGGTGAAGGAAGATAGTTTGGAGTTCAAGCGTTAGCTTGAAATAGTTCACGCTTAAGCGTGAACTCCGAACAAAATCATTTCCTTTGCTCCGGTACGACGGTGAGCGTGATTTCCTTTCCGTCGCGTGTGACGACGACCTCGACTGGCTGGCCGATTTTGATGCCATCGAGCGCGTAGGTGAAGTCGTAGATATTGGTGATTTTTTTGCCACCGAATTTCACAATCACGTCGCCCGCTTTCATGCCCGCTTTGGCAGCGGGGCTGCCTTCTTTTGTGCCGGTGAGCCGGACTCCGGCCAGGTTCGCTTCGGTGTAATCGGGGATGGTGCCGAGATAGGCGCGAAGACCTTCGCGAGCGCCCGTCGGCGCAGCGGCTTCGGCCACCTTTGTGAAACGCGGCGGATCGGGGCGCGTCGCGAGATCAGTTACGAGGCGGCGGGTAATTTCGAGGATTTGGGCGGCGGCGGGAAGATTGATTTTTTCGGCGGTATCACCCGGACGATGATAGTCCTTGTGGAATCCGGTGAAGAGAGCAAGCGCAGGAACGCCGTTACGATAAAACGTCGCAGAATCGGTGGGCAGATTGGGGTCAATGTTCAGTTTCACCGCCAGCGGCGAAGAGATGGCGGATTGCTCAACAAGGCGCGGCCAGAGTGATGACGATCCGGCGCCTTCGATGGCGACACGGCCGTCCTGCGATCGTCCGATCATGTCCATATTGATCATCGCCACGATGCGATTGAGCGGGACGATTGGATTTTTGCAAAACTCGGTCGAGCCGATCAGCCCTTCTTCTTCCCCGCTGAACAGCACGAAAACAATGTCCCGCCGCAATTTGCCCGCGTATCGCGTGAAGTGGCGCGCCAGCTCGACGACCCCCGCCGTGCCGCTGGCGTTGTCGTCCGCGCCCGCATGGATCGCGGTGGAAGTATCGTCGAGCGATCCCGCGCCGCCGTGACCAAGATGGTCGTAGTGGGCGCCGACCACGATGACTTGGTCGTTGCGATTCTTGGCCTGGCCGGGAAGCACGGCGATGATGTTACGCCCCTCGGAATTTTCTTTTTTCAAATCCACGCGCAGTTTGACGCGAAGATTCGGCAGGGCGAACGCGGTTGGGTTCGGCTCCTGATCGAGCGCGGTTTGCAATTCCTTGAGATTTTTTCCAGCCGCCGCGAGCATTTTATCGGCGAGTGGACGTGTGATGTGCGCGGCGAGGATGCTGGAATCGGCAAAACTGCCGTCACTGCGCAGCGGCACGAGTTTGTCTTCGGGCAGCGAATTCGGGCCGTTGACCAGCAGCAATGCTTTCGCGCCTCGTTCGCGCGCGATCATCGCCTTGGCCCGCAACGGCGCGAACGGACGCAATTTGCCCTTGAGCGGTTCCGTTTCCGGCTGATACCGGAGGGCGAGGACGATTTTATCCTTAACGTCCACGCCCGCAAACGAATCGTAACCCTCGGTCTTCATGCAAAAACCGACGAAGACAACCTCCCCGTCCACTTCCCCGTTGGCCGATAGCGCCAGCGGAACGAAATCCTGATTCAATTCCCCGCGCCCGGCTACGGACGTTTCCAGGGAGTTGTTCGCACCGAGCGCGACGGACGACGGAAATGAAAACGCCTGATGTCGAATGTCGCGCAGACCGGCGGCGCGAAGTTGCTGTTCGATATAGGCAGCGGCTTTGCGCTCGCCTTCGGTGCCAGTCCGACGCCCATCGCACACCGGCGATGCTAGAAATTCGATGTCCCGACGAACCCGGTCGGCGTTGATCGGGCGCGCCACAGGGAGAGAGGGACTGGCGACAGGTTTGGCTTCGGAGTCGGGGTCGACAAAGTCGGCGATGAACAGTTGCGATTTTCCTCCGGCGCGCGTGGATGTCCACATCAGTTTTTTGCCGTCCGGAGAAAAAACAGGCAAACCATCGAAACCTTCCGTGAACGTGATGCGAGTCAGGTCGCGACCATCGGGGCGGACGAGATACAACTCGAAATTGCCGAACCCGCCGTCTTTGTTGGAACAGAAAACAATCCAGCGACCGGTGGGATGAAAATAGGGCGACCAACTCATCGCACCCAATCGGGTCACCTGTGCTTTCTCGCTGCCATCCGCTCTCATCAGCATCACCTCCGCCTGCGTATCATCGGGAGTGAAATGGCGATACACGATCCACTTGCCGTCCGGAGAAAAAAATGGTCCCCCGTCGTAGCCCGGCTCCTGCGTAAGCCGTCGCGGATTTTTCCCGTCAGCATCCATCACGTAAATCTCGCGGTCCCCGTCGCGATTCGACATAAAACAAATGCGTTTGCCGTCGGGGGAATAGCTCGCCTCGGCGTCGTACCCGACCGCCTCGGTTAACCGCCGCACGTCGCTGCCGTCGGGTTTCGCGTCAAAGATGTCGTAGTGGTCGTCAAAATCCCACTCGTACCGGCGTTTCTGGCCGCTCTTGAGAAAATCGGTCTCTTCCCGCTGCTTTTTTGCCGCGTTGGGATCGAGATGCGTCGAGGCGAACAACATGCGTTTGCCGTCGGGCCGAAAAAAGGCGCAGGTTGTCTTGCCGAGGCCGCTGGTCACCCGCTTTAACGCGCCGTCGCGCAAATCGAGACTGAAAATCTGGTAGAACGGGTTTTCTTCCTCGTGCGGATTTTCGGGCGACCGTGTCGCCTGAAAAACAATCTGCCGGCCATCGCGCGAAAAATATCCCTCGCCGTTGCGAGAGCCATCGAAAGTGATCTGCCGGATCTTGCGAAGATGGTTCGCCTCCTTTGCTGGCTCATCCGCCGCATGGAGCGATGTTGTAAGGGCGAACACTGTAAATAAAGCAGGTGAAAATTTCATCGGAGCATTATTACCATAAGCGAATATCCGCCTGGCACTAAAATATGGGTGAAACTAAATTTACCTGGATCATTAGCGACGTGCTGGATCAATGCACAACAGGGTGAAAGTCGTGCGGCAAGGGCCAATCTCGATGCTATCCATACTTCCGAGTTGTAGCGGCGCTCTATGAGCGCCGATCATTTCAATCCATCGGCGGTCATCCGCCTCCGCCGGAAGCTCCGGCGAGACACGTAGACCGCCGCTACAGATTGAATTGATGCTTTTTTCGCTAATAATTAGAGGGAATATCACGAAAATCTGGCTGAATCCATTGTCCATTTGCGGTTTATCTTCGGATCGCATCGTGGCGTTCCATGTAAACGCGCGGGACACGCTTGGTTGGGGAGCAGAGGATTTCCAGGGCGATGGTGCGCGCCCAACCGGCAACCTCCTGTGCCGTGATTTCGTCCCGTCCTTGATGGCCAAACAATACGACTTCATCGCCAACGGCAGCGCGCGGTACGTGCGTTACGTCCACGAGGATTTGATCCATCGTGATTCGCCCCAGCACGGCGCAGCGTTTGCCGCCGACCAAGACCTGCGCGCGACCCGAGAGCGACCGGTGGTAGCCATCGGCGTATCCCGCCGCGACGGTGGCGACTCGCATCGGGCGCGGCGCCACGAACATTCGGCCATAGCTAAGGGAACGGCCGCTGGGGATTTTTTTAGCAAAGACGATCCGGCTTTTCAGACTCATCGCGGGCCGCAAATGCTTGGCGATGGCCGCTGCTTTTTTCGGCACGATACCGAAAATGAGATATCCCGCGCGAACCAGATCGAGCTTTGCTTCGTGCAAAAACAGCAGCGCGGCGCTGTTGGCGGTATGGCGCAGCGGGATGCGAATGCCGCGCCGAATCAATGCGGCGACAACCGAGTGGAATGTGGAGAGTTGTTCGCGGGAGAATTCATCGTCAATCCCCGCCGACGCGAAATGCGACCAGATTCCCTCAATCTTCAAGTGGCGCATCTTCGCGACTCTGGCGATTTTCTCGACGGCGTTCTCTTGCCCAAAACCGAGGCGTCCCATGCCGGTGTCCACTTTCACGTGCACGGGCAGGATTTTTTTCAGCCGTTCCGCCTCGCGATCGAATGCACGTGCCTCCGCATAGCTGGAGAGACTCGGCGTGAGGTCGGATTCCACAATGGGTGGAATTTCCTCGGGTAGGTTTGCGCCCAACAACAGGACCGGCCATCCATCGCCCACGGCGCGAATGCTTAGGGCTTCCGTCAGGTTCGCTACACCAAACAAATCTGCCCCGCTCTGCATCAGCGTCGTGGCGATTTGCGGGAGTCCGTGTCCGTAGGCGTCGGCCTTCACGACCGCGCAGAGTTTTGTGCGGGCGCCGATCCGGCTGCGAATCCAGGCGACATTGCCGCGCAACGCCGAGAGATCGATCTCGGCCCAGCAGCGGTACTGGTGGGTTGGGTTCATGGCGTAAGAATTGTCGAGACGTTAAAGCGATACAGGAGGTTCGGCGAGCTTATATTTCATCTCGCGGAGGTAGATCGGTTCGAGCAACTTGTCCCCCCGCTTCTGGCGCAGGAATTTCTCCCGGGCGAGCTGGGCAACGAATTGAGCTTGAGGAATTGGAGTGCTGGAGTGCTGGAGCAGGGAAGTGCTGGGGAGAAGCTCGATGGGAGTTTCTAAAATCGAATGGCCGGGCGCGTAGCGCGCGACGTAGAAATCTCCGCGGCCTGCTTCGAGAGTGACGGTGAGCGGCTTATCGCGCATGTGTTCGATGGCAAACGCGTGAAAGCTGGCTACGCCGATCACGGGTTTGCCGGTTGCAATGGCGAAGCCTTGCACGGCGGCGATCCCCACGCGGATTCCGATGAAACTGCCGGGACCAAGCCCGACCGCCCAGAGATCGATTTTCTCCGCATGAACCTTGGCTTTCGTCAGGATTTTTTGTACGGCGGGGATTAACTCCGCCGAGTGGCGTTTCTTCCCGCCCCTATGGGGCGAGTCCGCGCCAATGGTTTTCTCGGCCACGAGTGTATCGTCGCGCAGCAACGCGACACTCGCTACCGGGCTGGACGTTTCGATGGCAAGCGTGAGCATGAGAAAATGCGATAGTTCTCGTCCAAGACATTGATATTGACGTAAAGCGTGTGGGGAGGCAAACCGCGAATCTTTTCTGCCCACTCGATTATGGTTACCCCGTTTCCACCGATGTATTCATCAAGCCCGATCTGCTGGATTTGTTTTTCCGAGTCCAGCCTGTAAAGGTCAATGTGATAAACCGGTAATCGTGTTCGCCCGCGCCGTCGCCCCATGTATTCGGAAACAATTGTGAACGTCGGGCTGGTAACTAAATTGTGGACTCCGAGCCCAGCGGCGATCCCTTGTGCCAGGCAAGTTTTTCCTGCGCCTAGCTCGCCCCTAAGAGCCACGACATCGCCCGGCTTGAGTTGATCAGCCAGCTTGCGCCCGAATACTTGTGTTTCTTTCGCACTGTAAGACTTGAACATGTATCCGCCATGTTGAACGGGCGATTTCATTGTCGGAAATGGTCGAAACCGCTTTCGGTGAGGGGTTCCTCCTCGCCGCTGCGGTCCACGAGGATGAGATCGCCCGCCTTCGTCTCACCAGGGGAGACTTCGGCGCGGTGAAGCGCAGACGCTTCAGTGATGGACCCAATGGTTGTGAGTGGTGTTTTCGGAAATTGGTCGCCCCAGCGTTTCAGCAGGTCGGCGACGTGGTCGGGCGCGATGGTGAAAAGCAACTCGAAATCTTCACCGCCGTGGAGGGCGCATTCCAGCGCCGAGAGAAAGGTTTGGTTTTCCAGCGCGTACGCGTCGCGCGAGAGCGGGATGCGCGGGGCAATGAGGCGCGCGCCTACCCTGCTTTGCTCCATGATTCGGCGAATGTCGCCCGCCAGCCCGTCGCTCAAGTCCATCATGGCGCGGACGGGAAAATTTTCGACCAACCACCTCGCTTCGCGGATGCGCGGGGTGAACTCGAGGTGTTTGCCGAGAATCGAGCCGCCGAGCAGGCCGGTAACGAGGATACTATCGCCTGGTTCCGCCGCCGACCGAAGTTTCACGCGGTCGGATTCCACTTCTCCGATCAGGCTGATGCTGATGAACGTCTCGCGCGAGACGCGCGTGGTATCGCCGCCGACGATGCGGGTGTTGAAAGTGTCGGCAATTTCTCTCATGCCGCGATAGAGTTCGCTAGCGTATTCTTCGGTGAGGTTGCGCGGGAATCCGACGGCAACCAGCGCCCAGCGCGGCAGACCGCCCATGGCGGCGATGTCGGAGAGATTCCGCGCCATCGCTTTCCAGCCGACGCCGAAGGGAGGCGTGTCGGGATCGAAATGCCGGCCCAGCACGCAACTATCCACCGTGTAGAGAAGATATTTTTTTGGATCGGGCGTCCGCAACACGGCGGTGTCGTCGCCGACGCCGACGACGACGGAATCGTCGGATGACAGCCCTTTGGAGAGCCGAGCGATCAGTTCAAATTCGCCGAGGTCGCTTAGGTTCATGGTTCACCGCCGAGAAGCAGTGCGAAGAACGTAACCGCGTTGAAGCCGCTATGAAAGACAATTGGAACGACGAGTGAGCCGGTTGCCTCGTAGGCGACGATGAGCGCCAAGCTCATGCAAAAAAGCGGCGCGAGGGCCACTGTGTTCATGTGAAGTATGGCGAAAAGGGCAGACACGATCAATGCGCTGATTGTTTGACCGCAACGTTGTTTGACGGCGGGATAAAAGATTCCCCGAAACACCGTCTCTTCAAATACGGGGGCAATGAGCAAGCCGACCACCGCGAACATCCACCAGAGTGCCGCCGGTGGATTTCCTTGGAGCAGCTCAACAATATCTTGCGGAGGCGTCTTAAATCCCCAATCCTCCAGAGTCAGCTTGGCGAAAATCGCCAGGGTTTGGAGCCACGGCCAGGAGGCAAACAATAATGCAACGCCGACAAATACAGCTCCGATGAGGTGCATCTTTTTCAGGCCAAAACATTCCACCAGGTCAGCTTTCAATCGTCGCAGCATACTGGTGACAATTCCTAAAGCGGCAAGCCCGAAGATCGCGGATGCGATTATACCGCTCAAAAAAATCTTATGCTGTGTTGCGGGGGGCAATTTTTTTAGGTCGGGAACTTTAGTGATGCTCAACACAAAGCCTGCTTCCACCAGCAAAATTGCCGCGCGCACCATCAGCAAAATCCCCGCGAGCATCAAAGCGTGGTGGAGCGTCCACGGTTTCGATCCCACTTGGGTCAGCGATGGTGACTGACTGGGTGGCGTTGCTTGGCGCCAGAGGGCGAGCAACAGCACCAAGAAATAAATCGAAATCATCCAGACCAGGGGTGGCATTGCTTGCATTGGCAAGAATACTACCAGCGGCGACAGTTCGACGCACCCTGAAAATCGGAGGAGATTTTTTCGCAGTTGCGGCACGGCTCTTGCTGGGTTAGATTCCAGTGGAATGTCACTCGAGGGATTGACCACAATTCTACGAAGAAGCGAGGCGTTGGGCGCTGGGAAGGCGATTAGCGCGGTGACTTCCCTGTTGTCCGATTCGGTGAGCCTCGAAAGCAAGGCAAACTTCCTGGAGGCGTTGAGCGCCAAGGGGGAGACGCCGGAAGAGCTGGCGGTGTTTGCTCGCGAATTACGAAAATTGGCCGTGGATCCAAAGATCCGTCCGGAAGATGTCGGCGGGGTTATTGTGGATACCTGCGGCACGGGCGGCGATAATCTGAATCTGTTCAATATCTCGACTGCCGCGGCGCTCGTGACGGCGTCGGCCGGCGTGGCGGTGGCCAAACACGGGAACCGGGCGGTCACAAGCGCCTGCGGATCGGCGGACGTGCTTGAGGCGTTGGGGATCCAGATTGATTTGCCGCCGGCGGAAGCGAAACGGTCGCTCATCGAAAATCGTTTCTCATTTTTCTTTGCGCCCAGTTATCATCCGGCATTCAAAAAACTCGCGCCGGTTCGAAAAGATCTTGCCCAGCGAGGGCGTCGGACGATTTTCAACCTCCTCGGCCCAATGCTCAATCCCGCGCACCCGACCGGGCAGGTGGTCGGCGTGTACTCGCAACGGCTGCTGGAGACCTATGCGCAAGCCCTGCGCCAGCTCGGTGTTGGCCGCGCGTTGGTGGTGAATGGATCGGGGATGGATGAATTGACTACAACGGGCACGAATCTGTTGGCGGAATTGAAACCCAACGGTGACGTAAAAATGCGTGCGCTCGACATCAGCTTGCTAGGGTTGAAGCCGGCGGGAGTGGAAGATTTACGGGGTGGGTCGGCAAAAGACAACGCGGCAATTCTGGAGACGATTTTTAACGGTGAAGACCGGGGTCCGCGGCGCGAAGTCGTGCTGCTCAATGCTGCGGCTGCGTTCATCGTGGCTGGGCGGGCGAATTCATTTATCGAAGGAATCAAACTCGCCGCCGCGCAGATTGACAGCGGTGCAGTGGTGCTGCTGTTGGAAAAACTGCAAAAATTCTCCTCCGCCGTAAAACGGTAGCGGGCTGATCTTTTCTATTTGTCTTTACCAGCCGCCCCTGCCTCGTAAATTGCCCGCACTTGTTCTTCTGACAGCGTGCCCTTGTAGATACGCACGTCGTCAATCGCCCCATTTGCATTCCAAGCGTATCGGTCGCTTCCGGGCGCCGCGACACCAATCTTCCATGTCTGCTGTTCGTAGTCGCGCGCCTTGGCATCGGATTCCCACGATTCACTGGTCTTTTTCAACTCGCCATCCACGTAGATTCTGACAACATTCTCCTCCGTGTCCACAACCCCGACAAGATGATACCAGCTGCCCGGCTCGAATTCTTCCTCCCAAGTGCCGATTCCTTTCCAAACCGGGTCACCATCTCCTTTGAGCCAGTGTGTCATCGTGAATTTTTTATCGTTGCCATAGCTTAGCCCCTCGTGCCAACCGGTTTTGATAACGATACCATACTGGGCGTCGTTGGCGTCGTCCGTTCCTGGCGGGGCGTTCGCCGGCTTGAACCAAGCGGCCAACGAATAACTGCCCGCTTGGAGTTTGTCGAGCGGTTCGGAGTTGGGAATCTCGATGTGAGCGTCTTTTCCATTGAATTGAAAAGCGCCGCCGATTTTTCCAGCCGAGCGCCCCGGTTTGTTCGCGACTTTGCCGTGATTTTTAGAGGGAGAACTATCGATAGCACCGTCGCTGTCTTTATCATCGAGTTTCCAATGGCCGATCAACGCCGGCTCGGCGGCGATGCTAACAAATGGTAAGAATACAGCTGCGGCAAAGGCGGCGATACGCAAGGCAATGTTTGTTTTCATGGTGTTGTAAACTCCCAATTGAAGTTGGTCGTTTCTTTAAAACTCACTTTGCGGAATGTCAATCTCGAACGTTCCGCCATTGTCTCGGCGGGACGGTTCGATTTGGATGGTGCGGGAGGGGGGACTTGAACCCCCACGCCTTTCGGCATACGGCCCTCAACCGTACGTGTCTGCCATTCCACCACTCCCGCAAAAACCGGGCGGCAAGATAGCGCGGGGGGAGCGATGGCGCAAGAGTTTCCTTCCCCTTCACCCAAGCAATTACCACGGCTTTTTCTTGGTCAGCTGCGCCTCTTCGATGAGCTTGGTGGAACGCTCGACGATGGCGATGGACGGGCTGCGTGTGCCGCTTTGAAAATCGAAATGATCCAACGGTGCATTCATCAGCACCAGAAACGCCTCTTTGCCTTTCAGTCCGTTCTGGGTTTCGGCGTTGACGATGTTTCCGTTGAGAAAAAAAATCGTACCGATTTGTTGACCCCGGTTTTTGAGGAGAACACAGCCGCTCTTCTCATGTTCCTTGAGGGTTTCAACCAAATCCAGCAGACTGAATCCCGTCAGGTCGCCGGACATCGCGGTGGAACGCAAGACCT
This sequence comes from uncultured Verrucomicrobiota bacterium, assembly GCA_964348665.1. Classification (GTDB taxonomy): domain Bacteria; phylum Verrucomicrobiota; class Verrucomicrobiia; order Palsa-1439; family CAYGDP01; genus CAYGDP01. The sequence continues at coordinate 176,532 of CAYGDP010000003.1, forward strand.
GGATTTTCACCATTTTCTCGGTGTCCTTGTCGTTGAACGCCTGGGTGCGGCGCTGCACCCATTCCCGCGCCTGCTCGGGCAAGCCGCGAAACACCATGAAAATGAATCGCCCAACCTGCACCACGTCGCCGTGACCGAGCAACGCCTCCGGCATCACTTGGCCGTTGACAAGCGTCCCATTTGCGCTGTTCCGATCGGTAATGGTCAGGTCGTCCCCTTGTTGACGCACCGCCGCGTGAGTGCGCGAAACGGTTGAGTCATTCAACGGAATATGATTCACCGGCGCGCGCCCGATGAACACCGTTTTATCCTGGGGCAACTCGTATATCTTGTCGTCCGACGATATAAAGAAATACCGACTCGACATAAACACCTCTCTCTCCGGGTTAACTAGCACTTTCTATGCACGATTCTCGATCCAAAAGCAAGCACCCGGTTGAAAAGGATTGACGGCAAGGTTGCGTTGAAACAATCGTCAGATCATTCACCCACGCTGGCGGTCAGCGCCATCAGTGCCAGCGTGGCAGCCACCAGCGGATCATCCTCTTTCTGCAATGGAAACGGATTCACCCAGCTGCCGTCCGCGCGTTGGTCGCGCGCGATGGATGCAAAAAGCCCAGGGAACGGCTCGCTCATGTTCAGTTGTCGAAACGCCTTTGTGCTGGCAGCCGCACAGTAGTACCGCAACGATTTGCTCCAGATTTCACGCGGGTCGTTCGCGGCAAAACCACCCGCGCGGTCGGGCAGATGATTTTCCCGCAGCCACTTGCCCGCTCCAACCACACGGGCGTCCCCCGGAGACACTCCCATGGCAAGCAACGCCAGGATGCCATCCCCCGTCGCTGTTGCGTAACTGTTGATCCGATTGCCGTCACCTCCCGCCTTGTTCGCCTCGCGAACGACCGGGGAGAACAAAAATCCGCCGTCGTCATTCTGGCATCGTCGCAGAAAAATCTCCGCGCGCTTCACCGCAGGGTCATCCGCCTTGATGCTTGCGGCGGCAAACGCTTCGAGAACGTACCGCGTCATGGAGAGATCCACTTGTCCAGCGTCGGGCGGGGTTCGCAACCGCCCGCCCATCCCCCAGGCGCCAAACGCGGGATGATCGCGCGTCCAGCCGATTTCTTCTGTGAATTGCTGGCGGCGCAGCCAGGCGATCATCGGCGCGATTCGGTTCTGCCACCCCTCGCGGCGAGCGCGGGCAATGGCTTGCACGGCCAACGCGGTGGCGTAATTCGGATAATCTTCGACAGTCGAATCGATGCGACCGACCGCGCCGTTCGCATCCGTGTGACGAACGATGAAGTCGAGCGCGGCGTTCACCCTGCCCTTGTCCATTGGAAAAATGTCGGGAGGCACCTGCAACAGGGCGTTCAGTACGAACGGTGTGAGCGATTGTCCCGATCGCAATAAACCGTACGTCTGGCTGTGCCAGCCGCCGTCATCGCCTTGTTGCGACCAAAGAAATGCAGCCGCGCGACGGATTGCATCGTCGCTTCGTGACGACGACTGCGCCGTTGGCGCGGCGCAGCCGGTCGTCAGGAGCAGACACAACAGGAGACGTGCTAGTTGCGTCATTTATTTTTTTCCCGGCTTGATTTCTTTCGTGATCACGGCGACGGTAGCGGGCGCTTTTTCCGCTTGCATCGTAAGGATCGCGGCACCGGTGCAAGCAACGCGACCGGTGATGCAATGATGTCCGGCCCACGTGCCATCGTTGTTTTGCAGTTTGACCAGGCGCGCCTTGATGTCGTTGTTCCATTTCACCCACGGCTCGCCACCCGTCCGGCAAAGACTGTCGCTGACATTGAGGTAGCTGAAGAATTCCTCGCCTCCCATCGAGCCGAAGCCAGCTTGGACGGCTGGTTTCGCCAGCTTTGTGTCGAGGGCGCGCAATTCATTTGCGTTCGCCGCGCGGTCATTTTCAGTGCGGCTTAATTGCTCTCGCTGCTGTGCGACGACGTAAAGCTCGACTCCGGCTGAAGCGGCCGTCGACGAGGTGGCTTCTTTCGACCCTGGCTTGAGACTGTTCTTGGTGTACTCATCGACCTTTTTTGCAACGTCGTTGGAGACGCGCACGCCTTTGCCAGCGGCCATGTTGAGGCTGCGCGAGGCGATGGACGTGCAGAGGATTGGCGCCCAACCGCCGGCGATATTCCAACTGCCATCGGTTTGCTGATTTTTTTCGATTTTGGCGACGACCCGTTCCAGCGCCACTCGAACGCGGGCGTTTGCCTTGGCATTTCCCATTTCGCCATCCAATTCCGAAAGCAGCATGGATGCGAGAAAGGTGTCGATGTAAGGGCCGAGTTTGCGCTGGATTTGAGTGTTGCCCGGCGTCTTGAGCGCCAAGCCATCGGTCTGTGATTCCTCGATGGAACGCAGGACGAACTCGATGGCTTTCTGTAAGGCTTCGCGATGTTCGCCTTTATCGGGCGTGTTGCCCGAGCGCAACAGGGCGAGCGCGGCGACACAAGTGTTTGCCACGTCGTTGCCATTGGATTCGAGCCGCTCGCCGTTGCGGACAAACGATTTGTCACCGCCATCTTGTCCCCAGCCGCCGTCGTTGCCCTGCACCTTGACGAGCCAGGTAAGGCCGCGCTCGACGGCATCCCGCACCTGAGAATCAGTGACGGGAGTAATCGGTATTTGGGTGGGCTGAATTTTTTCTTCGGCAGTCGCCACGCCCACCCAAAGCGCGCAGGATGCCGCCAGTCCGTATTGCCACAGTTTCATTGGATTCTCCTTTGTTGAAGTTGCACGTCGGTTCTGTGGAGTCGGACACCTTGGGGGAAACTTGGTTCCGCAAGACTTGACGAATTGGCGGGAAACCGCCAGCATCCGCCGCGTGAATCGATGCTGGCTTGTTTTGACAATGCTGCTGGCCGGCTGTGTTGGGCCGATGATTGCATTGGAGGGGGGAACACCTGCCACGGGAACGCCTGTGTCATCGAAAGTTCAGCCACAGGCAGAGACGACTGTGCTACCAGAAATTCGGGGGTTGTGGGTGACACGGTGGAATTTCAAGACGGCCGACGATGTGCGGCGAATCGTTCGCGAGGCGCACGAGGCGGGGTTCAATGCGCTCTTTTGGCAGGTGCGCGGCAATGGCGACGCATTTTATCGGTCGCGACTCGAACCATGGGGCGCGGAGCTGTCGGGGAAGTTGGGCAAAGATCCTGGATTTGATCCGTTACGGATTGTGTTGGACGAGGCGCATGCGCGCGGGATGCAGGTGCACGCGTGGATGAACGCCTATCCGATGTGGCGCGGCAAAACGGCGCCGCCCCAATCACAGGCAGGGCCGACCGTGCCACTACAGATTTATTTGGCGCATCCTGAATGGAGAGCGATGGATGACAAAGGCAAGGTGATAGACCTGAACGATCACTATGTCTTTGCCAGTCCGGGAATTCCGGCCGTGAAAAAATATATCGCCGCGGTGGCGCGGGACATTGTCAAACGATACGACGTGGACGGAATCCATCTGGATTATATCCGCTACGGTGGCCGGCAGTATTCGCATGATCCAGTGAGTCTGAAACGATTTGCGGCTGCAAACCGTAGCGCGCCTACGAAGGGATTGAGAGAGATTGGCGATCACCGTCGTCAGAGTTGGGAGGATTGGCAACGGGAACAGGTGAACGAAACCGTGCGAGGAGTTTATCGCGGGGTAAAGTCCGCCTTCGCTTCGCTTCGGCGCGACGAACGGGCGCGACGTGGCACCCGTCCGCTGCTTTCGGCGGCCGTGTGGGGGATCTATCGCGATCAATGGGGTTGGCGCGCGTCGCAGGGATACAGTGATTACTATCAAGATCCGCGCGAGTGGGTGCGAGGTGGCTACGTGGATTTCGTTTGCCCGATGATTTATTGGCCGATCAAAACGCCGCGGGGCGGCCGGCTGGATTGGGCAACGTTGACTGTGGATCATATTGCGGGTTGTGGCGGCAATCGCGTGGTGGCGGGAATCCACGCCAACTACGAGAATTTTGAGGAAATCGCCGCGGAGATCGAGCTGGCTCGAAAGCACGGTGCGCGCGGGGTGGCGCTCTTCGCGTATCCATATTTGGCGGAGAAAAAATATTTCGATAATCTGGCGACCGGACCGTTTCGCGAGGAATAGATCGAGCTATTTCTTTACGGGTTCTTCGATGGGGGGTTGGGCGCCGTCATAAAACTGGGTTCTGTTTTGGTTGCCACACTTGGGACAGCGCGGAGTAAATGCTTGAGACAAAACTTCGGAGTAAGATACCCAATTGCCTCCAGGGTGTTTGCCTTGGCGTACTCGATACAGATCGTTGTATTCGGTCTGCGAGAGGGCGCCTCCCTTCAGTCGTGCGTCCCACTTTGTCTTTTCGTCTGGTGGCCATTGGTAGAGAATCGTTGGAACACAAATTTGGCAGAGATTGCACATGGCGAAATGAGCCTGGAATGCGGTGGCTTGGCTGCATTTCGGGCATCGGATTGGCGTGACTTGATCCGGCGGAGAACGGAAATTGTGTCCGCAGCTCTCGCAATGGAGTATTGGCAGTTGACCGAAACCGACGTTTGCAACCACCTTGGTGTTCCCTGACTTGGCGAACTGCCATCCCCAAATTGCCGCGGCTACAATCGCGAGAGCAATCAATCCCAACAACGGTTTGGATTTCATATCCGATGACTGGCGCTCAATACCAGTCGTGCTCAGGGGAAGCAATTAATGTGTTCGTCGGCCATGTGGCAAAGGTAGTGCAGTCAGCTGGATGACCACCGAACGTTGAATAACTAAACTTATCCCGCATCACGAAGCGCACGCCGCCGTCAGCGAAGAGAACATTACTTCCTAAGTGATCCTGCCCTCCTCCAGCCGACGAACTACTCCTGAAGTTATGCCGCAGGTTAATAGCGAGATCACACTGGCGGCGAATTAAAAACTGCGGCTCAAACAAAACTACTTTCCTGGCCGGCGCTACAATGGAGGCGCGCCGGAAACCTCGTCCAGTACCGTTGTAGTGGTCGTAAAGTGGACCTAAGTCTTGGCCGCAATCACCCCAATCACAAACGTAATGATAGCTTGTTCCACTTACTTCCCACTGCGGAGAACCGCAAAATTCCTCGCCGATGTCGGAAGGACAATGAAACACTTGATATTTTTTGATGCCCTCGTCACCGCCGCTGATGTATCGGTTGAGAGGGCGGAATTTGGCGTCCAAGTTGCTCCCGGGACAGGCGGCTGATGTTCCCGTCTGACCGCCAATGGCGCGAACAAAAGTATCGGCGTCACCAGCAGTTGCCGCCCCAGGATAAGCGCTGTATTCCTGCTCGTAGAGCATCAGCATATTGCCGATGTCTCTCATGTTCGCCATGCAAGCAATCGATTTTGCCTTTTCGCGCACGCCGCGGAGTGCGGGCAGGAGCAATCCCGCCAAAATCATGATGATGGTGACGACGATGAGCAGTTCAATGAGACTAAACGCCGCTTGCCGCGCAACCGCGTTTGTCCGACACTGACTTCGTGTAAAAGTCTTCATTTGCACCTCCCGAAGGTTCGGTGTTACTGTAGCACTTATCTATTGGACGTCAACAGCTACTTTGACTCGGTGAGTGCGGGCTGTGCGTTGGTTTGGATTTTGGCTGGATCGCTATTGCCGCATTTGGGGCAGCGAATTGAGCTGGAGGTTTTTGTAATAGTTGGCGCGCAAGTGCAATTTCTGCCGCAATGATAACTGCCGTTACTGTTCGGTTGGGGGTTGAACGTGCGTGATGATCATGGATCGATTTTGGTTACCACAGTGAGGACAGCGCGCCTCAAAAGGAACACGACGAAGATCTTCAGCGGGCATCCAATCCCGCGTGGTGTTTTTGCCCAGAGCGGCGCGGTCGAGTTGGACTTGTTCGTCAGGAGTGATTGGGTTGCCTTGAAGTCGCGTCTCCCATTTGGTTTTGTCGGTAGGCGACCACTTGAGCTGGATCGTGGGAAAATATTTCTGGCAACTACCGCATTGAGCGAACTCCGCTCGAAACCCGGTTTCTTTGCCACACTTAGGACAGGACAACGGAGGGAGTTGTTTGTGGCTGGAACGAAAGAGATGGCTACAACTATCACAAACTAAAATTGGACGTGAGGATTCCTCTCGCAATTGTGTTTCGCGAGCCGCTTTACGAGTAGAGAGGACCCATGGAACCGCCCAGGTCACGAGGCCGGCTACCACGAGCAAGACGGTAGCGACAGATTTGCCTTTCGTTTCCATATGGCAAGAAAGTGCAGAAGGATGTTTAGTACCAATCCTTGGCAGGATCGGGCGATCCGCTATTGCAAGTGCCGATGCGGGCCACATACCGAACACTTCCATCAATGAAAAGGACGTTGCTCATGGGAAAATCGGGATTTCCTGCCACGTTGGAAGAAGATTTAAAATAGTGTCGTTTGTTCGTTTCCAACGTCCTGTCGCGGTTGCAGAGGAATTGCGGCTCGACGACCGCCACTTTGCGCGCGGGCGCCACAATACCAGCCCGTCGAAAACCCCTACCTGTACTTGGATCCCACAACCCGCCTAGCTCGGTTCCAAAATCCCCACGGTTTCCCTGCACATAACAATAACTGCTTCCGGCAGCAATCCAAGACGAACCGCCGCTCGCGCAATATTGTTCGTCAAACCGGTCCGACGGGCAGCGGAATCCGCGGTAGGGTTTATGAGCCGCGCCAGTATTAGAACTCATCCGGTTGATGGATCGCTCGTCGGTTAGGACGCAGGTTCCATCATCGCAACAGCCACCGCTCAAAATGGATCCTTGCATTCCACCTAATCCCCAGACAGTTTTTTGACCGGCGGGAAAACCGTTGTAGTCCTGTTCGTAGAGCAGCAATGAAACGCCAATGTCGCGGAGGTTGGCCATGCACGAAATCGCTTTCGCTCGCTCGCGCACCCCGCGCAGCGCGGGCAGGAGCAATCCCGCCAAAATCATGATGATGGTTACTACAATGAGCAGTTCAATGAGACTAAATGCCGCTTGCCGCGCAACCGCGTTTGTCCGGCACTGACTCCGCGTAAAAGTCGTCATTCGCACCTTCCGAAGGTTGGCTGTAACTGTAACACCTTTCGGTTGGTCGTCAACAGCTACTTTGACTCGGTGAGGACGGGCTGTGCGTTGGTTTGGATTTTGGCTGGATCGCTATTGCCGCATTTGGGACAGCGAAACGGGTTGGGAGTTTTGTAAAAGTCGGCACGCGGCATCCAATTCCGGTCTCCCAATTTGATTTGTTCGGACTGGTTCATCTCGATTTTTTCGTCGCGGGACAATTCGCCACCTTTGAGTTTTGCCTCCCATTTTGTTTTGTCGGCGGGCGACCAGCGACGGAGCATGGAGGGGAAGATTGTCTGGCAGTTGAGACATTGTGCGAAATCGGCGCGGTAAGCGGTTTCTTTCTTGCATTGGGGACAAGCGAGCGGGGCGACTTCGTCTGTTCGTCCGAGAAAGTCGTAGCGGCAACTTTCGCAGTGAAACCGGGGACGAGTGGCTTTAGCCAGCTCTTCCCGTTCAGCAGATTCCTTTCGCAGCGATCCCAAAAACGGGATTCCCCACACAATCAATGCCACCAGCGTCAGCACGCCGAGTAAAAACATCCTGGATTTCTTCATGCCGAAAAGAGAAGCAATTGGGGATTGGCCTAATACCAATCATGTTCGGGCGACGGGATCGTATTGTTGGTTGGCCACGCGGAGGGCGCGCTACAACCGGTTCCCGTGTTCGGTCCCCTGTCACGAGTCACATATCGCGCGCTGCCATCGGCGAAGAGCACGTTGCTTTGGGGAAACGGAGGGGCGCCCGATCCGGATGAAGTGGATTTGAAGAAATGTCGCCTTGTTTTAACGTTGTTGCAGTCGCGATTAATGAGAAAAGACTCCTCGCACATCATTATTTTACGGGCTGGCGCGACGATCGCAGAACGACGCAGCCCTTGATAGGGTGAGCTTGCTTTCACCATCCCCTCGAAATCATCCCCGTGCAACGCTCCAGCCGAGGTCGCATAGAAATAACTGTTGCCAACCTCTTCCCAACCGTTATTCACCGAGTTCCCGACGGGACTGTAAGGATCGCCTTTGTCCGAAAGGCATCGGAAGCTTTTTACTGCCTTTGCCCCGGCCCCTTGATTGATCATGTAGCGATTGATAGGGCGCAGATCCCACGCCAGATCGCTGCCCCACGCGGGGTTCGAACTGCTAGAACCGGTTTGCCCCCCAACTCCGTACCCGTAAAGCTCTTTCGTGTTTGTCGGGGCGCGTCCAGGAAATTCGCTGTATTCCTGCTCGTAAAGCAACAAAGCGCTGCCGATGTCTTTCAGGTTCGCCAGGCAAGCCACTGCTTTCGCGCGCTCTCGCACGCCGCGAAGCGCGGGCAGCAACAGCCCCGCCAAAATCATGATGATGGTTACGACAATCAACAGCTCGATGAGGCTGAAAGCCTGCTGACGACCTGAACTGCTTGACTGGAGCCGAAACTGCATTCCTGTTTTCATGTACACCTCCCGTAGATTCAGCGTAACTGTAGCACTTCCCCGTCAGGCGTCAACTGATAGTTTGAAACATCGGCGTTGCTTTCTCCATGCCTCTGGGATAAAACCAGCCATGCCATTCTGGTTGCTCAAAACTGAACCGAGCACGTATTCTTTCACCGACCTAGAGCGAGATCGCAGAACGGTTTGGGATGGCATTATCAATCCGCTGGCGCTCCAGAATCTTCGCAGGATGAAACGCGGCGACCGCGCGTTCATCTATCATTCTGGCAGCGAAAAACAAATCATCGGCATCGCCGACATCACCAGCAACTCGTATCCGGATCCCAAGCAGCCGAAAGACACGAAACTCGCGGTCGTTAACCTTTCTTCCCGTGAGCGATTGCCGCGCCCGGTCACTTTGGCCGAAATCAAAGCCCGTCACGAGTTTGCCCATTGGGAGCTTGTGTGGATGCCGCGTCTCTCGGTGATGACGGTCAGCGATGCGCGTTGGAAACTCGTTCATCAGCTCGCCGGTAACTCCCAATGAGAATCGCCGCAACCATTTTAGTCGTGATGTTTGCCCTCGCGTGCAAACGAGGCAATAACAGCAATACAGCCTCTCCGCCTTCTCCCGGTTCCGGTTCAACCCCTGCCGGGGCGGCTCCTGCGGAAAAAGACGTCGCCGCTTTACACGATTCGTGCCGTTCCGGAGACGTTGCCCAAGCAAGAACAATTTTGACTCGGCGCCACGACCTCGTCAATGTGCCTAATAGCGGAGGCGTTGCTCCCCTTCACATGGCAGCGAAACAGGGTAGCGCCGAAGTCGTAAAGTTGCTCATCGAACACAAGGCGAACGTAAACGCCCTCGATAAACGAGGATGGTCGCCGCTCCTGATCGCTTCGAGCCGGAATCATACTGCCGTTGTTCGTTCGCTTCTCGCTGCAAAAGCCGATGTCAAGGTGCGTGACGAAGTCCTGCGTCTAACCGCACTCGATTGGGTGGCTTTGAATGGTGATCTTGATCTTGCCAATGAATTGGTGGCTCACGGCGCCGTCTGGAGCCTGCACGCAACCGTCGCTCTGAACGACGCATCGCGCGTGGAGACTTTCCTGAATACAAAATCGGATTTGCTGAATACCCCACTCGGAGACTTCGGCACTCCGCTGGGTTGGGCGGCTGCCCGGGGACAAAAAAACATCGTGACGCTGTTGCTCGACCGGGGCGCCGAAGTGGATCGAGCATCGGAGGTTGGCTTCACGCCGCTTCGAGCGGCGGCGTCAGCTGGCCACGTGGAAATCGTGGATGTTTTGCTGGCGCGAAAGGCGAACGTCAATTCGCAAGACAGTTCTGGCACAACGGCGCTTCATGCGGCAGTCATGGCGGGACAACGCGGCGCCGTCGAGCGACTGATCCAGGGACGGGCGAATGTGAACGCGGTGGATGGCCAATCGCAATCCTCGCTCTGGTACGCCGCATCCGCAGGGCATCATGCAATCGCCGAGTTCTTACTCAAACACGGAGCGACGGTGAGCGCGGGTAACAAAATTGGCGAAACTCCGCTTCACGCAGCGGCGCGCAGCGGGCACATTGAGGTGGTGACAACTCTCTTGAGCCATCAGGCGCCGGTCAACGCAGTTGCTCGGGAAGGAATAACACCGCTGTTTTACGCCGTGGAACGGGGTCAGCGCCAAATCGTGGTTACACTGTTGGCGAACGGGGCGGATGTGTCCTTGAAAGATTCCTCCGGCAAGACAGCGTTGGATTGGGCCAAGTCGCCCGAAATCGCGGCCTTACTTCGAGGACCCGACAAAGCAGTTGCAAAATGATCGCTGCTGCGGTATCGTCCGGCAGAATCATGACGGAGGTGACAATGAATTACTCGCGCTCCACCAAAACCATCGCGCTGGCCGTTGCCCTCTCGTTCAGTTTCAATCCGATTCTCCGCGCCGCCGATGACGGTCTTCCGGTGCACGACTGCGGCAAGCCGCCTCCTGCGCCCCCGCAATTTCACGCCGGCGGAGAAGGATTTCCGCCGCTCCCTTTGCCAGCCACACCGCTGCGCCGGTCCGAGAAGAAAAAACCACCCGCGCCGCCCAATGGCATGGCCAAGCTCAAATACGGCAAGGAATCCTCTTGGAATCCCGATCCGGGCGCGCATATCCAATTGATGAATCACGTTGGCCAGAAAATTAGCGGCTCGCGCTACACGTTCTCAGTCGTCGGCCCGGAAGGATTCACTTTCGACCCGAAAGAAGTGCCGGTGTTGTTCTTCAGCGCGACAGAAGCATTTCAGTTTTCGCCGGACGTCCGAAAAAAACTGCGGGAGTATTGCGAAAAAGGCGGCACGCTCTTCTTGGAAGCCAACTCCGGCACCGACCCTGCCCGCGCTTCGTTTACCGCCGAGTTGAAAGCCATTTTCCCCGACAAAGTTCTCCGCCGCCTCCCCATCGAGCATCCCGTTTTTACCTCGTCGGAATTGATCTCGTCGGTCAAATATCTCTCCACAACCGACAAGGTACCGGACCAACTTCCTTACCTCGAAGGCGTGGATATCGGCACGCGCACTGTCGTGTTTTACAGCCGATATGGTCTCTCCTGTGCTTGGGAAGGTCATACGCATCCTGGTAACCGCGGACTCGGGCGCGACTCCGCCCTCGCAGTCGGTCTCAATGTGATGGCGTACGCGATGAGCGAGCAAAACACGCCCAAACCACTCGCCGAAACCGTTGTTTATACCGACGACCCCAGCCAGCCGCGCGCGCGAATCGCCATCGGCCAGATCGTTCATAACGGCGAGTGGAACGCCACACCTGCCGGCGTCGCTGCCATGATGCAACAAGCCGTCCAAAAATTAAACCTCCGCGGCCAACTCCAGGCTACCCCCGTCAATTTGGCCAAGGATGACGTGCTCGGTTATCCGATGCTGTTCATGAGCGGGATGTATGACTTCACTTTCAGCGAACAAGAAGCCGCGGCGTTGCGCGCATACCTGCAAGGCGGCGGATTTCTTTTTGCCGAATCCTGCGGCGGACGCGGCAGCTTCGAAGTAGCCTTTGGTCGCGAGATGAAAAAAGTCTTGGCGGATCGCCCGCTCCAAACCCTGCCGTCGAGCGATCCCGTCTACACGACCTACACCAACATCGGCACCGTTAATTATGATCAGCGTCTTGCGCTCAAATCTTCCAGCGGAAGTCCGTCGTTGGAAGGCATCCGGTTCGAAGGCCGCACCGTTGTTGTCTTCAGCAAATACAGCCTCTCGACCGGCTGGGAAGGCAACGCCAGCCCCTTCAACTCGGCGTTGACACCCGACGACGCGCTCCGAGTCGGCCTCAACGTCATCGCCTACGCCATGACGCACTAGACGCGCCGGCGGCGCTAAAACGCCAAACACCAAGCTTCAAGACTCAAAGAAACTTCAAGTTCCAAATACCAAGTGTCGTGCGTACCGTTTGAAGCTTGGAGTTACCATGAAGTTTGAGGTTTGGAGTTTAAAGTTTTTCACCTCTCGACTTCGCAGCAATGACTGCTAGAATCCCGTTCATGGCTTCAGTAGCCAATTCTCTCTTTTGCCTTGACGGTCGCGTCGCACTCATTACCGGCGCCGGCAGCGGCATCGGCGAACAAATCGCGCGGCTCTTCGCTGCCAACGGCGCGCACGTCGTCGTTGCCGATCGCGACGAGAAAAAGGGTCGCCGTGTCGCCAAATCCCTCCGCAAACACGCCCACTTCGTTCGCTGCGATGTGACCAAAGAATCCTCCGTCCGCGTAGCCATCGCTGCCGCCGTCAAAAAGTTTCACCGGCTCGATATTCTCGTCAATAACGCCGGCATCGGCCACGTCGGCAACGTCGTCGAGACCAACCTAGCCGATTTCGAGCGAATACTAGCGGTGAATGTCCGCGGCGTTTTTCTCTGCTCAAAATTTGCCGCTGCGCAGATGCTCACCCAATCCCCACGCGGCGAATGGCGCGGCAACATCATCAATATCGGCAGCATCGCCGGGATGGTTTCGGTGGACCGCCGCTTTGCCTATTGCGCTACCAAAGCCGCTGTCATCGCCATGACCCGCTCTCTGGCAATGGACCACGTGGGTGAAAAAATCCGCTCCAACTGCATCTGTCCGGGCACCGTGCAGACGCCGTTCGTGGAAGGGTATCTGCAAAAATTTCACAGTCACGAACTCGAAGCCACCCGTGCCAAGATCGCTGCGCGTCAGCCTCTCGGGCGGCTCGCTCGACCCGATGAAATCGCAGCGCTCGCGCTCTATCTGGCCAGCGACGCCTCCAGTTTCGTCACCGGCGCCGCCTATACGATTGATGGAGGTCTGACAGCAAAATGAAAGATGGGATCGTGTTATCAAAGCGTTCGATCAACGAACCAATTTCCGCAGCCGCCGCAGGTTGATCACGTCTTCCTCCATTTTCTCACCTTTAGGTGTTTCCAAGACCATTGGCAATCTGCGCCAGCGCGGGTCGTTGAGCAGGAAACGGAACCCTGCCAGGCCTATTTTGCCTTTGCCAATATGTTCGTGTCGGTCCAGCCGCGAGCCGAGAGCGCCTTTTGAGTCATTCAGATGGAATGCAACGATGTGTCGTTTGCCGATGATTTTCTCCAGCGCGCTCATGGTTCGCTCATAGCTGTCTGGGGTGCGAATATCGTACCCGGCCGCGAAAATGTGGCAGGTATCCACGCAGATCGCCAGTCGAGTTTCCTCCTCAACGCGATTCAGTAATTCCGCCAAGTGCTCGAACCGATGACCCAAACTGCTTCCCTGTCCCGCCGTTGTTTCCAAGGCAATCTTTGCCTTGCACCCTCTTGTTGCCCGGATGACTTCACGCAGGCTCGCAGCGATACGTTTCAATCCCGATTCCTCCCCCGCTCCAACGTGCGCGCCGGGATGGGTCACGACAAACGGCAACTCCAGCAGTTCGGCGCGCTTGATCTCGTCTATCATCGCCGCAATGGATTTTTTCAGGATTCGTGGATTCGTCGAGGCAAGATTGATCAGGTAACAATTATGCGAGAAGACTGGCGCGATTCCACTGGCGGTTTGTGCACGGCGAAAATCAGCCGCCGCTTCCCGCGAAATGGGAGGACCCTGCCATTGCTGATTGTTCTTGGTGAAAATCTGAATGGTATCGCACCCGGATTGCAAACCTCTCTCGATGGCATTTGCGACGCCACCGGCGGTGGACATGTGCGAACCCAGCCGGGGCGATTTCAACGGTTCTCCTGCCATCGCCCGAGCAACTCGTAGAGGACGATGCTGACGGTCATTGCAACGTTCAAGCTATTGGTGATGCCGCGCACGGGCAATTCGGCGACATGATCGGCGGCTTGCAAAAGTTCTTCGCGCACACCGGCGCGTTCGTGGCCGAATACGGCGATGAGCGGGAAACGATACGGCACTTCGCGATGCGGCACACTGCCTTCGGCTTGCTCGAAAACGACAAGCTGGTACCCTGCCCGTTGCAATTCGCAAAGACGCGGCATTGGGTCTTCCTGTTTTTCCCACGGAACAGTTTGCAAGCTGCCGCCGATGGCAGTCTTGCCGATTTGTTGGTCGGCGTGAATCGACTGGCCGGGAACGCCGGTGATACCGCTTAGGATGAGCCGTTGAATGTTCGCGCAATCGCAGACGCGGAAACAAAGTCCGACGTTTTGGAGGGAGCGAATGTTGTCGAGGACGACGGTTACCGGCAATCGTGCAGCATCCATCGCGACGCGATTGGGGCGGCTGGCGACCAACTCCGCAGTGCTGTAGCGTCGGCGCGAATGTTTCATGGGGATCTCTTTGTAACATTTTGATCACGATTGTGCCAGCACGTCAACCAAACCGTTATTTTTCACAATGGTGCTGTTTTGTTCCCAACCGGCCAGTGGTCGGCAGACGCTTGGTTGACGGCGGGGGTGTCTGCGTGTAGTGTTCCGCCCTTGTGAGCAAACCGAAACGATTGACCACAAAAGCGCCGGCAATGGCGCTGGTGAGCAAATCTCGCCTGCGGCTTGGGCTGCCCAAAGGCAGTCTGCAAGATTCGACGCTAGCGCTGATGGCAAAGGCGGGGTATACGATCACCTTGAGCAGCCGGTCCTACGTGCCACACGTGGATGACGATGAACTTGAAATTCGGCTCATCCGCGCCCAGGAAATTTCTCGCTATGTCGAGCACGGCGATTTGGACGCGGGATTGACGGGATCCGACTGGGTGATGGAGAACGGCTCGCGCGTGCAAGTGGTCGAGCAACTGAACTTCAACAAGTCAACGCGCCTGCCCGTGCGATGGGTGTTGGCGGTGCCAAACGATTCGACGATCCAATCCCCACGCGATTTGGCAGGGAAACGCATCGCCACCGAGGCGGTGAATTTGACGCGCAACTGGCTCCGGCAACAGGCGATTCGCGCCGAAGTCGAATTTTCCTGGGGCGCAACCGAAGTCAAAGCCGCCGACCGCCTGGTGGACGCGATCGTGGAGATCACCGAGACAGGCAGTTCTCTTCGCGCCAACGGACTGCGCATTGTAGCGGAGTTGGCGACGAGTTTTCCGCAACTGATTGCCAATTCACAGAGCTGGCGAGATGGATGGAAACGTCGGAAAATCGAGACGTTGGCATTGCTCTTGAAAGGCGCGCTTGCGGCACAGGCCAAGGTGGGAATCAAAATGAATATTGCCAAGAAAAACCTCGCGCGGTTGCTCAAGCAACTGCCCGCGCTCCGAAACCCGACCGTTTCGACCTTGAGCCAAAAAGGCTGGGTGGCGGTGGAGACGATCATTGACGAGCGTGTGGTGCGGGATCTGATCCCGCAACTGAAGTCCGCCGGCGCCGAGGGAATCATTGAATATCCACTCAACAAAGTTGTATACTGACTCGCGAAAGACTGAAAACCTATGGGTTCCATTAAGAAACGCCGTAAAGCAAAGATGAACAAACACAAGCGCCGTAAACGCCGACGCCTTCATCGTCATATGAAGCGCACCTGGCAGAAATAGCGCTTGCGGAGAATTTAATGGCCGTCACGAGCAAACCAGCTCGCGCGAGCAGGCCGTTGCCACACCTAAGTTTCTCTAGGAGGAATGCGGGTGGGCTTGTTGCCCTGTTCGCCGCGGGATTGTTGTTGTGTCTTTCGGGTTGCGTTACCACCCGCAAGGCGGCGACAACCACTGAAGACGATTTGGCTCTGGAGCCGTCGGCGAAATCGGCCGCCGAGGCGCGGGCGAGCTGGGGCGCAGGATGGCTGGCGCTCCGAAATCGCGATCCCGTGCGCGCGCTGGAGCATTTTGAGCGTGCCGCGCAGTTGGATCCGGCCAACCTGACCACTGTCCGCGCTGTGGTGGAGCAATATCTACAGCAAAAACGGTTCGCTGCTGCCACCGAACTGCTGGAGCGCGCTCTGGCGGAGCGTCCGGAGACATTCGATCTTTGGACGATTTTAGCGGGGGCACAATTAAGCGCCCAAAACACGAGTGGCGCCGCGATTGCTGTCAGGAAAGCGGCGACCGTCGGTGAGCGAACGAAATCGGAAGACGCGACGGTCTGGTTGAATCTCGGGAAAGTTGCCTCCACCACCATCCATGACCGGCCACCAATCCGGATGTTGGCGCCCAAAGAAGCGCTCTTGGCCTATCAACGGCTAATCAAGCTGGATCCGACCAATGTGGAATACAAGGGAAAATTGGCGCAGTTTCATGCGTACAGCGGGAAATATGCGGATGCGCTGAAGGAATGGCGGGCGATTGCGGCGCTGACCCCGGAAGTCGAGCAACAATTGGAAGGTTTGATCGTTGGAACGGCAAGGTTGCTTCCGGCGTTGGACCGAAAACAATTCGCGTCTGCCTTGGAGAAAGTTACACGGCAAGACCCGAGCCTGTTGTATTTTGTCGTCGCAATCGGCCGGATTCACAGCGAGGATGGCCGGGTTGATCTGGCCTTGAACTATTTAGAGGCGGCCGAAAAACAAATCGGAACTCTTTCACGGGCGCGTCAGGCGCAGTTTTTCTCCACGTATGCGATGGTGTATGAACGCGCGGGGAAACTCGATGATGCCGAGCAGAAATACCGGCGCTCCCTGGCTCTTTCCCAAGCCGACGAAAAAGCGCGCGCCCTGGCGTCCAACAACCTCGGCTATATGCTGGCTGATGCGAACCGGAAACTGGACGAGGCGCTGGAGTTGATTCAGAATGCGATCAAAATCGACCCAGAGAACGCAGCGTACGTGGACAGCCTCGGCTGGATTTATTTTCGGCTCGGTCGAAACGAGGAAGCGTTGAAAGAATTGCAACGAGCGATGAAATTGTTTGAGGCCGAGGCAAGAATCGAGAATCGAAAGCTGACGGCGGAGGATGCCGTGCTGTTCGACCACTTGGCGCAGGTTCACGCGAAATTAGGACAGAAAGACGAAGCGGTCCGCGCCTGGCAGCGAGCGGTCGAGCTGGATCCGAAAAACAAGGATTATGCAGCCCGTTTGCGGGAGGCGCGAACCGGTCAACCGCCTTCGCCCCCAACCGGACGGGCATCGAGCGCCCCCTAGTGCTTGTCGCAAGGGCGATTTTGAGGCATAGTCGCCCTTGTCGATCCAACCCTAACCCACCATGGCAACCACCCTACGACGACCCCGGAATGTTGGCCCGTGGCGCGCCGCCGCAATCCTATACGGCGACTGGGGCACGAGCAAGGCCTACGTTACCGGCTTGGCATTTGCTATCGCGATGTATAGCAGTTTTTGGCTGGTGCTGGCGGTCTGCGCGCTGACACTCATCGTCGGGATCAACTATGTCTGGGTCTGCAAATACTTTCCGGACGGCGGGGGCGTGTATTCGTCGGCGCGCGCCCACTCGAAGACCCTGGCGATGGTCGGCGGACTGTTGTTGGTGACCAATTACATCGTCACGGCGGCGATGTCGGCGTATGTGGCGTTTCATTATTTTGGGTTCGACACGCCCGAAAAATTTGGCGAGGCAACACGATGGGCATCGGTTGCGATTTTTGTCCTAGGCGCCCTGAATTTTCTTGGACCGCGCCATTCCGGCAGTCTGGCGGTGGCGTTGGGAGTCATCACGGCCATCGCCGTGGGAATCCTCGCGGTGTTTTGCATGCCGCACTTGGTAGATGCGGTGACCAATTTGAGGCCTCCGCCCGATCGTCCGTCGGATTTTTGGGTCGCGTTCGTCGGGGCAATCCTTGCGCTCTCGGGCGTCGAATCCATCGCCAATCTCACGGGGTTGATGAAACTCGATCCGGGTGCGACGGATGAAAAGCCCTCGATCGTGCAGACCGCGCGCCGCGCCATCACGCCGGTGATGTTCGAGGTTTGCTTGTTTACAGCGCTATTTGGCTTGGCGATGCTGGCGATTCCAGGCATGGGCGCGCACGAGCATGAGGGGAATATGCTGCGTCACATGGCCTCGGAGTTTGTGGACAAACCGATGTCGGAGTTTCCCCTGACGCATGTTGCCGGAGTAAATCACTGGTTTAGCCAGGCGCTTTCGTGGGCGATGGGTTTACTATTGCTCTCGGCGGCCAGCACTGCGCTCATCGGGATGATCTCGGTGTTGTATGTCATGGCGCAGGATGGTGAGTTGCCACAGTGGGGATTGCAGCTCAATAAATTTGGTGTTCCGTGGATTTTGTTGTTGCTGGCCATTATCGCGGCGGTTGTGACGGTCGAAATCTTCAGCGCCGGCGCAGGAGGCATCCGCGCGCTGGCCGACCTCTATGCCATCGGCGTTGTCGGCACCATCGCCGTCAACCTCGGCTCCTGTGTCATCAACCGCGGTCTGCCTCTGCTCAAGCACGAGAGAATTATCATGACGCTCACGGCGTTACTGATGGTGGTGATTTGGGTAACCATTGCCTATACTAAAACTCCGGCGCTCATCTTCGCTTCCATTATCATCGCGGTGGGATTTGTCGCCAGACTCTCCACCCGGGCTGTTCCCGTTGCGCCGCTTGTACCCACGGTTCCTGCAGGCACAACTACCGCGACCCGCGCTGCCTTGCCGGAGAAAGTCCAGTCCATTCTTGTAGCCGCGCACCAAGTTACGCCCGCCCTCGAATTTGCCGTGGAACAAGCCAGGCTGTATCGCGCTCAATTGCATGTCCTTTTTATCCGCCCCATCGCAGTCAATCTCCCCATCACACCGCAAAATATGGAGGCCGACTCGGAGGCGATGGCGGTTTTCAACATGGTTCGCGCCAGCGCCAACAACGTGGATTTTCGACCGCTCTATGCCGTCAGTGACGATCCCGCTGCGACAATTCTCGATGTCTCCGCCTCGATTGGCGCGGATTACTTGATCCTCGGCGGGACGCAACGCGGCGGACTGGAACGCATTCTCCGCGGCGACCTCGTCACCGCCGTCGCCCGCGATCTGCCCGAAAACATCAAGCTCATCATATATGGCTAGCTGTCGTCCCGCCAAACAACCGGCGGGCAAGCCTCGTCGTCGTCCTCGAATCAATTCAGTGAAAACCTCCGACTTCGACTATCATCTTCCGTCGGAACTCATCGCACAAGAGCCTCCTCCCCAGCGAGACACCTCGCGGTTGCTTCTGCTCGACCGAGCCAATTCAGGCATGACTCATCATTCCTTTCGGGATCTCCCCGGTTTGCTGCGCAAAGATGATTTACTGGTGTTCAACGACACCAAAGTCCTTCCGGCCAGACTCATCGGCAAAAAAGTTCCCGGCGGCGGGAAAGCCGAACTTCTGTTGTTGGAAGAACTTTCCACAAACCGATGGCGCGCCCTCGCTTCTGCCAAGAGCAAAATCCGGGTCGGCGACCGAATCCAATTTGGAGTGGCACAAGTGTCCATGCCTTTGTGTGCGACGCTCGTTTTCTTCGACGATGCCGAAGGCGTGTTCACAATAGAATTCTCCGGCATCGCCAACATCCGCGGCGCTCTCGACCAACTCGGTCTCCCGCCGTTACCGCCGTACATCGGTCGCGCTCCTACAAGCGCCGATATCGAGCGCTATCAAACCATTTACGCGCGTTCCGAAGGCGCGGTCGCGGCACCCACCGCCGGCCTTCATTTCACGCCTGATGTCTTCGCGGCGCTCGACCAGCGTGGCATCGAACGCGCGTTTGTAACGCTCCACGTCGGCCTTGGCACATTTCGCCCTGTCAAGACCGAGCAGATCGAAGATCATCGAATCCATTCCGAACGCTTCGAAATCCCTTCCGACACGATTGCCGCCATCGTTCGAGCCAAATCCGAACACCGCCGCATCGTCGCCGTCGGCACCACTGTTGTTCGTGCTCTTGAATCGTCCTCGAATCAACTGTCGTCCGCTTCAACGCTTCAACCCTGTAACGCTTCAACAAATATTTTCATCCATCCTCCCTATCAATTCCGCTTTGTGGACGCTCTTCTTACAAACTTTCATCTTCCGCGTTCGACCCTCCTCATGCTCGTCTCCGCCTTTGCCGGCCGTGAGTTTGTCCTCGACGCCTACCGAGCGGCCATCGCCGAGCGCTACCGCTTCTATAGCTATGGGGATTGTATGTTAATTACTTGATACTGGATGCTTGATTCTCGATGCTAGATTTACGATCCTGCAAACCACTTTGAAAGTTCGTATCCAGAAACCAGCATCTAGCATCCATGTTTTCGCCAACATGGCGATGACGCTCGATGGCAAAGTTGCCACCGCCACGCGCGCTCCAGCCACGTTCGGCAGCCGCGAAGACCGTGGCCGCCTCGTCGCTTTCCGGGCGCAGGCCGATGCCATTCTGGTCGGCGCTCACACCGCCGCTACCGACCATTATGCAATGGGAATTCCAAATATGGTGTTGCGGCGGGAACGGATAAAGCGTGGCAAACCGCCGCACCCGCTTCGCTGTATCGTAACCGGCCGTGGCAACCTTGCCGAAAACCTCGAAATCTTCCGGCATGATTACTCGCCGGTCATCATCTTTACCACCGACCAAATGCCTACCGCCAAACGTAAACGGCTGGAGAAAAAAGCGCGCGTCATTTTGGTCGGAAAAAAAGAAATCAGATGGCGCAAGCTGATGAATATTCTTCACCGCGACTTTGGCGTGAAGAAATTGCTCTGTGAAGGCGGGCCAACGATCAACTTCGCTCTGCTCAAGAACCATCTTCTCGACGAGATCTATCTGACCCTCTGCCCGAAAATCTTCGGCGGACGCAACGCACCGACCCTGGTCGAAGGCGAAGGTTTCCCGTTGCATCTGGCGCGCCGCGCGCGATTGGTGAGTGTTGAACAGGTTGGAGAAGAATTATTTACGCACTGGCGGATACGGAACGAGTTACACCATGGTTCCCAAACGCCGCGTGGGTCACGCGGCCTACATTCCTTTCATTAAAAATTGTACGGCGACTGTTGTAGCACCCTTATCTTTTACCACTTCGACCGGGATCTTCCATGTTACTGTTTTTGTTTTGCACACCGCATTTGGGCCATCGTTGCAATAATAGAAGGTCAGTTCGGCGCGAAGGTCGCCCTTTCCTGCTGCGGTAGTCTTGAAGGGGACCGTAACAGGGAGACGAACGCCTTCGCCGCTGGCAGAGGCTTGGGCGAGATCTAGCTTGATTACATCGCCATTGATTACACTGATGCGATAGCTGATGGGCGAGCCGGGGTTGAGCTTGAATCCTTTCGGGAATTTTACATCTATTTCAAGCGCGGCTTGTGTGTTGGCACGGAGAGTTTGTACGGGTAACGTGATTAGCTCACTTAGATCGGGAGGTTCGAGGCCGTTGATGGCCAGAGTGGTGACTTCGCCGCTCTTGAGATCGGCGACGCGTATGAGATGATTGTTCGTGTCAGCGATGAAAACTTTCCCTGAAGCGATGCTAAGGCCGCAAGGCTCGTAGAAACTGGCGGCTGCCAACTTGCCGTCAGCACGGCCATGTTTGCCGATGCCGAGCCAGGTCGTCGAAGTGCGCTTAAGTGGATCGACAATTTTGATTTTGTCGTTGTAGGTATCGGCGACATACAACAATCCATCGTGATGGGCGACACCAAGCGCATGTTGCAGGCGTGCGATGTCCGCGCCGCCGTCAATGTCGCCAAACTCGAAGAGCGCTTCGCCAACGATGGTACGAACGTCGCCGGTTTTTATGTCTACTTCCCGGATGGAGCTGACTTCACTATCGGCGACCCAAAGCTTTTTGCCATCTGTGGCCAATCCGCTGGGCTGCGCAAAGGCGGCTTGTTCTTTTGATCCGTCAATCCGGTCTTCGCGCCAACCCCCGGTGAAGGGACCGATTTTTTTGGTCTGCAAATCCATTGCCCAAATCGCGTGGACACCGGCCATGGCGATATAAAGTTTGTCACCAACCAGCGCGAGATCCCAGGGCGAACTGATGGACACCTTGAGAGGGTCGGCATCCAATCTCAAGCCCCGCGCTTGTTCGCCGTCGCCGGCGACGGTGGACACAGTTTTAGCTTTCAGATCAAGCGCGCGAATCATGTGGTTTTCCGTATCCGCGACGTAGAGGGTGTCGCCCCCAAGCGCCATTCCTTGCGGGTGATCAAATTCTGCATCGTCGAATTTTCCGTCACGCTGACCGATGGCGCCGCTGCCGGCGACCGCAAGGACCTTGCCGCTGAAATCGGTGATGACGATGCGATTGTGATTGGAGTCGGAAATAAAAAGCCGCTGGGATTTTTCGTCGGCTAGAATCTTGCCGGGGTAGTTCAGGGGCGATGCAACGGTGCGCGGCTTGAAACGCTCCAGAGCGAGGGGAAGCGGCGTTTCATTGAGCTGTTTTTTTTCGCGCGAGGCTGCAACGAGTTTGCCGATGACGTTGTCGAGGGTGCGATAGTGGCCTTCACCACTTAGGTAGCCGACAAGATTGCCATCGGGATCAATGAGCCAAAGGGTTGGCCACGCATGGACAGAATACCGTCGCCAGATTTTCATGTCGGCATCGTTGACGACTGGATGCTCGATTTCGTAGCGCTTGATCGCCTCGCGAATGTTATCGCTGTCTTTCTCATTGGTGAACTTGGCTGAATGAACGCCGATAACGACCAATTCCTTCGGGTATTTTGCTTCGAGCTTTTTAAGGTCAGGGATGATGTGGATGCAATTGATACAGCAGAACGTCCAGAAATCGAGCAGCACGATTTTCCCCTTGAGTTCGGCGAGCTTGATGGGCTTGTCGGTGTTGAGCCACTCGACACCGCCTTCCAACTCGGGCGCGCGGACAGGCTCGCGAGGTTTTTCGTCCTGGGCCGTTGCACCGGCTCCGAGAAAGAATGCCATGACGGATGCGAATACAAGCAGTTTCATCATTCTTTTATGAAAAGGATCAAATGCTGCCACGGTAGCGTGTTCACGGTCTTCTGCCACTTGAGACCAACAGCTTCCATTTCCTTCTTCGCTTGCGCTTCGCTCAATTTGTGGACGAGTTTGATTGGCACTTTGGGGTCTTCCATTCGAAACTCCACCAGCGCAACGCGGCCGCCCTGTTTCAGCGATTTTTTGATCGCGAGCATTTCTTCATACGGAAATTCTAGCTCATGATACACATCCACCATCAATACCAAATCCACAGCACCCTCGGGCAGCTTCGGGTCGCTCTCGGTGCCGAGCACGCCTTCAACATTGGTGATTCCAAGCTCTTTGGCCTTATCGGCGAGCAGATCTAGCATTTCTTGCTGGATATCCACGCCCAACACTTTTCCTTTTGCACCGACTAGCGGTGACATCCGGAACGCGTGATAGCCGGTGCCGACCCCGACATCGGCCACGACCATTCCGGGTTTCAGCTCCAGCGCCTCAATCATTTTTTGAGGAGATTCCTCGCGCTCCCGTTCGGGCCGCTCCAGCCAGTCCGCCGCCTGATGCCCCATCACCCGCGCGATTTCCCGCCCCATATAGAACTTGCCGATGCCGTTGGGATCGTGCTCTTTGCGAAGTTCGTACCTCGATGGATCCTGGCCGAAAAGTGCCAGCGGCAGAAACGTCACCAAAAGCAACCAGCGGAACAAGCTGCGTCTCATTACGAGGAACGTAACACAGTTTTTGTAGCTGCGAAACCTTTTCGCTGCGACCATACGCAACCGCGAGCCAGCCGCGAATGGGATTCGCGGCTACAAACTATTTGCCGCGTAGGACTTGCAATGCGCGTTTGGCGTCGTTGACACGGAGGATCAGAAGACCTTTGGTGGTCTGTGGCGCGGTGGCACAGTAGGCGTATTCGATGTTGATCCGATGTTCGGCGAGCTTGTGGGCGATGGCGGAGAGGCTGCCGGGTTTGTTGCTGCCACCCAGCATCAAAACTTCACGCGCGACGACGAGCGTGCCGTGTTCCTCGAATACGCGGAGTGCCTTTCGCGGGTCGCTGACAACGAGACGGACGACGGCGTGATCCACGGTATCGGAGATGCTCAGCGCATAGATGTTGATTTTCTCGGCAGCCATCGCGTCGCAGACGCGCGCAAGCGTGCCCGGTTTGTTTTCGATGAAAATGGAAAGCTGTTGGGCGATTTGCATGGTAACCTCCTTGGTTAGTTGTCACCTTAAATTGCCACAAAGAAACGCAAACACCACAAAATTCTTTCGCGTTTCGCAAAAAAATCTACGGCAGGTCGGTGCTTCCCATCAGGTAGCGGTCGCACTCGCGGGCGGCGCCGCGGCCTTCGTTGATGGCCCAGACGATTAGGCTCTGGCCGCGCCGCATATCACCTGCGGCGAAAACGCCCGGGATGTTCGTCGTAAATTTGCCGTGCTCGGCCTTTGCGTTGCTGCGCTCGTCCCGTTCGATGTTGAGGCTTTTTAAGACCGTGTCTTCCGGGCCGAGGAAACCCATCGCCAGCAAGACCAATTGTGTGGGCAGGACTTTTTCCGTGCCCGGGACATTTTTGGGGATAAACCGGCCTTTGTCATCCTTCTCCCATTTCACGCTGACGACGTGGATTTCTTTGACGTGACCCTTGTCATCTCCGACGAATTTTGTGGCAGTGGTCAAATAGACGCGTGGGTCATCGCCGAACTTCGCCTTTGCTTCGGCCTGGCCATAGTCGAGCAAATAAACTTTCGGCCATTGTGGCCATGGATTGTCGGGCTGGCGCGACATCGGCGGTTTCGGCAAAATTTCCAACTGCACAAGGCTGCGGCAGCCATGTCGCATTGAAGTGCCGACGCAATCGGTGCCGGTATCGCCGCCGCCGATCACGACGACATCTTTTCCTGCCGCCGAAATAAAATCGCCATTGCGTTTGCCGTCGAGCAGGCTCTTGGTGTTCATGTGCAAGAAGCGCACCGCGAAATGTATGCCATGGAGATCGCGCCCCGGAGTCGGCAGGTCGCGCGCCTTGGTCGCGCCGCCGGCGAGAATGACAGCGTCAAATTCGGCCATGAGTTCCTCGGCGGGATAATCCTTGCCGACCTCGGTATTGGTCACAAACTTTACTCCTTCGGCTGCCATCAAATCCACGCGTCGCTGGACGACTTTCTGTTTGTCCAATTTCATGTTTGGGATGCCGTACATGAGCAGGCCGCCGATCCGGTCGGCGCGCTCGAAGACCGTGACTAAATGTCCCGCTTTATTGAGCTGCGCCGCCGCGGAGAGTCCCGCGGGTCCGGAACCAACCACGGCTACTTTTTTGCCAGTGCGTTTAGCCGGCGGTTGCGGCTTTGCCCAACCTTCCTCAAAGGCCTTGTCAATAATCGCGCACTCGATATTTTTGATGGTGACAGGAGGCGAGTGAATCCCCAGCACGCACGACCCTTCGCACGGTGCGGGACAAACACGGCCGGTAAATTCTGGAAAATTATTGGTAAGCATCAGCCGCTCATAAGCTTCCTGCCAGCGTCCGCGATAGACGAGGTCGTTCCATTCGGGAATCAGGTTGTTGATGGGACAACCCGATGCCATGCCTGCCACGAGCGATCCGTTATGGCAGAATGGAATGCCGCAATCCATACAGCGCGCGCCCTGCTCCTGCAGTTTCGGCTCGGGCATGTGCAGATGAAACTCGTTCCAATCCTGAATGCGCGCGACCGGTTCACGGTCCTGCGGTAATTCGCGATTAATTTCGAGGAAGCCTGTTGGTTTGCCCATATAATTAAAAAATAGAAGCCCGCGAAATACGCAAAAAGGCGCGAAAGGAAAAAACTTTTTCGCGTTTTTCGTGTGTTTCGTGGGTCATCAGTTTCCTCCTACACGCGCGAGGTCGTGCGCGTTGGCTTCGAACGCTGCCATTACGGCGTCGTCACCGCTCAAGCCCGATTTTTTGGCGGTTTCGATTGCTTCCAAGACGCGTTTGTAATCTTTTGGCATGACTTTGACGAATTTGGGGACCATTTCATCCCACAGTTTCAGAATGTTCTTGGCGCGCTCGCTGCCCGTATATTGCGCGTGACGCTCGGTCATGGCGCGGACTTCGGCGATCTCGTCTTTGTTCTCCAGTTTTTCCAGTCCGACCATTGCCGGGTTCACCAATTTCGGGAAATTGCCCGCGACATCAAGAATGTAGGCGACACCGCCCGACATGCCTGCGGCGAAGTTGCGTCCCGTGGGTCCGAGCACGACCACGCGTCCGCCGGTCATGTATTCGCAGCCATGATCGCCGACGGATTCGACGACTGCGTTGACGCCGCTGTTGCGCACGCCAAAACGTTCGCCTGCCATGCCGCGAATGTAAATCTCGCCTTTGGTTGCCCCATAGAGCGCCACGTTGCCGATAATGATATTTTCCTCCGGCACAAACGTCGAGCCTTTCGGTGGATAGATAATGAGCCTGCCGCCTGATAATCCTTTGCCGACGTAATCGTTCGCGTCACCTTCCAATTCGAGCGTGATGCCCTGCGGCACAAAAGCACCCAAGCTCTGTCCGGCCGATCCGGTGAATTTGAGATGAATCGTGTCGTCGGGCAATCCTTTCGGGCCGTGGCGACGCGTCAGTTCGCTCCCGAGAATTGTGCCAACGACGCGGTTGGTATTCTTGATGGGCAGCTCGGCGCGCACCTTCTCACCACGTTCGAGCGCGGGCGCGCAGAGTTTGAGCAGCGTTGTGTTATCGAGTGCCTTGTCGAGGCCATGGTCTTGTGAAATCTGGCAGTAACGGCCAATTTCCGATCCGACTTCGGGCTGATAGAGAATCTTCGAGAAATCCAGGCCGCGCAATTTCCAGTGCTCGATCGCTTTCTTTGGGTCGAGACGGTCGGTGCGGCCAATCATTTCGTTGACCGTTCGGAAACCGAGTTGCGCCATGATCTCGCGCATTTCTTGAGCGATCATTTGCATGAAATTGGCGACGTGCGCGGGATCGCCAGTGAACTTTGCGCGCAGTTGTGGGTCTTGCGTCGCTACGCCGACCGGGCAGGTATTGAGATGGCAAACGCGCATCATGATGCAGCCGAGCGCAACGAGCGGTGACGTCGCAAATCCGAACTCTTCCGCGCCCAGCATCGCGGCGATGATGACGTCGCGGCCAGTCTTGAGCTGTCCATCGGTTTCGACGGCGATCCGGCTACGGAGATTGTTGAGCACGAGCGTTTGATGGGTCTCCGCCAATCCCAATTCCCACGGAATCCCCGCGTGTTTGATGCTGGAGAGAGGTGATGCGCCCGTGCCGCCGTCGTGACCGCTGATGAGCACGACATCGGCGTGCGCCTTGGCGACGCCGGCGGCGATCGTGCCAACGCCAACTTCGGCGACGAGTTTCACACTGATGCGCGCGTTGTGGTTGGAATTCTTGAGGTCATGAATCAGCTCCGCCAAATCTTCGATGGAATAAATATCGTGATGGGGTGGGGGAGAAATAAGTCCGACGCCGGGCGTGGCATAGCGTACTTTGGCGATCCAGGGATAGACTTTGCTGCCGGGCAGTTCTCCGCCTTCGCCGGGTTTGGCGCCCTGCGCCATTTTGATTTGCAGTTCCTTGGCGTTGACGAGGTAATAGCTAGTGACGCCGAAGCGGCCACTGGCGACTTGTTTGATGGCGCTGTTTTTGCTGTCGCCATTCGGTTCCAATTGATATCGAGCAGGGTCTTCGCCGCCTTCGCCGGTGTTGCTTTTGCCGCCGATGCGGTTCATCGCGATGGCAAGCGCTTCATGTGCTTCCTTGCTGATCGAGCCATAGCTCATCGCGCCGGTCTTGAAACGTTTGACGATGTTTTCGACCGGTTCGACTTCTTCGATCGGGATTGGATTGGGCGAGACTTTGAAGTCGAGCATCCCGCGCAAGGTACAATAGTGTTTTGATTGATCATTGACCGACTGCGAATATTCTTTGAACACCTTGAAATTGTTGGTGCGACAGGCGAGTTGAAGTTTGTGGACGGTTTCGGGGTTGAACAGATGATACTCGCCGTCGCGTCGCCACTGGTATTGGCCGCCGGGTTCGAGCGCGTCGTCGTTGGCGGGACGACTGGGGAATGCGTGTTGATGACGCGAGATGGCCTCTTTCGCGAGGACGTCAATTCCGATGCCGCCGACGCGCGAGGCTGTCCATGTGAAGTATTTATTGATGACCGAATCATCCAAGCCGATGGCCTCGAAAATTTGCGCTCCGCGATAGCTTTGGATAGTGGAGATGCCCATCTTGGCCATCGTCTTGACGATGCTCTTGGTGACGGCTTTGAGATAGTTTTTGACGGCTTTCTTGTGATCAATGCCCTTCAGCACACCTTCGTGGATCATATCGTCGAAGGTCTCGAAGGCGAGATAGGGATTGATCGCGCCTGCGCCGTAACCGATGAGCAGGCAGTAGTGGTGGACTTCACGCGGCTCGCCGGTCTCGATCACGATCCCGCACCGGGTACGCGTGCCTTCGCGGATGAGATGATGATGCACTGCGGCGACGGCCAGCAAGGCGGGGATGGGCGCGTGCTCGCGGTTGAGACCGCGATCAGAGAGAATTACAATGTTTGCGCCATCGGCGATGGCGCGGCTGGCTTTTTTGCAGAGATGATCGAGCGCTGTCTCCAAGCCCGCGCCGCCTTTTGCGACTTCAAAGAGCATTGGGAGAATCGCAGATTTGAAATGGGGCGACTTGATGTGGCGCAATTTCTTGAATTCCTCGTTGGTCAGGATCGGGCTTTGCAGTTGGATCTGGCGACAGCTTTCCGGTTTCGGCGCGAGCAGGTTGCCTTCCGAACCGACGGTGGTCACGGTCGAGGTGATGATTTCTTCACGGATGCAATCAATCGGTGGGTTGGTGACTTGCGCGAAGAGTTGCTTGAAATAATTGTAGAGGAGCTGCGGTTTGTTGGAGAGCACGGCCAACGGCGTGTCGGTGCCCATCGAGCCGATGGGATTGACGCCGTCCTTTGCCATCGGCGCAAGAATGAAACGCAAATCCTCAAACGTGTACCCAAATGCTTTTTGTCTCTCGAAAACGGTGTGATGATCTGGTTCGTGAACGTGCGGAGGGTCCGGAACTTCCTCTAGAGGGATCAGATTGTCTTTGAGCCAGACTTGATACGGATGTTCGCGGGTGATCTTCCCTTTGAGTTCTTCATCCGCCACGATTTTTCCTGCTTCGGTATCAATCAGAAACATTCGTCCCGGTTGGAGACGGCCTTTTTGCAAAACGCGGTCGGGCGAGACTTCCAGCACGCCTACCTCCGATGCCATTACCACCAAATCATCTTTTGTCACGTAATAGCGCGAGGGGCGCAGGCCGTTCCGGTCGAGGACTGCGCCGATACGAAGGCCGTCGGTGAACGCGATCGAAGCCGGTCCGTCCCACGGCTCCATCAGGCAGCTATGATACTGATAGAACGCCTTCTTCTCGGCGTTCATCGCGTCGTCGCTCGACCACGGTTCGGGAATCATCATCATGACCGCGTGCGGCAACGACCGGCCGCCCAGCACGAGAAATTCCAACGCATTATCGAACATGGCCGAGTCGCTGCCCGATTCGTCAATGATGGGGAAGATTTTCTTGATATCGTCGCCGAACAGGTCGGATTCGAGCATTGCTTGCCGCGCGTGCATCCAGTTGATATTTCCGCGGAGCGTGTTGATTTCGCCGTTGTGCGACAGATAACGATACGGATGCGACCGATACCAACTGGGAAATGTATTGGTGCTAAACCGCGAATGCACCATGGCCATCGCGCTCTCGACAGCGGGATCGGCGAGGTCGGGATAGTATTCTTCGACCTGTTCCGACATGAGCATCCCTTTATAGACGATGGTTTTATAGGAAAGGCTGGCAACGTAGAAAAATTCTCCGCCCGCTATGCCCGCATGGCGGATCGCGCTCTCGGCGCGTTTGCGAATCACATAAAGTTTCCGTTCGAACGCCATGTCGTCCGAAATCTTGGAATTGCGCCCGATAAAAATCTGCCGGATACATGGTTCGCCGGCCTTTGCCGTGTAGCCAAGCGTTGCATTGATGGTTGGCACGCTTCGCCAGCCGAGGACCTTCTGTCCTTCCGCCTGAATAACTTCCTCAAAAATCTTTTCGCATTCCTTTCGATGTTGCGCATCCGGCGGGAGGTACACCATGCCGACGCCGTAGTCGCCTGCGGACGGCAACGTGATTTTGGATTCTTTGCAGGCTTTTTTGAGAAATTCGTGAGGTAGTTGGAGCAAAATGCCCGCGCCGTCGCCCGTGTTCGCCTCGCAGCCGCACGCGCCGCGGTGACGCAGGTTTAAGAGGATACCTAACGCCTGATGGATGATCTGGTTCGACTGGCGACCTTTGACGTTGACGACGAAGCCGACGCCACAGGAGTCATGCTCGAAACGTGGGTCGTAAAGACCTTGCGCTGGAGGCTCGAATACCCGCATATGTTTTCCACTGCCCTTCATGTTTTGACTTGGGTGACAACGGATTCTATCAGGAGATTTTTCCATCGCAACAAAAAAATGACAGGATTTTTGGGTAGTAAGCGTATGTCAGCCATTCGTAAGGTTCAAATGTCTAATTTAGGACAAAAACAAGCTGTTTTAGGCATATACAAGCCAATTCGCTTGCATTTCCACGGCCATTCGAGTAGAAATCGTGCCAATGAGAGAGCTAGATCCCCAGGAAAAGTTGATCGCCCGCGAGTTGATTCGCAATCCGCGGCTCTCCGACAACGCCATCGCCGGCAAGACAAAAATCCCAGCACGGACGGTCAGTCGGAAGCGGCATCGGCTCGAGGAAGACGGTTTAATTACTTACTATGCCGCACTCAACGTCAATCCTAACGGAGACGATCCCGTCGGCTCGCGCCACCTCTATATCATCAAATTCCGTCTCGGCATCACCAAAAAACAAATCGTAGACGAGATCAAAAGCGAGCCGAACGTCGGCACGGTGTTCCCGGAGTTGATTTACGAGTCACACATCGCCGAAATCGAAGGCCATATCGCTCTGGTGATGATTGTGGAAGGCAAGAACGATTCGGACGTCGTCGAAAACATGCAAGGCAAAATCATCCCGTCGCTCCGGAAAAATCACGGCGCCGATTCCATCCTTCAAATCTCCACCCTCCGGCTCCTAGGTCCCGTCCGTGTCATGCACAATTATCTTCCCGCCTTCAATATGAAAGCCGGTTACCTCCATCCCAAAATCCCCAACGCGGCGATTTTCGTGGGTTGAGTGGGGTCCCCGCAGGTTTTTAAATCCTTTCGCGTGATGCACCATCAATAGAATCACTTCTTCCCGCCGCCCCAGGTGATTTTGCCTTTTTTATCCACGCTGCCGCCTTTGTCGCCGGCGCGAAGATAAACGTAGGCGCGACCGTTGGAAAAATTCCCGACAACATCGAACTGCGGTTGGATGATCAGCTTGCCGGTCTTGTCAATGAATCCGTATTTGCCCCGCAACCGCACGGGGGCGAGTCCTTCGACAAACGTCGCCGCTGCTTCGAATCGGGGTTCGACGGCGAACTTGCCCTTTTTGTCGAGGTAGCCGAACTTGCCATCCACGGATACAATCGCAAGACCTTGCGAAAAACTCATCGCCGTGTCGAAGCGAGGTTCAATGGTAAATTTACCTGTCGAATCAACATACCCGAATTTGCCATCCAGTTTCACGGAAGCCAAATTTTCGCTAAACGGCGATGCCTCCTCAAACTTCGCCGCAATCATCATTTTGCCGGTCTTGTCTATGAATCCGTATTTGCCAGCGTCCATCACCAGCGCCAACCCTTCGGTGAACGCATATGCTTTCTCGAACCGGTGGGCGACAATTTCCTTGCCGGTCGGTGCGATATAGCCCCATTTCTGCCCGATGCGCACCGCCGCCAATCCTTCCGAGAAAAAAACCGCGTGATCGAATCGCGCTGGAATTACCTCGGTGCCCGACGCGTCTTTATAGCCCCACTTGCCAGCTTTCTGAAACGGAACCAGCTTCGATTCATCGGCGAGCACGACAACAACAAGCGAAAGGAAAAGAATAAACGTTCGAATTTTCACGACGAAACTTTTTGCCACAAAAACGCGCAAAAAGACACTAAAAGCGACCGGGACTTTGGCTGGGGTGCGGCCTCTAATAATCCAAGCTCGACCCGCCTTCGGCTTCGAGGGCTTGGCCGGTGATGAAGCTCGAATCGTCGGTGGCAAGAAAGAGACAGATGCGGCCGATTTCTTCGGGAGACGCCATTCTGCCGAGCACTTGGAGTTTCGCCACGCGGTCGAGAGCAGCTTTCGGATCCTCGAGCGTTGCCGCCCAGGAGCGCATCAGCGGCGTGTCCACGTTGGACGGGCAAACGGCATTGACTCGTATGCCGAGCGGGCCGAGATCAATCGCCAGAGATTTGGTAAGCCCGATTTGCGCGGCTTTGGTCGCGCAATACGCCGCGGCGCGCGCCTGGCCAATGACGCCGACCATGGAGGAGATGTTGATGATGCTGCCGCGTGTTTTTCGCAGGTGCGGCAGCGCGAATTTGCAGCCCATAAAGGTTGTGGTGAGATTCAGCCGCACCAGTTTCTCGAATTCTTCCACACTGGTTTCGTCAATGGTCTGCGCGGGAGGATGGGAGCCGACATTATTGATGATGCAATCGAGCCGGCCAAAGGTTTTGGCAGCGCGATCAACGGCGGCTTGAAACTGTCTGGGTTGTATTACGTCGCACTCGATACATATCGAACGCTTCAGTTGACGCGCCAGCTCTTTACCTTCTTTGCAGGCGCGGTCGAGGATGGCTACGCGTCCGCCTTCGGTGGCGAACACGCGCGCGCAGCCTGCGCCAATCCCCATCGCACCGCCGGTGATCACAACTGCTTTGCCTTTGAAGCGCACGACGGGATTGTAGTGGCCAATCTCATTCACGGCAATCATTTCCCCTAATGGAGGATCGGGGAGCGGCAACAGCTTGCGTTGTGAGTAGTTTTCGGGCATCGTGGCCGCGATGGCTGCAAAAGTTAAAGTAACAGAGTTGGTAAAAAACTACGGCGAAATCAAAGCCGTGCGCGGCGTGTCCTTCGAGATCGCCGAGGGCGAGATTTTTGGGTTGCTCGGTCCGAATGGCGCTGGCAAGACGACCACGCTGGAATGCGTGATCGGCTTGCGCGACGCCGATGCTGGCGCGATTGAGGTCTGTGGATTTGATATTTGCAAACAACCCGGCGAAGTGAAACAGCGGATTGGCGCGCAACTGCAGGCAACGGCGTTGCAGGACAAAATCACCGTGCGCGAGGCTTTGGAGTTATTTGGCAGTTTTTACCAAAGGCGGGCTAAGACGGACGAACTTCTGGCGAAATTCGCGCTGACGGAGAAAGCCGACGCGCGGTTTGAGACGTTGTCAGGCGGTCAAAAACAACGGCTCGCGGTTGCTCTCTCTTTGGTAAATGATCCGGAGTTATTATTTCTCGATGAACCGTCCGCTGCGCTCGATGCGCAAGCCCGGCGCGAATTGCACGAGACGATCAAGCAGCTCCGTCGCGAAAAACGCACGGTGTTATTGACGACCCATTACATCGAGGAGGCCGAGCAGCTTTGTGATCGGGTGGCGATCATTGATCATGGTCAGATCATCGCCAGCGGCGCGCCGCGAGATTTGATGGCAAAATCCAAAGGATTGTCGCGCATCACGCTGGCGACCGCGAAGCCGCTGGACGTGGAGCGCTTGAAAACGCTTGCTTCGGTTGCGGCAGTCGAGATGAATGGCCAAGGCTGTGTATTGCGGTCGGCGAAGGTCAGCGAGACGGTCATCGCCGCGGTCAAGTTTCTCGAAGCCGAGCAAAACGAACTGCTCGATTTGCACATTCAGAAACCGTCGCTGGAAGACGTCTTTATCGAATTGACGGGGAGGAGGATACGGGAATGAAACTTCAAACTTCAATCCTCAAACTTCAAGGAATCTTTAAGCCTCAAGCCCCGAATGTCGAAACCGCAGCTTGGAGCTTGGAGTTTGATGCTTTCCTGATGCTTGAAGTTTGGAGTTTGAAGTATTTCCGACCATGAACGGTTTTCTCAATCACCTCGCGACGACGCTGCGATTGATTCTGCGGAATCGGCAGGCGCTCATTTTCAGCTACATCTTCCCGATGGTGTTCCTCGTGATGTTCGCGATGCTGCCCCAGAGCGACCGATTTTCGCTGCGGCTAACCTTGGGGCAATTATTGACGATGACGATGCTAGGTGCATCGTTGTTCGGGCTTCCAATTTCGTTTGTGGTCGAGCGCGAGCGTGGGTTGTGGCGGCGGTATCGGCTCGCGCCGCTGGCGCCGGGCTGGTTTGTGGCCAGCGCGTTGTTGAGCCGGTTCGTGATCTTGGTCACGTCGGCGCTGTTACAAATCGCTGTCGCGGTGACGGTATTTCATATGTCGATACCGAACCAGCCCGTTGAACTGTTGATCGCGTTCACATTCTCGGCTTTTGCGTATATGGGGATCGGCTTGATCATCGCGATGCTGGCCGATAGCGCGGCGAGCGTCCAAGCGATGTCGCAAAGTTTGTTTTTGCCGATGATGTTTCTCGGGGTCGCGTTTCCTCTCTGGTTTTTGCCGCCCGCCGCGCAAGTTGCCGCGCTGTTTTTTCCGAGTCGGTATTCGACCGAATTGATGCGAGGATGTATCACAGGCCTGAACGGATTGGAATCCACCGAGGCGATTTACAGTCTTGTTGCGCTCGCGCTGATGGGCGGAACGGCGTGTCTGGTGGCGGCGAAACTGTTTCGATGGGAAACGAATCAACCCCAGAGACCGCGCGCAATCGCGTGGCTTGCGGTGGTACTCGGTTTGTGGCTGGTGATTGGGTTGGGGGCGAGGCAACTCGGTTTTGTGCAAGTCAAGCCCTGACATGGCAACGACTCCGTCCATCGTCCAGATCCGCGAGCTGACGAAGATTTTTCGGCAGGGCGAAATCGAGGTCACAGCGCTGAATCACGTCTCGCTCGACATCGCCGCCGGGGATTTCGTTGCCTTGATGGGACCGAGCGGTTCGGGGAAAAGTACGCTGCTCCATATCATCGCGGGAATCGATCGTCCTAGTAGCGGACAATGTGTTGTTCAAGATACCGACGTCGGCGCGCTTAGCGAAACCAAGCTTGCTGACTGGCGCAATCAACACGTCGGGTTCGTGTTTCAGACCTTCAATCTCATCCCTGTCCTCACGGCGTTTGAGAACGTCGAGTTGCCTCTGTTGCTCACCAGCCTGAACTCCCGCGAGCGACGCGCGCATGTCGAGGCAGCGCTCGAACTCGTCGGGCTTTCTGACCGGATCCGACACCTGCCGCGTCAACTGTCCGGCGGCCAGGAACAGAGAGTCGCCATCGCGCGCGCCCTGGTCACGGATCCGACCCTCATCGTTGCGGACGAACCGACGGGCAATCTCGACGCTCACTCGGCGACGGAAGTATTGAATCTATTGCAACAGTTGAACCGCGAATCCGGCAAGACAATTATCCTGGTCACGCACGATCCCAAAGCGGCGTCGTTCGCGAAACGGACGGTGCATTTGGAGAAAGGGGAACTTCTCAATGGAGACGCTCATTAAAGATGATGAGACCGGTATCAGTTTGTTGAATTACTCGCCGTGCGGCGAAATCGGGTTATTCAACTGCATGTTTTTATTTACCGTTTTTGACGTGATTAACGGTTTTTACGAGCCATGACAACCACTGGTTTTATTTTAAGAAATGCCCTGCGCAACAAGCGCCGGCTGATCCTCACCATCGCCAGCGTGGCGGTGAGCCTTTTCCTTTTTACCACGCTGCAAACGGCTCTGAAAATCATGACCCAGCCGCCCACGACCGAACAAGCGGCGCTACGAATCGTGGTACGCCATCGGGTTTCCCTCGCGAATCTCATTCCCATTCGGTACCGCTATCGCATCGAGCAAATCGAAGGCGTCGAGTATTGCTCGGCGTTCACGTGGTTTGGTGGCATCTATCAGGACGAGAGTAAAAGCAATTTCGCGCAGTTCGCTTGCGATCCCGATCGAATCTTTCACATTTTTACCGATATTGACGTCGCGCCAAACCATCTCGATGCGTTTCGGAAAGAGCGGACGGCGTGCATTGTCGGCAAAAAATTGCTCGAACGGTTCGGCTGGAAAATCGGCGACCGCATCACGCTGACCCAGGGGATTTTTCCCTGTGACGCCGAGCTGATTATCCGAGGCGTGTACACACCGAAGACTAACGCGGAGTTTGACGAGACGATTCTTTT
Source organism: uncultured Verrucomicrobiota bacterium (assembly GCA_964348665.1). Lineage (GTDB taxonomy): Bacteria > Verrucomicrobiota > Verrucomicrobiia > Palsa-1439 > CAYGDP01 > CAYGDP01. The sequence continues at coordinate 212,541 of CAYGDP010000003.1, forward strand.
TTTCCGACACGATTACTTTGACGAGCTACTGAACAAATTCAGCCAGGTCGGAACGTTTTGGATAAAGGTGAGAACCGCCGAGGATGTGCCGCGCCTCATCGAGCAAATAGACGCCTCCTTTCGTAACACCTCGGCCGAGACCAAGACCGAAACCGAGCGCGCGTTCCAGCTAGGATTTATTTCGATGTTCGGCAACATCAAACTCTTCCTCGGTTCGATCTGCACCGTTATCGTATTTACGATGTTGCTGGTCAGCGCCAGCACGATGAGCATGGCCATTCGCGAACGCGCCCGGGAAATCGCAATTCTCAAGGCGCTCGGCTACAACGGCAGCCATATCTTCGGGTTGATCCTTGCCGAATCGCTTGGATTGGCGGTCACCGGCGGGTTGATCGGTTGTGTCGGCGCGAAACTTTTTTATTCCAACGTGGACATCTACAAACTATCGCAGGGCAACATCCCGTTTTTTCCTGTCGATGCCGATGTGATTGCCATTGGCCTATTGGTCGCGCTCTTGCTCGGTGTGGTGAGCGCCCTGGCGCCCGCGTGGTCGAGCGCGCGCACAACGGTCGTGGAAGGACTTCGGACTCTGGATTGAGAAATGAATAAATTCAACTCTCAACATTCAACGCCAAACTCCCAATGTTCAACTCTTCGGAAACAGCGCTCAATCCAACTCTTGAGCGTTGAGAGTTGGAAGTTGAATGTCGGAAGTTGACTCCGTTTGCTTCCATGGCCATTCCCATTACATACAACCTTCGCAGCTTGCGCGTTCGATGGCGCGCAACGCTGGCGACTGCGTTAAGCATTGCCTTGGTCGTGGCTGTTTTTGTGATGGTGATGGCGCTGGCGAGCGGGTTGAAGGCGACCTATATCAACACGGGCGACAACCGCAATCTGCTGGTGATGCGCCGCGGCTCGACGGCCGAGTCGTCCAGCCAGATACGCCGCGATGAAGCGACTCGAATCAAATACCTCGACGGCATCGCCCGCGACGCAAACAATCAACCGATTGCCTCATCCGAAATCATCGTGCTGATCCTCCTTGATCGCATGGACGGCAGCGGGACGGCGAATGTGCTGGTGCGCGGGATCGGTCCAATGGCGCTCGAATTGCGTCCGCAAATTAAAATCACCGAAGGACGAATGTTTCGCGCGGGACTCCACGAATGTGTTGTGAGCCGCCGCATCGCCGACCGATTCAAGAACTGCAGTGTCGGCCAGAGCTTTTTCACCAGCAAAACCGAGTGGCGCGTCGTCGGAATCTTTGACGCAGCGCAAACGGCGTATGAATCCGAGGTGTGGGTGGACGCCGACGAAGCGCGCGATGCCTTCAAGCGAAATTTCTACGGCTCGGTGCTGTTGCGCGTAGAGAATCCGGCATCCGCGAACGCGTTGATCAAACGGATGACAGACGATAAACTGCTCGGCATGAAAGTGCAGCCCGAAACGCAGTATTGGCAAGAACAGACGAAAAATGCCACGCCGATCCAGTTCATCGGTTCTCTGTTGGCGATCGTGATGAGCATCGGCGCGGCGTTTGCGGCCATGAACACGATGTATGCAGCCGTCGCGGCGCGCACACGAGAGATCGGCACGTTGCGTGTGCTGGGTTTTCGGCGGAGGGAGATATACGCATCGTTCCTGCTTGAATCCGTCTTGTTATCGTTGGTCGGCGGGATAATCGGATGCGCTCTCTCGCTACCGTTGAACGGCTTTGCCGCAGGCACGATGAGCCCGACGAGCTTCTCGGAAGTCGCGTTTCAATTCCGCATCACGGGCGAATTACTGGCCAAAGGCATGGCGTTCGCGCTGGTGATGGGGGTGGCAGGCGGGCTTCTTCCCGCAAGACTCGCCGCGCAAAAACCCGTGCTTGACGCGCTGCGGTCGGTATGACGATGATAGGGTTCTGATGAGTTCTTCGCCTGAATCACTGTCGCGGCTGCAAATTGCAGCGGACAAAAAAGCCCGGCGACCCGGCTGGATGCTTCCTTTGATCGCGGGAGTGATTATTGCAGCGCTCGTGATCGCGGTTGCTGTGATCCTGGAGGGCAAGAAACCAACACCGTCGCCTCAAGTCGCGCAAAACACTCCCAATTCCGCCACTCCAATCCCGGCAAATAATCCAGACAAATCGCCAAAAGCAAATGGTGCCGTGTTAACGGTCAGCGGCTATATCATCCCGCGCGAGCGGATCGAGTTGAGTCCGAAATTCATGGGCACCGTGAAATGGATCGGGGTCAAGAAAGGCGACCGAGTGAAGAAGGGCGACGTGATCGTGCGATTGGAGGATGACGAACAGCAGGCGCGGCTGTTGGAGGCGCAAGGACAACTCGCTCGCGCGGAGGCGAACCTCGCAAATGCAGAAGCGAATCTGAAGCGGCAACAATCGCTGGCCAAGAACAACGTGGAGAGCGAGAGGGCGCTGGATGATGCGAAGCGCGCTCGCGACGCCGCCGCGGCGGAGATTACCGTCGCGAAAGGCGCCCTGGCATTGCAACAAACATGGCTTGATTGGTGTACGATTCGTGCGCCAATTGATGGGACGATTTTGGAGAAACTCGTTGACCCAAATGAGTTGGTCGCGCCGCAAAGTTTTGGCGGTGGCCGTGGGCCGAGCACGGCGTTTGTCGCGATGGCAGATCTGAACGATTTACAGGTGGAGATTGATCTGAACGAAGCAGATGTGGCAAAAGCGCGGTTGGGTCAGCGATGTCGTGTCAGTCCCGAAGCCTATCCCGACAAGCACTACTCGGGAACCGTCGCCGAAATTGCGCCCGAAGCCAGTCGGCAAAAGGGGACGTTGCAGGTGAAAGTGCAGATTGAAAAGCCCGATACGTTTCTGACGCCGGAGTTGAGCGCGCGCGTGGATTTTTTGACGGATTGAATGACCTCGCACGATTACTGTCGAACCAACAGGAGAAAACCATGAACGAACTGAATCGCAGAGAATTTGTACGAGTGAGCGGCGTTGCGGCGGTCGGCCTTGCCGCCTCGCAATTCCCCTTAGCCGCGCGCGCGGCGGATGCAATTGCACTTTCCCCGTTACCCTATCCGGTTGACGCGCTGGAACCGCACATAGACGCGCAAACGATGACGATCCATCACGGCAAACACCACAAAGCCTACGTGGACAAGCTCAACGAGGCGCTTGCCAAGCACGCCGAGCTGGCAGGTAAGAAATTAAACGACTTACTGCGCGATATCAAGTCCGTACCGGAAGACATCCGCACCGCTGTGCAAAACCACGGTGGCGGTCACGCGAACCACAGCTTATTTTGGATGACGATGAAGAAGGGCGGTGGGGGCGAACCGACCGGCGATCTCGCGAAAGCGATCGAAGGATCCTTTGGCGGATTGGTGAAGCTGAAGGAAACGATCAACGACAATGGGTTAAAACGATTTGGGAGCGGCTGGAGCTGGCTGGTCGTCAGCGCGGACAAAAAACTAAAAGCCTATTCCACCGCGAACCAGGATAGTCCGCTGATGCAAAGTGATACACCGATCCTCGGTATTGATGTTTGGGAACACGCCTACTATCTGAAATACCAAAACAAACGCGGTGATTACCTCGCCGCTTGGTGGAACGTGGTCAACTGGGACGAAGTCGCCAGCCGCTATGCGGCGGCAATCAATCGGTAAACCGCCGATAAATAATCCGTGATTCGCGCTCGGCGATTGGGTAAAAGCGTTCCGTCCATGCCACTTCATCTGCGTGCAGAGCTTTTCGTATTTTTTACGGGCGTTCTCTCGTCGGCACTAGCCGCCGACCCTCCGCCGACTGTTACCCTCGCGGATTTCGCGTTGCCAACGGTCAACGATAAGCTCTTTTCTGAGGGACGCGAACCGGATTTTTATCAGCCGACCATCAGCGGAGATTGGCGAAGCGGCCAATACGGCTGTGTCCGAGGTGGCGGTACCGATTTCCATGAAGGCATTGATATCCGGTGTATCAGTCGTGACAAGAGCGGAGAACCGCTCGACGCCGTAACCGCCGTTGCCGCCGGTGTTGTCGCGTACATCAACGACCGCCCCGGCAAATCCAATTATGGCCGATACATCGTTGTTCAGCACCATGTCGGTGGTGTGGAAATTTTCTCGCTCTACGCGCATCTTTCGGCCGTGGAAAAAAACATCGCCGTTGGAGCGGTCGTCCAAGGACGTCAGCCACTAGGCACGCTGGGACACAGCGCTGGCACACCGTCCATTATCCCTCCCTCGCGAGCCCATCTGCATTTGGAGCTTGGATTCATGATCAATCCAAACTTTCCGGCTTGGTACCGGAAACATTACACCAAAGAATCCAATGACCACGGCGTTTATAACGGGCAAAATTTCATCGGCATCAATCCCGCCGCACTCTTCTGGGCGGTGCGCCGCGACCAGCAATTGACCCTGGAACAATTCGTTCGACGCCGCCCCGAGGCGTTTCGCGTTCTTGTCCCGGCAAAAAACTTTCGCTGGCTGGAGAGGAACCGTTGGACGCTTCTGAATCATGATTCGAGGATGACGCCGAGAACGATTGCGATCCCTGCAAATCAAGTCCCCAATCCGCCATCCCCCATCCCCGCCGCATACGAAGTCAGCTTCGATAGCTTCGGCCTGCCGCGCGAAGTGATCGCCCGATTGGATGCCGACGTCTCCCTGACGGACGAGTTAAAACGATCTCTCGCTAAAAACATCCCCGTGCTGTTGTCCGTCAACGACGCTGAAATCGACCGGTGCCGATGCCGAAACTTTGTCAAGAAATCCAAACGAGGTTGGCAGTTGACTGATCCCGGCCTGAAATGGATCGAGTTGATGATGTATTGATTGGGTGGCACGCAATAGCACGGGAGTCATACACAGGACTGCCCTACTTCTCAAATCTTCCGTGTTCGAGGAAGTGCAGCGTTTGATGGATGGCTTTCCGGCTGTGCAAGAGGCGACGATGGTCGAGACGAAGCAGGATGAAATCCTTTGCGCCATCCAGCTTGGCGCTTTCGACAGCGACCAATCCGTCGTTGTCGCCGCGTACCCACGGAACCATTCCGAATTTCTTGCCGAATCCACCCGCGATGATGCCAAACTCGCATCGGGGCGGCGGCAGGTTCTTGATGAACTCGCTCTCATGCGCGATGGCGGAATGTGGTTTGCCAAAGAGAACCCGGTAAATCGGACTTTTCTGTAATTTCGTGGCCAGTTCCGAGCCGCGATTGGGCGTGCCAAGCATCACCAGCCGTCGGACGCGCAGGCGCGGATGTCGCGCCAGCATCGCGCGCGTGACTAGCCCGCCCAAGCTGTGAACGACCATGTCGAATTCTTGCTCGCCGAGCGGGGCGAGTCGTACCGCGATGGAATTGGCGGATTCTTCGATGGAATGTTTCATCGAGGGGTAACTCAAGTTGATCACCAAAAAACCGCGTTGATCGAACGCACGCTGAAAACTGCGCATGGAATTGGCGGTGCGATGGATGCCGTGGAGCAATACAATCGGATATGACTTGGATTCTTTCATCGTTCTCGTCCTCGTCCTCGTCGTCGAAATCTCATTTTTTCGCGCACACCGCGACAAGCTGCTTGCCACACCATCGCAACGCGGGAATGTAACGGCAATGATTATAGATGTCCATCAGCGACGAATATCCTCTACGGTAGTTTTGACCCAATAAACAGCCAACGAATTTCACGGGCAACAGCGGAATAAACGAGTGATCGTAGCTTTCCAGCCGGAGCAGCTTGAATCCGTCCAGCATCGCCCTGAATCGGCTCGGCGTGGTGGAGTGAACTTTGAATCGCATTCCTTCCATCCGCACGCGATTCCCCATCAACGTCGTTGGCAACACGAATGGCGACCAGAGATTGCCATTGGTCAATATCGCCACACCGTCCGGGGCGAGGACGCGGTACTTGAGATTTGGGGCGTTGGGCAGGAATGAATTAGGAAGTTTAGGCATTAGATCCCTTTGTTTCCGTCTCGGTGTTTGATTATATAGCGAAAATATAACGCCACGGACATAAGGGCAACGAACACGGCCACAGTTATAAGCACAACATTGGTATAGCTTGTTTCATCAAGCGCACCGTTTTCGCGAAGTATCTTGACAACATCTTTATGCCCATTCCGGAGAGCCAAATTGAGAGGTGTCCCATCGAGATGGTGTTTAACGTTTACATGTGCACCTTTCACAATGAGGTTTCGAACAATTTCAGCATCTCCCTTTTTAGCTGCGATTAGTAGAGGCGTCTGATACAAATGTTCAGCATTCACATCAGCGCCTTTCTGGATGAGAAACACAACCATTCCCTTGTTGCCGCGCTCAATTGCACGGCCAAGGGGAGTCTCGTCGTTTCTGATATTTATATCTGCTCCGTTGTTCGCCAGTAACTCGACGATGTCAAATGCGCCATACAAGCCCGCGCATTGAATTGGTGTTCGCCCACGGCCAACGCGGGAATTTACGTCCGCTCTTGCCACAATCAAAGCTTCTACCGATTTCTTATGCATTCCGTATGCCGCTCTGTGGAGCGGTGCCTCCCCACTTTTATTCATCGCGTTTACGTCACCGCCTTGCTTTACGAGCAAGCTAATCGCCTCTGCACGCCCTTTTTCTGCGGCCCAATGCAGAGGAGACCACCTGGAAACGTCAGTCGCATTGGCTAATTCGGGGTTCGCGCTTAGTAAGCTTGTGATCCTGTCAATGTGCCCTATAGCGCTGGCTGAGAAAATACCCTCCATTGCCCCGTGAGAAACGAGGATTTCTCGAACTCTCATATGACCTTCGAGGTCGGGGAGATGGTTTTGTATCAGAATGGCATTATCTAGGGGCGTCATCCCAAGACCGTTCTTTGGATCTACCTCCGCTCTGTTCGATATGAAAACCTCCGCAACATTGGAATTTCCCCACGCCGCCGCGAAATGAAGAGGAGTGTTTCCCTCCTTATCCTTCGCGTTCACATCCGCGCCGTTCTTGACTAGGAGCATGGCTAAGTCTTGCTTTTCTTGGGACTCGTATTTTTCGACTCCTACCAAGTGTAGCGGCGAAATGTCGTTAGAGTCTCTTGCGTTGATCTCAGCCTTCTTAGCCAACAGAAATTTTATAAGCTCTTTGTGTCCTCCGAGAACTGCCCAATGCAGGGGAGTGCGCCCATTTTTGTCCATCGCCCCCACAAGCGATCCATCCGTAGCCACTAACTTTTGGACTGCTCCCAAGTCTCCCCGATGAGATGCTTCGTGAATCGATCCTCGCTCGTAAAGCGGTGACATTCTGCTCGTCCCGTGGCAATCGAGGACGATGCCAAGGAATATTGACGGAAAGAAGAGTATTCGGATTAGTCTCATCTTCAGTCTATTCCCTACGGCGCTCCTTGACGTCCGACTAGGGCGAGGCTGCGTGGGGATTCTTGCGGTAAGCGGCGAGGCATTAGTCGTGTGCTGCGCGATGTACCAGGCGGCCAGGAGCATGGGGATGCCGACGATGCTGGCGAGCACTAGCCAATACCACCAGAGGAATTGCGTTCGTTTGGGAGTAAAACAGCAGGCGCCCATGGTCGGCTCGATCGTTAGTGTCTATCTGTAGTGACAAGGCGAAGCTAGCATAGTCACGCAGGATGGCAAGCATTGGCGAGCCGACGGGAGGAGTGAAGGGTGAGGAGCGAGGGGTGAAAGGGGAAGTGTGAGAAGCGATGGGAGAATGGTGAGGAGGGATGAGTGAAGGGCGAAATATAGATGGCAGAAGCGTGCGTAGAGATGATAGTTCCAATGGTCATTTATTTTTCCCGTATTGATGACACCATTTTTCGGGTGCGCTCATCATCGTGACAAGCTGCGCGCATATTCGGTCGTATCGTTGGAGCAATTCTTTGTGCGCTTCCGGCTTGAGGTATCCATCGTCCAGAGCGATGTCGAGCCAGACAGTTGTCTCTGCAGCTTCCTCGTCTGCGTCACCGAGTTTACTGATGAACGCGGGAGGATATCGTCGTTTGCGCCATGCGGAGGTGATGTTGGCACAAACCGAGCGCGTCGAGCGGCGAATTTGATCGGTCAGAGAGTATCGCTCTTCGATGGGGAATATCTTTGAAATTCTAAAAATCTCCCGTCGCGCCTCGAAAGCGTTTTGATAAACTTTCAGATCGCGGAAATCTCGAATCTGCTCGCCCATTGCTGGTCTCCTTCAAGCTGTTTCGTCGTCACCCATCACTCCTCTCCCATCAATCAATAATAATGTCCCGAACCGTTTTATTGGCGGGAATGAAGGGCAAGACGTGGACGGTGTAAGGGACGATGACGTCGAGGACGTAGGGGCCGTCACAGGCGAGCATTTCTTCCATCGCGGGGCGGAGATCCTTCTTGTGTCGAACCTGGCGCCCGGGGACATCGAAGCCTTTGGCGATGGCGACAAAATCGGGATAAAGCTTGTCGGGGTTTTTGGGGTCGCCGAGGAAGGTATTGCCGCGGTTGCGTCCGTAGAACCGGTCTTCCCATTGCACGACCATGCCGAGGTGTTGATTGTTGAGGATCAATGCTTTTGCGCCGATCCGTTCGATGCGCGCGGTGGCGAGTTCCTGAATGTTCATCAGAAAACTGCCGTCGCCGTCGATGTCAATGACCTGTTTATCGGGACAGGCGAGCTTGGCACCGAGCGCCGCGGGGTAGCCGAAACCCATCGCGCCGAGGCCGAGACTGCTCAAGAATTGGCGCGGACGATGAACCGGGTAGTATTGCGCCGCCCAAATCTGGTGCTGACCAACGCCGGTGGTGATTACGGCCTCGCCTTTGGTCAGCTCGTAGAGCGTCTCAATGGCGTGTTGCGGCTGAATGGCGTCGTCGGTGTCACTGTAATGAAATGGATACTTCTTCTGCCATTCGGCGATTTGCGCATGCCAATCGGTAAATGGTTTTTTGCGGACGATTTTATTGAGCTGCTGCAGCGCGTATCGAACATCGCTGACGGCGCCGACGTGCGCGATCTTGTTTTTGTTCAGCTCGCTCGGGTCAATGTCAATATGGACGACGCGGCCGTGTTTGCAGAATTCGCTGACTTTACCGGTGATCCGGTCGTCGAATCGGACTCCGATGGCGATGAGGAGATCGGCGGCGTCCACGGCGTAATTGCCATAGACGGTGCCGTGCATTCCGAACCAGCGAAGCGAAAGTGGATGATTTTGGGGAAACGCACCCAAGCCCATGAGCGTCAGCGCAACGGGGATGTTGGTCTTTTCCGCGAATTCCAAAAGCTCGCGATGTGCGCCGCTGCTGATGACGCCGCCGCCGGCGTAGATGACGGGGCGCTCGCTTTTCTCAATGAGACCGGCGATTTCGTTGACCTGCAACTCGTCAATCTTGGCCTGCTCCGGATGATATCCGCGGAGGTTGATTTCCTTTGGAAAAATCGGCTGGGTCGTTGCTTGCTGGATATCTTTCGGGATATCCACCAGCACGGGACCAGGACGTCCGGTCGTGGCAATGTGGAATGCCTCCTTGATCACACGCGGGATGTCGTTGATATCGGTGATGAGATAGCTGTGTTTGACGATCGGCAACGTCACGCCAAATACATCGGTCTCCTGAAAAGCGCCTTTGCCGATCACAGCAGTCGGCACCTGCCCGGTAATGGCGATCATCGGGATCGAATCCACGTAGGCGTCGGTAATCCCGGTGATCAGGTTCGTTGCGCCCGGACCGCTGGTGGCGATACAAACACCTGGTTTCCCGGATGCGCGCGCGTAGCCTTCGGCGGCAAACGCCTCGCCTTGTTCATGACGGGGCAGGATGACGCGGATTTTCGAGTGGGAAAGCGATTGATGCAGTTCTAGGGACGCGCCACCCGGATATCCGAAGAGAACCTCGACACCCTCGCGTTCGAGGCAGGCGATCACGATGTCCGCGCCCTTCATCGGACGGCCAATCTCGCTTTGCCGCTTTGATTCCGCCGCGGGGCGCGCAATGCGCTGCGTCTCGCGCGATGCAAGTGGCTCGGCTTTCAGCTCGGTCCGATGCGCTAAGCGGGTTGTTTCTGTCTTTTTACTCATGGGAAGCTGACGTATCTACACCAAAACACACCTCAATGCAAGCGCACTTCAAAGCTAAAAGGGGCGAGCCTCAATCATTAGCGAGGAGCCAAAACAATTTACAATCGGGAGAAGGTTACAAGGCTAGCATCCATCTTGATGCCGTGAATCCTTCCGAATTGTAGCGGCGCTCTACGAGCGCCGATTATTTCAATCCATCGGCGGTCATCCACCTCCGCCGGAAGCTCCGGCGAGACACGTAGATCGCCGCTACAAATAAAAAAGACTTTTCGCTAGTGCTCCGAGGGTTGAGCGTTGAGAGATCAAAATAGAACATTACCGTAGTTCACTCTTTCCGCAATGCTCGGAGAAGATTGCCCCGCAGCGCCGCTAAGGTCGCGAGCCATATCCACACCACGCCGCTCGCCAGCAATCCGGCAATGGTCAATGCCAGTGAACCGTACGGCACGCCGCTCCACGTCGAACGCAACGCCGGAAAAACCGCCACTGCCGCGGCCAACACACCTGTCGCCAGACCCAAGATCAAAAGCAAACAATGCTCGCTCAACACCATCCACCGTAGCGATCGCTTCGAAAATCCTACCGCGCGCAAAATCGCCAGCTCGCTCCGCCGCTCCAACACATTGCGCAAGACGACGACGCCCAACCCCACGCTGCCCAGCAGCAAGCCAAGCCCACCAAGCGCTTGAAAAATGGAGAGGTAAGTGTTCTCGACCGATTGAAATTGTGCGAGACGATCGTCAATTGTTTGTACCTCCGCTCCATAATCTCGCAGAGCACCCGAAAGTTCCGACTGAAAGAAAATGTCACCTGCCAATGGCGCGACAAAATCGACCAGGAACACCCTATAGCCACTCTCGGAAGGGAATTTCTTTGAGAAATTGTTTTCCGATATCAAAAGACTGCCTTGAAAGACGGAATTCGGGAAAACGCCCACAATACGAATTAAAAACTTTTTGCCGTGCTCGTCTGTGTATGGCACCGCGTCTCCCACCCTCTTCCCCAAAGCCCATCGCACTGTCGCTTCATCACCAATCGCAGGCACAGCGTTATCTTCTTCCTTTCGATTCAGAAAGGACAACAGATTACTGAATGACTTGTCCTCGACAATTTTTTCGGATCGGAACATTGCCGGATTGATACCAAGCAAGCGCGGTTGTTGTGCGCGATTCAAATTCAAACAACTTGCTTCATCTCCTTCGTGCAGACGAAGCGAGACAAAATTGTATTGAGGGACCTCTATACCGACATCATCCCTCGTTCTCAGATTAAATCTCTTGTAACTGTCCAGATCTCTCAGGTTGTCAGTTATGGGAATTGTCGTTTCGATATACCACGAAACTAAACGTTTACGCGCTTCATGCCGATTCGCACCGACGGCGATGACCAAGAAAATTCCACAGGCGAGCATCGCTACCGCTGCTAGGCTGCGGCCGCGACGGCGGGACGAAGCGCGCGCGCCGACTTGGGTCAGATTTGGCACGCCTGATGCCGATACTTGTCTCGACAACAAAATCCAACAAATCGCAAGTCCAGTCACTAAAAGCAACGCCCCGCCGATAAAGAAGGAGACTTCCAGACCACCTGTAAATTGTCCGCGCACAATTACCACGATGGCAATCAGCCCGGAGAAGAAAGCCACCAGGAATCCTTTTGCAGTGTTTGGAGTTTTAGTTTGATTCGAGCCACGCTGAAGCGTGAACTCCGAACCTGACCCCGACAACAGCGCGCGCGCCGGTTGCTTGGTCATGCGACGTACACCCAGCCAAATTACAAACCACGCAATCAAAAATCCCGCGCCGCCTCCGATGAGCAGCGTCGTCGGCTCGGCGTGAAACCATAGCTCTGTCGTCCGCACCGCGTCACGCCAGATCGTCGTCAATCCCCACAACACTGCTTTTGTGTAAAGCAGACCCGCACCCGTGCCGAGCAAGCCACCCACCAGCGCCAGCGCCAGACCTTCGAGCAAGAGCACGCGACGCACCCGTCGCGCCGTCCAACCCAATGCCAGCAACGTACCGATTTCCTCCGTGCGCTGTTCGAGACCGAACGCGAACAGCAATCCCATCAACAGCAGTGTGGCAATGATGAGAAAAAAACTTAATCCGAGAAAAAGCTGGCCGAAATCCTGTCCTTCACGCGCGGCCTTGAGCGCTTGTTCGCGAACAGGCTGAAACGTCAACCCAAACCACGCCGGATCGAGCGCATCCCGGATTTTTTGTTCCAGCACTTCACGGGCGACATTGTTCGCTGGAAACCTGATCGCCGTCAGATTACCAAACCGATTGCTCCAAAGTTTTTGTCCTGCTGCCAGCGTGACGAACGCTTTTGGGGTGCCGCGATATTGTTTCCAATACTCCTCGTCTTTTGGTCGGATTTTTTTGAAATCAATCGGAATGCCGGCGTCCCAGTCGCGACAGCTCTCGGCGTCTTCCAGTCCCGGATATTGCGGCATCAGGTCTTGATCGGCTGCGTCAATCGGCACGATCGCCTTCACGAGGAAGATCGCTACTTGTTCTTCGAGCTTCCGATTCGGGCCGACGACGAAGTATTTCAGTGAAATATCATCGCCGATTTTGGCATCCAGATCTTCTGCCAACCAGTTATTGAGAATGATTTCGTTGTCAGCCATCTCTGGTGACACAGGCGTTCCTGCCTGTGGCGCCATCGCCGCCACCATCGAATAGGGCGTGCTTTTATCTCCTTTCCTCAACTCATTGACGAAATACGTCAGCACGCCGCGCGCTTCAGGAAACTTCTTCAAGACCGCCTCGCCCACCGGCGGATCGAGAAACACCCGCTTGGTTCGCAGTTCGAGGCCGCGCCCGCCCGACAGCGCGCGCAGTTCCAGCTCGGCATCGGCCAGTTGCCAAGCTTTCCTTAGTGCCTCATTTGCTTTAGCAAGAGTGATGTCCTGCTTTGTGTTTTGGGTGAGAAGTATAAGGTTCGCACGTCCTTCGAGTCCCATCTGCTTTTGCAACCATTCCAAAGGAACGCTAATCATGGATGGTGGGACTTGATTGACCTCCAAACTCAAATTACCCCCTCTCACTCCGGCGATTTCGACGCGGGCCGCAACGATGAAATCATCGCTCGTGGAGAGCGGCGCATCTCGGGGTAACTCGCTTGGCTTTTCAATTCTGATTACCACGCTCTCTCCGTTCTTCCATTCCAATTGCGATGCAAGGCGCTCGTTAATCGTAAAATCATCTCCCTGACGGAAGCGCGGTTCAAAAGCCAGAACTTGAACTCGATTCACACGCCTTTGGCCATCAACGGATGCAATTGAGCCGCGCAATCGCAGTACTGCCGAAGCAGTTGAACTTTCTCTAGGAACGTTAGGAGAGAGTTTATTGAAAACCTCTGTTGCTAATTCTGTGCGGAAAAAACGCGCTGGGTTCGCGATTGCAAATTCTGTTCCACCCAATCGGCTATACGCTTTCGCCTCGAGGCTAAACCGCATCGAATCGCCGACGGCGAGCGCGCCGACCAGAATCACGGTGGCGAGCGTCGCGCCAAGCAGCACGCCGAGGTGGGAACGCCAGTGGAAGCGAAGGGAGCGAAGCAGGAGCGTTGACGCATGATACGATTTCATGGCAGAAACCCCAAGCGCCAATCACCAAACCCCAAAGAATCACCAATCACCAAGCGCCAAGAATTGCTCGCCCACTGCCCACGTTGAAACTTGGGGCTTGGGATTTCTTTGGTGCTTGGGGTTTGGGATTTGGGATTTTTCATACTTTCTCCAACTTCCCTTCCCTCAACTCATACAACTTCCCCATCCGCTTCGCCAACTCGCGCCAATGGGTCACTACGATCAGCGCTACGTTTTGTTCGCGATTCAATTCGACCAACAAATTCGCAAGCTCGTCGGCGTGTTTCTGGTCGAGCGCGCCGGTGGGTTCGTCGGCCAGCAACAGTTTCGGCTGATTGATGAGCGCGCGGACGACCGCGACCCGCTGACATTCACCGCCGGAGAGCTGGCCGGGACGATGATGCTCGCGGTTGAGAAGACCGACGCGGTCGAGCAATTTCCACGCGCGAGCCTGGAGATCGTCGTTCGCCGAATTCTTCGTTGCCATTGTCGGCACGAGGACGTTTTCCAGCACAGTCAGGTGCGGAAGCAAATGATGCGATTGAAAGATGAAGCCGATGGTGCGGTTGCGGATGGCGGCCAGGTCGTCGTCGGAAAGGCCTGCGAGGTTTTTTCCGTCGAGCGATACACTACCGGAGGACGGTGTATCGAGCGCGCCGATGATGTTGAGCAGCGTGCTTTTGCCCGAACCGCTTGGGCCAATGACGGCGACCGATTCGCCGGTGGCGAGTTGCAGGGAGGCGCCGCTCAAGACCGTGACAGGCACGGCGTCTCGCGTTGGCGCGTAATTTTTTACAATGTCGCGAAGTTCGAGTAGCATAATAATTAGACCACGAATGAACGCGAATACACGCGAATCAAGATTTCACCCATCGTTTCGCTTTCATTTCGAATCGCGGCAGCTTGCCGGGAGCGAGGATGGCGACCGGGATGCGAAGGTTGAAGGCGCTGCGGAGCGCGGATTCGAGTCGTTGCGCGAGCCGATCCGAATCGCGGCACCGGGCGACCGGCTCGATTTTCAGTTTTGCCTCCGCCAACGCACCTTTCTGCCGAATTTCGACCCGATACTCGGCGACTTCCGGAAACCGACGCACGACGTCCTCAATCGCGCTGGGGAAAAGATTCACGCCGCGCACAATCACCATGTCATCAGCGCGCCCGAGAATGCCACCATCGAGGCAGAGTTGCCCGCCGATGATTGTTTTTTTCACCAAATCGCCCGTGCGATAGCGGAGCAACGGCATTCCGGTGCGACCCAAAGGCGTGAGGACCAACTCACCGACTTCGCCGTCAGCGACTTCGCGCATGGATTTGGGGCCAATAATTTCGGCAATGTACGAGGATTCCAGCACGGCGAGAGCAACTCTGCCCTCACCCTGACCCTCTCCCCTTGAACGGGGAGAGGGAATGTTAATTTCATACGTGACAGGACCAACTTCGGTCATTCCACTATGATCAAAGATTCTCGCATCGTTCCAGGCGCGTGAGATTCGCGAGCGAACGGCGGGGATGCTTCCCCCGGATTCGCCCGCGACGATGATCGTTCGGACGCGGGAACGGTCGAGAGATATTTTTTCTTCGCGCGCGACCTCGGCCAGCCGCAAGGCATACGTGGGTGTACAGCAAAGGATTGTCGCACCGTTATCCAAAATGGCGCGCAACCGCGCGGCGCTGCTCATCCCACCGGCAGGGATGCAGAGGCAGTCGAGTTTTTGCGCCGCATCGAACGCAAGCCAGAAACCGATAAACGGGCCGAACGAGAACGCAAAAAAAATGCGGTCGCCGCGTCGCACGCCGGCCATTCGGAATACTGTCACCCAATTATTCACCATCCAGTCCCAACTATCCCGCGTGTCGAGCCAGCGAAGCGGTTGTCCTGTGGTGCCGCTGGTCTGATGAAATCGAGTGTAGCGATCGAGGGGAAACGTCCGATTCGTTCCAAACGGCGGATGAGCCGCCTGGTCGGCGACAAGTTCGGTTTTGGTGGTGAACGGCACGCGCGTACGGAAATCGGTGAGCGATTTGAAACGGTGAACCACTCCTCGGCGAGCAAGTTGTTTCGCGTAGAACCGACTGCGCGGCAGAATGGCGCGCAGGAGCGCATTCAGCGACAACAATTGCGCCGTCTCGATTTTTGCCCGTGTCATCGGTTTCATTGTGGCTTTTCGATGGCGGGCGCGGCGATGGTTGGACCAGCGGGTTTGGGCGGGTCAGGCTTGTAGCGGGTGACCATCGCGCCCCCGATTGCAGCCAGCGCGATGCCGAGGTAGAATTGCCAGCGGATCGCCCGCAGACCGCCAGCGGGAGGATGCATTGCGATGGCAACGATGGCATTGACGATTGGCGCGCCGGCGAAAACAATGCTCATCACGACGCTGGGAGCGCCTTTGGCGCCGAACGCCAACAGCACTCCAAACGCGCCGATGGCTCCGAGGATTCCCGCGACGAGTGACCACGCCATTCCTTTCGCGGGAAAATTCCAGGATGCGCCGCTGGCCGCGAGCACGCCGAGCGGAGCCAACACGGCGGTAAGAAAATACGCCAGCCCGACAAAGAGAAATGCTTTGTACCGGCCGTTGACAGGGTCGGCCATCCCGACCTGCCCGGTGTGCAGCAGCACGCCATACAACCCCCAGGTCACGACGGTCATCAACGCAAAAATCAGCCAGCTCATTGGTTCTCCTTGGATGGATTTTTTTTCGGGGCGGCGTGAATCTTCTCGGCGTACGCGCGCGGGATCGTTGTCGCTTTCATCGTCCGCGTCTCGCGGTCGAATGTCACGCAGACCACGGTCATCGTCCCGCGCGCGACGGCGGTCGAATCGGCGCCGTCGAGCTTGCGAAAGATAAAATCGTAAATGATGGATTTGGACCGTTTCTCCCGCACGACCAGCTCGATCTCGACATTGTCCTCGAATCGCAAGGGCGCGGCGTACTCGCACGCGGCGTGGACGCGCGGCCAGCCGATCACCTGTTTGCCCGCGTGTGGATGCACCGAGAGTCCGAGCGACCGGTAAAACTCGTGCTCGGTCTGCTCCATGAATCGAAAGAAGTTCGAGAAATGCATGATGCCCGCCATGTCGGTGTCGGCAAATTCCACGCGCCGCGTTTGTTTGAATTCGTGCGCCATTCGTTCTCCTTTGTCTTATGGTTTCTGAATGCCACCCGTCCGGTGAATCGCTGTCCGCTGGACCGTGGTCGTGTCGCGAACGAGCTTGTCGAGCACGCGCTCGACGCCCTCCGCCATTTCGATCACGGTAAAATCGCGTTTGACGACCTCGCGGCCGCGTGTGCTGCATTTTTTCATTTTCGCTGGATTTTGAAACAACTCCTCGATCGCGTCCGCCAGCGGCGCGGGCTCGTTTGGTTGATAAGTCGCGCCGCCGCCGGTGGCTTGCACCAATTCGGGGAACGCGGCTAGGTTGGGTTGCACCACTGGAACGCCACAAGCCAGGGATTCCAACAGGTACAGCCCAAACGCCTCGCCGTAGTTCGCCGGCACGGAAAAGATCGTCAGCGAGCGCAGAAAATCCTGTTTTGCTTTGCGGTCGAGATTCGGTAGAAATTCCGCGCTCGACGCGAGACCTGCGTTGGCCAGTTTCTTTTGTTGGTCGCTTACGAACGCCTCGTCACATTCGGTTTTCGCTCCCGCCACGCGCAGCTTCAGTCCTTTGATGCGATCGCGTTTTTTGAGCTCGATGAATGCGTCCACCAAAATGTGTAGGCCTTTCGCGGCACACATCCGCGCGAGATAGCCGAGCACCGGCGGGTCGGGAGGATTTTCGGCCGGCTCGAACCCTTCCAAAGAGATGCCGTTATAAACAACGTCCACGCGATCTCGGGGAATGCCGAGCCGTCGCTCCATCACCTCGCCAAAATAATGGCTCACCGCGATGAACCGATCCACTTCGAGCGAGCGGGCGATGAGAGTCTTCCACGCTTCGTCACAATGCGGCTGCGGCAACGCATCCAAAAATCCATCCTCCCCTTGCAACGTGCAGACTACCGGCACCTGCAATTCGGTTTTGAGCGGCCGGGTCAATCCGACAAGCAATGCGTTGGAAAGAACGACCACGTCGGGTCGGAAATGCGTCTTCAGCCATGCCATCAGCTTTCGGATTTCCTTCACCTGTCGCCCTTCTTCGCCGCGCAACATCGAGATGGTCAGTTCCCCCAGCTCACTGGCGCGAGTCGAACCGGCTCGCCGCGAAAAAAACCGCAGCAACGCCGGGGAATCGAACAGACCATCCACCCAGGCGGGTGTCTTGCGGAACAGGGAATACTTCTGTTGCAAATACACATTGAGCCCGCCAAGAAACAGGTGCTCGCTTTTGTTCTCGACGGGCTCCTCAATCACATGCGGCAAATAAACCGGCATGAGCATCGCATCGTGTCCCAGGCCACGCAACGTTTTCACTAGCGCGTGATCGCGCAAACACACGCCGCAATAAAAATTTCCGGTGCCGGCCGTGATCTGCAGGATTTTCATCGTATTGCCGCCTCCATCGTTTCATACGGCAAGGGCGACGGCAGGCGCGCGAATTTACCGACAGCCGCAAACAAATCATCGAAATCGCGGAAGAGATTGCCGATGAGACAATCCGTCAGGTCGCCGCGCACTTCGGGATGATTTTCAATTAATTCGCGAAAACTGAATTCCTTGTCGTAAAACGCATACACGAGCTTCCGCATCGCCTCGATGCCTCGGCAAAGCTCCGAGCCGTACTTGGCGAACCGGTCCTCCGAAAAATCTGCGTCGCGCAACGCCGCGTCTACGGCGTCGGCCGCCAGCTCGCCGCTCTTGAGCGCGAGAAATACCCCCGACGAAAACACGGGATCGAGAAACGCGAATGCGTCGCCCAGCAACACCAACCCATTCGTGGCGCAGCGCCGGCTTCGATAAGAAAACTCGCCCGTCACCCAGAACTTCGCCGCGCGTTTTCCGACGCTCAAGGCATCCGCAATCCAGCGATTCTTTTTCTGTTCGCGCTCGAAGATGACCTTGGGATCGCGGCTGTCGCGAAATAAATACTCCTGTTCGGCCACGATGCCGACGCTGACCATGTCGTTGGCGAGTGGGATGTACCAGAACCAGCCTTTTTCCGGAAGAAACGCGATGGTCGTTGCTCCTTCGTCCAATCCCGCCTCTCGTTTGCCGCCCCGCCAGTACGTCCAGAGCGCGATCTTGTCGAGTTGCGGATCGCGCTCGCGCCAGCCCAATCGGACCGAGGCAAATCCGTCACGGCCGGTCGCGTCCAGCGTGATGGGCGCGCGAAAATCTTTCCGTTTTCCCTTCGCGACCGCCGCGCGAACGCCGCCAATCGAGCCATTGTCCCGAATCAACTCCCGCGCGGTGGCGCGCTCGAACACGGTCGCACCCTTGGCGCGGGCGTTTTCGAGGAGCATCTGGTCAAATTCGCTTCGCAAGACCTGCCACGTCGTCGCTGCGTCGTGTTTGAGATGCTGGAAGAAATAAAACGGGCGGGATTTCTTGCCGCTGGTGCCGATGAATTGCACGCTGTATTTCTTGGGGAAATTGGATTGCTTCATTTTCTCGATCATGCCGATGCGTTCCAGCGGAAAAAAACAATACGGCATCAGGGATTCCCCGATGTGATAGCGCGGAAATTTTTCACGCTCGAGCAACGCGACGCGCCAGCCTTTCTCGGCAAGAATTGCCGCCGCCGTGCAGCCGGCGGGACCGGCGCCGACGATGACGCAATCAAAGGAGAAATTGGAGTCCCGGAGAGATGGAGTGATGGATTGAATCCGTTGCTGCCGTTTGCCATTGCTCCGAGACTCCATTGCTCCATTGCTCCGTCTCTTGACGGGCGGCAGGATTTCCACGATCTCCGCGATTCTTTTGCCCCGCGCGGTGCGGAGTTCATTGGAGCGTCCGTAGAGAGTGCGCGTGGAGCGGAGCCCGAGCGCCTGGTTCATGATTTTCTCGGAGCGAATCCGGAAGAACGCGTTGGGATGACTGGTATAGGCGACACGACAGACATTGAGGATTGCGCCGAGCGGGCGTTTGGCTTCAAGCACAAGCTTCCGGGCTGCCGTCGGCAGTGCATCGAGATGAATCCGGATGGCGCCGAATTCGACGGAGTCGCCGGTGCCATTGGCAGCCAGGACGACTTCACGGCGATAAATATTGGCGCGCCGCTCGCTGGAAAGCACCCGAAGGTGAATCGGCGCGGCGTGAAATTTCTCGAGGGTCGAGGTCATATCGCGGTCGTGCGCGAGCAGAGACCGGTACGGCGCCGGCAACCGGTCGGCGGCGACGAACGTAACGCGTGGCGGTTTGGCGCGCGCCGCGGCGTACCATGCGACCAGCGGTTGTAATTCTGTTTTAGGCGTAGCGTGCATCGCGGTGTTTTTCGAGAAAGAACGGCGGCAACAGGCTGTCCACTTGCAGCAACGCCGCGCGGGTCAGGACGAGCGTGTCGCCATCGAACTGGGCGAATCCTTCGCTTTCCAGATACCGGAGCTGTGCTGCAAAACGCTGGCGGATGTTCACGCCGAATTTTTGCTGAAAATAGCTGCTGCGGACGCGGCCAAGCTTGCATTGCAGCACCAGCTCGCGGATCAGGCGTTCTTCGTCGTTGATGCGAAGCGCGCGATAAATCGGCAGCTGGCCCGCTCGCAACGCGTCCAGGTACGGGGTTAGCTCGTGGTTGTTTTGGTAATGCGTGCTGTTGACGTGCGAAAAGCTCGCGACACCGATGCCGAGCAAGTCTGCGCCACACCAGAGCGAGTCGCGATAGACGAACTTTGTCTTGGCCGGATTTTTGACAGCCGTGTAGCCGCTGGTCACCGTGTACCCGGCGCGTTCGAGTTCGCGGAACGCGTAGTCCACCCAGCCGCGCTTGGTTTCCCAGTCGGCGACGGGCGCGGTGAGTTTGCCGGCTAATTTCATTTCCTTGTAGATGGTCGTGTTGAACGGCACTTCCATCTGATAAATTGTGACGCAATCGGGCGATAACTCGATGGTTTTGGCAACGCACGACCGCCAGTTCGGATCGGTTTCTTCCACCATGCCCGCGATGAGATCGATGTTGATTTGCGGGAACCCGAGCGAGCGCGCCCACTCGTAGGCGCGAAGGATTTCCTTGGATTTGTGGGCGCGACCATTGATTTCGAGGACGTGGTCGTCGAAATTCTCGACACCGAGCGAGAGGCGTGTGACTCCCATCGCGCGGATTGCCGCGAGCTTCGGCTCGGTCAGCGTGCCCGGTTCGCATTCGAAGGTTACTTCCTCCGCCGCATCCCACGGCAGCAGCGATTTCATTCGCGAGGTCAGCTCTTCGAGTTGTTTGACCGATAAGTAAGACGGCGTTCCGCCGCCGAAATAAATAAAGGACGGTTTCCGCGCGCCGAGAAACGGTTTGGCGGCGTACAGTTCGAGTTCGCGGATCGCCGAGTCCACGTACAACTGCACCTGCGCGGCGTTTTGGTCGGTGTACACCTTGAAATAGCAGAAGTGACAGCGCTGTCGGCAAAATGGGATATGAAGGTAAAGGCCGAGGGGTGTGCCCGCCGCGGGCGCATGGTCGAGGGCGTCGAACGCGTGGCCGACAAATTCGGGTTTCCAGAACGAGAACGGCGGATAATTGGCCACGAAATAATTGCCCGCGGTGGTCGCGTGGTGAGGAGCGGGAGTGGAGGTGGGAGCTTGGTTACTCATGCGGTCTCCCGTATAAAAAATCCCAAACCCCAAATCCTAAATCCCAAACAAATCTCAAATCTCAAACGCCAAACAACTGAGCTGAAAACGCCAATTTGAAATTCGGTGCTTGGGTTTTTTTTGAGATTTGGAGTTTGGAGTTTGGTTTTTTTCATTTCTTCTTCTCTCCAAACGCATACACACTGCCATCTTCGCTGCCAATGACGATCATCCCGTCTGCGACTGCCGGCGAGGCAGTCAGTTCCTTGCCGATTTCATACGACCAGACCTCTTTGCCGCTGGTCAAATTCACGATGTACAGACGGCCGTCGTCCGAGCCGACCACGACACGATCACCGCAAATCACCGGAGAACTGTCCACTTTTCCGCCGGTCATGAATGTCCAAACCGGTTTTCCGGTCGCACGATCGAGGCAATGCAATCGCTTGTCGCGTCCGCCGATGACGACAACTTTCTCCGTCACCGCAGGCGACGAAAAAAATGGGAAGCTGCGATCTTTGTAGCGCCAGACTTCCTTTCCCGCCGCGATGTCCACGCAAAGAACTTCCTCGCCGTAATGACCGAGAAACGCAAGATTACCAGCCACGGCAGCCGAGCCAGCCACGTACGCGCCCGCTTCAATGCCGGCGATTTTTTTCCCGTCGGCCACGTTGACGACATGAACCACTGCGTCGCAGCCGCCAAAGACGATCCTATCGGTCGCCACCGCCACGGCGCCATTGACAAAGCTGCCGGTTTCAAACGTCCACAGCGGTTTACCCGTTGAAACCTCGACGCAATGTACCCGGC
>CAYGDP010000004.1:0-162552 GCA_964348665.1 uncultured Verrucomicrobiota bacterium
TTTATCAGCCAAGTCTATTGTTTCCTACTGTCCAGTTTTGGGGGAGCAGGTCACCACCACTAATGTCGCAGCCGCAGGTTCAGACTTGATGGAGGCGGAACAGCTTGACAATAGTAGGACGACAAAATTCAATACGGTTACAGGAATACTCAAATCCATTAAAAATATCGAGATGGTGAAAGTCCCTTTTGCAAATGCAGCTAAAGCTATTCCACCACCGCCCCAAAATCCCCATCCCTGACCATCGTCCGGATTTTATCGCCACCTTTAACGCTTTTAACGCTTTTAATGAGCTTTCCATCCGCCGTGCGGGTGATGGAGTAGCCGCGTCGCAGCGTGGCTTTGTGGCTCAGGGCGTCCAAACGCTTCGCGAGTTGATCGCATCGCTCGCGTTTGCGCTGGAGCGTGAAGCGGGCGGAACGTGTAGAGCGTGTTTTTAGATCGCTTAAGCTTCGAACCGTGTGAGCGAGGAGCATTTCTGGTTTCAACGCGCGCAACCGTTCGCCGAACGCTTTGACGCTTTGACGCTCCACGCTCAGACGATTTTCCGTGAACGCAGCAAGTTGTTCGCGAGCGTGATCAAACTGCTGGCGGTAGCGAGCGACTAGATTTTTTGGTTCGCGGAACACATAACTACCGGCCGCAGCTTCGAGGCGGCGGCGGAGTTCGGCGAATTCGTGTTTTAACCCGCGCCCAAGTCGTTCGCGCAAATGACCGACGGTTTCGAGAAGTTCGAGCCGGGCTTTGACAACCAGTTCGGCGGCGGCACTGGGCGTGGGCGCGCGCAGATCCGCGACGAAATCGGCAATGGTAAAATCGATCTCGTGACCGACCGCGCTGATGGTGGGGATGTTTGACCGGGCAATGGCGCGAGCCACAATTTCTTCGTTGAACGGCCATAAATCTTCGAGGCTGCCGCCGCCGCGGGTGATGATGAGAACGTCAAGTGTAAGAGTGTGTTGCGCGTGGTGAGTATTGAGTTCATCAATGGCGGAGGCAATTTCTTCGGCGGCGCCGCTCCCTTGGACCCGGACCGGGGAGATAACGATATGGACGTTGGGGTAGCGGCGGTTGATGACACTAAGGATGTCTCGGATCGCCGCGCCGGTGGGTGAAGTGACGATCCCGATGTGTTCGGGAAAAGGCGGGATCGTCTTTTTGCGCGCGGGATCGAAGAGACCTTCGGCATTGAGCTTTTTCTTGAGGGCTTCGAATTGCGCCTGCAACGCGCCGAGACCTTTTGGCAGCAAACGACGGCAGATGATTTGGTATTGGCCGCGCGGTTCATAAACGCTGATATCGCCCAGCGCGACGATTTGCAGACCGTCGGAGGGCGCGAACGTGAGGTCGGCGGCTTCACCTCGGAACATCACGGCGGTGAGCTGCGCCCCGGCGTCTTTGATGGTGAAATAGCAATGACCGCTGTCGGCGCGTTTGAAATTGGAAATTTCTCCCTCGACCCAAACCGTGCCGAAAGTCTGCTCCAGCGTGCCGCGAATCTGGCGTGTCAGCTCGCTGACCGTCCAGATTTTCGGCGCGGTCGCGTCCGCAATGGCGATTTTCTTTTTTCGGCTCATCAGTTTTTGGAGTGCGGCGATTCATCGCCGCTTTTTGACGGGGCGACTTGTCCCCCCGCCACGTTGATATGATCACCGCGATAAATCGCGGCGAATGAAAGCGCCGATAAATCGGCGCACTCCAAAGCTATCCTGCATAGGTTTCGTGACCAAAACGGACTAGTACCGGTATGATCAGCTCGGGAACGTCTTGGTCGAGCAGAAAATTCATCGTGACGGCTCAGTCATCTGTTCAGCCACGAGCACATCAATCTCGCCGCGATGGTCTTCGTAGTAGGCAAAACATTCATAAGCCTGCGCACGAGTGAGGGTGGGGAAACACCGCGAGATCGAGTCCACCGTCTCGCCGTTTTGCAACAGACCGATGACATCGTGTACACCAATCCTAGTACACTCGACAATAGCGTTACCGCCGCGAACGCCTTTGCGGCGAGTAATATAGCGGTATGTTTCTTTGACAGCCATCGCACACAGTATAGCCCCGCCCCATTCCGATAGCAACTTCTGGCGGATTTCCCACAATTTATTCTAAGAACCACGACAGACTCGAAAGGGAATAGCGTCGGTTCGCGATTTTCGCGTTTGAATCATCCGAATTATTCAGCCACGAAAAGCACAAAAACACACAAAAATTATTGTGACTTTTAGTGTTTCTAGTGGCCATTCTAACCTTCCCAAGTCTCATGTACTCGGACAATGCTGCGGGCTTTGCCGCTCGACTCGTCAATATCCAGCACGATGCCGCAAATACGAACAGGACCGGTCGCCGGCTCGTACCGCTTCGGCATCCCCGTCAAAAATCGCTCGATGATCGGCTCGGTCTGAACTCCAATCACCGAATCGCGTGGCCCGCAAAAGCCGATGTCGGTAATGTACGCCGTGCCTTTGGGCAGGACACGCTCATCCGAAGTCTGGACGTGGGTATGCGTGCCAAAGACCGCCGAGACCTTGCCGTCCAGAAACCAACCCATCGCGTTTTTCTCGCTGGTCGCTTCACAGTGAAAATCCACCAGCAGAATCGGGGTTTGCTGGCGCAGCTTGGCAACTTCGGCTTCAAGCGCGCGAAACGGGCAGTCCATTGGCTTCATAAACGTGCGCCCCAAGGCGTTCAGCACGCCGACTTGAAACCGGTCGCTCACGCGCACGACCGTGCTGCCGCGACCCGGCGTTTTCGGTGGAAAATTAAGCGGACGAATCAGACGCGGCTCGGCATCAATGATTTTCATCACATCCTTTTGATCCCAAATATGATCGCCGCTGGTCAGCGCCGCGAAGCCGCCGTCGAGCAACTCCTTGACTCCGTCCGGCGTCACCCCGGCACCGCCCGCGGAGTTTTCGCAGTTGCAGAAACAAACGTCCGCGCCCACTCGCTCGCGCAGTTTGGGCAATAGCGCTCTGACGGCGTTCCGTCCGGGTTTCCCAAAGATGTCGCCGAGAAAAAGTATTTTCATTTGTTTACCCACCAAAAACGCGACCGCGTGAGCGAGCTTCACCCGCCTCAGGCGGGCAAGCGTCGCAACGCGGCACGTGGAAGAACGCGAAAGTTTTGTGTATTTAGCGTGTTTAGCGGGCTATTCGTCTTTCTGTCTCGTATAGATCGCTCGCTCTTCCGTCACGACGATGTCTACCGGAACATCGTGTTCTTCCATTGGCAGAGAGTCCACGATTTGACAATCAAACGCCAGCCCGATTTTCACGCCACGAATTTGCGGCAACATCGCATCAAAATGTCCGCCGCCGCGTCCGAGCCGGTTTCCCTGTTTGTCAAACGCCAGCCCGGGAACAATAACCGCGCTGATTTCGTCCCACGGCACGGGACGCTCTGCCTCTGCGCGAGGCTCGAGAATGCCGAATTTTCCGACTTCGAGATCGCGCGCAAAATTCTTTAGCTCCGACGCAAAATACCGCTGTCGCTTCTCTTCGTAGGCAGGGACGCACACGCGTCGGTCGGACTGCACGAGCAACCATTGAATCAACTGGTGGGTAGAAAGCTCTCCTTCTTTCGAGACGTAGAGGAGCAGCGTCCGCGCCTCCTGCATCTCCTTGAGCGAAAGCAAAAATTCGCACGCCTCGACGGATTTCGTAGGCGCGTCTTTGAGCTTGGCCAGTCGCGCGCGAATCGTTTGGCGCAATTCTTCTTTGGTCACTGATGCTAATCCTCCAGCGGATTGATCCACTTGACGCCTTTGAATCGCGCGAAGTCGCGGTCGCTGGAATACAGGGTAGCGTCGTGTTCAACGGCGATGGCAGCGACATGTGCGTCACTGACAAGGTTGCTAGTCGCGTGCGCTTTCTTCATCAACTCGCGTAACACCGCCCAATGTTGAGTGGTTGGTTGGATGACGTGAACGCACGGTTGGGCGATCCAGCTCTCGACCTTCTCGCAGGCTTCATCGAGCGAGAGGGGGCGCTGGTGCAGGCGCGGGTTGGTGGCGATTCGTAGGAAGGCCGTCAGCACAGGCCAGCAAAGACCGACTGGCTCCGTGCCAGAAAGCTGTTTGTCCCACCAATCGCGGGCGCGTTTGTGATGCTGCGAAAGACTGTCCTCCGCGTAGAGGATGAGATTTGCATCCACTACAATCATCGCGCGTCCTCGCCTTCGGCGCGCGCCAGCAACTCGGCCACGTCATCGTAGGAGAGCCCCTTCCGCAAACCCATCGGTTGTGGGCGTGTACGGTAAGGTTTCCCTCGCCCGCCTTTCTCCATCTGCTCCAAGCCCAATCGCAAGGCGGAGTTGATCACCTCTTTGAACGGCCGATGCAGGCGCGCGGCGTCGCGCTTGGCGCGTTCGGCGAGGTCGTTATTCAGTGTCAATGTCGTTCTCATGCAGACATCATGATGCTTTTTTTGGAAATGTCAAGATGCTCTTTTTTAGAGCGACAGCAAGAACTCACACGCCTCGATGGATTTCGCGGGGGCGTCGGATAGCGTTTTCAGCTTCTCGACGATTTGTTTTCGAAGTTCCGATTTCGTCACGGAAGGCACGCTATTGCGTGCCGCGTAGATTTGCAAGAAGAAGGTACCCAATAGCGTGCCTATTTTTTCTTCCGTAGCTTCTCCAACCGCTCGCGGACGCGCGGTTCTAGCCCTTGGTCGCTTGGTTCATAGTAGGTTTTTTTCTCTGGGATACCCTCCTTGGCGGGCAAGTACTCTTGCTCGACGTGGTGGTCTTTGAAGTCATGCGCGTATTTGTAGTCTTTGCCGTGACCGAGCCGTTCCGCGCCTTTGTAGTGCGCGTCTTTGAGGTGGTCGGGGACTTCGAGCGTCCGACCGCTGGCCACGTCGCTCATCGCCGTCCAAATCGCGTTTGCGGTCGAGTTCGATTTCGGCGCACAAGAAAGATAGATCACGGCCTCGGCGAGAATCAGTTGCGCTTCGGGCATGCCGACCAATTCGGTGGCTTGCTGCGCAGCACTGGCAACGACCAGCGCGTTGGGATCGGCAAGTCCAATGTCTTCGGACGCGAGGATGACCATGCGCCGGGCGATGAAACGAATGTCTTCGCCGGCGTGGAGCATTTTCGCCAGCCAGTAGATCGCCGCGTCGGGATCGCTGCCGCGCATGGATTTGATGAACGCCGAGATCGTGTCGTAGTGGGCGTCTTCGTCACGATCATAGACGACGGCTTTCTTCTGGATACTTTCCTCGATTATAGCGCGGGTGATGTGGATGACATTCGTCTTGTCTGGCGGTGTCGTCAGCACAGCGACTTCCAACGAATTAAGCGCTTTGCGCGCGTCGCCATCGCTGGCCGTGGCGAGAAAATCGAGCGCGTCATCATCCATCGTGACCTTGTGATTTCCAAGGCCGAGTTCTTTGCCTGCCCTGAGCGAAGTCGAAGGGTCGGAGAGCGCTCGGCGAAGAAGTGTTTTGATGTCGTCGTGCGTGAGAGCTTTCAGCTCGAAGATTTGCGAGCGGCTGACCAGCGGGCCGATGACGTAAAACATCGGGTTGTGCGTGGTCGCGCCGATGAGCCGTACCGTGCCACTTTCGACATCGGGGAGCAAAACATCCTGCTGCGCTTTGTTGAACCGGTGGATTTCGTCAATAAACAGAATCGTTCGCTGACCGCTCGTTTGCAGACGATTCGCTGCAATGGCAATGGCTTTACGTACGTCAGCAACACTCGATTCGACGCCGCTCAAGCGGACAAAGACGGATTTCGTGGCGTTGGCGATGACCTGGGCGAGCGATGTCTTGCCCGTGCCGGGCGGTCCCCAAAAAATAATTGAAGCGATGCGATCGGCCTGGATGGCACGGCGAAGCAGCTTGCCTTCGCCAAGAATATGTTGTTGGCCGACGAATTCGTCAAGCGTGCGTGGACGCATTCGAGTCGCCAGTGGGGCGTTGGCGGCGACCGCGTCGTTCGGTTCTTGGGATTCGAAGAGATCGGGCATGGCGATTCGGCTAAATCGTTGAATGGTTAAATTGTTAAATCGGCAAGTAGACTTTACACCGCCGAGCGACGCGGGGCAATCGCAACCGATTCAACCCTTTAACGTTTCAACGACGCGCCAAAGGCGCGAAAAAAAGCCCCGCCATTGCCGTGGAAACCGTATCTTTTAACCCCACCGTTAAGTGGGTGGCCTCTCGGCTGCGTTCGACTTCCAATTAAGGCATGTCGGCAGCGAACCGAAGTCGGCCGCCTTCCATTGAAGGTTATCGGGTTAAAGATATTGGTTTGCAACACGCACAGGGCAGGGCAAAAGCTGAATTTCCTCGGCCTGAATCGCGCGCTTCAAAGAACTGATGCAATCTTGCTCCGCGCGAGCGCGTTTGCAAGAAGTTTCTGAAAAAATCTTTTCCGGAATGAATGATGTTTGCCCGCGAAAATCGCGAAAGAACGCGAAACTCACCGCGCTTGTTTTGCTTCCGCGATGAGATTCTTGAGCGTGAATAGAAAACCGTCGGTGTCCGCCTGCGGATCGGAGAGCGGATACTGAATGGCACCCGACTTCATCTCGACGCGAAGCGCGGAGGTTTTCCTGCCGATAATGGCGCAAAGCGAGATAAGCATCAAAATGATAAAAGCCGTCCAATTCCAAACGCCTGACGGCAGAAAGATTTTTGACGCGATTCCGCCGGCCCCGAAAATCACCGCCGCCCAAAGCGCTGCAGGATCCACCACGGTCGTGACTTTGATGTTCCCGATGTCCGCAAGCCGATGCGACGCCGTCACGCGTCCGTCACTGGTCCGCTTTTGCAGTGTGCCATCGCAAACCGCCAACTGCGATTGCGGCAACTCGATGGTGGGTTTGGTGTCGTTCATGGACTTCCTTTACGGCATTCTTAACACACCGCTTATCCCCTGCGAACGAAAATCTTCTCTAGTTACTCTGTATTCTTCTAGTTCAAAGTAACGGTCGCGATAGGGGTGAAGACATTTGGGACATTTTTTAACTCCATTCGGATGGATCGAAGATTGCCTCGAAGTATCGCGCAGATCCTCGTAAAGAGTAGAGCACTCAAGGCACTCTACAACAATGTGATGGCAATTCGGACATTGGAGCGGCAGTAAGTCTTCATAACCGCAGCAGCATCGAAAATGTTCCCCTTTCAAATCGAGCCCTTCGATCCAGTGGCGAAGAAAAGCGCTGAACCCCTGTGCTTCGAAACTGCTTCGTTTTGCCCGATACTTTACGTTTTCGGAAAAACCGAATTCAAAGGCGCGATCACAACCCGGACAGTTATACTTGACCAGAGGCGGCTTCGACGGTTGCTTGATAATTGTTTTGTCGTTCAGGTCTCGCAAATCGCGGAAGAGCATTTCACAGTTAGCGCAGAAAACCATAATTCGGCTACAGAGGTTACACTCGATTGGTCGCAAATCCATCTTGTCGCAACACGAAAATCTATCAGTCAGGAGATCAGCTCGGTAGATACCCTGCATTTTAAAGTTACTCCCGAATTTCGCAGTTTAACGCTTTTTTAAGCGCCATTTTCACTTTTTCATGAACCTTGTTTACTTCCGAGTCGGTGAGGGTGCGGTCGGCGGCGCGGAAGGTTAGGCGGTAGGCAACAGATTTTCTGCCGGCGCCAATCGCGTCCCCACGGAAGATGTCGAAGATTTCGACATTCTCCAGCCAGTCGGGTTTCGCCTCGCGAATGGCGGCAACGACTTGCGCGTGCGTTTTCTCCTCGGCCAGAACCATCGCAATATCGCGGGTGATGGAAGGAAATCGGGGTAATTCCTTGAATCGTTGAATGGTTGAATCCGCCAAGATTGGCGCGAGATCGAGTTCGGCAATGTAGACCGGGTCGCGCAGGTCATTTTGGCGGGCGAGTTTCGATGAGAGTTGCGTAATCTCGATGTCAGCCGCACCGAGTTTTTCGAGAGCAGCTTTGAGGTCGTAATAGTCGCCTTTCGCCGCGTTGCCTGACCAATGAGCGGGCGTGCGCGCGCCTATAATTGCGAGTGCAAGGTGAAGCTTCTCGCCGTCTGGAGAAAACACGCGACCGAACTCGAACAGGCGAAGATCGGAGTTGCCACGACTGACGTTGACTCGCAAGCTGTTGAGCAGTCCCCCGACAAGACTGCCGCGCAGCGCGGCCATCTCTTCGCTTAGAGGGTTTTTCAATGCTACGGTCGCATCGGACGACTTCGGGACAAGAATCGGGCTGATGATTTCCCAAAAACCCATGCCGACGAGGAGAGCGCGGATTTTGGCGAGCGCATCATAGTGCGCGTCGGCCTCGCTCCAAGCGGGAAGGGCCGGCGCAGATTGGGCAGGAATTTTCTCAATGCCATGAATGCGACCGATTTCCTCGGAAAGATCGGCTTCGTTCGACAAATCCACACGGAACGTGGGCGGTTGCACCTCGCAGGCCTCGGCGGTTTCATTTGAAACGCCCAATTGCAAACCCGTGAAAATCTTCTTCATCGTCTCACGAGGCACCTCGATGCCGAGACGGGAATTGATGCGGGAAAACCGACAGCGAATCGGTGTTGGGGATTGGGGATTGGGGTTGGTGTCAATGACGCCATGCGCGACTTTTCCTCCCGTAAGCTCGGCGATGAGCGCGGCGGCGCGCCGGCTGGCCCAATCGCAAATGCCGATATCCGCGCCGCGCTCGAAGCGATACGACGACTCGCTGCGAACACCGAGTTTTTTTGACGCAGCACGGATGGTACGCGGATTAAAGTAGGCGCTTTCGAGGAGGATGTCGGTGGTAAACTTGTTAACAGCACTCTCTTGCCCTCCTATGATACCTGCAATGCAAACGGGGTCATACTGATCGGCAATAACCAATTTGTCGGTGTCGAGTTTGTATTCAATACCGTCGAGCCCGATAATGCTTTCTCCGTCCCGCGCGCGGCGAACTATAATTTTTCCAGCCAAATGTGAATGCTCAATTTCTTCATTTGCCAGAAACGTATCGTAGTCAATATGAATGAGAATCTCGCCACCTTTGAGTAGAGATTCTTCCTTAGTAAGAGAGTTTATGTGTTTTTCGCCCGATTGAGCTCTGGACTGGCCTTCTCCTACCCACTTTAGCCATGTTAGATCGAAGGCGTGGAGCGGCTGGCCACACTCGTAGAGGACGAAATTGGTGATGTCCACGACGTTGTTGATGGGGCGCGCACCGATTCGTTCGAGTTTTTGTTTGAGCCACTCGGGGCTGGGGCCGATCTTGACGCCGCGAATGACGCGCGCCGTGTACCGCGGACAGAGGTCGGGGGCTTCTACTTTGATTTCACAGGCAGGGACGCCTGTGCCACTTGTGATTGGAGGATTGGAGTCTTCGAGTATTGTAGTCTTGGGAAGATTCAGTGGATTGCCTGTGAACGCCCAAATTTCGCGGGCGATGCCTATGTGACTGAGCAGATCGGGACGGTTGGGAGTGATTTCGAGATCCAAAACTGCGTCGGGCGGACCGAGGATTTCGGAGAACGGCGCGCCCACGCGGGCGTCGGGAGAGAGAATCAGTAAACCTTCTGCTTCTGCGGCCAATTTGAGTTCGGCGGCGGAGCAGAGCATTCCTTGGGATTCGACGCCACGGAGTTTGCTGATTTTAATGGTAAGGCCGTTGGGGAGCGTCGCGTTGGGCAGCGCGAGCGGAACTTTGTCGCCGACTTTGTAATTTTTTGCGCCGCAGACGATTTGGCGTTCGGTGGCGCCGTCGGTGACGCGACAGACGGAGAGCCGGTCGGCGTTGGGATGTTTTTCGGAGGCAAGGATTTGGGCAACGACAACGTTAGGGAAATCACCGCCGATGGTTTGGATGCCTTCGACCTCGATGCCGAGCATGGTCAGCCGTTCGGCAAGTTGTTGCGCACTCCAGTCGAATGCGACGTATTCCTTGAGCCAGTTGAGGGAGATTTTCATGATCAGAACTGGTTCAAAAACCGCACGTCGTTTTCGTAAAAGAGGCGGATATCATTGATGCCGTGCAGCACCATGGCGATGCGCTCAATGCCAAAGCCGAATGCCCACCCGGAATACTCTTCGGGATCGTAGCCGACGGCGCGCAATACATTGGGATGCACCATCCCACACCCAGCAATTTCGAGCCATTCCTTACCTTTGCGTCGAAATTCGGGCGACGAGAGGTCCACCTCAAAACTTGGTTCGGTGAACGGAAAATAATGCGGGCGCAGCCGAATCTGCACGTCGGAGCCGACAAGCTGGCGGAAGAAAAGCTCGATCGTGCCTTTTAGGTCAGCGACAGAGACATTGCGGTCCACGTACAAGCCCTCAATTTGGTTGAAGTCTGGGCTGTGCGTGGCATCGGGATTGTCCCGGCGAAAGACCCGCCCCGGAGCGATGATGCGAACGGGGGGGCGCATTTTTTCCATCGTGCGGATTTGGACGGGGGAGGTGTGGGTGCGCAAAAGAAGTGCTGAGGGCTGAGGACTGAGAGCTGAAGGCTCCAAGTAGAAGGTATCTGCCAAATCGCGCGCGGGATGGTTGTCGGGGGTGTTGAGCGCCTCGAAGTTGTAGTATTCGGTCTCGATGATCGGACCGTCGGCCAGCGCGAATCCCATGCGCCGAAAAATCTGGATGATGCGGTCGTTGAGCTGCGTGAGAGGATGCAGTTTGCCGAGGGGCGGTTGACGACCGGGCAAGGTAACA
The DNA here is from genome assembly GCA_964348665.1 of uncultured Verrucomicrobiota bacterium. Lineage (GTDB taxonomy): Bacteria > Verrucomicrobiota > Verrucomicrobiia > Palsa-1439 > CAYGDP01 > CAYGDP01. The sequence goes on from CAYGDP010000004.1 coordinate 10,652, forward strand.
TCGAGGATTGAGGATTGAGGATTGAGCGTTGCAGCATCTTCAAGCGCTCCTTTACGATCGGCCAACGCAGCTTCGATGAGCGTTCTGACTTCATTGGCCAGCTTACCGACGCGGGGACGGTCTTCCTTTGGCACGTCCTTGAAGGATTCGACGATGGCGGGTAGAGCGCCTTTGCGTCCGAGATACTTCACGCGCAGCGCCTCCAGCGCGGGAGCGTCGGCCGCCGCGGCAATTTCGGAGGGAGCACTTTCTCGGAGAGCGATGAGTTTTGATTCGATTTCGGTCACAGCGCGGAGAATGTCAGGAGACGAGCGAAAATGCAAGAAAAGCGATTGCCGTCATTGCGAGCCGCCGCTGTTCTTGGATTTTTTCCTGGATTTCTGATACGCCTTCATAAACGATTGATAATAGCGTTGGTACGCCCGTTCATGTTCTTCTGGAGCCAGTTTCCAAGGAGGCAGTTTGCAAACCGGCAATTTCGTCATCGAGAGCGCGCTCCTGACTCGCTCCACTTGGTCGAACGTGCTTTTTCCTCGATTTGCGGGAGTCACGATCGTATCAACCGATAGCGGGGTCAGAAAAAATCGCTCTTTTTCGACTCGAACCAGTCCGGCCGCGGCGAGGCGATTGACGGCTTGTTCAAGTTCTTTAACCGACGGGATGCCTTTTTCGATGTAATCGTTTGCGGCGATGATTTGATGGAGCACAGCCCCGTTTGGCGACCCGCCGCCGGCGTAAAGAATCGCGAGAAGAATGATGCAATCCGTCAGATCAAAATGATGACGCGGGATAGGCCGTGATTTTCGGACGGCAGGCACGCCAAACGATTTTTCAAGCTCGGCCTGACGCGTGGTTACAGCGGATTCAATCATGGATTTGATCTCATTGACAAGCTGGCCGATACGGCGGCGATTTTCTTTGGGCAGTTGCCGGAGCGATGCCGATAGAGCGCTCAAGGCACTGTTCCGTCCGAGATATTTTCTTTGCAAGATTTCGAGAGTCTTGAGGTCGGGCGCGGTGGCAATTTCAGAAGGCGCCTGATAGCGCAGTTGCGTCAAATCGGATTCTGTCGTCGCCACACGGTCAGGGTATCGGTCGCTAAGGAAGAATGCAAGCCGCCGGGATTACGCGGCGAGGGCGGCTTTGGCTTTTTCGAGGATGGCGTTGAACGCGGCGGTGTCGCGGATGGCGAGGTCGGAGAGGATCTTGCGATCGAGGGCGACATTGGCTTTTTTGAGGCCATTCATGAAGCGCGAATAGCTGATGCCGTTCGCGCGGCAAGCGGCGTTGAGACGTTGAATCCAGAGATAGCGCCAGGTGCGTTTGTGGACTTTGCGGTCGCGATAGGCGTAGCGTCGGCTGTGCTGCACCTGATCCATCGCATACTGGTAGAGTTTGCTTTTGCGGCCGTAATAGCCTTTGGCGGCGCGCAACATTTTCTTGCGTCGCTTGCGACTGGCTGGCGAGTTTTGAATTCTCATGACAAAGAGGCGGTGCTTGTAATGGACTACGTGCCAAAAGGCAAGTTCATTTTAATGCGATGGGCGTCGGTAGCCCCGATCTGCTTTTCTTTGCGAACGCCGCGCATTCGCTTGGCGCTTTTGCCCCGCAAGAGGTGGCGGCGGCCAGCGCCGTAGGCCAGCACTTTGCCGGTGCCGGTAATTTTAAATCGTTTGCTGACGGCTTTGCGTGTTTTGCTGCTGCGCTGACGTGGCATGATGTCCTTTGGGTTAGGGATTATAGTTTGCGATTTATTTACTAGTTTGGCGGTGTGGATACCACTGCGGCGGGCGTAGCCGGCGGCGCCATGGTTGGTGGCTCGGATGGTTGCGGCACGGAAGGCGAACTGGGACCGGGGGACGCCGCTTGTTTCCGCCGGGCCGCTGGCAAAGGAGAGAGAAGCACGTTGAGCCGGCGACCCATCATTCGAGGAATGGAGTCGGCAGTCGAAAAAAGCGAGCAGTCTTTTACAAAGCGCTGGATGAGCGCCTTACCAAATTCCTGATGCGCCATCTCGCGTCCGCGGAAGGTGACGCACGCTTTCACTTTGCACCCCTTTTGCAACCATTCCTCCGCGTGGTGAACCTTGATTTTGTAATCGTGGTCGCTGATGTTCACGTGAAATTCGACTTCCTTGAGTTTGTTTGCGTGCTGATGTTTGCGCGATTCCTTTTCTCGCTTCGACATCTCGTACCGAAATTTGCCAAAATCTACGATGCGACAAACCGGCGGCTGTGCGGTCGGAGCGATCTCGACGAGATTGAGGCCTTTCCGCATGGCCAACACAACGGCGTCGCGCGTCTGCATCACTCCCAGGTTTCCTCCGTCCGAGTCAACAACACGCACCTCGCGGGCGCGTATCCGGCCATCCATGCGGTAAAATGAGGCGATAGGGAATGCTCCTAGCTAGGGTTTACAGGAACAAAGCGCTCTTTCGGGGGAAACATCATGCTCGCGCTGTGTTTTCAGAGGTGAGGCGACGGACGACGTCGTCGAGGGGAATCGCACCCTCGTCGCCTTTGGCATGAGAACGCACGGCAACCGCCATAGCGGCTTCCTCACGTTTACCCACGACTATCATGTACGGTATTTTCATCAATTCAGCATCGCGAATCCGAGCACGGACAGGCTCGTTCCGCGCGTCCATAGTTGCTCGAATTTTCCCATTTGTCAAGGCCTCGCGTACTTTTACGGCGTAGCCTGCCTGCGCGTCGGTGATGGGCAGCACGCGGGCTTGCTCGGGCGCGAGCCAGAGCGGGAAATGTCCCGCGTAATGCTCGATCAAGAAACCGATGAATCGCTCGTGTGTGCCCAGCGGCGCGCGATGAATGCAGAGCGGTGTTTCGGGTTTGTTTTCGCGATTCACATACGTCAGCCCAAACTTGCGCGGCACGGCGAAGTCCACTTGATTGGTCGCCAGTGTGAACTCACGCCCGATCGCGCTCCACACCTGCACGTCAATTTTCGGCCCATAAAACGCGGCTTCATTCTCGACCTCGACGAAATTGATCTTCCCATTTTGGAGCGCCCGCCGCACCATGTCCTCCGTCTTGAGCCAGAGTTCCGGCTCATCCACGTATTTTTTGCCCAGCCCATCTTTTGCGTGTTTGCTGAATCGCATTTCATACTTCTCGATGCCGAAAATCTTGAAATAGCCCAGATACATCTTGCAGACCGCCAGAAACTCCTCCTCGAACTGTTCCAGCGTACAATAGATATGGGCGTCATTCATCTGCATCGATCGCACCCGCATCAGGCCGAACAACTCACCCGACTGCTCGTATCGATAGCACGTGCCGTATTCCGCCAGTCGCACCGGCATTTCGCGATAGCTCCGCGGTCGCGCCCCGAAAATCTTATGATGATGCGGGCAATTCATCGGTTTGAGGTAATATTTTGTCCCCTCGAACTCCATCGGCGGAAACATGCTCTCTTTGTAGTAGGGGAGGTGGCCGCTGGTCAGGTACATGTTCTCTTTGCAGATGTGTGGTGTGCGCACGCGTAGGTAGCCCGACGCATCCTCGGTTTCTTTCGCCAGTCTTTCTAGTTCTTCGATGATCACGCCGCCACGCGGCAGCCAGAGCGGCAGGCCGGGACCCACGTCATCGTCGAAGATGAAAATTTCCATTTCACGTCCCAACTTGCGATGATCGCGTTTTTTAGATTCTTCCTGCTGTTTCTCCCAGGCCGCCAACTCATCTTTCGTTGGGAAAGCGATGCCGTAGATGCGTTGAAGTTGCGGATTGCGTTCGTCATTCTTGTAATAGGCGGAAGCGACATGTGTCAACTTGAACGCGCCGATTTTGTCCGTGCTCGGCACGTGCGGCCCGGCGCAGAGATCCAGAAATTGTCCGTTGCGGTAAAGTGAGATTTCTTCATTCGCGCCGATGCCTTCGAGGATATCGAGTTTGAACTTGCTTGGCATTGTCCGGTCACCTAGCGCCGCAAGTCGCCCCGCTTGGCCGAGCTGGATGGCTTCGTCGCGGGATACGACACTGCGTTCAAAAGGTTGTTTTTCGGCAATGACCGTCGCCATTTCCGCCTCGATCTTTCCGAAGTCTTCAGGGGTAACGCGATGTTTTAGGTCCACGTCGTAGTAAAACCCCTGCTCGACGGGCGGGCCGGCGGCGAACTGGGCGTCCGGCCACAACTTCAGCATCGCGGTGGCGAGCACATGCGCGCAGGAATGGCGCAATTTTTCGAGGTCGGTCATTTGAGGTTCGGACATGACGCGAGACATTTACCCGGTTTCCGCGTGAAAGTAAATTGCGAAACTCTAAAAAACAAATTCTTCGCACCGGAGGTTGCGGGCTTCGTGATGAAAGCGTTGATTCGATTCCGAATTGTAACGGCGCTCTATGAGCATCGCTTAAAAAATATCGGCGGTCATAGACCGCCGCTACAGGCTCGAGCAGGCAACTGGCCGTGGCGATGGTTTTCTAGATTCCGTTGTGTAGATGCACTCAACATTGACAATCGCTCCGCCATCGCCTAGTTTCATCGCGGTTGATCGTTTTAACGCTTTAACTTTTTAACGTTTCAGCTTTTTAACGATTTATGCACGGGTGCTTAGCTCAGCTGGCTAGAGCGCTTCCTTGACATGGAAGAGGTCACAGGTTCGAGTCCTGTAGCGCCCACCATTTTCTCCAATCGCTTGGCACCTGGCAACCTTCCTGCTTCGTTGACAAGTAGCAGTTCTGCGAATAGGCTGCTACACAATGAATCCTCGGCTGCTTACAACGCTCTTTTTGCTGGGTACGGTCATCCTTGTCGCCGATGAGCCGCCGTCCGGGGATCCTCCCAAGCCTTCTCTCGATGATGCCCAAAGACTTCTGGATTCCGGCGAATACGCCAAGGCGCTCGACGCATTCACGGCGTTGGCCGCGGTGGACAGCGCGGACGTGGTTTCCAAAGTTCGCGCCCAACTCGGCGCGGTGGAGTCGCTGGATGCCGTGGGGCGCTACGGCGAGGCACTGGAACGGGCGCAAAAGGCAATCGAGATGGCTCCCGACAATTTTCCCGCGCGATACTGGGTTGGCCTCTTGCAAGAGACAACGGGACAAAAAGCATTGGCGATTGAAACGTATCGGTGGTTTGAACCTCGTGTTCGGGGGAATCAACGACCGGCCAACGCGGAGGCGCTGACGTTTGCCGCGCTGGGATTGGATCGGCTGTCGCTATTGACGGGGAAACCCTCGGTCTACGCGAAATTCATTTTGCACGAGCTTTTGCAGAGTGTTCACGACACGATCGACCCGAAATATTGGCCGGCACGACTGGCGTCTGCCAATCTTTTGCTGGCAAAATACAACGTGGCGCAAGCCCGGGGCGATTTTCTCAAGACACTCGAATTGAACCAGCGCAGCGCCGATGCCGAGGTGGGGCTGGCGCGGATCGAGATGGAAAAATGGGATTCGGAGAAGGTTGAGAGCCGGATTGCCCGCGCGCTGCGCAAGAATCCAAATCACGTCGGAGCGATGGTCACCCGCGCGACGATAATGCTGGCCGAGCGCAAAGACACAGAGGCGATTGCGGAATTGAACAAGGCGCTGGCGGTCAACCCGAATGACCTGGATACATTGAGTTTGATGGCGGCGATCCACACGCGCAATCGCGACGATGCGAAGGCGTCGGAGTACATCACGCGCGTGGAGAAGATCAACGCCGGCTACGGCGAGTTGTATGCCGTGATCGGTGAATGGTTGCACAGCAAGCGCCAGTTCAAGCAGGCCGAGAAATATTTCCTGCGAGCCAGCGAGTTGTCCCCCGAATTAGCGGAGCCTCGCACCAGCCTTGGCCGGATGTACCTGGACATGGGAGAGACGGAAAAAGCGCGGTTGACGCTGGACGCGTCGTTTCGGATCGATCCATTTCACGTTCGCACATTCAACACGCTGAATTTGCTCGATCGACTGGAAAAATTCGCGCGGGTGGAGACGGAGCATTTCATCGTGAAGTTCGACAAAAAACAGGACGCTGTTTTGGCGACTTATTTTACCGAGTATTTGGAAAGCATCTATCCCGAGCTGACCAAGAAATACGGGTACGAGTTGCCCGTCAAAAGCATCGTCGAAGTATATCCGAGCCACGACGGAATTGACGGTTTTGCGGTACGCATCACTGGGATGGGGTGGTTGCCCACCGTAGGCGCCTGCACGGGGCGCGTGATCGCGATGGATGCGCCGCGCAAAGGCGCCCGGCTGACGCCGTTCGATTGGAAGGATGTGTTGCGTCACGAATTCACCCACGTCATTACGCTGACGCAAACGGAGAATCGCATTGCGCATTGGTTCACCGAAGGATTGGCTACGAGCGAGCAGCCTCTCCCACTGGAGTGGGGGATGCGACGGACATTTGTCAACGCCGTTCGCCGCGGGAAATTGGTCCCGATCGAAAAACTCGATTTCGGTTTTATGCGAATGAACGAGCGTCAACTCGCGTATGCCCAGAGCGAGCAAATTGTCGAATATATCCGGGAGAAATGGGGATACGAAAAAATCCACACCTTGTTGGCCGCCTATCGCGATGGCAAATCGCAGGCGCAGGCGTTCCAGGAAATCTTCAGCCAGTCGGAAAAGGAATTCGACGGCGGGTTCGTCGAGTGGGCGTGGAAACGCGCGGAATCGTGGGGATTCTCAATGGAACCCATCCGCGAAGTGGTCAAGATTCGGAAGGAATTGGAAACGAAACCCGACGACCCATCGTTGCTGGGCGAATTGACCGAGTCGCTCTATTGGGACGGCAAGAACGATGAATCGCGCAAGACCGCTGAAAAATGCCTGACTAAAGATCCCAAGAACACCCGGGCGCTGGCCATCAAGGCGGCGTTTCTGTTGCAGCAACAAAAATGGGATGACGCCAAGCCTCTCCTCGAACAATTGCAGCATATCAAACCTAAAAGCCTTTTTGCCGCCAACGCGCTGGGGGCGATCGCGCTCAAGAAAAATCAGCTCGACGACGCCATCGCACAGTTTACGAAACTGACGCAGCTTTGTCCGTCTGACCCGGAAGGACAGAAGGGGCTAGCCGAAGCCTACACCCGACAGGGCAAACACGAGCAAGCGCTCGGCCCGATGCTCGCGCTCGACGTCGGCAACACCACCGACCTGCAATTGCCGCAACGGATCTCCGCCATTTACAAACGGCTCGGAAAAACTGAAGATGCCATCCGAACCCTCGAACACGCTGCGCGGTTGGATCCGTATGACACCGTGCTGCATCAGAAACTCTCCGCGCTTCACCTGGAAGCAAAGAATTTCCCCGCCGCAATCCGTGAACTGCAATCGAACTGCGATCTTCAACCCGCCACTGCCGAACACTTTGCGCGCCTCGCCAGCGTCCTCAAACAAGCCGGGCGTCGCGACGAAGCCCTTGCCGCCATTCGCAAAGCCATTGCGATTGAGCCGGATAACACAATGTTCAAACAACTCCTGGATTCCCTGCAAAAACCAACGGTTGACGCGCCAGCCGCCCCGCAGTAGATTTGCCGCGATGAACTGGTTTTGCATCGCATTCGGGGTTGTTCTCCTCTTCGGTGCTTCCTGCTCGCATACCTCGCAGAAATCGGCCACGGCGGCGGACGAAACGCCTCAAAAAAATGGAATCGAGCGGCGGATGGATGAGCGCTGGCAGGCGTATCGAGCGGCGTTGTCCGGTTCGCCCGGTCAAACGCTCGACGCGAAAGAAATGAAACGTCGCGAGGATGCCCGGGCGCGAGTCACCTATACCCCCTTCCAAAGCAAACAATTCACAACCGGCGGGTACGACAAGAAAATTTATCAGCCCAAAGATTTTTCAGGCGTCAAAACGTTCCGCACGAAAGATTTTCAGACGAAACAGGCGACGTTCAGTGAAAAGGCCTATTCGACCAAGATTGTAGACCGCAAAATCGTGGCACAGAAAAATTACACCCCGCCCAGTTCTCCCGGGTACGCGACAAAAACGTATCCTACCGAAAAAGTCGGATTGCGGACCCTAGCCGAGTTGCAGGGCAAATCCATCGACACCAAAACTCAATCCTACAAGTCGCTCATCAGTGGCGATGCGGGCAAGCCCGCCACGGGACGCGAAGCGGTCAAACCCAAGCCGATCCTGGACAAGAAACTCACAGGCGATCCCTCGCCCAATGAAAAGTAATGACCAACCCGCCGTAAGTGAGCCGCCGTTCCAAGACGAAGAAGCACGCTATCACCGGAAACATTTTCTCTCGTGGACAATTGGCGTCATCATTTTTGGGATGTCGTATGTGTTAAGCATTGGGCCTGTCATGTCTTTGTTGGGCTATTACTCCGCTATAAATGGATGGGTTTGGGAAGTTTATGCGCCTCTTCTCTGGCTTGGAGATCAAAGTCCTTTTTTTCTCGGGCTGCTCGATCATTATTTGGAACTTTGGGGAGTGCACATTACTTGGGCTGTTCCGTTTTAGACTTTTTATTACAGCATTTACCCTCCATTTCTGTCCGGATGAATAGGCAGAGAAGCAATTATTCCGCGACTGTCGCATGTTCCGCGGGGAATAAAATAACTTGAAACTTCTGCGACGCCCTGACAGGTTACGCACCCATGAAAATTGCCCTCCAAGAAGGACTTTTGCCCGGCGACACTCTTGCCGAGAAACTTGATTTCGCCGAAACAATCGGGGTTGAAGGCGTGGAAATCGCCGGTTGGGGTAAACCCGCCGAAAAAGTCGCGGAACTCGAAAAGGCGTTCCATGGCCGCAAAATTAAATTCGCCTCCATTTGCGGACAGACGACGTTTGATTGGCTCGATCCAGACCCGAAGAAGCGTGAGGCGAGCATCGCCGAGACCAAGCGTAATCTGGAAGCTTGCGGACATCTCGGCGGCGCCGGCTGCATCGTACCGCCTATTTTTGGCCCGCCGCGAATCAATAACCTCTTACCGTTCGCGGATGCAGTGACACTCGAAAAGAAACTTCTAGCTCTCATTGTCAAAGACCTTGCGGAACACGCGCGCAAACACAAGACCTTGTTACTGCTCGAACCATTGAATCGGTACGAGCAACATTTGCTCCGCAAACAATCCGATGGCGTCGAGATCATCCGCAAAGCCGGGAATCCCAAGGGTGTTGCGTTGTTGAGTGACTTTTTCCACATGCACATCGAGGAGATCGACACGCCGACGGCGTTCCGAAAAGCGGGCAAACACGTCGCACACGTTCATCTGGCCGATAATACTCGCCTCGAACCCGGTTCGGGCGATATTGATTGGCGGGCGGGCATGAAAGCGCTCAAGGACATCAAATTCAGGGGATACATGGCTTACGAATGCAGCTTGAGCGGCGACAAAGCCAAGACACTGACGAAGTCGGTAAATTTCCTTCGCGAAATCATCGCGTCGGTTTAGGAAATATGAATTGCCACGAAGAAGCACAAAAAGCTCAAAAAGGATTTCATTTTGAGCCTCCTGCGCTTTTTTGTGGCTAATAAAATCAGTGGAGAAAACATGAAAAAAATCGGCATCGGTTTCATCGGCGTGGGCGGCATCGCCCAGTGGCAACATCTCAAACTACTTAGCACCCTCCCACAGGCACGGCTCGTCGGCTATTATGACAAGGATGAAAAACGCGTAGCCGACACCATTAAACAATACGGTGGAGTTGCGTTCGGCAGCATGGACGACCTGCTTGCCGACACCGACATCAAAGCCGTTTACGTCTGCCTGCCGCCTTTCGCGCACGGTGAAGCTGAAGAAAAAGTCATCGCTGCCGGCAAGGCCATCTTCGTCGAGAAACCGCTCGCCACCGATCTCGCCACCGCCGAGCGGACCGGCAAGAAGATCGCCGCCAAGAAACTCATCAACGCCGTCGGTTACAACTGGCGTTACCAGGCCAATACGGCTGAATTGAAGAAGCGCCTCAAGCCTGCCGACATCGTTGGCGTAAGCGGTTGGTGGTGTGGCGGACGCCCGGGTGTTTGGTGGTGGCGCCAGAAGAAAACCTGCGGCGGCCAGCACATCGAACAAACCACGCACATCTTCGACATTGCCAACTACGTCATCGAGAGCCAGCCCGTTAGCGTCTATGCCGTCGCGCGCAAGCTCAATCATTATAAAGAACCCGACCATACCGTTGAGGACATCTCCAGCGCCACCGTCACCTACAAAAACGGTGTCATCGCCAACATCTGGTCCAGTGATGTGATGGGATGGCGTTCCTCACGCGTTACGTGCGAATTCTTCGGGGTCGAACGGCGTTACGAGCTTAGCGGCACGCTCAAGTGCTGGGAAAAAAACTACACCGAAATCCAAAACGCCAACGATCCGTATCGCCATGAGAACGAGCTGTTTTTGAAAGCCGTCGCGACAAAAAACCAAAGCCTCATGCTCGCGACCTATGCGACGAGTTTGACGACCCATCGCGTCACGATGGCGGCGGATCGCTCGATGAAATCGGGCAGGGTGGAGAAGGTGTAGAAGCAAGTATGAGCAGACATCGCAAAATCCTCGATCAAATTTTACGTGGCAACTCGGACGCGAACATTCCGTTCGAGGGCTTGTGCAGCTTGTTGCGGTATCTCGGTTTCACCGAGCGCACTCGCGGTAGCCATCATATCTTTACGCAAAACGGCGTCGCGGAAATCCTGAACTTGCAACCTCTCGGCTCTAAGGGTAAAGTCTATCAAGTTAAACAGGTGCGAGCAGTGCTATTGAAATACCAACTAGGAGCTGAAGATGTCGAAGCCTAGATATGAGGTAATCATTTATTGGAGTGACGAGGACAAGGCATTCATTGCCGAAGTCCCCGAGCTAGCTGGCTGTGCCGCCGATGGCGCGACCTATCATGAGGCGCTCGCCAACGTCGAAGTTGTCATTCGTGAATGGATTGAGACAGCCAAAGAACTTGGCCGTCCCATCCCCAAACCCAAAGGCCGCCTGGTTTACGCGTGATGAGCGGTAACCACCGCGTCACGATGGCGGCGGATTGCTCGATGAAATCGGGCAAGGTGGAGAGAATCTAAAGTGGAAGCGGCGTCCCGCCGCTTTTTTCAATTAACCGCGAAAGACGCGAAACTCGCGAAAGATTGTAGGCCACCTGCCCACGGGTGGCGGATCTGTTTTTCCCTCTAGCCCGCCTTGGTCGTGTGCGTTCAGGACGGTTAGAAATCCACTTTGCACGAAATACACATTGAGGTATTGTATGCAATGCCAGAAATTTTCAGGACCAAAGGCTACCGCTTTTTCTTTTTTAGCTTGGAGGGGAGTGAGCCACCTCACATTCACGTTGAAGAGGCCGAGAATTACGCTAAGCTTTGGCTGGATTCACTGGTCGTGGCTTGCTCGCGGGGCTTCGACAGCCACGAGCTAAGTGAAATTTAAGAACTGGTGAGTAAAAACCGTGAGCGAATTGAAAGGAGATGGCGTGAGCATTTTGGAAGTTAGAATCGAGCCACTGGCAGTGGACATTACGTTCACTAAGGACGCGCTCCATGTACGCCTTGCCGACGGACGGGAAATCTCCGCGCCGCTGGCGTGGTTTCCGCGCTTGCAAAAAGCGACTGCCGCACAGCGCAAAAACTGGCGGCTCATCGGCGGCGGGGTCGGCATCCATTGGCAAGCCGTGGACGAAGATATCTCCGTGGACAGCCTCTTGGCGAGGAGTTAACACGCAAGACCGGTGCCGTGAGTACAACAAACAGTTCCTCTCAGGTAAGGTCGCTTGTTGAACAAGCTTTGAAACACCTTGCCGATTGCATCGCCTCAGATGTCTTGTTCCGCTATCTGAGCGCGCGCGAGGCTACTCAAACTTATCCTCATGTTTTTCAAAAATATGACCTCTTTTTCGGCGTGGTTATTGGCGCGGTATTTGAGAGTTTAGTCTTGTCATTGCATAAGCTCCTCGAAGACGGAGGCAAACATGCGACTGCCCCGCCTGTGAATATTCGGAGAATCCTTCGTTTAGCTGAACAGGACGGCTTTCTGGATAAAGCCATGTACCGTTCACTAAAGGCTAGAATCGACGCGGTCGTGCCAATTTGGAAAAAAGTTGACCATCTTCGAAATAATCTTGTCGCTCACTCAAGAGAGAACTTATCTGTCGAGGCTGAGTTGAGCGAGGCGGGATTGACATCTAGCCAGTGGAGAAAGCTGATTCAAACATATGCAATAATCTTAAACAAACTTGCCTTTTCGTTGGAAATCGCAATGTTGGATGTAAGAGCGCGTGAAAAGAATTTTGCGCAAAACGTCACCATGCTGCTTGATGCGCTCGATGAAATCGAGCAAGGTAGAAATTATATGAAACGGGGAATCAGCGATTGATTAACCACGAAAGACGCGAAATTCACGAATGATTGTAGGCCACCCGCCCCCGGGTGGCGAATCCGTTTTTTCCTCGAACCCGACACGCCGCACGAGGCTTGCCCGCCGTCTGTTTGGAGGGTCGCGCGGCCTGCAAAACGGCTTGAACCTGGCATGTTTTTCGGTATTGTAAGCGCTCTGATGAAAATGATGCTGATCGATAAGATTCCGTTCGCGGAAATTGCGCTCCATGTGCGCATTGCCGAGGGATGTGAGATCTCCGCGCCGCTGGCGTGGATTCGTCCCATTGACGACATTTTCATGAGAGAAGATAAGGAGCGCTGCTAATGATTACATTAATCATCTGCTCATTTCTTGTGCTCTTGCTAAGGGGTGAGTCACCAGTACCAAAGAAGTATCGGGCAGAACAAACCTTTCTGTATCTGGCATTTTTGCCAGCTTTGGGTTTCTATATTTTACGTGCACAGAGTAATTTCAGTACTTTGGGGGCTGTCGTTGAACTAATTGCAATCTGCGGTTTTGGGATCGGCTTTTCGATATACCGTTGGCGGTTTTTGGAGTGCAGAATTTCGTCTGGAGCATTTTTCATTTTCTATGTGCTTCTGTTAATAGCAATTCCCTTATCACGATTGGCGGTCCACTAATGAGCGAAGAACAATGGCTCAACTATTATCTTAGTATGGTGAGTGGTACTGTTGACGCACCACTGGCGCTGGCGATATTCGCAAGTATTTCGCTCTTACCATGGTCTCGAATCCCGAGACCTGTCAGGCAAGACCTTAACGCAATTTATCTCACAGTATTTCTATTTGCGATGATGGCTTATGGCCTCGATCCTGCGCCCGCTGCTTTAGCTAGCCGAATTACTGGCGATTTTTTGGCCATTTTTGGGTGCTGGTTTTGCATCTTTCGATGGCAAGACGCTGAATGTAAACCATCGGCGATTGTGTTTACGGTCCTGATTTTCGTTACAATTATCAGAATCAATTGGAATCTCTATACTATTGATTGTGACCGATTTGGGATTTCAGTTTTTGACCTGCTTTATGAGGCAATCATTAGGATTTTTACTCAATTTTTTAGCTAACGATTGGCATTTTAAAGTAGAAGCGGTGTCCCGTCGCTTGATTTTCGAATTACGCGGCGGGACTCCGCGTCTACTTTACTTTCTTGCATAAGGATAAGTCTTTTCGTTACGATTCGGCAAGATGAAGTCCCAATTGTTGATTATTACCACTTTGTCGTTTGTTGCAACGGTCGTCACTTATGCCCAAGATCGCCGTGAAAAGGTTTTGAAGGACAAGCCGAGCGTGGAGGCGGCGGGGGAGTGGATTTATAACGACTTGCCGGCAGCGGTGGCCGAGGGCAAAAAGACGGGTAAACCACTGCTGGTCGTGCTGCGGTGCGTGCCTTGAATTGCGTGCTCTGGTTTCGACGAACAGGTTGTTCGTCACGACAAGCAAATCGAGGAGTTGCAGCGGCAGTTCGTTTGTGTCCGCATCATTCAGGGCAACAGCCTCGATCTGGCGCAGTTTCAATTCGATTTCGATCTCACCTTTGCAGCGTTCTTGATGAACGCCGACGGCACGATCTACGGACGGTTTGGCACGCGCTCTGATGAGAAAGATGCGATGCGGAACATTTCGATGGAAGGCTTTGCTAAGGCGCTCGAAGCTGCGCTGGAACTTCACAAGAATTATCCGCGCAACAAAGACGCTCTGGCGGGGAAGAAACCCACAGCGCCGCGAGTCAAAGTGCCCGAGGAATATCCGTCGCTCTCTCATTTCAAACCGACGCTCGATTACGAAGGCAAGGTCGTCCAGAGCTGTATGCATTGTCATCAGATCCGCGACGCGGAGCGGCAAGTCCTCCGTAAAGCCAGTCAGCCGTTTCCCGACGACGTGATGTTCCCGTGGCCAATGCCCGACGTGGTCGGCCTTTCGCTCGATCCGAAGGAAAAAGCGAAGGTCGTCAGCGTCTCGCGCGGTTCATCAGCGGAGAAGGGCGGCTTTCAGGCTGGCGACGAAATTCTCACACTGGCAGGCCAGCCGATCCTCTCCATCGCCGACGTTCAATGGGTTTTGCAGGCTGCTAAAGAGCCAGTAAAGATTCCCGCGCAAGTGTCGCGTGGCAGGCGTAAGTTCGATCTTACTCTCGCGCTCGACAAAGGCTGGAGGCGCGGCAGTGATATTTCCTGGCGTGTGACGACGTGGGATTTGCGTCGAATGACTACAGGTGGGATCCTCCTCGAGGACTTGCCTGCCGAAGATCGTCGTAAAACGGGACTCGCCGATACCGCGCTCGCGCTGCGCGCCAAACACGTTGGTGAATATGGCGAACACGCCGTCGCCAAGAAAGCGGGCTTCAAGAAAGGCGATATTTTAATCGCGTTCGACGGTCGCACCGACCACATGACCGAGTCGGAACTTATCGCCTACGTCCTACAAACCGCTAAGCCCGCAGGTCGGCAGATCCCAACGACCGTGTTGCGCGGCGAGCAGAGGTTGGAATTGAAACTGCCGTTGCAGTGATGCATGGTCATCAGTGAAGTTGCTTTTGGGGAAGAAGTGTGTCAGATTTTGACGCGATGAAGATTGAAACTGAACGTGAAGAAGACGGACGGTGGATTGCTGAAGTCGTCGAGCTTTCGGGCTCGATGGCTTACGGGAAGACTCGAGAGGAGGCTGTTGCCCGAGCGAAAGCGCTGGCGCTGCGCGTGATTGCGGATCGTCTCGATCACGGCGAGGAAGCTCCTGAACTGCGAGAGGTCTTCTCGGTCGCAGCATGAGCCAGTGGCGCTCATCCAAAGCCAACCGCGTTTTGGCGGCTCTTCTGCGAATCGGCTGGTCAATCAAGAGACGAACCGGAAGTTCTCATCATGTCCTCTGTCGGGTGGGGTGGCCAGACTTTGTCTTTGCTTTCCATGAGCGCGACGAAATTGGACCGCGCATGTTGTCTAGAGTCGCCAAACGAACTGGTCTTGCACCAGAAGATTTGTAATAAAACCCGTATATGAAAATCCGCCAAGTTGTCGTCACGGGGAAAAATCAGGTTGAGTTGCAGAATCTCGATCTCGACGAGTCGAAACTCGGCGCGGATGAGATTCTGATCGAGACTGAGCGGACGGTGATCAGCGCGGGGACGGAACTGGCGAATTACACCGCTGCCGACCCGACTGTGTTCACGAAAGGCGCCTGGAACGCGTACCCATGGAAATCGGGGTACGGCAACGTCGGCATCGTGCGTGCTGTTGGCGGTTCGGGACAAACCGGCGCGGCAAAAAATCCGTTTGTGGACAAGCAGGCGGGTGGGAAAGAGATCCCGGTCGCCATAGGCGACCGAGTCTTCACTTTCGGCCCGCACTCGTCACATTTCATTTACAGTACGCGGCGGCTCATCGTGCCGGTGTCAGCCGGAGTATCGTTGAATGAAGCCGCTGCGGCGCGGATGGGACATGTAGCCTTGACGGCGCTCGACGTGGCGTCGTCGCCGACTGGCAAGTGGGTCGTGGTTTTCGGCCTCGGTCTTGTTGGCAATCTTGCCGCGCAACTGTTTCGGATCGCCGGCGCTCACGTGATAGGTGTGGATCCAGCCGAGAAACGGCGCGCACTGGCGAGAGAATGCGGAATTCCGCGCACGGTAACTGGTTCAGATGACGAGGTCATCGCGCAGATCAAACAGATTACCGATGGCAAGATGGCTGCGATCAGCGTGGATGCGGTTGGTCATAGTACCATCTGTATGAGTTGCCTTAAAATTACCGCCAGCTTTGGCGAACTCATCATTCTCGGCAGTCCGCGCGTGGACGTGCAGGGGAATCTCACCGACGTGTTTCGTCCGTCGCACTTGCGCTGGATCACCATCAAAGGCGCGCTCGAATGGGCGCAGCCGCAATATCCGCAAATGGACAACGAAAACAGTTCGCTCGGCAAAATGCAGAAAATCTTCGGCTGGCTATGCGACGGTCGACTCCAACTTAAACCGCTCATCAGCCACGTCCTCCCGCCGACCCAGATCAAACAAGCTTACAATGGCTTGCTCAACGAAAAGGACAATTACACCGGCGTCGTGCTGGATTGGCGAAATGAAATCGGGAGTTGACTCGCTTGCTTAAGGAGATATATTTCGCGGCGAATCCAGAAAGGAGACCTGTATGGCAAACTTCGAACAACATTATGACGCACCATTTTTTTCGAGCCGACGAGTAAGCGCCGCAGAGGTTTCCCTTCCGAGGCGCGCGTAAAGCGGGGTCTGCGAATTGTTCACGGCGACAAAGAGCTTCGCGAGAAACTGGGTCGTGACGATCCATGTCCCTGTGGATCGGGGCGCAAATTCAAAAAGTGCTGCATGCGAACGGGTCGTTTTGATGGCGTCCCCCGTAACTACTTATTTCCGAGAGTAACTCCGGGAGCACCATGCTTGTGTGTAAACCTGCTGTCGGCACCTCGATGTGACTGACCTTGTGCAGTATCAGCCTGCATACCCACACGGCATTATTCGCGGTATTTCGTCTGTTTCGTGGGGGATCAGTTTATCCACCTTGCAGATGGATCGAGGAAAGGCAGTTGAGGGTCTATCCTGTGTCGCTAATGATTCCAGTGGGGACACGATGGCCGAATAAAAGTGTTGCCAATCCGGTTTGGATCAGGCAGAATGCGTGTGTGGTTTAACAGGGGATTATCGAAATTTATTATTGACGAAAAAACAGAGCTTTTGGTTACAACCGATAAAATGAGAGGAGGGTGGATATGCCGGGGCCACTTCGAGTATTGATTGTTGAGGAATCAGACGAACAAGTAGAAGTATTGGAGCGGGAGCTTCGCACGGGCGGGTACGAGCCAACCGTGCGCGTGGTAAACATCCCCACCGGCATGGCCACGGCTCTCGAGAAGGAAAAGTGGCAGTTGGTATTATCCAATTACACCCTCCCAGCGTTTGGCGCGGCACAAGCCCTCGACATGGTGCAGAAAAAAGGGCTTGACATTCCTTTCATAGTTGTGTGTCGGAACATTGGCGAGGAAGCAGCGGTTTCGATTATCAAGGCGGGCGCAAATGACTTGATCTTGGAGCAGAATCTCAAGCAACTTCCTGTGGTGGTAGATCGGGAACTGCGTGAGGCAGCGGCACGCCGGTCGCGCAAATGGATGGAGGAAGCGCTCAAGAAAAACGAGGCACGGGAGCGGGCGATTCTCGAATCGTGTCCTGACAGCATTTTGAGCATCAGTCACGACGGCAAACTGACGGAGTTCAATCCTGCCGCGGAGAAGACGTTTGGGTTTCCGCGGGCGGCGGTTTTGGGGAAGGAAGCGGCGGACGTAATCCTGCCGCCATCGGTCCGTGAGCAATTTCGTCGTGGACTGGCGACGTCTGTGAACAAAGGGGACTGGAACATGATAGGCCGTCGCGTGGAGATGAGCGCGCAGCGAGCGGACGGGACGAGTTTTCCGATTGAGATTACGATGAACGTGATTCGGACGGATGGTCCTCCGATCTTTACGGCGATCATACGGGACATTACCGAGCGATTGAAAGCGGAAGAGAGTTTACGGGAGAGCGAGGAGCGCGTGCGGACTTTGTTGGAGGGAATTGACGACGCCTTGTTTGTGCACAACGAGGAAGGGCGGATTTTGGATTGCAATGAAGCGGCTTGCCGCCGTTTGGGGTATTCGAAGGAGGAGTTGTTATCGATGCGAACCGGTGACATTGAATCTCCAGAGTTTGCGGAGACTTTCTATGAGCGTCTCGCACAGCAGGCGGCGGTGGGCCGGTGTAGTTTTGAGGGGACGCACATTACCAAGAGCGCGCGGCGTATTTTTGTCGACATCAACACATCCGTCATCAATTACAAGGGGCAGGGCGCGGTTTTGGCGGTGATGCGCGATATTACGGCTCGAAAGCAAGCCGAGCAATCGCTTGCGGAATCCCAGGCATTTTACATTTCCCTAGTGGAGAGTCTGCCGCAAAACATAGTTCGCAAAGATTTGCAGGGGCGTGTGACGTTTGCGAACCAGAAGGCGTGTTTCAGCATTGGCCGCACCTTTGAAGATTTGGTTGGCAAAACGGATGCGGACCTTTTCCCGTACGAACTGGCGGAAAAGTACCGGCAGGACGACTTGCGAGTGATGCAAACGGGCGAATCGCTGGACGCGGTCGAGGATCACCAATTGCCGAGCGGAGCGCGAATCTACGTGCATGTGGTCAAGACCCCGGTTCGCGACAGCGACAACAACGTAATTGGAACGCAGGTAATCTGGTGGGATGAAACCGAGCGAGTGCGAGCTTCGGAAGAGATTCGGCGCACACAGATATTCCTAAATGCGGTCGTGGAAAGCTTGCCGGTGATGGTATTTGCCAAGGAAGCCAAGGAATTTCGAAATATCATCTGGAACAAAGCGGCGGAAGAGATCTTTGGAATTACCCGGGAAGAGGTGCGCGGAAAAAATGACTATGATTTTCAGCCGAAAGAGAAGGCGGAGTTCTTCATCGAAAAAGATCGTGAAGTATTAAAAGACAAAAAAATGCTGGATATTCCCGAGGAGGTCATTCAAAGCCGGACGCGCGGCGAGCGGATTCTTCACACCAAGAAAGTTCCGATTCTGGACGACAAAGGGAACCCACTCTATCTGCTGGGGATTGCCGAAGACATTACCGACCGCAAGAAAGCGGAGGATAAATTGCGAAAGGCGGAGGAATTTCTGGACTCGATTGTCGAGAACCTTCCCGTTGGGGTCTTCATCAAGGACGCCAAAGACCTGCGATTTGTGCACTGGAACAAAACAAACGCCGATCTTCTCGGCATTCCGCGCGGTGAAATGATCGGAAAATCCGACCATGATTTCTTCCCGAAAGAAGAGGCGGATTTCTTCGTGGCAAAAGACCGGGAAGTATTGGCTGGCAAGAAACTTGTGGATATTCCCGAGGAAGAAGTCAAAACACGGCACAAAGGCATTCGCGTGTTTCACACTCGAAAGATTCCGATTCTCGACGCCGCTGGAGAACCGGTGTTTCTGCTTGGCATCATGGAAGACATCACCGATCAAAAGAAAAAGTCAGGCAAATAGCCGACTCCCATGCCACGCGCGGCCTCTCACGCCAGTCTCACAATGAATACGGAGGGCGCGGTTCCGTCTATTCCAGTGAAGAGCGCGCCCGACGCCGAATCCAGCGAACCCAAGGATGCGGACTTGGTGACGCGCGCCCAGCAAGGCGATATGAGCGCATACGAAATACTTGTCGGCCGGTATCGAGGCAAGGTGTACGCTCTGGCTTACAGCGTGGTTGGCAATCCGGAAGATGCCAACGATATCGCCCAGGAAACATTTGTGCGGGCTTGGCGCGCGCTGGGACGGTTTCGTGGCCAGTCTTCGTTCTACACATGGCTGTACCGGATCGCGATGAACCTCGGGATTGACCTGAAGCAAAAGCATGCGCATCGTCCGACGGTCGAGTTGGATGAACACATCGGTCTCGAAGACAAACAAGACGTGGATTTTCTCGGAGGCAAATCCGAGCGCCCTTCCGCCGGAGTGGAACGGCGCGAACTGCAAATCGCTGTGCGCGCGGCGATCGAGAAGCTTTCGCCGGAGCATCGCGCCGTGATTTGGTTGAAAGAATTTGAGGATTTGAGTTATAAAGAGATCGCCCAATCCGTTGGTTGCTCGGTGGGCACTGTCATGTCGCGCTTGTTTTATGCGCGCAAACATTTGGCAAAGTTATTGGAAGATTCCGAATTTCGATGAACTGTGAAACTGCCTGCCTTTGGATCCAAGGCTCGCTCGACGGTGAATTGAACCGCTGGCGTGAGTGGTGTCTGCGCCGTCATCTCGCTCAATGCGACGACTGCCTGCGGACGATGGCCGAATCCAGCCGCGCGCATCATGCAGTTTCCGCCGCGCGCGATGATGTTGTCCGGGCGCTGGATGCGGGCGCGGACCAGGATTATTTTTGGCTGCAAGTGCGTCGTCGCCTCGATTCGTCGGAAAGCCGCGCGTCTCGCCACTGGGCGCCTGCATGGAGTTTAGCGGGGGCGACGGTTGTGGCCGTACTGCTGGTGAGCCTGATAACCGTCTGGCAGAGTGACCGGCCGTTGGCAGAACCAAGGATCATGACCGAGATCAGCAACATCGAGACCCCGTTGACCAACACGAGCCATCTGACTTTTATCTCGGCGGAATCGGGGACGACATTCATCATCATCTCCGGATTGCCAACCGAATTTGAAGAAGAAGAAGGAGAAGAATTGTGAATCGCCGCCTTTATTCCTTGATACTCGTCCTGACTTTTTTGCTGCCTGCGCTGACGACGTTTGCACAGAACAAGAAAAAAGAGCAATCCGAGCAACTGGTTGTCCGCCTCATTCAAGCCAGTAAAAAGACGGGCGAGTCCGACGCCGAATTGCGTGATATCCTTCCCTCGTTGAAGAACCTCGGTTGGGCGCGATTCGAGCAAGTGAGCCTCGCCACCCGTCCGGTGCAGGATAAAGGCGTGATCGACCGCCTGAAATTAGGCGACCGCCTGACGCTGGAACTTGCCTTCAAAGGCCACCAAGGCAAGCAACTTGTTGTGGACGTTAAACTTCTGTTGGATGGCAAAGAAGTTCTCAATGGCACCGCGAAACTCGGCCAAGGGGATGTTTGCCTTACTGGACGCCAAGCAGGCGACGAGGCGTGGATCGTCCATATCAAACGCCGTTAAGGCGCAGAGTTGTTTGGGCCGGATTTGGCGGTGTTGGCTGGCTTTTGCAAAATCATCAGAGCATTAGAAATGCGGCGCTCGTTGTCGTGTACTCCAGAACCTTGGGCGCGAGTGACAAGGTCATCGCGTTTGGTGCCGGTTATCATCGAGATGGAGCCCCCGCCGTCCTCGGCCATTCCTTGCCAAATGCCTTGTTCGATCATGATATCGGCCAGTTTGTCGAGCGACGTGCCGACACTGTCGTTTACTCGACCGTCCACGGCGAATAATTTGACCGTGCGCCCATCTTTGGTGTAACCAATGCCGACACGCGGTTCATCGCCATAGACTTGATGGCCGCCCATTTGCTCGGCCACGTCCTCGACCGATTTTTTTCCATCCCGCACCATGCGCGGGCCGCCGCCGATGGCCTGCATGATTTGGCCTTTGATTCCGCGAACTTCCAGGCGGACTTTGACCGTATCGCCCACCGCAAGTTTTCCGTTGAGCAATTCCGCTTTTTTTGTCGGCTCGATCAACAGGATCGGCGAATCGCCAAGATCCACCCACGCCGGGTCGGATTTGATTTTGGTGACCTTCGCTTCGAACGATTTATTGACGATGATCGGCTCGGTTGGTTTAAGCCACGCGCAGGTGGAATCCACTGGCGGCTCCCAGTTTTTGGGGACATCCACGCTGAACAATCCGGAGTATCCACGCTTCGCCCAGCGGTTAGTTACGGCTGGTTCGAATGTGGCGCCGTTGGACAGGATGATGGCAGACGTCATTTCGGTAGCGGTAATGAGAACTTCGTTGCGGTGATTGACCAGGAACGCGGAACGGATGTTGGGAGGACGCTTGAGGATGCCATCCACGATTTCGATGCCGAGAGGCGTGGAGCCGAAATGGGCAAAATAATCGCCGTTAATGCCCCCGACCACTTTGCCACCTCGTTTCTCTTCTTCGTCGGCCAGCTCGGAGAGTTTTCGGAGGCCGCGCGCGGCGCGAACGGCGATGGAAATGTCCTCGCGAGTAAGGTCAACGGAAATGACGTGGATTTTGAGCGGGATTTCTTTTTTTGTGATCTCTTCATACACCACGCCGGGGCTGATTTCTTTGCGTTCGACCTGGTCGCTGCCATAGACGACGCATGAGATCGTGAGGAATCCGATAAAGAATCGCGCGAAAGTTCTCATTGCTAGGTTCGACCCGCTCGGATAGCATGTTGTTCAACGAAAAAAAAGTCAAACAAAAGAGGAACGACGGGTGTCAAAGCTCCGTGACCAGCCGTAGTCGATTGGTGTATCTGTTGATGGCCGGGATATCTCTGACGGCCATTGCGGAGGAACCCAAGGCGACCTTCCGACGCACGGTCTATTATAGTGGTCACGTGCAGGGTGTCGGATTCCGGGCGGCAACCCGGGGAATTGCGCAAAGATTCCAGGTGACCGGTTGGGTAAAGAATCTGGATGATGGACGCGTGCAATTGGTCGTGGAAGGCTCGGAGCCGGAAGTAGCGCGTTTTTTGGACGCCGTAACGAAACGATGGGAGAAAAACATTACGAAACAGGAAAACAAGACGTCAGACGCAACAGGCGAATTCAAAACCTTTGAGGTTCAACGATGAAAATAAAGCGAATGTTCCTATGTGGAATAGCGGCGATGGCAATGGCGACCGCTGGTTCGGCGTATATCGAGCGCGAGTTTCATCTCGCGGAGATTGTGGATCAAGCCACGAACATCGTCGTGATGCGCGTGAAATCGGTGGACGAGCAGGCAGGGAAGATCATTTACGAGATCGAGCCGAACGGAAACTTGAAAGGCAAAGCACCGTTTCGAATCGCCCAGGATTATCTGTATGCGCCGAGCGGAATCCAGGCGCAGGCGAGAAAAATTGCGAAATTGGTCAAGCCGGGCGACTTGAGCATCCTTTTCTACCAAAGCGACGGCTATTCATTTTCGGCTGAACGGCATGTGGCGGGGCTTTGGTATCAAACACACGCCAGTCTGCAAGGCGATCCCGATAAAATGTGGTGGCCATTTCAGCATGAGGAAGTGTATCTGGATCGGACGTTTTGCGGTAAGACCGAGGATCTCCTGAAAATTCTGCCGGCGTTCATGAAAGGGGAGACTGTCGAAATCACCCGGGTCTTTTCCAAGACGGACAAAAGCCTGTGCCGTGCGCGCATCAGTAATCGAGGGGACGGAATTCCCGACACGCTCCAATTCATGCCAGTAATGGCGAAGGAAATCGCCAAGGGACAACAGTTTGGCACGCGTGTTTTCCTTCCCGGTACCAGCGGTCCAGGTCGCGGAGCGACGTGGGTGGATTATAACGCCGACGGACGTCTTGACGCATACCTTTGCAACGCCGATGGCAGCAATCTCTTTCGCCAAAACAAAGATGGTTCCTGGGAAATGGTCACCAAAGATGTCGGTCTCGGCGCAGGTTCCGCGGTCGGGGTGTGGGCCGACTATAGCGGATCGGGGCGTCCGAGCTTGTTGATATCCAGTTCGCCACCGCGATTGTTCACGAATCTCCCCAATGGACGATTCCGAGACGACGGCGCGGTATATTTGCCGAAACTTGCCCGGTATAATATTGGAGGAGTCGCATGGACGGATTACAATTGTGATGGCTGGCCGGATATTCTCATTGCCAACGCCCAATACGGCATTCATTTGTTTGAAAATTTGGGCAGCGGTACCGAGCGATTCCGCGATGTGAGCGTCAATCTTGGATTGGGCGAAAAAGCCGGCGCGAGCGGGAATTTTATCACCGTGGCGGATGCCAATCGAGATGATACTCTCGATTTCCTCTATAACTCCGCCAATGGAGTGCTATACACCAATCAACCCGGAAAATCGTTTCATGTGGATGGCGAGGTCGGCCTAAAATTTGAAACCAATCCGCGCGTCGGCGTAGCTTGGGGAGATTTCAATAACGATGGTCATCCCGACCTGTTCGTTCCGCAGGACGGACGGAGCCGGCTGTACGCCAACGATGGCAAGGGTAAATTTACCGATATCACCGAAAAATCAGGCGAGCTGGCCAAGCACACCACCGACCGGTCCACGTGCGCCGCCTGGGGAGATTTCAATAACGACGGCAAGTTGGATCTTTTCATTGGCAATCTGGGTCAGCCCAATCGGCTCTACATTAATAACGGCGATGGCACCTTTTCCGCCAAAACCAGTGAGCTGGGACTTGGCGATTCCACCTACGACACGACGTCGGCGGTGGCAGCGGATTTCGATCATAATGGGACGCTTGATTTGCTGACTAGTAATCTAAGCCAGCAGGGGATTATTTTTGTCAACAATATCCAGGATACGCCGCATACGGGGATCACGATCCGATTTGCCGGTGGCAATTCAATCGGCGCTTCGGTCGTTGCGCAGGATGAAAAAGGTAAAATACTGGCGTCTCGACAAGTTACTGGTTCCAATGGGTACGGCAGCCAGGACCCGCTCGAAATTCATATGGCGCTTCCGAAAGGCAAAATCAAACTGCAATGGCGCGGGTCGATGGGGAAATCGCAGCAAAAAACAATCTCCGTCGCTCGTCCGGAGATCATCACACTGGATCTGCCAAAACCGAGCATCGAAATCAAATTCCGTGGGCGCGGGTTAAAACAATAGTGTTCCTATGTATTTGACGCAATTTCCGATCCAAGATTTTTTTTTGTTGGCGGTGATCCCCAGCCTCATGGGGCCGCTCCAGGCGCTCATGGCGCTCCTGCCACAAATCCTCCTGGCTCTCGCCGCGTTCTTTACAGCGATTTTTAGCGTGCAAAGCTGGCGGCTCCGAGCGCAGGCTGCTTCCCAGAAAGCTGCCAAAAACAAACTCGTCGTTTCCATCGTTGCGCTTGTCATCGTCGCGATCGGGTTCGGCGGGTGGTGGCTCTATAAACAAGGCCAGCAATCCGCCTTGATGGTGCAGCCCAAGCAAACGGCGACTCCGACCAACCCCGGTGTTTCTCCAGCAAATCCCCTCGCGGTTTCTCCGAGTCCGAACGATCCGCCTCCTGTTGCGCCAGGACCACAGCTTCCATCCCCGAAAGTCGCGTGGAAAATCACCGGTCAGCTCACCGATTTTTCGCCGTCCCCAACTGTCCGCGGCGATTTTGTTTACCTCGGTGGAGGACAAGGCAGCGCGTTTACCGGAACATCCGGGTTCGTTGCGTGCGTCAAAGCTTCCGATGGAACGGAAATCTGGAGGTTTCCAACTCCGCGCCATGTTTTTTCCTCGCCCGCGGTCGCCGACGGATCCGTCCTGTTCGGGGAAGGTCTGCATACCGATCGCGAAACGAATTTATATTGTCTTGACGAAAAAAACGGGCAGTTGCGCTGGAAATTTACGATTCCCAGTCACTTGGAAAGTTCCCCGTTAATTGCCAATGGACGCGTCTATTTCGGCGGAGGCGATGCCGGCGTGTATTGCGTCAATCTTGCCGATGGAACGGAAATCTGGCACCGACGCGGCTGGCACGTGGATACCCGTGGCGCGCTCGCCGATGGTAAACTGATCGTCGGTACCGGCTACGACCCGCTGACCGTTGCCTGCTTGGAGGCCGCAACCGGAAAAATTTTGTGGGAATACACGCCGGAAGTTTCCGCTTGGGGCGAGCCGCGCATCGTCGGGTCACAGGTCATCATTGGCATCGGCAACGGAACGTACAGCGGTCCGGCGGCCTCCCCTGAAGGATCATTGCTCGCTCTCAATCTGTCGGACGGAAAAGAATTGTGGCGGGTCCGGCTTTCCGATGCCATTTTTGGCGCGCCGGCGATAGAGGGTGATCGTGCGTATTTTGGTTGCCGGGATGGACACGTGTATGCTGTGGACTTGGGGAAGGGGACGATCGTCTGGAAACAGCGCATCGGGTCACCCGTCCTATGTTCCCCACGATACTACAACGGCTCGATTGTCTTTGGCGCGAACGACGGTCAAATTCGGGCATTGCGCGCCACCGACGGCACGCCACTCTGGCAGTTTAACGCGAAAATCTTTGGCGGATTCGGGTGCCGGATCATTTCCACGCCCGCACTGGCCGATGGCAAACTTTATGTCGGCCTTTCTCCGGGTGCGTTCCTCGCGCTGACAGAGTTCTCCTTTAACTGATTGAGTTCTGCCGTTCATCCCGGACGGTTTTCAAGCTGCCCTCTCTCCGGAAACTAGGTATACTCTGGCCGAGCACAGCTAAAGACGTTACACTAACACTGATAAACGAAATAATGATGGATTTGCCGATTAAATTCTTCGCTGATATTTCTCCGGCCGATCGCCCCCTTGTCGGCGGGAAAGGAGCCAATCTCGCGATCTTGCGATGCGCCGGGTTTCCTGTCCCGGACGGTTTTTGTCTGACTGTGCACGCATCGAATTCCCTGCGTGAAATTTCACCAGACCTATCGTCACAACTGCGTGTTGCATTTGACAAACTCGGCGCGGTTGCCGTGGCGGTTCGATCGTCCGCGTTGGCCGAGGATTCCGACGAAACCAGTTTTGCCGGCGCCCATGAGACCATCCTGAATGTGCGGGACTTCGACTCGCTCTGCGATGCCATCCGCGAATGTTGGCGCTCCGCGGATACCGATCGCGCCCGGACCTATCGGTGCGAGCACGGCCTCGATGATTCCGCCGCCGCGATGGGTGTAGTTGTGCAAACGATGGTGGATGCGGAATTTGCCGGCGTTTGTTTTACAGTGAATCCGCACGACGCCAACGACCGCCGGTTGTTCGTGGAAGCCGCGCACGGACTCGGCGACAAAGTTGTATCCGGTGAAGTGATGCCGGATTTGTTCGTTGTCCAACGCAACTGCGAAACTGTTGACGAATCCCGCATTCACGGAACGAGTCCTCTGACGGATATCCATGCGCGCGCCGTTGCCGCCCTCGCGCTGCGCGTTGAAAACCATTTCGGTGCGCCCCAGGATATCGAATGGGCGGCGCGGGACGGAAAGATTTACCTGCTGCAATCTCGTCCTATCACGACCGGCGCGCCCGGGGAAGAAGCATTGGAGATGGAAGAAATCCGCGGTCGAACAATCGCCGAATTGAAAGCCTGCGCCGAACCTGCCGGAACCATTTGGAGCAATTTCAATTTGTCAGAAGTTCTTCCCGCGCCGCTGCCTTTGACCTGGAGTATGATGGGACGGTTTATGTCCGCGGAAGGCGCGCTCGGGCGATCGCTGGCGGCGATGGGGATGCGACCGGGTGGCGAGGCTCACAAGGGTGTTGTTCAAGTCATTTGCGGCCGCACCTATTTCAATCTAAGTCGGGAGGTCCACCTGTATTTTAGCGGGTTTCCGTTCGAGCATAATTTCGCCGAGCTAAAAGCTGATCCTTCGAAGGCGAATTATCATCGCCCCAGCATCAATATCAAACGCGCGTCGGTATCGTTCTGGTTCAAACTTCCCTGGATTTTTTGTCAGTTGATCGGCGCGCAGATGAAACTCTTGCGTGCCGAAAAAACCCTGGCCGAGGACACCGAAAAGCGAGTGGTTCCCGGTTATCTTGCTGTGATCGAGCGCGAGCGCGCCGTGGATTTGAAGCCGATGAAACCCCGTGAGCTCTATGCGACCGGTTTACGGCTTAGCCTGATGCTCGAAGAGTATACCGCGGATCTGCTCAAGCCAACGGTGATGGCGGCGTTTGCCAGTTCCGAGGCGGAACGATTGCTTGCCGGAGTTCTGGGGGCGGACGAGGCCAAGAAATGGGTGCAGCGTGTCATTCAAGGCCGCATCGCCAGCAGCACCGTAGGCGCCAATCATGCCCTCTGGGAAGTCGCGCAAGGTAAACGCGCGCTCGACCAGTTCCTAGCCGAATACGGCCACCGATGCATCGGCGAATTGGAGTTGGCCCGACCACGGTGGCGGGAAGATCCGCAGTTCGTCCTGCGAATGATCGACCAGCTCCGCTCACAAGAAGGCCCGAGTCCTCTGGAAAAGTTTCAGGGTCAGGCCGAAGCCCACTCGCGTGATCGCGATGCCTTGGAGTCATTACTGGCGGATAAAGCGCCCGGAAAAAAGGCGTCCGTGCTCAAGTATGTGGACTTGGCGCGCCATTTCTTTCCGTTTCGCGAAACCGGCAAACACTACTGGATGTTTGGCGCGGAATTGATCCGAAAAATCTTGCTCGAATTGGATGCCAAACTAAAACTCAACGGCGATATTTTTTGGCTGACGATGGAAGAGCTTCCCGCCGTGATCGGCGGAAAAGATTTTCGCGATGAGATTTCTCGACGCAAACGCGAGCGAGAACTCGCCCTCCGGATTCCATTGCCGGATGTGATTTTCAGTGACGATCTCGACGCCATTGGTCGCCCTCCCAAGCCACCCGTCGGCAAGGAATTTCGTGGCCTCGGTGTTTCGTCCGGGGTCGCCCGCGGTCGCGCGGTCGTTGTGCGCGATCCGAGCGCGGCACCGCCGATGGGGGATGACGCCATCTTGGTCTGCCGTTCCACCGATCCCGGTTGGACGCCGCTCTTTGTGCAGTCGAAAGGTTTGGTGTTGGAGCGTGGCGGCCTCTTGTCGCATGGCGCCGTGGTGGCGCGCGAATTCGGGTTGCCAGCGGTGGCTGGGATTGACCAAGCCACCCAGTTTATCAAAACCGGCCAGCGATTATTTGTGGACGGCGACAATGGCAAGGTGGTTCTGGAGGAAGAACAGAATAAACATTGAACATTCAACGTCAAATATCCACCTAAAGCGGAGTAACCATATGAAACCACTTTTCTATCTTGCAGGCTTTTTCGTCGCAGCCACGTTTGCCGTGGCAATCGTCTGCGGCGACGATTTCATCAAAACAGACAAGGACAAACGCGAGGTGCGCGTCGCTGCCGAGACGACGAAACGGACGACCCCGCAAGGCAAAGCATGGCCAATTGAGGTGTTCCTCTGCGTCGAACGCGGTAAAATGCACGAAACGGTGTTTCACACCTCCGCCAAACCAAGCGAATTGCACAAGGCGCTCGAATCGATCGGCCTCAAGAAAGGCGAACCCGCGTTGCCCGCCGAATCCACCGAGAACGGCAAATACGTCGAGCCAAAAGGCGACAAAGTGGATGTTTTTGTCGAGTGGACAAACACCGACGGCAAAATGCGTCGCGAACCGTGGAATAAAATGGTGGTGACAGGACAAGGTTCTGGTGACCCGACCAAGAGTGTCCAGCGCGGTGAGATGAAAGAAGTTGCGGCAATGTCTTGGCTCTTTGTCGGCTCGCGAATGGGTATCAATCCAGACTCGGGAGCGCCCATCTACGGCGCCGACGACAACAAAAGCATCGCCACCGTCAATCACAACGACGTGACCGCTGTCCTCCAGCTACCAGGCGGCGATAAAGAAGGATTTATTTTCGACACCAGCACCGCCGTCCCGCCACCAGGAACAAAAGTTACTCTAATTCTTCGGCCCGCCCAATAAAGGGTGCATCATTAATTTCCTTAGGGACGGCAAGAATCGCTCTGATAAGACGGTTCTCTTTAAGCTTGTATACCACAAAGAGACGTTGCCACCGTTCGGATTTACCAGACGGGTGATTGATTTTACCTCGCAATTGAATTATCATGTCCCGGTCTTGGATTGATGCTGCGTCTTTTTCTCCTAAAATCTTTCGAATGGCTTTGACTCCCCATGCTCTTGATCGGTGAGTGTTGATATCGATCTTGGTTTCGGCAAAAACCTTGCCGAGGTTCTTTTCAAGATCATCCATGTTATTAAACATTCCTACTTCGAAATAAAATGGATACTCGCACAAGCTAGCAGCTTCGGACCATTTTTCCGCGTTAGTCGCGCCGACAAATTTTATTGCGATCTCAACGGCAAGTCCTGCCTCAATTGGAATGTCTGCAGGTGTTTTTGTTATGTCTTCGGTGTGAAGAGAGAGAAGCGCGCCGAGTAATACCAAGGCAAACAATAATATTTTCATCGGCGCAAATCTACAGCGGTCGTCCATGTATGTCAATGGCTTGTCCACGTCTAATACTTAGCTAAGATAATTTCCGAATTCGTGGCGTGGTAAAATGGCAAGTATACCTTCTGTCGCATTTGAGCGAAGCTAGAGGCAGGCTATTGAATTTTCGGGTCCGCCGTTGACAAAAGAAGGGAATTAAAGTTCTGTTTTCAATGGCGAATTATTTCGTCGATGTTGGGAACTTCGCCGAGCGACACATCCTCATTTTTGATCGTCGTTCGTGATATCGGCGAGATAGCCGACGATATAGACCCGCTCCGTGTCTCGACGGACAATGACAATAAACGATTGCGTAATAGTTTCGCCGTCTGTTGTGGACTCGAATTGTGTGCGTATCAACTGGTCGTTCTTGGTCAAAAAACCACGCGCGGTTTCTGACAGTTTTGGTTTTGTCGTTTCTGTGTTTAGGAGATCGCAGGAAAGGTCCCAACAGTTTCGTCCCTCGTTGGATTCGCGTACCACATCGATGAAAGCGGACTCGTCCTCGACGAGTTCGTCAAAGACCAGTATAGGAAGGCGATGAAGCTTTGCGTCCGCCGCCCACTCGCCCGCGTTGCATAGCTCGATGTCTTTCTCCAACAACGCCTTGATTTCAGCGGGGATTTTCTCCTCGGGGTCGGCGGCAAATAAAGCATTGGCAATCAGAACGGCTGTCATCAAGCCCATCGGTCGAATCATTTTGCCTCCTTCGGGGTGGGGTCGGAAATGGCGCCGGCGAGAAGCAGTTCGCCACGTACAGGACGAAAGATCAATACACAACGATTGCTTGTCGTGTTCCCCTTGGAGCGCTCGTCGTATCCGATCCGGACGAGCGTGTCGCCGTCGGCGACAAATTTGCGCGATGTTTCTGGCAACCGCATTTTGACAGTCGCGGTTTGGATCAGCTCGGTTTTTGTCAGTGTCCTGGAAATGCCTTCCGAATTTGTCTGGACCCGACTTTTAATTTCCTCGCCGGTCTTGCAGATCGTACCACCGTAACAGGAGGGGAGGTTGCTTTGGCTTGCTACAAGATTCCAATCTCCGCCGTTCGCTGCGTCCATGAATCTGGTAATTTGAGCTTTTAGTTTTTCAGGGTCCGGCAGATTGTCATCGGTATGGAGAGACGACACAACACCGGTGAAAACGAAGATGTAAACGATGGACCTCATCGCCGCGAATCTACGGCGGCCATCCATCGTTGTCAACCACGGGTCGCGCGCTACTTTTTCAAGACAGGCATCGGCTTGATGTTATCGAGTTTGGTCGTGGTGACCGAGCCTTCCACGTGGCCGCACGTAGCGATGCCGATGAGAAATGTTTTGGGGAGCTCGATTTCTTGCGGCTCGCCGATTTGTTCCCATTTCTTTCCATCGGTGGACCAATAGGCGCTGCATTCATTGCCTTTCTTGACCAATCGGATCCAAGCATTCGGGAAGGTGTATTCACCGAATTCATTCCGGGTGTCGGACACGCCGTCATCTTCCAGCCGCCATTTCCAGGCGACGCCATGTTGCGAAGTCACGTCCACATAAACGTGGCGCGAGCCGGGCTTGTTGTCGGCGCGAATCATCAAACCGACTTGAGTCCACTCGTGCAATTCATCGAGGGACATGACGCGAGCGACCAACTCCACGTCGCCCATGGCGGATGTGTAAATATAATGAAACGTATCGGCGCTGTCCCAGATATCGCTGCCGCCGGCTTTGATGGTGAATTCACCTTTGTTGCTGACGGTGACGCCGGCTTTATCGGTCGTGCCGATGTTCTCGGCCTTCCATTCCTGCGCCCGGGCCGTCAGGGCTAACGCAACGATGCAAGAGGAAATTAAGAATTGAAATGTTTTCATAGGACATCTCCGATGCTGATGTTTGTAGCTTCGAATGAGGCGTGACGCAAGTAAATACGATAAGTCAGTCCGAAGTTTCATTTTTTGATGTTCTCATTTGCTAGTCGTTGTGCAAGGAGTCAATTCTCAACATTGCAATCTTAGGCAGGCTCTAGTCTGGTATTTGACTTTCGCAAGGCGGTTGTTGAGAACTGTCCGTATAGCCATCCTACGTTTGGCGGTAACCGTTTTTCAAGCTGTGGTTTTGCTCCTGAACCATTCGCGATGTAAGAATGGTGTCTTGCTTGTAATCCTTCGACGGTGACAAAGGGGATAGGTCGTTGAAGCTTGCTTGACCAGAAGGAGAACGGCGTGTATTAGAGGGCAGGCCACGTGGTCTTTTTCGAGCAGTTCGGAGGGGTGCCAGAGTGGTTGAATGGGACGGTCTCGAAAACCGTTTTCGGCCTAACGGTCGAACGTGGGTTCGAATCCCACCCCCTCCGCCAAGAACTTCAAGATAGGGTAACCGTGTATTACGTCTATGTGCTTCAAAGCGTCTCAACGGGACGGCTGTCCATCGGCAGCACCGCCGCGCCCGACAAGGGTTTCATCGCCCACTACGCTGATCGGACATAAGCTATCAAGGGACATCGTCCATGACGTTGCATTCAGTTGGAAAACACTCTGATCGTGTAGCACACCTGAGTGGATGGCGAACATTGGTATAAATGTTGCCCGACAGTTTCATCCTTTGCCTAGACGTAGATTGATTCGAACATCTGTATTGCTGGGTAAGTTGGTTTCCAAGACTTGATGTTTTCCTTCCCATGGGCCGGAAAGGCGGCTAACTCCACGCACTTCTAGCCAGGGGCCTAGGGCTGTCGTGAATCGCGCGTTACTCCAATTAAGAGATTTTGGAGGGACAGCATTCTCGTTTGTGTCGAGGTTCAGTAAAGAGGTGCATCGGAGACCTGTCGTAATAAAATAGACCGGTGACTTTGTCGTTACATGGCGGAGTGTGATATCGAGTCCGTCAGGGTTGAAGTTGTAGATTGCTGTGTACGGCCCGTTTGTGGCGGTGATCACCGCTCCCTGGCGTGTGATAGATTTCATTTCAATAATCAGCGGTTGTAAAAAAATGTACGCGCCTCGTGAATACGAGATGTTGTCGTCGAGCATATCTGCGACGCCGACCGCGAGCCGATGCAAGTTGCCATCCGCGCCAATCAGCGCAGTGTATTTAGGCGCAGTGATCTGATATTCACCGGAACGTCGCCTAAATTTTATCTTGCCAACTATTTCTTCTGCTTCGTCTGAAGAGGAAGCTGTGGAGGAAGATGGCCGGAACGATTCGGTTGCCGTGGATACGCCTAGCGAAGATTGCCTGTTTAATTTCCAAATGATTGCTGCGCTTCCACCCAAAACGACGAGAGTAATGATGATAAACAAAACAGGCCCCCAAATCGGGGCTTTCACTGTATCTGGCAAATCAATCTCAGTGCTTGTTACTGGTGCAGAAACCTTCGGACGATACACTCCGGTTGGATTCGATGCGATGGCAGGGAGATGAGCGCTGGAAATGCGGGGATTGGTTCCGATGACCGAGCGAGCCACAACACGAGGTTTGCCGGCAATGCGGGATGTGCCAGCCACGCGTGGTCGGGGCAATGGTTTTGCAACGACTCGAGGCCGAGCGACAACGCGGGGAGTAGAAGGGCGGGTCGCGCGAAGCGCTTCGATCAGTTCCCCGGTTGTCTGAAATCGTTCTTCTGGTTTTTTCGATAATAACCGAAGCACGATTGAGGATGCCCATGCCGAGACGGGAGCAAACTTGCGCGGATCAGGAGGCGGCTCCGCTAAATGGGCGGCAATTGTCTCCATATCGGTTCCTTTGACAAACGGGGGACGTCCCGTGAACATTTCGAACGCGATCGCGCCGAGCATGTACAAATTGGCACGCGCATCCGCGTCCACAGCACCGCCCGCCTGTTCTGGGCTAAGATACGCGGGCGTTCCGCAGACCGTTTTGGTTTCAAAGGATTCCGTGCGGCTGAACAACGGCTGCGCCAGTGCGTAATCGCCCAGCTTGGCTTTGTCGTCGTTGTCGAATTTGATCTTGGAAGGGTTCAAATCGCGCGGGAAAAAATTCCGTTCATGGAGATATCCCAAGGCGCACGCCAGTTGATCTAGGATTTGCAGCGCTTCGGCTTCTTGCAGCGCGTCGTCCTTGAGCCGGTCGGTCAAGCTGCCGCCTTCGCAATACTCGGTGACGTAGAAGCAGACCTCGCCAATTTGTCCGGTGGAAATGATACGGATTAGGTGCGAATGATCGAATTCCTGCAGCTTGGCAACTTGTCCAAGGAAAGCCTCCGTACGTTCCGCGCCGCCGATTTGTTCGTCGCTCGGCACGCGCAGAGCGCATGCTTTTTCCGAATTCAGGTCGTACACGATATAGACTGATCCGTCGCCATCCACGCCGAGTGTTCCGGCAACCTCAAAATCGCCCAGCACATATCCGTCGCTAAGCAAGTGCGCTGGCAATACGACTTGCGCATTGCAACTGGGGCAGGGAATCTCGCTTCCCGCCTCATGTACACCGACGGGAAATAGAGCAAAACATTTTCGGCACGCGAATCGAAGTTCCATCGTTTTCTGCTCCGCATTCTAGCCGGGACTGGTCACACGGTCAATCGTAGGTCGCATTATTGTTTGCCAACTCGAATTTTCACCGTCGTATCACGGTCGCGCGGCGGCGTGGTTTCCCAGACTTGATGTTTTCCTGACCATGGTCCCCAAATACGTTCGCCTCCGTGTAGCTCCATCCAGATCCCCAGATTGGTATCCAGTCGCACGTCGCCCCACGGTTGAATCGTTGGAAGCGGTGCCGATTCTGCGCCCGGCAATTTTTTCACTGTTATGAAATGCAGGCTTGGGATGACGATATATTTGGGTTCTCCGTTTCCTCGATGCCGCAATGTGATGTCAATTCCTTCGTCGCCGAAATCGTAGATCGCAGTGAAAGTGCCATCGGTGGCGGTGATCGTTGTCCCTCGTCGAGTCAGGGATTCGAGGTCAAGCGGTTGTTTCCAATAGTAATAGGCGCCACGCGATACACCCACGGTATCGTCCAGTAAATCCATGTTGCCAATCTCGAGTTTGTGAAGATTGCCATCCGGGCCGACTCGCGCCCGGTAGCGTGATGTTGTAATGTTGTATTCACCCTCGCGTTTTCGGATTTTCACCGCTCCGCTGGTTTCATCGTCCACCGTCACAGCACCAGATTTATGTTTGGAGTTGTTCGGTGACGAAGCAGCTGCTTGCGATGATCGTCCCGATTTTTCGAAAGCGACCCAGGTGACCGCTAGGCCGCAAATAATGATCAGGATAACACCGGCCAGTAATGCGACTTTTTTGTTGGAACTCACTTCCGGTTGAGCTGAACTGGACGGAGATGGATTCTGCGGTGCGACGATGCGCGGCTTTGGGGGAGGTTTTTCGATCACGCGAGCGGTTTGAGGGGATGGCGCCGGCGGTTTGACCACTCGTGGATGCGGCGATCGGAGCGTGGCAATGAAATCCGCCGCCGAAGGGAAGCGGTCGGCTGGGTTTTTTGCCAACAATCGCTGTACAAGCACGGCGGCGGCGGCGGAGACGCCAAAGAGCTTTGTTAAATCCGGCGGCGATTCATTCAAATGCGCGGCGATGGTTTCCATCTCGGTCTTTTTCGCAAACGGCGGGCGGCCTGTCAGCATTTCGAACGCAATCACCCCCAGAGTGTAAAGATTGCTGCGCGCATCGGGATCGCCGCCGCTGGCTTGTTCGGGACTGATGTAAGTCGGTGTCCCGTAAATTGTTTTGGTTTCAAACGACTGGGTCCGGCTGAAGAGTGGTTGCGCCAGCATGTAATCGCCGATTTTGGCTGTCCCTGTCGCATCAAACATCACTTTCGCGGGAGTGAGGTCTCGCGGGAAAAAATTGTTTTGATGAAGGCATTCAAGACCGCTGCCGAGTTGGTCCAGGATTGACAAGGTAGTGGGTTCATCCAGCTGGCCATGGTGAATCCGATCCGCCAGGCTGCCTCGGTCACAATATTCCATGACGTAAAAGCAAACCGGGCCGATTCGCCCCGTCGAAATTATCCGGATCAAATTGGGATGGCCGAGCTTCTGCAATTCGGACACTTGACGAAAAAATGTTTCCTCATCATCGCCGCCCAGGAGTTTGTCGTCTGGCACGCGCAACGCCAGCGGCGCGTTCGTTCTCGTGTCGTAAACCAAATGAATCGCGCCATCTAAGCCCGCGCCAATCGGTCCAGCGATTTCAAACTCGCCAAGTAAATAACCTCTCGTGAGCGGATTGGCCGGCAGAGTTTGGGGCGTACCACAGTTCAGGCATGACCAGGGACCGCCCATTTGATCGGGCGAGATCGCTCCCCGACTCTGACATTTTACACAAACAAACCGCAGGGACATGTGGCTGGAAAATCCTCCTTGCAGCAAGAGTAACGACAGAAATAGTTTCCGTCAACACCCGGCCTCGATCGTAATTCTCCGAAGTTGTTGATATGCCATCTGGACCAAAGGCAATAGGTGCTCCACATCTTCGCGATTGTATTGCACCAGCGCGCGGAGCGCTTGCCGGTCGTTTCGATCTTCAAATTGCCGCCAAAGAATTACTGCGTCGTATCCATTCATCCCGCGCGTTTCTTCACTACGCATCATCCCCAACTGTCCCTCAATCATTTTAAGCCCGCCGCACAATCCCAATCGGCGAAGCGCGAATCGAAGGTCAATGTGCAGTTGATTCAGTCGCGCTCGCGGAAATCGTCGCCGCAACATCGGTAAATCAAATTGCGCCCCGTTGAATGTCACCAGTAACGGATACTCCGCGATCGCATCGGGAAACTTGTGGAGATTGTCGTTCTGCACAAATGTTTGAGTTTGTTTGCCATCAAACAATCCGATGATCGTAATGTCGCCGGCATCCGTTCCGCCGTTCGTCTCGATATCGACAAACGCTGCGTGGTCGCCAAATTCCTCGTACGCGCGCCAATGCTCGATCGCAGGCAATAATTTCGCGAAATACTCGCTATCAACCTGCTGTAAACGAGCCGCGGATTCGCCCAGCCATCGGTGGATGTGATCCTTTCGCGCTGCCGACCAACGCAGTGCAGCGGCTTGTGCGGCGAAATCATCCCAGGCGCGAATTCCCCCGCGCCAGAGCCGCTGTTCGGTTGCCGGTCCGATATGGGGAATGTGGAGAAAGGTATTGCGAAGCATGAAACCAATGTGCCTCAAATCAGGGTGTTTGTAGAGGCACAAAAAAACAAAAGGACAGAGAGCGCTTCAATTGCCAGAAGGCCCAAGTTTGGCTCCTCGGGTAGGACTCGAACCTACAACCACACGGTTAACAGCCGCGTGCTCTACCATTGAGCTACCGAGGAATCCGAGCGCGGGCACTATAACGCGGGAATGCCGAGCGGTCAACTTCAAGACTTTGTAGGATTACCCTAGGCGTATATGTCTTTAAGCCACGGTCGTTCTCGACTGACGGATTAACAGCCGAGTACTCTACCATTTAACTAGCGAGGAATCTAGCGGTGGGGAAATACTTGGCTCTGATGCGAAAGTCAATGGCAGAGCAAGAAAAGTGGGCGCGCTCGGTGTAATGACCCTAATTCCCTGCCCACGCACACCAGTTCAATATCGGACATTTGAGACAACGATCGTTGTGAAATTTGTCGTATTCCTACGGATTGATTTTTGCCACGACTCCGTATATCTGGTCGCCTGATTGAATGTGACTAGTACGTCCGGAATCGTGATGCTCGGACCTGTGTTGAACAGTTGACCGTTTTGATCGGTCGAACTAAAAGAACACGCAAACAAAGGAGATGCCGATGAACCTACGACTCTCGATTGTAACGACAGCCCTGTTGGCACTTACCGTCCCGGGTGTTGCCGAAGTGAAATCCGGGTTGCAGGTGGGTGAACAAGTGCCCGCTTACAATCCGAAACACGTGGCCGGTCCGGATGCGGGCACCAATACCTGTCCGGTTTGAAAATACGGCGCGCGCCCCGCCGTCCAGATCATCATCAATGATGACGGGGCCAATTCCGCCAGTTTGGCGGAAAAACTCGAAAAGACCGTTGCCGCGAACAACACGCTCAAGGGTTTTGTCGTTTTCACGAACGGCGACCCGGCGCAGCTCAAGAAAATCGCCGGCGACAAAAACATCAATAATATCGCCATTGCCTACCTCCGCAACGGCGCAGACGGCAACGGCACGAGCGTGTTCGACGCCCTCAAGATCAACAAGGACGCCAAGAACACCATTCTCGTGTACAAAAAACGCAGGGTTGTCGCGAACTTCGTCAATGTGGACGCCGAAAAATTCAGCGACGTTGATGCCGCAATCAAGAGAATGTTCGAGTAGCGCCCGCGAGATGTGCTGGCGCTATCGTCCCGGCAGGGCGCACGCCTTGCCAAAAAATCATGGGTCTTGTAGTTCGAGTCGAAGACGATAAGAATCTCGCCAATGTCAAAGCCTGTTCCCAAGCCAATCAATCCAACGGAACTGAGGGACCTCGCGGGCGCCGTGATCAAGGCCGACCGGTTTCCCATGTTGGCGACCATGGATGGCGATCAGCCGCGGCTGCGGCCGGTGTCGCCCGTGCGGACCGACGGTTTCACGATCTACGTTGCCAACTTGCGTGCGTATCACAAGACACAGGAGATCACGGCAAACGCGAAGGTCGAACTTTGTTATCTCGATGAGCATCACAATCAAGTGCGGTTGACGGGCCGAGCGGAAATGTTGACTGACCGCGCGTTATTGCAGGAGATTTGGGATGCGAACCCGCTACTGCGTCAGTTTCTTGGTTCGGTCGAGAATCCGCAGTTGATCGTTTATCGGATCATTCCGACGCAGGTGCGCTATATGCAGGAATGGGCATTGGAGTACTACGATGTGCCGTTTACCAAGACGAGCTAGGGGATTTTGCGCTTGCGTGGTGGCGCGCCGTGTTTTAGGTTCACACCGATGCCGACACAGAACGAACTGGAACAGTATTTGCCCGTGTTGATTCTGCTCGGCTTGGCCGTCGCGGCTGCGGTGGGGATGCTTGCCACGTCGGTCATCCTCGGCAAACGCGGGCGCCGTAATCCGACCAAAGACAGTGCCTACGAGTGCGGTATGGAACCGATTGGGGCGGCCCACGTCCGGTTCGGCGTGAAATTTTATCTCGTGGCAATGCTCTTTATCCTGTTCGATATCGAGGTTGTTTTTCTCTATCCGTGGGCCGTCGTTTTCCGCGAATTGCTCAAAGACCCCGACTCGATGATCTTCGGTTCGATGATGACTTTTCTCGGCATCCTTTTCCTTGGATACTTGTATGCGCTCAAGAAAGGTGCATTCGACTGGAGCAAACAAGAATAGGGGAATGATGAAAGCGGAGCGCGGAGCAATGAACCAAACTGCGTTCTTCTTTGCATTTGCATTCTTTCTTTTCAGCGCACAACTCTCACCAGCCCAGCAACGTCCTCAAGGTGGACAGCGACCCATGGGAGGTTTCGGCGGTCAACAACAAGGCCAGCAAGGTCAGCAGCAGGATCCCCAGCAACAACTATCGCAGATGCTCGACCGCGCGCGCCAGGCGTCCGCTCAACAATGGCCGCAGCAAAAGCAACAAATGCTCGCGCAGATGCAGCAACGGATGCAACAACAGAATCCGTCAGGCGGCACGACCATCACGCAAGCCACAAAAGACATCGGAAAAGTTCTCGACGAGGCGCGCGCGCTGTCCGCCGCAAATTACGAAGCGAAAAAAACTGACCTGACGCAGCAGCTTTCGCAAGCGATGATGAAAGGGATGGGACGATCCCAGGGCGGGTCGCAACCCCAAGCGCAAGGCGTTGGCGCAACGTCGGCAGCTAATTATAAACTTGTGAAGGAGCGATACGCGGGACCGCTCTTCGATGCTCATGCGCATCTTAAACCAGACGTGCAGATCGAAGACCAAATCGCGATCTTCAAACAGGCCGGATTGTCCGGGATGATCCTATTCTGCGCCGTTCGCGACGGCCAATCGCCAGCGCGAATGACGAAACAGGCCGGTGGAGATTTTGTCTTTCCGTGTCTTCATCCCATCGCCAATCCGCAATCCGACCAGCTTCCGCTTGACGACGCGCTCGTTGCCGCCTTCGAGCAATCGCTTGGCGATGGGACTGCGCGTGGTTTTGGAGAGCTGTCGTTTCATCACAAAGCCTGTCCACAGCTTCCCAAAGGCACGAATACCCGCGTGGACAGCGATCTTGCTCTCAAAATCTTTGATCTTGCCGCAAAAAACGGTGCCCCGCTCAATGTGCACGTAGAACATGAGTTCAGCGGCGAACTGGAGCGCGCACTGGCGCGCAATCGAAAGGCGACAGTGGTTTGGGCGCATTGTGGCGATGCGTCCGCGGCCATTATCTCCGCGCTGATGCGGCGGCATCCGAATCTTTACGCCGACATTTCTTGCCGTAACCCGATCATCTATCGGCAGTACGCGTTGGCGGACCAGTCGCTCATCGAGAATGGCTCGGGGCGAATTAAAGCAGACTGGAAAAACTTGTTCGAGGCATTTCCCGACCGGTTCCTCCTGGGATTCGATATTTTTGAGGAGAACCGGTATCAATCGCTCACGGCGCAGGTTGATTATTACCGTAGCGTTCTTGGCCAACTTTCACCCACCACGGCGGAGAAGATTGCACATCAGAACGCAAAACGAATCTATGGAATCGAAAAATAAGCTTTCTGGGACTGTTATTGATCTGAATGGATGTGCTAAAAAGGTGTCAAAGGAATCACTATGAAAATCATTGCGTTGTTAAGTTCGTTGATCGTTATCGGAGGCGTGTTCGCCGCTGATTCCAATAGGGCTTGGGATGATCCTGCCAAGGCTGCTGCGGAAGACACCGACTTTCTCGTGCAAGGCGAGTACGTGATGAAAGGACTTGGCTTGCAAGTTGTCGCGCTGGGCGGCGCGAAATTTGACGGCTATCTGCTCGAAGGTGGTTTGCCGGGCGAGGGATGGGACAAAACCAAGAAACGCACGAAACTCAAAGGCGCTTCGGAAGGCGGCGTTGTCACGCTCACCCATGTGGACGGCTTGAAAGCTGTCATTGAGAAAAATGTAGCCAAATTAACCGACGCGGACGGCAAATCAATTGGCGAACTCAAGAGGACGGAACGCGCGAGTCCCTCTCTTGGCGCGAAACCGCCTGCGGGAGCAGTGTTGCTCTTTGACGGCACAAAAGAATCGCTCGCCAACTGGCAATCCGGCGCTAGGATTAGCGACAATGGTTTGTTGATGGAAGGCGTAAACAGTAAAGAAAAGTTTGGCGACCATACCGTCCACATCGAGTTTCGGCTACCGTATCAGCCAACTGCGCGCGGGCAGGGTCGCGGCAATAGTGGAATGTATTTGCAGGGTCGCCATAAAGTCCAGATGTTGGATTCGTTTGGATTGGATGGCAAAGACAACGAGTGCGGCGGCTTGTACAGTGTTCGCGAGCCTGCCTTGAATATGTGTTTCCCGCCTTTGACCTGGCAGACGTACGATGTCGACTACACCGCCGCGAAATTTGACGACCAAGGCAATAAGATCGCTCGCGCCAAACTGACCGTCCGTCATAACGGCGTCGTCATTCATAAGGATGTGGAAGTCGGCAAACCTACTACGGCCGCCCCGAGTGGGGACGAAAAAGGTCCCGGACCGCTCCACCTCCAAAATCACGGTAACCCCGTCCGGTATCGCAACATCTGGATCGTGCCGGCAAAGTAACTTCATTAACTAACGGCAGCCGGCTTGCGTCGATTGATTCGACGCTGGCGGTTGAACCATTTATCGCTCTAATGCTGCAGGTGACCACCTCGACAGTTCGGTTAGCTTCTGAAATTTTTTCGCTCCGCCAAGTTTCTTAAATACATTTGCCGCCCAGTCATAGCTGGCGTGGATTTCGCCGGCGAGGACGACCTCCGTTGGGAAAAGCAGGCCCGCAACTTGCGGGAGGTCCGTGATACGAAGGCAGTGAAGCATTTCAATTGTCGCGCCCCGACCGTCTTTCTGGCTGGGTGCGTTCTGTGTGGCGGGAGGGGATTCGAGAAAAAGTGTGCGGATATTCCCGTCCAGCAAAGCCGCGTACAGCGCCACGGCGCACATCTCGCCCCGAGCCGCGAGTGAGATTTGATTGGCGTCCAACCCGCAGTCACCCGCGATGGCGCGAACGGCTTGCACTGCTCGTAGCGCGTCCCAGACCCGCATGCTGGCGATAGTGCGCCCCGTCCACGCGGCAGAACGACGCAGATGCCAGTCTAACTCTTCTGCCCATCCCGTATCTCCTGTGCCACGCGTCTCGACTTTAATTTTCGCCCACGGGGCATTGATGCGATTTAGGAATCCATCGGTGCTTCCGCGATCTTCGTGAGGTGTAATGAGCGCCACCACCGCTGGCATTGGCCGTTTCAGATTGTTTCGGAAAGAGAACTGGCCGTGCAAACGCCAGCCTTCCTCCGACGTGTACGCGAAACGATGTCCGCGCGTATCGCCGTTCTCGTACTCAAACTCAATCTTCGCGTCGAGGGGTGGTGGTTTCTCGGGAAAATGACCG
This sequence comes from uncultured Verrucomicrobiota bacterium, assembly GCA_964348665.1. Classification (GTDB taxonomy): domain Bacteria; phylum Verrucomicrobiota; class Verrucomicrobiia; order Palsa-1439; family CAYGDP01; genus CAYGDP01. Next base: position 53,027 of record CAYGDP010000004.1, read on the forward strand.
AATGTCTTTTCGCGAAGCGCTTCAACCACCCGTCGGCGTTCCCGCTCGAAATCGCCGTTGTTGCTTATCGGAGGCGCCTCGGGGATCGTGATAAAGCTGTCTTGAATTGTTGTCGTACTACTGTCCGGTGGCGCGCCGTTGACGTACACTCGCAGCGTATCGAGCGATTCTTGGTTTTCTTTCGCGTCGTCAATGTCGGCGACCTTGTCGGGTGGCACGACTTTGCCTTGCAGATGTCTCACGAACCACGAAAAGATTTCTTTCCGACCTTCGGGGCGATAGGCGTGTTCGCCCGGGTAGGTCACGAGCTTCAATTGATCGGCGACGTCGATTCGGCGATACAGTTGTTTGAGCTGCTGATGCACTTCGCGAATGGAAGCAATGTGGAAAATGGAATCGCGTTCGGACGAGGCGATCATCAAAGCCCTAGGCGCGATGAGCGCGCCAACGTCGGCCAGATCCCATCGGTAGATGTTGTTCCACCACATACAATCACAATGACCGTCAATGAGTCGGTCGCGAATGTGAGCCGCCAGGGTAGTCGTGCCGCAAACGGGCGCGGCACATTTGACCCGTTCATCGCCCGCGGCGATCCACCATGTCGAGGCGCCTCCGCCGGAAATTCCCGTCACACCCATTCGCGTCGCGTCCACATCGGATCGCTGCGCGAGAAGGTCGAGGCCGCGAATGCCGTTGAGCAATTCGACCGCGGACGGCGCGTAACCTCGGCTGTACCAATGAAACCAGCCCTCACGGTAACAGCCGTGATGAAATCCGGTGACTTCGCCAAGCTGAACCGTCTCGATGATCAGACAAACAAAACCCAGCTCGGCGAACTTGCGCGCGTGCGCCTGGTAGTGGGCTTTTTGATTTTGTGCGTGCCCGCAAACATAAAGCACCGCCGGCGCGCGTCCGTTGATCGTTTTCGGAATATAAAGATTTGCCGTCACATTCAATTTCGGCAAGCTCTCGTAATGAAGTTTCTCGATGCGGCACGAGCCGCGCTCCACCGCGCCCGTGACAGTAAACGACACACGGGGACGCTCGCTCGCGGGTGGCAGATTTTCCAATCCCATCATTTCCGAGAATTGGCGTCGTTTCTCGCCGATCTGTTTTTTCCAGGCCGCCGCCGTCTTGAAATCACCGAGCGCGTGATCGGTGATGCGGCGCGCCTCGCGCGAGAGATAATCACGGATGGTCATATTTGGCTCCTCGGAAATGGGCGACGATCCGCGAGCGATGGGTTTCGTCCGTTCCACCGCCAGGAGGCGGGATGCGGAGAATCCCACGATTCCCAATCCTGTCGTCGCCGCGCTCGCCCGCAAAAAATCGCGTCGGGTGATTGGCATTAGATTGGTCGAGCATACCTCAAACCGCTGATGCGAGGCAACTCTTTGCCTTTGGAGAGGGTCAATACTTTCAGGGCGCGCCCGAAATGATCGGGATGAGTGAGCGTTTGAAACGCGCGTATTTTTTTTCGTGCTGCGTCCGTCTTGCTGTCACCCGACGTTGTGCCGGCCAGATCGGATTCCAATTGGCGCAAATACGATCGGTGAGCGATGCCGACAAGGAAATGTTGTTGGTGACAAAATCCTGCCTCGTTAGCTCCGGCTGATTTTCCCGCGCGAGCGATGGCGGTAAAATTGACATGCGCGGTAACGTCTTGAATGCCGACGCGCTCGAGCGGTTCGCTGTTTGGTTGATGCCGGTAGTAACATCGAAGTGTCCCGTCGGTTCGATGGGGGGCGAAGTATTCGCTCGCTTCATACCCGTAATCAAAAAATAGCAGCCAACCGCGTTTTAGCCGCCGCACCGCGGAATGAACCCATTTCTCGGCGGCTGGACAAACTTCCGTTGTGTATCTCTCTGGAAAGAATGTAGGCCGACTCTGTGAGTCGGCGATAAATTGATGCGCCGCTTCGCAGAAGCGGCCTACAGTATAAACGAATCGCTCCTCTCGCCAATCCACGCAGACATCGCGCCAGTGTCCGTTGCTCCATGTGATTCGTCGGACAGGGAAGACATCGAGAAGTTCGTTGGAGAAAATGCAGCCGACGAGCGAATTGTGACGAATTTCACTAAGTTTGCTGACCCACTTCACGGGTAGATCGGCTTGTACAGTTTTTCGCTGCCGTCGTTGGAGGGCAGGGGAAGGCTCAATGATGATGTAGTGGCAGGCGCTTGCCACATCGGGGTGGTTTTGACGCAACCAATCGAGGATATCGGTGGCTAGATTTCCGTGGTGGGCACCGGCTTCGACAAGGTAAAATGTTTTTGGACGACCCAACAATTCCCACATCTCGACGAATTGCAGGGCGAGCAATTCGCCAAAGAGTGCCCCCACGCTGACACTGGTATAGAAATCACCGCGCTTTCCGATTTCGGTGCGGCCGCTGGAGTAATAGCCAAGGCGCGGATGATAGAGCGCGAGTTCCATAAAACGGTCGAATCGCATCGGGCCGTTTTCCCGAATTTCTTGACGAATGACAGAAACGAGACGGGGATTTCCAGCGTGACCTCCAACCGCATCGGAAGCCGTCACGGATTCTTTTGCGCCTCCGATACGCGTCGCATGAACAAAAGGGTCTCGTCGAACGAGTGATCGCTCATGGCGATGTTGCACCAGCGATGACCGTATCGGACATTGCCGGCGTGATGGCGGGTTTCAGGTTCCACGAGAGCATTGACGTGCATGACTTGAAGACTGGAGTCTTCGCCTTCATCGCGTTTGACCGACTGCCAAGCCGGTTGCCAAACTTGCGCGCGCTGTCGCGAGGGAAGTTGAGCGGGATTGCCGTTGATGGGCGCGCGGCAAAGGGGACAAAGCACGAACGTGGCTTTTTCTTTCTCGGATGGAAATCGCGGGGTAGGAAGTTTTGCTCCCTCAATCGTCGCTTTCGACAGAATTCCGCTGACGGCTTCGTAGGCGAGGTTCAAGTTGGCTCGGTAAAGCGCCGAGGCAATGGACACGCCCAAAACCGCGAAGGTTTCTACAGCGTCCAGCCAGGGACAATATTCATAGACGGGAATGATGCAGGAATTTTTCGTCCAGGTCGCGTCATCCCACATTTTTAGAGTGGCCGCCAATGGTTTCCACTCGTCAGAAGCAATGCAGTATGCCCCTGGAAGATCGTGAACCTTGTCCGGGCTCCAAACCGTCTGGCTGTCCGCCGTCCGAAACCGGAGCTCCTTGCCTGTCGCATCCAGTTCAACTTTGGCTGGCTTGAACGATGCCGGTACCGTCTCCGCCACCGTGAGCGGATGCCAGCGGAGGTTACGATTGGAAAAGGGGAGTTTGCCCGATCGTCCACGGGTGCAAAGTCCGTCGCGCTGGAGTTTGCCGCCGCCCACGCCGAGCCCGGCATCGCGCGAGTAATTGACCTTGCCGTATTTATCCCAGAATTCCTTGGCGTTTTCGGGGTTGGGGATGAGCGCACGCAACGCTTCCGCGATGACTTCTGTGAGCCGCAAGACCTCCCGGTCTCGCTTAGTCAATTCCTTTGCAGAGATGGTTCGACCTTCAGCCATGGGCGAACACTAGCCTACCGTCAACCGAAAGACAATAATCGAGTGGTCTCGATCCAGATTCAATTGCCCAAACTCCCCTGGCAACGAAACCATTACACGTGTATCGATTTCGTTGCCAGGGGTCGAGAGCTGGTTTTTTGGCGATTCAACGTGCCCAAAACATCAAGTTTGTGAAATTTTTCACTTGCAAAGGGGTTGTGTTCGGCTACCCTGATAAACCAGTTATGACTGAACCCGCTGCGGCTGCAGCTACGCAAACCGCCGAGGCAAACCTTGATTCTCGGCAAGAAGGACAGATCATCGTCACGACCGCCGACGCAGCGGTCAATTGGTGCCGCAAAAATTCCCTCTGGCCGATGCCGCTGGGCCTGGCGTGTTGCGCCATCGAACTGATGGCAGCGGGAGCGAGCCGATTCGATATTTCACGGTTCGGCGCCGAAGTGATGCGATTCTCGCCGAGGCAGGCCGACTTGATGATCGTGGCGGGAACAGTAACCTACAAAATGGCTCTCGCCGCCAAACGCGTCTATGATCAGATGCCCGAACCAAAGTGGGTGATTGCCATGGGCGCCTGTGCCAGCACCGGCGGAATGTATCGCAGTTATGCCGTGCTGCAGGGAATCGATCAGCTTTTGCCCGTGGACGTGTATGTCGCGGGCTGTCCGCCGCGTCCCGAGGCTTTGCTGGATGGTTTGATGAAGCTGCAAAATAAAATCAGCGGCGAATCGGCGCTGGCGAATCTCAAGAAGGCCGGATGATGACTAGGTGTCCCATCAGCCCCATTGGGGCGGCATATGACAGCCCAGGGCGAAGCCCTGGGAATCGTGATTCCAATCAGGTATCAGCCCTGAAGGGGCGAAATAATAGGCAGGGAATTATGTCGCCCCTTCAGGGCTTCCTGTATTATTTGTTCGTTTCCCCAGCCCTTCGGGCTGGGCTGATTTATCCCGCCCCTTCGGGGCTGAATCGAGTGGGAGTTTTCGAACCATGACAGTCCTCGACGCCGCCACACGACTTCGGGAACGATTCGGGAAAGAAATTGGCGACTCGCGCGAGTTTCGAGGCGAAATATCCGTTGAAATTCCGCGCGGACGCATCGTCGAGATTTGCAAATTTCTAAAGACCAATCATGATCTTGCATTTGATTATCTGGTGGACATCAGCGGCGTGGATAATTTCGGCGATGAACCGCGTTTCGAGGTCGTTTATCATCTCTACAGCTATAAGAATGGCATTGCGCTCCGATTGCGGACGCGCCTTCCTGAAAATGACCCGACGTTGCCAAGTGTGACAAGTGTCTGGCATGGCGCGGATTGGCACGAGCGGGAAGCCTACGACATGTTTGGAATCAAATTCACCGGCCATCCCGATCTGCGGCGCATTTTGATGTGGGACGGTTATCCGTATTATCCACTTCGCAAAGATTTTCCGCTCGCGGGCAAGCCGAGCGAGATGCCGGACGTCGCATTCAGCAAGGCCGCGCCGTTAATGGGGGGACCATTCGTCGCCGCGCCCGATGGACACAGCTTCGAGAAAGAACCACGGGCGAAAGGAGAAGAGTAAAGGAGGATATATGCCGGAAAATAGAGAAATCCTTATGGATGGCCAGGAAAAAGGCTATCAGCTCAAAGTGTACCTAGATGCCGAAAAATCTGGATTTGAAGTGGTAATTGAAAAAAATGGAAAAATCTCAGCTACAAAGTTTTTAGAATGGACGCAAGAACCGCGATGGGGACTTGATGCACTTGATCGTCAGCGGATTGACGAGGCAGTTGACGGCCTTTTGGCAGAGCTGCCGCAAATTCAAAATATAACCCTGCCGACGACCCATGCTTCGAGGAAGATCCGAGAACAAACGGATAAGAGTAAAATGAACAATCTGACACCAGAACAACAGCAGGCTATCGAGGCCGAGATTTTTGCTGGCAACAAGATCGGAGCGATCAAGCTAGCCCGCGAAGTGATTCCCGGCATGGGTTTGGTGGAAGCGAAGGATCTAGTGGAAACGCTGGAGGCGGAGTCGCGACAAAAAGATCCAAAAAAATTCAAGTCGCGCCCCAAGGCGGGTTGCCTTGGCATGGTCTTGGGAATCACTTTTCTTGTCATTGGACTCGTGCTGTTCTCCGTTTCAACCTTGTTTTGAAATAGTATGCCAACGACCAAAGAAATCGAATTTAAGGAAGCGACACACCGCGCCGAAGCCGTTGCCGATATTCCCGGCGAACGGATGACGCTCAACTTTGGGCCTTCGCATCCGAGTACGCACGGCGTTCTGCGCCTCGTGCTGGAACTCGACGGCGAAGTCATCGTGAGCGCAAAGCCAGACGTCGGCTATCTCCACCGGGGCGACGAGAAGATCGCGGAGAATATGACATGGAATCAGTTTGTTCCATACACCGATCGCCTCGATTATCTCGCGCCGCTGGCCAACAACGTTGCCTACGCCCTCGCGGTCGAGAAACTTTGCGACGTCACTCTGCCGCCACGCGGACAAATGATTCGGGTGGTGTGCTGCGAACTTGCGCGGATCAGTTCGCACCTGCTAGGCATTGGAGCGATGGCGATGGACACGGGTGCAATGACAGTTTTCCTCTACACATTCCAGCAACGCGAATACATTTATAATCTTTGTGAATCGCTCACGGGCGCGCGGTTCACCACCAGTTACACGCGCATCGGCGGAATGAGCCGCGATTTGCCCGATGGCTGGCTCAATGATGTGCGGACGTTTTGCGATGGTCTGCTCGCGCAAATGGACGAGGTGGATAAACTACTCACGCGCAATCGCATCTTCGTAGATCGAATGCAAGGCATCGGGATTCTGCCAAAGGACGTGGCGATTGATTATGGCGTCACAGGCCCCAACCTGCGCGGCTCCGGCGTGGAGTTCGATTTGCGCAAGAAACATCCGTACCTCGGCTACGAGCAATTGGAGTTCGATGTGCCCATCGGCTCGGTCGGCGATTGCTATGACCGCTACCTCGTGCGGATGGAAGAAATTCGCCAATCGGTAAAAATTCTCCGCCAATGCTGCGATAAGATGCCGAGCGGTGCGATCAACATCACCGACACGAAAATCGTGTTGCCATCCAAAGACCGCGTGCTGACCAAGATGGAGGAGTTGATTCATCAATTCATGATCGTTACCGAAGGACCGCAAGCGCCCGCGGGCGAGGTTTATTTTGCCGCCGAAAACCCGAAGGGCGAACTGGGTTTTTACATCGTCAGCCGCGGCGGGGGCGTCCCGTGGCGCATGAAAATCCGCGCGCCGAGTTTCGTCAACCTCTCCGTGCTGCCCGTAGTGCTCAAAGGCCACATGGTCAGCGACGCCGTCGCAATCCTCGGCAGTTGGGATTTCGTGATGGGGGAGTGTGACCGATAGGTTCGTTGAATCGTTAAATTGTTGAAACGTTGAATTGGATTTATGTCACTTAACATCCGACCCGAACTGGAGAAGGAGATCGACGCGATCGTGGCGCGGTATCCGCAAAAGCGGAGCGGCGCGCAGCGGCGCATTGATTTGACAGCGGCGGTAGGTTCTGCCAATGTAAAGCGTGATGAAGCCAGCGAAACAAGCATTGGAATCCTCGAAGGCCAAGCCCACCGCGGGCACGGTCATGGCCGCGGAGTGGCGCGCCCGCGCCAACATGCTCACGGAAGGCCAGCGCCAGGCGAACATGGTTCGCGCGATCGAGCACGTTTATGGAAAGCCCGCTGCCGCGAAACGCGCTCATCGCCGTTGATACAGCGGATAGCGCCGAAGGCGCGGCATAACCTAGCCCAGCCCGCAGGGCTGGGAATGGATTATCTCCCAGGAATAGCAGCCCTGAAAGGGCGATATAAAATGCCCGCGCGGGCACGGCTTTCTGGCCCACCGAAAAAAATGCCGTGGGGTGGGTCACTCGCGTATTTTTTCGATCAGGACGATAATTCAATTTGTCTTGTGGAAAACCCAAGGGAGGCGAAGTCATGAATCTGAAATGTCCAAAGTGCCAAGGAGAGATGAAACAAGGATTCGTTCCTGAATACGGGGATTTCAGTCAGGTGACGCCGACGGATTGGATTGAGGGTCCCCCTCAAAAGACGCTTCTTCGGGGAACAAAAGTAACCGAAAAAACCACGATCGAGATTGAAGCGTATCGGTGTTCTCATTGTGAATTCATAGAATTGTACGCTAAGAGCCAAGTGTAAATATGAGTTTACAAGTGCCAGAAAAGTTAGAAGCCGAGATTGACGCGATCGTGGCGCGGTATCCGCAGAAGCGGAGCGCCTCGATGATGCTCCTGCATGCCCTCCAAGAAGAGTTTGGGTTCGTGTCAAACGAGGCGGTGGAATGGATCGCGGCGAAACTCGGCTTGCAACCGATCAATGTCTACGAGCTGGTGAGTTTCTATCCGATGTATCGGTCGCAGCCGAGTGGCAAGGTTCAGATCAAGATCTGCCGCACGTTGTCGTGCGAGTTGGCAGGTAGCCACAAACTTGCGGAACACATTCGCGCCAAGGTCGGCGTGAAAGAAGTGGATGGCACGAGCGCGGACGGAAAATTCACCGTCGGCTGGCTGGAATGTATCGCGGATTGTCATCGCGGACCGTGCATGATGGTCAATAACGAGTTGTTCGATGAAGTGACGCCGCAGAAGGCTGATCAGATTCTAGCATCTCTGCCGAATGAACCCGCGTTTCCGAAATCGTGGCCGCCGCATCCGAAGGAGAGGCGTCTGGTCGGGGTGAATTTTGACAAGGCAGATTACTCGCCTGATATGGCTTGTTATCTGAAGCACGGCGGTTATGCGGATTTGAAGAAGGCATTGGCGATAAAGCCGGAGGCAATTATTGAAGAGGTCAAGAAATCGGGATTGCGCGGGCGCGGCGGCGCGGGATTTTCGGCGGGCGTGAAATGGTCGCTGGTGGATCGCAAGAGTGGGAAACCGATTTATTTGATTTGCAATGCCGACGAGAGCGAGCCGGGGACATTCAAGGACAGGCAGATTTTGCACAAAGATCCGCATCAGCTTCTCGAAGGGCTGGTGATTGCGTGTTACGCCAACGGTGTGAAGCACGCGTTCATTTACATCCGAGGCGAGTTTCCAAAGGCGGCAAAGATCATGGAGCAGGCGATCGACGAGGCGCGCACGAAGAACTTTGTCGGCAAAAACATCCTCAAGTCGGGATATGATTTGGAAGTCACAATTCATCGCGGCGCGGGCGCCTACATCTGTGGCGAGGAAACGGGCCTGATCGAATCACTGGAAGGAAAGCGCGCGTATCCTCGATTCAAGCCGCCATACTTTCCCGCTGTCCTGGGCCTTTATATGTGCCCGACGGTCGTCAATAATGTCGAGACGCTTTGTCATGTGAAACACGTTGTTGCGATGGGCGCCGACGCTTATGCAAAGATCGGCACGCCCAACAACACCGGTACGCGCTTCGTTTGCGTCAGCGGTCATGTCAACAAACCCGGCTATTTCGAGATCGAGGTGGGCAAAGTGACGATTGGCGAGTTAATCAATGGTCTCTGTGGCGGACTTCGAAGCGGGCGAAAATTGAAGGCAGTCATCCCCGGCGGATCGTCTTCGAAGATTCTGCGGGCTGACGAAAAATTTAAGATCAAGGGCAAAGCAGCCGACGGTTCGCCGACAGAAAAGGAAATCGGCACTTTGGATATTCCTTATGATTTTGACACGCTCGGCGCTTGCGGCACGATGAGCGGCAGTGGCGCGGTAATCGTGCTGGACGACTCGACCGACATCGTTGCGGCACTGGACAACATCGAGGAATTTTACGCGCACGAAAGTTGCGGGCAATGCACTCCTTGTCGCGAAGGCGTGCTGTGGGTTTCGAAGATATTGCATCGGCTATCGCACGGGCAAGGTCGCCCCGAGGATCCTGCGATGCTTAAGAACATCGCCGACAACGCCGTGGGAAAGACGATCTGTCCTTTTGGCGAGGCTTTCGGATGGCCGGTGCAAAGTTACACGGCGAAGTTTAAAGAGGAGTTTGCCGCCAAGTGTGCCTCGAAATCGACCGAGCCAGCAACGGAGGTGGCGCGTGTCTGATATGATCAAGATGACCATTGACGGGCGTGAGGTTGAGGTGCCGAAAGGCATCAACGTCATCGAGGCGGCCAAACGCATCGGGACGTTCATCCCGCATTATTGTTATCATCCCAAACTGCCGATTGCGGGGAATTGCCGCATGTGTTTGATGGAAATGGGGTTGCCGAAGATGAAACCCGACCGGACACCCGAGTTGGATTCAAACGGCAAACCTGTCATTGCGATGATCCCGCGTCCTCAAATCGCCTGCGCCACCAATGTCGCGCCGGGGATGGTGGTTAAAACCAACACCCCAACAGTGAAACAATGGCAAAATGCTATCCTTGAATTTCTCCTCATCAATCACCCGCTTGATTGTCCGATTTGTGACCAGGCCGGCGAATGCAAATTGCAGGAGTTTTCCGTTGAATTTGGGCAAGGCGGGAGCCGGTTTGTGGAGGAGAAAGTGCACAAACCGAAGCATGTCCCGCTAGGTCCGAAAATCACTCTCGACGACGAGCGTTGTATTGAATGCTCGCGCTGCATCCGGTTCGAGCGAGACATCGCCAAGAACGATTGTCTTGGTTTCGTCAATCGCGGCAGCCATACGACGCTCACCTGTTTCCCAGGCAAAGAACCGAACACCAACTACGATCTCAACATCGTGGATATTTGTCCGGTCGGCGCGCTCACGTCGAATGATTTCCGGTTCAAACAACGCGTATGGTTTTTGAAAGAGACTAAGAGCATTTGCAGCAGTTGCGCCACGGGTTGCAATATCCTGGTTGGCAGCCGCGAAGGTCAGGTGCTTCGCTACACTCCGCGCGAAAACGACGCCGTAAACCAATGCTGGGTGTGCGACGAAGGACGGCTGAATTACAAATGGATCAATCGCGCCGACCGGCTTCGCGCTCCGCGAGTGTTGGTTGGCAGCCAGTTTTTCGACGCTACCTGGAATGAAGTTGTTGAGCAGCTTGGCCGTCGCTTTGCCGAGTTGGGCAAGAAAGGAATGGGGGACGCCATTGCCATTGTTGGCAGCGCGCGCGCAAGTTGCGAAGAATTGTTTCTTCTCAAAAAACTGGCGGACCTGCTCGGCTGCAAGTTGCTCGACAGTGTTCCGCGCGTGGGACAAGGAGACAGTTTTCTTTTCAGTGCCGACAAAAACCCGAACAGCATCGGTGCGAAACTCGCTGGCGTCGCCGCAAATCCGATGGGGTCGAACCTGCCGAAGATTGTCGATGGAATCAAGGCCGGGAAAACCAAAACGCTCATTGTGCTTGGCGAAGACGTGACCAAGAGCGGCATTGGCGAGGATTTGCTGAAGAAACTGGAATTTCTTGTTGCGTTCGACATTTTGCCAAGCAAAACCGTCGCCTTGGCGCAATATCAACTTCCCGGAGCGGCTCACGTTGAAAAATTCGGCACGTTTGTCAATGGCAAGGGGCGTTTGCAGAGATTCTGGCAAGGCATACAGCCTCCTGGCGCGGCAAGACCAGAATGGGAAACGCTGGCATCCCTCATCGCGTATATGCAGACAGGCACAATCACGCCGTCCCCTGACTACTCGAAGATTTTCGCGGAAATGGGCGCAGCGATTCCCTCCATGGGCGGCATCAGTTTTGGCGCCATTAGAGACACTGGCGTGGATTTGAAATTGGAGGTGGCGCAATGAACGATGCTGTCCTTCACGCCATCAAAATTGTCGCTGTCATCGCGGTTCTTCAAGGGTTGCTCGCCTATGTCGTTTTGCTGGAACGACGATTGGCGGCTTGGCTCCAGGATCGGGTTGGTCCGAATCGGGTTGGCCCGCTTGGGCTGCTGCAGCCAGTTGCCGATGGCGTGAAGTTTTTGTTCAAGGAGCAGTTTATTCCCGCGCACGTAAACAAGTTTTATTACTGGCTGGCGCCGGCGGTGACGATGATTCCCGCGTTTTTGACGCTGGCGGTCATTCCCTTCGGCAGCTCAATGGGCGCTCAAAAAATGGTCATTGCTGACCTAAATGTCGGCGTCCTGTGGATTTTTTCCATCGCCTCGCTCGGCGTGTACGGGATTGTCCTGGCAGGTTGGGCGAGCAACTCGAAGTATCCGTTTTTCGGCGGGATTCGCTCCAGCGCACAACTTATTAGCTATGAAATCTGCATGGGACTGTCTGTGGTGGGTATCTTTATGCAAGTCGGCAGCTTGAATTTGAGCGCCATCATCGCGTATCAGACGACGCATGTATGGCTGATATTTTACCAGCCGCTTGCGTTCTTGATTTTTCTGATCGCGGCTTTTGCCGAGACGAACCGGCTGCCATTCGATCTGCCGGAGGCGGAAACCGAACTGGTAGCCGGGTATCACACCGAATACGGCTCGATGAAATTCGCGATGTTTTATCTCGCCGAATATGCGAGTATGATCACCGTCAGCGCCCTGATGGTGACGTTGTTTTTTGGAGGATGGACACTTCCCTGGTTCGGATTGGACATGCCAGCGCGAACGATTCCGCAGGGTATCGCTCACATTCTTGTCTTTCTGATCAAGGTGATGATTTTCATGGTGTTTTTCATGTGGGTGCGCTGGACGCTGCCCCGGTTTCGATTCGATCAACTAATGGGACTGGGCTGGAAAATCTTTTTGCCGGCTGCGCTCGTGAACATTGTCCTGACGGGATTGTGCATCATCAAATTCGGAGGTGCGAAATGATCGTCGAACGCAAACCATTGCGATGGTGGGAGAAACTGTATTTTCCGCAAATCCTCGGCGGGTTGAAGACGACCCTGGGGCATTTGTTCCGCAAAAAAGTCACCACGCAATATCCCGAACAAAAATGGACAATGCCGGAAGGCTATCGCGGGGTGCCGTGCCTGGTGAAGGACGAGGAGGCGCGAGTGAAATGCGTGGCGTGTCAGCTGTGTGAGTTTGTCTGTCCGCCGCGCGCGATTCGGATTGTGCCGATGGAATACCCGGCGAACGCCAAACATGGCAAAATCGAGAAAACGCCGGCGGAGTTCGACATCAACATGCTCCGCTGTATTTTTTGCGGCTATTGCCAGGAAGTTTGTCCCGAGGAGGCGATCTACCTGAAGCGTGAATTTCCGCAGCTCACGGGATTCTCGCGCGAAGAAATGATCTTGCACAAGGACAAGTTGCTCGAAATGGGTGGAGAGATGAAATTACCGATCAAGAAATGGGAGAATAAATGAAAGTACTCGCTCTAACAGGAATGGGTATTGGTGCGTTACTCGTAACTTTAGCGTGTGCAATCCTTTTGCGTTATTGGTTTGATAAATGGGCCGATGGAGGAAAAAATGACTGACGCTCTCTTCTGGATATTTTCGCTTGCGGCGGTGGTCAGCGGCGTGATGGTTGTTGCCTGCCGCAATACGATCAACTGCGCCATGGCGCTGGTCTGCTCGATGTTTTTCATTGCAGGGCTGTTCGTATTGCTCGGCGCCTATTTTCTCGCGGCGGTACAGATTCTCGTGTACGCGGGCGCCGTGATGGTTTTGTTTCTGTTTGTCATCATGCTGTTGGATGTGGCGACGGAGTTGAAGCGCCGCCTGCGACATTTTCAGATTGCGCTTTCCATTCTCGTGGCGCTCGCGTTTGGGGCGGTGTTATTTCACGTGCAGAAAAAGGCGCCGTTATTGAGTTTTGCCAAAACCTCGCCGCCTGGCACCGTGGAAGCGGTTGGCAAATCATTGTTCACCGAATATCTGGTCCCGTTCGAGGTCACTTCGCTATTGTTGTTGGTGGCAATCATTGGCGTGATCTTGTTGACTCGCCACGGCGACTCTTCTCGTCCCCCCGAACCCAAGGAGAAAAAATGACGATCTCTGTCTATCATTATCTCGTGACCAGCGGCGCACTTTTCACGGTCGGGCTTTGCGGACTGCTGCTGCGCCGGAATATTCTCGTCATGTACATGTGCCTGGAGCTGATGCTCAATGCAGCCAACCTCACCCTCGTCGCGTTTTCGCGGTTCAACGGCAAGATGAACGGCCAGATCCTCGCTTTTTTTGTCATCACGGTCGCGGCGGCGGAAGTTGCCGTCGGCCTTGCCCTGATCGTCGCTCTATTTCGCGCCAAACAAAGCACCCGAGTCGAGGCCGTCAATTCGATGAAATTCTAACTCACGTCCATGCAATACGACCCCACCGTTCTCTGGGTGATTTTATTTCTGCCGCTCATCGCGAGCGGATTGATCGTCCTTTTCGCGCTGCAATCCGCGCTTTGGGCGGGGCGGCTGTCGTGCGCGGCGGTGACTGGATCGTTTTTGCTTTCCGTGGGCGTGTTTTTTGGTGGAGGCGATCCAAAGGTGTTTTTCGGCGATGTCACGTGGCTGTCGGTTGGGTCGTTGCACGTTGGGTTCGGTCTGACGGTCGATCCCTTGAGCAAGCTAATGTTGCTCATCGTGACCGGCGTGGGAGCGCTGATCCATTATTATTCGCTCGGTTATCTGGCGGATGACCCGGGTAAAGCGCGGTATTTCGCCAAATTATCGCTTTTTATGTTCTCGATGCTGGGGATTGTGTTGTCGAGCAACTTCATCCAGATGTTTATTTTCTGGGAATTGGTTGGCGTGAGCAGTTATTTGCTCATTGGGTTTTGGTATGAGCGCGCCAGCGCCGCGGAGGCAGCCAAAAAAGCGTTTTTGGTCAATCGCGTCGGTGATTTCGGGTTCATCCTGGGAATCATGATGGTGTGGATGATTAGCGGGACGTTGGAATTTTCAAAATTGGGGGGGATCGGCGCGCTGCCAACGATCGTCGCGCTTCTGATTTTCTGCGGGTGCGTCGGCAAATCGGCTCAAGTGCCGCTGCACGTCTGGTTGCCGGATGCCATGGAAGGGCCGACACCTGTTAGCGCGCTCATTCACGCGGCGACAATGGTCGCAGCCGGCGTTTATATGCTTTGCCGAGTGTTGTTGAATACGGCGTTTGATGCGGAAGCTATGCTCTGGATCGCCTGGGTCGGCGTATTGACGGCGGCTTTGAGTGCGTTGATGGGTTGCGTGCAGAATGATATCAAGCGAATCCTCGCTTACTCGACGTTGTCGCAGCTTGGCTACATGGTGATGGCGGTTGGGTTGTCCGGGGCGAACGAGGCGATGTTTCACCTGACCACCCATGCGTTTTTTAAGGCGCTGCTGTTTCTCGGGGCAGGCTCCATCATAATCGCCCTCCATCACGAGCAGGATATCTGGCGGATGGGCGGATTGCGGGGGAAGATGCGCCTGACGTTCGTGACGTTTTTAATTGGGTGCCTTGCGATGACCAGTGCGCCGGTGCCATTTTTTAGCGGATTCTGGAGCAAAGACGAAATTCTAAGCCTGGCTGCTGCAAAAAATTCCATGCTCTTTGCCATCGCACTGGGGACGGCGGGATTGACGGCATTTTACATGTGGCGGCTTTGTTTCGTGGTTTTCTTTGGCAATGCCCGAAGCGATGCGGCGTATCACGCCAAGGAATCCCCGCGCATCATGACAATTCCCCTGGTGATCCTGGCGATTCTGGCGACGATCGCTGGCGCATTTGCCGTGCCGCAATATCTTGGCTCGAAAGAATCGACCCATGATTTTTGGTCGGCGCTATTTCATTTTTCCCGGGAAGAGCTTCTGATTCCCGCTGTCGCCTATGGGTTGTCCTTGTTTGGGTTTACGGCGGCCTGGGCCTATTACCACCGGGCATCGGCGGAGACATTAAGCCGGCGCGCGCCCCGGGTTTGGCAGGTGTTGACCGAAAAATTTTATTTCGACCGGGTTTATGATTGGATGGTGGCGAATCTCCAGCAAGCACTCGCAAAGTTCTGTGACGCGGTGGACTATTATGTCATCGCTGTGTTTGGCGTGCGCGGTTTGGCGAGGCTGGTTCAAGGGACTGGTTGGATTTTACGCCGGGCGCAAACGGGCGACCTGACGGTTTATGTGTTCGTCTTTGTAACAGGCTTGGTCGTGATTCTCTACTTTGTCTTTATTTACTAACCATGCTGACAACTCTTCTATTGATACCGTTGATTGGTGCTTTACTGGTAGCGCTGACGCGAAAAGAATGTGTGCGCGAAATGCGGATTTTCGCCATCGCCGCGTCCTTTTTGACGCTGGTGATGACCTGCGCCCTGCTCGGATTTTTTGACCGTGGCCGCGCCGATTTCCAGTTTGAGGAGCGCGTTCCGTGGGTCGAATCGATTGGCATCAGCTATCATGTCGGTGTGGACGGTATCAGCATTGTCCTAGTGCTCCTTTCGGCCATCGTCGGGTTTTCCGCGGTGCTGGTGTCAACGGACGTACAGTCTCGGCAAAAAGAGTTTTATGTGTTGTTGTTGCTCATGCTCGACGGTGTGCTGGGCGCGTTTATCTCGCTCGATCTGTTTTTCCTCTATTTCTTCCACGAGCTTGCGTTGATCCCGACGTTTCTCATGGTCGGCATTTGGGGCAACAGTATCAAGGCCGACAAATCTTTCGCGGCCATGAAACTGACGATCTACTTGAGTGTGGGGGCTTTCCTGGCTCTCATCGGGTTGCTCGCCCTGTACATCAAGGCGGGCGCGACGAGCTTTGATTTGACCGATCTCGCATCCGTGAAATTGGCCGCACCGACACAGGCCAATATTTTTGGGTTATTACTGATTGGATTTGGCATTCTGGTTGCCCTTTGTCCGTTTCATACCTGGTCACCCGTTGGCTACGGGGCGGCGCCGACGGCGACGGCGATGATGCACGCGGGTGTGCTGAAAAAGTTTGGCCTGTACGCGCTGCTGCGAATTGCGCTTCCCTTGCTGCCTCAAGGGATCAATCAACCGTTACACTTCAAACTTTGGATCATCGGCCCGGTCTATTTTACCTGGAGCGAAATCCTTGTCGCGTTTTTGCTCTGTAATATCCTCTACATCGGACTGGTCACGCTGGCGCAGCGCGATTTCAACTATGTCATTGGCTATTCCAGCGTGATGCACATGGGATACGCGTTCCTGGGGATCGCCAGTCTCACGACATTGGGATTGACCGGCGCGGTGCTGCTGATGTTTGCGCATGGGATTACCGCGGCGCTTGCCTTCGCGCTGGTTGGCTACGTGACGGCCCAGACGGGCATTCGAGACCTCGACGAACTGGGTGGGTTGGCCAAGAAAATGCCGTTTGTCGCGACGGCATTCACCATGGCTGCGTTTGCGGCGTGTGGATTGCCCGGGTTTGCCAATTTCGTCGCCGAACTTCTGATTTTCTTTGGTTCGTGGCAAAAATATCCGTGGGCGGTCGTTGCCGCGGCGTGGGGTGTGGTGATTTCGGCCGTCTACATGCTTCGAGCAACTCGGGACGCGTTCTTTGGCCCGTTCAATCCGCGCTGGTCGCGATTGGCGGACGCGAAGGACGCAGGGGAAAAATTCCCATTTGTTCTGTTGATTGCCGTGTCGCTCGTGGTCGGTTTTTGGCCGCGTTCGTTAACCGACGTGATTACGCCGAGTGTCGAGCCGATCGCGGCGAAGTATTCGCCGCGAGCGTCCGCGCCAAAGCCAGTCAAAAATATGGTTGAAACCGATCAGGCAAAATGACAACCGACCTTACAAATCTTTTGATTCTGGAAATTCTCACAACGCTATTGGCAGTGGCGATCCTGATTGCGGATTTGTTTGGCGACCGGGAAACCAAGGCGCGCCTTGGCTGGTGGGCGGTTGCCGGGCTGGCCGGGATTCTCGTGTACAGCGCTTATCTGCCCTCGGTGGGCTGGCATCCGGTCGCCAGCGGCGAAATGTTCGTTGGGGACGGGTTCGCGTTGTACTGTAAACGGCTGTTCCTTGTCGCTGGGATTTTTGTTTGTGTAATGTCCATCGAATTTTCGTGGCAATTGGAATCCGGGGTGGGGGAATTCTTCGCGCTCATTCTCTTCGCGTTGACCGGGATGATGCTGGCGGCCAGCGCGAACGATTTCATTTTGCTGTTTGTCTCGCTCGAATTGATCACCATCACGTTTTATGTGCTGACGAGTTACCTGCGGCGACAAGTGCAATCGCTCGAAGCAGGCGTCAAATATCTCATCCTGGGCGCGATCTCCTCGGCTTTTCTCGTTTACGGCATCGCGTATGTTTTTGGACACGCGGGCGCAACAAATTTTGGACAGATCGCCGCGTGGGTGGCAAAAAACCCTGATCACAAGCTTTTGATGCTCGGTGTGGTGCTCGTGTTTGCCGGATTGGGTTTCAAGATTGCTGCCGTCCCGTTTCAAGTCTGGACGCCCGACGTATATCAAGGCGCGCCGGCGTCCGTGGCGGCATTTCTTGCCGTCGGGTCAAAAGCTGCTGGGTTCGTGTTGCTCCTGCGGGTGTTCATGACCGGATTGTTGGACATGAAACCAAGCTGGCAGCCGCTCTTCGCGGGGATCGCTGCCGCAACGATTCTCTATGGCAACCTCGGTGCGATTCCACAACGCAATATCAAACGATTGCTCGGGTATTCCAGTATCGGTCACGCTGGATTTATGTTGATGGGTGTCGCTGCTGGATCGTCATTGGGCGTGAAAGCCGTGCTGTTCTATCTTGGCGCGTATCTCTTTACCACCCTCGGCGCGTTTATGATCGTCATCGTCGTGTCGAATACGATGGGCGATGATGACATTGACGCATATCGCGGACTGGCTAAGCGGGCGCCAATGCTGGCGTGGGCGATGGCCATCGCGATGGCGTCGCTGGCCGGCATCCCGCCATTGGCCGGATTTTTTGGAAAATTCCTCGTGTTTGCCGCCGCCATCGAATCGCATCTCTATTGGCTTGCCGCCATCGGTTTGATCGGTGTCGGCGCTTCGCTTTATTTTTATCTCGGCGTCATTCGCGCGATGTTTTGGGAAGATTCGCAGGCCATCGGCGAGATCGCCATCAGCCGGCCGATGCGCGTCGCGCTCCTGTTGGTTGCGGTCGCCACCGTCGTGATCGGCGTCTTCCAAGGACCGCTTACGCGGGCGGCAGTGGAGGCTACCAACGCGTTGGGATTGAAATAATCATGGTCACGTAGTATCTTGTCCCGGAATGAATCTTACAACGGAAGAACCGCCCGTGTTTCGACGCGGCAGCGAGTCGCTGGTGCGCGCGACGACTTTGGCGGGAGAAAAAGTCAACGAGTTTGCCGCCAAACAAGGGTTTTCGGAGGGTGCGTTGCGCGTGTCCATCGTTGGCGGTGGATGCTCCGGATTGAGCTACAAACTCGACCTCGTTGGTGCCCCGCGCAAGAGCGATATCCTGGTCGAGACGGCCGGGGCGCGAGTGGTTGTTGACGTCAAAAGCGCTTTATTCTTGAGCGGCTCGGAATTGGATTATTCGTCCGCGCTCATCAACGGCGGATTCAAAATCAAAAACCCAAATGCCACCGCAAGCTGCTCGTGCGGTGAATCGTTCAGCGTTTAGGGCTGTTTGGGTGGAGCCACTGGCAGGATTTCAAATCCCTCATAGTAATAAACGTCGAACCCGCCGTCCGTTGTCGTTCCAGCGCCATTGTACCCTATGTTGACCAGAAACACGCGGACGGGATCGCCTTTTTTGGGAGTGGGACGATGTCCGGGGTCGCCCGTTGGTGGCGTGCCTCTCCCGCGCCAATCTTGCCAGAAATACCGGACCAACACTACTTCGCCGACCTTCAAGCCATCCCCTTTTTCGATTTTTTTGACGAGAATCTCGGCCACGTACCGAGTTTCCTGAAATTGTCCCACCCGCTCGCTCGTCGAATAGATACGCGAAACGGTGCCAACGAGAATATGCGTGGAGCCTTTTTCCATTTCCGCTTTTGGCGTGGGCATTTTTACGGCAAAGGCGCCGTGAGCAAGAAAACAGAGGCCGGTGATGGCAATAAATGTTTGTCGGTGAATTTTCATGTCCAATTCGACACTGGCAACGGGAAATGGTTCGCAAATATTCTTTACCGACCGCTCCAAAGTCCAGTATGGATTTGGCGTGACACGCCGACCTTCGCCCGAACGATTTTGGCTGGCGCAACGCAGCCGTGTCGCGTTGGCGCACGGCACGATCCAGCTCAACGCTGGAACTCTTTCTCCAACGCCAAAGCCGGTACTCGCGGCCGCGACCCGGTTGCGTCAGAGACAAGCCTCTGCTCCCGCCGATTTCCTTTGGCGACAAACGCCACACCTGATCAACCGTTCCCGCTCATCGCTGGCAAAGTTTCTCCGTTGCTCGCCAAACGATTTGCTGCTCCTGCCCAATGTGACGCATGCGCTCAATCATGTTGTCGCGTCACTCCAATTGCCGCGAGGCGCGGAGATCCTCATGACCGACCACGAATACGGGGCGATGTTGTTTTGCTGGGATCGGTGGGCGAGAGAACGTGGCTGGAAATTGCGATTTGTAAAACTGCCGTATCGCACGGAAAATCCAGGAGATATCGTTTCGGCGTTTCACAGCTCGATCACTCGCAAAACGCGAGCCATTTTCTTCAGCCATGTCACAAGCACGACCGGGTTCGTTTTGCCTGCAACCGATCTCTGCTCGATGGCGCGACAACATGGAATCATTTCTGTGGTGGATGGCGCGCACGCCGTCGGGATGGTTGGAGTGAACCTGACGAAAATTGGCGCTGATTTTTACGGCGCGAATTGTCACAAATGGCTGATGACACCGCTCGGTTGCGGGTTTCTTCATGTTCGTCCCGTGCTCAAGTCTCTCCTCAAGCCATTGATAACGAGCTGGGGGTGGGGGAATTTGAAGCGCCGGACAGGAAAACTTGGCGGACGATTAGGCGGCGGCTGGCATTTCGCGTTTGAATTTCAAGGCTGCATGGATCGTGTCCCGCAGATGGTTTTGCCAGAAGTAATGGCATTTCGCCAAAGTCTTGGCGGAGAATCCGCGATTGCGAATCGGGTTCGCGAACTGACGCGCCATGCGCGTGAGCGGTTGGAGACGATCGGGCTTACAATTGCCACGCCCCGCAATCCTGAACTTTGCGGCTCGATGATCGCGATCGAGTTATCGTCGGCGAACCCGCTCCAATTACGGGAGCGACTTTGGCGCAAACATCAACTTGAAACCTCCGTCACGACGGCGGATGGAAAAAACTTTCTGCGCATTTCAACCGCCTGGTTTACGACGCGCACCGAAATCGACCAATTGGCCGCTGCCCTCAAGGCGATTGAGATTTGATTTTGGCAACGATCTCTTCCGTGATTGCTGCGATATCTTGATCGATGTTGATGTGAATCGCTGTGGTGGGACGTTCCAGCGTGGCGAGTTGACTCTCCAGCAGCGATGGCGGGAAAAAATGGCCTTTGCGATCTCGGAGCCGCTGCTCGATCAGTTGCTTAGTTCCATCGAGGTAAACAAACGTCACGGGTCCTCCTTCGCGAAGGATATCCCGGTACTTCTTCTTGAGCGCTGAACAGCCAAGCACCGCGCCATTCGAGGCGTTCCACTCGCGTATTTTCGATGCCAGCGCGCGAAGCCACGGGTCCCGGTCCGTGTCGTCCAGCGGAATGCCCGCGCTCATTTTGGCAACGTTCGCGGGAGGGTGAAACTGGTCCCCGTCGTAAAACGGCAGGCCGATTCTTTGGGCGAAAGCTTCGCCGATCGCGGTCTTGCCGCACCCGCAGACGCCCATCATCACGTAAACCATATCGCAACGACTAATGACGAATGCCTAATGACGAATCAATCACGAAATTCGTACTTTTGCTGATTTTTAAGTTGACCGATTTTACTTCTTGTTCTTTGAGACTTGAAAAAACTGCGCAGGAGGCTGGCAGCTTCTTCTTCACAAAAACCGCCCTGGACGATAACCGTGTGATTCAAGGCGGGAGATTGCGCGATGGCAAACTTCGAGCCTGCTCCGCCGGCGCGTTCATCGGAGCAACCGAAGACGAGGCGTTTCACCCGAGACAGCAGAATGGCGCCCGCACACATCGGACAGGGTTCCTTGGTTACGTAGAGTGTGCAGTCGGTTAGTCGCCAATTGCCGATGGCTTCCTCGGCCTGGGTGATGGCTAACATTTCGGCGTGAGCGGTGGCGTCCTTGAGCTGCTCGACTTGATTGTGGGCGCGACCGATGATTTTTCCTTTGTGGACGATCACCGCGCCGACGGGGACTTCGTCCGCATCGAACGCGCGCTGCGCGAGCTTGAGCGCCTCGCGCATGAAAAATTCGTCGCTGGTTCGGTCTATGCTCATTGTGGAAACGATATAATTGTCAAAACATTAAAACGGATATCATCCACGCAACGTAACCATTTAACGTTTCAACCATTTAACGTTTCAACCATTTAACGCTTCATGCTAGCATCGGGCAAGATGAATCCTGACTTGACCGCTGAATACCGAGCCGCGACGGAGGCCGTTGCTGTGGCGGATTTGTCCGCCCGCGGTCGGCTGCGCGTGACCGGCGCGGACGCAACGCGTTTTTTACAGGGGCAGTTTACCAACGACATCTCCGCGCTGAAAGTGGGGCAGGGATGCTACGCCGCGCTCTGCAACGCGAAGGGCAAGATGCGCGGCGACGCCGTGATCTATCGATTGGCGGATTCGTACCTGCTCGATGTTGAACCGTTGCAGTCTGAACCGACTAAAACGAGCCTGGAGCGATTCATTATTGCTGATGATGTGCAGGTGACGGATGTGGGTGTTGACTGGGGGAAAGAAGTTCAGGAAGGATCTCTGAAGTTGATGCAGTTCGCGGTAATCGGACCGAAAGCAAAAGAATTGATCTATGAAACTTGCCCCGAAATTTCTTTACCAAAGGAAAAGTACTCTTTTGTCGAATACGATGGGGACTTTATTTCTCGAACGCTGCGCGCTACTGTCGAGAGCTATGATTTCATAATGAGGGTGAGTTATCACATCACCTATCACACACTCATGGGGGGAACTTCTGAATTACTTTATGACGAAGCGGTTGAAACGCTTCGCATCGAGGCAGGCATCCCTCGCTACGGGGTTGACATGGACGAAAACACGATTCCGATCGAGGCTGGCATTGAGTCGCGTGCGATCAGCTACACGAAGGGTTGTTACATCGGACAGGAAGTCATCGCGCGAATCCACAGCGGTGGGCACGTGAATCGGCATTTGGTTGGATTGAAAGTTGGCGGCAATAATGTTCCCTCCCATGGCGAAATAATCTTCTACGACGGTAAAGAAGTCGGCTCAGTCACAAGCGCCTGTTTTTCACCGAAGCTCAACGCCCCGCTGGCGCTCGGCTACGTTCGCCGTGACGCAAGCGCGGTGGGAACGAAACTCGTTGTCGGGTCAAGCGACGCGGAAATAGTGGCGTTGCCGCTAAAATCGTGATAGGAGAAAGCCATGAATCACAGACTTATCATCGTGGCGTTGGTCGGCCTCTTCGCGACGGTCGGCTGCGCCCAAAACAAGGAGAACACCGTGAACGAAGTTGCAGTCATCGAAACCAACAAGGGCACCATGGTCGTCGAGTTTTGGTCCGACGTGGCGCCCAAGACCGTCGAGAACTTCAAGAAACTTTCGCGCAGCGGTTTCTATGACGGAACGTGCTTCCACCGCATTATCAAAGGCTTCATGATTCAGGGCGGTGACCCCTTGACAAAGGACGAAAAGAACGCTGGCCGTTTCGGCACGGGCGGTCCTGGCTGGACGATCAAGGCAGAGTTTAACCAAAACAAACACGTTCGCGGCGTTCTCTCGATGGCGCGCACCAGCGATCCCGATTCGGCCGGCAGCCAGTTTTTTATTTGCCTCGAAGCAGCTCGCAATCTGGATAATCAATACACCGCGTTTGGCAAGCTCATTGCTGGAGAAGACGTGCTGATGAAAATCGGTGATACGCCGACAGCCGGTCGAGAAGGCAGCACTCCCACAGAAAAAGTTGAGCTTAAGAGTGTTAAAATCGTTCCACGCGACGAAGCGATCAAAAAATGACGCTGGAGGAGCTTCGTAATTTTCTACTGAAGCTCGGCGCGCCCCGGGCAAGCGTGGGGGATATGGCGGGGCAGCTCGACAAACGGGCGCGTCAAATCGCCGAACAACGCGGCCAGACTTACGAACAGGCAATCGCAAGCTTGTTGGCTCTTTACAAGGAAAGCTGGGCGGCAAAAACCGTCCCTTCTTCGAGCACCGCTCAGACCTGGGACGTGATTTCCCGCAAACAAGTCGGCTCGTATCGCATCTTTGATCTCATCGAGGAGACTGTCTGCTCGACACGGTCGGGCAAAGAAGGCTCGGTGTTCGTGTTGGAAACAAACGATTGGGTCAATGTGATCGTCGAGACCATGGATAAGAAGCTGCTCTTGATCGAGCAATTTCGATTTGGAACGCACGAGACATCGGTGGAGATCGTCGGTGGAGTGATGGACAAGGGCGAATCGCCGTCCGACGCTGCGCGGCGCGAACTTCGCGAGGAGACGGGCTATGACGCAAAAGATTATTTGCTGCTGGGGATGGTTCGGCCGAATCCCGCGTTTTTGAACAATCGACAGTTTACGATTTTGGCGCGAAACGCTGCCAAGGCAGGCAAAACCGAATTCGATTCCATGGAAGATATTACCACCCGACTGGTGGAACCGGATGACATCCCGCAACTGATCGCCGGCGGCCAAATCAATCATGCCCTTGTCATTGTGGCGTTTCATTGGTTCGATCTCTATCGTGCGGGAAAACTTCCGACGCTGACGTAACGCGGTTGGCTTGCAGGAGGCTCCCAAGCGTGGTAGCGTTGGGGCAACGTTTGCAACCGAAGCAAAACTTTGTCTATGGCAGAAGATCATTCTAATCCCAAATACGATAGGGAATTGAAACCGACTCCCGTGCGTCCTCGAGCGACGACAGAGGTGCCTCAGTCTTCTATTCAGCCGCCGACAAAGGAGCCACAAGTCGGCGATTACCTGGGGCATTACCGGCTCGATGCATTACTCGGCGAAGGCGGCATGGGTTTGGTTTTCAAAGCGTATGAAGAGGCGCTCGATCGCGATGTCGCCGTAAAGGTGTTGGCAGGCGATCTGGCGGGTGATGAATCATATTTGCAACGGTTTTTGCTAGAAGCGCGGTCGGTGGCGAAGCTAAATAATCCCAACATCGTCCATGTTCATTTCGTCGGACAACAGGAGGGCGTAGTTTTTTTTGCGATGGAATTTGTGGAAGGAACCAATTTGGATGCCCTGCTGAAGGAGCGAAAACAGCTGGCCGAAATGGAGGCCGTCGAGTACGTTCGGCAAGCCGTGCGCGGTCTCGCTCACGCGAATGCGCATGGGATTGTTCATCGTGACATCAAACCGGGCAATCTTCTGGTGACGGCCGATGGCACGATTAAAATCGCCGATTTCGGGTTGGCGAAACGTATCGCGGGCAACCGTGCGCACGACGCACAACTGACCGTTGCGCACACGATCATGGGGTCGCCCCATTATATCAGTCCGGAGCAGGTGCGCGGCATGACTGTCGATCACCGGAGCGATATTTATTCGCTTGGCGCCACGCTGTATCATTTATTGGCCGGCCAGCCTGCGTTTGACGGAGAAACCACTGTGGACATCATGATCCAACAAGTTCAATCGACCTTGCCGGCGATTGAGAAGATTAATCCCAATGTTTCACCAGCCGTCTGTCAGTTGATCGGAAAAATGATGGCGAAATCGCCCGAGGAGCGCTACCAAGACTACGGCGAACTCGCCCTCGATTTGGACCGGATCAGCGCTGCGGGAATGATACCGGTCGTTTCAACAGGAACTCCACCGAGAAAAGGTATCTGGATTGCGAGTATCGTTGCAGTTGCCCTGCTTGCGATTGCGGCAATCGGGTCGTTTTGGAGCAAGCCGCACGGTGATGTGTTACCCCAAAAACCTGTGCCTCCGATTCCGTCTTCCGCACAAACTTCATCGAAGCCGGTTGTCGCTGTAATCGCGCCGTCGCCCCCTCCAGCAGTAACCAGTCCGGCGAATCTGCCAAAGAGAGCCTTGAATCCGGCGCGATCGGGTAACGTCGTGGATCTGCTTGCCTTGATCGATCCGAAGCTGGATGCCATTCGAGGCAAGGTGACCAAAACGGGAGGGGCGCTGACAATGCAAACAGAAAAAACGCCGAAGGAAAACTGGCAGGATTCGGAAATCACTGTGCCGTACCAGCCGCCCAGCGAATACGATGTAAAATTGATCTTTGGAGTCAAGAGCAAGCAGAATTACCTGGTCACGTTGAAATTATGGAAATCGGAGCGATTATTTGGCTTTATCCTGATGAATTTCTCAACGCGGCAGAAAGCCGGTTTTGAGTTGGTGGGAGGTAAAGACGTAACCGATGATAATCCAACGGTGGTTCCTTTGCGCTCCGATGCATCGGGAAAGCGCATGTCGCTATCTGTGCAAATGCGAAATGATGTCGCCAAGGCGTATCTGGATGACAAACTATTGACGGAATGGAAGACGACCTATCGGGAAGCGGGGTTGAGCCGGTATTGGAAACAACGGGATCGGCCTCAACTCGGAGTCCGCGCCAGCGACGGCTCGACGATTCATTCCTTTGAAGTAACGGAGATAACCGGAATGGGCGTAATCGTAAAACGCGACCCGGTAACCGGGGAAACGAAGTAATCCTCCAGTGCCGCTAGAAGCCCTGATTTAAAATCCCCATTTTTTCCCTTACAATTGTAACGGAAAAAATGGGAATTATTTCATGGCAAACTGCGTCAGTCTAGGACGGTCAATGTCCCGCTGGTAACGCCCAGTTGGTTGACGACTTTGAGACGCCTCGAAAGATCCGCCGGCGTGATTGTCCCCTGGAGAAGCCCACGGTAACAACAAATCGTCTCCCGTGTCTGGCCCGCGTTTTCACCGAGCAACTCGATGCGAAACGTTCGCGCGTCGGCTTCTCGAAACGCGCGAAAAAACTCCGCGCCGCTCTGCGCTTTGGCATGGTAGACCGTGTTCCGGCATCCCACGTCCGCCTTGAGCGGATGCTCCGCTCCGACGCGGTCGCGCAACCGAACGTCATGACGGTCACACGGTCGTCCGCAATTGGTATGATCCGTTCCATTGGACATGAACGCGGCAAAGACGCAATGCTCCATGTGAAACATTGGGATGTGTTGATGAATTGTCATCTCAAACCATTGCGGAGGCGTCGCGCGAAGCAGGTCAAGCGCCTGCTGGGCGTTCAGATCGTAGGAAACGGTCAACCGATCCAATCCTTCTCGGATGAGTAATTCCGCTGTCAGAGGATTGGACACGTTCAATGAAAAATCTCCAATCCTACGCATGGATTTTGCGCGGAAGAATTCAATCGCTCCGAGATTGCGGATCAAAACACCGTCCGGTGCGGCTTTTTCGATGGTTGTAAAGAAACCCTGCTCGCCCGTTTTCTGAATGCGAGGGGTGGCAAGAAAGATCGAGATCGGTGACTGGTGATTGGTGATTGGTGAATGAGAGCGAACGAGAGCAACGGCATCGGTGTAACGGCGTAGGTCTTCAAAGTCCACGTAAAGCGTCCTGATCCCTTCTTCAAGGGCGATTTGAACCTGTTCCATCGTGCGACAGAGAACGATGAGTTCTTGAGTTGGAATTGTAGGAGTGTGCTCCAGTGCGCGAATGGACGCAAGCATTTCAGTTAAAACCGATTTAGGACTGGGCGTTGATATTCTCGTTCTGGGCTGCGGAAGTTTCTCGATCAATTCGCGGCGCAACCGATTCAGTTCACGCAACGGCAAAATAACATCTCCACGCAGTTCGTTTCGCAGTTCGCCCAATTCAAATTCCGTGTCACCGAGCCGGCCGAGCTGTTCGCGAAGGATCGCTGTGGTGAGCGGGTGAGTTCGAGCGGCTTGCAGAGGCATCGTAGAGTGGGCCGTCACGCCATTGCCACTCACGATCATCGATTCACCTGTCGTGCCGCTCACGCACAGGTCGAGCGGGTGTTTCGGCTTCGGGATTTGCCCCGTGAAACTCTTGCGCAATTCACGCTGCAATTTCGGGTCGCTCGTTTTCCAGACACGGTCGCCCGCCTTGAGCGTCGCGAAACGGATCTGTCCGTGTCGAAAATAGAGCTTCTTGCCTCGTACGATGAAAACAACACCACCTTGCTCCCGGTCGGTATCGCCGCCGGTGTCGAAGACCACGCCATCGCCCGCTCGCACAGGTGTTTCGAATGTGACTTCAATAAAATCATCGCCGACTCGCGTAACGCGACCGATGAACGCGCCGCGTTTTTTGCCGAACCGCGCGTGGACGAGCTCCTGATGATTGACCCCATGCATCCAGCCGGAGAAAAGTCCGCGCGAGAACGCCATTTCCAGTTTATAATCATCACCGGCGCCGATCGCTGATGGTTGAGAGCTGATGGCTTGGTCAATCGCCTTGCGATAGACTTGGCACGTGGCGGCGACGTATTCAGGCGTTTTGAGTCGGCCTTCAATCTTAAACGCGCGAACGCCGAGCCGAACCAGTTCGGGAATTTCGCGCACGGCGGCGAGGTCTTGCGGAGAAAGAAGATAACGCCGGTCACCGAGGTTGCGAACCACGCCGTCCACGATCAACTCGTAGGGGAGACGGCAAGCTTGTGCGCACTCGCCGCGATTGGCGCTGCGCTGGCCAAGGGCTTCACTGGTAAGGCATTGGCCTGAATACGCCACGCAAAGGGCACCGTGAACGAACGTCTCCAGCCCTATACCGACATCGCCAAACTTTGCAAGCTCGCGCAGCGAAGTCTCACGCGCAATCACGACGCGGCGCATTCCTAGCCTAGAGGCGAATCGCGCGCCTTCCGGGGAAGTGATGGTCATCTGCGTCGAGGCGTGAACGGCGAACCGAACATTCATCGCTGCCGCCAGCCGTGCCAAACCAAGGTCTTGAACGATGACCGCGTCAACGCCTGCTGCGTCGAGCGCCAGCAGCGTGCGTTCTGCCTCGGCCAATTCGTCCGAAAAAATGAGTGTGTTGACAGTGCAAAGGGCGCGGACATTGTGTTCGTGCAGGAATTTCACCAGCACGGGAAGGTCATCCATGGTAAAATTTTCGGCGCGCATCCGCGCGTTGAATCGCGGTAGGCCGAAATAGATCGCATTCGCTTCGTTAGCGACGGCGGCGCGGGCGCACTCCCAGTTTCCCGCGGGCGCGATGAGTTCGGGTTTGTTCACGAGAGGAGAGGCGGCTAGGGCTTGCTCCATGGTGTAGAATAATTCCTCCCGGTGCGGCGCGTTACTGAATCGGAAAAATCACGGAAAGTTTGGAATGTTCGTCCAGCAACACAGTGGAGGGGGCTTTACCATCCCATCGTTTGATCGCTTCCCATTGAACGATCGCGGGGTTGTTGGCGAGGGCTTGACCTTGAATTTGAATGGCTTTGGCTTCTCCGTCTGCTTTGGCAATTTTTGTTTCCGCATCCACTCTCGCTTGTTTCAATTGATTGCCGGCTTTCAAAGCGCTTTGCTGAGCCACTTGTTTTTCTTCGATGGACTTCGCATATTCCGGGCTGAAATCAATATTGCGGATGATGATGTCTTGGACCTCGACAATCTTGCCGATGCGCGGTTGCAGAGCTTTTTGCGTAAGCACGCGGATGTCGTCGCGTTTGGCAACCAAATCTTCGGCGTTGAACTGCGCGGTGTTTTGTTTGAGCACCTCGTCCAGAATGGGAATGACGAAGTGCTGAGTGTAGAGAGGTCCGACATCGTGCAGCACAGTGATAGCTTTGTCTTTGGGGAGGCGCAGAAGGAGGCTGTAATGAACCTTGACCAACTGTAGATCCCGCGAAAAACACTCTGCAGTTTGGGTTACGTTGATCACGCGCAAATCCAGTTGGGTCACGGAATTGAGCGGATTGATCACGTGAAACCCTTCATCGAGCAGCTCGTTGGTGATCTTGCCAAATTGAGTAACGACGCCGATGTGCCCGGTCGGCACTGTTGCGACCGAACGGATCAAAGCGATGCCGACGATGATGAGAATGACAATACCGCCGACGATGGATTTGAGGTGTCCTCCCATTGGTGCATTGCCAGCGCCGAACGGCCATGGCCGCTGACTTGGATCCTGTCCGGGGCTGTTCATGTTGGGGTTTCGACTCATGGAAATTGGAGAAAGGGTAGAGATTATTTCGCGGGTAAAACGATGGGGGAGTTCAATTGGTCTGTAAGCAAAACGGTGGCGGGGACTTTCCCGTCCCACTTTTTCATCGCCTCGTAGCGCACCATGGCCGGATTTTTTACGAGCGCTTCGCCTTGGAGGGTGATTGCCTTGGCTTCGCCTTCCGCTTCCACAATTCGTTTGTCCGCTTCGACTTTTGCCTGCTGTAGTTCGTAGGTCGCCTTGAGCGCTTTTTGCATTGCGACTTGTTTCTCTTCGATGGCGCGCTCGTACTCGTTACTGAAATCTATATTGCGGATGACAATGTCCTGAATATCAGCGACTCCCTTGACGCGAGGAACCAGCGTGGCAATTGTTGCAGCTCGGATTTCATCCCGCTTGGCCACCAGGTCCTCGGCGTCATATTGGGCCGTATGCTGTTTGAGAACCTCCTGCACTTTTGGCACAATGACGGTCTCGACGTAATGCGGCCCAATATTCTGGAGCACCGAGATTGCGTTGTCTTTCGGCAATCGAGTCAAGAGGCTGTAATAGATGGTGACATGCTGCAAATCCTTGGAGAAACACTCGGTTTTTTCCGTGGAGTTGATCATGCGCAGGTCGAGCGGAATGACCGAGTTGACGGGATTGATAAAGTGAATTCCTTCCCCCAAAACGTCTCCTGTGATTTTCCCGAACTGGTTAACAACGCCAACGCGTCCCGTGGGGACTGTGGCGACACAAAAGAATAGAAAGACCCCGGCGACGACCAGGGAAATAACGATTGCAATGGCTGCTTTCATCTGTATCAGGACGCGATTCTCGACCAGATCGTCGCCATTGTCAAGACATCGCAACACCAGTCCTCACGCCGGGATACGCGCAAGCGCTTCGCAGGCTCTCTGCAAGGCTTTTCCGCGATGGCTAATGCGATTTTTTTCGACCTCGGTGACTTCAGCGAAGGTTTTGTCGTAACCAAGTGGAATGAACAGCGGGTCGTAGCCGAAACCGTTTGCGCCCCGCTCGGTATGGCCGATGACACCTTCGCAGACGCCTTCAACGATTACACACGGTTTGTCGGACTGCGCGATGGCAATGACACAACGGAAACGTGCGGTGCGTTTTTCCGGCGGTACCCCCGCGAGCAGCCAGAGCAATTTGGCGTTGTTGTCTTGATAACTGACAGACTTCGAACTTTGAACTTTAGACCTAGGACTTAATCCATCGAATTGCGCGAAACGCGCGCTCCACACGCCGGGCGCGCCGTCGAGAGCATCCACTTCCAACCCTGTGTCATCAGCGATCACGACGAATGTTTCGCCATGGAGGGTTTTTTTGGCGTGGGCTGCGGTCTCGGTGGCTTTCTTAACTGCGTTGCCTTCCAGCGTGGGCGCGTCCTCGACCACGTCGGGCATATCCGGCAGGTCGCCTGCCGTGAGAATCTTAAATTTGCCCGCGACTGGTCCAAGCAGGGCACGAAGTTCCGCGAGCTTGTGTTGATTGCGAGTGGCGACAAAGAGTTTCATAACCACGAATCCGTCTCGGCGGACAAGTGCACATGAATGGACACGAATGACAAGTCTGAATACAAGAGCACGTCAGTTCAAGCAGTTCTAAAGCAGCGGCTTGAAATCTGTATCAGATTCTTTGCTGGGTCTCGTGCGTTCGAGAACTCATAGCCATCGCTGATGTGTGTGATTCCGAATTTCAACCCCCGCTTCCAGCATTTCTCCTTATAGGCATCCACATGGCGGACATCAAACACGATTTTGATACAGGAATGTCCAATCCTATGTCCCTTGCTCGCTTGCAGCAGGATAAGAACACAACCTCCTGAGGGTGATGTCAGTTCGATCGAATCACCTCTTTCAGAGACGTGTGGAACGAATGAGAAGTGTTTTTGATAAAATGCCGCGATCCGTGGCATATCACGGACATAAAGAATTATTCGCGAGATGAGAGGAGCATTAATGTTGGATTTCATTGTCGTTCTTTCTTTTGTTCGAACTGGATGAGCACGTTCGCGGCGGTGATGAGCGCGCCGCCAACGAGTAGGTGGAACGTAACACTCTCGTTTGCGTAAGCGATGCCCGCCAGCACTGCCAGCCATGCTGGCATGAAAAGCGCGTAGAAACTGGCAAAGATTGGCTCGAAACAATAAACCACCCCTGCCTGTGTTGGGGTGATTTTCGGCTGATAGGTGTTCATCACTCCAAATGCGATGACGGAGCAAATTAGCGCCAGCACAACCAGCATTACGATGGCGGCGGTCGATGAATTCGCGACTATTGCATCACCGACAGTTCCGGTCACCAAAGTGATGGGAAGGAACATGACAGCAATCGTGATCAGCATGATCAGTGTCGCGCGAAGCTTGTCACAATCCCGAAACGTTGGGCGACCCAGCCAGATGATTTGTCCTGTGAAACAAAACGCGGATGTTAGCGTGAGCCATTCGCCTCGCCCCAGTTGAATGTTCAGCCAATCCACTTGGCATAGGATTCCCATCCCGATCATGACCAGCGCGCAGCTTGCCCAAACGCGCCATGTCGGCAGCCGGCGAATCCAGATTGCCGTGACAATCGGGATGAGCAGCACAGAAAGTTGAGTGAGGAATGCGGAGGTGGACGCTAGTGTGTATTCCAGACCGACGAACTGCAGTGCCGTGCCTAAGCCGGCAAAAATCCCCAGCCCAACGCCTAATTGAGCGTCCCTCGCTGTCAACCCACGCAATCGTTTTGAAAGGAATGCAGCCATCAACACAGCTGCGATCAAAAAACGAGCGGTCATCGTGCTGGAAGCGCGAAATAGAGGCGAGCTTTGCGGCAAGGCGAGTTTTTGGGTCTCACCCAGCGCTTTCATGACGGGAAAACTGACTCCCCAGGCGGCGTTGGTGAGCAGCAGCATCGCGACGGCAATTCGACGTTCGCGCTGTCTCGTAGCGCCGTTTTGAATTATTTTCGCACTCACCAATCTCTCGTCTCCAATCTCGAATGCCAGTAATTTGTCACCAATCGGCTTGCACTCTCGCGCCGCGTCGTTATAGTGGCGACTCGAATCTATGGCAATGCGAAAGCAATATCCGTTCGACTTGATCGAGCCGAAGTGGCAACGCCACTGGGCGGAGCACCAGACCTTTGCCGCCAAAGATCCATCCCTCCAAGATTCCAAGACTCCAGCACCCCAAAAACTTTACATTCTTGACATGTTCCCGTATCCGAGCGGCGCGGGATTGCATGTCGGCCATCCGCTCGGCTATTTTGCCACCGATATCTATAGCCGCTACAAACGGATGCGCGGTTTCAATGTCTTGCATCCGCTCGGCTGGGACGCCTTCGGCCTGCCGGCCGAGCAATACGCCATCGAGACCGGCACTCATCCGACGATTACCACCAAGAAAAACATCGAAACATATCGCCGCCAGATCCAGATGCTTGGCTTGGGCTACGATTGGTCGCGCGAAGTGGATACCACCGACCACGATTACTTCAAATGGACCCAGTGGATTTTTTTGCAGCTCTTTGAGAATTATTATGATGGGTGTGAGCACAAGGCAATGCCGGTAACAAATCTGGCTGAAGCCATATCTGGCTCGTCTGCTGGAAACCAGAAATTGGAAAGAAACTTTTTTCTATCCTCGAAAATAATTGAATTAAGTAGTCATATTAACCTAGAGGGGATGACTTCTGAACAAGCTAAACGCCGTGTTATCACCAACAGTCGACTTGCCTACGAGGCGGAAAATCCGGTCTGGTGGTGTGACGGTTGCAAGGCGGTGTTGGCAAATGAGGAAGTCGCCAGCGATGGCACGTGTGAGCGGAAAGGCCACAAGGAAGTCTATCGCAGACCGTTGCGGCAATGGATTCTCAAAATCACCGCCTACGCCGAGAGGCTGTTAAAGGATTTGGAGCTAGTGGACTGGCCGGAATCCATCAAGGAACAACAGCGCAACTGGATTGGACGAAGCGAGGGGGTGGATGTAAAATTCCGAATTTCAAATTTAGAGCGCCCAATTACCATCTTTACCACGCGCCCTGATACCCTTTACGGTGCAACCTACATGGTGCTTGCGCCTGAACATCCGTTTGTTGAGGAAATTACGACACATGAACAGCGCAAGGCTGTGGAAGCATATCGAGCCGAGTGTGCGCGCAAGAGCGAGCTGGAGCGTACTATTCTAGCGAAAGAAAAAACTGGTGTCTTTACTGGAGGCTACGCCATCAATCCCGTTAGTGAGGAGAAAATCCCAATCTGGATCGCCGATTACGTTATGATAGGCTACGGCACGGGCGCTATCATGGCCGTCCCGGCGCATGACCAACGCGATTTTGAGTTTGCACAACAACATTCGCTACCGGTTAAAATTGTCGTAAATCCTTTGTATAGGAACTTAGAAGGGTTGAAGCGAGATGCTCAAGATTGGGCAGTCTCTTGTACTGAAGATGCATCAGAGCGAGAGTTGGCGAGAAAAAATCTTGGTTTTGAAAAAGTCTTTGGTCGTGGTGAAAAGCTTTGGCAAGAAATTTTTGATGAGGAAAAAGGGCAATTGAAATTTGCATATGAAGGTGATGGGATATCCGTAAATTCACCTAACGAGTTAGATATTATTGGCCGAGAAGGTGCTTTTTGTAAAATCAATGGACTTTCAACTACAGAAGCAAAGAAAAAAATCACCGCTTGGCTGGCCGATCGCAGGTTGGGACAGGAGAATGTAAATTACAAGCTCCGTGATTGGTTGTTTTCCCGACAGCGGTACTGGGGCGAGCCAATTCCGATTGTTCATTGCGAGAAATGCGGGACGGTTTCCATCCCCGAGAACGAACTCCCCCTGCGATTGCCGGAGATGAAGGATTATTCGCCGAGCGGGACAGCTGAGCCGCCCTTGGCGAAGGCGACGGAATGGGTAAACTGCAAATGTCCGCAGTGCGGCGCGCCCGCAAAGCGCGAGACCAACACAATGCCGCAGTGGGCGGGGAGTTGCTGGTATTATTTGCGGTACATAGACCCGAAGAACGCCGATGCGTTTTGCGACAAGTCGAAAGAGAAATATTTCATGCCTGTTGACCTTTATGTCGGCGGGGCAGAGCACGCAGTTTTGCACCTGCTTTACTCACGGTTTTGGCACAAGGTCCTCTTTGATCTCGGTCACGTCTCGACGCCCGAACCGTTCATGAAGCTGGTCAATCAAGGGATGATCCTCGGCGAGGACGGCCAAAAGATGAGTAAATCGCGCGGGAACGTGATCAATCCCGACGATTTTGTGCGCGATTACGGCGCGGATACGTTGCGGTCGTTTGAGATGTTCCTTGGGCCGCTGGATCAACTGAAGCCGTGGAGCACGCGTAACGTCGAGGGCGTCTATCGGTTTCTGGGGCGCGTTTGGAGGCTTTTCATTGACGAGGAGAGCCTGCGCGCGTTGGAAGAGGGGCAGATCCTCGGCAAAAATCCGGATGAACTGCTCGCGTCGCTCAAGCTGTCGGCGTCCATTGTGGATATCGAGCCGACGCCCGCGCAGAAGAAGCTTTTGCACGCGACGATCAAGGCGGTGACCAAAGACATCGAGGCGCTTTCGTTCAACACTTGCATCGCGCGCCTGATGGAGTTCATGAACGAAGCGACGACGTGGGAAAAAAGGCCACGCGCAGTACTGGAGCCGTTCGTGTTGTTGCTGTCTCCCTTTGCTCCGCATTTGTGCGAGGAGTTATGGGAAAAGCTTGGTCGTGCCGAGTCGCTTGCCCACGAGCCGTGGCCGCAATATGACGAGTCGTTTCTGGTTGAGAAAACCGTCACGGTCGTGCTGCAAGTGAACGGCAAGGTGCGCGAAAAGGTCGAAGTGGCATCAGGTTTGGGCGAAGAAGAGCTTAAGCAACTTGCATTGGC
This sequence comes from uncultured Verrucomicrobiota bacterium, assembly GCA_964348665.1. Classification (GTDB taxonomy): domain Bacteria; phylum Verrucomicrobiota; class Verrucomicrobiia; order Palsa-1439; family CAYGDP01; genus CAYGDP01. Next base: position 88,452 of record CAYGDP010000004.1, read on the forward strand.
CAATCCAAAAGTTCTGGCGATGATCGAGGGCAAACAGGTGAAGAAGATCATTGTTGTGCCGAACAAGCTGGTGAACGTGGTGGCAGCGTGAAGAAAAAACCCAAACTCCAAAACCCAAGCACCAAAGAAATCCCAAGCCTCAAACGGCGGAGGGCAGGGTGTTGTAGAGCGACACTTCTCCGGCGTGGCGATGCGCTCGGACTGCAACATAATACGTTTTATGGTTTTGAAAATTGGAACTTGGTTATTTTCTGGGGTTTGGTGATTGATGCTTGTAGTTTCAGCGGAGCGTCATGTTTAGCCTGACGAAACAGGAGCGGCGGCTGGTGGGATTTGTGATCGCGGCCTTGCTCGTGGGGTCGGCGGTGCGGTATTATCGCGCGGCTCAGGCGAAACCCGAACTTGTGCAACCGAAAATTGAATCGAAAATAAAATGAGACGAGAAGAAATTGAAGAAAAACTGGAGCAGATCTTGCGCGACGATGATCGGTACGCCCGTGAGGCGTATGATTTTGTAGGCGAAGCGCTGGAATTCACGATGCAGCTGTTGAAAAAGCCGGACAAAGGCCCGGATCGGCACGTGAGCGGCCAGGAGTTGCTGGATGGCGTCCGCCAATTCGCGCTGAAACAATACGGGCCGATGACCAAGGAAGTGCTGGCTCATTGGGGTGTTCGTCGGTGCGAAGATTTCGGCGAGATCGTCTTTAATCTGGTCGAGAAACAGGTGCTCGGCAAGACCGATAAAGATACGAGGGCGGATTTTGCGAGCGGATATGATTTTGACGATGCGTTCGTGAAACCGTTCGCGCCGCAGCGTCGCCGACATGCTCATTCGCGTGGGGCATCCGAAGAGCGCGCGAGGAGAAAAAATTAGGAGGCCAAAATGAAACGACTTATTGCAGGCGTTGTGATTGTTGTCGCGACAGCATCGGCAAGCGACGGGAACGATGCACCTGTGCGCCGCACAGTTCTCGATAACGGGTTGGTGGTGATTACCAAGGAAGATCATCGCGCGCCGGTCGTATCCGTGCAGGTCTGGGTGCGCACGGGCAGCATCCATGAGGGCGACCGACTCGGCGCGGGTTTGTCGCATATCCTCGAACACATGCTTTTCAAGGGCACTCCAAGCCGGCCGGTCTCGCAATTCGCGCGAGATGTCGAGGCCATCGGCGGTTCGACCAACGCCTACACCAATTACGATCGCACGGTATACTATATTGACGCGCCGGCCGACGGAAATCGTCCGGGAACGAATCACGGCACAATGACCGCGCTCGAAATCCTGGCCGACTCGATCCAAAACTCCACGCTCGACGCGACGGAATATGAAAGGGAAATGGAAGTTGTTCGCCGCGAGCAAGCAATGGGCAACGACGATCCGAATCGGCGGTTGTTCAAGCTTCTTTACTCGACCGCCTACACGCAGCATCCCTTTCGACATCCGGTCATCGGTTATCGCGAAGTCTATGACCGGTTTGGGCGCGAGGCGGCTCTGGATTACTACCGTAAACGATACGCGCCGAACAATATGCACGTCGTTGTGGTCGGCGCCATTGACGCTACGAAGGTCGAGGCGAAGGTTCGTGATCTTTTCAAAGATTACAAACGAGCCGCGATCGCGCCTGTTTTTCTACCTCCCGAACCGGCGCAAACCGGGCCGCGCCGGCGCGATGAAGAAATGCCGACACTGACATTGTCTCGTGTCCAGATCGGTTTTCACACGGTCAATGTCCGGCATCCGGACGCGCCCGCGCTTGACGTCCTGGCGATTGTCGCCGGGGACGGCCGCAGTTCGCGGCTCTATCGCGAGTTGCGCGAGAAACTAAAGCTCGTCCACTCCATTGGCGCGTATTCGAACACGCCCGCCGAGCCCGGACTCTTCGCCATCAGTCTGTCGTGTGACGCCGACAAGCGTGCCGATGCCGAGACTGCGTCGCTGGCGGAACTGCGTAAATTTTCAAACCCGCTTATTACTACCGACGAACTGCGCAAGGCGATTCAGAAATCTGTCGCCGACAATCTGGCGTCACGGAAGACGATGAGTGGGCAGGCGAGCGATTTTGGGAATAGCGAACTGATTGTCGATGATCCCTTGTTCTCCGATCATTATCTTGAAGCGCTCAAGCGAGTGACTCGCGAGGACGTTCGTCGGGTTGCCAGGGCTTATTTGCGTGACGAAAATCGCACGATTGTGAGCTTGAATCCGCCCAATACGCTGAAAAAGGCTGAAATCGCCACCGCGAAACACGTCGACCCGGAAATCCAGAAGATTGAATTTCCCAACGGCATGAAATTGCTCATTCGTGAAGATCATCGTTTGCCGTTTGTGAACCTTGTGACGGTTTGCAAGGGAGGGTTGCTCGCCGAGACAGAAGAGTCGAACGGCGTTACTGCCCTGATGGCAAGCACACTTGTCAAAGGCACCAAATCACGATCCGCCGAGCAGATTGCCGACGCGATCGAATCGGTCGGAGGCAGTCTAAGCGCAAGCGGGGGACAAAGCAGTTTCAGCATCAGCGCTGAAGTGTTGGGAGAAAACTTTGACCTCGGTTTCGATCTTTGGAGCGATGTGATCCTGAATCCGACATTCCCCGCTGACGCGCTGGAGCGCGAGCGCGTGTCACAACTGGCCAGCATCCGCCAACAGCAGGAAGCGATCATGACCGTTGCCGGTCAAACGCTTCGACAATCCATCTTCGGCACGCATCCGTACCGGTTTGACGCGATTGGCACGGAAGCGAGCGTGAAGAAACTGACACGGGAACATGTCGCAAAATTTCATCAGACCTATTGCGCGCCCAACAACATGGTCATCGCGATTTTTGGCGATGTGAACGCCGCCCGCGTTCGCGCGGCTGTGGAGAAGAAATTTGGCGGCTGGCAGTCGCGCGCGCCGGAATTACCGAAGCATTCGCAAACGCCGCTTTCCAAAGTGGACCGTCGCTCGAAAGATTTGCCGAAAGAACAGGCGGTATTGCTGGTGGGATTCAATGGAATCAATTTATTTAGTCCAGATCGGGATGCGCTGGCGGTGTTGACCGAGGTGATGGGCGGAATGGGGTCACGCTTGTTCGTGCGGTTACGGGATGAGTTGGGGCTGTGTTATTACACGGGCGCCCAGCAGACTGTTGGATTGGACGCCGGTGTTTATTATTTCTACGTGGGCACGGTGCCGCAAAAAATCGAATTGTGCGAAGCGGAGATTCAGAAACAGATTGCCCGGTTGCGGGACGAACCGGTAAGCGACGACGAATTGGCTCGCGCGAAATCGGCGCAGATTGGCGGGTACAAGATGAGTTTGCAAAGCAATGGCGGGCTGGCAAGCGGCTGTGCGCTGGATGAATTGTACGGGCTGGGATTTAAGTTCTATCAATCATTGCCCGACCGCGTCGTTCGTGTGACGGCTGACCAGATTCAGGCGGCGGCAAGAAAATACTTTCGCACGGACGCCTATGCGGTTATTGTGGTGCGCCGCGAACCAAAGAAAGAATAATCTATGGCAGAAATCCAAAGACAACGCGACCCGAACGAAGAAATGGTGCTCAAAGAGTTGTTCGTCCATGTCGTCACCATGTTCTCCAGCACGGCGATGCAGGCGCTCGGTAAAATCCCCAATCCGATGACCGGCAAACCCGAAGTCAGCCTCGAAACAGCGCAAACGATGATCGCGTTGCTCGAAATGTTGTACGTGAAGACGGAAGGCAATCTTGACAAGGAAGAGGATCACTTGATCAAAAATGCCATTGGCAGTTTGCAATTGATGTTTGTGGACGAAATCGAGTCTCTCAAGAAACAGGGCGTACTCGGACCCGATCCGTCCAAGACGCACCTGACCGAGAATGGAAGCGAAGTCGCCGGCGTCGCAACGCCGAATCCAGAGAAGCCGTCGGACCAGCCCGCGCACGCCCCTGAATCAAAACCTGCGCCGGACGTCAAACCCGCAGACGAGACGCGCAAACGGTTCACCAAAAAATACGAGTAGAAATGAAAACGACCTTTTGGGTTGCCCTTCTTTTGTTTGCGCTCCCGCTTTGCGCTGACGAGAAGAAACCTAGAAAATCGACGGAAACGGACTGGACGCCGCTCTTTGACGGCAAATCCCTCAAGGGTTGGACAATCCCGGATTTTTCCCTGAAAGGCGACGTCGAGGTCAAAAACAACCAGATCATCATCGGGATGGGAGACACACTTTCAGGCGTGCTGTACGATGGCGACGTTCCCAAATCGAACTACGAAATCAGTCTCGACACGATGCGGCTGGATGGCCATGATTTTTTTTGCGGATTGACCTTTCCGGTGGGGGATGTCTCGGTCACGCTGGTCGTAGGCGGATGGGGTGGGGCAACAGTCGGCATTTCCAGTATTGACGGCAACGATGCCTCCGAAAATGAAACCACCAAATATGTCAGTTTTGACTCGAACAAGTGGTATCGTGTTCGTGTCCGCGTGACAAAGGAAAAAATCGAGGCGTGGCTCGATGACGACAAAATCGTGGACGTCGCCATAAAAGGCAAAACCCTGAGTATGCGTCCGGGCGAGATTGAAAAAGCGCAGCCATTCAGTATTTCCACCTTTCGCACAAAAGCCGCGCTGAAGGATATTCGGATACGAAAGCTGTGAATACTCGATTTCTGGCACTCTTCACCGCCGCCTCCCTTCTTGGGACAGCGTTTACCCAGGAATGGACGCGATTCCGGGGGTCGAACGGGTCGGGCGTAAGCGCCGCGACGACCGTTCCCGTCCAGTGGACCGATGCCGAGATCAATTGGAAAACCATCGTTGGTTATGGACACTCGTCGCCCGTGCTGTGGGGGAAGAAAATCTTTCTTACCAGTTGCGAGCTGGACTCGTCGAAACGCGCGATCCTTTGTCTCGATGCTGACACCGGCAAATCGCTCTGGAAAAAAGAGTACCCGGTCGCGATGTACCGTCAGCATAAACTCAATGCATTTGCGTCCTCTTCGCCTACGGTGGATGCCGATCGGGTTTATGTGTACTGGTCAACCCCGGAGTCGTATGCCGTAATCGCACTCGATCATACTGGTAAAGAAGTTTGGACGCGTGACCTTGGCCCCTTCGCCGCACAACACGGCAGCGGAGCGTCGCCGATTTTGGTCGGCGATGTTCTTGTTGTAGCGAAAGATGCCGAGAGCGGCAAGAGCGCGCTATTCGGATTGGACGCGCGGACGGGCGCGACCCGTTGGCAGGTTGACCGCGTCGGCGACAGCGCAGCCTATTCGACGCCATGCGTATTTGAACATGAGAAAAGCAAAGCACAGATTGTTTTTACCAGCCGCAATCATGGCTTCACCAGCCTCGACCCAACGACCGGTAAATCGAACTGGGAACTGGCAAACGTGTTTGGCCGTCGGGTTGTCGCATCACCCGTCGCGTTTGGCGACATGCTCGTTGGCCAGTGCGGGGAAGGCCCTAATGGCACGCAGGTAGTCGCCGTGCGCTGCGCCAGCGAGCCAAAGATTGCGTGGGAACTCAAACAGACAATTCCCTATGTACCAACGCCGCTGGTGAAAGATGGGCTGATGTATCTTTGGAAGGAGAACGGCACGGTTCGATGCCTACGCGCCACGACGGGTGAATCGGTTTGGGAGGAAAAGCTAGGCGGAAATTATTACAGCTCACCGATTTGGGTCGGCGGCAGAATTTACAACATCTCGTTGCAAGGTGAAGTGGTTGTTTTGGCCGCCGGCGAAAAATTCGAGTTGCTGGCGCGCAACACTCTTAGCGAAGGCAGCCACGCCACTCCAGCCGTTGCAGGTGGAGTAATGTTCGTCCGCACGTTCACGCACCTAACCTCCATTGGGGGAAAGAAATAGTAGGTTTAGAATATACGCTTTAGCTATTGTTTCAAATTTTCCGCACCCGGTCAGGATAATTCGTGATGATCGCGTCCGCATCGGCCCGTATCAAGCGGCGGATGGTGAGTTTGCGGTTTGCCGTCCAGACAGCGACGCCCAGATTCTCTTTATGCAATTGCTCGACGAACCGTTTTGTCACCAGCGAGTAATGCGGCGCTACACTGGTCAGGTTCAGCGCGTCAGCCAGGTCGCACAATTGTCGAATGGTTGGAATTCGTCTCGTATAGCGTGGGAATACAAGCGACCGATCCACTGGCGCATTGATGAGCGATTCCATTACGTCCAGTTTCAATGAAAATACAACCACATGATCCAGCATCTTCTCCTCGCGAATAGTCTTTAGAACTAAGTTTGGATTGGCTGATTTGATCTCGATCCAAACTTGAGTTTTACCTCTTACCCAAGCCAGCACTTCGCGCAGCGTTGGAATGCGTTCACCACGAAATTCCGGCGCGAACCAGCTTCCTGCGTCGAGTTGTTTCAGGTTGTCAGCCGTAAAATCGTCGACCCGCCCGCGCGTCCGAGTTGTTCGGCGCGGGGTTTCATCATGGATGACCATCAGCTCGCCGTCGCGACTCTGGACCACGTCAAGTTCGATGGCGTCTGCGCCAAGCTCTAGCGCGCGTCGAAACGCGGCCATGGTGTTTTCGGGTGCATACCCGCTTGCACCGCGGTGAGCGATTATTTGAGGGCGGAGAGCGGAGGATGGAGGGCAGAAGAATTTCATTTGGGAATGTTCCTTTCGACTTCGGCGAAATAGTCGGCGAGTTGTTTCTCGCGCTCGGCGTCGCTCCAGCCGAGAAGTGGTTGCATTTGGGCAGCAATCAAGGGGGCTTGAGCTCGACCGGCGTCGGCGGTGAGAAAAAGTCCGAGCCGCCTCCACATCACATCGGTAAGGGTGAGCGCCATTTCATCAGTGACGGCTCGCTCGATGCTGATTTCACGAGACGGAAGAGGTTGCTCGGCGGTCACGCAATCTTCGCGATGTCGGTCGAGCGTGCGGAGGATCGTGTCCACGGTTTGCTCGGCGATGAGCCGGTGTGTGGTGAATTTGCCGCCGATGATGGAGATGAGGCCATTACGATGGTTTACGATCCGATGTTCACGGGAAACGCTGGAAGGAGAGCCGCCGTTGCCGATGGCGAGCGCGCGCAGGCCGGCGAAAGAAATATGGATTTGATCTGGTGTTAGCTTTTCCGGAGGGAAATATCGTGACAATGAATTGAGCAAGTAGATCGCGTCGTCCGCATCGGGATAAATCCGGTCTGGATCGCCTGCGAAATCGGTGTCGGTGGTGCCAACGAGAGTGGAGTTCTCGCGCCAGGGAAGTGCAAAGAAGACCCGACCATCGCGCGCGGCGAGCAGAGTTCCGTGCCGGCGTATAAGTCGTGGGAGAAGTAAATGTACTCCTTTCGTGGCCCGAATGCGCGGAGGATGGATAACGTCGGCGATCCCTCCGACCGCCGCCACTAAATTACCTGCCGCATTGATAAAGAGACTTGCCGTTACATCGAACTCACCACCGCTGATTCTGTCGCAAGCGTACGCAGCGATCAGTTGTCCATCGCCGTGTCGAAACTGTGTAATTTCCACATAATTGGCAACACACGCTCCCGCGTCGGCAGCGGACATGAGGGTTTCAACGACGAATCGCGCATCATCCTCCTGGCAATCATAGAAGAGCGCCCCTCCAACGAGTCCGGTTGGGTTCAATTCCGGTTCTTCCGCAAGAACTTCGTCGCGCGAGAGAATGCGGTGCGGCTCAATGTTGTCTCCTGCGAGATGGTCGTAGAGCCAAAGACCAACGCGGATTTTCCAAAGCGGCACACGGGAATCCTGATAAATCGGCATTAAGATACTGATTGGTTTGACGAGGTACGGAGCGATACGGTGGAGGATGGCGCGCTCGTGGCAGGCTTGTCGGACGAGGCGAATGCGTCCTTGTTCGAGGTAGCGCAGACCGCCGTGGATGAGTTTGGACGAACGACTCGATGTGCCGCTAGCAAAATCATTTTTTTGGACTAGCGCGACTTTCAATCCTCGCAACGCGGCGTCGCGCGCGATCCCGGTGCCCATGATTCCGCCGCCGATGATGAGAATGTCGAAATGTTCGGTGGCGAGCCGCTTGAGGTCTCGCTTCATCAGTGCTGATGACCTTTGTGTGGGTCGGGCGGGGGAGCAACGGCGCGCGGAGGCGGCGCGACTCCGGCAAGGGCTGCTTCAATGACTGCTTTCATTTCATTGACTTGTTGCGGCCATCCGCTCGGATGATCGGGGATTGCGAATCGTTCGCGATTGATAAAGAACGTGGGCGAACCCCCGACTTGGGCCAGAGTAACGAGTCGCTGGGCGTCGAGCAATTTCGAAATGTATTTTTTTTCCTTTACCTCCCGATTCACACGCTCGACATCAATTCCCAGTGTCGGCAAAAGTTTGTCAATGTCTTGCTCGGTCGGGACATTTTCCATTCGCAGGATTGTTTCGTGGTACTTCCAGAACACCTGTTCACTTTGCGCGGCGATGGCTTCGCCGACTTGGGCCGCATATCGTCCAAATTTGTAATTTTCCAGATCATAGTAATGGCTGATGAATCGGATTTTATTGCCATACAGCTTCAAGATGGACTCGACATGTAGCTGTGCCTCGTGACAATGCGGGCATTCGTAGTTGCTGAACTCGATCAAGAGCACCTTCGCATCGCGAGGTCCGATTGCGTGACCGTCGTTTGTGTCCAATTGCTGCACGGGAAAGGAAAGCTGTGCCCCGATGACCGGTTTGGGTTGCGTATCGTAATTGGCTTTGTCGGCAATCCCGAGGAGAAGACCGGCGACGCCCACAATAAAATAATACGTTTGTCCCGTCTTAGGCACTGTTGCGTTTGTGATGGACGGCACACGAAGGCGCTCCCACCAAGCCAGTACGACCATGGATGCGATGATGAGCGCCGAGAGAAGGCAATAAAAACATATTTTTTTGATGAGAGCGAACATCACTACGTCGAGATAAACGGTGAAGACAAACGCGATCGAGATCAAGGTGAGGATCAAATTGTCTAACTTCGCTCGCGGGATAGGGTGTTCAACTCGGGCACGGGCGACGCACAGGAGGGCAAGCACGGCGTAACCCACAGTGCCGACGAGCGAAACAGGGATGCCGCCGATCTCGGAGAACTTACTACGTTGCACAACATCGCAACCGCCGTGGGGGCCGCACCCGGCGACATTGAGCCTCCCGATTTTGGGCCAAAGCAGGTGCGCGGAAACAAGGACACCCAGCACCGCGAGCAAGAAAAGAGCGGCATTGATTTTTCGCGAACGGTCAGACGAACTGGCTGTCGTATCCATGGATGATTTACTCTAAGTTAGCAGATGAGACGCCTTGCTGCATAATTGTCAATGTTTCGATCCAGATAGCGCAGACTCGATTTCCTGTTCGATTTGCGATTGCCGTTGCTCCCAGGTTTCGCCAAATCGCTCGTTCGGGCCGATAAACACACGGCGATTCACCATAAAAATCGGTGTACTTTCCACTCCCGCCAGCTTGCAGAGCGACTGCATCTCGTCAACTCGCTTCGCATGCTTGTGTTCAGCGACCTCTTGCTCGATTCGCACGGTGTCTAGCCCAAGCGAATTGACGGCGGATTTTACAATTTGCTCGTTCATTTCCTTGGATGACATCACTGCCCCGTGAAACTTCCAGAACGCATCCTCGTTTTGCGCGGCTACCGCCTCTGCAGTCTCGGCAATGGTCATGGCGTACTTTCGGTTATCGAAATGCTTGAATATCGAAACAAACCGGATGCGGGTGCCGTATTTGGTCAGAATGGATTTTAGCATGGGTTCGGCGTGACGACAATGGGGGCATTCGTAATTGGCAAATACCGTAAAGATCACGTTCGAATCCTTCGGTCCGCGAGCGTGCGCGGCGGGCGCGTCGAGCTTACGAGGATCGAGAACCGGTCGGGGGGGAGGGGGCGGCGGCCTAATGTTGGCCAGGTATTCGTAATAAGCTTTCGAGCCGATGACCCCAGAAATAACAATTGCGGCGAATCCAATGAAAAAGAATCGCTCGCAACGTTGCCAGGGAGAAAGCTCGGTTTCGCTTGGCAGAGCGGGTGCTTCCGGAACGGGAGAGGGGGCGGTGAGGCTGGATTTACGCTTTCGTTGTTCGACGAGAATGAGGATCGCGATGGTCAGCATCGTTCCCGCGGACATCAAACAGAAGGAACAGAGGTGCACGCTGCCGGTTTCCTTGGGAATCACAAAAAACATCACGGCGATCAAATACATCGTGAACAAAATGCCCAGCGAAGCTCCTGCATTCCGAATCTGCTCAAGTTTTGCCCGCGATTCCGCAGTGCGCGCTGTCGCAACGGTCAAGCAAAGAGCTGCGAGCGCAGCATATCCAGCTGCACCCAGAAGTGAAACAGGAAACCCGAAAAACATGGAGAACCGGCTGTTTTGGACGCTGTTGCAATTAAATACCGCGCCCTCAACGCACCCCACAACATCAATCCCCTTGAGCTTTGCCCAAAACAGGTGACTGGAAATCCATAGCCCAATCAGGGCCAGCGCAAAAATGGCGGCATTGAATCGGCGCGCCAACGGCAAATCGGTTGATACGGTTTCGTTCATAAAATCAATGGCGCGCTCGGCAGGACTCGAACCTGCGACCGGCGGTTTAGAAAACCGCTGCTCTATCCAGTTGAGCTACGAGCGCGTTAACGCACCGCAATGTAGCAGAGCTACCCGCAAGATGCAAAACCACTTCTGCTGGAAGGATTCGCCAAGGAAATGGCACATTTCAGCTTGCAAACCGGCGAGCCCTCGCGTAGATTCCGCGCGCCATGAAGAACGGTATTCACCCCGAATATATTGAGACGACGATCACCTGCGCCTGCGGCAACGTGATCAAGACGCGGTCCACGCGCAAAAGCCTGCACGTGGATATCTGCAATGCGTGCCACCCGTTCTTTACCGGCGCGCAAAAATACGTGGACACCGCTGGTCGCGTCGAACGCTTCCAAAAACGCTACGCCAAAAAGTCGTAGCGCCGTTTCCACCCGGGCTTTGCCCCATTCCCCGCACACGCGGAGTCCCTTTTTATGCCGATTGATCTCCTAATCCAATTTCCAAAATGGAAGGCTCGGCTCGCCGAAATCGAAAGCGAGTTGAGCCAACCGACGGCCTATGCCAATCCGCAAAAGGCAGCCGAACTCGCCCGCGAACATACCCGCGTCAAACGCATCATCGAATTGGCCGGGCATTTGGAAAAGGCAAGGGCGGATGTTTTGGAAAGCGAAATACTCGTCGCCGAAAACACCGACCGCGAGCTTGCCGAGATGGCGAAGGCGGAATTGCCCGCGTTGGCCGAACGGGAATCGAAACTGACCGCCGAATTACAGATTGCTCTGATCCCACCCGACCCGAACGATTCCCGCAACACCATCGTCGAAATCCGCGCCGGCGCAGGTGGACAGGAATCCGCGCTTTTTGCCGCCGAGTTGCTGCGGATGTATAGCCACTTCGCCGAAGCGCAGGGTTGGACGGTCGAGCCGATTGATTCCTCTCCCTCCGATCTCGGCGGCTTCAAGGAAGTCGTTGTCGCCATCAACGGCAAGGATGTTTTCAAAAAACTCCGCCACGAATCCGGCGTCCACCGTGTCCAGCGAGTCCCAGCCACGGAAGCGAGCGGTCGCATTCATACCTCCACCGTCACGGTCGCTGTACTTCCGGAAGCCGAGGAAGTGGACATCGAAATCAAACCCGAAGAATTGCGCATCGAAGTCTGCCGTGCTAGTGGACCGGGCGGGCAGGGAGTTAATACCACCGACAGCGCCGTCCAAATCCTCCATATCCCCACGGGTCTTATCGTCAAATGCCAGGACTGTCGTAGCCAAATCAAAAACAAAGCCAGCGCGCTGCGCGTGTTGCGCACCCGGTTATTGGAACGGAAACAACAGGAAGAAGCCGAGAAATACGCCGCGCAACGCCGAGGCCAGATCGGCACCGGCGAACGTAACGAAAAAATCCGCACCTATAATTTCCCGCAAAACCGCGTCACCGATCACCGCATCAATCTCACCCTCCACGATCTCCCGACAATCCTCGATGGTCACATTGATGGTTTGGTCGAGCCTCTCGTCGCCAAAGCATTGGAAGAGCGTCTTGCGCAGGTGGCTTAACGTCTAACAGACTACCGCCGCGCGGGGGCGCGCGGCCTACAAATGCAGAACAAAATATGAGAAGGTTATATGCTGTGTGCCCTCACGCGGCGAAATCGGGGTAATTCAACAGCCTGCAAAAAATAACTACGGGTTTGCCTGCTGCTTCTTGATCTTTGCTTTGATGTCATCCGCTAAATTTACTATACAAAAATCATCCAAGCTGGAACATAAACCGCGCCCGTCAGGAGCACTGATCGAAAAATGATGATCGAGCTCCAACACATCATTTTCCATCAGTTTCTCGGCCATGGCGATGAATGCTTCGTCGATTGTATAATAGTTCGCCTCAAACGTTTCTGGCTGGTTGCGATGTGACCATGGCCGAAATGCTTTCACGAACGATTCCGGTTCGCTTTGTTCCGTATTCAGGCGTGACCCTTTCGGGCAGACGCGAAGAAGATTTAGAAAAAACTGCATGTCGTCCATTCCAAATTCAGTCTTCGGGTAGCTTTTCGGCGTTAACACACTGATGATTTTTTCAAAGATGCCCATGTGTGGTTTGCTACTGCTGGATTTTACGCCCCTCCTGCCTTTAAAATCCGGTCCAAAATTTGATCGGTCGTCAGTTTCGGAGAGAACCCGATGGTTTTCTTGAGCTTGGTCACGTCGGGGACGCGGCGACGCATGTCCTCGAAGCCGTCTTCGTAGGCGTCTTCATAGGGAATGCGCGCGAGTCTCGATTTACTCTTGGTTTTGCGGATGATTTTCTCGGCCAGTTCAGTCATCGAGATTTCTTCCGTGCCGCCAATGTTGAAAACTTCGCCCTCGGCCTTTGGTGTGGCCATCAGCATCGTCATCGCCTTGACAACTTCGCCGACGTACCCAAAGCAGCGCGTCTGTTTCCCGTCGCCATACACGGTAATCGGCTCGCCTTTGAGCGCCTGGCCAATGAAACGCGGAATGACCATGCCGTACCGACCGGTCTGGCGCGGGCCGACGGTATTAAACAAGCGCCCTACGACGACAGGGAGGCGTTGGCTGCGCCAGAGCGCCAGAGCCATGAATTCATCAATCGCCTTCGAATAGGCGTAGCTCCAGCGCGCGTTGTGCGTGGGGCCATATACACAATCATCGGTCTCTCGAAACGGTATCTTCGTGCCCTTGCCATATACCTCGGAGGTGGAGGCTGTAAAAATTTTTCGTCCGTAATGCGCGGCAAGATCAAAAACTGCTTCGGTGCCGTTGATATTGTTTTGGATGCCTTGGATCGGGTCTTTGACAACCAGTTCGACGCCTACGGTAGCCGCGAGATGGTAGATTTGGTCACATTGCGCGACGAGTTGCGTCATCACGTTGGTATCCAAAACGCTGGCGACGACTAGCTGGAAGCGCGAATGCTTGAGTAGCGGCACGATATTGTCGCGTTTGCCTGTCGAGAGGTTGTCGGCAGCGGTAACATGATGGCCATCAGCAAGAAGTTGTTCCGCCAGATGCGACCCGACAAAGCCCGCTCCGCCCGTTATCAAGACTCGAAGTTTATTCTTCTTCATAATGTTTTTTCTCCCGTCCCAAAATGGCGAAGCAATTCTTCTACAGCTTGCGCAAAAAGTCGAGGAAGACTTCTGCCCCCAATCGTAGTTGGTCCAACTCAATGAATTCATCCGCCGTGTGCGCTTTAGCCACGCTTCCCGGGCCAAACGCCACTGAGGGAACGCCGTGCTCGGCAAAAATCGCCGCGTCGCAAAACCACGGTGCGCCAACCAGTCGTGCGTCGGGTGCATACGCGCGGGAAGATCGCAGTAGAGTTTCGATGAATGGATTGGCGGGGTCAGTCCAGAGTGGACGACAATCGCGGACGATTTTCGTTTCTGCCTTTAAACCCCGTTTCGCGAGTGCTTGGCGGATGTCGGCAAGGATGCGAGGATGCGATTCGCTAGGCAATGTTCGCCGATCCACGTCGATCTCGCATCGGTCAGGAACGATATTGATTTGTTGTCCGCCATGGATCTTCCCAACATTCACCGTTGGCTTTCCCAACAATTTCTCCTCTTCTTTTAACGCTTTTAACGGTTTTAACGTTCTCACGACATCAACCACGTGCGCCATCTTGTAAATTGCGTTCTCGCCTTTATGCGGCATCGAGCCGTGGGCGGTCTTGCCATGCGTAATGATCTTAAACCACAGCGCGCCTTTGTGAGTGTGGACAATGTTCATCCCCGTTGGTTCAGCCGCGATGCCAAAACTTGCTTTGAATCCACTCTTCATGAGCGCACGCGCGCCGTCGTTGCCTGCTTCTTCTCCCATCAAACCGACAAAAATGATTTCCGTGCGGCAATCTTTCGCAGCAGGGGAAGTAACAAAGTTATTCAGTGCCCAGAGCATTGCTGCCATCGGACCTTTTGTGTCGCACGCGCCTCGTCCGTACAGTTTGCCGCCGCGTATTTTCGCTCCAAACGGGTCAATCGTCATGTTCGCGACCGCCACTGTGTCGGTGTGCGGCCCCAACAGGACGCTTCGTTTTGCGCCGCGTGGCGCGAATGTGGCGATGACGTTCGGTCGGTTCGGTTCGACCATTTGAAACTCGACGTCGAGTTTCAGTCGGCGAAGGAAATCTTTCAGATAGGCCGCAACACGCGCCTCGCCCATAACGAGAGGGTCACTCGATCCGATCGGATTGACACTCGGGATCGAGACGAGATCGGAGAGCAAGTGGGTGACAGATTTAAGCTTCATGGGATTGCCCGCGAAACACGCGAAATGACACGAAAGAATTTTTGTTTCATCAGGTCAGAAATTTACTACTGTAGATTCAGCGGTTTGGACTGATTTTGATTTTGTCAGGGCGATGCGTTCGCATTCCAATTTTGGATAGTGCCCAAAGTTGACCAGAAGCCCAAGCTTGAGTTGCGTGGCGTGAAGGTAATTCAGAAGTTGCGCGCGATGTTCGTCCGCTAACGCGGAGACTGCCTTGAGTTCGACAATGATTTTGTCATAGCAAATCAGGTCGGGTTCATACGTCTGCGTGAGAATACGTCCGCGGTATTTGAGCCTGAGTTTTGGTTGCGCCACAAACGCGATTTGTTGATGTGCAAGTTCGATTTCCATGCATTCTTGATAAACAGGCTCTAAAAAACCGCAGCCTTTATCTTTATAGACAGCGAAGCAAGCGCTCATAATCGCATAACTCTCGGATTTGTAAAGTATTGCTGTCATAACCTCTCCTTTCGCGCACTTTCGCGTTTTTCGCGGGCTGATAGATGTTCCCCCAAAAACCACTCCACAAACCGTTTGATACCTTCTTCGATCCGCACCTTCGGCCGCCAGCCGAGCAATCGCTTGGCCTTCGACACATCAGCGCTGGTAATTGGCACATCGCCAAGCTGATCGGGGAGATGTTTGATTCGCGCTTTTCGATCTACGGATTTTTCCAAGAGTTGAATCAGGTTGTTGAGTTGGACAGTGTGACTTCCGCCGAGGTTGATGATCTCATACCCTAACCTCCGCTGTGTGCAGGCAAAAATGCCGCGCACGATATCATCCACAAAGGTGTAATCGCGCCGGCTGGTGCCGTCTCCAAAGACTTCCAGCGGTCGTCCCGCCATGAGCGCGCAGGCAAATTTGTAAATGACAAGATCGGGTCGCTGCCGCGGTCCGTACACCGTGAAGAACCGCAAACACGCCACGTCCAGTCCGTAAAGATGATGGTAACTGTGGCATAAAGCTTCCCCCGCCAATTTTGTCGCTGCGTACGGCGAGATCGGGAGTGCGGGTTCGTCTTCGCGGAACGGGATCTTCTGGCGACTGCCGTAAACCGATGAGGACGAGCCGAAAATAAATTTAGGGATGCCATGTTTACGCGCCGCTTCGAGCAACTGCAGCGTGCCGCCGATGTTCACATCTGAGTAGAGCAGGGGATCGCGCAACGACGGCCGCACGCCTGCGCGCGCGGCAAGATGGATGATTTGGTCGAACGCCCCGTGTCGCATGGCGCGCGAAATCGCTTTGGCATCGCGAACGTCGCCGCGCACCAGCGTGAATCCTTTGCGTCCGCGAAACGCAGCGACGTTTCGCCGTTTGAATGCCGGGTTGTAGGCGTCGTTGAAACTGTCTAGTATGGTGACTCGATGACCGTCGGACAACAATCGCTCGACTAGGTGCGACCCAATAAATCCCGCGCCGCCAGTAACCAAGAAGTTCATTGACGACAGGCTAGCAGAATGAAGTAATGCTGGCAAGCCAACCCCGTAACACGCTGAAAATCAGCCAGTTGCGCCGCAATTCTTTTGACAAACTTGGGGGCGTGTGCTAGTTTGCGCGCAATTTATTACGCGATGCCATGTATCTAAAGAGCCTGCAACTCATCGGGTTTAAGAGCTTTGTAGATAAGACGACTCTCGAATTCGGCCGCGGCATCAGCTCGATTGTCGGGCCAAACGGCTGCGGCAAATCCAACGTCAGCGATGCGATCCGTTGGGTGCTTGGCGAGCAGTCCGCCAAATCCATCCGGGGCAGCGAGATGACCGATGTCATTTTCAGCGGCACCGACAATCGCAAGCCGCTCGGGATGGCCGAGGTTTCCATCACGGTTGGCGACGCGGAGAAGGAGCTTGGCCTCGAATACAACGAGGTAACCATCACCCGCCGCGTGTTCCGTGATGGGACGGGAGAATATTTGCTCAACCGAACTTCCTGCCGCCTGAAAGATATTCACCAGCTTTTCATGGACACGGGAATCGGGCGCGCGAGTTATTGGTTGATGGAGCAGGGGAAAATGGATCGAATCCTCGCCTCGCGCCCGGAAGACCGGCGCGTGATCTTCGAGGAGGCGGCGGGCATCACCAAATATAAAGCGCAAAAGCACGAGGCGCTCAACAAACTCGAACTGACCAATCGTAATCTCGAGCAGCTCGAACCGTTGCTCAAGGAGATCAAGCGTCAGATTATTTCGCTTCAACGGCAGGCGGGCAAGGCGCGTCGCTACAAAGAGCTTTGCGCGGAACTCAAGACAGCAGAAACGAAGGTTGCCCGGCACCGATACGATGAATTTCACATTGACCTGACCAATCTGCAGTCGCAAATTGACGCGCTCTCGCAGCAATTTCAAGAAGCCGCTCGTGCGATTGAAGCGGAGGAAGCCAACGTTGTCCAAAGTCGCGCCGGCGAGGTCGCGATCGAGCGCCAGGTCAGCGAACTGGAGCGCAAACAACTCGAAATTGCCGGGGAAATCAAGCGCAGCGAAGACCATATCCGGTTCAACCAGAATCGCATTGCCGAGCTGGCCGCCGACCGCGAATCGAAGACGAAAGAATTGAGCACCGCCGATGAGAGAATCCGGTCGCAGGAGCAGTTTGTATCCAGTGCGAAAGACCAGGCGAATTGCGCGGATGCGGAGCTGATCGCCGCCGAGAAACGTTTTCAGGACGCGCAAGCGTCGGCAAAACAGGCGGACGCCGCGTTGCACGAAGCCGACCGAAAATTGACCGAGATCAAGAATTTGGCGTTCAACACCGAGCAGCGATTGAGCCAGTTGCGCAACGAACGGGCGAAGATTGAGCAACAGCGGATTGCGGATGCCCGTCGGGCGGAACGAATGGCGGCGGAAGAGTCCACCTTGCGGGATCGCTTGGAAAAAATCCGGGCGCGCGCGCAGAGTTTTCAAAATGTGCTTGGGCCATTTCAGACGACAGCAACGCAGGCAAGATCGGATTTTGAGCAGGCGGAACGGGAGATCGTGGCGGCGATTGATGCGGCGCGCGCGCCTGAATCCGACCGGAGCATGGCGCTCGACGCCGTGGTGGCTGCCCTTCAAAAGCTGAAGGCGGCCATTCAAGCAATGTTCAGCGCGGAGATTGGTTGGGCACAGAAACGCGGCGAGGATGAATCCCTGGCGCACGAACTAAAAGAAACGATGGCGCGCATTGAAGCGGTGCAATGGGAATTGAAGCAAATGGCGGCGCCAGTTGACGACGCGCAACGGATTGCGGAAATCGAAAAACTTTTGGCGGACTTGACCGCGAGCGAAGCGCAGGTGAGAGAACAATTGAGAAATGGTCAGACCGAACGGGATGCGTTGGCGACTCATCGCAGCATCGCTCATGAAACCGCGGGACAGGAAAAGCTCGCCTGGCAGAGCGCTCAACATGCCGCCAGTGCAACACGGGAACGTCACGACGCGGCGGCGGCCCGGTTATCGGAGTTGCGCGAGCAAATTGCCCGGTGGCAATCGGAGGTCGGGCGTTACGAAGAACGGGTGGCGATCATCGAAAAGGAGATTGTGACGGCTCGACAGGCAATCGAGCAATGGCAGGCAAAAACGCAAGGGTTGGAGCAGGATTTGACAGCGAAAAAAACCGAGCGGGATACTGCCATCGCCGCGACCACCGCTCTCGAAAAGGAATTGCGCGATAAACGGTCCGCGCTGGATACCCAGCGTCAGTCGCGCGTGAACCTGGAAGTGAAACTGGCCGAGCGCAACAAGGATTTGGAGAGGCTTACCCAGGAAATCTCACATCGATATCAAGTGGACATCGCGTCCGTGACAGTTGACGAGGCGGATGCGGGAATCGATTGGACTGCGTTGCAAGATAAAGTGAGTGAATTGCAGGTGCGCATTGAGGAAATGGGCGTGGTGAATACCGAGGCGATCCAGGAGTACGACGAGTTGGAGAAGCGGCACACGGAAATCACCACGCAACAAGAAGATTTGGTCAATGCGCGTGACAATCTAAAAGAGGCGATTGCGAAGATTAACGCAACGGCGAAACAGCTTTTTGAGGAGACGTTCGACAAAATTGCCAAGAACTTCCAAGAAATGTTCACCGAACTGTTCGGCGGCGGTCGGGCAAACCTGACTTTGATCGAAGTGGGCGAGGGGAGCGAAGACGTGCTGGATCGTGGCGTGGAAATCATGGCGCGACCACCGGGGAAACAGTTGCAGACCATCGGACTGTTGTCCGGCGGCGAGAAAGCGCTGACCGCCATCGCCCTGATTTTCGCCATCTATATGGTCAAGCCGGCGCCGTTTTGCGTGTTCGATGAATTGGACGCTCCACTCGACGAATCCAACGTCGGCCGGTTTTGTAAAGTCGTGCAGCGGTTTCTCAATCAATCTCAATTCGTTGTGATCACTCACAACAAACGCACGATGTCCATGGCGGACGTTCTGTACGGTGTTACCATGCAGGAAGCGGGCGTGAGCAAGATCGTTTCGGTCAATTTC
Organism: uncultured Verrucomicrobiota bacterium; assembly: GCA_964348665.1. Classification (GTDB taxonomy): domain Bacteria; phylum Verrucomicrobiota; class Verrucomicrobiia; order Palsa-1439; family CAYGDP01; genus CAYGDP01. The sequence goes on from CAYGDP010000004.1 coordinate 107,713, forward strand.
CAAAAAGAAAATCATGCTGCCGCTCCATCGCCCGTGCAAGGGGTCGCTGCCGACTCGAAGCGGGACGATGAGGTTCTGCCGCAGGAGCAGGCTTCTGCCGAGCCGAAATCGGACGACACCAAGGCTGATGTCGTAAAACCGGAAGAACCAAAAGCGGAAACGGTGGCGGCTGCGCCCACGGAATCCTCCGCATCATGACGGCGACAACTTCGGCGCTGCTCCAGACGGCGGTGCAAGCGGCGCGGCGCGCGGGGAAACTACAGCGCGAAGGTCTCTACCGCAGGAAACGAATCAACGAAATCGCCGCGCACGACATCAAGCTGGAGATGGATGTGGTTTCGCAGCGTGTCATTACGGAAACGCTGATGCGAAAATTTCCCAATGCTGCCCTCTTGGGAGAAGAAGGGGCTGTGGAAAATCCAGGCGCGGATTTTCGCTGGGTCGTTGACCCTCTCGATGGCACTGCGAATTATTTCAATACGCTGCCGATTTTTGCCGTCTCCATCGCTTGGCAACGCCGAATTGGCAAGAATTGGCGCACTGACATAGGCGTGGTGTACGACCCGATGCAGGACGAACTCTTTACCGCCACGCGAGGGGGGCCGGCGCTGCTCAATGGCCGTCGCATCCGGGTCGCAAATCGCTGGGGCTTGCAGGACACGATGATGGTCATTGGCATTTTCAAAGACAAACACAACATCAATCGCGCGATGAAATTGATCCGGCATTTCGTTCATCACGTTCGTAAGCTGCGACACCTCGGCAGCGCGGCGATAGACGCCTGCTGGGTTGCGTGTGGGCGATTGGACGCCTATCTCGAGCCTGGAGTGAAAATATGGGATGTGGCCGCCGGTGCATTGATTATTGAACGCGCGGGCGGCATTGCCCCGCTCGAACCGACATCCGACCCGAACACCTGGAACATCTGGGCCAGCAGCCGCGCCATCCGCCCCGTGCTGGAGCGCGAGTTGCGAAAGGGAGGCGTTCGACTATAGCAATCTGTTAACTACCCCGACTCTGTTGTCTCGCAGAGCGAGGCTATCTCGGCAGTTCATAGAGGATTTTTCTTGAAAGTTTGGGAAAAATTTCACAAAGTCCACTCCCGATGCTTCAAGCGTTCCATCCAATCGTTGCCTCCGGTGGCGGACATGAGATTCCGGCAAAAATCGCGCCCGCCATTGAAGGCTGGCATATCGGCCCGTTGCCGATTACCAACGCGATGTTTGTGGCGTGGATCGTAACCGCGTTGATTGTGCTGGGTGCCTGGATGGCGACGCGCCGGATGGCTTTGGTGCCGGCTGGCTGGCAAAACACGGTCGAGTTTATTGTGGAATCGCTTTACGACATGCTTGAGGGGATTCTGGGGCATCATTTGATTAAGCGCACATTTTGGTTTTTCGCGAGCATTTTCATTTTTATCCTGGTCTCCAACTGGCTGGGATTGTTTCCAATTTTCGGCACGTTGCGAATTCCGGGGCATGAGGAGCCGTTGTTTCGCGCGGCGACCTCGGATATGAACATGCCGTTCGCGATGGCGTCGGTTTATTTTGTGTTGTGGATGTACTGGTCGCTGACGGAAATCGGGCCGATAGGAATGATTAAGCATGTTTTTGGAGTAAAAGGCGGTTTGCAGGGAGCGATGAAATGGGTGTTGTTGCCAGTTTTCATCGGGGTAGGGTTGATTGAGTTGATTTCAATTCTGTTCCGGCAAGTCTCGTTGCCGGTGCGGTTGTTTGCCAACACGTACGCGGGCGAGTTGTTGTTGGAGCAGATGGGTTCAATCATGGCATTTCTGTTGCCGTTGCCGTTTTATGGGTTGGAAATCCTCGTTGGATTTGTCCAAGCGCTGGTTTTCATGCTGTTGACAAGTGTGTTTACAGCAATGATGTGCCAGCATGAAGAAGAACACTAAAAAGGAGAAACACAATGCTCGTAGAAATGACACAGTTCACACCGATTATCGCGGAAGCAGCGACAGCGGTGTTCAATGCAAAGTTCGCAGTGGCGTTTGCCGGCGCGGGCGCAGCAATTGGCGTGGGACTAACCGGACTGGGCGCCAGCATGGCTGTCGGGCGCAACCCGGGTGCGTTCGGCAAAATCCTGACCATCGGCATCATTGGCATGGCGTTGGCCGAGGCCATCGCGTTTTACGCGTTGTTCTTGGGCTAATGTGCCGATGATCCGCCAAGGCGCGACCGCAAGGCCGCGCTGAATCCGAAACGAAGGAGACGATCATGGAACAAATTGCCCAATTCTTTCGCGACTTCGGCATTACGACGGCGTCGTTTGCCGCCACGACGTTGAATTTTATCATCGTCCTGGTGGTGTTGCGCCTCTTCGCCTACAAGCCGATCCTCGCGATGTTGGAGGAGCGGAAAAAGCGAATTGCCGAGGCCATGGAAAACGCCGAGAAGGTGAAACAGGAACTCGCCGCCGCCCAGGAACAGCGGACAAAAGTCGTGGCCGATGCCAATACGCAGGTGCAGAAACTCTTCGAAGAGGCGCGTCTGGCGGCTGACCAGATTCGTGACCGCACGGTGGCCGAGGCACGTCGGCAGGCGGAAGCGGAGCTGCGCCGCGCGCAACAGCAGATTGCCGTTGAGCGAGAGCGGATGCTGACGGAAGCGCGAAGCCAGATTACGGCATTGGTGATCAACACCACGGCGAAAGTGTCTGGAAAGGTATTGACTGCCGATGACCAGCGACGTCTTTCGGAGGAAACCAGCCGGGAGATCGCCGCCTGATGAAAATCTCGAAAGACGCCAAACGAATCGCCCGCCGCCTGTTTCGCAGTTGTTTCAAGGACGAGATGTTTGATGAAACAATGGCGCGGGAGGTTGTGGATCGAGTCGCATCGGAGAAACCGCGTCATACTTTGGCCATTTTGACGGTGTTTGCGCGGTTGGCTCGGCTGGAAACGGCGCGAAGCACGGCGTATGTGGAAAGCGCGGTGGAACTGGGCGTCGATAGCCGGGGTGACGTGGAGAGACGGCTTCAAAGTCTATATCGGCGCCGGCTGGCGGTTGTGTATCGGGTAAACCCGGGATTGATCGGCGGGGCGCGCATTGCCGTCGGCAGCGATGTGTGGGATGGAAGCATCAAGAATCGTTTGGAAACTTTACGAACAGCAATATGAACACGTTAAAGCGGTGTTAACGATTTTAACGAATTATTGGAGACTAGCATGGCAACCTTAGCACAAGACATCGAAAGCAAACTGGCGACGCTCAAAACGGGCGTGGCAAAGAAAAATGTGGGCGTTGTCCGCGAAATCGGCGACGGCGTGGCAAAGGTCGAGGGCCTTAGCGAGTGTATGGCCAATGAGATGATCGCATTCCCCGGCGGTCTCTACGGCCTGGCACTCAACCTCGAAGAGACCGAGGTCGGTTGCATTTTGCTCGGCGATTTCCGCCACGTCAAAGAAGGCGACGAAGTTCAAACAACCGGCCGCCTGCTTTCTGTGCCCGTCGGCAAAGGATTGCTCGGCCGCGTCGTTACGCCGCTCGGCCAACCGCTCGATGGAAAAGGCCCCATCAAAAGCGACGTGACGTATCCCGTCGAAAAAATCGCCCCCGGCATCATCAAACGCAAATCCGTCAGTCAACCCGTCCAAACCGGCATTCTTGCCGTGGACGCGATGATCCCAATTGGGCGTGGCCAACGCGAGCTGATCATTGGCGACCGTTCGACTGGCAAGACGACTATCTGCATTGATACGATTATCAACAACGCCCGGCTGAATCGTGACGCCGAGAAACGTGGCGACACCTCGTATCGTCCGCTCTACAGCATTTACGTGGCGATCGGCCAGAAACAATCCTCGGTTGCGCGCACCATCGCCGTTCTCGAAGAAAATCAAGCCATGGATTACACGATTATTGTGGCTTCCCCGGCGTCGGATAACGCCACCAACCAATATCTCGCGCCTTTCTGCGGCGCAGCGATAGGGGAGTGGTTTATGGATAATGGCATGGACGCGCTGATTTGCTTCGACGACCTCTCCAAACACGCCGTTGCCTATCGCCAAGTTTCTTTGGTGCTCAAGCGTCCTTCGGGCCGCGAGGCGTATCCGGGCGACGTTTTCTATTTGCACAGCCGCTTGCTGGAACGCTCCGCGCGCGTGAACGAGAAGAGCGGCGGCGGTTCGCTTACGGCCTTGCCGATTATTGAGACTCAAGCGGGCGACGTTTCCGCGTATATCCCCACCAACGTCATTTCCATCACGGACGGACAGATCTATCTGGAAACCGACTTGTTCTATCAAGGCATTCGTCCCGCGGTTTCGGTCGGTCTCTCCGTCAGCCGTGTCGGCAGCGCGGCGCAGGTGAAAGCCATGAAACAGGTGGCGGGTCGCATCAAGCTTGACCTAGCCCAATTCCGCGAGCTGGCGGCATTCGCGCAATTTGGCAGCGACCTCGACGCGAAGACGAAGGCACAGCTTGACCGTGGCCAGCGTATCGTCGAGATATTCAAGCAGGCGCAATACAATCCCCAGCCCGTTGAAATACAGGTGGCCGTGCTTTGGGCCGCCATGAACGGCATGGTGGACGATATTTCCGCGGACAAAGTGAAAGATTTCCAGGCCAAGCTGTCGGATTTCTTTACTACTCGCAAGGCCTCGCTCTTGGAGACGATTCTCAAGGAAAAACAAATCACCGATGCGATTACCAACGAGCTGAAGTCTGCGATCGGTGAATTCAAGGAAACGTACAAGCTTACGCTAAAGGCGTAAGCCGATAAAATGTTAAAGCGGCTTATGAACCAGACGATCCAACCTTTCAACGATTCAACGTTGTAACGAAATCAAACCATGCCCTCGACCCGCGACATACGCCGGCGCATCAAGTCGGTCAAAAATACATCGCAAATCACCAAAGCGATGCAGATGGTTGCCGCCTCGAAAATGCGGCGGGCGCAGGAAGCCGCTCTGAAAGGTCGCCCGTATGCCGAGCTGATCAACCGCATCATGCAATCGGCCGGCGCTCGTGCCAACCTTTCATTGCACCCCCTCATGGAACGACGAGAGGTGAAGACCACATGCGTCTTGCTCATCACCACTGACAAGGGATTGTGCGGCGCGCTGAATAGCAATCTCCTGCGGGTTGTGACGAATTACGACACTTCCACGACTTCGTTTGTCACCGCCGGACGCAAGGGGCGCGCATTTCTGGCGCGCACAAAACGCAATTTGCTGGCTGATTTCGAAGTTGGCGACGCGTTCACCTTCGCGGACGCCCGCAGCATCGGAAAATTTGTCACAGATCTCTACGTTGGGAGAAAGGTTGATGGTGTGGAAGTGCTCTACTCGAATTTTATCAATACACTTACGCAGAAACCGACCTCAACACAACTTTTGCCCATCACGCCCGATACAAAACTCGAAGCGGGACTGACAGATACCGAAGCCGCCTCGGGCGAGCCAAAAGAATACGGCGAGCTGGGTGATTACGAATATGAGCCGGACGCCGAGGAAGTCCTGGGAGCGATCTTGCCGCATTATCTTAACTATCAAATTTGGCACTTTTTGCTCGAAGCAAAAGCCAGCGAGCAAAGCGCCCGAATGGTGGCGATGAAGAACGCCACCGACAACGCGAAAGATTTGGTGAAGGATTTGACGCTCGAATACAACAAAATCCGCCAGGCCGCCATTACCAACGAGCTATTGGAGATCAGCACGGCCCAAATGGCACTCGGATAGAAAGAGAAAGAAATTCTTATGGCAAACACAGGAAAAATTGTTCAAGTCATCGGCCCCGTTGTGGATGTCGAGTTCGCGACGGAGTTGCCGCCCATCTACCAGGCGCTCAAAATCAATTTTGAAGTCCATGGCAAGCCATCTTCCTTGACGCTCGAAGTGCAGCAGCACCTCGGCGACAATTGGGTGCGCGCCGTGGCCATGAGCGCCACCGAAGGTCTCAAACGCGGGATGGCAGTGGAAGACACCGGCGCGCCAATCAGCGTTCCTGTCGGCGACGAAGTAATGGGGCGCGTGCTCAATGTCACCGGCGACCCCGTGGACGAGCGCGGTCCAGTCAAGTTCGTCAAAAAATATCCCATTCATCGGCCTGCCCCCACACTCGTCGAACAGGATGTCAAAGCGCAAATCCTCGAGACCGGCATCAAAGTCATTGATCTTATCTGCCCGTTCACCAAAGGTGGCAAAGTCGGCGCCTTCGGCGGCGCGGGCGTAGGAAAAACCGTCGTCATCATGGAATTGATCAATAACATTGCCAAGACCCATGGCGGTTATTCCGTCTTCGCCGGCGTTGGCGAACGCACGCGCGAGGGCAACGATCTCTATCAAGAAATGTCCGAAGCCGGCGTCATCAACCAGAAAGATTTGGCAAAATCCAAAGTGGCTCTCGTCTATGGACAAATGAACGAGCCGCCGGGCGCCCGTCAGCGTGTCGCGTTGTCCGCCCTTGCCATCACCGAGTATTTCCGCGACGAGAAAAATCAAGATGTGCTCCTCTTCATTGACAATATCTTCCGTTTCTCGCAGGCAGGAAGCGAAGTCTCCGCGCTGCTCGGCCGCACTCCCAGCGCGGTCGGTTATCAGCCGACGCTCGCCGCGGAAATGGGCGATCTCCAGGAACGTATCACTTCGACCAAGAAAGGATCCATCACATCGTTTCAGGCGGTTTACGTTCCCGCCGACGACCTTACCGATCCCGCGCCCGCGACGACTTTCGCGCATCTTGATGCGACGATTGTATTGGAACGCAGCATCGCTGAGCTTGGAATTTATCCCGCTGTGGATCCGCTTTCCTCAACCTCTCGCGCGTTGACGCCAGAAATCGTCGGGCAAGAGCACTACGAAGTCGCGCGCGGCGTCCAGCGCGTCCTCCAGCGGTACAAGGACCTGCAAGACATTATCGCCATTCTGGGGATGGACGAATTGAATCCCGAAGACAAACTCACCGTCTTTCGCGCGCGCAAAATCCAGCGGTTCCTGAGCCAGCCGTTCCAGGTCGCGGAAGTGTTTACCGGCCGCGCCGGCAAGCAGGTTTCCATCGCCGACACGGTGAAAGGATTCAAGGAAATCCTCGAAGGCAAACACGACGATGTGCCGGAGCAGAACTTCTATATGAAAGGCAAAATCGAAGAAATTAAGGAGAGTTAAAACGCCATGGCAACGTTTAAGCTCGAAATTGTCACGCCCGAAGGCCGCTCGTTCAAGGACGACGTGGACTATGTATTGTTGCCCGGCAGCGAAGGAGAATTTGGCGTATACGCCCAACATATGCCGCTAATGACACAAATCAAAGTCGGCGAACTGGAAATCAAAAAGGGGAACGAAACGTTCCTGCTGGCTGTCGGCGAGGGATTTGTCGAAGTGGTCAACGACCGTGTCAGCGTGCTCACCGATATGGCTTTTCGCGCCGATCAGATTGACGAAGCGAAAGCCGAGGAAGCCCGCAAACGCGCCGAGGCCGCGCTCCAGCATAAACTCAGCGCCGAAGAAGTCGCGGCCACCACGGCCGCGCTCGAACGCTCGCTGGCACAACTTCGAGTCAAACGCCGCCACCGCGACCGGCGTGGATAAATTGAGTGCTCTGCCGTGATCTATTGTTTCGCGCTCTGAGGCAAAGTGGACTTCTTCGTCGGCTCCATCCAAACGGCCGTGAAATATCCAATCAGCATTTCGTCCTCGGTTTGAATCCCAAAATAGACTTCCTTTTTAGGATCAGGATTGGCGGGATTGTTTGGGCTGTTGTCGTAGGTCGCGATGGATCGCAAGACGGTACCTCGGGGAAGCCGCAGTGGATCGGCAAAGATGTAATCGAGTTGCCAGTTGAAATCAAAGCGTGGAACGTCCAGGAGGATTTCTTTGCGGCCATCCGGGTATTCGGCGACATACCGAAACGATTTGCCCCGCACGTGCATGTGAGGATTGAGCGATAATAGCATGGCATCGCGCTGGAATCGCGTGGTCGCTTCCGTGGTATAATTCGCTGCGCCCGGCGGAATGATGAACGTCACCGCTGCCACCGCGCCGGTGTCCACCGCTTCGCGTGGCGGTTGCTTGGCAAACCGCAATGCAAGCGTGGTCTCGGACGTTTGCGGTTTGCCGCTGGGCGTGTAATGAATCTGAAACACCAAAGTCGCGCCCGCCGGAAGGAGTTTTGCACGACCTTCAGGATAGATCATGGGAATGTTTCCCGATGAAGAAGTCATGAAATATCCGTCCATGCCGCCTGCGGTTCCCACCATCAAATCGCGCTGAATCAAATCGCTGTAGCGAGCAATCCATTGAGGCCAATCCTTTGGGTCGGCGCCTTGGAGAAGGCTGATTGGATTGAATGGCGGACGCCACGGTCGTTTTGTGCCGCGTTGAGATGGCCGGACGTTTTCGAGAAAGATAAGGACGTGATGGACTGTCTCGGCAGCTGTGGACCGGATTTGCATCGCCTCCACCCAACGATCCTCGGCAAAGCTGGTTTTGATCCGCGCGTAGCGGTATCGTAGCTTGCCTTCCGCCGGAACGTCAAACGCTGGCGTCGTGAAAGTGGCGTCCGGTTGGCCAATCTCCCAGTCGCTCGGGAATTTTCGCGGGAGTGGCGCTTTCGCAGAATTACCTCGCGGCGTTCCTGCATTCACCCAAGCCGCTATAGCTGCGATTTGGTGATCGTCGAGCGAATGGTTGTTGCTAAATTTACCATAGGTGGGACTTGCGCCCCAGGGTGGCATTTGCCGCTCCGTTACGACACGGCGGATTGTTCGGCCTTTCTCCTTTGCATCGTCGTATTGCTCCAGAGCAAAGGGCGCGTTGCCGCCGCGATGATGACATTGCTGACAATGTTTTTGGAGAATCGGCTCGACTTGCTCGTGAAATGTGATGGATTGCTGTCTGGTCGGCGACATCGCTGTCTCATGGCGCTTGCTGACCGCGCACGAGCTTGTCACAATACAGGCGAGCAACACGAAGCCGGGATTAATAAATGCCGTACGATGCACGGGGCAATAATAACGCTATGAGCAGCGAAGTCAATTTCGTCTTCACAACCGCGGTTGTATTTTTCCAGCCACTCGCTATAGTTGCGGCAACAATGCTAATCGACCGTTTCAATCATCGCGTAGATTACCTGCGCATTTCGGTCACCGACCGCTGCAACGAACGTTGTCTCTATTGCATGCCGCACGAAGAGGTCGAGTGGCTGCCGCGCACGGACATCCTTAGCTACGAAGAAATCCTCCGGGTCGCCCGCGTTGCCGTCTTGCTCGGCGTGACCAAATTCCGCATCACAGGCGGCGAACCGCTCGTTCGCAAAGATATCGTCCCCTTCATCGGCGCGCTCAACGAAATCAAGGGCGTCCGCGATATCGGTCTTTCCACCAACGGCACGCTGCTCGCCCCCGTCGCCGCTCGACTGACAGCCAACGGTGTCCGCAAAGTCAACATCAGCCTCGATACGCTTCGCCCCGAGCGCTACGCGACGATCAGCCAGCGACCGATGCTCGACAAAGTCATCGAAGGCATTGACGCCGCGCGGGAGGCTGGATTCCAGCAAATCAAACTCAACATGGTGTTGATGCGTGGCAAGAATGACGACGAAATCCTCGACCTGATCGAGTTTGCCCGCCAAAAATCGGTCGTCCTGCGATTCATCGAACTGATGCCCGTCAGCACCACGGAAGTGTTGACCGACGACAATTTTCTGCCCGTGGGCGAGGTGATGAAGAGAATTCGAGCAAAGCTGGGCGACCTTGTGCCGGAAAACGATTACAAGAGCAACGGACCTGCCACCTATTACACCGTTGCAGGTCAGCGGTGTGCGAAAGGAACTCCACTCATCCTCGGTTTCATCGGCGCGATGACCAACCTCCACTTTTGTGACTCCTGCAACAAAGTCCGCCTGACCAGCGACGGCAAACTTCGCCCCTGTCTCGGCAGTCACGGCGAGTTTGATCTAAAAACTGTCCTGCGCGATCCGCTCGCCACAGACGAAGATATCCGCCGTGTCTGGCTTGAAACGATCGAGAATAAACCCGAGCAGCACGAATTCCGCGATAACTACCAGCCCCAGCGCAAAATGATCGCGATTGGAGGGTGATATGAATGCGCGCAGCCATTCGTCACTGGTAGGAGCGATTGGTTTTTGTTGTGCCGTCTTTACGGTCGAATGTACGCTCGGAGGAGAGAATCCACTCCTCTTTCCGTTGGAGAAGGACGGAAAGTACGGCTATATCAACGCGAAAGGCAAATTCGTCATCGAGCCGCGATTTGAGTACGCCGCACAATTTTCCGAAGGCTTGGCGGCAGTAGGAATGAATGGAAAACGATGCTACATAAATCAATACGGTAAGATTGTGATCGAGACTCAACCTGGGCTTGGCGGTTTTGACTTCCATGATGGAATGGCGCAAGTTGGGACTTATAAAAAATTTGGTTTTATAGACAAGCGCGGCGACCTGGTAATCGACCTCAAATATGAGGAGGTGCGTGGTTTCTCCGAAGGTTTTGCAGCATTCAGGGTGTCAGATAGCAACAAGTGGGGTTTTATAAACAAGACGGGAAAGGTCGTTATTGAGCCGCGATTTGAAACCGCCTATTGGATTGGTAGCTTTCACGAGGGTTTAGCTCCCGTCTGTGCGGAGTGGAAGAGTATTGATGATAATAAATGGGGTTATATAGACCGCACAGGCAAGTTTGTTATCCCCCCTCAATTTGTCTCTATGTATCCGCTTCCTCGATTCTCCGAGGGACTCGCTTGTGCCAAGAACTCAAAGGGGAAATGGGGTTTTATGGACAAGACTGGAATATGGGTGATTGAGCCACAGTTTGATAAAGCTGGTGGTTTTTCGGAAGGATTGGCGTGGGTAGTCGTGGGGAGCATTTACCATCCTCAAATGGCTGACGCGGCAGCTTGGGAGGCTGCTTGGCGGGGGGGAGGAAAATATGGATTCGTTGACAGAAAAGGCAACTGGGTCATCGCTCCCCAGTTCGAAGCGGTCGGCTCGTTTTCCGAAGGACTCGCGGCTGCTTGGGGTGAGGGAGGATGGGGTTACATCAATAGGCGTGGAAAATTTGTCATCAAGCCGCAGTTTCCCGACGTGTATAGTGGTGGTTCTTTTTTGAATGGATTGGCGCGTGGACAACTTGAAAAGAGAGAAGGTATCCATTTCACAGGCGGATGGGTCACTGCATCTGGCGGACGGTCTGGATATATCAACAAGCGAGGAGAAGTCATTGCAACCCAGAAAGGAGTTATTCATTGAATTGGTTCTATTTCGTCGGAACCGCAATGGCAATGGTGGGCTGTTCATCCGTGAAGAATAGCGCCTTTCTCTTTCCTTTTGAGGAAAACGGTAAATTCGGATACAAAAACGTTAGAGGAGAATTTGTCGTGGACCCAAAATTCACCGAAGCGAGGTGGTTCGAAAATGGATTGGCCTCGGTTAAAGTTGGCGATAAATTCGGTTACATCGACAAATCTGGCCTGTTAGTTATCCGGCCGCAATTTGATTTCGCTTCGACCTTTCAAGAAGGGCTTGCCAGCGTGAAGGTCTTCAAAAAGTGGGGGTTCATTGATTTAGCTGGAAAGTTTGTGGTAGAGCCAAAGTTCGACTTGATTTACGACTTCAAGGACGGCGTCGCGGCAGTCAATATTGGCCACGAGGAATGGAAGCGCGGGTTGCACGGACATCCGCTCATGACAGGAAAGTGGGGTTTGATTGATCGGACAGGGAAGTATTTGGTCGAACCGAAGTTCGACGAAGTGGAGGCGTATTCGCACTACGGTGTAACTTTTGAAGAAGGTCTGGCGCGTGTTAGGATCGGAAGAAAATGGGGCTTCATTGACCGTGGTGGAAATACAGTCGTCGAGCCACAATTCGACAGTGTATTAAATTTCTCAGGGGGACTTGCCGCAGTCTGGGTAGGCCAGAAATGCGGCTTCATTGATAAGACAGGCAAGGTAATTATTCCGCCGCAGTTTGACGGCTGCAGTAGTTTTTATGAAGGTGAAGCCTTCATCAATCTAGGCCACAAGCCCACGGACGGGTTGCCAAGCACGAAAGGGCCGTCTCGGGGGAGATACGGTTACGTCAACAAAGCTGGTGATGTCCGGTGGGTGGACTCAGATTGAATCACATTTTCGTTATCTTGACTGGGCTCGAATAAACGGCTATCTACGCTGTCTTAAGAACGAAGGCTAACCGGAAGAAAGGAAACATATGAAACACATGTTGCTAGCTTCAGTCACGAGTTTGAGTTTGTTGTTGGGCGCGGCGAATAATGCGCGCGCGGAAAAGATCGAGGTCAATCTTGAGGAGCTGGAGTTTGACGTGCCGGACGACCAGAAAACTCTTTTCGGCTATGATAGCGGCCAAGGCCGCGCGTTTTTTTATGCCGGTGGAGTGGGGGAGTCCACAATCACGGTGACGAAAGAAGGCGAATACCGGGTTACCGTCAATGCCTCCTGCCAAGCGGCCGAGGGTGAGAACGCAAAGTTTAAATTGAAAATGGACGAAATTGATGTCGGCGAAGAAAAAGAGTTGAAATCCGAGGATGCGGACGACTACACGTTTCTGGTCAAGCTCAAGGCCGGAAAGCACAAGCTCGGCATCGAGTTCACCAACGATAAGTACAAGGAAGGCGAGTACGACCTCAATTTCTTCGTCCACGCCATCACGCTCCAGTCGAAGTGAGACGATGGATTCAGTCTTGCGAAAGTGGTCATTCTACGCCAGAGTAATGCCGATGAAAGAAGTTACTTTCAACGTTGAACGTGATGAAGAAACTGGCTGTCTCGTTGCTTCATGGGACGCGCCGGGCGGCAAGGGTGGGATTACCACCCAAGGGAAGGCGCTCGCCGAACTCGAGGCCAATATCCGTGAGGCGGTTCGTTGCCATTTCGACAAGGGCAAAACGCCGCGCGCGATCCGCCTTCATTTCGTTACCGACCCGGTTGTGGCTACTGCATGAAACTGCCACGTGACGTATCAGGCGCGGAGGCGGTGAGGGCGCTCCGACGACTTGGCTTCGTCGTGTCCGGACAAGAAGGCTCGCACATCCGACTCGTAAAGGGTGAATGCCGCGTTACGATTCCCAATCACAAGGTCTTACTGCCGAAGACGCTTCAAAGCATCGTCAAACAAGCAGGTATTTCCGTCGAGGTATTTAGGGATAATCTTTAATTCGTGAAAAAACTCTCTCATCTTGACGCCCGTGGACGCGCGGCGATGGTGGACGTGAGCGCGAAGCCCGTTCTGGCGCGCGAGGCAGTCGCCTCGGGCAAGATTTCGCTCGCGCCAGCCACGCTCAAGCTAATCGCCAAGAATCGCATCGCGAAGGGCGACGTGTTGAACACCGCGCGTATCGCGGGGATTCAGGCTGCGAAACGCTGCGGCGAAATCATTCCACTCTGTCATCCGCTCCCCTTGACCCATGTTGCGGTTGAATTTGAGTCGCGTCGGGACGGCATCGTGATTACCGCCAGCGCGCGCACGGCAGCACAGACGGGTGTGGAGATGGAAACGCTCACGGCCGTAGCCGTTGCCGCGCTGACCATCTACGATATGTGCAAGGCGGTGGACAAAACGATGAGGATGAGCGAGATTCGGCTGCTCAAGAAAACGAAATCAGCGATTCTGTGAAAATGAACCGAAAACGGAAAAAGAAAGCGCTGTTGCTTGGCCTCGGCCTCGACAACAAAGACGGCCATGTCCGCATCACGAAGGGCGAAAATTTCAAGCTCTACGGCGGCAGCGAAGAGACACATGGAGAAATGACCGAGAAAGCCATCAAGATGAACGAGTACCTCAAACGACGAGGCAAGCATCTGGAAGAACTTAGCCGCGACGAATTCGCTGAAATTGCCCACAAAGTCGGCATCGGCCCAGTTGTCGAACCTCGCCGACGCATTTCTGCGCCGAACTAATGATGAAAACCGGTCACAATTATGTGTAGAGATAATTCGCCGGCTTGTTCGCATTAGGGGAAATGAACGCCGGGATCGCCTGCCGCGACAAGCACGGGCGGGCGCGTCCTTACCTTCGGGACTGGATCATGGAACATCTGAAACAGCATTTGTGCGATGGTCGGGTCTATGCTAAGGTGTGCGGAATGAAGAAGAAAGCGCCAGAGACCGAGTTGAAATTCGAGCACGCGCTCAAGCGTTTGGAGGAGATTGTTGAGGAAATGGAGGCGGGCGAGGTGTCGCTCGATGACCTCTTGAAAAAATACGAGGAAGGGGTAAGGTTAGCGCAGTTTTGCCAGGCCAAGCTTGGCGAAGCGCAGCAGCGGATCGAGCTTCTGACGAAAGGGAAGGGAGGCGAAACCCGCCTGAAACCGTTCGACAAGGAGAAAAACGAGGAGGAGGAAGGCGAAACGGTCGAGGACTCAAAGGATTCGAAGTTGTTTTAGTGGGCTTAAACAGAGACGGCCATCTCGGCGGGCCATTGCCATGACGGAAAAGCGTTAGCGTAGACGAGCGTGCCGGGTTGAGGAAAAAATTTGGAGAAATGTTATGGGTTACCTGAACATGGTCAATTCACCAGACGACGTGAAGCGATTGCATCTGGACCAGCTCAAAGAGTTGGCTGCAGACGTTCGCGCCACGTTGATTCAATCGCTTGCAAAAGCGGGTGGACATCTTGGTCCCAACCTCGGCGTGGTGGAGCTGACCATCGCGTTGCATCGGGTTTTCAATTCGCCGAAGGACCGCATTCTGATGGACGTGAGCCATCAGTGTTACGTTCACAAACTTCTGACGGGTCGACGCGACCGGATTGGCACGATTCGGCAAACGGGCGGGCTTTGCGGGTTTATGTTTCGGGAGGAAAGTCCGCACGATCATTTTGGCGCGGGACACGCTGGTACGGCCTTGTCGGCAGCGCTGGGAATGGCTAGCGCGCGCGACTTGAAGAAGGGTGATGAGCATGTCATCGCTGTCCTTGGCGATGCAGCGCTGACCAACGGCATCACCTACGAGGCGCTCAACAACGTTGCGCAGTCTACAAAACGGCTCATTGTCATTCTCAACGATAACGAGTGGAGCATTGACCGCAATGTGGGCGCCATTTCCAAGTTTTTGAACCGGCTGACAACGCATCCGACCTACAATCGTCTTCATCGTCGAATCGAAGGCGTTCTGGAACGATTGCCGAAAGGGGACAGGTTGGTTGAAATTGAGAGGAAAGCCGAGGAAGCGGCCAAAGGGATTATCACGCGCGCCTCCGTGGTGCCGGCCGAGCAACGCGATGATGAATTTGGTCGCGGCGGGAGCATTCCCAGCCTGATTTTTGAGGAGTTTGGCATTCGATATTTCGGTCCGATTGACGGGCATGATTTGCCGACGTTGATTCAGCATTTGGAATTTGCGAAACAAGCCGATTACCCGATTCTCATTCACATCATCACACAGAAAGGCAAAGGAGCGCCGTTCGCGCTGGAGAATCCAGAAAAATTCCACGGGTGCGGGCCGTACGACCCGATCACGGGCAAAGGCCCCGTGGCGAAGGCTGGCGCGCCACCCAACTGGCAGGATATTTTTGGCGCTGCCACAGTCAAACTTTGCCAGACCAACAACAAAGTGGTTGGGATCACGGCAGCGATGCCGAGCGGCACGGGTTTGAGCGCGTTAAAGAAAGCAATGCCGGAACGGTATTTTGACGTTGGAATTGCGGAGGAACACGCAGTCATTTTCGCAGGAGGCATGGCGACGATGGGATACAAGCCGATCGTGGCGATTTACTCGACTTTCCTGCAGCGGGCCTACGATTGCATCATCCATGATGTCGCATTGCAAAAATTACCCGTGATATTCTGCATGGATCGCGCGGGGTTGTCGGTGGCAGACGGCCCGACCCACCACGGCAACTATGACATCGCTTATTTGCGTGGCATTCCGAACGTCGTTCATTGTCAGCCAAAGGACGACGACGAATTTGTGGATTTGATGTTTACCGCGACTCATCACTGGGATGGTCCGTTCTTCATTCGGTATCCTCGCGGCCCGGCGCTCGGCGTGCCGGTTAAACCGCACCCACAACTCATCCCGATCGGGAAAGGCGAAGTGATTCAAGAGGGCCATGACATTGCAGTCTTCGGTCTTGGCAATATGCTTGAACTGGCGCAAGAGGCCGCCAAGTTGCTTGCCGAAAAAGGCCTTTCGGTCGCTATTATCAATCCGCGCTGGATCAAGCCGGTTGACCGCGAACTGATTGAGATTTACGGGCGGCGGTGCAAAGTGTTGCTGACATTTGAGGATCACGTTGTTCAAGCTGGATTTGGCAGTGCCGTGCTTGAGGCATTGGAAGATATGCGGATCCGCACGCCGCTGGTTCGAATTGGCTGGCCTGACCGGTTCCTCGACTGGGCGAGCAACAACAATACGATGCGCGAGCGCCACGGGCTAACCGCCGCGGCTGGCGTAGAAAAAGTATTAGCCGTCTTGCAAAAACCAAGCATCAGCCAACTAGAAGTCGTTGCGAAAGCCGGATGATGATGAAAAGCATGGCTATCATTTCGTTGGCGCTCGGCATCTTACTGGCAAATGGCGCCGCGGAGGAGGTAAAGCCGTTCCGGGGCAGTTACCAACAAGCGCTCAAGAATGCCGTTGAAACTGGCAAACCTGTGATGCTCGAGTTTTATACCGATTGGTGAAGCGCTTGCAAAACTCTGAGCCGGTCGGTTCAGCAAACCCCCGAAACGATGGAAAAAATGGTCTATTACCGGGTCAATGCCGACCAAAATCCTGCAATGAAGAGGGAGTTTCAGGTGGGTGGATATCCCACTGTGATTTTCTTGAAACCGGACGGAAATGAATTTCATCGCTTTGCCGGCGCCTACCGGTCGGGAACAGATTTGGCGAAAGTCATCGCATCCATTTTACCGAAAGCCGGCATTCTTACCCCCAAGCCGAAAACAGTCACACCGGCGAATTTGGCGATAGAAAACGCTGCCAAGCATAAACTCTCGAATGCCGAGACAAACCTTCGGGTTGGGCGAAAAAAAGACGCGGTCAAAACATTGCAGGAAATCATCGAAAAATATCCGGACACCGAGGCTGCTTCGAAAGCCCAGGAGTATTTCGACTCCCTTTCTGACGTAAAATAATTATTTTCCAAGAGCAATCTCATGATCACGGACATGGAGACAGGAAAATTGGCGTCGGAAATGGGCGGGTCAACGCGATCCAAAAGCTGGATTCGTGTTGTGATGGCGCGATTTCTCCTGTGCGCGCTGTCGGTTAGCGGAGTGAACGCCTTCTCGGACGAGATCAAAGCCTTTGTCGGAAGCTATGAGGAGGCACTCAAAGAGGCCGTAACGAGAAAGAAGCCCCTCTTGGTTGATTTTTATTCGGACGATTCCGAGGCATGCAAAGCGATGATGCGGTCGCTCCAGCAGATCCCCGATACGATCGAAAAGTTCATTTATTATCGCGTGAATCTGGAGAAAAATGACGCGTTGGCAAGAGACCTCAAGGTAAATCGCTCTCCTGCGGTTGTGATCGTAAGCGCGAATGGTGAAGTGTCGGATCGTTGGAGCGGCGTTTTCCGCGACGAAAAAAAACTTCAACTGCGATTGGAACTTGCATTTGTGCAAGCGGATGCCGAACGCCGTCGAGGCGAGAGTCGGGATCTTCCACAGTCCAAGAGTAAACCCGCTAAGGGAACACAAGAACCTGTGAAAACCAAAACTCGATCCAGTGAGCATCAATGGTTTTTGGAAGGTGTTGTCCTAACCTCTGGTAAACCCGGTCAGGCAATCATCAATGGAAAGAAAGTCGCCGTTGGTGACAAGGTCAACGGCGCTGTCGTTCAAACCATCGAACAAGAGGAAGTCAAACTGATCTGGCAGGAAAAGACGCTGATCCTGACGGTCGGCCATGTCGTTACACCGCAACATGCCCGCTAAACCACGCGTCGATCTGCTCTTGGTCGAGCGAAAGCTGGCCGAGAGCCGAGAAAAAGCCAAGCGCCTCATCCTTGCCGGGAGCGTTTTCATTGGAACCCAGCGCGTTGAAAAACCAAGTGAGACGGTTGCTCCCGATGCAGCCTTGGAAATCAGGTCGCCTTCGCGATTTGTCAGCCGTGGCGGGGAAAAGCTTGATGCCGCCCTGGATTATTTTCAACTCGACGTGCGTGGCTTGACCGCCGTTGATCTTGGCGCGTCCACCGGCGGTTTTACCGATTGTCTTCTCCAACGGGGCGCGGAGCGCGTCTTTGCCGTGGACGTTGGCCGGGGTCAGCTCGCCGATAAACTGCGGCGCGATCCGCGGGTAATTTTGATGGAGAAAGTGAACGCACGGGATTTGCGGCAAACCGACATTCCAGCGGTGGCAGAGGTGATCACGATCGATGTCGCGTTTATCGGCTTGACCAAAGTTTTGCCAGCCGCTTACAACTTGGTACAAGACGGCGGGACGATCATTGCGCTGATCAAGCCGCAATTTGAGGCGGGACGCAAGGAAGTGGGAAAAGGTGGGGTGGTGAAAGACGCGGCGGTTCATCAGCGAGTAGTAGCTGAAATTGAACTGTTTTCGCGGGAAACGCTCGGCGCCAGCGTGATCGGCACGATGGTTTCGCCGTTGGTCGGTCCTGCGGGAAATAAAGAGTTTTTTATTTGTTTGAAAAAGCCGCGCCCAGCTGCCAGAAAGCAAACCGAAGCATGAAGAGAATCACAAAGGTTGGCGTCATTGCCAATGTCAGCAAACCGGAGGCGATCGCCACACTGCGGCAGTTGGTATCACTTTTGCGGGCGCGAAACATTCGTGTGGTCGCGGAGATAAAGACCGCGCCGGTCTGCGGCTGCCCGATATCGGCAAAGCCGCTCTCGAATCTGGCGAGGTCGGTGGATGTTCTTGCCGCGATTGGCGGCGATGGAACCATGCTCCGTGTGGCGCGTGGAATTGACGGTCTTCCAACGCCGATTTTTGGCATTAATCTTGGAGGACTCGGCTTTCTCACAACCACGGCCTCGCAGGACTTGCCGCAATCGGTCGGGGCATTGCTGGCCGGCAAGTTTCGTCTGACGGATCGATCGATGATCGAGGCGCGCGTCGTGCGAAACGGGAAACGAGCATGGGAACGGCGCGCCCTCAATGATATCGTGCTGGCGCGTGGCGCCACCGCGCGAATCGTGCGGATCGAAGTGCGCGTGGATGATGAGCTGCTCGGTGATTATCTTTGTGACGGGTTGATTTTTTCAACTCCAACCGGCTCCACGGCGTATTCACTCTCAGCCGGCGGACCCATTGTTACGCCGACGGCGCGTGCCATGATTATCGCGCCGATTTGTCCCCACGCAATTTCCAATCGCCCGGTTGTGGTTGGCGCCGATGCGGAAATGACAGCGCGATTGAGCCGGACGGGTCATAAGGCGCATCCGGACCGACACGCATCGGATTTAATCCTATCGGTTGATGGGCAGGAACAGATCAAGCTCTCCCCACGGGACGAAGTTCGTCTCCGAACCGCCAAACCGACCGTTCGTCTGATCACGCTGCCAGGGCATAGTTTTCTGGAGGTGCTCCGGAGAAAATTACACTGGCGTGGCGCGTACGTGTAAAGTTCCAGTGGGAAATGTCGCTCGGAATTTCATTCCGGGATCAAAGCACTGCGCCTGCCGGAATGACAGCGCCTTTGGGAATCACAATGATGCCATCTCGGACGTAAAAGTTTTGCCCATCCAATTCTCCGGGCTTGCCATTGGGCGTAATGACGGCGCCGGCGCCAATATGAACATTTTTATCGAGGATCGCGCGGTGAATTTTGCAGCCGCGCCCGATTCCCATCGGAGGAATACCATGAGCCTCGTTTTTAAGACGGGAATTATCGCTCTCAAAATAATCTGCTCCCATGATCACGGTGTCACGAATGTCGCACCCGGTTTCGATGACACTGCGAAGGCCGACAACACAATGCTCCAGGCGCGAATCGTTAATGATGCAGCCATCGGATACAATGCAGTGCTTGAGATGACCGCCATTAACCTTCGAAGAGGGCAGGGCACGCGGATGAGTAAAGATCGGGGAGGTATGATCGAAGAAATTGAACCGCGGCAGCACGTCGGTCAATCCGAGGTTAGCGTCGAAAAAGCTGCGAATTGTTCCGATATCTTCCCAGTACCCTTGGTAGAGATAGGCGTGAACCCGGTATTTACCGATGGTTCGTGGGATGATGTCACGGCCGAAATCAGAGAGATCATTATCGAGAACTTTAGCCAAAACATTGCGACTAAAAACGTAAATTCCCATCGAGGCAAGATATAGTGGCTCGGAAGTAGTGACCCGCAAGAGCGACAGAATCGGGTCCTGCACTTGTAGTGAGGAGAGAAGATCATCGGTTTTTGGTTTTTCGACAAACCGTACGATGTTGCGCTCGGCGTTGACTTGGAGGATGCCAAAGCGTTTCGCTTCGTCGCGGGTAATGGGCAGCGTGGCGATGGTGATATCGGCGCCGCTTTCCGCATGCTGCGAAATCATGCGGCTGTAATCCATCCGATAGAGTTGATCACCGGACAGGATGAGAATGTGTTCGTTGTCTTCGTGAAGGAGATAGCGGAGATTTTGACGTACCGCGTCAGCTGTTCCTTGATACCATTGTTCGCCGGCTGTCGTTTGCTGCGCGGCGAGAATCTCAACAAATCCGTTGGAAAAATGATCAAATCTGTAGGTACGCTTGATATGGCGATGTAACGAGGTCGAGTTGAATTGCGTCAGCACGTAAATGTGCTCGATCCCGGAATTGATACAATTGCTGATCGGAATATCCACGAGGCGGTACTTACCGCCAAACGGCACGGCGGGCTTGCTCCGGTCACGGGTCAGCGGAAAGAGCCGTTTCCCAGCGCCACCCCCCATGATGACGGCTTGGGCGGTGTTCAGTAATTGTTGTCGAGTGATATTCACGCTTTGCCGAAACAAGGGTCCAGCCCATAACAACGGCCACGAGAGAATAGTATCCAAACCACACTGTCGCAAGCCTTTTCAAGCTATCCAGACGGCACGCCGGTTCGTTGACAAAACAGTTCTTGCGTGCGAAAGTCATCGCGTCGGCGGTCAAAAAACAAAATTGTTTGAAGTCCACGCTGCAGTGATTCGCCATCGCCGCCGACCCGCGAAAGCAGAGGTTGAATCATCGCCGCGCGACTTCCCTTGGAGTTTTTATGTGTGGCATTGTTGGCTATGTCGGCCATAAACCGGCACAGGACGTCCTTTTGGAAGGTTTGCGCCGCCTCGAATACCGAGGTTACGATTCCGCCGGCATCTGTGTGCTCGCAAACGGCAAGTTTGAGCTTCGTAAAAAGTCTGGATGCATCAACGACCTGGCCACTCTCCTGCGCAAGCAACCCGCCAAAGGCGCCACTGGCGTCGGCCATACTCGATGGGCCACCCACGGCCCGCCCACCGAGGCGAATGCACATCCTCACTTAGACCAATCCGGAAAACTCGCGCTGGTTCACAATGGCGTGATCGAAAACTACCAGCAACTCAAAGAGCGATTGCTCGCTAACGGCCATCACTTTTCCTCGCAAACAGACACGGAAGTGCTCGCTCATCTTGTTGGCAAACACTATGAAGTGGTGCGGACAGAAAACGCATCGAATCCTTCCACAAATCCGCTGGCGGAATCCGTTCGGCGCGCACTCAAGGAAGTCGTTGGAACGTATGGCATTGCGGTCGTCCACTCCGATCATCCCGGCGTGATTGTTGGCGCCCGCCGCGGAAGTCCGCTGCTCATCGGCGTTGGACGCGACGAAAACTTTCTCGCCAGCGATGCCAGCGCCGTCGTCGCTCACACGCGGCGCGTTGTTTATCTCAATGACTTTGAAATTGTCACGTTGGCGCGGGACGACTTTCAGGTTTCGACCATGGAAGCCACCGCGGTCAGCCCTCAAATCCGCGAAGTGGAGTTTGGTGTGGATGCCGCCGAGCGAGGCAAGCATCCCACGTTCATGCTAAAGGAAATCTTTGAACAACCACAAACCATCCAAAATGCCTTGCGCGGTCGCTTGAATATGAACGAATCCACGGCTGTTCTGGGCGGTCTAAACATGACTGCTGCTGAACTTCGCGCTGTTGACCGGATTATCTTCGTCGCCTGTGGCACGGCGCTTCACGCGGGAATGGTTGGAGAATATCTGATGGAAGAGCTTGCTCATATCCCAACGGAATGGGAATACGCCAGTGAGTTTCGCTACCGAAACGCTCCCGTTGAAAAACACACTCTCGTGTTTGCCATCAGTCAATCGGGGGAGACGATCGACACCCTTGCTGCAATCCGTGAATCCCGTCGCCGCGGCCACAAAGCCCTCGGTATCATCAATGTGGTCGGCTCGACCATCGCCCGCGAAGTAGACGGTGGCATTTACATGCACGCAGGGCCGGAAATCGGGGTTGCCGCCACAAAAACGTTTACGTCACAAGTTGCAATCCTAACACTATTGGCCGTTTTACTGGGTCGAATGCGACATCTTGCCTCCACGCGCGGTGCGGAGATCCTGTGCGAGTTGGAAAACATCCCCGCAAAAATTGAGCTGATTCTTGCCCAAAACGACCGCGTCGCCACCATCGCCAAGAAATACTGCCGGGCAGACAGCTTCTTGTTTCTGGGTCGCCAAAATCAATTTCCCATCGCTCTCGAAGGCGCACTCAAACTCAAGGAAATCAGCTATGTCCACGCCGAAGGATATCCTGCGGCCGAAATGAAACACGGACCGATCGCGCTCGTGGACTCCAGTACGCCGTCAGTGTTTCTTTGCCCACAAAACGCTGTCTATGACAAAACGATGTCGAACTTGGAGGAAGTCAAAGCCCGAAAGGGACCGATCGTCGCGATAGCCACTGAAGGCGACACAGATATCGCGAAGAAAACCGACGACGTGATCTACATTCCTTCCTCGCTCGACCCGCTGTATCCGCTTCTTGCGGTCGTGCCATTGCAACTACTCGCCCACCACATTGCAACCCTTCGCGGCTGCGACGTGGACAAACCAAGAAATCTCGCCAAGAGCGTGACGGTGGAATAAACGTGCCTTACTTCTTTTCCATTACCAACGGCACTTGGGAGGGGCTACGGAGATACCCGATGAGATCGCGGATTTCGGCTTCGGTCAGGTTGGCGATCAAACCGTCTGGCATCATCGAAAGTTCGCTGGGACGGAGCGACTCGATTTCCTTGCGGGGGATCGTTGTGGTTTCGGTCACAGTGACAAGAGTGACAGCGTCGTTGTCTTGTTTCGCGAGAATCCCGGAAAGTACCTGGCCGTCTTTGGTGAAGACGTTGGTGACAAGATAATCTTTGCCGACAACGGCGTTCGGATCGAGAATGTTCTGGAGCAAATAATCGAGGTCGGCACGATTTGATCCGGTGATATCGGGACCGATTTTGCCACCGACGGCAAAGAGCGTGTGGCATTGTTGGCAGGTGCGCGAGAAAGCGGCTCTGCCGTTTTGGAGATTGGGGTTTGGGGATTGGGGATTGGTGACCAGAGTTTTGATTTTGGCGATCTCGGCAAGTTTTTCTTCGGGCGTGGCGCGGACAGTTCCCCAGACGCTCGTGATTTGCTTGTCCAATTCCTGATCGTTGAGATTCTTGAGTTGGCGGATTAGGTCTGCGGTTACATCGCTCGCCGCGATTTTCTTGTTGGCGATCGCCGAGAGCAGTTCCCGCGCGTACAACAGGCGCGCAGCCAGCGTGTTGAGCGCATCGCGTTTCTCAGCTGCGGTGAGGTTCGGATAGACGCCAAGAATGGCAACGGGCGTCTTGGGGTCATCGTAGGCGGCAAGCGCTCGCAGAGCAGATGACCGCACGACCGCGTCATCGAGGAGTTTATGAAGGACTGGAGGCAAGGTGAGATCTTTGGCGCCCAGTAAAGCCGACAATGCGTTTTGGCGTGTCGCAACCGGCGCCTTCTGATCCTGCAGAGCCTCCCGTAAGGCTGCAAATGCGTTATAATCACCGAAGACGACTCCGAGAGAGAGAGCGAGCGCGCGAACATCGGCATGAGAGCTTTTCAGAAGTTTAGCCGACAACGCAGGCCAAGCCTTTGGCATGGCCATGCTTCGTCGTCCACGCAGTTCTTCCTGAATGCCACGAAGCATTTCCAGTTGAGATTCCGGGTCGTCAACCTGGAACAGCACGTCGACTAACGTGTTCATCGCGGCGGAGGATTCATCGGTCTCCGCGCTATGGAGGGCAAAGAATCCGCCGATAAGGAATCCAGCGACAAAGACGAGTTTCTGCAGTGTACACATCATTGTTTGCTGATGGCGGTCACGCGTCTTGTGGTGTATTGGAGCAGGGAAGGGATTTTCGATTTGCTGGCCAGCTCGAGCGCGCGCTTGGCGTCCAGTGTGGCCATCGGCTCGGCGGCGTACCAAATCATCAGAGGCAAGTTGTGGTCTTTGGCATCCTCTTCGTGAGCGACAAGCCCCTCCAAAATATCCCATCGTTTTTCGGGCGCGACTCGTTGCAGGGCACTGGCCAGATAGAGGCGAACGACAGGGGAGGGATCGGTTCGAGCCAAGTCGGCGAACCGCGCCAGAGTTTCAGTGGAAGGATTTTTATCCTCCACAAGCAACTGGATGGCCCAGGCACGAAGATACTCGCTATTTCTCTTTGTCAATTGAAGCAAATCGGCATTGCTCAAGCCATCTACGACACGAAGAGCCCAGATGAGGCGAAGTTGACTGCGTTTGTCATCAATGCCTCGCGCCCAGTCACCGCTCAATTTCATTTGAATTTTTCTCCCGTCGAGTCCGAGCATGTCGCGCGCGAGCTGTTTTGCCTTGGCATTGAGTTTGCCCGATGAAGAGCGTTCTTGGAGCAATTTACGCGCATGACGAACATGCCATTCATTCTTATGCAATTGCATCGTGACCAAATCGTTGTCACTGGTCTTTTGTAAATTCACGGGCGCTGATTTTGCATTGCCGTAAATAACCTTGAAAATGCGGCCATTGGAGCGGTCATGATCCTTTGGATTGCCGGTGTGGCATTGCTGTCGGTCGTACCAATCAATCATGAAGACTCCCCCGTCGGGGCCGGACATGAAATTTAGGATTTGTGAGGAACGATCGTTGGCCAGCAAAAAATCTGCGCCGTGACGGCCAATGAACCCCGATCCTTTTGGTTCTAGAATGTCCATGTTCAGACGGCTGCCATGAATGTTATTCATGAAAACTTTGCCGCGATACTCGGCCGGCCAGTTGTCGCCTAGATAAACCATCAATCCGGCGTGCGCATGACCGCCACCCGCGGCATCCGATCGGGCATTCCCGGCATGAGGACCTTTGTCGCCAAGATAATGGAAATGGTCGGCGATTGTCTTGATGTCAGAGTACGTGTATCGGTTGAAATGCTGACCGCCCTGTCGCACATACCGCGCGCCCTGAATGATGTGCCACAGATGCGGTACGACGCACGCCTCGATAATGCACTGGCCGTTTTCGTCAAAGTCGATTCCCCACGGATTGCTCGTGCCTTCCGCAAAGACTTCGAAAATATTCTTCGTCGGATGATACCGCCAAATGCCGGCATTGATTTGGATTCGTTCGGCATCTGGCGTGTTCGGTTTGCCGACCCGCGAATGCGTGAATACACCGTGGCACCCATAGAGCCATCCGTCGGGCCCCCACGTGAACGTGTTGAGTGTTTCATGTGTGTCTTGGAACCCCCAACCATCGAGCAAAACTTGAGGCGGACCGTCTGGTTTGTCGTCGCCATTTTTGTCCGCGATGAAAAGAAAATGAGGCGCAGCCCCGACCCAAACTCCGCCAAAGCCAACTTCGAGGCCGCTGACGAGGTTTAGATTATCGATAAAGACAGTTTGCTTGTCATATTTTCCGTCGCCGTTGGTATCCTCAAAAATCAGGATTCTATCTTTCCCTTGGCCTTCCGGTTGACGAATCGGATATGAGTAGGACTCTGCAACCCACAAGCGTCCACGATCATCGATCGCGAAGGCGATGGGCTGTTTCACGTCTGGCTCGCCTGCAAAAAGAGTGACCTTGAACCCAGACGGTACCGTTATCTCCGTCGCAGCTTGTTCGGGGGATAAGCTGTTGTGTTTCACCGCATCCAACGGTGGCAGCGCTTTCGCGGGCGGTTTCTTGCTCGTGGACGGCAACTCAGTATAAAACTTAAAATCATCGAAGTTAATGTGTCCCCAGCCGCCTGTTTCGTTATCGACCAGTCGGATGAAAATATCCTTACCCTGATGCGCCTGGAGATCCGCAACAACAGGGCTCAAGTTTTCGGTATCATTGCCAGAAGCCTTGAAGATCGCCTTTTGGGTTGCGACATCCACCAACTCCACCCGCGTCTCGGCCCACGATCCGCCGCCCACGAGAAAAATTGCGTACGGTTGCGTCACTTTAAACGAGAGAGATGTGAGCGTCCCCGTCGGTGCGTCGCCCGCCACTTCATAAGAGCCAACCCAAAATTGACCGCGATGCTCGCTCTTCATATCGTTGCGGCGCGCGAAGACCGTGTCGCCTTTGATCGGTTGTTTGGCAAACGCTTCGCCCGTAGTCGTCCATCCTTCCAGCACACCAGTCTCGAAATCGAGATTCAGCGGCTTGCCATCGGTTCCCTTTGGCAGTTCTTGAGCGCCTAGGATTGCTGCGAATAGGAGAGGGACTATTATTATAATTTTCACATTGAATCCTCCGGATGATGTTTTTTTAACCAAACGCGCAGCGGCACATCGGCGTCGGTCGGCGAGTATCGGCCGTTGGCATTGATCTCGTCGCCGAGGATTTGACGTCGCACCGGGTCGCTGCGCTCAATGAGTTCACGCGGGATGGTCATGTCGTCTTTGGTGCGAATCCAACGATAGCCGTAGCCATAGAATAACACTTTGCGTGTCCGAGTCGAGTGATTTGGACTCCCTGCATGCCAGAGGCGGCGATCAAAGAAGACCGCTGTACCCGCACGAACGCAAACAGGCATCGCCCCATCGGGATCATCCACACCGTTGTCGGGCTTTTTCAACGAATCGCTCAAATGACTTCGCGGGATGATCCAAAAATTCCCGCTACCGGGCTCCGAAACGTCCGTGAGAAAATATCCCACCTTAAGCGACAACCGCGGTCGCGGGTGTGATTCCATTTCCACATTGACTCTTCCGCTGTCCTGATGCCAGCCGAGCGTTTTTTTTGTTCGATCCGCATCGGGCGCAATCGGCGGATTTACGGCAAGGTGGCAGTGATAGAGATAAATGTTCCAGCCAAGGATGCCCCAGATTTTTGGCAAGATTTTGGGCCAATCCACCAACTCCGCGAACACGGGATCACGCCAGACAAAATTAGGGAAGAAAAGTTGGTCGTGAGGACCGTGGCCGTCGGCGCGCCACTTGGCGTCAATTTTATCTGTCACAGCGATCAACTCCTCGATCATCGCGCTCGGAATCGCGTTCTCGACAATGAGATAGCCATCCTCATTGAACTGCTGTTGTTCATTGGAGGTCAGACAATTCTCCAGGCAAGTCGCGTCCATAGTTTACTCACTTCGTCGGTAATTCAGGGACGATACCGGGAAAAACATACGCTTGCAAGAACACCAGCACCCCGACGAGCGCGGCCAACACGAGACTGTGCCAGAATACGTACCGCAGGATGTCTCCCTCATGACCGTGCTGGTTCGTCGCGACACTGGCAACCACGATGCTTTGTGCGTCTATCATTTTGCCCATCACGCCACCGCTGCTGTTGCTTGCCGCCGCGAGCACCGGCGACACACCGACCTGCTCGGCCGTGATTTGCTGCAAGTTGCCAAAGAGCACGTTTGACGATGTGTCACTGCCGGTCAATGCCACACCGAGCCAGCCTAGGATCGGCGAGAAAAACGGGAACAACACTCCCGTGCTCGCAAATGCCAATCCCATCGTCGCGTCCAATCCACCGTACCGTGTTGTGAAACCCAACGCCAGCATCGCCGCAATCGTTAACAACGACCATCGGACACGATGAAGCGTTTTACCAAAAATTTTGGCAAGTTCTCGAACGCAGACTCGCAGCATAAGACCTGACACGAGCGCGGCCAGAAACAATGCCGTCCCCGTCGCCGAAAGCCAATTGATCTTGAATGTGGCTTCCTCCGGTTTTCTCTCTTTCGAGACGGGTGGAGTGCGTACGACGGAATTGTGGAGGCTTGGCACTGGAAACTCGATGTATCGGTAACTGTTTGGAGTTTGTTTTTTGGTGGTCGTTGCGCCGTCCGCCTTTTGAACAGGAATGCGCTTCGTACCGTTCAAAACCTCTTTCACCTGTGGTACGCCCCATACAAAAACCAGAATGGACATGATGATCCACGGCATCCACGCCCGAAACGATTCCCCTTTCGAATGGACGCGCGGCTGCGTCGTCGCTGCGGGTTCATCAGGAAATCGCCACGTCGTTTTTGGCTGCCAAAATTTCAGCAGCACAATCAGCGCCCCGATGGAAACTAGCGATCCAACGATGTCTACCAACCATGGGCCATGAAAGTTGCTGACCAAAAATTGCATGATCGCAAAGCTACCGCCGGCCACCAGGCACGCAGGCCAAACCTCCAGCATCCCGCGCCATCCTGCCATTACCCAGACGACCCAGAAGGGGACGATGATAGAAAAAAACGGTAGTTGCCTGCCCACCATCGCGCTCAAAATCTCTTCGGGCATACTCGTTACTTTCGCCAGCGCAATTATCGGCGTGCCGAGCGCCCCAAAAGCTACGGGCGCGGTATTGCCGATCAGTGCCAGACCCGCCGCGGGCAACGGCTTAAAGCCAAGTCCGATCAACATTGCCGCAGAAATGGCAACGGGCGTGCCAAAACCTGCCGCACCTTCCACAAAGGCGCCAAAGCTGAATGCGATCAACAAGGCTTGAATTCGCCGGTCGTTTGCCAAGCCGGCAATCGATTCCTTGGCGATCTCGAATTGCCCTGTGTGAACCGTGATGTCGTAGAGAAAAATCGCCGCCAATACGATCCAACCGATTGGAAACAGGCCGAACGCAGCACCGTTCGCCGCTGACGCGAACGCCAGAGTAACCGGCATTTTGTAAATACCGATGGCGATGAGCATCGCCGCCGCCAGCCCCGCCAACGCCGCGACGTGCGCCTTGGCATGAAAAAATGCAAGTAAACCGAGTAGCACGACGACTGGCAGCGATGCAACCAACGCCGAGATGATAAGATTACCAAGGGGATAATAATTTTGTTCCCAAGTCATTGGCAGAGATTTTCAATCCAATTTTCGCTGTGGCCAGAAACCAAGCACGTCTTTTGCGCGCTGGATTTGGACAAAGCGGTTGGCGTTGTCCGAGGCGATGTTGATCAACTCGTATTGCAAATTCGGTGTAGTCAATGCCAGATGAATCGCGCGTGCGACATCGCTGACGTGCGTAGCCATCACGCGCCATCGTTGACGAGCCGGACCAGGTTTCTCGGCGACTGCCTTCTCCCAATCCGCATCATCACAAACGTGACAGAGTCTCAGGCAAACTATGCCAAGAGTCTGTTGCCCGGAGAAATATTTGCAATTCAGTTCGCCCAGCAACTTCGTCAGACCGTAAATTTCGTCGGGGGACGGTGGCGTCTGCTCGGTGATTTCCGGCAGGTCGTTCAATGATTTTCCGAAGACCGAAAGCGTTGTGGAATAGACGAATCGCTTCACACCGGCCTGCTTTGCCGCCCAAAGCAGGTTGAACGTCCCCTTCACATTCACATCGAAGCTTTTGCGAATGTCGTCGGCGTTGGGCTCGCTCCAACGAATCGGGCCATAGGCCAAGTGCGCCACCGCCTCGATTCCCTCCATTGCGCGGCGGACGGTATCGCTGTCGGCGATATCGAGCTTGATGCTTTCGCCCTCCGGATTCTCGACGGGCGCGATGTCTGCCAATCGAAGCTGATGTCCTGCTGTCGCCAATTCTTTGCGCACACCCTTTCCAACTTTTCCAGCTGCGCCAGTGATTAAAATTCGCATATCGCTATCGTGTAGCGTAAAGAACTCTTCACAGCAACCATAACGTAACGCGGCTTTTACGCTAAGTAAATCAATAGAACGCTGTACTGAAAGGGACATCCTATCGCCGGCGAGGCCCGACAGCACTTGAATCAAATGGCTTAAATCCAATCTTTTCCGCGGGCGAGCCTTTTTTGAGAGTAAAATCTGCTTTCTCCGGCGCCACGAACATGGGATCGGCAATGATCGAGTGGACATCGAGGCCAAGCTTGCGCCAGTTGTCCAGTGATCGTTTGCCAAAGGTGACTGTCGCTCCACTGGCGTCGAAGTAAAGGTTATGGTCGATCGTATAGCCTTCACCCATTTTATCGCTGTAGCCGGCTTTCCAGAGCGGGGCGTTTTTCCAATAGACAATGTTACGCTCGAACGTGAAACTGGAGTGATCTTCCTTGCGAGACCGCGCGATTTGGTTTTCTTTCGCGAAAGCAAAGATGTTGTTGCGGACGATATTCTCACGGCCGTAATGCTGATGAAAGCCGCCGGTCTTGGTGCGATAGACGAGATTGTTTTCGATGAGAATCCCCGTGCTGCCTTCGTCCGTGTAAATTCCCCAACCACCGTAGCCATGCGATTGGATGTCATGGATGTGGTTGCCGCGAATGATCGTACCCGGCGAAACGCCAAGTGTATAGATGCCACCCATGTCGGAAAGCAATCCTTGTCCGACGTCGTGGATATGATTGTTCTCAATGCGATTATCGCGGCTGACGCTCGGCGCGTAACCCCAAACCCAGCCGACCGAAATGCCTGTGTAGTAGAGGTGATGAATGTGATTATGGGCGAGTGTGTTGGCCGCCGCGTGCCGCAATAGAATGCCGACCGCGCTGTGATAGATCTGGCCCAAATCGTGCATGTGATTGTCCGTCACGATGTTATGGTGGGTGCGCTCACCCTCCGCGCTTTTGGCGTCGCCACCGCTGATTTTGATGCCGCCTGCTCCCAGATCAGCAAATTCGTTTCCGACAATGCGATTTTCACTGCAACCATTGCTAAGTTCGATTCCGTAGGTGCCGAGATTTTTGAAACGGCAATCTTCGATGGCTAGCTGCCGCGTCCCCTTGGCATAAATCGCGCCCGGCACACCTACCGCAGCTTGCAGATCACCCGCTTCTTGCGGCGGCAATTCCCATTGGTTATGACTAAACTCTAAACCGCGCAGCGAGATGTTCTCCACAAACCTTCCTTTTTCCGGTTCTCCCTCCAATCGAATGAGATTCGTCAGATTCGGAGCAATCACCTCGACACGATCGGCTTTCTCCTTGGCGTTTGGCAGATATCGTACCGTGCCGGTTTTGCGATCCAGATACCAGTCACCCGGCTTGGCAAGCGTTTCGGCGACGTTATCCACATAGTACCGGGCGCCTTGCGTGCCGTGATCGTCGGTAAGTTTCCGTCGGCTCTTGCGCGAAAAAGTCACCACACGATCCGCATCGCTGACCGATTCTATTGGCAAATGAGTGTCCACCCAGAAATGAAGCACAACAACTTCAATGTCTTTCAGGTTGCGCCAATCGGATCGAAGATCGCCTGGGGCAAATCGAAATTTCGCAGAGGGCTGGTCGTACCTGCCCATCGAGTCAGCATCCACCAATTCGGCCACGCGATAATATCCCTCGCGCGGAAGCCTCGGTCGAAATCTGCGCTCCCCGTTTACAAATAGCTCTCTAAAATTCCATTTCCCATCCCGAACTTCTGGAAGATCGGCAACCCACAGAGCATCGTCGCCTTTCTTCCAGTCCGTAATCTGTCGCCCACCGCTGACGGCTGGCTTTTCATTGCGATACGCCGAGATAGTGATGCCAGAATCTTGGGGCGTCAGCACCAGCGGCTCAGATAGGAAATATGTCCCGCCCCGGACAAAAATCGTAGCTAGCTTCTTCGTGGCGCGTGTCTCATCCCGCGCGTGCGTCAACGTCGCAAACGGGCCGTCCGATTTCTTCCGATTGGGGGAGGGGAGTTTGCCCGACCATGCATCATTCCCATCCGTCGCCACGTAAAATACGGCCCCTTTCTCCGCGCCTTGTGCCGAAATTAATACGGCAAAAAACACAAACCAATACACTCGATTTAACCTTTTAACCATTTAACGATTCAACGCTTTCGATAGACCGTTAACTCCATCGCATCTCGCGGCGACCATTCCAAATCCAAATCAAACCAGATCGTCTTCGATTCGTGATGCTCGCGCACATGACCGAGGTAATCTGTCATTTCCATCACGCCAATTCCAGCGTTATCGGCCAGAATCGTTGCCCCATCCGCTAACCGTGATTCGATCGCTCGGAAACATGGCCAGTAATTCTTGAAATCGTTGTCGATGAAAAGAAACTGCACGTCTTCTTTCACTGTCTTGAGTGTCTCTCGCGCATCGCCCAGTCGAATCTCGATCAAGTCGCTGATGCCAGCCTCTTCGAAGTTTTTTCGCGCGATTTTGGCGCGTTCCAAGTCGATTTCGAACGAAATGACGCGACCGCGACCGAGCGCTTGCAGGATTTTTCCGAGCCAAAGACCCGAATACCCAATGGCCGTGCCGCATTCCACTACAACCTCGGGGCGTTTCTCGCCAACCAACCCCATCAAAAATGCCGCGCGCGCCATCCCTAACATCGGGATTTGCTGCGCCCGGCACTCCGCGTCAACCCGCTGGATGACTTTATCAATCGAGTTCGGTTTCATGTTTTGCATATATTCTTTCGCGCAGTTTCGCGTATTTCGCGGTTTATCATTTCTATTTTCTGATTGCCTCCTTCGTCATCTTCTCGACATCCACGGCTTTTCCCGTCGCACTGGCTTCGATGGCCGCAAACATCGCGGCGTTCGATTTTAGATTGTCCTCCAGCGCTGTCGGCGGTGTCGGTCCGCCGTCGATCCAATCCAAGAACTGCGCGGGCATTGCCAGATGTCCTTCCCATTGCGGTTTCTGCGTTGGAACTTCGCGCACGTTCAACGTGCTATTCTCGCCTCGCTCTTCAATGCGCACCACATTATCTTTATCCAGAACCGCCGCGCCACCTTCGCATTCGACCCGATAATATTCCTGATGCCACGAGTTTGTTTTTCCTGTGGCCAGATTATTGCCTTCATAAAAACCGAGGCTGCCGCTCTTCATTCGCATTGTAAATAATGCGCACGGCTCACCGTCGAACGAATCGCTCCCTTTCCATTTTTTTTCATTGCCGCGCGCGTGACCCGGATGCCATTCCCAACCTGCAATTGTCGTGAGATCAGAATCGCAAAGATTACGGATCTGATCGAGGTGATGGATTCCTCCTTCCACCAGTAGGGTGTGCGGTATTTCATGCCGGAACGTCGATCCCCAGGATCCGCGCACGCGATAATCCGCCGCGTATCGCGCCATCACATAATTTACCGCGCCAAGTTCGCCGATCGCATTCTTGAGCGTCACTATGCGGGGAGTGTAACGATAATTTTGCGTCACTAACATTTTCACTTTTGCCTTCCGCACCGCCCGGTAGATTTTACAGCAAGCGTCCCACGTGTCGGCAATCGGTTTTTCGGCGAGAATATCCAACTTGCGTTTGCAAGCCAGTTCAACGGCCTCACGATGAGACGAGGGCGGTGTCACAATGCAGCAAAAATCGGCATCCACTTTCGCGAACGCCTCCGCCGGTTTTGTGAACCGGGCCGATGACGGCAAACCCAATTCATCACCGGCCTTCTTCAGCGCATCGTGGTTCACATCCACCAGCGCGGCAAACTCCATCCGCTCGCGGAATGGCGCGTAATATTGGAAAATCCAGTTCCAAGCCATCCCCCCACAGCCAATCATTAAACACTGTTTCTTCTTAGCCATTTCAATCTTTCCGCTTTTTTGCCTTATTTTCCCACTTCCACCTCGTACATCATCCGTGCTTTGCCATTCGCCGAAACCGAGACTGGAATGGTTAACGCCGTTTCTGTGGATATTGAAGCGATTTCACCGACACGCTTGCCGCTGGTGGCTACCGAATACACTTTCGCTTTAGAGGCGTCATTCAATCGCAGCGTGACGGTGGCTTTGCCATTGCGGACGAGGTGCGGGAGCTTGCCCCACGATTGCAACACCTGACGTTTGGGGTCAGCGTATCGAATCTCCGTGTTCTGCAAGTCGGTCAGGTGCGTGATGAGCAATCGTTTGCTTGTCGCAATGGGCTTATCATCGAGGCTGCTGACCCAGACGGTCGCATCGGTGTCGAGGATTTCGATTGTGACGGCGCGCGTTTCAATTTTCTTGCCTGCGGGCGCAAAACCGCCCGCCGTGCGCAGTGTGTCGAGAATGAGGATATTTTCGGGGGCGTTGATGACAATCTCGCCACTCTCGTTCTGGAATACGTTTTTCTTCAACACTGTAACGTTTTTCTCGGACAACCAACCGCGTTCTCGATAGCCGTCAATCATCTTGTCGCCCGCATTCGAGGTAAACGCATGGTTTTCACCAGTAAAGGGTAATATCGTGTCAGCATTTTTAAGTTTTGCAGGGTCAGCCGTCACGAGCCAGCCGACCCGTGTAATCCATGCAAGACTTTGCCACGGAGGTGTTTTGTCTCGTGCAGATTTCGGTGTTTTGAGGAGTTCTTCTTGTGTTACGGCTATGGCAACCGAATGTTTGGCAGGCGCAAGATCGCCCCGGAGAAAAAGACAAAGACTTGCGCGTTCAGCGGCTTGACCAAGCGGATCGTTCGCCATATCGAAGTAATTGATGGGTGAAGGGTTGAATAAATTTCGTCTGTCATGGCTGTAGGCAAATCGCCAGATGCCGCTCCAATCCTGCACCGCGCCCAATGCACCGGTTAGAATACCACCGACTCCGCGGAAGCGACCGGGCGACGAATAATTGTATTCGGTGATGGTGAAGGGTTTGTCGAGCAAGCGCGTGAACGCGCAGCCGCGTCCCCCCGCGGCGCCGCCCGAGATGGGACTGGTGTTCGGGCAACGCGACGGCAGCCGCCAATCGCCTTGGAGAAATTGCGGATGATCCACGTAAAAATGATCGTCCACATAATCCATCTCGGCGCGATGCGCCTGCATCTGGACGGGATTGGTCCAGGCGTTATCGTTACTCAGCAGCGCTTTGCACCCCAGTTCGTCTCGCAGAAACGCACGGGTGCGCCGGAAAAAATCCATCTCGGTTTCCGCGAGAAAGACACTCAATAGTGTCGAGACGGAAGAACCGCCCAACGTAGTCGGCATGGGTACATTTCCTTTGGCAGTGTCCTGGTCGTCTTCCAGTTTGCCCAGAGCAATCTTGAGTGCCTCACGGTCGGGATACCGGACCGCGAGCCAGTGATTCCATGCTCGTTGCCAATCTTCGCGAAGTTTTCCCTTCAGCCGACCGATGAAGTTGCCAGCGTTACCTTCATTGACAAGATTCAACCAGGCCAGAGTGGGATCTTCCGACCAAGTCAATCCGGTGTAAGGATTCTTGTGCGAGAGCAGGGCGCGCGTGAACGCTTTGTAGTTGGCAAACGCCCGGTCATTGACCAGTACGGCGGCTTTGAAATCATCCATGGACACGTCGCCTTTTTCGCCCGGCCAAATCTCTGCGCTAAACACACGGCGGGACACAAAAAGGTCGGTGGTGATGTAGATGCCGCGTTGCTTGAAAGCGGCGAAGAGATAATCGAGCTGGTCGAGCTTGTCGGGGCGTAACGTCAAGCTGTCGCCCTTCGATCGATCCACCAGTTCTTCCTCGTAATGATGAACGCGGACGGCGTTGTAGCCCAAGCGCATCAGCCGCTCCGCGAGACGATCCGCCTGTTCTTTCGAGAGGTAATGCGCCCCATAACAAAGATTCACGCCATAAAAGCGAGAGGGTGTTTTGGGCTGTTTTTCAAAAGCGAACTTCGCTTGTGGACTAACAATGACCCGGCCAAATTTCCCCGCCGGCGCGTGGCGCGGAATTACGGCACTGAAATCGAGCGCCGAGCCAGCTTCGATATCTAACTCCACGTCGAGGGGCAGCCATTCGGCGCCAGCAAGAATCGTCACCGGCCCTTCATCGGATTTCACCGGTTTCGGTTGCTCATTCTGCGCATAGAGAGCCAGCCCACAGAGTCCAACAACAAAGTTAAAAAAACAAAAGCAGAACATTCGTTTCATGCCGCGCATTGTAGCCGCGATGCGGTTTCGCGGCAATGATTCGTTGTGACAATCGAAATTATCTTCATTGGCAGCCAGACACTTTGACTTTTCCGCCTTGCTCGGTTAGCTTCGCCCTCGTTCCGTGAAAATCATCTCGTCCAAACAACCGGATTTTGAGCGCCAACTGCGCGAGTTGGAACGCGGCAGCCTATTCGATTCCAAAATCGAGGCCGACGCTCGCGCCATCATCGAAGCTGTGCGTTGTGGCGGCGATGCCGCTGTCTGCCGATTCTGCGCGAAGTTCGATCGCGTCCAACTTAGACCGTCTCAATTGCGGGTTACGCCCTCGGAGATGCGCGCAGCCATGAAGTCAGTCTCTTCTGAGACGAAGCGGGCGACGGAGCTTGCCCACGCCAACATCCGACAGTTCGCGTTACGATCTCTCAGACGTGACTGGAGCATGAAAAATAAACAGGGCGGCAGAGTAGGGGAACAATTTGTGCCGCTCCGGCGTATCGGAATTCACATCCCGGGCGCAAGCAAGCCGCTCGTCTCGACAGTACTCCATACTGTTACACTTGCCAAAGCCGCGGGCGTAAGCGAAATCGCAGTCTGCAATCCCTGTGGGCGCGATGGAAAACTTAATCCCGCCGTCCTTTATGCCTGTCAGCTCGCCGGCGCGACAGAGATTTATCGCATCGGCGGTGCGCAAGCCATCGCGGCGATGACGTTTGGAACAAAAACAATTCGACCCGTAGACAAAATCTTTGGACCCGGAAATGCGTGGACCGTTGCCGCAAAGCGGCTCGTCTACGGCTACGTCGGAATTGATCTCTTACCCGGCCCAAGTGAGTTACTGGTTATCGCGGATAATTCCGCCAATCCGGAATTCATCGCGGCGGACCTACTCGCGCAAGCCGAACACGGCAGCGGTCACGAGCGGGTATTTTTGATTAGCTTCGACTCTCCCATTGCGGAGCGAGTTGCGTCAATTTTGAATTTACACATTTCCAGTTACATATGTAACGAAAAATATGGGAATTGGGAAACCCCATCGGTTGCGCGAGTTTTGGAATCGAATTGCGCCATCGTTCTCGTTCGTTCTGCCGCACAGGCAGCCGAGGTCGCCAACCGCCTCGCGCCCGAACACGTCGAGCTGATGGTGCGCAATCCGCAAGCGCTGCTCAAACAACTTCGCACCGCGGGCGCTGTCTTCATCGGTCCCTATTCGCCGACCGTGCTGGGCGATTACGTCGCGGGCCCCAGCCACACGCTCCCAACGGGCGGCAGCGGACGCGCCTTTTCTGGCCTCACCGCCGACCAATTCCAGCGGCGAATGAGCGTGATCGAATACGACCGTGCCGCATTGCGCCGCGCGTTGCCCGCCATCGAGCAGTTTGGAGTAATGGAAGGGTTGCCCGAACACGCCCGTTCCGCGAGGCTGCGCCCTGAACGCAGTCGAAGGGATTGATAATGGACTGGCAACTCCTGTTGTTGTTGATCCCGTTTTTCTTCGCGGCCGCGTTTCTTTATTCGAGCGTTGGCCACGGCGGCGGCTCGGCCTATTTGGCGATCATGGCGTTCGTCCCGACGCTCGCGTCGGGAACGATTCGCTCGACTGCGCTTGCGCTCAACATCGTCGTCGCCACGGCGGGATTTATCAGCTACCACCGGGCGCAACATTTTCAGATGCGGATCTTGCTGCCATTCATCATCGGTTCGATCCCGGCAGCATTTATCGGCGGACTAAAGCTGCTTTCACCGAAGATGTTCGGCTTGGTGCTGGGCGTGACCCTCCTCCTGATAGCGGCGCGCCTGGTGTTCCTCGACAAACCCATCGAAATCAAAACACATATGTCGAACATGACACTTTGGATGCTTGGCCCGCTCATCGGTGCAGCGCTCGGTTTGCTGGCGGGCATGGTTGGTGTCGGCGGTGGAATTTTCCTTAGTCCGTTGCTGATGTTTCTCGGTTTGGCGGATGCGAAAAAGACGGCGGCGATCAGCGCGGCGTTCATTGTCGTGAACTCCATCAGCGGTCTCGTGGCACAGATGCAAACAGCCGAGCCTGATAGGAAACTGATCATGCCGCTTGCCATCGTTGTGCTTGCCGGCGGCATCCTCGGTTCGCGGCTGGGGGCAAATCGGCTGACCAACGTCTGGCTGCAACGATTACTGGCCGCAGTCTTGTTGGTTGCGGGTGGCAAACTTCTGTGGCAAGGTATCGCTGCGCATTGAGCGCGGCGCGTTAAAACGTTGAATCGTTAAATGGTTAAATCGGAGTAGATTGGTTAGCCACAAAAAGGCGCAAGAATATTTTGTGTTTCTTCGTGTTTTTTGTGGCAAAACAAAAATGAAAAAGCGATCTGCCAAAATCATTCGCAACACCGCCGAGACGAAAATCTCTCTGGCGCTAACCATTGATGGCACCGGCAAGGCGCGAGTCGCCACAGGCGTGCCGTTCTTCGACCACATGCTCACGCTGTTGGCCAAACACTCGCTCATGGATTTGACCCTCAAAGCCAAGGGTGACCTCGACGTGGACGCGCACCACACTGTCGAGGACGTTGGCATCGCGCTCGGCCAAGCATTTGTGAAAGCGCTTGGCGACAAGCGCGGCATCCGGCGCTACGGCTGGGCGCTCGTGCCAATGGATGAAACACTCGCGCAAGCGCGCGCGTGCGTCGCCGAAGTCCCGCAACGCGGGACGAAGGCGCGTGTCGCATTGGACTTCTCCAACCGGCCGTATTTGGTCTTTGAGGCCAAAAAATGGAATTCCATCGCCAACGTGGAGCTAGGGAAGGGGAGTACGTTCAGGGTCGGCCTTGTGCGCGAATTCCTACAAGGTTTTGCCAACGAAGCGCGGTGCAACCTGCACGTGGACGTGCTGCGCGGCGACGAACCGCACCACATCGTCGAAGCCATCTTCAAAGCGCTCGCCAAAGCGCTCGACGCCGCCTGCCAACGCGACCCGCGCGTGCGCGGCGTGCCGAGCACTAAGGGGAGGTTGTGAGCGTTGGATTTCTGTACCGTGGTGTTTCAAACGTCATGTATTTGAAGGTGAATGGGAAATTGATTCCTAAATCGATCGGACCATTTCATTACACGTTTCATTTTGATGAAGAAGGCGCAAAATTTGATAGTGGAATCACTTTTGATTCAAGCGCTGCAAACGCGGTCATTAGACACCAGATTAATGGTTTCCCGACTGCAGGTATTTCCACCACACCTCATTTTCTTCGCGCGAAGCACTATGCCACTTCAGGAGGAGTGGGATTAGGAAGGGTTTTCAAGATTGATAGGTCATTGCTCAATAAGTATGGCGTCAAAGAGTTCGTGGTTACGCATTATGCGACTTGGCCTTGCGTACCTGAAGATGATGAAATAATCCTCGTGGCCGCAAACTACGGTGCATTACCAGACGGGATTGTTGTCGAAACCATTCCCGTTGTTCAAAAAGACTAAGAATAACGGCTGCCATGCTCATGCCACGGCCAAATCCTTCGCAAACCGCGTGGTGGAGCGGCCCCAGACGCGTGGGAGCTTGAAGGCGTCAGGTCTTTGCTTCGGCGAGCCAAAAACCTTCTCGGACATTTCTCGGGGCGGGATGAAGGGGCATTTCGGTTTTTTGACGACCTGGTGCGGGACGAGTTTTTGCAGGAGCGCGCGGCGGGCGGTGATGATCGCGCCACGACCATACCGAGTTTCGATTTGTTCCAGCGCGGCATGGAGACGGCGGCGTTTGTATTCGCTGTGGTCACCAAAGAGGCTGGGATGCAAATCCAGCGGCGCGAAATTCCAGAAGCCGACGCAAAGCTGACGGATGGGGCGAATCTCGTCATCCAGGACGTCCCAGAAAAGATCGGCAACGATCGCGTTGATAAGGCCGGGTTCGAATTGAGGGGCGGCGAAGCGAACGGAACGGCCTTCGCTTTCGAAATCCTTGAACCGGATGCCGATCCACATTTCGCGGGCTTTGAGATTTTCGCGGAAGAAAGTAGTCACGACACGCTCGGTTTGATCCTGGAGAAATAGCAAGGCACGTTCGTAGTCAGGTTCATCCACGGGGAGCGTGGTGGTGCTGGAGATGTTGGTGCGCGGTTTGGTTTCAAGAAGGAGATCCTCGTGCAGCAAGCCGTTGGCAAGCAGCCAAAGTTGCTGGCCGAAAATGCCAAAGCGTTTCTTCAGCAAGCCGCTTTGCAGCCTAGCCAGATCGCCAAACGTGCGAGCGCCAAGGGCAGCCAGCGCGCGGCGGCGGCGTTCGGCAATGCCAACCAGTTTCTCGACGGGCACATCGCGGAGAAACTCTTTTTCCCGGCCGACCGGCACTTCGACGCAACCATCAGGTTTGCCCGTTTCGGTGGCAAGTTTGGCCAGCAGCCGAGAGGAAGCCAGACCCGTGGAAATTTTGAGACCGAGATTATTCCAAACATCGCGTTTGATGAGACGCATCAGTTCGACGTGATCGCGGCAATGGAAGAGCGCGGAGGGAATATCGGTCAGATCCAGAAAGCCCTCGTCAATGGAGTTGGGAACGAGGGTGGGGGAATATTTTTGCAAACGATGGAACATTTCAACAGAGAGCCGGCGATATTCGTCGTAGTGAGGCCGGCAAAGGACGCCCTGGGGACAGAGACGGCGCGCCTCGAAGCAGGCCATCCCGGTGGCAAGACCAAATCGTTTGGCTTCGCGGTTGGCGGCAATAACGATGCCATCACCATGGCGACCACCACCAACATAGATAGGTTTACCGCGCAGCGATGGGTTGAGCGCCATCTCGCATCCCGCGAAGAAGGCGTCCCCGTCAATGTGAAGGATCCGGCGCATTACGCAAGAAATCTAAGGCATGAAGAAGTGGGGGGCAAGCCGCGATTCTACGCCGTTCCAATTCAGACATTTATTACAACGATCGTTACTTTAAATGTCCGATTATTGAAAACTGGATGTGAAAAACCACGTAGGATCTTGCGTTCCTACGGGGTTTTCGACGCGATCAAGGACACGAATTGTACGCCAAAGGGTGTCTTTGGTTACTGCGAGTTTGGATCTTGTTCCGCATTTCCTCCGCGCGGCTCGCCTTTTTTGTTGATGACGCGAGCATAGATCTGTTCCAGGGTGGTTTTTGCAACGTTCAGTGATGCAGAGATTTCCGTCCCATTCTGCACTACAGTAGTCGGGCTAACCAGTTTCAGCAGGATTTTCACATCCGGTTTTCGCTCGTGATCGGCTTGCAGTCGCGCGAAAGCAAGGAGGCCGTCGCAGATCCTTCCGATTTCTTTGGCGGCATCCGCCGTATCACAGATTGCCTTGGCTGTAACCGTGACGCCGTCTTTTACGGCGAGCACTCCGCCGATAAGATTTTTTAAATGAGGCTGGATCGGATTCGGATCACCCTTGATCTTATCTAATTCTCTCACGCCCAATCGAACGAGAGCCGCGGGATCAATTTTCTGCAAGTCAGCCACCAACGCGCCCGCGGCGGCTTTCGAAGTTCCATCCAACACATCCAACGCTTCCTTGACAGCTTCTTCCCGACCGAAGAGCAGCATGGATTTGTTTGGGATGGATAGATAATTGGCAGGGCCACCTTTCTCATCGGGCACCTGATATATCCCGTGAGTTCGATACGGGGCCGGTCCCTGCGGCAGAAATTGTCCCAACACACCTTTGATATACTCCGTATCGAAGGTACCCTCCACCGCGATGACATCCAGCCCTTCCTGGCCAACCTGCGGACCGCTCAAGCAAAACCGGGTAATGTTTTTGCGCGGATCCAGACCTGTCATCTGGCCGAATCCTTCCAGTTGTTCGTGTATTTCTGGCCGCTTAAAAATCTCCTCCACGATCTTCATTGTGACAGGCTCGGTCAGGACGCGTGTCCATTCGCAGCTAATCACCCAGCCGCTTCCGGCCGGCATCATTTTCACCAAATCAGGCGCCGCTTTTTCTTGTGCGCCCAGCGGCAACGTCATCAAGGCGACTGCCGCGGCCATCGTCAAATTTGTCATTGTCTTCATAGGTTTCTCCATGGGTTACACTTTGGAGCTATGACAGACTCCTCCGGAGAAAAGTTTCAGAAATTCCGTGTCTGCTCGCCCTCCGCGTTGGTCATTTGCCAGCCGAGATCGGACTTTTTGAAGGTCAACCGAAACCGGTCGCTGTATTGATCGTTCTGACCGCTCTTGTTGCCAATCAACCGCGCTGCAAATTTTGCCTCCGCTGTTGGGAAATCGTTTGCTGTCGGCGCGGTTGTCACCGTAATTGTCAAATCGCTGATGTCAATATTGACGCTATCGAACTGGCTGCGATATCCGATGAGAGCTTCGATCAACATCGTCTTGTTCAAGCCCACGCGGTCGGCAAAATCCTGCGCGATGCAACCTTCCAATCCCAGCGCCATTTTTGCCCGGCCGCCACGTTCCACGGCTTCCTGCATTTTGGCGATAACTTTCCGCACACGTTTCTCTTCTGTCACGCCATACCGCGCCCAGAGCCACCAGCCGACAAGCAGCAAAGCAACGACTACGCCCAGCCATTTGAGTGTTTTTTTCACTGGTATCTATCGGTTTGGACAAAGCCTGCTACGAATAGTCACGCAATTCATTTGGCGATTGGCACGGGCGAATCGATCGTGATCGGTTTGATTTCTTTTCCGCTTAAAAAATCGGTGGCACTCTGCAGGATCAGCGGAAGATAGAGCGCGGAAGTGTAATGCCCGAGTGGCGTCCAAAACTGGCGCGGCTGCCCGATGGCTTTGTAGAGGGAATCGGTGGCGGCGCGCGGAATGACTTCGTCCAATCTGGCATTGATCATCAGACACCGTTTTGCGTCGATGCGTGAGGCGAAATTGGTTGGTTCAACAGGCGCAATGATGCCAGTGAATTGTTCACGGCCGATGTTTTTTCTCTGCATCAACTCGCGAATCCGGCGGGTCTCGCGCGAGTTGCAAAAAACAACCTCGGTCAGGTCGCCACCGGCCAGGATCGGCACAACGCGGTCAAATTCACCGTCCACACCCGCCGCGAGCGATGTGATGATGCCGCCGAGACTTACGCCAGTAATGCCAAGGAGGCGAGGATCGGTTTCTGACCGGGAAGCTAAAATCGATTTGGCGCGCCGTACATCCATGACGGACTGACGAAATCCATCGGTGATACGCTCCGGGTTGGTCTCCAGCATCTTGAGATGAGCTTTATCTTTAGGCCGCCGGTCGTTGTAATAAGCCACTGACATATAAAGGGCTGCCATTCCGTTCTCCGCAAATGTGCGACTCATCATCCGGGGAAATACGGCTCGTCCATCGAGAATATCGAGCACGACGACAGCCGGGATTTTTCCGGTGATGGTTTTGGGCAGTGATAATTCGCACGGGACGACATTGTTTTCGGGCCACTGACTCACGAACGGCGATGGGAATTTGAGTTGATAAAGCCGCACCTTGTCGTCTTCCCGGAGCAGTTGGATCGTGTACGAAAACTTCTGTGGGGGTGCATCAAAGCCTTTCAGCCATTCTGCCAGTTGGCCAGTTGCGCCTTTGTAATTGAGTGGGAGATCAGTCGCTTCAAGTGATTGGATCGGGGTGGGCGGCTGGACGACTGGTTGCTGGCATGGCGCAGATCCGATAGTGGTAAAGAACGCCAGAATTGTCGTCAGCCAGCGTGAATGATTCATTGCCCTGAACCTAACCGCTCTGGGCCGATTTGGCAAATTCGGAACTGCCCATGAATGATTGGGATTATTACACGTCGAATAGCCAATGCAATTCGTCACCTTGACTTCGCGATGGGTGAGTCGTAAGCTCTTGTTGCGTCGCATGAAAACCACTTTTCTCCTCGCGGTTACTCTTCTGGCAGTTTCCCCAGTTTTTTCCGAAGTCCGACTTTCCGTTGAAGAGCGAATCGCATCCCGCAAAGACAGTTCTTGGACACGCGGGGATGGAACCGCCGCATCTTCGCAACTCTACGATGGCGGGATCCATTTGGAAGCGGCGGCAAAAGTTCCCGGCGATCCCAGCATTGCGGTAGCCGCCTATCGCTGGAACGTGTCGCCGACGGTAAAACGATTGCGCCTGACGATTTCGTACGAAACCAATTTGGCGGCCACAGCCAACCAGGGTGTCGCTGGTTCAGTCTGGGTGAGTGGATTGTCCAAGCCACTCGAAGGGACACCGGAGCGCGGTGTGTTGGGAGATATGTTTGTGCTCTCCTCGCAACACACCCAAGCGCAATTCGATATTCCGGCGATGCCGAGTGTTGCGGCGGGTTTTGTGGAGATTCATCTCGTTGCCAGCGCTGGGTTCTCGTTGGATATCGCCTGGCTGCGGCTGGAGACATTTGACGAAGGCGGTCGATACGTTGTTGGACAAGCGCCGGTGACGCAAGCCCCCGTAATCCAATTTCAACCCCATCAACTTTCCGCCAACAACTATTATTACGGCACTTGGTACCACTGCTGGCAGCCGAATTCTTACTCGGTAATTATCATCAATCAGCCACCCCCATCCACTACGGAAACTACTGTGCCGCCAAGCACAATTTCTTCGCGAACCAGCAGTCCAAGGACTCCCTATGAAGTGACGAAGGGACCTAAAAATAAATTTGAAGAAACCAAATTGCCGATTCAGCCTCTTCAACCCGTCCCTTTAACAGGCAGCGCCTTGGTGACGCCAGTGGCAACCGTGGTAGCGCCGTCCAGCGTCATTGTGAAGCCATTGGAAAGCAAGCCGATCAACGTCAAACCGATATCCGGTAAGAGAGGGTCAACGCCGTAAATCGCGTTGACGAGCCGGTATCCCTCGGTTAGCCTTGCTGCATGGAAAAAAACTCCCTCGACTTCCTGCAACGACTCGTCAACACACCCAGCCCCAGCGGGCACGAA
The DNA here is from genome assembly GCA_964348665.1 of uncultured Verrucomicrobiota bacterium. Taxonomy (GTDB): domain Bacteria; phylum Verrucomicrobiota; class Verrucomicrobiia; order Palsa-1439; family CAYGDP01; genus CAYGDP01. The sequence goes on from CAYGDP010000004.1 coordinate 152,627, forward strand.
GCACGCGGGCAACGCGTCTGGCTCGATTACGCCAAGCAATTCGCTGATGAAACTTTTACCGATGCCTACGGTAATGCCGTTGCGGTGTTGAACAAGGGCGGGTCGCCGCGTGTCATGCTGGCGGGTCACGCCGATGAAATTGGGCTGACTGTTCATTACATCAACGACAATGGGTACATTTACATGCGGCGAATTGGCGGCGTGGATCCTGCCATCACCAAAGCGCAGCGGCTTACCATTCATACCGACAAAGGCCCCGTGCGCGGCGTCGTTGGAACCGTAGCCCCGCACCTTGCCTCCACGCAAGGCGACCCGAAACCGCCCAAGATCCATGAAATTTACGTGGACATCGGGGCAAAAAATAAAAAGGAAACCCAGAAACTCGTTTCCATCGGCGATCCAATCACACTGGTGGACGAATTTGAAATTCTCCGAGGTGAAGTCGCCATTGCGCGTGGCTTCGACAATCGCATCGGCACGTTTTCGACGATCGAAGCACTGCGATTGCTCAAGGTCGGAAAAAAGAAAATCGCTGCTGAAATTTGCGCCGTCTCGAACATCCAGGAGGAAGTTGGCCTATTCGGGGCGCGCCAAATCGCCTACTCGCTCAAGCCCGATGTTTGCGTCTGCGTGGATGTCTGTCACGCCACGGATATTCCCGGTCTTAGCAAAGAGCAGTGTGGCGATGTGAAACTTGGCAAAGGACCATCACTGTGTCGCGGCGGAGCCAATCATCCGGAAGTTCACGCACGCCTGCGCGAGGTGGGCAAAAAAGGCCGCATACCTCTGCAGATAGAAGTCAGCGGCGGTTTCGGCGGCACAGACACCGACGTGATTTTCTGGACGCGTGGTGGCATCCCCAGTGCCTTGGTCAGCCTGCCCAATCGGTATATGCACAGTCCCGTCGAGATGATTCATCTGCGCGACCTCGAACAAATCGCCCAGCTTCTCGCCGCATTTTGCAGCTCGCTCAAAAAAGGGGAGCAATTTAAGACTAAAATATGACCGATTTTTATCGTCAACTTTGCTGTTTGATTGATTCGGGAGAAGATTGCGCGCTGGCAATTGTCGTCTCGGCAAAAGGTTCGACTCCGCAGAGGGCAGGTGCCAAGGCGATTTTTACGGCCGATGGCCGCATTTTCGGCACACTGGGCGGTGGTTGCCTCGAAGCCGAATCGCGACAGCGCGCGTTACGCGCCTTGCAGACGGGCGAGCGTCAGCTTTTCAAGCTCGTGCTTGACGACGATTTTGGCTGGGATGATGGTCTCATCTGCGGTGGCGCCGTGGAAATTTTCGTGGATCCTCGACCAACCCAAAATCTTGAAGCTTGGCGCGCGCTTTCGCTGCCCGTGACAGAGCGCCGGTGGCTGCGAGTGAATCTGGATTCGGGCATGACGATTCTGGATATTGTAGGCCGCGTGCCCTTGCTCGGCGAGGGATCGAGAGCAAATCCCCAGACGCCGCGCGGGGTCGCGCGGCCTATAAAGACGAATAGTGAATACATCGAGCCAATCTTCCCCAAGGAAAAACTCATTATCGCCGGCGCGGGACACATTGGCGCGGCGCTTTGCAAACTCGCAGCATCGCTCTGCTTCGAAGTGACGGTGATTGATGATCGCGCGAGTTTTGCCAATCGAGAGCGATTGCCGGATGCGACGCGAATTATCGTGGACGATCCCGCCAAGGCAATCGCGGCGCTCCAGATTGATGAAGAGACTTATGTTTCGATCGTCACGCGCGGTCATCGGAACGACGCGGTTGTTTTGCGCGAGGTGATTGGCAAACCCGCTGCGTATATTGGGATGATCGGCAGCAAACGAAAAGTGCGTGTCATCTTTGAAGAATTTCTGGAGCAAGGCGTCGCCACGGAAACGCAGCTTAAACGAGTCCATTCCCCGATGGGTATCCATATCGGGTCGGAGTCGGTCAATGAAATCGCCGTCAGCATCGCCGCCGAACTGATTCAGGTACGGGCACAGAGGAGGGAGGGGTAATGCCCATCGAAGGACTTGAATTTCTCTTCGGAGGCGCAATTGAAACAATTGCGGCGTTTGCAAAGGGAAAGGATGAGATGGAAACTAGAGCTTTTCGACGGGGTCAACCTAGACCTCTTTTTGTAACTCCTGCGGCTATTATCTTGGCCTCGGGCGCATCCACGCGTGTTGAGCAACCGAAACAGTTGTTGCCGTTTGATGGCCGTCCGATGCTTGCGGCAGTGATTCAACGATACCTTGGGGCTAAACTTAGTCGAATCCTTGTCGTCGTGGACTCAAGAGCAACGCCGGTGGCAAATCTGGCGCGGAATTTTCCGGTGCACACAGTCTTGAACGATTACGCGGACGATGGAATGTTTTCGTCGGTACAAGCAGGGTTGCGTGCGATGAAAGACGGGACGGATGTGTTCATCGGTCTTTGTGACCAACCGTTGCTCGCGTCTGAAACGATCAATCGTCTTTCTGCAGCGAGGCGGACAGGGAAGGGTATCATCATCCCGACGCACGGGGGGCGCGGCGGGCATCCGATTTTGATTTGCAAAAGATTCATCCCCGAAATACTCTCCATGCCGGTATCGCGAATGCTGAAGGATTTTGTCCGGGCGCACCCGCGCGAGGTATTCCGATTGGAAGTGGCTGACCGTGGCGTGGTGCAGGACATCGACGATTGGGCGACCTATCAACGCGAAATCAAGAGAACCCTATGAACATATTTCGAAGTGTAATTCTTTGGTTGCATATTGTTGGCGCCGTAATGGCGATTGGCGGCGTGTTTTTTCTCCGCATCGTCTTGATGCCCATTGTCAAGCGCGATGGCTGCGAGCATGCGCCGGCCTTGAGCGACAAGGTGCGGGCGAAGTTCCGCAAGCTCATCTGGCATTCCATCGCGACCCTGCTGGTGACCGGCGCGATCATGCTCGGATTCATGCTGCGAACGCCGACCGAAGAGGCAAAGGCGGATTTGCCTGTTGTCGGCAAGGTGGCTGTGGAGTTCAAAGGTTTGTCTGAATGGAAGCATCACTCGAAGCTCAATACTCATTTGTTGGAAGCTAAAATCCTGCTTGCCTTGGCGTTGTTTGGCATTGCCCTCTATCTGACATTGCCGGCGCAGCCGACGGACGAGTTGCGAGCCAAAGCGCCCAAGCTTCTGATGATCAATTTGGGGCTGGGGATGGTGATTTTGTTTTTGGTTGCGCTACGGCACGTCTACGAATAGGAGAACCATGGTCAAAAAAATCCTTCACACTCGCATGCGGGTGAATGATATCGAAAAGACAGTGCGTTTTTACACGGACATCCTCGGTCTCGCGGAAGTTGCCCGTCATAAATCGCCACGAGGGTCGGAGTTGGTCTTTCTCGAAGCTCCCGAAAGCAAGGAGCAACTGGAGATTTGCTATTATCCCGCGAGCGGACCGGCACAATGTCCACCCGACCTCGTCCATGTGGCGTTCGAAGTGAAAGACATGGATCAATTTGCCAAGCACCTGAAAACCAAGGGACTGGCATTCACCGACGGCCCGACGCGTAGCAGCACCGGCAGTGTTTTTGCGTTCATTGACGCGCCGGAAGGCTATGAGGTCGAATTAATCCAGCGTAACAAGAAGTAATTCTGGCCGGCTTGATAGATTCACGATTTTCATGCGACGCACAAAAATCATCTGTACCATAGGTCCAGCAACGGAAACAGCGGAGACGCTGGAGAAACTGGTGCGGGCGGGAATGGACGTGGCGCGGCTGAACATGAGCCATGCTACGCATTCCTGGACGCGGGAAATTTTTCAGCGGCTTCGTACCGTGGCGGATCGCGCCGGCAAACCGTGTGCGATTATGATGGATACACAAGGTCCAGCCATTCGCACGGGCGACCTGCCGCTTCCACTGGAATTGAAACCGGGCGATGTTTTCGAGTTTACGGTCAAAGGAGCGCGAAGCGAGGAAGAAAAGTCGGTGGATGTCAATTATCCAAACCTGATCAACGACATCCAGGAAGGGGACGCCATTCTTGTGGATAACGGAGTCATACGCCTCAAGGTGCTCGAGAAACTCCATCGGCGAATCAAATGCGAAGTATTGACCGAAGGCGAGCTGGGTTCGCGCCGCCACATCAATTTACCCGGTGTGAAAGTCGGCATGCCATCCATCACCAGCAAAGACCGGCGCGATCTGGAGTTGGGAGTCGAACTCGGCGTGGATTTCATCGCGCTTTCGTTCGTGCGTGAGCGGAAGGACATCGAGGAACTTCGAAAAATTCTTGGCGAACGCAAGTCCGACGCCAAAATCATTGCCAAAATCGAAGACCAGCAAGCCGTCGAAAACCTTACCGACCTTGTGGAAGTCAGCGACGGCATCATGGTGGCCCGTGGCGATCTCGGAATCGAGTGTCCCTATGAAGAATTGCCTATTATTCAACGGCGCGCGGTTAAAGCCTGTCTGCATCGCGGGAAACCCGTCATTGTAGCGACGCACATGCTTGAATCCATGATTGAGAACCCCATGCCGACACGTGCAGAGATTACCGATGTTGCCAATGCTGTGTTTGAACAAGCGGATGGTATTATGCTATCCGGTGAGACGACCGCAGGAAAATACCCATTGGAATGCGTTGAGGTAATGGATCGCATTGCCACTCGAATCGAGCGGAGTGGTGGCGCCGGATACGCGGCAGCGGCGGAATTACGGGATGACCGCGAAAAAATGGTTCACTCCGCCGTAGTGATGGCCAGCCAACTTCGCGCCAAGGGAATCCTGGTTTTCACTCATCATGGAAACATGGCGCAAATTACCTCCTGGCTTCGACCGGTACGGTCGTCCATTTTCGCCTTTACACATTCCGAGCGAGTCTGGCGCCAGCTTTGCCTCCTCTGGGGTGTCACTCCATTTCTTATCGAATTCAGTACCGACCCGGAAACCAACATTCGCCGCGCCGAAAAGCTGCTGCTCGATAGAAAACTTCTGGAGCAAGGCGACCAAATCGTTATCGTTTCCGATATTCGCGCCCGCGAGAAACTGGTCAACGCCGTCCAAATGCGGTTGGTGGAGTAGGGGACGGGTTGCGGGAGTAATTTCTCTCGGTTCCGCGACCAGTTTAGCGAAATTGAGAGCATTGGCTACTTGAATCTCTGCGATTGAAGCGTGACTGCTTGAAAAACCCCGCTGGCACGCGCCTTGCTTCCTAAATTAGAACAGTGGCGGCTAGAGGGATACCGGGGGGCCGCCACGATGGAATGATAGTCCACTTGAGGGCGATGAAATGCGAATGGAAACAAAGAGATCCGGGATTTTAGGGGCGCTCTTAGAAGGGCATTTCGTCCTCTTTTTATTGGGAATGACGCAGCTCGTTTTCGTGCGGGTTCGTCATTCAGAGACTCCGACTCGATGGAAACCATGAAAATCGCCAACCGACAGACTGGGATGTGGCTGGAATGCGGCATTTGGGGCGACTACGCAGTCATGATCTTGCTCTTGTGGGTGCTGTCGGCTGTCTTGCGGGTAACTGAAAAATTATAATCGAGAGCGCCATGAAAGAAACCAATCGTCTTACACAACTGCGTCTTCAACCGATCAATTGGGTCGCGCTAGTGAAATGGCGCCCAACCGGATGCCGCGTGCGACTGGCATCTCGGCGATTGCCTAAATAAACGCGTTCCTTCAAAAGGCTGTGCGATGGCGGGTTTCCCTCCTGTTACCCGCCATCGCGCTGCTTTTTTGACTTCAAATCATCGCCCCGTCCGTGTAGCATTTTTTCGTGAACGGACATCTAACCGACCTCAAAGCGCGGTTGATGGAGATCAATGACCTTGGCAGCGCAGCGAGCGTATTGCATTGGGATCAGGCGACGTACATGCCCAGCGGTGGCGCCGCCGCGCGAGCGCGCCAGTTGGCAACGTTATCTCGGTTACGGCATGAGAAATTCATCGACCCCGCCGTTGGTAAATTGCTGGAGGAGTTGCGTCCATTTGAGATGAACTTGCCGTTTGAGTCGGATGACGCGAGCCTGATTCGCGTGACGCGCCGGGAGTATGAAAAGGCGGTAAAAGTTCCGTCGTCGTTCGCGGCCGAATTTACGGCCCATAGCGCTGCATCGTTTGCTGCATGGACAGTCGCACGACAGAAAAATGATTTTGCGTCGGTGCGACCGATGCTGGAACGGACGCTGGAATTGAGCCGGCGGTTGGCTGAATTTTACGCGCCGTATGAGCATATCGCCGATCCGCTGATTGATTTTTCCGATGAAGGAATGACGGCGGCGAAAGTCCGCGCGCTGTTCTCCGAACTGCGGAATGAACTTGTGCCGATGGCTCGATCCATTACGGAACAAGCCCCGGTGGACGATTCCTGTTTGACGCAGCAGTATCCGGAAAAACTCCAGGAACAGTTTGGCTTGGAGGCCGTGAAACAGATTGGATACGATTTCAACCGGGGACGACAAGATCGGACGCATCACCCATTCATGACAAAGTTTTCACTGGGCGACGTCCGGATCACGACCCGGTTCGACGAGTACGATATCCGGGAGGCGCTGTTTGGCACTTTGCATGAAGGCGGCCACGCGTTATACGAGCAAGGGATACGAATGGAATTGGAAGGAACACCGCTGGCGGGCGGAACTTCGGCGGGCGTCCACGAGAGTCAGTCGCGATTGTGGGAAAACATCGTGGGCCGAAGCCGCGGATTCTGGAAATTCTTCTATCCAAAGCTCCAAGAAACATTTCCCGGGCAACTCGGTCGCGTGTCGCTCGACACCTTTTATCGGGCGATCAATCGTGTCAAACGATCGCTCATTCGGACTGAAGCGGATGAAATCACCTATAACTTGCACGTTTTGATCCGATTCGAGTTCGAGCTGGATTTGTTGGAAGGAAAATTGGCGGTCAAAGATTTGCCGGAAGCATGGCACGCGCGGTATCAGAGCGATTTAGGAGTGCGCGCGCCGAACGACCGGGACGGCGTGCTGCAGGATGTTCATTGGTTTGGCGGAGGGATTGGCGGCGCGTTTCACGGTTATACGCTGGGGAATATTCTGGCCGCACAGTTTTTTGAGGCGGCTACGAAGGCCAAGCCGGAAATTCCGCAGCTGATCGAGAGCGGCGAGTTTGCGACCTTGCACGGCTGGCTGCGCGAGAACATCTACCAACACGGGAGCAAATTCACGCCGGAAGAACTGGTCCCTCGTGCGACAGGGATGCCGATGAGCATCGCTCCCTATCTGCGTTATCTGCGAGGCAAATACGGCGACCTGTATCGGCTGTGACGGGCTATTTTAATTCGTGATCGGAGGGTTTTACGCCCTTCTTGCCTTTACCAAAGCCGAAGAAAGTCGGTTTGTACTCGCCGACATAGTCCACATTGGCATTGGCGGGTATTTTGTTCTCCAATCCAACGGCCCAATAACAAGCGTTGACCAGGAGACGGCGCAATCCTTCGCTTTCGAGGTCCACGGACGCACCCATCGTCGTGCAAAGCGCCCGCCGCTTTTTTCCCGCGGCAGAAGCGGCATCACCAAGCCACGTGTCGCCTTCGCGAATCCACACCAGCGGCATCATCGGCTCGTTTTGTTTTCCGACAACCGGCGGATCGGTCGGTTTCATCCCCGCAATCACCTGCCCATGAACAAGAACTTGATCAGTCGGCTTGAGGTTTTTGATGCCATATACGTCACTCGGTCCCCAGATATCCGTGACCCCCTTGAGGACGGGATGATCCTTGTATTCGGGATTGATGATTCCGCGCGCGCTTTGGCTGCCGTGCCCGCCATGATGACTGATCCAAGTGTCGCCAAGAATCTTTTGGCCAAAACCGCCGCCTTTGCCCCAGTCGTATTTGGCGTAGGGACTTTGTTTATTACGACCGTAGGCAAACGCATGAGTGGAAGTGCGCAGGCCGATGATCGGCTTGCCTGACTCGACAAAGTCAGCGATATATTTCATCTGGTCGTCAGCAGGTTCGCGGAACCGCAGCAACATGAACATCACATCGGCGGATTCGAGCGCTTTGAGTCCGGGGATATTGACCTGCTCGTTCGGCTCAATGTCGCCGGTGGTCGGGTTCACCGCAAAAAGCACCGTGCACTTGAATCCGTGTCGAACGGCAAGGATCTTGCCGAGCATCGGCAGGCCTTCCTCCGAGCGGTATTCCTCGTCGCCGCTGATCAGGACGATGTGCTTGCCTTTGCCAGCGCCTTCCTTTCCTTCGTACACAATCCCTTGCGCGCGACCAACCTGTCCGCTGACGACAACTGTCATGGCAATCATAAACACTCCGATAGTTTTCATGGGTTTCCTTTCTGCGAAATCGCCGCATCGTAATCAATAGACCGTCGAGAGGCAATGACAATTCATAAAAACGCTGCCACGCCTGGATCCTTAACGATGTGACGGAGCAATGCACAATCGGGTGAAGGTCGTACGGCAGGCGCTCATCTAGATGCTGTGAACACTTCCGGCTTGTAGCGGCGGTCTATGGGCGCCGATCATTCAATCCATCGGCGGTCATAGACCGCCGCTACAGATTGAATGGCCGTACTTTTCGCATATGATTTAGGGTACTGCGCTCGAAATCCCATGCGCTTTTTGGTAATCTTCAATGGTGAAGCTTCTCCGCGAATACTTCGAGTTCGTCCGCTTTTCGCATACGATCTTCGCCTTGCCGTTTGCGTTTGGCTCGATGCTGGTGGCGGCCCACGGAATCCCCGAATGGCGAATCGTGGGCCTGATTCTCGCCGCAATGGTCTGCGCGCGCACGGCGGCAATGGGTTTCAATCGAATCGCTGACCGGCGAATTGACGCGTTGAATCCGCGTACAGCGCAACGTCATCTTCCTGCTGGCAAAATTTCGGTGACAGGCGCTTGGTGTCTGGTAATCGGTTCCGGAACCGGCTTGATCGTCTCCAGCTATTTTATCAACGAGATTTGTTTTTTCCTCTCTCCTGTGGCGCTTGTTGTCATTTTCTTTTATTCGCTCACGAAGCGATTCACGAGCGGTTCGCACTTGTTTCTGGGCGTATCGCTCTCCCTGTCGGTCATGGGCGCGTGGCTGGCCGTTACCGGAGGATTCGCCTGGCCGCCGATTGCGCTGGCAATCGCGGTCGTGTTTTGGGTGGCGGGTTTTGACATCATCTACGCCATTCAAGACATCGACTTCGACCGCGCCCAGGGATTGCATTCTCTACCAGTGCGGATGGGCGTGCCCGCGGCGTTGTCAGTGGCGCAACTTTTGCATTGGATCACCATCGGTGCGCTGGCGGTTTTTGGTTGGATTTCACACCTGAATTGGTCATATTACGGTGGGCTTGTGATTATTTTCACAAGCTTGGTTGTGGAGCATTGGTTGGCGGCGCGACGGGACAAGAAATGGCTCGACGTGGCGTTTTTCCGCCTCAATGCGCTGATCAGCGTGCTTTTTTTGATATCGGTGATCTTGGGCATCTATTTCGAATGGCCAATTGAATGGCTGAAAAAACATGGACCAGTTCCTTGAACGATCCGAGTTGCGCGATCTTCACGAAAAGGTCGCGAGCGGCGAGCGGCTTGACGATGCCGATTGCCTTCGATTATACCGTTCGCGTGACCTGCACGCTCTCGGCACAATCGCCAATCTTTTGCGGGAACGCAAAAACGCCAATCGCGCCACCTTCATCCAAAACCGCTACATCAATTATTCCAATCTCTGCATCCTCTCCTGCGGGTTCTGCGCCTTCGCTCGCAAAAAACGGCAGGAAGGCGCGTTCGAATTAAGCGTGGACGAAATCGTCCGGCTCGGACGCGAAGCCGTCGCCGACGGCGCCACCGAAATCCACATGGTCGGCGGACTGCATCCCACGTTGCCGTTCAGTTATTACACCGAGGTGGTGCGATCCCTGAAGGCGCTCGACCCGAATTTGTTCATCAAAGCGTTCACCGCAGTGGAAATTTATCATCTGGCGTGGCGGGCGCG
>CAYGDP010000004.1:162652-216189 GCA_964348665.1 uncultured Verrucomicrobiota bacterium
TGTTCATCAAAGCGTTCACCGCAGTGGAAATTTATCATCTGGCGTGGCGGGCGCGGATGGAGATGCCAGAAACCCTGCAGGCACTCAAGGATGCCGGGCTAGGGTCGCTCACCGGCGGCGGCGCGGAGATTTTCAACCCCGAAATCCGGAAAATCATCTGTCGCGGCAAGGAATCCGCCGAGGAATGGCTCGAAGTGCATCGCACATGGCATCGCCTCGGCATGCGTTCAACCGCCACGATGCTGTACGGTCACGTTGAATCGCTCGAAGATCGCGTGGATCATTTGCGGCGATTGCGGGAGCTGCAAGATGAGACACATGGTTTCATGAGTTTTGTCCCGTACGCGTACGAGCCGGAGCACGCGCCGATGGAAAAGACCCGGCCGATCGTTCGTGCCAGCGCGGTCGAAGACCTCCGGAACATCGCCGTGGCCCGCATCTATCTCGATAATTTCAATCACATCACAGCCTATTGGATCGCGCAGGGCCCTCGCGTGGCGCAGATTGCGCTTAGCTACGGCGCGGACGACGTTCACGGCACGATCACGGAGGAAAAAATATTTCACATGGCGGGCGCGAAATCGCCTCAAACGATGACCCGGCAACAGTTTATCGCCGCGATCCGGGAGGCCGGCCGCGAGCCTTGCCAGCGAAATTCGCTCTACGAAATCATCGATCGCGCCCCCGCGACCGGCATATCGAACCGTCGCCCGCCGCCACCCATCGGTGAGAATCGCAATCCGGCCCGGCTGTCATGTGTACCATATCTGAACGCCAAACCGCTGATCTGGGGCATGGAAGAGCGCTTGAGTTACCTGGAGCCGGCGCGCATGGCGGAACAACTCCGCGCAGGCGCGATAGACGGCGGATTGGTGCCCATCGTAGAGTGTTTTGGGACTGAAGAGTATGAGATTGTGGATGATGTTGCCGTTGCGAGCGTCGGGCCGGTCAAAAGCGTGCTCCTGGCGTACGACACACCGATCGACCAGATCACGGAAGTGGCGGTGGACCCTGCGTCGGCATCCTCGGTCGCCTTGTTGCGAGTCATTCTGCGCGAGCGACACAAAATAGAGCCGAAATTTGTGACGTTGGAAGATGAGAACAAAGCGCGCGCCTGCTTGCTGATCGGCGATCGAGCCTTGAAGTTTTTATGGGCGGGTCACGGTCATCAAACAATCGATCTGGCATCGGAATGGCGGGAATTGACCGGCCTGCCGTTCGTGTTTGCGGTCTGGGCGCTTCGGAGGCAAACTGACACCAACGCGGTCGCGGCGATGCTGCGTCGCGCGAAAGACGAGGGATTGGCGCATCTGGACGATATCATCGCGAAACATCCCGCCGACCAACGCGATTTTCTCCGGGAATATTTTACGGCGAACCTGTCGTATCATCTTGGCGACGCAGAGCGGCAGGGAATAGCAAAGTTTCAGCAATATCTCGGCTCGCGGAAGGAATTGCGGTATGTCTGAAGCGATCAAAAAAGCCATGGATGGCGCGCGCCTCACACCCGAGGACGCATTGGCGTTGTATCGCGAGTGTCAACTGCCGGACCTGGGCGCGCTGGCTGACTTTTGCCGTGCCCGAAAGAAAGCGGCGCAATACGACGGCAGGGGTGATCGCGTAGTCACCTATATCGTGGACCGGAATATCAACTACACGAACATCTGCGACGTCTATTGCACGTTTTGCGCGTTTTACCGGACGGAGACCGAGCCGGACGCGTATGTCTTGAGTCATGAACAAATTGACCGCAAAATCGAAGAGCTGATTTCTCTCGGTGGCACCCAAATCCTTATGCAAGGCGGGCATCATCCGAAGCTCGGTATCGATTTCTATCTCGACCTGTTGCGGCATATTAAATCGAAATTTCCCCAAATCAACATCCATGCGTTCTCGCCGCCGGAGTTCAATCACTTCTCTCGCGTCTTTGGGATGGCGCTGAAAGAGGTCGTTTCCAAATTCAAAGAAGCCGGGCTAGGCTCGATCCCGGGCGGGGGAGGAGAAATCCTCGTGGACCGCGTTCGCCAGCGCATCTCGCCGCTAAAATGCAACAGCGACCAATGGCTGCGCGTGATGGAAATCGCGCACGGTCTCGGCATGCGAACGACGGCGACCATGATGTTCGGGCACGTCGAGACCATTGAGGAACGGATCGAACACCTACGGCGGCTGCGCGAGTTACAAGATCGCACCGGTGGATTCACTGCGTTTATTTGTTGGACGTTTCAGCCGGAGAACACTCGGCTGGTCGTTCCGCAAATTGCGGGCGCGCACGAATATCTCCGGATGCAGGCGATTGCGCGCGTTTTTTTGGATAACTTCGACAATGTCCAATCGTCGTGGGTCACGCAAGGCCCGCAGATTGGCCAAATCGCACTGCAGTTTGGGGCGAACGATTTTGGCAGCATCATGGTCGAAGAAAACGTGGTCAGCTCCGCCGGCACAACCTTCCGGCTGGGGGTCGGGGAAATGCGGCGGATGATTTCCGAGCTTGGCTATGAACCCCATCAGCGAGATAACTGGTATCGTTTGCTAAACTAAGGACATTATGAAACTAAATGCTTATCTATTGTTCGGCCCGCCCGGCAGCGGGAAAGGCACACAAGGCAAAATCCTCGGCACCGTACCCGGTTACCGGCACGTGGCATGTGGCGAAGTCTTTCGCTCGATCGACCTCACTAGCGAGGTCGGCAAGGTGTTCCTCAAGTATTCCAGCAAAGGTGAGCTGGTGCCGGACGACTTTACCGTTCGACTTTGGAAGGACCACATCCAAGCCTTGGCTGCAACGAAACGGTTCGACCCGGAGCGGGAAACACTGGTGTTGGATGGCATTCCGCGCAATGTCGGACAGGCAAAAATTCTGGCGGACCACCTAAATGTCCTTCGCGTGTTTCATTTGACCTGTCCCGACCGCGCCAAACTGTATGAACGACTCAAACGCCGCGCGCTCAAGGACAATCGTCTGGACGATGCCAATGAAGAAACGATCAAGCGCCGATTGGAAGTCTACGAACAAGAATCCAAGCCGGTGATTGAATTCTACGGCAAAAGCATGGTCACGACTGTGGACGCCACGCAAAACCCGGTCGCCGTACTGGATGACATCCTGCAAGTCGTCCGCCAAGTCTAAGGAACCTATGGATTAGAGGTAGGGTCGAGCCGTCCGCCAAATAACGCGGCGAGACCTAATCCGAAATAGCGAGCGGGCCGGCTTCGTCCGATTCCTATTTTTCGTGCTATAGATGCGCTGCCTAGCGCGTCCGTCTCCCTCTGAGGAGAACAAACAGCGGCTTGTCCTTACCCATCGACAATATCGGAAACTGCAAGAAAAGGGGTCAGGAAAATCGGCAGTCCTTCACATTTGTATATTTCCCGCAGGTGCTAAGCGTTTGTCGCTTCGTTACCCGACGAAGAAACGCGGGTCGGTGGCGGGATTGACCAATACTCCATTGATGGAGACTACGGGTGGGAATGATCCTGCGGCAAAATAGCAGGTGGATCCAGCGGGGCCAGAGATCAAAAAGCTGCTGATGAAGCTCGCCGGGCCACCCAGAATGATATCGTTGCCGTTGTCAAAAATGCCGTCCACAGGACTTAGTCCGGCGCCTACAACGGCATTGACGACGGGGCCGCCGGCGGCGAAGCGCGTTATTTGGCTGGGAGCGAAAGTGTCGTCTATACCGCCCAAGACGTTGTCCGCGCCGAGGAATGTGCCGGCGAGAATGCGCGCATCGGAGATGTCGTGCTCGATAAAAATCTGGCCGATCGCTTGCGCGGCGATGGTGGTGTTGCGAAGAATTCCGCCTACGCCATCTTTGTTGGCGCGAATTTGGAGGAGACTGATGGCGTGGGGTGTATTGATAACATCACCCAACATGCTCGTCAGCAGGATGGACCGGATGGCGCGCCCCGCCGCGATGCTGGAGCCTTCGGCAACAATTCCCGCGGTGAGCCGAAGCGGCAGGGAGTTGATATTGCCACCGATGAAAATGTCGGCACCATTGCGAACGTCGCCGATGATGATTTGCTCGACGCCGCCGGAAGTGAGGGTCGCGTTGCCGGTGATGTTGAGTCCGGTTCCGATAATATCGGAGCGATTGGCACGGATGGATTTCAGGCTGGAGGCGCCGGTGATGGATTGAATGGAGACTTTGCCGTCGCCGATCTTCGACCGTTTTACTAGGACGGAGAGGGCACTTTTTGCGTCCGTTCCCGCCAAGGCGATAGTATTGATGGAGCCACGTTGATCGCCGTCGGGGTCGTTGAGGGAAATGGAAGCCGTGCCCAACCCCGACAGTTTGACGGTAAAAATGTCGCCATCAGAATCGGTGAAGGAAAGTGTGTTTTGAGCGGCGGAATCGTCATCGAGTATGGTGAGTCTGGAGACGTCGCCGTTCGGGTCCAGAAACGCGCCTCCGGTTGGATTGCTCAATGTTAGAATGAGGGATTCGCTTCCTTCGGGGAGCGTGTCGTTCAGGATGGGGACATTGATGGTTTTCGTGGTTTCACCGAACAAAAAGGTGAGCACGCCCGTTGATGTGGTAAAATCGAGGCCAGCAATGGCAGACCCGCTCGTCGTGGTGTATGCGATGGTGACGGTCCCGCCGCTCCCGCCGCTCCGACGAACCGTGATGGTTGCGTTTCCGGAAAATTCGTAGATGGTCGCCTCGTCCACGTCCCATAAAAATGTCCCGGGAGGGCCCGCATCCGCCAGCACGGTGGTGAAGAGGGTGATTGAGTTGTTGGATGTGTTGGGATCATAGCCGGAACCGGTGACAGTGGAGATGTTTAGGACGATTCCCTCGTTGGATGGCGTGACGATGAGTGTAATCGTTGCGGATGCGCCGGCATTGAGCGAGCCAAGGGCACAAGTCAGCGTTCCGGTTAGAACCGAGCAAGTCCCTTGCGTAGAATCGGCGTCAACAAAAACAGTGCCGCCGGGAATCTGATTGGTGACAGTCACATCGGTCGCTATGGCTGGACCGTCATTGGTCACCGTCATTGTATAAGTGAGATCTCCGCCGAGGATGACGGGGTCGGGTGAGTCTGTGATCAAAATAGAAATATCCGCGGGACTGACACTGGTAACAGTGGTCGCCGTGTTGTTTAACGTATTGAAGTCCACTTCACCTCCAGCGATAGTTGCGGTATTGGTCAAAATACCGCCAATCGTCGGTGTCACGGTGATTGTGATCGAAACTGCATCGCCGGGTGCCAGCGTGCCGATCAAGCAAGTAACGGTCCCTGACGCTTGCGTGCAAGTGCCTTGACTGCTTGTGGCCGAGACAAAAGTAACTCCTGCCGGCAATGTGTCAATCATCACGACATTGTTGGCTTCACCGGGACCGCGGTTCACAACACTTACGCTGTAGGCAAGGTCGTTTCCAATCAAAACCGGGTCTGGACTGTCTGACTTGGAGATGGATAGATCAGCACGTCCAACTTCGCCAAAAATGGTTTCAGTCACATACACCACCGACCCTCCGGCAGGGACCGTCAATGTATTTTGCAACGACAGAGTGATATCGTAGGGAAAATCGGTGATGAAATCGGCGTCGTTATCTCCATTGACCAAATTCAAATCCGCCGCCGGAATTCCGCCGGCGCCAAGAATATCGTCAGTATACCGAAAGGGTTGAATCGTATAGCCGGCCGCCGATCCTCCCGTAGCCGAAATGCCAACAAAACTGGAAACAGCGGACGGATCGCCGTCGAATTCGTAGAGAATTCCTTCTGTGACATCCGCGCCGCCATAATCAACCAGGGAACCATCAAAATATATGTCACCATCCAAATGGCGTAACACCGTGAAGGCTTGAAAACTTCCGGTGTTATTGGTGATGGTGTAGGTTTGGGTGAATGTGGATCCACTGATGCCCACTGGACTTAGTTCCTGGAGAAGTTGAATATGATACAATCCCGCATCAAACTCGCTCAAAGCCGTCAGCGAAGTCGTGCTGGTGAACGGCACCGGTGCCAAGACCGTGTTGCCAAACGTGCCAGTCGTCAGAAAATCGTTTGCCGGCCCGAAAAAAAATCCGGACTCAAACGTGGTGCCGGATGGAAGAATATTGCCAAACGGGTCGTAAATCGCGTCGGAATTGAATCCCTCGCTCACCGCAGCCGCCCCAAATGACCCGTAGGAATCAACGGTGATTTGAACCGACCCATCTCCCGCGCCATTGCTCAACGTAACCGGTGCGTGACGTTCCTCCAATTTTTCCACCGCGAATTTCTGGAAAACCGGCGCCCGGGATTTTCGCCGAGTGCCGCGGGTTCTCGAAAAGGCCAAGCTTCGGTAAAGTGTGCGCCAGTTCATTGCAATTTGCTTCGGCTCACGCGGCACGCGCCGCAAAATACGCACGAAAAATACAACAGCCCCTCGTCAAAAGCAACACCGTTTCTTATTGCGCCGTCCATCCTCCGTCCACCATGAGCGCGCTGCCCGTGATAAAACTCGATGCGTCCGATGCTAGAAATATGACCGCTCCGCACAATTCCTTCGGTTGCGCCCATCGCCCTAGCGGCACACGTTCCAGAAAGAACTTTCGCGTGTCGGGGTTGTCCAAGACCGGCTTGTTCAGCGGCGTCTCGAACGGTCCCGGACAAATCGCGTTCACCGTCACGTTATATGGCGCCCATTCCAGCGCCAACGCTCTCGTGAATTGCACAATCGCCCCTTTGCTCGCCGTGTACGCCGTCCGATGCCCTAGTGCCACAAATGAGAGAATCGAGCCAAGATTGATTACTCGCCCCGACCGTTGTTTGATAAAATGCGCCGCCGCCGCTCGACAACAGAGAAACGGCCCGATTAAATTCGTGTCCACGATTTGTCGAAACTCCTCCTCGGCATACTCCTGCATTGGCTTGCGAATGTTCATCCCGGCGTTGTTGATGAGTATATCCAAACCTCCCATCCGATCGAGCGTCGTCCCAATCATCCGCTCCACGTCCTCGCGCTTGGTCACGTCGGCCGCAACAGCAATCGTCCGGCGCTTCGTCGCCTTGCCGATTTGATCCGCCACGTGGTCCGCGTCAGATTGCTTCCGGCTATTGATGACCACACTCGCACCCGCCTCCGCCAACGCGCGCGCCATCGCCTCGCCCAGCCCTTTGCTCGAGCCGGTCACCAGTGCCACTTTGCCTTCTAGAGAAAACATTTCTAATCCCATAATCGTTCTCGTCGTCGTCCTCGTCCTCGAATCAAGGTCGCAGACCCTACCAGCCTGCCATATGCTCAATCAAGTTTGATTTTACCCCTTCCCTGTGCGACGCTCGGCGCGTGAAAATCGTCTTCATGGGCAGCGATGTGTTCGCCGTGCCAACGCTCGAATCTCTCGCGCGATCGCATGAGCATACTCTACTCGCCGTCGTCACGCAGCCCGACCGTCCTGCCGGGCGCAAACAAAGGCTGACTGCTTCACCGGTGAAATTGTCAGCCGAAAAACTTTCTCCCGTGCCGATATTGCAGCCCGAAAAGGCTCGTGATACAACGTTCATCTCCAAACTCCGCGCGCTTGCGCCCGATGTCATTGTGGTCGTCGCTTACGGACAAATCTTGCCGAAGGAAATTCTGACACTGCCGCCGCAAGGCTGTATCAACGTGCATAGCTCACTCCTTCCGCGCTGGCGAGGCGCCTCGCCCGTCGCCCACGCCATCCTCGCCGGCGATACCGTCACGGGCGTTACCACCATGCGAATGGACGAAGGACTCGATACCGGGCCAATCTTGTTGCAGCGCGAAGAAAAAATTCGCCCCGATGATACCACCGGCTCATTGGAGCAACGTCTTGCAATCATTGGCGCGGAATTGTTGCTGGAAACTCTCTCAAAGCTTGATTCCCTCAAGCCGCGCACGCAAGACAACTCGCAAGCGACTCACGCACCTAAGCTCAAGAAAGAAGATGGACGAATTGATTGGACGCAGTCCGCCGAGCAAATCGAGCGACGCATCCGCGCCTTCAACCCCTGGCCGACAACGTTCACGTTCCACGATGACAAACGCCTGCAAATCTGGCAGGCAACAATTGTAGCGGCGGTCTGCGACCGCCGTGAATTAGAGAAGGACGGAATCGGCGCTCATAGAGCGCCGCTACAGTGCGGCCAGATCGAGCACGTTGGCGAACATGGGATTCTCGTCAACACAGGGCAGGGCAGCCTCCTCATTACCGAACTCCAGCGAGAAAGCGGCAAACGAATGGCCACTGCCGAATTCCTCCGCGGGTTTCGGCTGGAAGCAGGGAACCGTTTTACATGAGGGTGCGTGAGAGACGGATAACGACTATCCGACCGCCTTTTGGATTTCCCTCAACAGTTCTTCGAAGTCGGGTGGTTTCTGGAAAAACGCAATTGCACCCGCTTGTAGAGCTTTCGGCCTGTTTACTTCGGGATCGCGAGCGCTTACGACGATAACGGGGATAGAGTTTAGCGCGGAATTTGCCTTGAGCCGTTCCAAAACCATAAATCCATCACCCGCAGGGAGTCCTAGGTCGAGGAGAATGATATTAGGCTTTTGGCGCATGGCCATTGACATTGCTGTGGCTGCGTCGGAGACGAATTGGACGAGAAAACCTTCTGCCGTAAGCAAAACCCCAAGGCCTTTTTGTGTATCGGGATCATCTTCAATGATTACAATTTTCTTCAGCGCGGGGCGGGCTGTGCCAATATGCGCACGAATTGTGGACAAAAGTTCTTCGTGGTCGGGTGGTTTTTGGAGGAATGCCACGGCGCCCCCGTCAATCGCTCGCTGTTGGTTGAGCTCCGGGTCGCGCGCGCTCAAAACGATTACGGGAGTTGGCGCGTCTGGTTTTAACATTTTAAGTTGCTCCATGACTTTGAAACCATCTCCACCTGGTAATCCGAGATCGAGGATTACTACATCTGGATTTGAGCGCTTGGCCGCAATGATGGCCGTGGTTGCATCGGAGGCCGCAGCCACCACGAAACCCTCGGCTTGCAGGAGCGTCGTTAAACCTCGCTGGGTGTCTTGGTCGTCTTCCACGATTAGGATTTTATTAGCCATTGGATTCTTCTTTCGATTGTGGTTGATGTGTCTCTTTCATCGTAGGACATGTGGGCAGCGTAAAGTGAAAAGTCGAGCCGATGCCGAGCTTGCTTTCCACCCAAATGTCTCCACGGTGACGACGGACGATTTCCTTGCAGATGAACAAGCCCAAGCCAAGTCCCTTTCGGCTTTCCTCACTGGTCGCGTCCACTTGGGCCAGTCGGCTAAAAATCCGCTGGTGTTCGGATGGATCAATGCCTTGACCGGTATCGGCGACCGAAATGCGAACAAATTTCCCATCGCCATCATGGAGTTGGCTGCGAATGGTAATCGAGCCGCCCGAAGGCGTGAATTTGAGCGCGTTGTCTAGAAGATTGGTTAGCACTTGTCGAAGGCGCGGAGGATCGGCCATTACGGCGGGTATCTTGGCAGGGATATCGGTGGAAAGAGAGATGCCTTTCTCGGCAGCAACCGAGCGAAGTGTCCGAATCATATCGGCTGCCGTTTCTTGCAAGGACAAGCGCTGGAGAATAATGGTCATTTTGCCACTCTCGACGCGGCTAGTTTCCAGTAAATCGCTAATCATCGTTCGCAGCTGTTTGAGGTTTCGCTCAATATCATCGAGATACTCTTTCTGTTTCGTTTGAAGTTCTCCCGCCAGGCCGCGTTTGAGAATCGTCACGAATTGATAAGCGGCAGTCAGCGGCGTGCGAATCTCGTGCGAGACATGGGAAAGGACATGATCCTTTAATTCGAGCTGTTGTCGCCGGCTCTTGTCCAGATCGACGTATGCTTGGGTCAATTCCTCGTTTTTTTGTTTGAGATTTCGCTCGGCTTCCTTTTGGGCGGTGATGTTGTGGAAAACTACCATGCCGCCGTAGACCTCACTGTTGCCATCGCGCAGCGGACGCCCTGTGGATTGGATGTGGACGTCCTTGGACATTTCTGGGCGACGGAGAAGAAGTTCGATGTTATCCGTAGCCTCGCCGCGGATCGCTCGTGCCAAGGGGAGTTTGTCAGAGGAAACAGGCGTTAACGTTTCGGGGTCGAAAACTCCGTAAATGGTGCTCCACTGGTCGGGTGGGGCATCGGTAATGCCGAGGCCTACGATTCGCTTGGCGGCGGAGTTGAAGACTAAAAACTTTCCGTTGCAGTCGGCGATAACGACGCCATCGGCCATGTTGTCGAGCATGGATTGCAAGAGGGTGTTTTGGCGCCGAATCTCCTCCTCGATTCGCTTTCGCTCGGTGATGTCGCGCACAAAAGCGCTAAAAAACCGCTGGTGGCCGATTTGGAACGGTGAAACGGAGATCTCGACGGTCAAGAGAAGTCCATGACGGTTCAGGGCGGGTAGTTCGAGAGTGCGATTCGACACGTTACCCATGCCTGTTTCCAGAAACTTTGCCAGCCCTTTCGTGTGCGCTTCGCGAAAGCGGGGCGGAATGATGGTCTCGGCGACAAGACGCCCCATCACTTCGTTCCGTGTCCACCCAAACATGGTCTCGGCCTGTGGATTCCATTCGGTAATTCTGCCGCTCGCGTCCATCACGACCAGCGCGTCCTTGGCTGTCTCGATAATTTGGCGCAATTGGGTTTCGCTCCGCGCCAGTCTGTCTTCCATTTGCTTGCGCTCGATGGCGTAACGGAGACTGCGGTGGATGAAGTTGTTGGCCTTGCCCTTAATCAGATAATCCTGCGCGCCGTGCCGGAGGGCATCAAGCGCCATGCTCAAGTCCTGTGACGTGCCCGTAATAACCACGATGGGAGTGTCGGGAATTTGCTTCGAGAGTTCATCCAGAACGGGGATACCTGCCGCGTCGGGCAGATTAAAATCGGTCAGGACGATGTCGAACCGCTGGGCGCGCAGCTGCGCCATCGCGTCACTGAGTTTAAGGACATGGCTCACCTCGAAGTTCTGTGCTACATCGTCCGCCACGATGATCTCGCGAATTAGATCCGCGTCGGCGGGATTATCCTCGATGAGGAGGACTTTGATCCGGTCGGGTGAAGTGAGAATGCTCATTGAGTCGGCAATTGGACGACTTCGAGCCAGAAATTCTCGATGGCTCGAACGACCGCCATGAATTGGGTTAGGTCTACGGGCTTGGTAATGTAACAATTGCACTGCAGCTTGTAGCTGCGCGCGATGTCCTCTTCCGATTTCGAGGTGGTCAAAACCACCACCGGAATGCTTTGGAGGTCGGAGTCTTTTTTGATTTCGGCCAGCGTCTCGCGACCGTCCATCCGCGGCATGTTCAAATCCAGCAGGATCAAGTGCGGCCGCGGCGCGTTGGCGTTATTGCCTTCCTTGCGCAAAAACGCGAGCGCCTCAATGCCGTCGCGGGCAATGTGGATGCGATTGCGCAGCTTACCACTTTCCAACGCTTCGATGGTGAGATCAATATCGGGCTGGTTATCCTCGACCAGCAGGATTTCGACGGGTTGTTCTTCGTCAAATGCCATAGTGGTTCTCCTTTTTTACACGGTTATCGGTGTTCCGCCAACGGTAAAGTGAAATGAAAAGTCGAGCCTTTCCCTTCCGCCGACTCGATCCAAATCTGTCCGCCGTGGCGTTCGACGATCTTTTTGCAAATTGCCAAGCCAATCCCTGTTCCCTCGTATTTTCCACGTTCGTGGAGGCGCTGAAACAACCCGAAAATGCGCTCATGGAATTTGGGGTCAATGCCAATGCCGTTGTCGCGTATCGTAAATCGCCAGTGAACACCGTCGCGTTGCCCCCCAATATGCACCGTCGGTCGCTGGTGGTCGCGATACTTGATGGCGTTTCCGACGAGATTCTGTAAAAGCTGCGTCAGTTGCAGGCGGTCGGCCATGACAGCGGGCAACGGATCATGTGTTACGTCCGTGCCACTACGTTCGATAGCCAGTTTTAAGTTTGCCAAAGCATCTTGCAGGCATTTTTGGCTGTCAGTGACCGATGGCTCTTGGCCCTTGGTTGCGACCCGTGAGTATGTTAGCAAGTCCTCAATGAGCCGCTGCATGCGTTTGGAAGCGTCCACCATGTAGAAAATCCACTTCTGGCCTTTCTCATCCACTTTATCTTTATAGCGGGACTCGAAAAGCTGCGCGTAGCTGCTGACAATCCGTAACGGTTCCTGCAAATCGTGTGAGGCGACATAGGCAAATTGTTGCAACTCGGCGTTGGATCGTGAAAGTTCAGTGGTCCTCTGCGCCAGTTGCTCCTCCGCCCATTTGCGCTCGGTGATATCGGCGATCATGCCCTCGTAATACAGTGCTTTGCCATTTGCATCACGAACCACATGCGCGTTGGTTGATATCCACGTAATCGTGCCGCGCCTGCGACGAATTTTTGCTTCGAAATTGTCCACCCGTCCATCGCGCTCGATTTGCCGCGTGAACTCGGTCCAATCATTTGGCCTCGCATAGAGCTGCTCCCGCGCATCGGTCACCGACCGAATGAATTCCTCCGGTGCAGCATACCCGCAAATCGTCGCCATCGCTGGGTTGACACTAAGAAATCGGCCGTCTGGCGTGATTTGAAAAATCCCCTCGACGGCCTGGTCGAAAATCTCCTGGTACTTGCCAACGGCTTTGTCCAGCGCTTCCATCACGCGGTTGTATTGCTCCGCGATCTGGCCAACCTCCGTAAACGGCTCGACAGGCACACGCCCTCCAAGTTCCCCCGATTTGGCCTGCGATTCCATGGCGCTAAGCAGATCCACCAATTCGGTCTTTTCCCCGTGCTCGCTGACGTTGAGACCCGTGTGTTCGTCATCGAGCGTCACCCGCAAAGGACAGAAGCGATTGACGAGACGCAATAGAAGATAGGCCAGGCCAAACGCTGTAACGAAACAAACCAGCACCCCCCACGCCTGTACCTTGATTTGTCCCCAGTGGCTCAAACCTGTTCTCAACAATTCTGCCTGCCCAAAAAAACCGACGGCGAGCGTCCCCCACACCCCTGCGCCCGCGTGCACGGCAACCGCCGACACCGCATCGTCAATTCGCCGCCGTTCAATCAGCCGATCAACAAAAATCGCAATCACCGCGCCGATCGAGCCGATGAGGATCGACGAGAGCGGAGAGACGGAATGACAGTTCGCGGTGATCGAAACCAATCCTGCCAATGATCCATTGATCGTCATACCCGCGTCCGGACGCTTGTTGAGCGCATAACCAAGAAACATCCCTGTGACTAAGCCTGATGATCCTCCCAGAAACGTGTTGACCACGATGAGGGGGACTTGCTGGTTTGCCGCCAAGGTGCTGCCGCCGTTGAATCCAAACCAGCCGAAAAAAAGCAGAACCACGCCGAGCATTGACAGGGGCAGGCTGCTGGCATTGATTTTTTGAGGCGGTCCGTCCTTCGGAAATCGTCCCGTCCTTGGTCCGATGATTAGCAACGCTGCCAGCGCCACCCATCCGCCAACACTATGCACGACCGACGACCCCGCGAAATCCACAAACCCACTCGCCGCCAGCCAGCCCTTCGCGCCATCATAGGCGCCGCCCCACGCCCAGTGACCGAACAAGGGGTAGATCAACCCCGAAATGATCGCCGTACTGATCATATAGGCGGTGAACCGCATCCGCTCGGCCACTGCACCCGATACGATGGTAGCCGCCGTGGCGCAAAACATCACTTGAAAGAAAAAAAACGTGGCGAGCCAAGGTGTCAGCCCACCCAATTCCGGGGCGAACAACGTTGAACCGATCCAGCCGCTTTTCGTAAGCCCGAACATCAGTGCGAATCCGAACAGCCAGAATAAGATAGTGGCGACTGCGAAATCGGAAAGATTCTTGAGCGCGACGTTGGTGGAATTCTTGGAGCGTGTCAGCCCGCTTTCCAGGCAAAGAAACCCGCCTTGCATGGTAAACACCAGTCCACCCGCAACCAAGACCCAAAGGATATCGGCAGACGTTTTTTCCATAACTAGAAGGTGCCTGTTATCAAAAAACACAAATGCCGTCAACTATCTACTTGCTGTTTTTCGCCCCCTTCCTGAGTTATTTGCAATGCGCTTGATTGCTTCGCGCCGCCCTCCCGTAGATAATAGATTAATACTGGAGGCGGCTCGGATATTCGAATACGATGCGTGAAATGGAACTCATAGACAAAGCTTGTCTCATTACGGGCGGCACGAAGGGGATTGGCGCGGCGACAGCCTTCGCACTGGCAAAGCAGGGCGCGAATGTGGCGTTGGCAGCCCGCAATCTCGACGCCGAAACAAAAGAGACGAAGAAGAAAATCGAGTCGATGGGTTGCAAATGCGTTTTGATTACCGCCGACATGAGCAAGGCTGCGGATGCAACGCGATGCGTGGATGAAACATCCAAGGAACTTGGCGGGGTGGATGTGCTAGTGCATTCCGCGGGCGGCCCTGTAAACGGCGGATTATTCGATTTGACGCCTGACGATTGGCATCGCGCGTTCGATGTCCATGTTCACGCGATTTTTTACCTCTGCCGCGCGGCGATTCCGCTGATGAAAAAGCGAAAAGAGGGGGCAATCCTTTTGGTTTCTTCAACTGCCGGCATTCGCGGTGTCCGGACAAATGTCGCGTATCAAACGGTGAAAGGGGCGATTCCGCAACTCACCCGGGCGTTGGCGTTCGAGTTCGCCAACGACAACATTCGAGTCAATTGCGTTGCGCCAGGCGTAATCCGCACGGCGTTTCACGCCCCCATGTCGGCCGAAGTGAAAAAACATAACCTCGATAATCGCATCCCGCTCCATCGCGAAGGCACGCCGGAACAGGTAGCGACCGTCGTCTGCGAAATGATCACCAACGATTATGTGACGGGCGAGACGTATGTGGTGGACGGCGGGCTGACGATGAGGATTTGTTGAGACAGCGGAACCAACTTTCAACGCTCAACATTCAACGTTCAATTACCTGCTCGTGGATTGGCGGGCGAACGTTCAGTCTTGCTTTTGTCTCATTTCACTCGGGCGATCGCTAGTCCATCAATCTTGTGGCGAATGATCGGCACAACGATGGATTCCAAGCGAGGGTCGCCCGCAAGCGTCTCATTGAACTGCTGAATTCCTCGCGAGTCGGGATTATCAGCAATCTCGTGGGTGACACGACGTAGACAGTTATCACCAAGAATCAATCCGCCGGGTCTCAGCAACTTCATACAGCGCTCTAGATACTGGGGGTAGGATGCTTTGTCGGCATCAATAAAGGCGACATCGAAGGGCGATTCTTCCATGCGAAGGATTTGGTCGAGAGAATTCGTCGCTGGTCCGACTCGAATTTCCACCTTTTCCGATAATCCAGCGCGCTGGATATTTTTGCGCGCGACTTCGGCGTGTTTGTCGGATAACTCGAGTGAAATCAATTTTCCGTTCTCCGGCAGAGCGCGCGCCAGCCAAATCGTGCTGTAGCCACCCAGCGTGCCGATTTCGAGAATGCGCCTGGCGTTGACCATTTTCACCAGAAGATAAAGCAGCTTACCTTCGGATGCGGACACGTGGATTTCCGGCAAGCCAGCCTCCGCAGCATCTTTCAGAGCAGTCTCGAGCGTAGAATCTACGGGCGCAAATTGGTCCGCAACGTAATCGTCGATTTTTCGCAAGAGATCATCACTCATAGCAAACCATTCCTAATCATTTCCCCGTTCCCAACGGTGTAAACGGCCACAGCAACGGAATCAGCAGCGAGATCACGATAGCCAGTAGCAAATTTAGCGGCAAGCCGATTTTCAAAAAGTCGGTGAACCGATAACCTCCAGCGCCATATGCGAACGTGTTGCACTGGTACGCGACAGGCGTCGAGAAACTCGCGCTTGCCGCGAAGAGGGCAGCGATGATAAACGGACGCGCGTCGAGGTTCAGCGCCACGGCGGTGGCGATGGCGATCGGCGTAAGCAGCGACGCGACGGCATTAGGCGCTACTATATTCGCCAGGAAAGCGCCAATCAAATAAAGGCAAATCACCGTGGCATGAGATCCGCCACCGGCGCGCTCGATGAACGCAAGCGCGTGTTGCGCGATAAAAGCCGCGCCGTTGCTTTGTTTCAACGCCATTCCGAGTCCCATCATGCCGACGATGAGCAACACGATTTTCCAGTTCACAGCTTCGTAAGCCTCATTGATTTTCAGACAGCCAGTCAATACCATCGCCAGCGATCCCGTGATGGCGAGCACCCAAACCTGCTCGCGAAAGAACGGTGCCAGTGCGATTACAACCAACATCACTGCGATCGCTGTAATCGCTTTCTGTCGCCGCACCTGGGCCACCGCAACAGGACTCAAGAGGAGAAAACTCGGATCGTCACGCAGCTCGTCAATATCATCCCGGCTTCCTTCCATCAGCAGACAATCGCCGAACTCCAGCGCGGTGTCCTCAAATTTCTCGCGTAAATTCAAGCCGTGGCGATGCACCCCGAGGATATGCACGTTGTACCGGGTCTGAAAATGCATCTCGCGCAACGTGCGCCCGATGAACCGCGAGTTCTGCGCGATGATTCCTTCGATCAATGTGATCCGTTCCGAACGCACCGCCGAGATTCCCTGCAATGCTTTCGGCAAAATGTCCACGCCGGTAATGTCGTCGATGTCTCGTACACCCTCGGCGACCGTGCTCACGGTCAATCGATCCCCTTCGGCAATGATGATTTGGTCAAACGGAGGGTCCAACGGTCTGTCATTCCGCGAAATGCCAAGAATGCGCACCGACGAAAGTTTTCGGAGCGGTGTTTCGCCCAGTCGCACGCCGATGAATGGGGAGCCTTTCACGATTACCGCCTCGGTTCGAAATTCCTTGGTCGAGGTTGTTTGGAGCAAACTCGTCAAGGTCTCGCGCTTGGGGAGAAAGCGGTGGCCGATGGTCAGCATATAGATGATACCGGTTGCCGCCACGGCCAAACCGAGCAGGGAAAACTCGAACATTCCCAAGGGTTTCAGTTGCGCTGCCGTGACAAATCCACTGACGGTGATATTCGACGAAGTGCCGATGAGCGTGCATGTCCCGCCCAGAATCGCGCCGTAACTAACGGGAATCGCCAGTTTCGATGGCGCGATGCCCGATTTAATTGCCAGGGCTGTTGCAATGGGGAGAAAAACAATTACCACGGCCGTATTGTTGATAAACGCCGAAACCACAATTTCCATCGCCAGCAATGCCGCAAGAACACTTAGCTCGGATCCACCCGCGCGCTGCAGCAACCACGGCCCGATGGGATCAAGCGCGCCCGTCTTCAACAAGCCAGCGCCCAGAATAAACATCCCGGCGGCTGTGATTGGCGCGGGACTGGCGAACGTCTTCAGCCCTTCTTCCGGTGACAATACGCCGAACAACATCAGCAACGCCAGGGTCAGCAATCCCGTCACATCTGCCGAGAGCCATTCCATCGCGAGCGCGACGAATGCCACGGCGATTACAAAAAACACCACGCCCATCTCCGCCGTGAAAGCCGGCGGCGCAATCATTCCGATAATGGGGAGCAAACCGTTCATTGCGATAAGTCACGAACGTAGCCTACGAACCTGTCTCTCGCAAGCGCTACTTCGTCTCAGCGTAACTCGCAATAGGCGGACAGGAACAAAAGAGGTTGCGGTCGCCGTACACGTTGTCCACACGGCTGACATACGGCCAGAATTTGTGGTCGCGCAACCATCCGGCAGGGTACGCCGCTTGTTCTCGACTATAGGGCCGATCCCATTTATCGGCGGCAACGACTTGCGCGGTGTGCGGTGCGTTTTTGAGCAGATTATTATCGTGCGGAAGTTTTCCGTCCTCTACAGCTTTCATTTCGGCATGAATCGCGATCATCGCGTCGCAAAACCGATCCAGTTCGGCTTTCGATTCGCTCTCAGTTGGCTCAACCATCAGCGTGCCGGCGACCGGCCAGCTCAAGGTCGGTGCGTGAAACCCATAATCCATCAATCGCTTGGCAACATCTTCGGCTGTGGTGGATTTGAATCCGCGCAGGTCAAGAATGCATTCATGAGCGACCAACCCATCGTGACCCTTGTACAGAACGGGAAAAAATGGGTCGAGCCGTTTGGCAATGTAGTTGGCGTTCAAAATCGCGATACGTGTGGCTTCAGTCAAACCATCCGCGCCCATCATCGCGATATACATCCACGAGATCGTCAGGATGCTCGCGCTGCCCCACGGCGCGGCGGCCACTGCGCCAATCGGGTTTTCGCCGCCGAGATTAACGACAGAATGACCGGGCAAGAAATCGGCCAGATGCGACGCTACCCCGATTGGCCCGACGCCTGGGCCGCCACCGCCATGCGGGATGCAAAAGGTTTTGTGTAGATTCAAATGGCAGACATCCGCTCCAAAATCTCCGGGACGACACAGGCCGACTTGGGCGTTCATATTCGCCCCATCCGAGTAAACCTGTCCGCCGTGCGCATGAATGATTTCGCAGACTTCCTTGATGTTTTCCTCAAAAACGCCATGCGTCGAAGGATAGGTGATCATCAGACACGCGAGATCTTTGGCATGTGCTTCGGCTTTCGAGCGCAAATCACCTAGATCCACATCGCCTTCTGCCGTGCAATTGACCGGCACGACAGTCATTCCAGCCATGACCGCGCTGGCGGGGTTCGTGCCGTGTGCGGAGGAGGGGATCAAGCAAATCTTTCGATGAGCATCGCCACGCGCGCGATGATAGGCGCGGATGACAAGCAACCCTGCGTATTCGCCCTGTGATCCCGCGTTTGGCTGGAGCGAAACAGCGGCAAATCCAGTGATTTCGGCAAGCCACGATTCGAGTTGCTGAAACAATGTTTGATAGCCTTGCGTTTGCTTGAGCGGCGCGAAAGGATGAATTCGCGATACTTCAGGCCACAACAACGGCAGCATTTCGGAGGTCGCATTCAACTTCATCGTGCAGGACCCCAGCGGAATCATCGAGGTCGTCAGCGACAGGTCGCGCGATTCGAGCCGGCGAATGTAACGTAGTATTTCGTGCTCGGTATGATAGCGGTTAAAGATCGGATGATCGAGAAACGGAGTGGAGCGAATCAATGGCCGGAAACTGGTGCCTTCGTCCGCCGCAGGAGGATGTGCTGCGGCGGCGGATAATTCACAGTCGGCGCTAAAGACCACCAGCAAGTCCACAATATCGGCATCGGTCGTTGTCTCGTCGAGACTGACCCCGATGGAATGATCACTAAACAAACGCAGGTGGATGTGGCGTTCCTCGGCGGACTTCAGAATCGCGCGATGATCGCGGACGATGACGCGCAAAGTGTCGAAAAACTGATCGTGGCGTAGAGTGTGGCCTAGAGTGTGAAGTCCCGCGGCGAGCCTGCGCGCGTGGCGATGGATTCGCGCTGCGATTTGTCTCAGTCCGCCAGGTCCGTGATAGACGGCATACATCGACGCCATTACAGCAAGCAAAACTTGCGCGGTGCAGATGTTACTGGTGGCTTTGTCCCGGCGAATGTGCTGCTCGCGGGTTTGCAGCGAAAGACGAAGCGCGGGGTGGCCTTGAGCGTCTTTGGAAACGCCGATGAGTCGGCCCGGCATTTGACGTTTATATGCGTCGCGCGTGGCGAAAAACGCCGCGTGCGGCCCGCCGTACCCGAGCGGCACGCCAAATCGTTGCGCACTGCCTACAACGACATCGGCGCCAAATTCACCGGGCGACTTGAGCAACGTCAGTGCCAGTATATCTGTTCCGACGACGGCGAGCGCCTTGTGTGTGTGAGCTTGCTCGATAAAGGCCGAATAATCATGAATCGCGCCATCCGTGGCAGGATATTGGACGAGAACGCCGAAAACTTTGTTGGTGATTTCAAACTTGTGATGGTCACCGACGACAACCTCGATGCCGAGTGGTTCAGCGCGGGTTTGGATGACGGCGATAGTTTGCGGATGACAGGTTTCAGAAACAAAAAATATCTTGGCGTCGTCGTTACCATGGACAGCATGGCAGAGATGCATCGCCTCGGCGGCGGCAGTTGCCTCGTCAAGGAGCGAAGCATTGGCGATGTCCATGACTGTCAGGTCCATGATCATTTGTTGAAAATTGAGCAACGCTTCCATGCGCCCTTGGGAAATTTCGGCCTGATACGGCGTGTAGGCAGTGTACCAGCCCGGATTTTCTAGGATATTCCTCTGGATGACCGGAGGTGTGATGCAATCGTAGTACCCCATGCCGATAAAAGAGCGATAGACTTTATTGCGGGACATGATCCCGCGAAGATCGTCGAGCGCCGCGCGCTCGCTACGGGCGACGGGAAGGTTGAGCGCACCGTGAAAACGCGCCTTTTCGGGGATCGCGTCGTTTACAAGGGCATCAAGCGAGTCAAAGCCACAGACGCGCAGCATCGCCGCGATGTCGTCGGGAGACGGTCCAAGGTGGCGGGAAGCAAAGCGGTCGAGGAATGTGGGCGTAGACTGTTGCATTGGAACTCTTCTCTAAAACTCCAAATTCCAAACCTCAAACTTCAGAGAAACTTCATTTTTCAAGCTCATATAAAGTTGGCCAATCATCTCCGTTGAAGCTTTGGGTTTGAGGCTTCCCTGAAGTTTCATTTCGCTCCGATGTGTTTCGCATATCCCGCGGCGTTGAGCAGTCCGCCAAGTTCTCCCATATCGCTCATCTCCACCTTGAACATCCATGCCTTCTCGTAGGGCGATTGATTGATCCATTCGGGGTGATTGGCAAGCTCGGCATTCACTTCCGTAACTTTGCCCGAGACCGGCGCATAAATGTCTGAAGCAGCTTTGACGGACTCGACCACGGCGCATTGTTTGCCGGCAGAAATGATCGCACCCACTTTGGGCGGGTCAAAAAAAACAACATCAGTAAGCTCGTGTTGGGCGTGATCGCTGACACCAACGGTGGCGATGTTACCCGCGACACAAACCCATTCGTGCGACGGGGCGTATTTGAGATCAGATGGGATGTTGCTCATGATTTTTTGTAGAGTGGTTTAGGGGCAATGACGGCCGGGAGCGGTTTGCCGCGAACTTCTATGGCGATGGATTGGCCAATTTTGGCAAAGGCTGTCTCGACGTAACCCATGCCGATGCCGATGCCGAGTGTGGGAGAGAGCGTACCGCTGGTGACTTCGCCAATTTTTTTGTCGCTAGCCAAAATTGGATAGTGCGGGCGCGGCGGAGCGCCTTTTTCTGTCATCTTGAAAGCCATCAGGCGTTTGGTTGTGCCAGAAGCTTTCTGTTGCTGCAAGATTTCTTTACCGATAAAGCTGGGCTTGTTCAGCGCAACAAAAAAGCCGAGACCCGCTTCCATCGGCGTGGTTTCTTCGTTCATATCCGCGCCATTCAGCGGATAGCAAACCTCAAGCCGCAACGTGTCGCGCGCGCCGAGGCCACAGGGTTTGAGTCCGAGATCAGTGCCGGATTGCAGGACGAAATCCCATGCCATCGCGGCAAATTCAATCGGCATGATGATTTCAAATCCGTCTTCTCCTGTATATCCTGTTCGAGCAACAAAAAACTCGACGCCCATGTAATTATGCCGCGCAATGCAGTGGCGACCAATTTGACTTAGATTCGGGATCAGCCGATCGGCAATTTTCGCGGCTCTTGGTCCTTGTAACGCAAGCGCCGCAGTTCGGTTGCTGGCATCATCGAGTTGCGCTCCTATTTTGTTTTGTTCGCGCATCCAGGTCACGTCGCGCTCGATGCGCGCGGCATTGATGATCAACAGATAGCACTCTGTCGCGACACGATAGATAAATAGGTCATCAATCACTCCACCACGCTCGTTGCACATCAAATTGTATTGCGCGCCACCGACGGCCACCTTGGTGACGTCGTTGGTGAGCAGTTGATTCAAGAATGCGAGCGCGTCCGGCCCAATGACATACACCTCACCCATGTGCGATATGTCGAATAGCCCCGCGCCCTCGCGCACAGCCTTGTGCTCATCGAGGATGCCGCTGTATTGGACAGGCATTTCCCATCCACCAAATTCGACCAGACGCGCGCCAAGGGCCACGTGCCTTTCATAAAGCGAGGTGCGCTTGAGAATCATCACAGTCACCATAATCGGTGTGCTTGTCTCTGCCAAGCGCAAAGCATCGTTTACTTTCATACCGCTCAACGCTATCTTGTCACCGAACTGCCATGGCATTCGAGATTTTCAAACGCCGCCGAGAATCCATCGTGCCCGTGTCTCGGCGCGGGCTGCGGATCGGTTTGTACCTGCTCACAGTCCTGTTCGTGGGCATGACGGTTTTGCGAGAATGGCTGTATGGAAGTTTTTTCCAACTCTGGGACTGGCGGGATTTCAGCGGTGCGGCGTTTTTGCTTACGGTCGCTGCGATTTTGGTCTGGGGATTCACGGTTTCGACCTGGCTGGTGCTTGGGTTGCAAAAACGTGATGAACAGGCGCGCGCTTACGAGGAGCGAATCCAGCAATTGCGCCGCACGTTCGAGGATTTGGTCGAGCATTATCCGCATGGGATTTTAATTTTTGACCGGGACGGCAACCTGTTGCAGGCCAACCCAGCCGCGGTGCGATTGCTCGGACAGTTGTTTCCGACCGATTATAACATCTTGCGCGACCCTGCCTGGCTGTCGGAAGGACGCGGGCATGCAGTACGAGATGCCGTCAGCGGCAAGCTCACCTCGCTGGTCCCGTGGCGACGTCGTGTGGCTGGCACGGAAGAGGAACTGGTATTACGAACGACGTTCTTCGCGCTGTTTGACGACAAACAACACGTCACCCATATCGTCGCGCTCCATGAAGACATCAGCGAACAGCAAAGTCTCGAGGAACAATTGCTTCACGCGCAAAAAATGGAAAGTGTCGGTACCCTGGCCGGAGGCGTAGCGCACGATTTCAATAATATTTTGCAAGCCATCCTCGGTAACGTTTCTCTCATCAAGCAACGTCTTGCCGATCCGGTCTCGCTCGGTCGCTACGCGGATTCCATCGAACAATCTGCCCGACGCGCCGCGAATCTGACCGGCCAACTACTTACGTTTGCCCGCGTCGCGCCGCAACAAATGCGCCCGATTGATCTCAATCATTGCGTAGAAAATTCGATGAAGCTGCTCGCTGCCAGTCTTGATAAAAACATTCATGTGGAATCGAATTTGGCGCCAGGGTTGTGGAGTGTAATGGCTGACCCCTCCCAAATCGAACAGGCGATCATGAATCTTTGCATCAATGCACGCGACGCCATGCCCAATGGCGGCTCGATTACCGTCACCACCGAAAATCTGCCGGAACATAGCGCCGCCGCCGACCGCAGCGTTGTCCGGCACATGGCGCGCCGGGGGAAAGGTGTCGTCGCGCTGACTGTTCGCGATACTGGCACGGGAATGGATGAAACGACGCGACAACGAGTTTTTGAGCCGTTTTTCACTACCAAACCTCCCGGGAAAGGGACTGGACTCGGCGCTGCCATGGTCTATGCCATCACTCAAAAACATGGCGGAAACATCGAGGTCGCCAGTCAACTCGGTCAGGGGACGATGTTTCGATTGTATTTCCCCGCGAGCACGCAACCCGCCGTTGAACCCCCGCAGACGCGCGTTGTGTCGGCGCCGACCGGAAAAGAACGGATTCTCGTCGTGGATGATGAAGCCGAGGTACTGGCTTCTCTACAAGAGGGATTACAAAGATTTGGGTACCACGTTATCACCGCGCATGACGGTGTGGACGCGATCAACGTCTTTCAACGTCACGTTGACGAGATAGACATTGTCGTGCTGGATATGATCATGCCGCGTGCAGACGGATTGGCAGCATTGCAGGGGATACTTAAAATCCGACCCAAAACAAAAGTCATCCTGTCCAGCGCCTACAGCCGCACTGCACAAATCGAGGCGGCTCTTGCCGCAGGAGCGCGGCGACTCGTGCAAAAACCGTACACGGCGGACAAGCTTGCGCAAGCAATTCGCGAAGAGATGGATGGTAGCCGTCTTGACAAGGCAATCTCAGCCGCCTAAAGTGCCCTCGGTTAGCGGCGTAGCTCAGTTGGTAGAGCAAGGGACTCATAAGCCCTGGGTCGGCGGTTCGATTCCGCCCGCCGCTACCAAATCATTCCCCGATAAATTGCAATACCACCTCGCGCTCGCGCGGACGATTGTCGAAATCCACCAGAATGATCTGTTGCCATTCGCCCAACATAAGTTTTCGACGAGTGAACGGGATCGTCAGCGACGGCCCCAGCAACGCCGCGCGCACGTGCGAATGTCCATTGCCATCGTGCCAACGTAATTCATGCTTGTAAGAGATGTCCTGTGGCGCTATGCGCTCGAAACATGCCCTCAAATCACTGCAGCACCCATCCTCAAACTCGATCGTCGTCATCCCACACGTCGAGTGCGAGCAAAACACTGTCACCGTTCCCGCTGACAATTTTGTCGTGCGTAGCGCCTTCTCCACCTGCGGTGTGAGATCTTTGGCGTCGCCTTCGCCGCGAGTGCTGACATGAATCGTGTGAGTCTCAACCATAAAAATCTAGCCGCAAAGCTATTTCGCGGCTATCCTTACGACAGATGAACCGTGATATCGAGAAAGTTCTGATTTCCGAAGCCCGTATTAAGCGACGGATCCGCGAATTGGCGCGCAAAATCGAGGACGAATTTGGACGGGGCGAGTTGACCGTCGTATCGGTGCTCAATGGCAGCCTGATTTTCACTGCCGATCTCATCCGACAGTTACCGATGCCGCTTCAATTGGATTACGTCGGTCTCTCTCTATATGACGGGAAGCGCAAACCAGCCCGAACCTCCGTTCACGTCGAGCGGTTGCTACGTCTAGATGTACGCGGCCGAAATGTCCTCATCGTGGACGACATCCTTGATCGTGGCCTGACCTTGAGCAAGATTTTCTCTCTCATCTCCGCGCAACACCCGCGCAAAATCAAAACTTGCGTTCTGCTCGACAAAGCCGTGTCTCGCCAAGTCAATATTCGCTCTGACTTCGTTGGGTTCCGTGTCCCCGACCGGTTTGTTGTCGGCTACGGATTGGATTACCACGAGAGGTATCGTAATCTTCCTCACATCGCCATTCTCAAGAGAAGCGCGAAATGACCATCCGCATCCTATATTACTCCTATCTGCGCGACGCTGTGGGACACAGCGAGGAAGAGATGGTTTTGCCAGAAGGCACACAAGCAGGTGGCGCGGTGGATGTTCTATGCGGGCGTTACCCGAAACTAAGTGAATGCCGCAAGAACATCCTACTGGCCATCGGCGTTGAATGGATCAAGCAGGACGCGCCACTCAAGGATGGAGACACGCTTCTCCTCATGCCACCAGTCCAGGGTGGGGCAAGCAAAGGATGAAAACCAAACTCCAAATCATTAACCGAAAACTGGAAGATAGTGATATGGCTGTTCCGCCATGGTCAGACACCAGCGGCGCCGTCGTTACTTTCCTTGGCGCGGTGCGGGGCAAGGAAGAAGGAAAAGATATCCGCGCGATCGAATACGAAGCGAATCGGGAAATGGCCGAACATCAATTTAAGTTACTCTTCACTGAGCTGGAGAAACGTTGGAAACTCGAATCCATCAATGTCATCCACCGCATCGGCGTCGTCCCGGTCGGTGAAATCAGTCTCTTTGTCCGAGTCATCGCCGCGCACCGCGGCGAAGCGTTCGCCGCTTGCCAATTTTTTATAGACCAATTGAAAATTACTGTGCCGATTTGGAAGAAGGCAGCCAGCTAATCGGCTGCTGCTCTCAGAAAGAAAAGCATCAAACCGTCGAAAAATTTCCTGCTGCCGCCGCTTCCACTTTACTACGTTCCCAAACTCAATCGAGGAATTATTGTGAACGACAATCCTACTTCCTTGATGTCAAACTCAACTCATACCCCAACATAGCGAGCGCGGCGATGGCAGCGGTTTCGCTACGGAGGATGAGCGGGCCAAGGGAAAGCGGTGCGCAACCAACTGTCTTGGCGGCGGCAAGTTCGGCGGGAGTGAAGTCGCCTTCGGGACCAATCAAGAGAAGTGTGGAGCTAGGGGTTAGGGGTGAGTAGTGAGACGACGACTCGGTGATGAGTTGCCGCAACGGACGCGCATCCGGTTGGAGCGAGCCGATAAGTTTGAGATCGTAGTTGACGGGTGAGCGAAGAAAATCCGCAACAGTCTTGAGCGGTGCGATTTCAGGCAACCAATTATTGCCGCATTGTTTGCAGGCTTCGATGCTGATTTGCCGCCAGCGCTCCTGTTTCTTATTCGCTTCGGTTGAAGACAGTTTAACTACGCTCCGATCCGAAAATAGCGGTTGAATGGTTCGCGCGCCAAGTTCGGTAGCTTTTTCGACGATGAGATCCATAGCCGACCCTTTGGGGAGCGCTTGGGCGAGTGTGATGGAATAGGGCAGTGGATCCGTGTGGGTGCGCTGAAGTGGTCGGAGCGCAACCGTGCGTTGATCGCGAGCGACGACCGAACAATGCATTTCGTTACCGCGCCCATCGAAAACCGTTAAGCGATCGCCGGTCTGGGTGCGAAGCACTTGCGCGAGGTGATGGAATTCATCACCACCGAGCGTTAGCGGGCTGGCGCTAAATTGAGCGGGTGGAAGATAAAAGCGATGCATGGGGGATAATTAGTTGAATGGTTAAATCATTTAATCGTTAAATGGCATACTCGCGAATGATTGAATCGAAGCATGATTACATTGAATTGAAGCTTCACGTTTTAACGATTTAACGAATTCGTCATTTCCCAAACCATTCCTTCGCTTTGTCCAAAAAACTTTTCCGCATGGGATTGACGTCGTCTCCGCAAAGCTCGCCAAATTCTTCCAGCTTTTGCCGTTGAGCGTCATTCAAATCGCGCGGGACTTCTACGAATATCCGGACGAGTTGGTCGCCGCGACCGTACCCGCGAACAAATGGAACGCCTTTTCCAGTCAATCGAAAAACCTGTCCGCTTTGTGTGCCGGGAGGAATTTTGATCTTGGCACGACCGTTGAGCGTTGGCACTTCCACGTCACCCCCCAGCGCTGCGGTGGTGAAATTGACCGGAAGATCGCAAACGATATCCTCGCCGTGTCGCTGAAAGATTTTGTGAGGGCGAACGTGCAAGATGATGTAAAGGTCTCCTGCCGGTCCTCCCCGCGTGCCCGCTTCGCCATGACCCTGGGATCGCAATCGAGCACCGGTGTCCACACCTGCCGGGATATGAATTTTGACTTTGGACGTGTGTTCGACCCGGCCTTCTCCCCGGCAGTTTTTACATGGTTTTTCAATCATTCGTCCTTCCCCTCGGCAACGGGGGCAAGTCTGTGCAATGGTAAAAAAGCCGCGCGTGGAAGTCACCTGACCGCGACCACGACACATTGGGCATGCGGATTTTTTCGACCCAGGTTCACCGCCATCCCCGCGGCAAACAGGACATCCATCGAGTTTACGCACATTAATTTCTTTGTCTGTCCCAAAAATTGCCTCCTCAAATTCGATTTCCAAGTCGTATCGTAAATCCTCCCCGCGCATCGCGCCGCCGCGCCCACGTCGCCCGCCGTCTTCGCCAAAAAATTGCTCGAAAATGTCCGGACCAGCGCCACCGAACGCGTCCCGGAAAATTTCGAAGGGATCGTGGAACCCACCCTGCGGACCTTGTCCGCCGCCGCGAGGTGAGCGCGCTCCGGCGCCGGGAGCGAAGGCTTGGTGTCCAAACTGATCATACGTGGCGCGCTTCTGCGCATCACTTAAGACCTCATACGCCTCGCCGATCTCCTTGAATTTCTCCTCGGCGCTTTTGTCGCCAGGATTCCGGTCGGGATGATACTTGAGCGCGAGTTGGCGATAGGATTTTTTGATCTCGTCCGCCGACGCGTCGCGTTTGACGCCGAGCAATTCATAATAATCCCGTTTCGCCATGGCTATTGGGATTCCTTTGTCGAGGGTACAGGTCTCCCACTCGAAACGACTACCGACGCGGCTCGCAGAAGTTTGTCACGAAGTTTGTAGCCTTTTCGGGTCTGTTCGATCACGACTTCCTCTGGGTATGTATCGTGCGACGTGTGAGCGATGGCTTCATGCTGATGCGGATCGAATTTTTCGCCGACTGTTTTGATTTCCTCCAAACCCAGCTCGATAAGTGCCGCGCGAAATTTTCCAAACACCAACAACGCTCCGTCGTCCTGAACAGTAGCACTGGCGCGGTCGAAGTCATCCAGCACGGGCAACAGTTTCTTTAAGGTTGTTTCCAAGGCTCCAGTTGCATTGTCCTCACGTTCACGCGCCATTCGTTTGCGATAGTTGTCGAAATCGGCGCTAAGCCGCAAGAGTTGTTCGCGAAGCTTATCCGCTTGCTCGGCTTTTTCGCGCAATGCAACAATTTCCTTTTCCGATGGCAGTGCCTTTGGTTTTTCGGGTGGAATAAATTTACCGCGTGAAAAAAAACCATGTTTTTTTTCTTCACTGGGCTTCTGCTCGGCGGTGTGCGCTTTCGAAGCATCGGTAACGTCAGCCGCGTCCTCGTCGGTTTTCTGTTTTTCTGGTTCAGTCATAGAGCGAGGGAATATAGCGAGGCCGCGCCTCCGACGCAAGAACAGTAGAACAACCCCAGATTTGGGCCATTTGACTTATGGCACGAACTCGTTCAACGTTTACTCCAAATGCATGCGTGTCGATTCCGGTTTTTTGTGCTTGCGGCCGATTTGAGAGCAAATCCACCAAGAAATTTTCATCAATTATACCCTTACAATTGTAAGGGTATAATTGGTAATTTCGAAGCTTCGGAATTACGATGGAATTATGAGCCCCAGCCGTTATAGCATTTTTCGAAGCTCTTTCTTGTCCACTTTGGCCGTGGCGTTCCGGGGAAGTTTTTCCAGGAAACGCACTTCCCGCGGCAACTTGTAATCCGCCAGACGTTCCTTGCAAAACGCGCGAATCGCCTTTTCATCGAGAGATATCCCCGCCGCGGCTACGACAAATGCGACCGGCAATTCGCCGCTGGCTTTGTCGGGTTTGCCAACCACTGCCGCCTCTGATACGCCTTTAATTTGATAGATCACTTCCTCGATTTCGCGCGGATAGACGTTGTTTCCCTTGACCAACAACATGTCTTTCTTCCGATCCACGATGTAGTAGTAACCATCCGAATCTTTCTTTGCGATATCGCCAGTATGCAGCCAATCGTTGCGGATCGTCGCCGCCGTTTGCTCTGGTTGATTGAAATAACCGCGCATCACATTCGGGCCGCGCACACACAACTCACCGGACTCGCCAACCGGCACTTCCCGGTCCGCATCATCGAGGAGGGCGATTTCAACCTCGGGAATTGGCAGCCCAACCGAACCCGGTTTGCGAACGCCTTCAATCGGGTTGAGTGAAACCACAGGTGACGCCTCGGATAGCCCGTAGCCTTCGATGAGCGGGAATCGGAATTTTTGGCCAAACGCAGTGAGCGTTTCAACGGGAAGTGGCGCCGATCCAGAGATGGCGAGTCGGATGGAAAGTTTATCGTGAATTTCCGGCGGGATTTTTGCGTCCGCTAGCATTTGGTATAACGCAGGGACACCGAGAAAAATCGTCACCCGTTGCCGCACCATTTCTTCCAGCACGGGAGCGAATGGCATCAATGTCCGCACCAGCAAGATGCACGCGCCGGCTGACAGCGGAAGAGCGATGCCGACGGTGAGCATGAAACTGTGAAACATCGGCAACGCAAGGAGCAGAATATCGTCGTGCACCGCTCGCAGGCATCGGATACAACTGGTAACATTGCTGGACAGATTCGCATGGGTCAACATCACACCTTTCGGACGAC
This sequence comes from uncultured Verrucomicrobiota bacterium, assembly GCA_964348665.1. Taxonomy (GTDB): domain Bacteria; phylum Verrucomicrobiota; class Verrucomicrobiia; order Palsa-1439; family CAYGDP01; genus CAYGDP01. Next base: position 192,324 of record CAYGDP010000004.1, read on the forward strand.
CCGTCGTGCCGCTGGTATAAACCAGTAACGCAAGATCGTCCGGCGCAATCTGGGGCAGGGTTTCATTGGCAATCGGTTTTTGTAACTCGTCCCATCCAGCATCTCCAACCTGCAGCACGTTTGCAAGCAACGTCGAGTCAATCTCCCTGACTTTGGTAATGTGACCTTCGAACTCCGGGCTGATGATGATTGTCTTGATACCGCCGTCGCCGAGAATGTAGCGGATTTCCTCCGGCTTCAAAAAAACGTTTAGAGGCACAGCAGTTGCACCCGCGCGATAGATCCCATAGAGCGAGATGATGTAATCGGGGGAATTTTTTTGCAGGACCGCTATACGATCGCCGCGACGAATACCTAATTTTGACGCGAGATGTTGCGCCAGTCCCCGCGTGCGCGATTCGATTTGCAAAAACGTGATTAGCTCATCTCCCCAGATGATTGCTGTGCGCCCGCCGTCCCGCGCCGCCGTTTGCTCGAACAACGATGCCAGTGTCATGATTATTGACTCGTCCCGGCCGATGGCTTGGACTCGCTCCACATGACGGAATGCTTGCTGCCAACTTCCTTGCCATCCCGCCACACACTCAAACGCCACGCAAAAACCGCTCCTCCTTTTTCGTAATCCGCGCCTTTCAGCGTAAATCGCGACCAGCGGGCGCCCCGGGACAACGTTGGAAACTTCAATTCGGTGACGCGAGGAGCAATATGCTCTGTTTGACGATATTCGAGTCGCAAGATGATATTTGTCAGGGGAGTGTCGCTCGATGCCGACCAGCGCACGGCGATCTCGGCGCTTTTTTCTTCCGATGCATCCCGTCGCATGAACCGGAACGTGCCAACCTGGGTCAGCGAGACAGCTTCCTCGATGGCAGTGGGATGTTTCGACGGCCAAGTTTGCAGGTTGACTTTAGTGATCTTCGCGGAATCCGCCGCAAATCCTGCCGTCGCAAACAGGGAAGTGACAACGATCAGAAGTTTCATTGGTGTAAAGCTAACATTGCCGTCGTCACGTTTCAAATCATTTCCATCGGGCCATATCCCACACGCGCCCCTCCGCGATCAAACGGAAACTCGCACAATAACGCAGCGGTCCCCGTCCGAGTGACTGCGCCGATGGATTTGCGCTCCTGTTCCAGCGTCTCGATTTTACCTGTCTCCAAGAAATGCGTTGCGTGTCGCGTCATTCGCCCCGCGGGATCGGTTACTGCCAAGGAAGTCAATGCCTTGTTCTTGGCTCGCGTCAGCTCGGCCGTCGTCACGCCGTCCCGCTGCAGTTTGCGCAGCTCGCGGCAAACGATATCTATCACCTTTTTCGCATTGCGAGGCTCGAGACTGGTGAAGATGAAAAGCAAACCCGTATCGCTGGCGGCATCAAAACTGGCATGGATATCCTCGGCCAAACCTTTGTTGGTGATCGCCCAGTATAGCCGCGAACCTTCGCCACCGCCAAGAATATGCGATAATAACGCCGCTGTATGACGACGGTCGTCGCGCGCGTTCACGCAGTTAAATACCCAGCCAAGACGCTGCTGCTTCAAATCGGTCTTCACCACGAGCTTCTCGCCGCTCCGCACCCGTGCGGTCAACTGATTCCGCCCAGCTTCGCCACGCTGCCAATTGCCGCAGGATTTTTCGAGTAACCGCCTTGCTTCCTTCGGATCAAAATTACCGCTGATGGAGCAAACCATATTGTTTGCGCTGTAGCGCCGAGCGTGATACGCCGCCATCTGGTCGCGGGTCAATTCCCGCACTGCATCCGCCGACCCGAGTACGGTGCTGGAGAGCGGATGCGTGCCGAGCGCTTGTTTAAGCAACTCGATATACAAACGACTATCGGGAGAGTCGTTATACATCGCGATTTCTTCGAGGATGACCTTTTTCTCCGTCTCGTATTCGTCGCGCGGCAGCGACGGCCGCATCATCTCCGCCAGCAAAGACAACGTCGGCGCAAATTGCTCGCGCAACGTCCACGCCCAATAGACGGTGATCTCCTGCGACGTGAACGCGTTGTTGATCGCCCCCATGCGATCGAACGCCAGCAACAACTCCCGGCTGCTGCGCTTCGCCGTTCCGCGAAAACACATGTGCTCGAGAAAATGCGAGCAACCGTCCAATTCCTTCGTCTCATCCCGACCGCCGGTGTTTACGCCAAAACCCATCGCGACGGAGTGAATGTGCCAGTCAGGCTCGAGCAAAACCGTCAGGCCGTTTTTTAATTCGAATCGCTGGATTTTGCCGTTAGGTTTCATGATGGATTCAACGCTCAACATTCAACAGACAACGCCCAATACTCAAGGGTTTTTTGTTCTTTCTTGCAGTACGGATGCTTGTAAAAAAACGAATGAGCTCCTCTGTTTCATTGACGGCTGTGTCCAGGTTGATCGAAGAATCCAGGAGTGACACCCGCTTGACAAGGAGCAGCCAGCGCTGCGATTCGCGGAGTTCTTTCAGACAGATTTTGAGCTTTTGGATGAAATCATCACTTGATTTCGCGGCTTCGGCTTCGCCGTGGTTTGGCAGAGGAGAAGTGTTTGAACGAAGCAGCTGTCCATTTCTAGCCGCATATCGTTTCTTTCTCATTTTTCCTCCTTCGATATTGGGTGTTGAATGTTGATCCTGTTCATAACTTCGGGGCGACAAGCTCCTTCGGCCCCAATGTCGCGATTGTCATCGGACGCGGTGGATATTTTGCTGCGAAGCGCTCGATGCTCGCGCGATCCACTCGATCAATAGCGTCGGCAACTTCGTCGAGCGGTTGCAGATGGCCAACATAAATGAGATCGTTCAGCACGCGGCTGGCCTGCGCGGCAGGTTGTTCGCTACGAATGATGAGTTTGCTTTTAAGCCCAATCTTGGTCTGTGATAGTTCGTCGTCAGTGATGTTTTCTCCGGCGCGTTTTAACTCGGCGCAGAGGACGTCGAGCGTTTCCTGCGAGCGGACGGCGGTCGTACCAGCGTAGGCAGCGAAGTATCCGAACCCACGCATGTAGCTGTGCCACGCGCTCACGGCATAGACCAGCCCGCGTTTTTCTCGAACTTCGGTGAAGAGTCGCGAGCTCATCCCGCCACTCAAAATCGCAGCGATAACACGCACAGTAAAGTAGTCGGAGTCGGTGCGGGAGACGGACGGAAAGGCCAGCGCGATTTGTTCCTGGTCGGATTCTTTGGGGTGGTGGATGAGACAAGAGGTAGGGACGCGTGGCTCGCGCGTCCGATCATCTTGCGGGCAAGCCAGCGGCTCGCCCCTACCTTGAGAACGATTCCACTTGCCAAAATTCCTCTCGATGACGCGGTGAATTTTCTTCGGATCAAATTTGCCACCTACGGCGATAATGGTGTTAGCGGGCGCGAACGATGCCGCGTGTTGGGTAACGGCATCGTTTCGAGTGATCTTGGGAAGCGTCTCACGGTTGCCGAGCACTTCGCGGCCGAGGGTCGGACCGAGGTATGCTTCGTTCAGGATGCGAAAGATTTTCTGTCGCGGCTCGTCTTCGATAGCTTGCAATTCCTGCAGCGCGCAGTCACGGGCGGTATCGAGTTCCTTGGTGGGGAACTTCGGATGTAAAAAGATTTCTGCGATTAATTTGACGACTTCGCCGAGATGCTGGGGGAGGAACGTGGCGCCGAAGTTTGTCGTTTCGATGCTGGCCGAGCAATGGCGGTGAACTCCTAGAAAATCAAAACGCTCGGTGAGCCAGCGGTTGGAATGCTGGGCGGTGCCCGTCGGCAATGTCTCGGCGATGAGATTGGCGAGGCCGAGCTTGTCGGCTGGATCGTTACGTGCACCAACGAGAGAGCAAATGGCGAACGCGGTGACCCCGCCCGCACCTCGTTGCATGACCAGGCGTAGCCCATTGTCGAGGGTAAGCACTTCGCCGTTATGGTTCTTAGCCATAACGGCAATTTTGTGCTTGGCGTGCCGCAAAAGCAACGGCAAACTGTGCGTATGAAAATTTTTCTGACTTTGTTTGCATCGGTTTTGTGTGCGATCGCCTGTGCCGAAGAAATCAAGCATACCGACGAGCCGGTGGCGGACGTGAAAAAAGCAGTGGAGGAGGGGAAAGCCATTCTCTTGGACGTGCGCAACAAGGAAGAATGGGAGGCGGGCCATTTGAAAGCCGCGATTTTTCTACCGCTGGGCGAACTCAAAAAGGCGGATAAGATTCCCGACATTTTGCCCAAAAATAAACCGATTTATGTTCATTGTGCCGCCGGGTACCGAGCTTTGGGTGGCGCGAAGAAACTTAAGGAACTCGGGCTGGATGCTCGCGCACTGAAATCGGGTTACGACGATCTTCGCAAAAACGGCTTTGAGCAGGCTCCGAAGTGAAGTTGATTGAATTAACTACTAAAGACGCGAAAGGACATAATAATATGAATCGCCGAAAATTTCTGAAAACTTCCGCCGCCACGACTGCAGTACTGTTGTTTCCCGCCATCCTTCGCGCACAGGACGCGCGCAAATACAAAACCGCTCTCATCGGTAGCGGTTGGTGGGGCAATAACATCCTCTCCGAAGCCATGGCCAGTGGCGCGTGCCAGATCGTTGGGCTCTGCGACGTGGATCAACGAATGCTCGACCCGACCGCAGAACGCGTGCAGAAAGTCACAGGCGATCAACCCCGGAAATATCGCGATTATCGTGAGTTGCTCGACAAAGAGAAACCAGAAATCGCCATCATCGGTACTCCCGATCATTGGCACGCGCTCCCAATGATTGCCGCCGTAAAAGCCGGCGCCCACGTGTACGTCGAGAAACCCATCAGCCACACCATCAACGAAGGCCGAGCGATGGTGAAAGCCGCTCGCGATACCAGCCGCGTCGTCCAGGTCGGCACGCATCGCCGCGTTTCTCCTCACAATGTCAGTGGACGCGAATTTATCCGCTCGGGCAAGCTCGGCAAGATCGGCATGGTGCGATGTTTCGTGCATTACGGAGGTGGTCCGGAGAAGCCGATCAAAAATATTGAGCCGCCCCCGGAATTGGATTGGGAGATGTGGTGCGGCCCGGCGCCGCTCCGGCCTTACAACGGCCCCGCAAAACTTTCAGGCTCAAACCCCTGGCGAGGCGCCATTCATCCGCGCGGATTCCGCGGGTATCTCGACTATGCCAACGGGCAACTGGGCGATTGGGGGATTCATTGGCTCGATCAAGTGCTTTGGATTACCGAGGAAAAATGGCCGCGCAAAGTGTTTTCCACGGGCGGACGTCCAGTACGAGGCGCTCCCGTGCTGACGAAAGAAGAGCAGACCAGCGATGCACCCGATCATCAACTTGCCACGTTTGAATTCGAACAATTCACCGTGCAATGGGAACATCGCCAATTCGCCGCCAACAACGCCGAGAAAGGCGAAAACGTCGGCTGCTACTTCTACGGCACCAATGGCACGTTTCATATGGGTTGGCAAAACGGCTGGACGTTTTATCCTGCCGATGGCAAACCCGTCATCCATGAAGACGCCAAACTCGGTCAGCCTGACGGGCAAAACATCAAGGAACTCTGGGCGGATTTTCTCGATGCCATCAAGACCGGCCGCAAACCGATCAGCGACATCGAAGAAATCCATCGCTCCACCAACATGGCGTTGCTCGGCATGATGTCGCTCAAGCTCGGCCGCAGCGTCCAATGGGACGGCGCCAAAGAACAAGTCGTCGACGACAAAGAAGCCAACAAACTCCTCTCGCGCCCTTACCGCAAAGGTTGGGAGTATCCGAGGGTGTAAGCTAGGATGATAAGCCAATATCCCAAAGCAATTCTTGCAATTTTGGTGAGCTACGGCGCAGGAATCTGGTGTGCGATTTTGGCGCTGAGGAAGAGCCGAGCCATCGAGGAAGCCAAGCGTTGGCCAAGCGTGCGCGGCAAGATTTTGGAATCGGTCATCTACAAAGACCCAGACAGAAATGCGACCCACTTCAGGGTCAGGTATGAGTTTGTGGTCGGCGAGAGGATCGAAGGGAATACACCCAGATTATCGGGGAATTGGTTTTGGAACAATCAGCAGCAAAAAGCGTTTGTTGACCGTTATAAGTCTGGGCAGGAGGTAGACGTCTTTTACAATCCACGAGATCCGAGAAAAAATTGCCTCGATCGCAAAGACAGGAGTGGAATTGGCGTTCTATGGGTTATATCGGTAGGAGGGGTGATCCTCGCCTCGCTGCTGGTTTGGTTGTATACGACAGAATGAAGTTATGTGACGGCGAATGGCCAGTAATATTAGCCGCGCTGTCTAGCAAAAATGATTCCTCCTCGCAAGGCTACTAGGACGAATCTATAGTTTGCCTGTAACGACCGCACTGGCTAAAGAAGTTCGCAAGCTCTCGGATGCCGAGAAAATCCGCTTGGCCGAGAATTTTTGGGACGAATTCGCTACCCATGGCGAACGATTGCCCGTGCCTGAATCACATAGCAGTCTGTTGAAATACTTCTGCTTTTAAGGTGGCGCAAGCTTCCAGCTTGCGATCTCCAAGTGAAATGGTTTCGCAAGCAAGATGCTTGCGCCACAATTTTGAGGATTTCAACAGGGTGATAAGCGGCTGCTCGATGCCCGCCTCGCCACGTATCTCAAGTCGCCGAAGTCGGCAATCACGCTGGATGAATTTCGCCGCCGTTTGGCGTGCTCTTTGTGAGGGTCAACGCATTGAACCCTTGTTGCAGTCTTTGTATTACCGACGGAAGAGATTCTTCGCTTCGCTCAGAATGACAGCTTGGGTAAGGTTGTAGTAATGATATGATAATCATTCGTGTCCATTCGTGGTCTAACGACCATTGTATCGCGGCAGTTTTCGTGCTAAAGTCCGCACGATGACCTTAACCGAAAAACTTCTGGCACGGGCGAGCGGCAAAGCGAATGTCTCCTCGGGCGAGAACGTCTGGGTGAACGTGGATGTGCTGATGACCCACGATGTTTGCGGGCCGGGCACGATTGGCGTGTTCAAACGCGAGTTCGGCAAGACCGCGAAAGTCTGGGATGCGAGCAAGATCGTCATCATCCCCGACCATTACATCTTCACCGCCGACTCACTCTCGAACCGCAATGTAGATATCCTCCGCGAGTTCGTCCGGGAGCAGGGCATCCAATATTTCTATGACGTGATTGACGACCCGAAAGGGTCGTGGCATTTCGATGCGAGCAAAGGCCAGCTCAAACGTCAATACGGTTCGTCTTTTGCCGGTGTTTGCCACACCGCGCTGCCCGAAAAAGGCCACACTCGTCCCGGCGAAATCCTCCTCGGCACCGACAGCCACACGTGCATGGCGGGCGCGTTCAACGAATTCGCCAGCGGCATCGGCAATACCGACGCGGGTTTTGTCTTTGGCACAGGCAAACTCCTGCTCAAAGTTCCCGATACCATGCACTTCATACTCGAAGGTGAAATGCCAGCGGGCGTGATGGCAAAAGACATCATCCTCCATGTGATTGGCGATATCGGCTTCGACGGTGCGACCTATCGGGCAATGGAATACAGCGGCAGCGGCGTGGCATCCCTTTCGCTCGACGACCGGATGACAATCGCCAACATGGCCATCGAAGCAGGCGCCAAGAACGGGGTTTTTCCCGCCGACGAAAAAACGTTCAGCTACGTTCGCGAGCGCACCAAACGTGCTGGCACGAAACAAACCTTCGATCCCGTTTCTCCCGATAAAGGCACGACCTACGTTTACGAGAAAGCGTTTGATTTATCCAAACTCGAGCCAACCGTTGCGTGTCATCCGAACCCCGGCGTCCGCAAGCTCGCAAAGGAACTTTCCAAGGAAAAACTCGACCGCGCCTACATCGGCTCCTGCACAGGGGGCAAGACCAGCGATTTCCTTGCGTTCGCAAAAGTCGTGCAAGGCAAGCGAGTCACGATTGACACCTTCGGTGTGCCCGCCACGACCGAAGTGGTGGACGCATTGCACAAAACGCAATGGGGAGAAAAAAGTGTCTGGCAAATTCTTGAAGATGCGGGCGTGCGAATGACTGAGAACGCCAGTTGCGCCGCGTGTCTGGGCGGTCCCACCGACACCTTTGGTCGTCTCAATACGCCGATGAAATGCATCACCGCTACCAACCGCAATTTTCCCGGACGCATGGGCCATCGCGAAAGCCAGGTGTTCCTCGCCAGTCCCTACACGGTAGCCGCAAGCGCACTGACGGGTCACATCACTGATCCGAGGGAGTTTTTGTGAGTTAATTTATGGATAGTTTGATCCAAATCGTCAGCATAACCGTTGGAGCTTTACTGGTCGTTTATCAATTGGGTCGTCAGCATCGCAATGAAATAAAGCTCCAACAAGACAATTTCAGGCAGGAGCAACGCTTAAAGCTCTTCGAGCAAATCGCGGAATTGGAAGAAACTGCCCAGACCGCGATTGCAGAATTGAGCACAATGGGATTGAGCGCCCCGAATCAATTCGACCTTTTTAAAATTGTTTTTGATGCTCACTCAGCGCACCCAAAAGATGTTCCAATTCCTGGGCCAATCAGGACAAGGGGCAACGATTTTGTAGAGGCTTTTAAAAAGGCATCTGCCGCAGTTTCGGCAGTCACTATGGCCGTTGAGCGAAGGGAGATTCTTAATCCAGATTTTTCGATTTTCCGTATTGCGATCATTCATCAGTCACAAAAATGCCTGGAAGCCTACATGGCTTTTAGCGTCAAAATCGCACCTTACCTATCGATCTCAACGCCTGATGGCTTGCGGAGTAGCCCTTTAATGCCGCCGTCGGCAGAAGACGATACCGAGATTAAAATCTTGGGGCAGAAGTTCTACGACGAATATTTCACCTTGCAGATGTATTTGAGCGATTTGATTATCGAAGCTCAAAACAGCTTACTCGGCCAGCTTTTCCAGAACCGATTGCCAATTCGCCAGCCATTAGATCCCAAGCATTTGGTCATCTCGACTGAAATTGACGCAATGAAAATAGTCGAAGAACGCCTAGAATTAGCGAAGCATTTTCCTCCAGAAAAACTCCCATCGCGTTTGGCGGAATTACGACGTCCTCAGAAGCAATGCCATTGGATACCATTTGCAAATTGCACGTGCGATTTCTCTCATGCCGAGCTCGAGAAGAAAAAGACCACAAAGGAGAAAACGCTATGAAGCCTGAGTTTGATCTACCTGATTCCTGCGAACGATGTCACAAGGACACATGGATTGCCAGCAATGGGATTTGCAAAAAATGCTATTCGGAAATCATGTACCTGAAAGCCGATCCTGAGAGAGCAAAAGCTCAGATGAAGCGCTTATCAAAAATCGAGACAGGAGTAATTCGGTTCGCCAGAAGTATTGCCGCTTCACAAACGAGCCAGAGGAAGTTGGAGTTGAAATCTCGCTTAGAGAAACTCGAGCACGCAGTCGTGAATGAAGGCAATCGAGAATTGACAAGGATTTTCAACGCTCGTCCCGTAGAACTGGCTCAAAGAAGAGATCCGCATCTGCTCGATGTGCATGTCCAGAACATAAACGCTGAACTCATAAAACATATCCAACATGATTCGCGATCCATTTATGGGATTTCGCCGCGGAAATTTGAGGAAATTATTGCAGAAATTCTTGCCGATATGGGTTGCGATGTCAAACTAATGCCCGAGACGCGTGATGGGGGGAGAGACGTGCTCGCGACGTTCAAAACTACTTTGGGTGAGTTCTTGGCCATTGTTCAATGCAAAAGGCAGATGCCTTTGAACAAGGTTGGGCTGAGCATCGTTGAAAGATTTCTCTACACGATACGCGACAAGGACAAGGCGTCTTTTGGTTTGGTGGCAACGACGTCGTTCTTCACGAGCGGTGCGCGCGCAAAGGCGGACGAGTATAAATACCAACTTAAACTCGCAGACAAAAATGCTGTGTTGAGATGGATCGGGCGGTATGGCACTTGGAAGAAAACACCAGAGGCAGGCATCTGGATTCCAAACGCTTAAAAAATTCTCTCGTGAGCGCGCGCTGGCTTAAAGCAAATCAACGTAGAAGATCTGAGCGGTTGTGACTGACATCAGGACTATCTGAACTCGATTTGCGACGATCTGAACTCGAGATTCTGCAATCGGAGTGCTGATTGAGGCGGAAGGAGTGGCTTCTGCAGCTAGAGGATTTCCTATCACTACTCGGGGAGGGCGAATCGAGGCTGTGTCTGTCGCAAGCGGGGCGACGTGATGCTAAATGGCGGCCATTACGCGCAGATTTGGGTGTGTACTCTCGCCGTTGACATTGGTAAGAAATGGCGTAGCATTTGCGCCATGAGCGCCCCCTCACAACTGGACGAAGCGCACGCGCACGAGCTATTCTCCGTGGAATGTTTCAATCGCGCATGGAGTTTCATGGAAAAACCACAACGGACGCCCGAAGAGGACGAGCAGATGCTTCTACTCTCTCATACGGCTCTTTGGCACTGGACGCAGCGCAAGGATTGTGCCCAGCGCAATTTATCCATCGGCTACTGGCATTTGGCCCGAATTTATGCGCTGCTCGGCAGAGCTGAGGACGCCCTTCGATACGGCGAGTCGTGCTTGCGTCACAGCCAAAATGAACCCTGCTTTTACTTGGGCTACGCGCATGAATCACTCGCCCGGGCCGCGATGGTCGGCGGTGACAGCCAGCGCGCCGACCGCCATTTATCGGAGGCTCGTCGTCTTGCCGCACTAATCCCCGACGCCGACGAACGATCCATGTTAGAGAAAGACTTGGAAACGATCAAATAACCAAGCCCGCCCTCACAATCAAAATCAGCGCTATCCGCATTATCCGCGGTTTATCCATTCATTTTTAGTAACCGCTGATTACGTGGATGTCGCGGATTAAGGCAAAGAAGATATTAGGGGGGGCAATAACCAGATCAAAACGTGACGGCTCAGTCTCTCCGTACGGAGGGCCATTTTTGAAAGGGAAACCAAATCGAACAACGTTGTTCGATTTGCCGGATGGAAAAGCGGGAGCAATCCGTCAGCCGACGGACTGCACTCCAAATCAGAAACTTCCGCCCGCCTCTCCCGATGCGAGGCCTCGCCCCGCAAGGACGGGCGATCAATCAATTCTGTTTTGAGAACCGCTGATGACGCGGATGTCGCGGATTAATGCAATAACGATAGGAAGGGGCAATAACTGGAAGAAAACGCGGTGCGGGAGGCTCCTGAAAATCTTTGTGCCTTGTTGTGTTTTTTGTGGCGAACGCCCTAGATTGATACGCCGCGAAAGTGGGACATCGCTGTCCCAATTTGTCCTCGCTTTCACAAGAGGCTTTCGTAGACATTGGAAACGTAGCCCGCCACATGGCAGGAGATAAACTTTCAAGCATCCGTCCCCCTCCTACGCGGATTCTCTCCACCCATTTGGCGGGCTGGGTCCTGTGACGGTCAGCTAGTATCTAACGGTGAACCCACCCGAATTGATGCGCGCGACTACGCCGTCGAGCGTCACTTTGGTTGGGTCAAACGATACGTCCACCATCGCCACATCAGGGCCGATGACGACGACGTTTACGTTTTTTACACCGTCAAGCCCGAGCAGGTGAGCATGAATGAAGAGTGGACACTGTTCACAGAACAGTCCCTTCACTTGCAAGCTCGCCCGCAGATCGCCGGATAGGGCGATTGAGAAACAGGCTAGCCAACCGATCACAATGGCCAGGATTACCCGTTTCATCTCTCTTCCTTTCTCACCCCGTTGATGAATTGACTCGCACTTATCAAGCCTGCTTCGGTCGGAGAGCTTTACAAACCATCTATAGCGCTAGAGATTGCTCCCTCCAAAGATATTGGTGTCACCACATTTGTCAAGGCCTGTGCAGTGCTGGCCGCGCTTGTCACGAGTGGGGTTGCATGGTAACATGTCTTCAACATGAGCGATCTTATCCGTGGCAAGGTGTACGTGGTCGGTGACAATATTGACACCGACCAGATCATTCCGGCGCAATACTTGACTCTCGTGCCGACGATTCCCGAAGAATACGAAAAACTCGGCAGCTACGCGATGGCGGGGCTGCCCGATTCGCTTTACGCGACAAGGTTCGTTCCCGCTGGTCAAGCGAAGACGCCATACGCGATCATCATCGCGGGGCGAAACTTCGGCTGCGGAAGTTCCCGGGAGCATGCGCCGATTGCGCTGGGCGCGGCGGGGTGCAAAGCCGTCATCGCGGAGAGTTTTGCTCGAATTTACTTTCGCAACTGCGTGGCAACCGGCGAGCTGTACCCGATTGATTGTTCGGCGCGGCTCTGCGAGATGCTTGCCACCGGCGACATGGTCGAGATCGCATTGCATCAGAATCAGTTGTCCGTGATCGCGTGCCAGAAGGACGATGTGCGCGGAATGATTTTCCCGTTGAAACCGCTGGGCGAGGCCAAGCCGGTCATTGACGCGGGCGGAATTTTTGAATTTGCCAGAAAATCGGGGATGATAAAATCATCGGTGTGAGGACAAGATGAGAGACGAAACGCTTCGGAAAATCAAAATTACAACGTTTGTTGGATTTTTGATTTTTGCATTGATCGGCGGCGCGTTGCGGGCGTTCTGGACGACTTCACCAGTGCGAGAAGCGCGGTCGCGAGTTTACACCAAGCTGGCGGTTTGGGATTGGGAGCGGGGCGAGGGACGCGAAACAGAGCCGTGGTTGCACCGAGCGTTAACTGCGTGGCCACAAAATATGGAAGCGCGCCGGAAGATCGCCGAATGGTACGGCGAACACGGTCGTCGCCGCGAGGCATTGGAAGAATGGCGGAAATTGACCCGTCAGGATCCTGATGATGTGGAGGCATGGGGAAATCTTGCACACCTTTATCACCGGGAAAAATCGTGGGAGGAAGCAAAAAAATGCTACGAGAAAGTCCTTGAATTGCCAATGACCAACGGGGTTGAGGGCTATCAAACCGCTCACGCCGGCCTGGCGCGAATTGCCCGGGAAAAGAGCGGTTGGGATACCGCCGCACGGCAAGCCCAACAGGCGATTGATCTCGGTTTGGATGAGGCAGGAACATGGGAAACACTCGGCATGGCGCAGGAGAAACTCGGGAAAATTGATGATGCCATCGCCAGCTACCGCAACACAATCAACGCCGATCCAAATTATTTGCGCGCCTACAGTTCGCTGGCCACACTCTACGCGCATCGGGGTCAATGGGATCAAGCGGAAGGAATTTACAAGCAAGCGTTGGAGATCCGTGAAAATGACCAGGCGGCGTGTCTCGGTCTCGCGCAACTATACCTGCACCGCAAGCAACCGGACGAAGCGCAGAAATATCTGGGACGTGCCTTGCGCCGCACGCCCGAAGCAGGGGGGGTAGATGCCTCGACGGATGCGAAGGTAAATCGTCCAGAAACCAGTTTGCCGTAGCGAATGACTACCAAGATTTTGAGGTTGCATTTGCTTTGCCGCGCGGATTGTATCCGCCCCATTGCTTTGCCAATGCCAGAAAATTTCCCATGATACGCCGCGCATTTTCCTGCTCCCCCGCCATCTCAATATGAAACTGTGCAGCATATATATAGCGGTCTTTCATCCGCAGGCATTGGGTTTGGGTTTTTGTCCCGTCGCCTGCTGTTGCAATGAGATCCCAACCTTTAGGCGGCCATTCGATTTGACCGCAATGGCTTTCGATAATCCGAAATTCCTTTGAAAGTCCGGCAAACGCGGGGTCGCTCCTTACTTGTAGAATCGAATACGGACCGCGCTCGGAAATGCACGCCGAGTAATCACCGCACGGTCGTTTGTCTGTGTGACCGATGTGCGTGTAAATCGGCAGTTTGGGATTACGTGGATCGCGGCAATGAGGACAATCCCACGACTTGTCCACTCCCGCCTCGGCAAGAATTGCCAAGCCTTGCGCGCCGCCGCACGACGCCCACATCGGTAGATTCCGCCCGCGCAAAATCTCCTGCGTGCCTCGCCAAGTTTCTCGATCCACTTCACACCAGTCTTTGAAGTTACCCGACAAAAACGCACAGAGCGGACGCGGCTCGGCAGCGAGAAATGCTTCCTTGAAATCGCCGACCCAGATTTGTTGAGCTTCCAGAGACTCAAATCCTTTGCATGATTTCGCCAGCGAAATGAATTCCTGACCTGCGCCAGGAAGTTTGGGGTCGTGGGTAGTGTTTACCACTACGATCCATTCGGGAAATGATATTTTCACGTTGGTCTTCTCGAAGAATTGCACCCCGCGCAGGGTGGGAAACCCTCCTACCGCAGTATCCATCTGAAGTCGGAGATATTTGGCGCGCTGTCGTTTCTCGAGACGATGAATCCGGAACGTTCGAGTCTCGTCTCGTGTTCGTGTTTCGGAAATATCGTGCCAATTCTTTCCATCGAGGCTCCTTTGCCAAACATACTGCTTCGGCCCATTGCGAAAGACAAATGCATGATCGCCATGAATTTGTAGAATCGCGCCCACATCGCGCGGTTTTGGAAACTCAACTTGCCACCACCAATCCGACTGTCCCGCCGTTCCCTTCCAGGCGTGCGTCCGTTCGTTGGAGAAATGGTGATCATCTGTCGCGCCGGCAGCCACATAATCGGTTTGAGAGCTGGATGCACTGGCGATGTGATTTTCTCCCGCCTGAGTGGTAGAGCCGATCAACGCCATGATCGATAGTAAACGTTGGAGGTGTAGCATAATGGCTTACGCAGCGGCCAAACCGCGGAGGAAGATAAGAATCACGAAGATGATACTCGAAGCGGCTGCGACTAGAAACCCGCGCTGGATATTTGTCCGTTTCGCCAAATATCCGATCAGCATGGGCATGGTCGTCCAACCGATTGATCCGAAGAAGAAAAAGAACCCGACCGCACGCCCCATCGCGGATTCGGGGACACTTTTCAGGAGAATTGCCATCATCGTCGGGAAAATCGGCCCGAACACAAGTCCTGCCACCACGATAACGGCAACGGCCGCGGCGCGGCCGCGTAGAAATACAATCGCCAGCATCAGGATAATACACGCCAGCGAAAAGAGCTGGAGCATCATTTGTTCTTTACCACCCAGACCAATGATGGAGACAATCAGACGGCTGCCCATGAAGCATAACCAGAAACAAGAGAGCGTGATGGCGGCGATTTTTTTTGATCGCTCCTCTGATTCGCCTGCGACCGTCTGGTTCACGACAATGGTCGTAGCCCATCCTGCGACTGTACTTTCAAGAGGCACGTAAAAAAGGAACGCCAGCCCGATCAGCCAGAAAAGTTTGCTCGAAAGTATTTCTGTGAGAACATTCACGGTTGGTTCGCCGCCTACGGGAGTTGGGACGGGAGCGACGCTCGGATTCATCACCGCAAGCGCCCCCATGACAAAAGGAACACAGGAGATTGCCGCCAGCACGAATAGACCGTTGCAATAACCGAGACGGCGAAACGCTAGCGCGAGCAAGATGGGTGTGATAAACGCGCCGAGGCCGAAGACAAAATCAAAAAAATTTGTGGCGTTGGAAAGTCGGCTGGGGTCCGTGACGGCCACTCGCATCAGGACGTTTGCCACGTTCACCGTGGCCGACCATCCCGCGCCGAGCAAGAGAACGGCGATTAGCGCGCCTCGAAAGGTTTTTGTACGCGCCAAAATAAAAATCGCGGCCGCGACAGCCACACATCCCGCTAGCCAAACACCTTTGCGACCAAATTCGTCCGTTAGGAAACCGCACACCATAATCGTCGGGCCAACCATCATCCCGAAGCCGCTCACCAATTGCCCAACTTTACCCTCATCGAGCTGCAATCGCTCTGCCAGCGAGAGCTTTAATCCACCCAACAGCGCATACACGATACCCATGATGGGTAACGCGATGACGAGAAATAATTGCAGATACGTCGGCGGCCAGTCCAACGGGAAACTCACGTGACTCCCACAGGTTGAGGATCGTTCTTCAAGCCGAAATTGTTGGCATAAAGGTCTTGCACGCGGGCAAATTCGTCGCCGGTAAGTCGCGCTGTATCGGGGGCGGCGGCGAATTCCGTCAGTTGTTGCTCGTTATAGATGTTGGGAAGGATGGATGTGATGCTTCGCTCGTGGAGAATGAATTGAATGGCGGCCTGGGCGAGAGTGCGTCCAGTGTCCTTCGTTAGAAACTCCAGTTGCTTGATTTTCTTCAGGCCGTCATCGAGCCAGGCTTTCTTGGCGGCGTCGTCTTTGACACGGAACGAACGGTGATCGTCCTTCGAGAACGTGGTTTGCTCGGTGAAATGTCCCTCCAAAATTCCCGATGCGTGCGGCACGCGGGTGAAAACAGAGCAATCATGCTCTCGCGCGACAGGGAAGATTTTTTCGCCGAGCATTTGTTCGAGCAAATTGTAGATGATCTGCGGATGTGCGCCGCGTTCGCGGATAGCGACGATGGCTTCCTCGCTCTGGCGCTCGGCGATTGCCGGCCCGAGCGCAACGCCGAAGGCACGGACCTTGCCCTTGGAGCGCAGTTCTTCCAATGTATTCCAGATCTCGTCGTTGCGAATCGCGTCCACCCGCGGGTTGTGTAGCTGATAGAAATCAATGCGGTCGGTTTTGAGCCGTTTCAGGCTTTCCTCGCAGGCTTTCCGGATGAAATCGGGCGACCAATTGTGCGGACGCTCGCGCTGCCCGGGTTGCAGTCCCGGATGTGAATAAAAATCGTATCCAAACTTCGTTGCAATCGTGATTTGGTCGCGCTTGCCAGCGAACGCTTGGGCGAGGAGTTGTTCGCTTTTTCCATCGCCATAAACGTCTGCAGCGTCGTAGAACGTGACACCGAGATCGAGCGCTTGGCGGAGCAATCGGACGCCGGTATCGAAATCATCGGCTTTCACGCCCCACATGGTCGTGCCAACCGTCCAAACGCCGAACCCGACTTCGGAAACCTGGATGTTCGTATTGCCTATCGTGCGGTATTTCATAGTATTCAAGACTACTTCAGTACCGATAAAACGTCAACGCTGCGGTGCATCGGGCAGCGTGATTCCAAAGCGAGAGGCGAGCTTACTGATGAAGGAGTGATGCTTGGGAGGAGCGGCGTTGCGCCACTTCAGCAGATAATCGTGGAACGACATTTTTTTTTCGGCGGGGATCGCATTAAGCCATCGGACGGATTCCCACCGCGACGGGTCACGCTCGAATTCGCCCAACAACACGATAGCCATCGCGCCGTTGAGCGCGCGGTTGGACGAACTTTTCTCCATGTCCTCGCGGTGTTTCTCATAGAAACTGGCAAGTTTTTTGTCGGAGATTTTCTCGCGTCCTTTGATGATGTCGTCGGCATACGATCGAAGTGATTTGCCGTAAGATTTCCAGTGGGGGTAGGGCGGTCGTTTCTGCCAGGTTTTAGCCATCGCGCGAAGCGTGTAGAGCGCGGCGGTTTCGCAGAGAGTTTCTTCGAACCATTTATTGGTTGGATCGTCGTCCCGATACCCACAGAGGATATGACAGAACTCATGACTGAATTGGTACGTATACTGCGACCAAAATTTATCTTGCGTAGCGAGAGTCATGACAATCTCGCTCTTTCGATTGCGTTTGAAGGCGACCATCGGCTCGTTTCCGCGCATCACAACGAATGCCTCGATTGTGCAGTCGGGAAAATGCTTCCACAACTCTCCCACAGCGGAATCGAGCAAGGCGCGAATGTCCGGCTCCTTTGCGTTACCAAACCCGCTGGCGTCAATGCGATAAGCCGGGACGTCGTCCGCAAAACTAGCAAGAGCGAAAAGCAGAAGAACAACGAAGAACGCGAACGGATGCGATGGGTTTTTCCAATTCATAAAAATTCGCAGACGAGTCGCCTGCTCCACTTCGATTACCATCCTTCGACGACTTGCTCGACGATGTTCTTGGCGAGGTCGTCGGCAGCGGCAGGGAACGCCTGGCGCTCGGCAGCCACCTGGTCTTCACCCAACTCGCTCCGGGTCGAGTATGTGGTTTCGCCTTCGATCCGTTTGCGTTTGACGATGATATTGCCGCCGCGGTCGCGGACGGTGATTTGCGCTGCGACCGTGAGGCGAAACTCGCGGGTGACGATTAGGTCGCGGCGTTGAAATCGAAGCGGGCGCCGTTCCCAAGCAATGATTTCTCCTTCCAAAACCGCTTCCGCCGTATCTGCGGTCGCGATGCGGACCGAGCCGTCAATTTGGAACTGGCGGATGACCGCGTTGCTGACTTGTTCTTCGACGCGCGCGACGAAAGCCTTGTTTTTGAAAACCGGGACATGAATGGAATGGAGGCCATACGTGTTTACCGAGCCGACGCGGTACGCGCACCCGGTCAGCGTGAGAAAAGCGACAAGAGACAGGGGAAGGAAGAAAGGACGGATCGAGCGGTTCATTTTTTCTTCTCATCCTTCGGCTCGGTTTTTTTCGTTTCCTTCGGTTTCGCCGCTGGAGTTCCCGCCAGTTGCCGCTTGATTTGTTCGAGTCGCGGTTTTGCTTTTTGCGCGTAGCTGGATGTTGGAAATTTTCCGATGAGATCGTTGTAGTAGATCAGCGCGGCGGTCGGGTCGCCCAACGTGCGGTCATAGTATTGCGCGACCTTCCACAGACCGGCCGCC
Organism: uncultured Verrucomicrobiota bacterium; assembly: GCA_964348665.1. Classification (GTDB taxonomy): domain Bacteria; phylum Verrucomicrobiota; class Verrucomicrobiia; order Palsa-1439; family CAYGDP01; genus CAYGDP01. Next base: position 210,793 of record CAYGDP010000004.1, read on the forward strand.
TGCTCGGTTTGCAATCGTGTGATGGTTGCTTCGACTTCCTTGATTTTCTCGTGCTTGGGATACCGCGAGAGAAAATCCTGATAGGCGAGCGCGGCCCGTTGCGCGGCGGACTGGTCGTAGTCGGCTCGGCTGGATTGTTTGTAATAGGAATTGCCGATGTGATAATAGGCCTCCGCTACAAACGGGCTTTTGGAATAATTATCAATGACCTTTTGATAGGCCAGGACGGCTTCCTCATACAGTTTACCCTTGTCCTTGGCTTCACCAATCTTTAGTTGCGCCATTGGCGCGACTTCGCTGTAGGGGCCGTTCTTGATCACCTGCTCATAAAGTTCCACTGCTTTGTCCATCGACGGAACGGTTTTGATGCGCCAGACCTTGACGCGTTCGCCGGCGAGGAAACGATTGGCGATCTCATACTGGTGCTTGAGGATTTCGCCGAAGCGTTCGTCGTTCGGATTTTTTTCGATGAGTTTCTGGTAACTGACGAACGCCTTGTCGAACAATCCGAGTTGCTCGAGCATTCGCGCTTCGCCAAATCGCGCCTGGGGAGAGTAGGGGGATTGCGGCCAGAGCCGGATCGTGACACGGTAATTATTCAGCGCGTTTTCCCAGTCTTTTTTCTCCTCACATTTTTTGCCGGCCTCGATTTGATCCTGCGGCGTGTCCAGGATCGGCACTTTTCCCTCGGTTTGCCAGCCGGTATCCGGGTTCCAGACGATTGGGGCAGGGGAGGTCTGCGGCAACATGAACACCGCCAAGAACGCGATGAGGATAGGAAAAATGGTTCGGTTTTTCATTTACATTCCCATGATGTTGTAACCGGCATCCACGTAAAGAACTTCGCCCGTGATGCCGCTCGATAAGTCGCTGGCGAGAAATAAACCCGTTTTCCCCAACTCCGCCGGCTCGATATTGCGTTTTAATGCCGCTTTTTCCGCGTGAAATCGCAGCATGTCGGTAAATCCACTGATGCCGCGCGCTGCCAACGTGTTCACGGGACCGGCACTAATGGCGTTGACACGAATCTTTTTTGGGCCGAGATCGGAGGCCAAATACCGAACGGACGATTCCAATGCCGCTTTCGCCACGCCCATCACATTGTACCGCGGCACAACTTTTGTGCTCCCGTAATACGTCATGGTGGTGATGCTGCCGCCGTCGGTCATCAGAGGCGCCGCGCCGCGCGAGACCGCCACCAGCGAGTACGCGCTGATGTCGAGCGCGGTTTTCCAGGCGTCGCGCGTTGTGCTGACAAAATCGCCTTCCAATGCCTCTTTCGGCGCGAATGCGACCGAGTGAAGGACAAGGTGCAACTTGCCAAAATCTTTTTTGACCGACTCGAACACGCGCGCCAGGTCTTCGTCCTTGCCGACATCGCACGGATAGAGCGGGGTATCCTTGCCAAATTGCCCCACCAATTCTTCCACGTTTTCTTTCAGCCGTTCGCCTTGGTACGTGAACGCGAGCCGCGCGCCGGCTTCGGCCCATGCCTGTGCGATCGCCCATGCGATACTGCGCTTGTTGGCAACGCCAAGAATCAAGCCCAGTTTGCCATCGAGTAGTTTATCTGCCATGACGCTGTTGTCGCCGCGAATGGCGTGTAAATCAAGGAAAAAACCTTGAGGCGGCTATCTCCGGTGGGGTATGGTTTGGGTTTGTGGAGCCAGAAACACAAGGCCAGGAGCGTCTGCAGTCTTTTCTTCAGACGCAGATTCAGGATTTCCAGCGATTTCCCGCGCCGCAACCCCCTAACCCTGCGATCTGCTTGCAAGTGGACAAACTTGCCCCTCTGTCCGTCGCGGGATTGGCTGGCATTCAACCCGGTGATTTACTCGTAACGATCAACGGCGGAGCGGCCGGCTCGCTGGACCCCAAATTACACCGAACCGAAGAGCCGGAAACGCAATTTGTTTTTTTCAACCCGGAACGAGGCGAGATTATCCGGCTCGAAACTTCAGGGATCGATCTCGGGTTTACCCTGAAAGCAACTCCGGAAGCGGTCGAGGCGAATTTCGTGCCAGCATCGAGCGACTTCGAACTGCTATTGATTCTGTGGAAGGCGGGTCGGTGGGCAGCACTGGAAAAACTCTGCCGGGAATGTCTCCCCAAGACCGGGATCATGTCGCGGCTATTCGGTGGCGGCCAGTCGGACGGCAAGAGCCGAAACTCGCCCGCGCTTGTTCTGTTGGGCGCGGCACTTTGGGAACAGGGCAAACGCGAAGAAGGAGCGAAACTGATTGATGAATACGACCGCGATTATGTTTCGAGTTGGACTCTGAATTACCGGGCATTGACAGAGTATTATCAGGCGCGCCAGTACCTTGAGACGGGCGAAAATGAAGATGCGCTCGATCTGCTGGGTGAAGCGTTCTTGGACGAACCATTTCCGCAAATCGCCTCGTTGATCGAGCAATTAACCGGAGAGCGACCGATGACGAGTCCACATGTGCTAGTCGGCCAGCCGATTCCCGTGGAGTACCGGTTGCGCAGGCTCGATGGCGCGCCCGGGCGACAATCGCTTCGCGAGGCATTGGCACAGATGCCGCCGGAGAAAGTCATGCTGGTTTGTCTCATGGACGGTTATCGCGGCAACGGCCCGTACAACGATTTCATGCATTTTTTCCGGAATGTTGCCAAACATGCCAAACCGTTCCTGTATCGGATGCACATCATCACCATGAACGAAATCCGGAAAGAGGAATACTCCTGGTATTTCGAGGCCGAAGACAAAGCGCGCGAGGAACGATTGCCGTTCGATGTTTTACACGACGAGGACGAAACGGTCACGGACGCATTTTTCATTGACCGCTGCCCGTTCACGTTCGCCGTCACCGCCGATGGCACAATCATTTCAGCCGACATGATGGAAAGCCCTGATTTCTGGAATGCCCTCGCCAAGGCTGCAGGCGCGGGAGAATAGGTAGGAGTTTGCGTGTTCGCACGGCAACGGGATGTTATTTCCTCGACGCCGCTTCTGCTGTCTTTTTTCTCTCCAATCGCGCCGTTTGTTTTTGTTCTTCCCACGGAAATCGCCGCGGCTCGGTGCGCTTCGTCGTCGGCAGTCCGAATCCGATGATGTATGCCCGGCGCGAAATGTCGCTGCGATTCGGTCCTGCGTAATGCAACATCCGATTGTGATGAATCGTGCAGCCGCCCGCGGGTATGGGGTAGGGGACAGCTTTCGAGGGATCGGGCAACAAGTCAATCTCCAACCCGTGAATTCTTGAATCGTTGTTGAGACAGTGATGCGGTTGGACTTCCCATTTGTGGCTGCGCGGCACGAACCACATACAGCCGTTTTCCACTGTTGCCGGCTGGAGCGGAATCCAAAGGCTGAACGCGTTGTACTGGATGGCAGGATTCCAATATGCTTCGTCCTGATGCCACGGTGTTGCCGCGCCCGTGCGTGCGGGTTTGAAAATCGCGTGCTCGCCCTGAAAAGTCGCCGCTGCGCCAAGCAACTGTTTCGCGATCGCATCGGCGTTCACGCGATACAATCCGTTCTTCAATTCGGGCGCATATTTACTCGGCTGCAAAATCTGCGGCAGCGCGGCTTCTTTGCCTTCCTCGTCCGTCCCCGCCAGATCGAACTGATTCCCTTCATCTCGTCCCGCTCGCGCCGCAAACAACCGATCATAAATTTCCCGCATCCACGCCACCTCCTCCGCAGTCGTGACTGCGTCGAGTACGAGATAGCCTTCTCGATGATAAAACTCGATTTGTTCGGTCGTCAGTGTGATGGTCGGATTCATTTTAAATGGATCGAATATCCAGGATTAAGGTGCGAGCCGCAGAGCACTTCGAATCTTCCGTAATGCTTGTCCCGCATCACGCCTAACATCTGTGTGCTGGTCATTCAAGGCGTATTCGAGATCAGGGATGAGAGGTTTGGCTTTTTCTCCGAGGTCTCCCAAAGCTCGCACAATGGCGATTTGAAGCATGTCCTCCGAATCTCGCAGGGCATCTCGAAGCACTTGAATACTGCGACGCTGTTTCGTGCCGTGCTTGAGTAAAATGCATGCCGCACTAATTCGCTTAGAAGAATCATCATCATTTAACGCCTTCGATAGTATCCGCAAAACCATATCCGTCGGCACCGTGATCTCAGTGATTGCATACGCAGCTTTGAAAGCGATTGTATTATCACGACTATCGAGTAATTTTTTCAATTCTGACACAGCTGCTCCGGCCCCCGGGCCGATTTGCGTAAGCAAATCAATTGCGTTGCGCCGACGATTTTTGTCTTCATCCCAAAGCCGACTCACAAGAGTGGGTACAAAAACGCTTGCCTTTGATCCCAACCTGGAAATTCGCCCGTAAGCAATTCCCTCATCCAAGTCTTCATCTTGCAAGGCTTGGAGGAGAATTGCATTTGCGGCTGCAGTTTCTTCGCCGATTTGCAACAGGGCAGTTGCCGCATTTAGTCTAACGACTTTATCACTATCGCTGAGAGCCTTTTGAAGTGACCGAACGACTTTTTCGCTGGATGGCGGCTGCATAAGTCCAACGTGAAACGAAACTTCTTTACGTAAATCGGCGTCTTCCGCGGCAAGCGCATTGAGCAAAGGAGGGAGGCCGGCTTCTCCCATCGCGGCTAGTGCGGGGACAGCCCAGTAACGATATAACGGCTTGAGCTTTCCCTCTCGGGTATCCTTAAATTTCACCGCTTCTGTCAAAGCAGGAATTGCCATCTTTGCGTTTGGCCCGATTGTCTGCAACATCCAGCCGGCAGTCGCATTCCCCTTCTTAACCAGCTCGATTAAAGCCGGAACCGCCTCTATTGCGTCTGGGCCGATTTGTCGGAACGTAGCGGTTACACCATAATCGAGATATCCGAGCTTTATTGCTTCGATCATGACTGGCATAGTGACCTTCGCATTGGGTCCATAATATTCAAATTCACTAAGAACCCCAGCTGCCGCCCGCCTGATATTTTCGTTTTCATCGTGTATCCATTTCATTAATGTCGGGAGGATGAGTTGAGGGTCGGCTCGCACTATAACTAGAGCGTGTGCGGCATTCCCGTTGATTTCGGGATCAGGATCCTCGAGCGCTTTAACCAGTGCGGGTATTGCTGCGTTTGCATCCGGACCAATTCGACGAATTGCATCAATCGCACTTCTTTGTACATCTTTCTCCGGATCTTGGACTAATTCGGCGATTGCGGGCACAGTGAGTTTTGCTGTTCTGTCCATCCCTGTTAGAACATTCAAGGCAGTTTGCCTTACTAATTTATCACGATCTTTGAGAGCGCTCATCAAGGCAGAAAGCGCTTTGGGATCGCCACTCTCGCCTATGCAATATATGATTGCTGCTCGATTACCACAGGTCGGGTCGTCTTGACCTGCTCCCCCAAAACTGGACAGTAGGAAACAATAGACTTGGCTGATAAAG
>CAYGDP010000005.1:0-208853 GCA_964348665.1 uncultured Verrucomicrobiota bacterium
TTATCAGCCAAGTCTATTGTTTCCTACTGTCCAGTTTTGGGGGAGCAGGTCAGGGGCGCGCGCGACGGAGCGGGCTGCATGAAAATGAGGAATCGGACGAGCCAGCGGCTCGTCCCTATCTCTTTTTCAGAACTTCACAAAGTCTACTTCAAATTCTTATCCAAAAACTCATACGCTTGCTGGCGCACGTCGGGCGGAAAATCATGTCCGCAATCGGGATGGACGGCGACTAATTTTTCTTTCGCGCCGAGCAGTTCAAACACGGGCGCGGCAGCGGCGAGGCAGTCTTTCACTCCTGACACTTCGAAGTTATCGTCGCGCATTGGGGCATTGATGAACACCGCGCGGGGCGCGATCGCGGCCAGCGTCTCTGTCCAGTCGAACGGCATTTGCTTCGGATCTTTTCCAAACTCGCTGGCGATGCGCGGCATGTAGCCTTTGTGCGACCAACCGGTCAGATCGCCGCCGTAATATTTGTAAAACGAATTGAATCCGCAACTGGTCACGACGGCCTTGATGCGCGGGTCAAACGCCGCGACAAATAAGGAGTTGTGCCCGCCAAGAGAATGGCCAATCGCGCCGATTCGGGTTTTGTCCACTTGCGGCAATGACGCCAGCATATCCACGGCGCGCATGTGATTGAAAATGCCTTTCATCGTCGCGCTCGCGTAACCGTGAGAATAAACATCAAATTTGTAGTCACCGAAGTTCGGATAATCGGGCGCCAGCGCCACGTAACCGCGCTCGGCGAGTTCCTGCGCATAACGCAAATTCTCTTTGCCACCGAGACCGACCGGCTCGCTTTTGCCGATGGCGGTCGTTTGATGCAAACAAAGCATCGCCGGCGCTTTGCCTTTCAACTCCCGGGGGATAAGTACATACGCCGGCACGCGGTCACCCGCCTCGGCAACGAATGTGATTTTCTGGCGCGTATACTTTGGCAGCGCGATTTCTTCGAGCACTTGCACGTCGAGCGATGGCAGCCGTTTGCGAGAAGGCAACTCACCCATGACCCGCTGCATGGCGGCGAGGATGTGCGCGCGGCGTTTTTCCCAATCGCGCGGTTCGGTGATCGGATGCTCGAACCCGCGGGAATCGCGCCACCAAAGCAAATGTTGTTTATCGGGATACAACGGCGCGCCATTTAACTTCGACGCGCCAATCAACGAGACGATGGCGTCTTTGAGCCTTTGCTCGCTCGGCGGACCGACCCGCGAGTCGGTTGGCTCGTATCCGCCTTCCTTCAGCGCTGCATCGCAACAAATATAGCCACAGCCGCCTTCGCCGTACGCGGCGACGGCGATGAAATCATCGGGACGCAAACTCTGCGCGTATAACTGATATTCGACGAATGCTTCGCCAGGCAAAAATAGCATCGTGACAGGACCAAGCCGCAAGGTATTTACGTCCACGGTCGGCCGCGCGCGCAACCGCTCGTACCAGGCCAGGGTCAACGCGGCCATGTTGATTCGGTCATTGACGGAAGCCTTCGGGTCGGCAAGAATTTTTCGCAATCGCTCCTCGCTCCACTCCGTCTCGGTGCGAATGGCGAGGCGAACATCCGCGGTTTTCCATTCGAGACGAGAAACCGGCGCGCGCGTCGTGGATGCGACCGACCGTTTCATGGCGTCATACGCGCGCTCGGTCAGCGCCGCGCGAGCGGCGGGCGAGCCGTCGTTGTATTTTCCCGCGGTCACATCGCCGCCGCAACCCGTGAAATAAATCTGCGGCACGCCTTCCTCTTTTTCGAGACGATCGCGCGCCACTCCGACGGTGTCGCTGGTGACGCGTCCGTCGCCGTAAAAACTTTGCGGATGCGTGGCGTAGGAGTGGAGGCGGACCACGGGTTTTTCCCCGTTGAACAAGGTAACGGTGCGCAGCCACGGGTCAATCAAACCTTCCGGCGCGGCCGCCATCGCCGGGTCTTTGCCCGCCGAACTGAAGCGTGCGGCCATTTTGCCATCCGGCATCCGGATGCGCCGGGAGGATGCGAATTTTTCCACACGGGCTTTGCTGGAGCCGACGTGGGTGACGGGTGTGAATCGGTCGCAGGCCGCGCGCACGGCGACCGCGAGGCGGTCGGTGACTTCTTCGCTGAACCCGATACTAAGATGGGAAGGCGGATTGGGTGCGGCATCGAGAAGTTGCTGCGCGCGGATGTCGGCGATGGGCGCGTTATGTTGATGAACGGTGTGGACGGCGACGCGTGACTCGGGTGTGTTGGCCGCGGCGGCGATTTTGCGTCGGAACAAATCGTGGGCGGCAGTTTGCAGCAAACACCAGTCCACCGAACAGAGGACGTATCGCTTGTCGCCGTCGGCGAGAACGACGCCCTTGGCCAGCAACGGATCATCCACCGATTTGAGTGGTTGAATCCAACCGCCACAGAGCGGATGTCCCAACGGAGGTGTTACGTCGCACGAAAAAGTTGCGACACTCAGTTTTGTTTCCGTGCCGAGCGCAGCGCTAGCAACAATAAAGAAGAAGAGACCCCCGAGCTTACGCATGAAGTAAGGTTACTAAATTGGTTAAGCCAATACCAGACCCTCCTGTTTCCCCTTTGGCCCGACGTTGCGATCGCTCGTTGCTTATGGCTTGGCCGCCAAAGTGGCGCAAACCAGTTCCTTGTCGTTGCGCGCAAAGACATGGCGGTTCGCGAATGCCGGTGGTGTCCATGCACACTTTCTCTCTCCAAACGGCGATGTTGGTTCCAAGAGATGCGCGCGGCTGATCTCCCGGTAACCCTGGGGCGTGAGTTGCGCCAGAATTAAATTCCCTTGGTTGGTAAAGAGAAACACTCCATCACCGCTTGGTGTGATATGAATGCTGGCGCCATTTTTCATTTCCGTCACGGTGTTCGCCTCCCACACTTGCTTGCCGGTGCCGGCCTCGAGGCAAACCAGTTCGCCGTTAGATTTGGCCGAGAACACATAATCACCTCGCAAGAGGGCAGTCGAGGTATTGCTCAAAATTCTCTTCGAGATGGCTCTCGTTTCCGGCCAGAGCACCGTGGCCGCTGGGTGGTGAGCGTTTAATTCCATCATCAGACCGCCGATGAGCAGCCGGTTTTTCTGAACGACCGGGGTGGGAATTGCATCGTTATTACTCGTTACCATCGGTTCTCGCCAGTAGGTCTCACCCGTAGCGGGATTCAAGGAAGTCACGGATTCGCCGGTCCAGACAATCAACTGTCGTTTGCCGCCGGCCACGATGACCAACGGCGAACTGTTCGACACGGACTCATCTAGCGCTTTCCAAACCTCCTTTCCCGACTTCTTGTCAAGCGCGATGACGCATGCTCCTGGCTTGCCGCCGACGAATAAAATCAGAAGATTCCCTTCGATCAATGGGGAAGGCCGGCACTGCAACTCTCGCAATTCGTATTCCTTGGCCAATTTTTTTTCCCAGAGCAGTTTGCCTTTCCTTGCGTCAAAACAGTGAACGTGGCCGTTCGCTCCCAGAGTGAAAATCTTCCCCGCCTCCACAATCGGTGTCGCACTCGGCCCGCAGCTTTGGTCGGAGACAAAAGCCCAATCCGGGTATGTCACTTCATACGCGTAGGTCCAGAGTGGCTTGCCGGTTTTTTCGTCGAAACAGCGAACACGTTCCCAAGCCTTGGGCTTTACCAATTCCGAATCGGTGAGATAAACCCGACCCCGAACAACCACGGGACTCGACCATCCCCAGCCGGCCGGTTTGCGCCAGCGTACCTTCAGCCCATCAGCCGGGAATAATTTCAAGAGGCCGGTTTCTCTCCAAACCCCATCTCGGTTCGGTCCGCGCCACTGCGGCCAGTCCTCCGCCCGCCCGCTCAATATCACCAGCCACGACAAGCCAGACCAATAAATGAATCGGCTCGCCGCGCACATGAACAGATGTTATTTGATTTGCCGCACAAACTCCAGCAAATCGGCGATGTCCTGCGCGGCGAGGCCGTCGAGCAATCCTTCGGGCATGAGCGAGACGCGGCTGCTGACCCAACCGCGCAAATCTCTTCGCAGCAATGTTCTGTCCGACGCGCCTGGACGTCGAAGCGTGATCGCCTGATCGGTTTCGGCAACAATGATGCCGTTGAACATTTCTCCGTCATTGGTTTCGGCGAGGTATTGAACGAATTGCGGGAGCACGGCGAGGTTGGGGTCGGCGATGTTCTTCAAGATTTGATCGGGCGGGTTGTTGCGCACGCTGGCCAGCGACGGGCCGACAAGCGGCGCATTGCTGGCGGCGTGACAACTCGTGCAGCGCGCCTGAAAAGTTTTTTCGCCGCGGCGCACGTCGCCCTCGAGCGACAAAACAGCCTTGAGCGAGTCGGCAAGTTTGGTGTCGCGTTTCGACGCCGCAAAAATCTGTTTCGCCCGCTCGACAATGGCGGCGTCACGAGATTGTGTCAGCAGGGCGCGCTGCGCGCTATCGAGCGCATTTCTGGGGATCGCGCCGTATTCCAGCGCGTCGAGCAACGGCGCGATTCGCTCTTTCCTTTTGAGAATGATTACGATCGCGCGCGCACGCAACGCTGGGGTGAATTGCGCCCAGCGGTCGGTGATCGCGGTGGCAACCTTTGGGTCGGAGAACGCGTCGAGCGCATCCAGCGCGGCGACTTGGAGCGGTTCCGGTTGACGTGGCGCGAGCGCCCCGACGAGCGTCGGCGCGAAGTCTGCAAATTTTCCCGCCGCCAAGTCCTGCGCGGCGGCGACGCGGTCGGGCAGAGGTTTGGTTTCGTCGGGTAAAACTGACGCAGCAAGTTTCAGTCTGGTTGCCAATTCGTCCTCACCGAAAACGCGGACGAGTCCAGCCACTTCATTGGCGGCGTTGCGGATTGCATCCGAATCGCTTGCCAGAAATCGGCGCAGAGCATCGGCGGCGGGGCTGGCGGTGGGGAGCGTAATCGGTTTTGAGCCTCGTTGACGAATGCCGAGCGCGAGATTTTGGAGGGAGGCAACGTCGGTCGAGGTGATCCGTGTCAATATTTCTGCGATTTCGTCCGGATTTCGGCGCGTGCCGATGATCCGGGCGAGCGCCAACCGGAAGACAGGATCACTCTCCATGGACAGAGTTAATAATGTCAGGGTATCGTCCCCGATGGAGCTTAGGATTGCCGCCCGCTGATAAGGATCCGCGCTGTCGCGTCGCGCGAGAGCGGCGAGGGCGTCGAGTCGGCGCGGGACACGGAGTTCGCCGAGGCTCAGCGCGAGTTGAAATCGCACGTGAGGCGAAGGATCATTCGCCAGCGCTAGGAGAGCGTCGCCGAGCGCGGGACGGGACTCGGCGAGAAGCACGGCGCGGGCGCGAACGCCTTCCTCGGAATCTTTGAGCGTGATTGCGAGCGATTCGTCGTCGAGCGCGCCGAGCCCGTCGAGAGTGCAAAGGGAGTGGAGTCGCGCGACCGGCACTTTGGAGTTGCGCAAGAGCGCGCGGAGCGCCGGGGCGGCGTTGCGTTGTTTGCTTTGAACGAGCAACCGTTGCGCGGTGATGCGCCACCACGAATTTGGATTTTCCAATTGTTTCACAAGTTCTCGCGAGCTAGCGCGACCTAGCTGCGGTTGTCGAGATGAGCGAGAAGACTGGGTTGTGATGCGCCAGATTCGACCCAGACCCATACTTTCTAGGTTGGATTTCGCTTTGATGTCGTCGGGGAGCGAGAGCGGCGTCTCGATGACCTCGCGCGGAAAATCGGCGACATAGAGCGCGCCGTCGGGACCGATGGCAAGGTTGACGGGGCGGAAACGGGGATGACTGGAGGCAAGGAACTCGCGGTCGCGTTCATTTTCCGCGCGCCGAGCAGTGAACAGAACTCCGCGCGATTCGAGCACGTCGCGGTGAATCAGGTTATTGGCAGAGTCGCAAACGAAAGTGTTGCCGTAATATTCTACAGGGAAACGGTTGGCGCGATAGACTGTTAGTCCAGAGGCGCTTGTAATAAACCCACCCGCGACCAATTCGGTTTTTGGAAAACGCGTGGCGTCCGGTGCGTTGGCGCGCCGCGTCGTGCGTTCGACTCGCCACGGTTCGAACGGGCTACGTCGAAAGAGTTGCGCCGCGCCGCCGTGATTGGAAATGTCTGGCAAAAGCGGAGGCGCGAGAAGGAATGGCTGTCGAGAAAGATAGCGTGTCTCGACTGGTACTTGTAAAATATGCTGGCTGTTGTTGCAGGTGAACCAATGACCAAAGTCATCGGTTGTTAAACCGAATTGGCTGCTGGCGGACGTCGTCTCGAAACTCGCGGGTGTGTCCGGACGAAACCGGAAATTGCGCGACCCGAGTGTAACGGTCGGTGCGTCTAGTTTTTCTGCAGAGCGAATCTCGCCGCCATTGCTCGCGCCGGCACCGTGCACATAGTTGTCCAGCCCCCACTGCAAACTATTGGTAAGCGCCTGAATATTTTTCAAACCGAAGCCCGTGTAGAGCACGCGGCGAATGTCGGCTTGACCATCGTTATCCGTGTCTTCGAAGTAAAAAATGTCTGGCGCGCAGGTGATCAGCACGCCGCGTTTGTAGGGGAGCACCGAAGTCGGGAACGCGAGTCCATCGGCAAAAACGGTGCTGCGAGTGAAGCGCGTCCCGCGTGGACGATCGAGTAATCGAATGCGCCCGGCGAGTTTGGGCGTGCCTTCCGCGACGCCTGCGTTCGGATACCCGCGCATCTCGACGACGTATAACCGTCCGCCTTCGTCAAATGCCATCGCGACAGGATCCACCACGTCCGGCTCGGATGCGACAAGCTCGACCCGAAATCCATCCGGGACACGAAACGATGCGAGGATTTCTTCTGCGTCGTGCTGCTCTGCTTGGGTCGTTAGCGAATACACCGCGCAAGCGCATACAAGGAAAGAAAAATTGGGTTTCATCGTGACATCTTGAGACTCTGCCTTTTTCTTCTTGCGAGTGCAAGTCGCACGATTTAGGCTGCGGTTGTTGAAAACAATTTTGTCGTTGGTGAGCTTCTTGATTCTGGTAAGCGGTAGTTCGGGTGCGGACAGAGCAAGGGTTGCTGCAAAAGGTGGGCGAGGGATCATCGAGAACAAGAAAGTCCGCGCCGAATTTCGCGACGGGCAGGGCCAGGTGTCTGTGCGCCGTGGCGGAGAGTGGTATCCGGTTGCGATTTTGCCCGGGATGGATTGGCTCACGGACGCCGACTCGATCAATGGGGAAGAGTTGCACGTGGTTACCAAAGGCGGAAGTGTCCGTTTCAACTTGAAGGATCACCTTTTGCTCTTCGAGACGCAGCGCGAGTTGTTTGTCGAGGTGCTCGGCAAGAAGACCGCTGCGCTTTTTCCCGGGCTCGATTTTTTGGAGGGCGGGGAGTTTTCATCCAGCGATCGCGACGCGCATGGCGCGCTGGCGGATCGGCGCCGTCCCGAGGCCTACAAAATTACCGTGCCGTTGATGGCATACGAAGCGGATGGTGTATTGGTGTCGCTGATGTGGAGCGGCAACGCGCGGCTGTTTTTCGAGGCGCGCGAAAAAAATCGGATGTCGCTCGGTCCGACGAAGACCGTAATTACCATGACGGGAGCGATGTTGATCGAGGACGGCGCGACGATATCGGACGCTGTGCCTCGCTGGATCGCGATGTTTGGGTTGCCAGCTCCCGAACCGTGGCCGCGGTCGTTGGAGTCGGAGATCGAACTCTGCAAGACAGGATTTCAGACGGTTCGCGCGGCGGACGGGACGTATAGTCACTGTGTCGGCTGGAAATCCGCGCCAACGCCGGGTTTTGCGGTTCTGCTGCATCTGCTCGGCGAGAAAGTGGATTGGGAAAAATTTCCCGACCTGAATTCATCGGCCAACTGTCACATCCTACGCTGGGAAGCGCCGTTCTACTCGGGAAAACCGGAAGCTGTGAAGAACGTTGTCCCCGGGATGAAAGAGCTGGCGAAGAAGCGCGTGAATGGCGAGTGGAGTTTTCAACCTGACCCGAAGAACGAAAAACAGGTCGCGCTCGGCAAGCGCGGCGACACGGTACTCGGCACGAGCGCGCACAACGCGCTGATGCTCGCGAAGGCGGCGCGGATGACGGGGAATGCCGAGTTAAAGGATGCCGCGCTGGATACGCTTCGAGTCCTTCGCAAATACAAAATCCCGCGCGGCGCGCAGTCTTGGGAGTGTCCGCTCTACGAGCCTGACATTCTCGCTGCTGCCTATGCCGTCGGCGCTTACGTCGAGGCATACAAATTGAGCGGCGACAAAGAATTTTTGGCAGACGCACAGCGCTGGGCGAAGGCGGGTTTACCGTTCATTTACCTGTGGAATCTACCCGGCAACAAGATGATGCGCTACGGTAGCGTGCCGGTCTTTGGCACGACCCACTACACGCACTCGTGGTTCGGCGTGCCCGTGCAATGGAATGGACTAGTTTATGCCTATTACCTCCGCAAACTCGCGCCGCTCGATAAGAGCTTTCCATGGCAAACCATCGCGGACGGGATCACTGCCAGCGCTGTTCATCAGCAATACGCCGATGGAACGTCGAAGGGTTGTTACCCGGACGCGATCTACGATCAAATCACGCGCCGCTCGCCGGCCGATATCAATCCCGAAAACATCTTGGTCAATATTTTGACTGCCCTCGGCAAAGATCCCGACCCTGATTTGAAGCTCAAGCCTTGACCCTTCTTCCTCCCTCGCGCACAATGGTACCACACCTATGAAAATCCGATTTCTTATCGTGTTGGTTGCAGGGGTGAGATTATGTATTGCCGCCGACCTTTCGCGGAGCAGCCCGGAATCGCAGGGTGTTTCCTCTTCCGCAATCCAGTCGTTCGTCGAGGCTGCCGACAAGAACATCCATTCCTTGCACAGCTTCATGTTGCTGCGTCATGGCAACGTAATTGCCGAAGGATGGTGGTCCCCTTACGAGGCGCAATCGCCGCACTCGTTATTCTCGTTGAGCAAGAGCTTTACATCCACGGCGGTCGGTCTGGCGATAGCGGAAGGAAAACTCAGCCTCGATGATACGGTGCTGAAGTTTTTTCCCGAGGACGCGCCCGAAAAACCAAGCGACAACCTGAAAGCGATGCGCGTCCGCGACCTGCTTCGCATGAATACCGGCCACGAAACCGAACCGGCCCGTCCGAAGGATCGTTCCTGGAAAAGGGAGTTTCTCCAGCACCCCGTCCGTTTCAAGCCGGGAACACATTTCCTCTACAACACGTCCGCCACCTACATGTGCTCGGCCATCGTCGAGAAGGCGACGGGCATGTCGCTTGTGGATTATTTGCGCCCGCGACTTTTTGAGCCCCTGGGCATCCAGAAGCACGACTGGGAAAAAGATCCAGAGGGGATTGTTGTCGGCGGCTATGGGTTGAGCATTCGCACGGAGGACATCGCGCGTTTCGGCCAGCTCTACTTGCAGAAAGGCAAATGGGAGGGCAAGCAGATCGTCCCCGAAACATGGATCGAGGCCGCCACTTCCTATCAAACATCGAACGGCAGCAATCCCAAGAGCGATTGGGACCAGGGATACGGCTTTCAATTCTGGCGCTGCCGAAACGGCGCGTATCGCGGGGACGGCGCGTTCGGTCAATATTGCATCGTAATGCCGCAGCAAGATGCTGTCATCGCCATCACCGCGGGGCTGGGCGATATGCAGTCCGTCTTGAATCTCGTGTGGGACAAACTCCAGCCCGCCATGACGGCAGCGGCGCTCGCGCCTGATGAGGCTTCACATGCGAAACTCAATCAGACTCTCAAGAACCTATCGCTTCGTCCGCAGCAGGGAACGGGGGCTCCCGCAAATTTTTTTGGGAAGAATTACCAATTTGCGGCCAACCCAAAAAATCTCGAGAGCGTGACACTGGAGAACAACCAGCCGGATTCGACCACGATTGTAACCCGATACAACGGTGTCGAAAATCGAATCGAGTGCGGCCACAACAAATGGAAAAGTGGCCAGGTCACTCGCGGCATTCAACTCTTGCCTGTCGCAGCCAGCGGAGCTTGGACAGCGGACGACACATTCACGGCGAAGATTTGTTTTACCCAAACGCCCTTCATCCAATCTGTCCGCCTGAAATTTTCCGGCGACGAACTCCACTACAACAGCGAAGCGAACGTCGGATTCGGACCGACCAAAGAACCGGAATTGTTGGGCACGGTCAATGGCAAAGCAGTCAACCCCTGATTGCTTGTAGAAGACCTGTCGACTTGTTATAAGGCGCTACGCTCATGCAGGCTTTCGATTACGTTACACCGCGCACGGTCGCCGAAGCCGCCAAGCTTCTGCTCGATGGCGGCGACGGGGCACGCATCCTCGCAGGCGGCACCGACATCATCGTCCAGATCCGCGAAGGTCGAAAAAGCGCAAAACTGGTCGTGGACATCAAAGAGATTCCCGATCTCAACGAGCTGTCGTTCGACGCGAAGCAGGGGTTGATCCTCGGCGCGGCCGTCCCGTGCTACAAAATCACGAGCGATAAAAAAATCTTGACCGCCTATCCCGGCCTGATGGACGCCATCGCCATCATCGGCGGCGTGCAGATTCAGGGTCGCGCTTCCGTCGGGGGCAATCTCTGCAACGCCTCGCCCGCCGCCGACGCCATCCCCGCGCTCATTGTTCACGAAGCGATCTGCTTGATTGCTGGATTAAAAAACGTGGGGCAGACGTCCCCGTCTGCCCATCTCGCAGACGAGACGTCTGCGCCACTTTCTTTCCGCGAGCTTCCGGTCGAGAAATTCTGCGTGGGCGTCGGCAAAACGGCGCTCCAAAAAGGCGAACTACTCGTCGCGCTGCGCATTCCACCGCCCAAAAAGGACTTTGGCGCGCATTACCTTCGCTTTATCCCGCGCAATGAAATGGATATAGCCGTGGTTGGGGTTGGCGCGGCGGTCATGCTGGACGAGAAGAAAGAGAAATTTGTCAGCGCCCGCATTGCTCTCGGCGCGGTCGCGCCAACGCCGTTGTTGGTCGAGGAAGCGGGAGCGGCGCTTGCCGGAAAAGAGATTTCGGATGAACCCATTGCCAAGGCTGCGGAGATCGCAAAAGCGGCGGCAAAGCCCATCAGCGATATGCGCGGCTCGGCGGCGCAACGGAAGCATTTGGTCGGCGTGTTGACGCGCCGCGCGATTGAAGGTGCGATTGAGAGAGCAAAGAGATGAAGAGATTGATTAATCAAGGGGTGAATGGCCACGAAAAACACGAGAAGGCACAAAATATTTTTGTGTTTTTTTGTGCTTTTTGTGGCGAATAAAATATGTCCAAGAAAACTCATATCACCACGCGGATCAACGACGAATCGGTCGAGTTCCTCTGCGAACCGCGCCAAAGCTTGCTCGAAATCTTGCGCGACGAGCTACGGTTGACGAGCGCGAAAGAGGGTTGCAACAACGGCAACTGCGGCGCGTGCAACGTCATCCTCGACGGACGACTGGTTAACTCCTGCCTCGTCCTTGCCGTCGAGACGCAAGGTCGCGAGATCACCACCGTCGAGGGTATCGCCAACAACGGCCAACTCCATCCGCTCCAGAAAACTTTCCTTGAAGACGCGGCGCTCCAGTGCGGCGTCTGCACGCCCGGTTTCCTCGTCGCGTCCAAGGCATTGCTCGACCGCAATCCGAAGCCGACCGAGCACGAAGTCCGTCACTGGCTCGCGGGCAACCTCTGCCGCTGCACCGGCTACGACAAAATTGTCCGTGCCGTGATGAATGCGGCGGAGATGAATGGGAGGAAGAAATGAACATTTCTACCAAGAACCCCGCAGATGAAGCGACGACGCTATTGCGACCGATCATGCACGACGTTTATAATGTTGTTTACGATCCAAAATTTCCGCGTCCCGACGGATCGACATTTTCCATATTTCAAGTTGTCTTTGCTATTGGTTCTAGTGATGACGTTGAGGCACGATCAACAGTTCATAAACTCTTCGAAAAGATATTAGCTCTAGTAGCGGATTTGGAGTCTGTCCGAAGATCTGATTTTGTTACTTTACGCTGTCGCCGTCGAACTCAAACTTCCCAATCTGGTCACCCTTTCATGTACATTGAAGCCGATTGGGAAGGCAAATCCGTCGCGGAGATGCAAAAGGACGGAAGTTATTCTACCTGGGCAAACCGTTGTAAACGGTACATCAATAGGTGGGACAAGAACGATCCTCTAACACGAGTTTTTACTCAATAGGGTTGAAGTTTGAGATTGTCAACCTCACGAAAAACGGAGAGCAACCAAATGAGCGCAACACAGACAGCCTACAAAGTCATCGGCACGCGGCCGATCCGGCATGATGGGATGGACAAGGTGACGGGGCGGGCACTGTACGGCGCGGATGTGAAGCCGACGGGGATGCTATACGGACGCATCCTGCGCAGTCCACACGCGCACGCGCGCATCAAGTCGCTCGACACGAGCGCGGCAGCAAAACTGCCGGGCGTGAAGGCAGTCGTTACGGGGCGAGATTTGCCGAAGTTAGCGGACAAACAGGCGGACTTTGGCGAAGGCGGGATCAATTTGCGCGATCTGGCGACCAACATTCTGGCGGCGGGCAAGGTTTTGTATCACGGGCACGCGGTCGCGGCCGTCGCCGCCACCAGCGCGCACATCGCGGAAGAGGCTTTGGCATTGATCAAAGTGGAGTACGAATCGTTGCCATGCGTGTTGACCGCCGACGGCGCGATGAAACCGGACGCGCCGTTGCTGCACGCCGACTTGAAAACCAAGTCGCTCGGCCAGGAAACCGATAAAGTCAGCAATGTTGCCAGTCATCATCAGCTCAAGAAAGGCGACATCGAACAAGGCTTTGCGAAGGCTGACGTCGTCGTCGCGCGCGAATTTCGGACTGCGACGGTGCATCAGGGTTACATTGAGCCGCAAAACGCCACGGCACAATGGTCGGCCGATGGGAGCGTGACGATTTGGTGCAGCACGCAAGGGGCGTTCGCGGTGCGCGATCAGGTTGCTGAATTGCTGGCGATGCCTGTCTCGAAAATCAAAGTTGTGCCGATGGAAATTGGCGGCGGGTTCGGCGGCAAGATTCAAGTGTATCTCGAACCCGTTGCGGCGTTGCTCTCGAAAAAATCCGGCAAACCAGTGCAGCTCACGATGAATCGCGCGGAGGTGTTCATGGGCACCGGCCCGACCAGTGGGTCGTATATCAAATGCAAGATGGGCGCGACAAAGGACGGTCGCCTGATCGCTGCGTATGCGCATCTGGCCTATGAGGCGGGCGCCTTTCCCGGGTCGCCGGTTGGCGCGGGCGCGATGTGCATCTTCGCGCCTTACAACATCGAGAACGTGTTGATTGACGCTTACGACGTGGTTTGCAACAAGCCGCGCACATCGGCCTATCGAGCGCCGGGAGCGACCAATGCGGCCTTCACGAGCGAGACTATTATGGATGAACTCTGCGAGAAACTAAAGATTGATCCGCTCGAGTTTCGTGTCAAGAACGGCGCGAAAGAGGGCGACATACGCGCCGACGGCCCGAAACATGCCAAAATTGGCTACATCGTGACGGTAGAAGCGGCAAAGAAGCACGCGCATTATTCCGCGCCGATCCACCCTCACCCTAACCCTCTCCCGCAAGCGGGCGAGGGAAAAGGATTGAAATATGGCCGCGGCGTTGCCTCCGGTTTCTGGATGAACTGGGGTGGGCAATCGTCTGTTACCATTACGCCAAACCCGGATGGCACGGTCAGTCTTGTGGAAGGCTCGACTGACATCGGCGGTACGCGCGCGAGCATCGCGATGCAAGCCGCCGAAGTGCTCGGTCTGCCTGCCGAATCGGTGAAACCGACCGTGGCGGATACTGATTCCATTGGGTACAACGATGTGACAGGAGGCAGTCGCACGACGTTCGGGTCAGGCTGGGCGGCGTACGAAGCGGCGAATGATTTGCTGCGGCAAATGATCGAGCGCGCGGCGAAAGTGTTGGAGGTCGCGTCCGCCGACATCGAATATAAGAACACGGAATTCATCAACAAGAAAGATGCCGCGAAGAAACTGACTTTTATCGAGGTCGTGAAAAAATGCGGCGAGACTGGCGGCCCGGTAGTTGGTCGCGCGACGGTGCATCCGCAGAAAGTCGGCGTCGGGTTTGCCACGCATATCGTTGATGTTGCGGTAGATGCTGAGACGGGCAAAGTGGATATCCTGCGTTACACGGCGACACAGGACGTCGGCACGGCGATTCATCCGAGCTATGTGGAAGGACAGATGCAGGGCGGCGTGGCGCAGGGAATCGGGTGGGCGTTGAACGAAGAGTATTTTTACGACGAGAACGGTCACTTGCTCAACGCCAGTTTCCTCGATTACCGAATGCCGACGGCGCTGGACTTGCCGATGATTGACACGGTCATCGTTGAAGTGCCAAATCCCGGTCATCCGTACGGCGTGCGCGGGGTGGGGGAAGTGCCGATTGTTCCGCCGCCGGCGGCGATTGCGAATGCGATCCATCGCGCCATTGGCGTGCGGATGAGCGTACTGCCGATGTCACCGAGACGCATTTTGGAATCAATGGATATAATTTGATTGGCCACAAAAATCGCAAAAAACACAAAAAGTTTTTATGTTTTGGCGTCTCTTGGTGGCAATATAAACCTATGGCAGTCATTCATATTCCTTCGTTGATGCAAGACCTCACTGGTGGCGCGGAAACCGCGACCGTCGCGGGTGCGACCCTGCGGCAGATTGTCGAGAATCTCGAGGCAAAATTTCCGGGCCTCAAAGCGCGGCTTTGCGACGGCGACCGGATTCGCACCAACATTTCGGTTTGGGTAAACGACGAAATTTCGCGGGAAGGCATGGCCCGCGCGGTGGGCGAGAACGACGAAATTCATTTCTTGCCGGCGATCAGCGGCGGGTAATTCTATAATTGCCGCCGCGGTTTAGTTTCCGTACTATTCGTGTCCCGAAAAGATTCCTATGAAAAAACTTCTGACGATTACGATGTTGACCCTGATTGTTCTTGCTTCGCGCGCCGCCGATCAGCCGTTCGTTCACCCGCTTTTTTCTGACAACATGGTATTGCAGCGCGACCGCAAAGTGCTGGTTTGGGGTTGGACGGAGCCGGGGAAGGAAGTCGTGGTGAGCATGGAAGGCAAGCGCGCGACGGCAAAAGCGGACGCGAACGGCAAATGGACGGTGCAACTCGGACCGTTCAAGGCGGGCGGACCCTTCACCTTGATAATTGAAGGTTCGCAGAAAGTTGAGTTGAAGGATGTGTTGGTGGGCGACGTATGGGTCTGCTCGGGACAATCCAACATGGAGCAGGGAATCGGGATTTCGCTGAATCCGCAGCAGGAGATCGCCAACGCGAATTATCCCCAGATTAGGCTCTTCACCGTCCCGAAACGGGTAGCCTACGAGCCGCAGAGCACGGTGAAAAGCCAATGGCTTGTTTGCACCCCACAGACGGTTGCCAACGGCGGCTGGGGCGGTTTTTCGGCAGTCGGATATTATTTTGGGCGGCATCTTCATCAGGAATTGAAAGTGCCGATTGGATTGATTCACACTTCTTGGGGTGGCACCGTGGCGGAGGCGTGGACAAGCAAGGAAGCGGTCTCGACGATTCCCGCCTTTGAAAAATCGGTCGAAAAACTTGCGACACCGCCTCAAAAACAAGACAACCCAAACGTCGTGACGGTGCTTTACAACGGCATGATTGCCCCGTTGCTTCCGTATGGGATCAAAGGCGCGATATGGTATCAGGGTGAATCCAACGCCAGCCGCGCCAAGCAATACCAAACGCTATTGCCGACGATGATCAGAGATTGGCGCGCACGGTTTGGCAGCGGCGACTTCCCCTTTCTGATTGTTTCCCTGGCCAACTTCATGGCCACCAAACCGGAACCGACGAAATCGCAATGGGCGGAGTTGCGCGAAGCGCAGGCGCTTACCGCGCAGACCCTCCGCAACTGCGGGCTGGCGATTGCGATTGATATTGGCGACGAAAAGGATATTCATCCTAAGAACAAGCAAGACGTTGGACGCCGCCTCGGCCTCGTCGCGCAGGCGATTGCGTACGGCCAAAAAATCGTCTCTTCCGGCCCGGTCTATCGCTCGATGAAAATCAAAGGCAACACAGTTCGGTTGAGTTTTGATCACATCGGAGGCGGGTTGGTCGCCAAGGGCGACAAATTGCAAGGGTTTGCCATCGCCGGCGACGACAAGAAATACGTGTGGGCGGACGCTGTCATTGAAAAAGACACCATCGTGGTCTCCTCGCCGAAGGTGGAAAAGCCCGTGTCGGTTCACTATGCGTGGGCCGATAACCCCGTCTGTAATCTCTACAACAAAGCCGGGTTGCCCGCTGTCCCTTTTCGTGCTGATGGTCAGGCGAAGAAGTAGATGGCTCGGATTTCGGCGGGTGAATCAGAGATTCCGATGATCGTCGCTGGCGAGATCGGTGACGGCGTCCCGGAGCGAATCGTAAAGGAACCAATCGCGTCCCGCTGCGCCCGTCATGGTGTCGCTGGATTGATCGTTCAAGACGGTGACGCCGGCCAGAAGAAAATGATCGCCGTTGAGACGGTCGGCGCTGCCGTCGCCGCGTGTGAGATTGGCGAGGCGCACGTCGAAGGAGCGAGTGGAATTCCACTCATTCAGCACCGCGCAGAGCGCCTCATGGTTGCTTTCCATGGCAGCGTTGTCGGCGATGAGAATATCATCATGCTGCGTGCCGATGAGACGATCCGCGCCCGCGCCGCCAATGAGCAGGTCGCGCCCGCCACCGCCGTTGAGCTGATCGTTGCCGTCGCCGCCGAGCAGGATGTTGGCGCCGCCGCCGCCTTTGATCCGGTCGTTCCCCGCGTCGCCGTAGAATTCAGCAATGAGCCGGATGCCATTCGCCATTTGAATGTCGTCATCGCCATCGAGTCCGTGGGCAATGATGCGACCGGTCGGTGCGAAGGTGCCTTCGAGGACTCCGTTGATGGTGACTTTCACTTGGGTTTTGCCTTGTGCAGCGAAGATGATGATGTCGGCCGAAGGCGTGCCGGCAACGAACAACGCGGTCTTTGAGGGATCGCAGAAACACGTTTGTAGCGCTGCAGCGACAACATTGACGGTGTGCGAGACCGGCGCGCTAACGGCCCCGTATTGGTCCGAGGTAGTCAGCATGACTGTGGAAGCGCCCGTGGTGTAGAAAATATGGTTTGCCTCAATGCTGCCGCCGCCGCTCAATGTTTCGTCTGTTATGCCATCGCCGTTCCAATCGAGCAGATATATAAACCCGGCGGCTTGGTCCGTTGTGGAAGAATCCGTTGCGCCGAGTTGGAAAACGATTGGAAAACCGCGAACGGCTTGCAATTCACCCGTTAGACTCGCCGAAGGCGCTACGTTAGGCTCGACGACGATAACGGTGGGAGTGCTGGAGTCAGGCAGAATTTCCGGAATCGGGTTTGGATCGTTGGATTCAGCTCCTTCGATTTCCTCTGCGGGAGGGACAGGTTGCCCGATGACATTGGTTGGGACATTATCGAGTTCATCGATCGGTGTAGTAAGGATTGTTTCGTCTGTGCCTGGTTCCGATTGGTCAGAGACGGGTGGCAATTCAATAGGCGGGACAGGTATGATAGGATCTGTTGCAGGGATAATTGTTGTCGTTTCCGGCTCGGCACCCGCGGGAGGGACAAGTTGTTCGATGACATCGGTCGGCGCCTCATCGAGTTCGTTGGTCGGTGTAGCAAGGATTGTTTCGTCTGTGCCTGCTTCAGGTTGATTGGAGACCGGGGGTAATTCAATTGGTGGGACAGTTGCAGTCGGTTCCACGGTAGTTACAACGGTCGGTACTGGTTTTGCATCCAGCAAGTCTTCCGCCGGTACGATCGGCGTTGTGTCGGGCGCGGGTGCGGGGTCGGTTGGCAAACTCGTGTTTGTTTGAGTTGTTTCGTTAACGATGAGACTTCCGGGACAGAACGCGATGATTTTCGTTTCGATGCCGGTGTAATGTGTGGGGGCGAATCCATTTGCGGAGATCGAGCCGGAGCTTGTGCCCCAATCGGTTAGAGGTAAGTCGGGGCAGGGGGCATAAAGCTTGTCTCCTGCGTTTCTATTGGTTTCACCTGAAATCATCCTCGGGTTATTGGGCAACAATGGCACGATGAAGAAATCGTCCCCGGGACTTCCCATTACCGTTTCAATGTTTTGAACATCCGACAGATTCAGTGTGAGATTTCCAGCGCTGACAACCTGGGATCCGCTTCCGCTCATGTCCAGCATTACCGCTGCCTCGAAGCGTTGAAACAACAGGCTATCGTTGCCTCCATTGGCAAATTCCAAAATCGTATCGCTGCCGAGTTGGCTGCCGGGAAAGTAATACGAATCATTGCCAGCGCCGCCGACCAATGTATCGTTGCCTAACCCTCCAATGAAGATATCGGCTGCCGCGCCACCTGTGAGCGAATCATTCCCGGCGCCGCCATCGAGCACGATATTTTGAACGACCGTCGAAAAATTTCCCACGACCCGAATTGTGTCGTTTCCTGCCATTCCATTCAAAAACAACCCGACAACGCTGGTGCTACGGACATCCCTTAACGCGGAGACAAAATTCGGCGAGGCTGGGTCACTTGACTGAATTATTCCATTAATAGAAATCTCAACAAAACCGGCACTGGTAGCGGAAGCCGAAATTGAATCGTCGCGTTGGTCTGACTCGTCGCCGGTCACGTGCAAGAAGCCGGTCGCAGGATCGAACGCCACCGACGGCGTGAGCCGCAGTTCCAAGATCTCGAATCGGAGTGAGGATAATTTGCGATGGGCAGTTTTTTGAACGCCGGTTTGATTGCGAAATTTTTGGTTGTTATTCATCGGCGCTAGCTATAGCCATCCCGATGCCAACTCGGTTTCGTGCTTAAAATCCAATGGGAATTGTCAGGATACCCTGACAGACTGGCATGTAAGATCGGATTCCTTGTCGTTTTGTCAGGAGATCAGAAATTCCCCGTTTGTTACCAAGTCCCTGAAATGGATCGTTTGGAGTTCAAGCTTTAGCTTGGAGCACACTGAAGCGTATACTCCAAACCCAGAGATTTTTCGCCTTTGAGTACAAACGGGAAATTTCTGTCGGGAGTTTTCTGCAGGTAGCAGCAAGGGATCGCTTGTGCTATAATCCGGTGTATTGAGTGCCAGCGTAGCTCAGTGGTAGAGCAGCGGTTTTGTAAACCGCTGGTCGTCGGTTCGATCCCGACCGCTGGCTGTTTTTCCGATTTCCCGATCGCAGCCATGCCGACCATGCTATTTTTTCGGCGCGATGACGTGCATGATGCCGTTCATGATTTTCCAGTGGCCGGGGAAGGTGCAGAGGTAGGGATAATCATCGGGTTTGGCCGGCGCAGTGAAATATAGCCGTGCAATTTCATTCGGGAGAATCACCTTGGTGTAGTGAAGGATTTTAGGAGCCACTTTCGGGTCGTCGGGAATGAATTGTTTCTTGAGCGCCAGACCCGGATCATTTTCATTTTGGTCGTCGGAAGCTTTGCCGACTTCTTCCAGGGCGCCCGGAGCGACGAGAACGAAGTTATGGTTCATGTTGCAGTCGTTTTCGAAAATGACGGCCACGGCGCGCCCGGCCTCCACCGTGAGGCTGGTGAGATCGAACATCATTTTCTCTTTCACCGTCTTGAGGTGGATGATTTGCACGGAGAGGGCGTCGAGCGCCGTGTTGGTTTTCTGCGCGTCTACCGCGGGCAACAGGGCGGCCAGGTCGCGGCCGAATTGCAATGTCTTCTGGAATTCCGGCGTGGCGCGTTGCGGGACGGTCATCTTCGACGCGGATGCTACAAGCGCGTCGGCGATTTTCGCGGCGCGATCGCGCGGCCATTTGTCGCGCGGAATGCTGCCGATGGCGGCGCTGGCAGCGACGGGATCAATGCCGCTTAGGATCAGATCCGCGAGTGCCTCGAACGTCTCGGCGTCATGGCCGGATATTTTCGAGAGCGCTTCGATTGCAGCGGCTCGGATTGTCGAAGCCGGGTCGCTCGTGCCGACTTCGAATCCAGTTTTTTCGGCCGGGGCGGACTGGCCTTCGCGGGCGTACACAGCCTTTCGGCTCGCATCGAGGACGGATAGTTTGAAGCCATCGAGGCGTTTGCCGAGGTCGCCATCGGTCCGGTTCCAAACTGAAATGGACTCAATCGGCTTCTCCGCGCCGAGATCAAGTTCCCACCACGGATTTTTCTCGTTTTCATTGGAGTGAGTCTGGCCGCCGTCACCAAACGTTCCGCTTTTGTTGCCGTCAATGGCACGCTCCGCCGCGCCGCCGTGGCCTGTGGAGGATTGCGTGGCTTTGCCTCCGCTGGCGATATTTTTGCCGCCGCTCATCACTTCCACTTCCGCGAGCGTGAGCGTGCGTTTGTTTCCGGGAAGATCGATGCGAATAAACCGGCCCAAAGTGCCGGTTGAAGCTTTGGTGTTTGCGGCCAGAGGAGGAGGAAGGCTGCGGAGCAGGGGCTTGATTTTCGGATAAAGCGCTTCTTTCAGCTTTGTGTCTCCGATGTTCGGCGTGGCCGTGAGAATGTCGCTGATGCCACGAATCGAACCGGAAGCAAGTTGCCAGGCGCGTTCGGCGGATTGGTCGGCGGCCATGAGCGCGATGAGCGCGGCTTGTCGCGCTTCGGGTTCGGCGGCGTTGGTCGAAAACGCCTCGAGTTTAGCGCGGGCAGGGGCGAGTTCGGCGGGCTTGAAATCTTCCAGCAACGAAATGAGCGCGGCTTGGGTACGACCATCCGTTCGATCGATGGCGGCGAGCAATTCATTGATGGGGGCGGTATTGTGGGTTTTGGCAAGCCGATCGAGAGCGGCCTTGCGTTTGTCGGCAGGAACACCACCGCTGCGCGCCAGGATGGCGAGATCCACGGTGGGACTGGACGGCATGGTCAGCAAGTCCTTCGTATTGACGCCTTTCAGGAGATAGTCCACGCCTTTGGGATTATCGGTGGCGAATGGTTTTCCGGCGGCGAGCGCGGCTCTCCAATAGGGGTCGAGTTGACGCATGGTTTCCTTGAGCGCGTACTCGAGATAATAATCGGTTGGATATTTCAGGGATTCAATGGCGATCTCGGCGTCAGTGGCGCTGGTGCCGTCGCTGGCGGCGACTACGGCGTGAAGACGAACTCTCGGATGCTCATCGTTGGCTTGCGCTTTGAGCAACGTGGCGAAATCTTTCACCGAATCGCGCCAGTAGCGCAAGACGCGGGTGGCGCTGGCGCGAGCGTTGGGGTTGGGGGAACGCAGGACGCGTTTGAGAAGGTCTTCGTTGACGACATTATGGTGGGAATAAACCCAGAGCGCTTCGAGAAGATGATGCTCGTATTCCTTGTCGGACTGATTGAGGCTCTTGATCCACTTGGGAAGCGCTGCGACAACATCGGCAGTCTTGCGCCCACTTAATTCGATTCGAACGCGATACCGGACGCGGTCTTCGGGTTCTTTGAGCAGGTCGAGAAGTTTTTCGATGGGTTCGCCGTAGATTTTTGCCGGCTTGAGCAAGGGGCGGCCAGGATAGGTGATCCGGTAAATGCGCCCGTGGGTGTGATCGCGGTTTGGGTCGCGGAGATGATGTTGCATGTGGCCGATGATGGAGTTTTGCCAGTCGAGAAAATACACCGCGCCATCGGGGCCAATCTCGCAATCCACCGGGCGAAAATTGGAATCGGACGATTGAATGAGGTCATCGGTGCGAACCCCGACAAAACCGGAACCTTCCTCCTTGATTTGGAACTGAAAAATGCCAAGGAACCCGATCACGTTGAGATCGAGATAGTTGCCCTGCATTGAGTCGGGGAAATGACGACTGGAAAGAATCTCGGTGGCGGGGCAGGGGCGGCTCGGTTGCTGGAAGAACGTTTTCAAGCCGCCATGTTTGGCGGGGTAATCGAGACGTCCGCTGTAGGCGAGTGTGTAATAATTGGCGTTGCCGGTCCCGTCGGTGTTAAATTCATTGCCCCAACGATCGAAGACGTGCCCATGCGGATTGGCATAGCCGTACGTGGCATAGCTCTCGAGTTTTTGTTTGCGAGGATCATACCGAAAAACGCCGCCATCAGAGCAACGCACGGGCGGGCCGTAGGGAGTTTCGATTTGGGTGCGATGAAATGTCCCTTCCTGCCAGAGAAGCCCGCCTTCGGGGCTGATCACGAAACTATTGGCAGTGTGATGTGTGTCGGCGCTGTCGAGATGGCTGACCAGCCGCTCGTACACGTCCGCCTTGTCGTCGCCGTTGGTGTCTTTCAGGAAAACCAAATACGGCGCCTGGGCGACGAGCACGCCGCCGTTCCAAAACTCGAACCCGGTCGGACAATGCAGATTGTCCGCGAATGTCTTGCAGGTATCGGCTTTGCCATCGCCATTGGTGTCCTCGAAGATCAACAGCTTATCGTTCATCGGTGATTTCGGCTCCCAGCGCGGATAGGTCGGCCACGCGGCGACCCAGAGACGGCCGCGCGTATCGAACGCCATCTGGACGCCCTTGGCCAATTCCGGGAATTGTTCCTCCGACGCGAAAAGATTCACAGCAAATCCGTCCGGCAATTTCATCTTGGAAATGGACTCTTCCCCGCCTCTATATATATGTTTCCCATCCGGACCTTTGCCGGGAATATTCGTCTTCACGGGAATGAACGGCGGCGCGTTGCTGTCGTCCACTTTCATATCTTTGCCCTGTGCAAGCGCCCAGATTCGCTGATCGCGATTCGCCGTCTGCGCATCGAGGATTTCCAGCTCGCGCATATGAACGGTGCGATTGGTGATGTTATCGGTGAATTTCAGGTGGGAACGCCCCCCATAGACATTGAAGCCGTCGAGAACGCGATACCGCTGGAACCAATGCCAGTCGCGGTCGAGAACCGCCTGCCGAAGTTTTTCGAGGGATTTTATTTCCCGTTTTGGCGGCGAACTCAACAGAGCGGCCTCGATGAGCAAAGCGAGTTGTTG
Organism: uncultured Verrucomicrobiota bacterium; assembly: GCA_964348665.1. Taxonomy (GTDB): domain Bacteria; phylum Verrucomicrobiota; class Verrucomicrobiia; order Palsa-1439; family CAYGDP01; genus CAYGDP01. The sequence continues at coordinate 22,865 of CAYGDP010000005.1, forward strand.
GTCGCCATATTCGTTCAGATGAACGCCGTTGAATGTCCAGGGATTCGGCGATTTTGCGTACGACGCAAGTGTCGGCGTGAAGAGATCAATATAGGTTACATTATTTGCCTTTGCGACCTCCGCCATCGTATCGGTGTACAATTTCAGATTTTTATTGTTCGCCGACCCGTCCGGCAGGTTTGGATCCTTGAGATTTTCGTGGGCAATCGGAGAGAACAACACCAGGCGCGGAGGATTTTTGCCGTTGTAATGCTGGCGTTGAGTGTTATCAATGAACGCGTCGAGGTCTTTCTTGAATTTCTCCAGACCAGATTGACCGCCGAAGGATTCGTTGTAGCCGAAAAACGCGAACACCACGTCCGCCTTCACTCGCGTCAACCACTCGTCCGGATTGCCAAACCCTTCGCTTCGCAAACGAAGCGACGGATGCACTTCATCGCCGGCAAATCCAAGGTTGCGAAAGGCAAGGTCGTGTTCGGGAAACCGGCTGTGAATGACCGTCTCCATCCATCCATGGTTTTGCATCCCCTCAGCCAGCGAATTGCCGACCAGGGCGATTCGGTCGCCCTTGTTCAGGGTGAGTGTTTGCGCGTCGGCAATACGACCGAGGCAGAACGATCCGAGGACAAGAACGAGGAAAAGTTTGGATTTATTCATAGGCAGCACTTTAGCGGTTGCAACTTTGACTGGCGAGTAGAAAAAATTGTTCGATTGTTTACACGGAAGATGTCGGTTGATTCTTGCGCGCCCGGAACAAGCAAAGCCAGCCCAGCCGCCGGACGACCGGCACGCGAGCCAGTACGTCGTCCGACCAAATCAGAAATCGGATTGCGGGTTGCCAGCGCAGATGATAGCACCAAGGGAGAACGTCCGTGTTGCCGATCAGCGCGAACGCGGCATAACCGACGGGCCGATACTGTTCCATGACCAGTCCCGCTTTCGAAAGGCCTGTTTCCAATTCGCCCCGGCGCAAGCCTCTCTCCTCGGCTGGATCGAATATTTTGAAAGTCTGGTAGACACACCATCGAATCGCTGCCACGATCCAATTGTCGTTGCAAGGTTCGATGCAAACCAATTTACCGTTCGGAGCCAGAACTCGCCCAATTTCCTTCAGCACCTCGTCCAAGTGACGCGCGACATGGTGCAATCCGCCCTGGATCACGATCACCTGCACGGTCGCATCCGCAAACGGCAACCGGCGCGCATCGCCGCACACAAATTGCCCCGCGCCAGCATGGTGTTTCGACCCATGCGCCAGCATCCGGCTGGTCAAGTCCAACCCCACTTTCCGAACCGTGGGCGGCGTCGAATAACGCGCCATCAGTTCGCCCGTCCCGCACATCAGCTCCAAGAAAAGCCCCGATGACATCGTCGGTCCGATCGTATTCAGGATTTCGGCGCAAATGTAGTCGTAATAGGCCTTGTTGGCGACCGAATCGAATCGCGCCGACACATACTTCTCGAATATCTCCTCCATATGCTCGTCTTGTTTCATAATCGGATTCGAATGATGCGGTCGTTTGGATTGATCGAATTGTATTTTCCGCCGAATGATATACCCTGCAAAAAAATTGAAACTTCTGGTTGCTCAATGTCTCCTTGTATTCTGCCGGTCTGTGCGTCGCCGGGAATGCGGCAGAAGCGCATAAAATACAAGGCTAAATACGATTTTGGTCATTCTTGAGCGAATCCTATCGCGGGCCACTTTTGCTGGCGAGCAGAAAAGATTCTTCAGATTTACGCGAGGATTGGTTTCAGGGTTTCGATGTGACCGAAAACATCGGTGAGACGATAGTCGCGGCCTTGATAGCGATAGATCAGTTTGGTGTGCTCGATTCCCATGATTTGGAGAATGGCGGCGTTGAGATCATGCACTTCGACGGGATCTTTCGTGATGTTGTAACTGTAATCGTCCGTCTCGCCGAGCGTGGCGCCCCGTTTGATTCCCGCGCCTGCCAGGAAGATGGAAAAACATTTCGGGTGATGATCGCGCCCGTAATCGGTGGCGGTCAGCGCCCCCTGCGAATAGACTGTGCGCCCAAATTCACCACCCCAAACAATCAGCGTCTCGTCGAGCAACCCGCGTTGTTTAAGGTCTTTGATGAGCGCCGTGGTGGGTTTGTCGGTGTCACGACATTGGCCGCGGATCTGGGCAGGGAGAGTGAAATGCTGGTCCCAACCCATGTGAAAAAGCTGGATGAACCGGACGTTGCGCTCGGCCAGTCGGCGCGCCAGCAAACAATTGTACGCATAACTGCCGGTTCGTTTCACGTCGGGACCGTAGAGGTCGAGGATTTCCTTGGGTTCTTTGGAGATATCGGTGAGATCGGGGACGCTGGATTGCATTTTGAACGCCATCTCATATTGCGCGATGCGCGTGGCGATTTCGGGGTCGCCCACCGTGTTGAGCTTGAGCTTGTTGATGGCGCCGAGTTCGTCGAGCATTTCGCGGCGAGTGGCGCGGTCCACACCCGGAGGATCGGACAAATACACGACGGGATCGCCCGTGTTCCGGAATTTGACGCCCTGATGCACCGTCGGCAAAAAACCGCTGCCCCACAAACGATCGTAGAGAGGTTGATCATCAGGACGACCAGTGCCGCGGGAAGTGAGCACGACATACGCGGGGAGATCTTTGTTTTCGCTGCCCAGTCCGTAGGCGAGCCACGACCCGATGCTGGGGCGACCCGCGAGTTGGTGGCCTGTCTGAAAGAACGTGATGGCAGGATCGTGATTGATCGCTTCGGTGAACATGGATTTGATGAACGTCAACTCATCCGCTATCGTCGCCAGATTCGGCAGCAGCTCGCTCAACCAAGCGCCGCTCTTACCGTGCTGGGCAAATTTGAAAATCGAGTTGGCCACCGGAAACTTTGCCTGGCCACTCGTCATCGTCGTGAGCCGTTGACCCTGTCGGATCGAGTCTGGCAAATCCTGGCCGCGATACTCGTTCAACTTCGGTTTGTAATCGAACAAATCCATCTGCGATGGCGCGCCCGATTGAAAGAGATAAATGATGCGCTTGGCTTTCGGCTTGAAATGCGGCAATCCCGGCAACCCGCCCGCCGACGCCACAGGCGGCGCCGAAAAAAGATTGTCGTTGAGAAGCGAGCCGAGCGCCATTGCGCCGATGCCTGCGCCTGCGCGCGTCAGGAACGTCCTGCGCGTGATCGCCAGCCGCTCCTCGTGGTCGAGGTGTTGATACAGATGATCGTTACAGTTGCAGTTCATAGCGCCTCCAAATGAGTGATAACTTCAATCTTCAAACTCCAAACTTCAGGGAAACTCCAAGCCTCAAGCCAGGGCCGTTCCCGCGCCACGAAGGTGCAAGCTTTCGTCGAACATTGAAGCTTGAGGCTTCTTCGAGGCTTGGAGTTTGGAGTTTGGAATTTCATTCTTTCGTCACCGTTTCATCCAAATTCAAAATGACGTTGGCGGTGATGGTGTAAGCCGCAAGTTCGGCCGGATCAAGTTTCGGGTCGGGCTTGGCCTCGCCGACGCTAACAAGCTTTTTTGCGGCTTCCGCATCCGCCCGATATTTCGTCAGCCGGTTCGCCAGTCCATCGGCGAGAATCTTCGTCTCGGCCGGCGAGGGCGCGCGATTGACCGCGCGGCGATACGCATAGGATATGCGCGCTTCGGGCGTCGCGCCGCCCTCGGAAATCATCCGGTCAGCGAGCGCGCGGGCGGCTTCGACGTAGGTGGTATCGTTGAGCAGGGCGAGGGCTTGCAGCGGGGTGTTGGTGCGAGAGCGGCGAACTTGGCAGACCTCGCGCATCGGCATATCGAACAACGTCATTCCCGGTGGGGGTGTGGTTCGTTTCCAAATCGTGTAGAGACTGCGGCGATATTGATTGCCGTCCGTCGCGTTTTTGTAATTGTGCATGTTGCCGTAGAAATTGACTTCGTCCCAAATGGCAGGCGGTTGATAGGGATAAACGGACGGACCGCCGATTTTTTCGGTGAGCAGCCCGCCGATGGCAAGAGCGTTGTCGCGGATCGTCTCTGCCTGAAGGCGGAAGCGCGGGCCGCGCGCGAGCAGACGGTTCTCCGAATCCACCGCCAAGAGTTGCGGGGTGACATTCGACGACTGCCGATACGTCGCACTCATGACGATCGTCTTTTGGATGGCCTTCGTGTCCCAGCCGATCCGGATGAATTCCGTGGCGAGCCAGTCGAGCAATTCGGGATGACTCGGCCATTCGGCTTGGGACCCAAAGTTCTCGCTGCTCTTCACGATACCCGTGCCAAAGAATTTCTCCCAGTACCGGTTCACCTGCACACGCGCGGTGAGCGGGTTGCTCGGGGAAGCGATCCATTGCGCCACACCGAGGCGATTGAGAGGCGCATCCTGCGGCATCGGCGGCAACGCAGCGGGCGTGCCGGCGGTGATTTTCTCGCCGGGCTTGTCATATTGACCGCGAATGAGAAAGAACGTGTCGCGTGGTTTCGGCAATTCTTCCATCACCATCACGGTCGGGACTTTCTTTTGAAATTCCTTTTGTTCCTTAACGAGCATTTCGAGTTTTTTGCGCGCTTCTTGATAACCGGCGGGGGCATGGTTGGCCTGGAAAAATTGGGCGAGAACGTCATCCTGCGGTTTTGTCCGTTCCGCGGGCACGATTTTCGCGATGGCCGAGAGGTCTGCCATCACCAGCGCATTTACTTCTTTATCGGCGAGTGACCGGGAATAAAAGCGGACATCATCCACGCGACCGACAAATCTCATGGCCGCGCTTCGGCTGGCCACTTGTAGCGGAACCGTGGTTTTCGTTGTGTCGCGCAGACTGTCCTTCTCCGTTTTCAGCGCTGCGGATTTCCCGTTCACATAGAGCTTAAACCCGGACGCTTTGCCCGAGCCATCGTAGGTCGCGAAAACGTGCGCCCACTGTTTGATGGGCAACGGCGCGGCGGACCGGACTGAGATTGCGTTATCATCCCAATGGCTGATGAATTGCACGACGATTGTGCCTTTATCGAAAAGCAAGTTATATCCCTGATACGCGTTGGCCTCGTTCATGCGGGCGATGAACGCGCCAACATTGTCGGGTTTCATTGGATAAATCCATGCGCCGAAACTAAACGCGTCGGTCCGGTCAAAATTTGCGACGTCGCCCAGATTGATAAATCGTTTACCGTCAAAATCCGCCGCATCACCGAGAACGCCACTCTTATAAGTTGGTTTGCCGTCTTTGAACTCGTCCTGTTTCTCTTTCGCGTTCTGATCGAGAGCAAAGCGGGCGAGCAGGCTGTTTTCCACGGCCGCCGCTGGCGCGGCGACCTGCGTTTTTTCCCAAGCCGCTTGTGCTGCCTCCAATTCCGATTTCATGGCATCAAGTTTCTTTTCTTGTTGCTCGATAGTCGCCGCCATTTCTTTGAGCTTTTGGTCGTATTCCGAGGTTGGAACTTTAATGAGCGGGACATGGTTCCCGTCTTTCTCGTCGGGACGGCCGGTTTCGGTGATGTTATTGAAGAAGGCGAAGAACTGATAGAATTCCTTCTGCGAGATGGGATCGTATTTGTGGTCGTGACAACGCGCACAACCCATCGTCAACCCCAGCCATACGGCGGTCGTTGTCTCCACACGATCCATCACGTTTTCGATCCGCCATTCCTCGGCAATGATACCGCCCTCTGCGTTTTGCCGATGATTTCGGTTGAACCCGGTCGCTACGCGCTGGTCGAGTGTCGCATTTGGCAGCATGTCTCCCGCCAGTTGTTCGACGGTGAATTGGTTAAAGGGCATATTGCGGTTGTACGCGTTGATGACCCAATCGCGCCACGGCCATTGGTAACGCTCCCAGTCGGCCTGAAATCCATGACTGTCGGCGTAGCGCGCGCCGTCGAGCCAATCCATTGCCATCCGCTCGCCATAACGCGGCGAGACAAGCAGCCGATCCACGACTTTCTCGTAAGCGGTCGGCGATTTGTCGGCCAGGAACACGTCCACTTCTGCCGGTGTCGGTGGGATTCCCGTTAGGTCGAGCGTGACACGGCGAATCAGCGTGGTTTTGTCGGCTTCCGGCGTGGGGGTGAGTTTTTCTTGTTCCAATCGTGCGAGAATGAAGTTGTCGATCGGATTTTGGACTTTGGATTTTGGACTCTGGACTTTGGGCACGGCGGGGCTTTGCGGAGGTATAAACGCCCAGTGCGGTTGATATTCCGCCCCTTGCTCGATCCATTTCTTGAACAACTGAATCTGGCGGTCAGTCAGCGTCAGGTTGGACTTGACCGGCGGCATCCGGTCGTCTTCGTCTTTTGTGGTAATGCGACGGTAGGCTTCGCTCTTGTCGGGCTTGCCCGCGACAATCGGGATTCCGTGTTCGTGTTGGGCGGTAGCGTCTTCGCGAACATCCATTTGGAGTTTTGCTTTACGTTTGTTGGCGTCGGGCCCGTGGCACTTGAAACAGGTGTTGGATAGAATGGGCCGGATATCGCGGTTGAAATTGATTTTGTCGGGCAAAGCCTCGGCTGCTTGCGCGGCAAACTCCAAACTCCAAATTCCAAGCACCAAAGAAACTCCAAGCCCAAGAGGCCGAAATCTCGCCCCGAGTCGGAGACACACGAGGCGGGCAAACATCAAGCTCCACATGCTCCATATTGTCATGCTGAGTCCCGCTACGCGGGACGAAGCATCTCTTCTGTCTGCGCGCCCGAGACGGATGAGATTCTTCGCTGCGCTCAGAATGACAATCAGTACGGATTGGTTTTGGAGTTTTTCTTCCAGTTTCATGCGAGAATCTCCTTTACCACCTTCCCCGCCACGTCCGTGAGGCGGAAATTGCGGCCGTTGTAGAGATACGTCAGCTTTTCGTGGTCGAGTCCGAGCAAGTGGAGGATCGTGGCGTGCAAATCGTTCACCGTCAGCTTGTTTGTAACAGCTTTGTGGCCGATTTCGTCGGTCTCGCCGTAATGGACACCGCCTTTGACGCCGCCACCCGCCATCCAAATCGTGTTGGCGTGCGGATTATGGTCGCGACCGGGTTTGGGATTGTCAATCTGTCCGATGGGCAAGCGGCCAAATTCGCCGCCCCAGATAATTAAGGTGTCTTTGAGCAGGCCGCGTTGTTCCATGTCCGTCAGCAGGGCGGCGATCGGTTTGTCGGTTTCGGCGGCGAACCCGCTGTGGTTGCCGATGATATCCGCATGACCGTCCCAACTCAATTGATTCTCCATGCCACCGCTGTAAATCTGCACGTACCGCACGCCGCGCTCGACCAGCCGCCGCGAAATGAGAACTTGCTTGGCGAAATGCGCGCACCGCGGGTCATCCAACCCGTACAGTTTCTTGATGGATTCGGGTTCTTTATTGAGATCAAAAACATCGGGCGCGCTGATCTGCATCCGATACGCCAGCTCGAAGCTTTCGATGCGCGCGTTCATCTCGGCGTCGTCGGGTGCGCTCTTGAGTCGTTCGCGGTTCAGTTTCGCAAGCAAATCCAACTGCGCGCGCTGTTCGACGTCAGTTTGTTCCGGGGGACGCTTCAGATTTTCGATCGGGTCGCCTTTGGGTCGCAGATAGGTACCTTGATACACGCCGGGCAGGAAACCCGCGCCCCAATTTTGCGCGTGGCCTTTCGGCAGGCCGCGGTCTTTCGGGTCGGCCATCACCACGAACGCAGGCAGGTCTTTGTTCTCCGTGCCGAGTCCGTAAGTGACCCACGAACCGACGCACGGGAAACCCATGCGCGGTAAACCCGTGTTGATGGCGAACAACGCAGGGCTGTGATTGTTCGATTCACCGTGGAGCGAATGGAGAAACGCCATTTTATCCACTTGCTTGGCCAATTCGGGAAAGAGCGAGCTAACCCACGAACCGCTCTGGCCATGCTGCGCCCACTGAAACGGCGACTTCATCAGCGGCCCGACGGCATTTGCGAAAAAACCTGTGTGCTTGTCGAATCCTTCGAGTTTCTGGCCGTCCCGTTTTTGCAGTTCAGGTTTGTAATCCCACGTGTCCACCTGTGACGGTCCGCCGTTCATGAAAAGCCAAATCACCGATTTCGCTTTCCCCGTGAAATGCGGCGATTTTGGCGCGAGCGGATTGATCGGAGCCGCCGCTGCGGACGGCGCGAGCAATCCGTCCATCCGCAGCAAATCCGAGAGCGCCAGCAAACCAAAGCCCGCTCCCGCACGTTTCAGCGCGTCGCGCCGCGACATGCCGCAGACCGAACAACCGTGTTGAGGTATCATTATGGCCTCTTATTCGACATAGATAAACTCGTTCATGCTCAGAAGGACTTGGCAGAAATCGGTGAGCGCCAGCATGGCAGCGTCGTTCTTTTTATCGGCAGTATAGGCCGCGGTTTGAGTTTGGTGAAACGCGACGGCGGTTTCCATCTCAGTCGTGGTTGCCGGCCGGCTAAGGGCGAGAGTGTAGGCGTGGCTGATTGGTAATCGGTAATCGGTAATCGGTGATCGGTTATTTCCAGTCACCCGCGCTGCGAAACTGCGCGCATAGCCGCGCACGTGGGGGCTGTTCATCAGCGTGAGCGCTTGGGGGGCGATGGTGGTGTTGACGCGCGCGCCGATGCTCACCGTCGTTTCGGGCGCGTCAAAAAGTTGCATGACCGGGATCAGTTGGCTGCGTTTTTGGAAAAAATAAATGCTGCGACGTTTCATCCCTTGATCCAATGTGCCGGGGCCAAACATCGTTGCGTCGAGCTGGCCGCTCACGGCGAGCATGGCGTCGCGGATGGCTTCAGCTTCGAGTCGACGGCGGGGAAAATGTTGGAGTAATGGAGCATTGGAGTCTTGCGCTCCATCACTCCTCTGCATGTATGCCGCACTGGTAACGATGAGTTTATGGATGCGTTTGAGCGACCATCCGTGCGTTTTCAATTCGGTGGCGAGCCAATCCAGAAGTTCGGGGTGCGTCGGTCGCTCGCCAGCCAGCCCGAAGTCGTTCGGTGTGCCCACGATGCCGCGTCCGAAATGATGATGCCAGAGGCGGTTGACGATGTTGCGTGCCAGCAAATCGCCCGCGCCGTATTGCGTGTCGGTGATCCAATTGGCAAGCGACCGGCGTCGGTAGCTGGTGCGCGATCCGGGCGGTGTGGCTTCAAACCAGCGGTTTTCGGTTGCCGGCGCTCGATTGAGGATTTGCAAGAAACCGGGTGACGCTTCCTCAACTTTCTGCTTCGGATCGCCGCGTTTGAGGACGTACGTTTTCGGATAAAAATGCGGAAAGCCGCGGTCGTCGGCATGATGTTTCATTGGCTTGAACCCTTCGCTGGTGACCATGACCTTTTTCTTTTCCGATCTCGGTTCATTCTTGTCGTGGGAGACGACGGCCTCGTTCAGTTTTTGCCATTCTGGATCAATGCCACGATACCAGACCAATAAGTTCGCGCGCTGCACAGCGGTGAGTTGCCCGGAGTTTCCGCCCGCAACCAACTGAATCGCTTCAATGGTTGCCTGTGGAACCGCATCGCCCTTCGGTCGTAGAGGCGGTTCTTCCGTGCTCACGGAGAGACGCGGCCGACCGATGTTGTGGCGTGTATTCCCTTGAAAATCGAGAGTGACGACGAGTTTCGTGCCGCCCTCGTAACCCGCGAGAGGCGTCTCCAATTCGAACGATGCGGCGTGGTCTTTGCCAAACTGCGGGTCGAGTGCCCAGCCGCTTTTTTTGTCGGCATCAATCGCCAGTTCGATGGAGAGGTTTTTTCCCTGATTAAACGTGGCTCTCGGATTCTTGAATTTCAACGAGACGGCTTCGCCCTTTCCATCGGCCGGCGCAGCGGTTACGTGGAAATCGGTCAGGTCAATGTTCCCGTTGTCAGCGCGACCCGGACCGCTTTTGACGAACGACGGATGCGCGAGCGCCTCGACGCGGACGCCGGTGATGTTTTTGAGGGACGTGTGCGCGACGACAGTGTAGGTATCGAAATCCGGATTCTTCCCAGTTGCCAGCAACGAGAGATCGTTTTGTTTGATCAACGTTGCGCCTCCCCCTGATTTTGCTTCCATGACATCAAGCAACACCCATCTTGGCTCTGGCAAATCTTCCTTTCGTGGTGCTTTGAGCCACTGGTCGAATCGAGAAGCGAGTTGCTCGCGCTCGAATTTTTCCCGTGCTGCCACGAGCGATGATCGCTCGGATTCCCACTTGGCTCTTGCCACTTTGGATTTTTCCGGGTCAAAATCCAAATCAATCTCGCTCCGGATCGTTGTCGTGAACGCCGCCGCCAGCCCATAATATTCCTTGTTGCTGATTGGGTCGTATTTGTGGTCGTGGCAGCGCGCGCAGCCAATTGTCAATCCGAGCATGGCAACACCGGTCGTCTTGGCCATGTCATCCAGCTCATCATATCGCGCAGGTTCAAACTCCGCCTCGGTAAGCTGCGTAGGGAACACGCACGCGCCGAGGAATCCTGTTGCCGCCATCGCCCACGGGTCATTTGGCGCAAATTCGTCCCCCGCGAGATTCCATTTGACGAACTGATCGTAAGGCATGTCGGCGTTGAACGCGCGGATGACAAAGTCGCGATACCAGTACGCGTTGGGACGGTCGTAATCCTGCTCGAATCCGTGGCTCTCGCCGAATCGCGCCGCATCGAGCCAATGCCGCGCCCAACGCTCGCCGAACTGCGGCGAGGCGAGCAAACGATCCACAAGTTTCTCGTATGCGTCGGGGGATTTATCAGCAACGAATGCCTCGATTTCCTCCGGCGCTGGCGGCAGGCCGATGAGGTCAAACGTAACGCGCCGGATCAACACACGACGGTCGGCGATCGGGCTGGGTTGAAGTTTTTTCTCGGCTAGTTTGGCGAGGATGAAACGATCGATGTCGTTGCGCGCCCATTTCGCATCGCGCGCTTTCGGCGTCGAGACGCGTTGGATGGGTTGGAAAGCCCAATGCCTGCTCGGATCGGCCGCGACAGCGACCGAATCGGGCCAGACCGCACCTTGGTCAATCCACGCGCGGAGCTTGGCGATTTTTTCGGTAGCCAACGGCGGCGCCTCGGCGGGCATCCGGTCGTCGGCATCGGTGGTAACGAGCCGCTGGTACAGCGGGCTTTTTTCCGCGTTACCCGGGATGATGACGGGGCCTTCCTTGCTGCCTTTCAGCGCGTCCGTTTTTGAATCCAAGCGGAGTCCGGCCTTCTGTTTTTTCGCGCCGTGACACTCATAACAAGAATCGCGCAGGATTGGCTGGATCTCGTGAATAAAATCCATTTTTTTCCCCAAAGCCGGTTCGGCTCCAATTGCCATCGCACCGAGCAAGATGAGGAAGACGATCGAAAATGACTTTTGATACCGGTGATTCATTGGGATGGTTCAGTTTTCTTCAACTAACTTGCCGTTGACGTAAAGAGAAATCGTGCCGGTGTTTTTCACAGTGACAGCTAGGTGAATCCATTTTTCGGTGTCGAGATCGGTTTGGTAAGTGATGATTTCTGACCCGACAATGACGCGGAGTGTATTGGCCGGGTAAATATCCAGAAGAAACCCGTCCGTGCCACCAGGAGTAATCTTGTCTACTATTCGGCAAGTAGCGATCCCCGTTTCCGGGCGCACCCAAACATCTACGGTGAAACCTTTGGAAAAATCAAGGGTTTCGCTGTCATCCACAGTTAGATACCCGCCCGAAAATTCCCCGCAGGGAACACCACCTTCATTGTTTTCTTCGACATCGCCTTCCACTGCTGCGGGGAGTTTGCCGGCGTTGGCGGGACAAGAATCTTTTTTAACCTGGCCGAGCAGCCATTCGTGGTCGGGGGTAGGTGATTCGGCTTTGTCAAAGGGCTTGCGTTGAGCGAGGAAGGCGACTTCATCCTTTTTGATGGCGCGCTTGTAGAGACGAACGGATGCGATCCGGCCTTTATAGGTGTTGCCACCACTTTGGTCGGCTCCGATGCGGAAGGGTAGGTGATTGTCGGGGAATTGTGCTAGCCCAGTGAACGGCAGCAACGCGGTCGCAAGCGCGGTGAGGGCTATTCCGGTTGCACTATGAGAATTGATTGGTGTAGTCCGATTCATCATTTGGATAAAATATTCATCATCTCGGGTTTGACGTCAATACTTGATAACCTCGGCTTACGGTTTCTTCAGCCGTCTTGCTTGGTTCGCGTCCACCAGCGCCTTCGCGGCGCGGGACAAACGCGACTGTGATCCAGCCCGCTTTTACCCAATCTTCGGCGTAATTTGCTGGCAGCCCGGTAGCGACAATTTTTGGCAACGTCGCGCCTGCTTGGCGCACGTCATCGAAGAGAGTCATTTGGATGGGCAGAAAATTGATGATTAATTGCGCATTCGGGTTGTCGTTCATCGCCGTTTGCAAGTCGCTCCAGATGAGCATTCCATTGCCCATCGAGATCGAGGGGCGCGCGGCATCAAAAAGCCTTGTCGTAATGTTTGGTGAGAGTCCTTTCTGGAGTCCCTCCAACTGTGCTTCCTTGATTATTTTTTCTCGGGGACTATTATCCGTAATGCTTTTCGACCAGGTAAATACGAGCACGTCTCCGCCTTGCGGTAACAACTGACTGGCGCGTTGTCCCATGACCTCGCCGAGCGCTCTGACCCATTCGCGGTAGCTGGTGTCCTCGGCTTCCGGCGTGGGTCGGGACGGGAAAATCCAGGAGAGGATTACCGCTATGGTGAGAAGTGTGGCAGATGCCTGTACAGGAAGTTCCCCCTGTCCGCGCGACTTTTTATAATTCCAAAAAGATACGCACGTCAGAATTGTGAAGATGAGAATGAAAAAATACCAAATCACGGCTAAAAATCGTACCAGTTTGCTCTAATATCGCCAAATGTGCGATATGCTACGTGGCCATCGGCAAACGCCCAATTTGCAAATCGCTTAAAAGGATCAGTTACCGTAGGGGAATGGTTTTGTCCCCATTCGACGTCCCATGGGCAGTTGCAAGCGTTCCACGCCTGGTTTTGGCAAGTACATCCTGCCGCCGCGCGTGGTCCAGTGCTGGCCGTGCGATATTTCCACTCGTCAATCAGCACGGCTTCGGAGGAGCGTTTCACAACGCCGGTGGGTTTTCCTGCCGCTTGACCGTTATACCAATAGTTACTGTCCGCGGTCGGGGTAGGATTATAGCCGCCTCCTCCAGAGTATTCGATGGCGAGAGGACACTGGAACACGCTAAGGTTCGCGTCTTTCGTCTTGAACATATAACGCTTGATTTCGTTGATCCAGCAGGGATTGATTGTGTCATAAGGGACGGAGTCGCCGCCTTGGGATGGGTACACCTTAAAATCGTTTGTGTAAACGATACAGGCCAGAGCGAGCTGATGCATGTTGCTGGCACAGGTAACGTTGGCAGCACGGCGCTTGGCTGCCTCCATGACAGGGAATAACATCCGCGCTAGCAGCAGGATTACTGCAATGACGACCAGCAACTCGACCAGCGTAAAACTATTCTCTTGGCGCTGACATCTTGGCGGAATGGCCATGACTACCTCCATCCTTTCCTTCGCGGCGATTCCACCCGAACGCCAAATAGTTGTTCGTTATTGACAGAACCCACTGCCTTGAGATCGAAATTTGAGCGTGAACTTCGCACCGTTTTACCAAAGCAACTCGTTAACATGCTGCAAAAACCGAACAATTTAGCCTTCATCGGTGTTTCGATTCCTTTCTATTCTCGCTTCCTTACATCCAAAACACGATGATGTGAATGGATAATCCTGCAAAAAATAATGTACAATCCTCTCATGTAATTCGCTGGCAAATATTCGTGGTGGGAGCACTTAACTGTGGTTTTGTACAACAGTTCGCGCCACTTAGAGTCAGGAATAAAAGGCACGCAATAATCACGATAAGTGTAATGACACCCTGTTATTTGACTTAATGTAATCGAAAAGCCGCTTGGGTGGAGAGGTTTTTTACTTGTGGTTTTTCCCGTTTCTTTCATGTCGAATTCACTATATCGTTTTCTGCTTGTATACTCGACGAGTTACTTCTATCATCTATTCGGAAAAAGCAAATGTCCAAATCCGTAAAAGTTGTGTCTTTTTCAGCAAAACGCCGTCGGAAGACCCGACAACCGCCAAGAAATTACTTCACCAATCTTAGCGGCATCGCGTTTCCACGTCTCGTAATCCACTCGGTCGGTTACCTGCCTCGGTGCCGTGATTGGAATTACGACCGCGTTATTAGTCCGTTCTGGCGGATGTATTACAACTCATGCGCCGGCAATTATGTCCTATCGGGAGGCAAACGATACGATATGGACGATTGTCGCGTGCTGATGATTCCTGAGAACGTTGAGTTCACCACGCGAAGCAACCCGCACGCGCCGCATCTCTACAGCCATTTTTCCATGCTGCCCTCACGATCATGGTCGCCAACACAGCCCTATTGGATTTCCGTGGATCCATCGTTGCAGGAAGCCTTGGGACAACTTCGTTCCTTTGCTTTGCAGACTTCGTCCCCGGAACAACCCCAGCGGCTCTTTCATGCCGCGTCGGTCGTCTTGCACATGTGTCAGTTGCGCGCGCCGCTGGGGCGAAAGAAGGTATGGCCGGAAAAACTAGTGGGCCTGATCGAAGCCATCGAAGGATCGCCGGCGGCCGAGTGGTATTGTGCCACGATGGCGCGACAAGTTGGGATGAGTGCGGACAACTTCGCCCGCTGGTTCAAACACAATGTCGGAGTGACTCCAGCACGCTACGTGGTTCATAGTCGCGTACGACGAGCCTCGCAATTGTTGACAGACACGAATCGGAAGCTGGACGATATCGCCGCTGAAGTGGGATTTCCGAACCGGTATTATTTTACGCGCGTGTTTACCAACCTCATGCAACGTGCGCCGGCGCGATATCGAGGGGCGTACCGGGAAATTTTCAGGCGGCGATAGCGATGATTTTATCGCAACGCCATCGGATCACCGGCGCGGATGGCTTCCAAAATCGCTTGTGGCGTCTCTGCTTCACGAAGTCGTTCCGCCATGAATTCGCTGGTCATCAACCCCGCGATTCGCGCTAGCAACCGCACCTGTGTCCTTGGAAAACTGGCGGGCGTGAGCAGGATGAAAATCAAGTGTACCTTTTCGGTTTGACCGGAGATGGCAATCCCAGAATCAGATCGGGCAAAAATCAACAAGGCCTTTTCGATCTCCAACCGGGCATGAGGCGTCGCGAGTCCATGGCCCAGATAAGTGCTCATGGCCGACTCGCGTTCCAAGACTGCCTTGGCGATTTTCTCTGCGGGCAGGGGTAATTCTCCGGGTGGTATCCTTGCGAGGATTTGTGGGATGGCGTCGGTTAAGGAAGCTGCTTGCACGTCAAGCGCGATCCTTTTTTCATTCAATACATCCGCCAGAAACAACGGCGAGTCCGCCGCAAATTCATCCTCGATTGCCCCGACAATTTCTTCGATCACGTCCTCCAACGAAATGACCCCCGTCCATTTGCCCTCCTTGTTGAGCACGACAGCGAGGTGGGCGCGCCGATGTTGCAACTCGGGCAAGAGCGCTTCCAACGGCGCGTCCTCGGTGGTCGTGACCACGCGCCGACCCAACGATTTCAAATCCACTGCCACCATGTTCTCCAGGCCAATATCAAGAAAATCCTTGATGTGAACCACGCCGACGGGCAACTCGGTGTTCGGTTCGACGACAGGGAAGCGTGAGAAATGACTTTCCCGGATCGTCCGCAGGTTCTCCTCCCACGGCGCGTCGGTGCGAAGCACTTTTGCCGCACTGCGACCGCGCATCGCGTCGCGCACCTTTAAATCGCCGAGGTCGAAGATGTTTTCCAGCAACAGCAATCGACGAAACGACATCATCCCCGTCGTTTGCGATTGCTCCAGCAGGATCCGAAGTTCTTGCTCGGTGTGGGCGGGTTCGTGCAATTTTGCTCGAATGCCAAGCAACCAAAGGACGGCGTTGGTGGATTGGTTGAGCGTTTTGAGCGGCACAAAAAAGAGGATGCGGAAAAACTCCAGCGGACGTGCCATCCAAAGCGCCGCGCGTTCCGGCCGGTAGATCGCCACCATCTTCGCCACTTGTTCGCCAATGACGACGTGCAGGAAGGAAATGACGACGTAGGCAATCCCGATGGCGAAGCCGTGCGCGATCACCTTGGAGCCGACGGCGACCTCGATCAGCCGTGCGATGGCTGGTTCGCCCAGAAACCCTAGTGCGATGCTGCAAAGGGTGATCCCGACTTGGCAGACGGCGAGGTATTCGTCGAGATGTTTCTGGATGTGTTTGACCAGCTTCGCGCGCGCATCTCCAGAATCAACCAGTTCCTCGACGCGGCTGGGGCGGATTTTGACTGCCGCGAATTCCGCCAGTACGAAAAAGGCGTTGAGCAGCAGCAAAACCAGCGTCGCCAGCAATAAGATCAGGATCGTCATCGCGCTGGCTTATACCGCATCGGAACAACCTCTGCACGACATTTGAGACTTGCGAATAGGGGCGTTCGGAAATAGTCTAACAACCCTGATGAAGCAAATCCTCTTTGGACTGGCGTTTTGTGTCGCAGTTGTCTTGTCCCTCGCGGATGAAAAATCCGAGTGGGAGACGTTGCAGGCGCAATTGCAGGCAGCCGGCGATGTGGGAAATCTCGACGGCGACAAGGCGCTGGCAAAGCTGATGGAGAATTTCATGGCGGTCGTATCGGCGGCGGAGGAGTTCTCACGAAAATATCCCAAGAATCCGCAGGCATTGGACGCGAAGTTTATCGCGGCCATGGCGTACTGGCAGTTGGCGCAGCAAGCTGTCGAGTCTGGAAAACCGCCCGCTGCGGCCCTCAACGAAATCACGAGGATTACCGGAGAAATTCTCGCGGCGAAACCGTCCAACGAGCTCGCGGCGCGAACGATGCTCTTTCGGATCATCTCGTTCGGTCAGCAGGGGTCGGCTTCTCTGGCAATTGACGAGGCAGAAGCGTTCTTGAAGCGATTTCCAAAACACGAGCGCGCGGCGGAGACCCAGTTGTTCATCGCCGAAGCAACATTTCGGGATGGCCTGTTCGACCGCGCTCGCGCCGCGGCAAAAGCGGTGGCGAAAAATTATCCGTCCGCGCCAGAATCGGCTGTGGCCAAGGCGATGCTGACACGGCTTGATCTGCTGGGAAAACCGCTGGAGGACTTGCAGTTCACGGCGCTTGACGGTCGGCGGGTGGATATCAAAGACCATCGCGGGAAAGTGGTGCTGGTGGATTTTTGGGCTAGCTGGTGCGGGCCTTGCATGGCGGAAATGCCCTTGCTTCGGCAGCTTTACGAAGAATATCACCCGCGCGGCATGGAAATCATCGGAATTTCGCTCGACGACAGCCGCGTGGCATTGTCGGCAACGTTGACCGAGTTCAAGATTCTCTGGCCGCAATCGTTTGAGGGAAAGTCGTTCGAGAAAAATCCGTTCACACAACGGTTTGGCATCGTGGCGCTGCCGAGCAATTATCTGGTGGACCAGAAAGGCAACGTAGCGAAAATCGATTTACGCGGCAAATCGTTGGCCAAGGCCATCGAAGAATTGCTGCCAACGCCGAAAGGAGAGAAGAAATGAGAAAATCCAAAATCCAAAAAAACTTCCAGCCCCAAACCGCAATTTTCAGACCGGGCCACTGCAAGTCGCTTCTTGGCAATTATATCGTTGGAATTTGGAGTTTGAAATTTGGAGTTTGGAGTTTCCTCTTTTTAGCCATCCTCTCCTCCTCTTTCGCTCAACAGAAACCATCCTCCGAACCGAAGAACCTCATCCTCAACGGAGATTTTGAGATTGGCAAAAACAACAGTCCGGCTGGTTGGCAACCGGTGGATGGTTTGGCAACGTTCTGGGTGAAAGACCCCGATCCCGCCGGGAAAAATGGGAAGGTGATCATGATCGATTCCGACATCTATGCCGACCAGGCGCGCGATTGGTGGAAACGATTTATGACTGGCAGCGTGAGCGCCAGCGCGGCGCCGAAGAAACGCATCACCAGCGGCAACAAATACGACACGATTGCCGGCCTGGAAGGCGTTCATTTTTACACGGATTTTTTTCCGATTGATCCCGAAAAGAGTTACCGGTTGAGCGTGGATTTTCGCGGAAAATGGGCGGACGGCGCTATTGCCTTCGTTCCAAAACTCTGGCTGCGTTGTTACAAGGAGAAAGTTGCCAACGACCCCTTCGGCGTCAAGGATATGGGCGACGAAAACGCAGCGATCCGCAAGCCGAACAGCGGCGTGCAATCTTCTCCCGGTATCAGCGGCGGCAGCAGTTCCAAGGCGGCCGTTGCCAAGCCCTACGATTACCAATACGACCTCGTTTGTCGCGGCGAGAACCAGGACTCCGGCTGGAGTCATATCACTCGGGAACTAAAACCGATGGCCAGCAAGCGAGTGACCTTTAAAAACCTCAAATGGGCGCGGCTTTGCCTGTACGCCTACTGGCCGCCCGGCGTGTATTATTTCGACAATGTGAAGCTGGTGGAAATCTCCACGACGGGGAAATGAACGCCTCTGTGGAAAATTCAAGCTTCAAACTCCAAACTTCAGGGAAACTTCAAGTGCCAAGCCTCGACCGGCAAGCAATGCAATCGGACGTAATTTTTGGAGTTTGAGGCTTCCCTGAAAGTTGATTCTTGAAGTTTCATTTCTGCTCCACCGCTTCCTGCTCGCGCAACGCTTTCTGGAATTCGTTCTCACTCTTCCACTCGATCTGACCGCTCACAAAGAGAACGTTCCGCCCCATACTGCCACGGCCGTCGCTGTGCTGCGGGTCGGCGTCGTACGCTAGAATCATTTTCGGGTCCGCGCTTGCCGTGAGCCCTTTCACATACACATACGTCACGGCTCCCTCCGGAGAAGGGGATGCCGGACAGATAAAGGTTTGTTTGGCGGAGACGTGTTTTGGGTTCAGTTCCATGAGTTTTGGCGGGAACTTGCCGTTGTTTTCCTTCGCATATGCCACAATACCTTCGTTGATTTTGGTCAGATTCGATTCGCAACCGCTCCTCATGGCTTGCTGCGCTTGCTGACGCGCGCCTTGCACAGCCGGCAACGCCGCAGCGGCTATAATGCCGCTCAACGGAGCGATATTGCTCAAGTCCATTCCCAGCGGCGAATAGCCGTGGATATGGACACCTTTGTCGTCCACCGAAATCACGTTTACCGCGCCGAACAGTTTTCCTTGGACATTCGCGATGGGTGGCATTTTGCTCAAGTCCAGCGGCGAGTCGGGTTGATTGACCAACGTCGCGCCCGCCAGCCCGATGGCGCTGTAGATGCCGGCGATGGATTGACGCGTGTCTTCGTACGTGAGCGCCACAATTTTCTCAGGCAACGTCTTGCGCGATTTTTGAAAGTCCTCGTTGTCGAGCAACGACGACTGCGGATTTTCCGTCTGCGCGATGGCGGCGTTGAGTCCCATCGCGGACGCGGAAATGTAGAGATAATTCCCTTTTACCGTCCACGCTGGCGCGAACATTGGTACGCCGGTCACGGAGTACACGCGGCCGCCGCTGTCGTTTTGCGTGGTTTTGATCGTGAACTGCCCCGCTTGTTGCTGCGAAATGATCATTCGCGCCGTATCGGTCAGTTGATCCACGGCGACCCCGAATCGTTTGGCGTCCTTGAGCGACACGACGAACGTCATTTCCCCAAGCTGCATGATGCCGGGGGATGCTTTTGAGTAAAACACCATTGTATCACCCAGAGTTTCCACGAGATCTTCCTTGAACATGATTTGCAACTGCGCCTCCACCGCCGCGATGCCGGCCTGCAAATTCTGGACGTCCTGATCCGTACCCACGGCGTTGATCGCGTTCATCACACTGTTCCAAATCGCTGGCGCGTTGATGCGCGAAGCCGACGCTGCCGCCACGTTTTTCGGGATCAACTTCAGGATTTTCTCGTCGAGCGGTGCCGCCGTGCTGAACCATTGAAATAAACCCGACGCCGGCTTGGTCAGCGCCGCGCGTCCCGTGGAGCGAATGGCTGCGCCGTCAAACGACGCCGCCAATTCCGCCTCTCCAATCGCGTCCAGGCCAAGAATCTTCATTACTGCGTCCAGCTTGTCGGCATCAGCCGGGTTCGGTATTTCCACACGAAGGCGTTTCACGACCGCGGGCGCGTTGAGCCATGCCCAGCCGATCGGTTGACCGGATGTGACGGTAACGGGTTTCCTCGATTTTTCCGGTGGCGTCTTGCCATCGAGCCGGGCTAAAACGTTGTCGGTCATTGTCGCACTGGAAATCACGAGCGTGTCTTTGGTGACAACGAACTCCGAGTGATCGGTTGGATCGACTTTGATCGTGTATGCGCCCGATTGTCGCTCGATGATCCGCGTATCCGTGGCGGCGAGCGCATAGAACGCCTTGCGCGCCTCGTCTGCGTCTTTGCCGACGCGGGTCAACCAGACCAGCGCGCCCGCGCCTTCGGGGTAGAACGCGACGACTGTCTCCTTCGCACTTGCCCAGCCAATCAATTTTCTAAGCGTATCAGCGTTGGGTGTGTTCGGTTGCGCGGCGACCTGTTGATAAATCCAATCTTTCGGCTTTTTCAGGAACGCCTGCATCTGCAGGTCGTTGAAGATTTGGCCCAGCGCCGATTTTTCGTAGGCAGGCGACAGTTTTTCGCCGCCGGCATAATGAATGATCGCCACCGCATTCGGGGGCAAAAACTGGGTCAAGTCCGTGTCTTCCCCGTGACAGACCGTCGTGAGCAGAAGGGCTGTCGTCAGACTGAATGTCGCTGTAGTAAGTTTCATGGTTTCCTTCTTTCATCCATTGTCGTCAGCGAAAACCGAAACAGCTAGTAGCCAAGCAGAATTGTAGCAGCGAATCCGATTTGCGGCAGGAATCGTTCGAAAAACGGCTTGCCACAAAGGGGTTTCGCGGCTGGAACAATTCTTCATTTTCTCTCCATTACGGTTTTCTCACCTTCGGCAACGCGCTCAAACCTTTAGCTTTCGGGTGCCAGAGACGCGTTAGATACGCCTCGAGCAGCGCGGTGCCGCCGTTGAGGTCGGGGTGTTCGACACAGGCGGCGACGTATTCATGATCCACATCATCGCACATTTCCATGAGCACTCGCATCCGGTCGAAGTTGTTGATGAGCGCCTGGCGAATCGGCATGCGTTCGGGGTTGATGTCAATGCCATAGTAGCCAGTGTAGGCGTGCATTTTCATGACATAAAGGCCGCTGAGGACCACGTCGGGATTGAGCGCGCCGACGTTGAGGTCTTGGTCGTAGTTGCCGAGCGGTTGATTGTTCCAATGGGTGTGCGCGAGGCGTCCCAGCCGCAGGATGCGGGCGAGGGAGTAGGGGAAGTCCTCGAAACCCATGAGCACGTGGCCGAGTTCAGGGTTCATGCAAACGAGTTTCGTGCCAGAAGCGAGAAGTTTTTTGTTCGCTGGATTTTTTAGTTTTGCCTCGACGTCGGCGCACATGATCAAACCATCGGCCGTGTTGCGCCAGATATTGTTGCCGCGCGGTTCGTAGGGTTTGGGTTCGATGGCGATACGGACGCCGGGTACTTCGTCCATTGCCTCGGCAAGTCCATCCTCGAAGAGCGACCACATCCAGTCGAAATTGATGCCGAAGTTGACCTCGTACCCGTCGCCGCCGGGCCAGACGACTGCGAAATCGGTTTTGTGGTCGCGATTCATTTTGAGGGTGGCGATCACGCGGTCAATGGCTTTGCGGCGCGCAGTTTTTTCAGGTGACGACAATGAGCCGTACCGAAAATCGGCGTCCCAGAACAGGTTGGGGATGATCGTGATCAGGCGCACGCCCGCTTCGCGTTCGAGGCGTTTGTAAAGACCTATGTTTTCCTCGTTCACCTCGTTGGGGTAGTGCGCCTCAATGCCACGCAAGCCATATTTGGCCATCTCGGCGGCGATTTCGATGCGTTGGGGGATGGTGAGTGGTTTGTGGTAAGCGGCATGAAACCGGATCGCGCCCGGCGCGAAATACCAGATGCCCGCCGTAAATTTCGGTTCGAGGCGGAATTGTTTGAGGTGTTTGATGAGGGCATCCCCGCGGCGAGTCGTGGCTTGTGGTTTCAGGTTGGTAAGAGGCATGAATTCTCCTTTTAGGTTTTACGCACCCTAGCAAGCCCGAGCGTGCATTGTCAAAACCGAAAAATGCTCGCGCCGCTGCGGAAATAGGAGTAGGTTTTCCTGTGTGTAAGGTGCGAACCATTTGCCTCGGGGTGTCGCTGCTGACGCTGGCGGCTTTTGCCCAAGAAAAACCGATGAACCCGAAATTTACGAATCGTCTTGCGAAGGAAAAAAGCCCTTACCTGCTTCAGCACGCGAATAACCCCGTGGACTGGTATCCGTGGGGCGAGGAAGCGTTCGCCAAGGCGCGGAAGGAAAACAAGCCCATCTTCCTCTCCATCGGTTACTCGACCTGCCATTGGTGTCACGTCTTCGAGCACGAGTCGTTCGAGAATGAGGCCATCGCCAAATTGCTCAACGATAATTTTGTCTCCATCAAGGTGGACCGCGAGGAGCGTCCCGACATTGACCGCGTCTATATGACTTTCGTGCAGGCGACCACCGGTCACGGCGGTTGGCCGTTGAGCGCGTTTCTCACCGCTGACCTCAAGCCCTTTTATGGCGGCACGTATTATCCCCGCGACCAGTTCGCGCAGATTCTCAACCGCCTCATGGAGGTTTGGAAGAACGATCGCGATCGTATCAATACGTCCGCCGACGAAATGACGAAGGCATTGCAGCAGCTCAATCTTGGACGGCGCTCTGGCGCGGAGAAACTTGAAGTGTCGTTGCTCGACGAAGGTTATCTCGAACTGAAATCCATTTACGAATCGCGTTATGGCGGCTTTGGCGGCGCGCCGAAATTTCCGCGCGCATCCAACTTCAATTTCATGCTACGCCATTTCGCCCGAGCCGGTAAAGCTGACGCTCGCGACATGGTGTTGCTCACGCTCAATAAAATGGCCGATGGCGGTATCCACGACCATATCGGTGGCGGCTTTGCCCGCTACTCGGTGGATGGACAATGGCACGTGCCGCATTTCGAGAAAATGCTCTACGACCAGGCGCAACTCGCCATCAGCTATCTCGAAGCGTATCAGATTACCCGCGAATCGTTTTACGCCGATACCGCCCGTGATATCCTCGAATACGTTCTGCGTGATATGACCGGAAAAGACGGCCAGTTTTACAGCGCGGAAGACGCGGACAGCCCTAAACCTGAAAATCCAAAGGAAAAATCCGAAGGCGCGTTTTACATTTGGGAGAAAAAAGAAATCATCGCCGCCATCGGCAAGGACACTGCCGAAGTCTTTTGCGACTATTACGGAGTCAGCGACCACGGCAATGCGCCGAACGACCCACACGGAGAATTCGAAAACAAAAACATCCTCATCGTGCGCAGCAGCCTCGATGAAGTTGCCAAACGCGCCGGCAAGACATCAGACCAAGTCAGCGCCATCCTTGCTGACGCGCACAAGAAACTCTTTGAGATCCGCAGCAAGCGTCCGCGTCCACATCTGGACGACAAGACGCTGACGTCCTGGAACGCGATGATGATTTCCGCCTTTGCGCGCGCCCATCAAGCAATCGAAATCGGTGGCACGAGCGTTCCTGCCCGTGAATTTTCAACCAAATACCTTTCCGCCGCCCGACGCGCCGCGGCGTTTATCGAGAAAAATCTTTATCGCGACGGCAAACTCCTGCGCCGTTATCGCGACGGCGAATCCGCGCTGGATGGGTATCTGGACGATTACGCATCATTTATCCAAGCGTTGCTCGACCTTTATGAAGCCAGTTTTGACGTGAAATATCTCACGTGGGCGATCGCGCTGCAAAAAACACAGGACGAACTTTTCTGGGACGATAAAGACGGCGGCTACTTCAATACTTCCGCAGGCTCAAAAGATGTGCTCGTGCGTCTCAAGGAAGATTACGACGGGGCGGAACCGTCTGCCAACTCCATCGCCGCTCTCAATCTGCTCCGTCTCGCGCAGATGACCGACAACAAAGACCTTCGCGCGCGGGCCGAGAAGACAATGGCCTACTTTGCGGCGCGGTTGGGTCAGCACGCCAGCACCATGCCGCAGATGCTCGTCGCCTTCGACTTCTCGCTGTCAAAACCAAAACAAATAATCATCGCGGGCAAATCCGATGCCACCGACACGAGGGCATTGCTTCGCGAGGTTCACAGCCGATTTATCCCGAATAAAATCATTTTGCTCGCCGACGGTGGTGACAGCCAGCGTGAGCTGTCGAAAAATCTGAAATTTCTCGAATCAGTGAAGCCCGTGGATGGCAAAGCCACCGCCTACATTTGCCAGGATTACACTTGCCAGTTGCCAACGAATGATCCAGCGGTGATAGTGAAGCAATTGACTAAGCCATGAAACATGACTTTTGGGAAACCTGACGACCAACGTCCTTCAACGCGGTACACCACCAATACTTTGATCTCGAAGGCTATATTGTAGGTTGTGTGCTCCCGTGCGGCGATAATTTCGTATAATTCGACAAGAAGTGTGATCGGAAGATTTTCCTGTGGCCGCGCTCGACGCGGGCGGTTACAATTCGCGTGTGAGTAATTCATCCTCCGCGCGAAAACCTGACGCCTATTTTCTACTGGGCGCGGTTTGTTTTTTGGCGGCGGTGATTTGGTGTGGACGCTCCGCGATGATGCGCGGACTTGAGTATGACGAGGTGTATACAATGCTGCATTATGCCGCGGCGGATTCGTGGCGGGGCATTTTTAACGATCTCGCCATTCCCAACAATCATCCGCTTCACAGTTTGCTGGTGCGATGGTCGGTCGAACTGACCGGCGCGGGAGAGTTGGCGGTGCGGTTGCCCGCGCTGATCGCGATGGCCGCGACTTGGCTACTCGTGCCGCTGCTGGCGTTTCACCTGACGAACGACCGGGTGATCGCATTTTTAGCGACGGTCTGGGCGCTCACCAGTGCACCACTCTTGCATTACGCGGAAGCTTCGCGCGGGTACGCATTGCAGACGTTCCTAGTCGTTCTCTTCGCGTGGTTCGTGCTGCGCGCTAATCGAGGGGATTCCATTCAAGGACGACGACTCGGCTGGGCGGTAATCGTTGGATTGGCGGCAATCCTGACCTTGCCGACGAGCGTAATTTTTATCGCGCCGATTGGGCTATATGATTTGACCCGCCGATACTTGGACTGGCGAAAAGTGGATTTGCCGACAAAGTTTTTTTCAGCGGAACGTCGTGCGCTTGTGGCGTATGCCATCTTAGCGTTAATGGGAGGCATGTGGCTATGGCGTGGCGCGAGCCAGTTCGCGCAAGGACGGCAGACGTTTGGCACGCCCATTGAATCCTTCGATACGTGGACGACGTTTGTCGGCGAAGTTACGTCTCAAATCTGGGGTTGGCCATTGGTGGTGTTGATCGCCGCGGGTTTGTTGATGACGCGAGACTGGCGATTGAGTTTGTTCCTAGTCTTAACATTGATTTTTCCTTTCCTAGTTGCTCCTTTGACTCGCGGCGGTGGCGCCCGAGTGTATCTTGCGCTCGCGCCATTTGGATTTATCGCGGCGGCGATCGCGGTATCGCGGGCAATGGAAGTCTTGGTGTCGAATCTGAAACTGCGCAGCGCAATTGTCGTATTGCTGGCATTAGTGCCGCTCCTGTGGATGCCACGCTCGCTGAAGCATTGGACGTCGCCTGATTGGCGCGCTGCAGCCAAGGAAATTTGCCGAGTCGCCCCCGCCGATGGCTATATAGTCTATCCCGCAACGGATGGATTAGTACTCCAGTTTTACGGTCGCAAGGAGTATCAAAGCGACGTGGTTAACCGTGTTCCGCTCGGAGACGAGTTTACCCTCGTCATTGCGGGCAACAATGGGCGATTGAGCGGGATCGTTCCGAAAACGATGCAGTCAGACGACGTTGAACTAACCAAGACGGGTGCCACCTCGCGAGTTTTGGGCGTGCCATTGTGGACGGTTAGGGCGCGTCGAGTAACCGAGCGAAATCCAAATGACAACGTGGTATTTGTGGCGATCGGTCCTGACCGGCGCGACGCTGTTAGGGCGCGCATCAAGGAAATGCTTACTGCGAATTCGTCCGCCCAGTGGGTCGTATTGAATGGGCTCTTGAGCGACGCACTGATGGATTTTCCACAAGTAGATGATAAGACCGCAGTGCTGTTAGTCGGGTGGCCGGGTAAGCTGGCCGATGGTGATTGGAAGAAACTTGCCGCACATAGCGGCACCCCAATTCGCTTTTACTCGAGTCAGCCCTGACGGCTTACGGAGCGCTTAGCCAGCGGACGAAGAGAGCCAGCCAAAGTGGAATACTAATCAGCGCCGCCAGATAGGAGACCAGGAGGATGGCGCTGACCAATTGTGGGTGGGAATCGTACCGTCGCGCAATCACGGCGAGATTCGTCGCGGGCGGCATCGTGCCTTGCAGCAACAGGATGAACAACATGAGTGGGTCATCCGGCTTTCCAAATTGTTTCACGGCTAGCACGATCAATCCGAATACCACTAACGGCATCACAATGCTACGCGCTATGACCACACTCGCGATGGCGTTGATTCGTACGTGGCCATTCCAATGAATCTCCGCCAGGGTGCCGCCTAAAACCAGCATGACCAATGGCGTTGCTGTTGTTCCCAGCATATACAACCCTTCTTGCAGCCAACCCAAGGGTGCGTTGATTCCCACCAATAGGTTTTGCAGTGGACTCGACCCGATCGCGACGCCGATCAGCACTGCCACGAACGGTGGACTGATCGCCTGCCACCACTTTCGTTCTCCGTCCGCTTTTGCGCGAAACATATTGACGCCCAAACTCCACATCAACGGTGTCCACAAGAACAGGAACATCGCGACATAAATCAGTCCGCGGGTTTTCGCGGCTTCGGTTTCGCCAAACAAGTCCGTTGCCGCAACCAACGCGGGCACGATGCCGATGGGAATGTAGCCGGCATTTGCAAATCCGATGCACGCCGTCACCGCGCGCCGTTGATTGGATTCGATTCGCATCATTCGCGCCAGTGCCCAGCCAAGCGCTAATCCGCCAAACGTATAGAGGGGTGACGCCAACAGCAGAATCAGCCCATTTTTCCAGTCGAGCGTGGCAATGCCGGCGACGACGCCAGTGAAAAGAAAGCATGGCAGGAGAAAATTGATAAGCAGTTTGCTCAAATCCTCGAGTGCCGCATCGTGCAGCAGTCGGCGCCTGGCCAATACGTAGCCGCACAAGACAGGCACCAGGATTGTCAGGACGGTTCGTAGCGTCGTCACATCGTCTTTCTATCGCGTTGACTCAACCGCCCGCAACGCTATAATCGCGGGAAACGAAATCAACACCCAACAATCAACTCTAAACGTCTAAGTGAGTTTATTGAATGTTGAATGTTCAATGTTGAGCGTTGAATGTTAAAGGAGTTAACCATGAAAATTTCTGTCGTCGCGGCCACCGCCGCCAATCAACCCGTCGCTGGCGCCGCCATTTTTCTCGCCGAAGGAGCGAAACCGGACGGCCAGCCCGTCGCGCTCGCGAACATGATCTCCATCGTCCAGAAGCGCAAACAGTTTGTCGGCAAAGCCGGTCAATCCCTCGTCCTGCAAACCTGGGGCAAGACGCGCGCCGAACAAATCGCGCTGGTCGGCCTCGGCAAAACAGACAAAATCACCGGTCCTAGACTCTCCCGCGCCGCCGCCACCGCCGTACGCGTTCTTCGCAAAGCGCGCGCCGATAAAATCACTCTGCAATTACCAAACGGGGATGTCGCTCAAGCATTTGCCGAAGGCGCATTGCTCGGTCTCTATTCGTTCGACGAATTCAAGACCGGTGACAACGCGAAAAAAACGACCGTGAAAGAGATTGTACTTTGTGTTGCCGACAAAAAATCTCTCGAACCAGCACAAAAAGCCGCTGCACGCGGTCGCATCATTGCCGAAGCAACCAATTACACCCGCAACATCGCCAACCAACCCGGCAATGTGATTTATCCCGAAACGCTTGCTGCCGAAGCACAGAAACTAGCGGATGAACTCGGACTCAAATGCACCGTCTTCGACGAGAAGGAATTGGCGGAGCGCAAGATGAACGCCATTCTCGCCGTGGGGCAGGGGAGCATTCGCCCGCCACGGATGATCACGCTCGAATATACTCCATCCATTCCCATCACTCCTCTCCCTGCTCCCTTCATCGTAGTTGGAAAGGCCATCACCTTCGACAGTGGCGGCATTTCTCTCAAGCCAGGCGATCGCATGGACGAAATGAAGTGGGACAAGTGCGGCGGCTGCGCCACGCTCGGCATCATGCGCGCCGTCGCGAAACTCAAAGTGCCTTTTCCCGTCATTGGGATCATCGGCAGCGCGGAGAATATGCCCAGTGCCACGAGCTATCGCCCGGGTGATGTCATCCGCGCATTTTCGGGCAAAACGATTGAAGTGCTCAACACGGATGCTGAAGGACGCGTAGTGCTGGCCGATGCGCTTGCGTGGGCGAACACGTTCAAGCCGCGTGCCATCGTGGATTTCGCTACGCTCACTGGCGCCTGCGTCGTCGCTCTCGGCAGCGCTAACTGCGGTCTCTTCGGAAACAACGACGATCTCATTGCCAAACTCAAAGCCGCCGGGGATTCGAGCGGTGATTCCGTCTGGCCGATGCCACTCACCGACGACGACCGCGACAAAATCAAAGGCAGCTACGGTGACATTATCAACACCGGCGGACGCGAAGCCGGCGCCGCCAAAGGCGCGGCCTTTCTCGAACATTTTGTCGGCAAAACCCCATGGGCACATCTCGATATCGCTGGTACCGCTTGGGCCACGGACGAAAAACCCTATCGTGCCAAAGGCGCCACCGGCATCGGCGTGCGATTGATTGCGGAATTGTTTGGGAAAATGTAGCCGAGGAATCCTTCAACAAGTTGTTGGCAGGGACACACGGCCTCGTGCGTCCTACGAGAGCCGAGTAGGACAAGGCAATCTGTATGTAGCGGCGGTCTATGACCGCCGATAGCATGAATCAATAATCCAAATCGGCGCTCGCAGAGCGCCGCTACAATGTAATTTACTCTCGAAGGCCTGAAAAGCCGAAATAAAATAGCCTAGGGCGTCAGCCCTAGGAACAAGGAAATAAAAAAGTGAAGCCCTGTAAGGGCGAAAGAGCCGATTCATGCGATTGTGGCAAACGCCGCATTCAAGTGCTCAATGAGATCACTGGCCAGAATGGCGCGTCCGCCAAGTTTTTCATGGGCGAGATTGCCCGCGAGACCGTGGAGGTAAACTCCCGCGCGCGCGGCATCGAACGGTTTCAATCCTTGCGCCAGCAAACCCGTGAGTATGCCCGTCAACGCGTCACCAACTCCCCCCGATGCCATCGCCGGATTCCCCGTCACATTGATCCAAAGTTCGTTGCCGTCGGTAACCACCGTGCGCGCGCCTTTGAGGACGACGATGCACTTGTGCTCGCGCGCAAAAGTTTTCGCGATATTCCAGCGGTCGGCGTTTACGGCTGTGGCGGTTTTCCCGGTGAGCCTAGCCATCTCGCTCGGATGCGGTGTGATGATGACAGGCGCTTTGGCTTGGAGTAAAATCTTTGGGTTCGCTGCGATGTTGTTCAGAGCATCGGCGTCCAGAACCATCGGCGAAGGCCAGCGACGAATCAGATTTTCGACGAGCTTCTTTGCTTCGGGCGATTGGCCGAGGCCACAGCCACACCCCAAGGAGGCATATCGAGACGCGAAGGATTCAATTGTAGCATCCGAGATTGGTTGCACCATTACCTCGGGTGGACACGCCGCGGCGAGAATTGGATAAACATTTTCAGGCACGCAAAGCGTTGTCAGCCCCGCTCCTGTGCGAGCGCACGCCGTCGCACAGAGGTTCGCCGCCCCCGTCAATCCCTGCGAGCCAGCGACGATAAGCGCATGACCGAAATCGCCTTTGTGGGAGGAGAATTTCCGGCGTGGCAGCATCAGGCGCACATCATCTTCGTGAATCATGTTCACGTCAGTTTTGATTTGCTCGATGAGTTCGGGCGGATAGGGCAACTTGGCGACGACCAGTTTGCCGACATAATCAATCGCCGCCTCTTTCAGCAATCCGATCTTCGGCAACCCCATCGTCACCGTCACGTCGGCGCGAATCGCGATGCCTCCCATCGGCTCACCTGTGTTGGCATTGAGGCCGGAGGAGATGTCTACTGCCACGACCCGGGCGCCCGATGCATTCACGCGTCGAACGACTTCGTCGAAGGGCCACGATAACGGCCGTTTCAGCCCTGTGCCGAAGAGTCCGTCAATAATAATTCCCGCGTCTTGTGGCTTGGCTTTTTCTTCGAGAGCGGACTCGTGGACTATATGGACTATCTCAATCGGCGGCTCTCCGTTCCCGTGGCGCCTGACTTCGAGTTCTATACTGGACTTAAGCTTCCGGTAATGCCAAGCGGTATCTCCCTTGAGTTCACGTGCAGCACAAAAAATGGCCGTCTGCACTACACCCGCGTTTTCCAGGTGTTGGCGTGCAGCTGCTAACGCGTCACCACCATTATTGCCTTTGTAGGCGAGTACCAAACAGTGAAAACAAGGCCACCGTTTTCTTGGAAGGTCGAGCTTGTAACTTGCTAAATGGACCGCCAGACCTGCCGCCTCCATGAGGACGCGTCCGCTGACACCCGCCGCAATGGCGCGTTGGTCCAGCTCGCGGATTTGGTCGGCGGTGACGGCTTTCATCGCGACTGAATTTACGCCCCGCGCGGCTTGGCGTCGAGTGGGAATTATCGGATGATTTGCCCGCCGCCCCACGGCAGGGCGAGGCCTCGTCCTCAAATGAGGAGGTCGAAAGGCGCGAAAAGTTTTCGTGTGTTTTATGGCTTGATGAAATCAAGCTTGAGTTGACGTGCATCCGCGCTCATGCTGTCACCCTGAGCGAAGTCGAAGGGTCTCTGCTGTGCGACGAAACAGAAGAGATTCTTCGCTGTCGCTCAGAATGACAGAGAAAAAATGCGCGCTCCGATGCAATTCCATCAGCGGTTCTTGGCAGTTGTGGCGCTATTTCTTGTCATGGAATTGGCTGGTGTTTCCGCCGAGCCGCCCACACAAGACATCATCACCGTCCGCGTATTTAACCTTCCCAAAAAACGCGGCGGATCTCCCAAAGAGATCGCCGATTATCGCGTGCTGGAGCGGTTTCTCGAAACGCATCCGCAGATTCGACTCGAAGCGGCGACGCCCATCCAGATTCAGGGCAGTACGATGGATGCCGCGCCATTGATGGCGATTGCGGGCGGCACGTCCCCCGACATCATTTACGTCAATTTCCGGCAATCCGATACGTATATCCGCAACGGTTTTTTGTATCCGCTCGACGAATACATCGCGCAGCTTCCATCGGAAGAGCGCGACTCGCGCATCCCGAAACCGCTCGTGCCCGTTGTCCATCGCGCGGGCGCAGACGGGCAGAAACATTATTGGGCGATGCCCTATGGCCCCGTCGCAATGGTACTGCAATACCGGCGCGATTTCTTTGCCGCCGCAGGACTCGACCCCGATCGTCCGCCGCAAAACTGGGATGAGTTGAAAGAATATGCGAAACGCGTGAGTGATCCGTCCCGCGGCATCTACGGGATTGGATTTTTCAGCGGCCCGCAAGCGTCATGGTTGATGTATCACTACTTATGCAGTGCGGGCGCGCACGCAGTCGAGGAAGTTTCCCCGGGTGAATGGCGCGCAACATTTGATACACCCGCGGCGGTGGACGCGTTCGAATTCGTTCGCGAATTGCAGACCGAGAAAGTCACCAAAGGCGGCAAGACAGGAGAGATTGCCTATCGCGGACTGGATGTTATACAGAAATGGGGTGACGGAAAAATCGCAATGACGTTCTACTACCTCGAAGCCGGTCAGCTGGGCGAATTCAATCCACAACTGGTCGGTGTCGGACCGATTCCCCGAGGGCCGACGGGAATCTCGAGCGCGGAGATCAACTCGCGGATGTTTGGGATTTTCGCCGGACAAACGGACAAGCGCATCCGGGACGCCGCGTGGGAATACATCCGATTCGTGGACGGATCCGAAGCACGAGGAATCTTTACCGCGGCAATGGTCGAGCAAGGCGCGTGGCGGATGGTGATGCCGACGTGGCTGCGGCAGTTTGGATTTCCCGAACTGGCCAAGCTGGCGCCTCCCGGTCTCGAAGAAACATACCTCACCGCGCTGGAACGCGGAACTCCCGAACCGTACGGCAAGAATTGCCAATACGTTTACACGTATCTGACCAAGCCGATGGACGAGATTTACTTTTACGATTTTGGCAAAATGACGCGGGAGCAGAAACGAGCGAAAATTCAGGAATTTCTCAAGGCCGCCGTCGCCGAGACGAATGAGAAAATGATCGGGATAATTCCCGAAGGCGAGCGCAAGAAACGCAATGCCGTCGCGTGGGTCGTGGCGGGGCTTATCGCGGTGAGTTTTGTGGTGATGATTCGAAAGATTTTTGGATGGATGAGCAGAAATGTGGGGCAAGCATCCTTGCTTGCCAATGATTCGCAAGCTAGAAGCTTGCGCCACGATTACAAAACCCGCCTTGCTCTCCTACTTCTTTTGCCCGCATTGGCGCTGATTCTTTGGTGGCAATATTTCCCGCTGGCGCGCGGGTCGGTAATGGCGTTTCAGAACTATCGCATTGTCGGCGAATCGGGCTGGGTCGGCATCAATAATTTCGCTGATGTGCTTTTCGATGAACGCTTCTGGCTGGCTTTGAAGAATGCGTTCTACTTTTGCGCGCTTTGGATGACGCTGGGATTCCTGCCACCCGTCGCGCTGGCGGTGATGTTGCAGGAAATCCCACGTGGCAAAGTTCTGTTTCGCGTCCTCTTCTATTTGCCCGCGGTTGTGTCGGGCATTGTGATTTTGTTCATGTGGCGGCAGATTTACGATCCGTCGCCCGACGGAATCCTTAACAAAATCATCGGTCTCCTTGGCATTTCTGCGCAGCGATGGCTCGATGATCCCTCGATGGCGATGCTTTGCCTTGTCTTCCCGCTGGCATGGGGACATCTTGGGGCGGCCAGTCTCATTTACCTCGCCGCTCTCAAGGGAATCCCCGATGAACTCTACGAGGCTGCTGACATGGATGGCGCGTCGTTTTACGGCAAACTCCGTCACATCGTCCTTCCGTACATGAAACCGTTGCTGGTCATCAACGCGGTCGGCGCGACCATCTTCGGATTCAAAAGCGCCGACGCGGTGCTGGCGATGACGGGAGGCGGCCCGAAACTGGCCACGCACGTCGTCGGCTACGAAATCTGGGAGCGCAGCTTCATGTTCCAGCAATTCGGCCGCGGCACGGCGATGGCGTGGATTCTCGGCATGTTGTTGCTAGCCTTCACCGCCTATCAGTTGAAGATTCTAAACCGAGTCGAATTCCGAACGACGGGAGGGAAGTGAGATGAAAATCCGAAATCCGAAACTCGAACCTCGAAACAAATTTGAAAATGTTGAATTGTTGAAGCTAAATAGCTGGTTTAATTACTCGCCGCGCGGGGGCGCGCGGCCTACAAAAACAAAGAATTCCGAGGGGAAGGTTGTAGGCCGCGCGCCCCCGCGCGGCGAAATCGGGATGTTTCAACAGGCTGCTAAGGCAATTTCGTATAATTGTTTTGGTCTTTTTGCCATTTCGCCATTCGGATTTATTTCTGAATTCGAATTTCGTGCTTCGAGCTTTTAGAATATTGATTATGCCCATCCTCTCTTCCATCCATCGTCGGTCACCGCGCGGGCGGATGCTCGTGGCGACGATGTATGCGCTGCTGGTCGTGGGCGCTGTATGGATGGTCTATCCGTTCCTGCTGATGCTGAGCGGCTCGACTAAGAGCGACGTGGACATTCGGCAGTTCGATATCGTGCCACGATTTTTCCACGACGACACGATGTTGTTTCGTAAGTTCGAGGAACAGCGCTATGGCGGGTCGCTTGATGCGTTCACAGCGGCAACCCGCTATCGCAACGCAGAGGGACGACCGCTCTATTCGTTCGAGTTCCTCGAACCGCCGCAGCCTGTCGCGCCTGCGGTGATCGCGGACTGGCGAGAGTTTTTGGCGACGAGTCGGGATTCGTCCATCGCGGTAGAAAATCCACCGTGGTTTTTTACGCTGGGTCATAATGGCGGATTCAAAACCGTGCCGGAATTGGCGTTTGAGTATCAACGGCGGCTCTGGCGGGCATATCCGAATCTGTCACGGAAGGACGTGTACGAGGTGCTCCGACCGGAGGAATGGGTGTTGCGCAGATTTCAACAGGTGCGCGGCCCCTACGCGCAAATTTATAGCGATTACCGTGCCAGTCTTGCGCCGCGCTATTTCTTTCCGACGAGTGTCGAGGGAAACTTCATCATGACGCAACTTCAGCCGCGCTTCGGGACGGGACGGGACGCGGTTGAGAGGCTAAATCGCGAGTGGGGAACGAACTACAAAAATCTATACGACGTGTCGATTCTGCCGACGCCGCCCACCCAAACGATTCAGCGCGAGGTGTGGTGGACGTACGTGAGGGACAATCTTTCTGTGCGGTTCATTCGATTCGACGCCTCGCTTTCGCTCGAGTTCCGTTCGTTCTTGCAAAAGAAATACGGTGCTATCGCCAAATTGAACGAGATTTACGGCGTGAAGCTCGAGGGTTTCGATGCCGTTTCGTTCCCCGATCAACGATCTCCCATCGCCGCTTTCAGTGATGTGGAAAGCTTCCTACAAACCCTCAAATCGCCCGATGGCATCTCACTCGACTCTGCCGACTTTCGCTGGCGCGAATTTCTACGGGCGAAATACAAGAGCGCTTCGACTCCTCTCAGCGCAGGCCTCGACGCGCTCAACAGCGCGCATGGCGCGAGCTACGCGTCGTTCGATGAAGTCACGATGCCAACTTTGGCGCACGATTGGCAAACGATGCAGGAGAACAAACGAGCGATCGTCCGCGAGATGGCCACTCGCAATTATCGGATTGTTTTCAATGAACTGGCGTTGCGTGGTCATGCGTTCAAGAACACACTGATCTTCTGTTTGTTGAACGTCGTTACCGCGCTCATCATCAACCCGCTCGCTGCGTACGCGCTTTCACGTTTCCAGCCGCGCTGGGGCACGAAGGCGCTCTTTCTCTTGATGGCGACGATGGCGTTTCCGGCCGAGGTAACGCAGATTCCCGCGTTTCTGATGTTGCGCGAGATGGGCTGGCTCAATACGTTCGCCGCGTTGGTGATCCCGGCCGCGGCCAACGGCTTTTCGATTTTTCTGCTGAAAGGTTTTTTTGATAGCTTGCCGAAGGAACTTTACGAGTCTGCGACGCTCGATGGCGCGAGCGAGCTGCGGATTTTTTGCAATATTACGATGCCGCTCTCCGCGCCGATTCTCGCGGTCATCGCTCTTGGCGCGTTCACGGCGGCGTATGGGGCGTTCATGTTCGCCTTGCTGGTTTGTCAGCACGAAAGCATGTGGACGCTGATGGTATATCTGTATCAATTACAGCAGGATTATGGGACGCCGGTGATCTTTGCCGGGCTGGCGTTGGCCGCCATCCCGACACTGCTGGTCTTCGTTTTCTGCCAAAACATCATCCTGCGCGGGATTGTTGTGCCCGTGGAGAAATGATTACGGAGAAATGACGGCGATTGTTTGAGCGACGAATCCGTCGGCTGACGGAGAAGGGCGGGCATCTCACCGGTGTTTTATTGCCCAGGCCGGCAAGCGAAGAATCGCTTTTCGCAGCTTCTCCACTACTGCTTCCGCCTCTTCTTTCCGACCTGCGGTGAGTTTGCCGGGCAACTCGCGGATGCGCTGTATTTCGGTAATCAGGAGTTCGATGGCGGCAATCAACGACTGTACGAACGCCTCCCGGTTGCTCCGATCCAGCGGCGGCTGCGAAATCCCGGGCACCGACGGTGTCACGGATCGGTGGCGACGACGGCCTTCGAAGAGATCGAGCGCCGCATCGAAGTCCCGCGTATTCATGTTGGCCAAGGGTATTGGCGCGCCGCCCGGCGTGATCGGCAGCGGCGTGTCCGGCGAGAGCTGACGGAGTTTTTCCGGGCGCACGCGCGCCAGGCGATAAAGACGAGTAACATCGAGCGAGTTGAAATGCTGAAGCGATTCAGCATTTGCGTCGTATGCCTCGGCAACATTCGAGATGTTTTCTGCCGTTCCACGATGGGTTCCCAAATCCTTTTGCACCCAATTTAACCACTGGCCGTGTTTGAGCTTCTTTTTGACGGCAATCAGTTCGCGTCCCATGGCGACGAGGTGATCAAGGGTGCACTTGCTCAGATCTCGCTGTAGTGAGAGGAATCGTTTCGTCGAGCGGGCAACCTCCGCTCCGTATCGTTTTTTCACGTCCGCGACAACTTCTTGTTCCAATTGGATCAGCATGGTTTACCTCCGTTTTGTCCTGACTGGCAGAAGCGCCACCACGAGGCAAGAAAAATCCATGGCGGAAACTTACGAGAATGTTCTGATCAGAGACATTCAGCGTTCAACCGTGGTCACGATTCGCTCCTAATCGCTGGCGCGGGATCGTTGTTCCCGTGGAGAAATGAGGCCACGAGCCTGACAGCACTGTGCCGATTTGATATTGCCACGTGCCTGCGCCCTGCTACACTCCACAACCAATAGGAGGAAAGAGACGACCATTAGAAACTAACAAACAATTTCGCGTAGCTATGGCTACGGTCTCGTCTGAAAACTGCGAATTTTCTGTGGAGAGACCCAGCCCAAGCACGCGCCCACACGGGCGCGGCTTGGCGCATTCTCTCCACGGGCGCTTCGCAGTGCCTCAGACGGGGATGCGTTGAGACCGCGTCCTTTTTTTGTGCCGTCGTCGAGGCTTCGCCAAGCGCACTATGCCCAACGACGCAACCACCCTAGTTACACCGCCGACGCTTTATCAGCAGCTTGCCCGCCTTGTCGAGGAGTGGCGGAGCAAACGGTATTGCGCAAGCGAATACACCACCATTGCGGAGATTCTCGATTGGGCAAGAGAACCAGAGGGCAGCGGGTTTCGGTTGCGTCCGCCACAATTGCGCGCACTCGAAACATATTGGTATTTGCGGATCGTCGAGGAAACACCGCACATTCTCGACCTCTACAAAAAGTATTTTCTGCCTGACGACGATCCCGCCGCTTTTCTGAAAGCCCTCAGCATCCCCGATGAAGCATTCAAGCGGAGCAAATACACCGTCAAGAAGCTGCTGAAGCTCATTGAAGGTGATGATGCATTCGTGCGCGAGTTCGATTTGGAAGCTCTGCGCGAAACGCTCACGCTCGAATATCCGAGTTACATCTTGGCTCTAGCGATGGGTGCTGGTAAAACGGCGCTCATCGGCGCGATCATCGCCACCGAGTTTACAATGGCGCTGGATTATCCCGACGCCGACTTCGTGCAAAACGCGCTCGTGTTCGCACCTGGGAAAACCATCATCGAATCGCTGCGCGAGTTGGCAGAAATCCCTTACGGTCGCATCTTGCCGCCACGTCTCTACAAACGCTTTGCCGCATCTGTGAAACTTACCTTCACCCGCGACGGCGAGAAAGACATCCCCGTAATTCGCGGCAGTGTGTTCAACGTCGTCGTCACCAATACTGAAAAAATCCGCATTCAAAAAGAGACGATCCGCAAATCCGACATCGGCAACTTGTTCAAGCCCGAAAAGGCGGACGAAGCCCGCGCCGAAGTTGCGAACCTTCGCCTTCAATCCATCGCCAGCCTTCCGCACCTTGCCGTTTTCTCGGACGAAGCCCACCACACCTACGGCCAAGCTCTCGGTGAGGAACTGAAAAAAGTCCGCAAGACCGTGGACTACCTCGCCGCCAACACGAATGTCCTGTGTGTCGTCAACACGACTGGCACGCCCTACTACCGCCGCCAGCCGTTGCGCGACGTGGTGATCTGGTATGGGCTGGCGCAAGGCATCCGCGACGGCATCCTCAAAGAAGTCGCGGGCAACATTCACGGCTTCCGCTTCGGCGACGAGGATACCGACCAATTCGTCGCGCATGTGATCGCGGACTTTTTCCAAGACTACGGCAACGTAAAACTCCCCAACGGCTCGCCCTCCAAACTCGCGCTCTACTTTCCGCAGACTGACGATCTCGAAAAACTCCGCCCCGTCGTCGAAATCGCGCTGGCAAAAGTCGGTCAATCCACTGCGATTTGCTTGCGAAATACCACAGACTCTCCACAAGCCGAAGTGGACGCTTTCAACCGTCTCAACGATCCCGCCTCGCCTCACCGCGTCATACTGCTTGTCAACAAAGGCACGGAAGGTTGGAACTGCCCCAGCCTATTCGCGTGCGCGCTGGCGCGTCGGCTGCGAAGCAGCAACAACTTCGT
The DNA here is from genome assembly GCA_964348665.1 of uncultured Verrucomicrobiota bacterium. Taxonomy (GTDB): domain Bacteria; phylum Verrucomicrobiota; class Verrucomicrobiia; order Palsa-1439; family CAYGDP01; genus CAYGDP01. The sequence goes on from CAYGDP010000005.1 coordinate 61,115, forward strand.
GCTACAAGCCGCGTCACGGTGTCTGCGCCAAGTGCCGAGCAACGCCGAAAAAGCGCGCATCTATCTCTCGATGGACAACTACAACACCCTCGACCGCGAGTTGCAAGAAACCTACGGCGAGACCATCGAAGACCTTAGACGCACTCAAGCCAATAGCCGTAGCGCGAAAATCGAACTGCGGAAGCTCCGTCTTCCGCCGCTTGTCATAAAACAAGTCGTGCGGACGGTGGTTCGCAAAGACTCGACAACTGGAAAACTCTCGTTGACCAAGCCGACATCAGCGCATCCCGCAACGCTCGAAAAGTTGACCTTCGCCATAGCGCAGCAAGCCGCCACACGCAGCGTCCTCAAACAAATCGCCGACACCGTAAAAATCGAAACGACTCCGCAAGCTACTGACCTCTACTCCGCAGCGGTGGAGCTTGCCGCAGTTTATCGGCTCGACGTTTGGGTGATCTACGACGAACTCAAACGGCTCTACGACAACGAAGGCGACATTCCCCTCGCGCATCTTGCCGACATCGCGCAGCAAATCGAAAAGCTGACCTGCAACTACGCCGTGCGCGAGGAGGCAATCGAAAAGGCGCTTGCCCTCGTCAAACTTGACGGCTTCGAGAAGGAAATTTCCGCCGACGGCGCGGAGATTTACACCGCCGAGATTTTGTATCCCATTGCCCGTCAAGCGTTGCTCCTCAAATGGGAGCAAATGAAGGATCGCAACAAGCACAACCTCGGCTTTCACTACACCGCCTACAACTTCGACTCGAATCCCGAAAAAAGTTTTTTCGAGCAACTGCTCGATCACCTCAACCTCCATCCCAGCGAAGTCGAGGACATTTACTTTACGGGTGCGATTACCGACCCGCGCAAGACCGATTTTTTTGTGGAATACGTCGGCGAAGATGGCGAATGGCATCGCTACACGCCCGACTTCGTGATCCGTCGCAAGGATGGTAAGTGTTTGATCCTCGAAATAAAAGATGAGGGCGAGCGGTCGCATTCGATAGACGGCGAAAACGGACGCAAAGCCGTGGCGACGCGCAAATGGGCAGGGCTGAATCCCGACCGCCTCAAATACCAACTCATTTTCACCAGCGGCAACACAGTTGCCTACAACGACACTCAGAAAGCCCGCGAGTTCGTGGAGACAAAATGAGCAAGCCAAAGACCAAACAACTCGAAATCAAACCCGCCAAAGGCCGCCCGATGCTCTCATGGGTGGGCAAACGTCCGCTGCGTCACGTCACCGCCTTTCCCGCACAGCACACCGAGACATTCGATCCGACAGGTGACACCGCCAAGCGCAAAGGCGCAGAGTGGCAAGAATGGCCGAAGGACTATCCCAAAGGCGGCTTGCTATTTCACGGCGATAACAAAGAGGTGCTCGCCCATCTGCTCGCCAACGGCTTTCGCGGCAAGGTCAACCTCATCTACATTGATCCGCCTTTCGATAGCGGCGCGGATTATGTGAGGAAGATCAACTTGCGCGGCGTAAAAGGAGAAACCAAGATTGAGGGCGATAGCTACACTCTGGGCGAGCAAGTCCAATACACCGACATCTGGGCAAACGATAACTACCTGCAATTCATGTATGAGCGATTGCTCCTGCTCAAAGAATTATTGGCGGCCAATGGAAGCATCTATGTTCACATGAATGACTTCCGCGTCGCTCCCGTGCGGCTTCTCATGGACGAGGTATTCGGTGCAGAGTCGTTCCGCAACATTGTGGTCTGGTATTTCACCAACAAAATCCCCGACTCCCGCAAGAAGTTGTTCACCAACTCAACCGAGTTCGTTCTCTTTTATACCAAAGGTGATGGCTCAACGTTTCACACGTTGGAAACACAGCGGGAAAAGCCGATCAAAGTCTCGAAGATGGAAAAAGTGGAGGGTAAGAAAATCTATACAAAAGACGAATCTGGCAAGGGAATCTACGTTGAGCGCACAACTCGGATCATGGACAACGTTTGGAACATTGCCCTGCTACATGCTCAACCTGAGCGAGAGGATTATCCAACCCAGAAACCCGAAGACCTGCTCAGGCGCGTTATCATGGCTTCCTCTGACCCAAGCGACATTGTTTTGGATTGCTTCGTCGGCAGCGGCACGACGTCGGCGGTCGCGCAACGACTAGGCCGCCGCTGGATTGGGTGCGACATCAACAAGGGTGCGATTCAGACGACGAGCAAACGGCTGCAAACCATCATCGCGGAGCAAGTCGAAGCTGCAAAGCAGAGAAGCCGACAAGGGAAATTGATTGAGACGGAAACCAACGAAGCGCCGCCGCCCGCGCAACTTTCCTTCGCCACGTATCGCGTCAATGACTACGATTTGCAAATCCAGCACAACGAGGCCGTGAACCTCGCGTGCGAGCATATCGGCGTCACGCGCACCCGCACCGACTCGTATTTCGACGGCACGCTCGGCAAGCGGCTGGTGAAAATCGCGCCGTTCACGCACCCGCTCTCTTTGCTCGACATGGAGGAACTGAAAAAGGAACTCGCCGCCCGCCCCGACGAGGAGCGCGACGTGACGGTGGTTTGCCTCGGCAAAGAAACCGCCGTGGACGGCTGGCTCGAAGACTGGAATCGTCTCCGCAAGAAAGGCGATGTGCCGAACAAAATCGAGGTGATCGAGCTTCGCACCGATCCGACCTACGGCAAGTTTTTCGTTCACCAACCCGCCCGCGCAAAGGTGGAGATCAAACGCACGAAGGATAAAATCCTCATCGTCATCGAGGACTTCATTTCGCCGACCATCATCGAGCGGCTCACAGAGCAAGCAGGCATCCTCAAACCGAAGATAGACAACTGGCGGGCGATGGTGGACTGCGTGAGCATTGACGCAGCCTACGACGGCAAGGTTTTCAACGTCGCGCTCTCCGATGTCCCTGAAAAGAAAACCAAACTCGTGACGGGCAAATACGAACTTCCTGCGCCAAGAACCAAAACCACCGTCGCCGTCAAAATCGTGGATATGCTCGGCGAGGAAGTGCTGGTCACGAAGGCTTTGTAGTGTTGGCACAATCGCCGCCCTTACCCGCCCGATCTGCGACAATCTCATCGGTAAAACCAAAGGCGCATTGGCACTTTAACTTTTGACACCTGTGATAGTGAGGCACTACGGATTGAGTGCGGAGGAATTGGATTTTATTCCTTTCGCTGCGTCCAGGACAGGCTTCCCCACCAAAGCTATCGTCGGGTCGAGCTATTTCGCGGGAGCGTCCAACAGCAGGGCTGCCAGCGCAGCGTCCTTTTCTGGACCTTTGAGGAAGTCGAACGCGCGGAAGTATCGGGGACGTTCGGTATCGGAGGTGTTGGGGTCTTTGATGATTTTGGCGAGCAGATCGGGGGCTTTATTGCTTCGCGAACGCCAGATGATATCGCGGCCGGCGGGCGTGTTCCATTTGTCGCCGACGGATTCGAGCCAGGCGCCGAAGTAGGCGTTCTCGTTTTTATCGGCGCCGATGCCAAGCGCCTCGAGATACCAACGATCCTTGCCGTTATGTTGGTTGGCAAGTTGTGCCCAGAGCTTTGGGGCTTCAGGCGATTGGCTGTGCCGCAACGAAATGGCGCATTCACGGCGGACGGCGGGAGACTTGTCGCTGGCAAGTTTTTTCACCAGTGGGATGATGTCCAGTTTCTCGGCACGGGCGATCCGCAGAGCGATGAGGCGAATGTCAGAATTCTTGTCCGCCATTGCCAAGTCGAGATATTTTGCGCCCTTGCCTTTGATGCGCGCCAAGAGGTGAAGCGCCCGTGCTTGGATGCGTGGGTTGGTGTGTTTCCAGAGTTTTACCAGTTCCGATTCTGCCTTGTCCTGCATCTCGTTCAGTTTTGACCAGGCCAGATACCGCGTGGCCAGATTGGGAGATTGCAACGCGGCCACGCAACCCGTGGCGGTATTCAGATCGAGTTTCGGCACGACCGGTTTATGGCCGGACGGTGCAACACGATAGACGCGCCCGCGCATCGTTTCTATAACATTGTCGCCCGCGGCGTGGCCACCGACGCCAGGGTCGTTCCAGTCGGCGACGTAGAGCGCACCGTCGGGGCCGACGCAAACGTCGGAGGGACGAAACCATGAATCGCTGCTTTTGAGGACATTGACGGTTTCCGCTTTGTAGCCAGCGCCATCGGGCATGGCGGGATAGGCGCGGACGACATTAGGGCCGGCGTCGCAGTGAATCACTTGATTGCGGAAAACTGCGGGCAACAGATCACCTTCATAAATCAGGATGCCAGTCGGGGAACCGCCGCCGGTAACGAGGTAGTTGGGGACGACGCCGGGGTCGTTCTGATGCCAGTGCCGCTGGGGGATTTCCGTTTCGAGATTGGTTCGTTTGGAGCTCCAACCCGCGCCGGTCATTTCGTCTTGGAACCCAAAATTGCCGAAATCCATGACGTAATTGATGCGGACGCCTTTATTGCCGTCGTCGTCGTTGTCGGACTGCCACATCGTTCCGAAGGAATCTACGTTGACTTCGTAGTTGTTGCGGAAATTCCATCCGAGGGTTTCGAGGTCGCTGCCATCGAGGTTGCAACGGAAAACCAGTCCTTGACGGTACGGCTTGCCGTTCGTCTGGGTTTCGTTGCCCGCGCGGTCCAAGATGAATTTGCTGGCGTCGGCGGTCTTGAGTTGGCCGCCGCTATTGCCGATGTTGAAATACAACTTGCCGTCGGGGCCGAACACGAACGCGTGCGCGCCGTGGTCGTGCTGGGTGCCGCCGATGCCGGAAAAGAGCGTCTCTTTCTTGTCGGCCTTGTCATCGCCGTCGGTATCGGTCAAGACAAACATGTTCGGCGAGCAGGAGACGATGACTTTATTGCCGAGCACGCAGATGCCAAGCGCGGCATTGATGCTTGGGTCTTGATAAAATGTTTTCGCCTTGTCGGCCTTGCCGTCGCCATTGGTGTCTTCGAGGATCACGATACGGTCGCCTTCGGGACGCGTATCTTTCCATTTACGATAGTTGGCGCCTTCGGTGATCCAGACTCGTCCACGCGCATCAATGTCCATGTTGGTCGGGTTGAGCATCATCGGTTCGGAGGCGAAGACGGTGACTGCCAAGCCATCGGCTACGGTGAATTTTGCGAGGGATTCCTCTGCCGCGTCCGGGCCGGATCCGCGCACGGTGGCAGCCGCCGCCGCGCCTGTTGAGCCGACCATGGCTAGCAATTCGGCAGCTTCTTTATCGGTGAACACCAGAAATTCCACCGTCGAGCCGCAGCCCTGATCCGTGCCGCCGTTGTCCACGCCCGCTGAAGCCTGAAACTTCGTATATCCCTGTCCTGAGATGTCGAAGATGATCACGGAGGGCGCGTGTGTGCCGATGCCATAGGGGACGAGTTTACCACCAATCTTGAGCGGATTGCCGCCGGAGTTTTTATCGATGTTTACCGTGCCATGCCCCGTGGAAGCGGTTTTCCATTTCAAATCCGTCAATTTCGTCACCGAGCCATCGGCTTTGATCAGCCGCGGCTCGACCCAGTCCGCCCAATCACAACCAAATCCGTCGCCGCTATCGGTGACCATCAGGCCAAGCGTCTTTGCGCCGGTAATATCCGCATCCACAGGAACAGAACCTTGGTTGACCAATTTGCTTCGAAACTTAAAGCCTTCCAGCTTTGCGGATTTTGGCGCGGCAGGTTTTGGGCCGCCTTTGGGGTCGAGATTTTGTTGTAGATCTTCGGTGGTGATGGAGCTTTCGACGCCGGTGGTCGGAACTTCCATCTTAGCGACCCATAGCAGGGCATTGAGGACAGTCTTGCGAAAATTATCATCGCCCCAGTTTTTATGTTTGTGACCGCCGGTAAATCCAAAGCCGCGTCCGCCATCCGGTCGTTCGTAGGACCACGCGACGTGCTCGGCCATTCCTTTTCTGGCGAACACCGCGGGGTTGCCGCCATGAGAACTGCTGGCGCCTTCTTTGCCGCGTGTGCCGTCCGGCGGAGTTGCTGTCAGAATGGGGGTGACACCTTTCATCCCTTCCACGAACCGCATGTGGTAATACCATTCGTCGTTGATCTTAAACGGCTTCACTCCGCGAGCGATGGGGTGATTGGGAAATTCTTTGAACTCGGCATCCCAGTGTGGGTTGACCGACCAGAACGCCTCAAAATAGCCGCCGATCCAGCGCAGAAATTCCGGGCCGCCTTTGTCCTTGGGCACTTCCACGGCATAGTGCGCGCAAGCGAGTCCCACTCCCTTTTGCATCAATCCGTCGAGAAATTTGAGTCGTTCGCCTTGAATCGCAGGATGACCGCCGCCGCCGTCCGAGTAGATGAGAATTGCATCTGCACCGTCAAAAATCGCGTTGTCTTTGGGCCATCCGTTGAGATGGGTCACGACCGTCACGTTCGGTACTTTGTCCAGGCACTTCTTGAGGAGTTGTACGCCCGCGTTAAATTCGTGGTCGCCCGATCCGTGGCTTGCCGAGCCGGCGATCAGGACGATTTTTTTCTTGGCTTGGGCTTGGGCTACCGCGGGCGTCGGGAAGAAGTTCACGGCGAGAATCACCGCGGCGAAGAGGATCGTGAAAAATGCTGGTTTGGATATTTTCATGCTGGTTCCTTATCTGTTTGGTACTGCTTTTAGACCGAATGACTCATTTCGCGTTCGGTTTTTTGAGCGACGCGAGGTAGTCGAGCAAATCCGCCAAATCCTGCGCTGTCATCGTTTGCTGCAGGCCCACGGGCATCAGCGAGAGCTTTTGTTTTTGCCGCTCGATCACATCGCGTTTTTTGAAGCGCGACATCGCCCCTGCGCTGTCTTTTACCACAAGTTCCTCCTCCGTTTCACTGACAATCAAGCCGTAAATTTCGTCGTCGGACTTGAGACGGATCGTAAAGGCTTCGAATCCAAAGGAGATTCCCGCGCTGGGATCCAGGATCGACGCCAGCATTGCCTCTTTGCCGAGTTTGCTGCCGATCTCCGAAAGATCGGGGCCGACCGCTCGTCCTTTGCCATGAACGGTGTGGCAAGCACTGCAAGCACTCTCTTTGCGGGCGAATATCTCCGCACCCCGGCTTGCGTCACCCTTGATCGCCAACAGTTCGCCTACGGGAGGCAACGTCTGTGCGTTCGCCGCCTGGGGCAGCGGAAGTAATTGCGAGGCTTCCGCTTTGATTTGCGGCCACGGCGCGGCGTTAAGCTCCAGGCAGGCGGTCAATTTGAGGTCAGCGGGCAATTCGCCGTCTGCGGCGAGCTTGAGTAGTTTGGTTGCTCCATCGGCGGTTTTCGTCAGTGACCGAACCGTTTGCTGACGGAGCGCAGGATCGCGCTTCATATCGGTAACGAGCGGCAGCAGTAACGCCACTCCGCGTTTGTCTTTTGCGTTGCCGAGCGCTTCGGCAAGTTTCATCGCCCGCGCGATGTCGCCGGTGAGGGTCTTTTGCAACAGCTCGTTTGCCTCAAAGTCGAGCAGCAATCGCGTGGCATCGGTGCCGGCGATCTCGGCGGACGACTGAATCGCGATTTCCAATAACGCATCGTCTTGGCCTTTGATTTGAAACTTGCGAACGATCTCGACGAATTCAGAGCGACCGCGCACCGCGTCGAGAACTTTCATCACGGCCGCTTCGAGTTGTGGATTGGCGTGAATGTCCACGCCTTCGAGTCGCCGCAAGGCTTCGACCCGGACGGTCGTTTGCGGGTCCAAAGCGGTTTCTTCCGCAGAAGCAATCCCCGCGAAGAGCAGCGTAAGCAACGCGATCCGTTTCATTGTGATTTTCGACGCAAAAAAAGTCATTTTCTTCAGTTCACGTCCATTCCTGCACAGACAAATGTGCTGACTACGAAGATGCTGGCAGCGATAGCATTAGTAGGCTTTTGGGGCTGTTGAGAAAATTCGCGGCCATGAACGCGCCGTGTTCGGTGAAGGCGTAGGGGAAATAGCGCATTCCTCCGCGACCTTCGTTTGAGGTGCCAAATTGGCACCTCAAAGATTCGGCTTCGGTGCGAGTGAGCTGAAAGACAAAATCATCGGCAAACCGCATGCGATTTCGTTTCACGGCACGATTGAGTGCTTTGGTCTCGACGCCATAAAGCTGCGCTAGGCAGCTGTCCAAGACAACTTTCTGGCCACGGATCGTGTGGATTAAAGGTTGAATGCGAACGATGGACAAGGCTTTGGAATATTTATAATCCGCCATCGAGACCTTAATTCAGAGCTTTGCCAGCTTGATCGAGTAGATGTCTTTATCGCGCAGGATGTCCTTGATCGTTTTCTCGTCGGGCAGACTGTCGAGGTTGAGGATCGTCAGCGCGCGCCCGCCGCGCTTATCGCGGCCAAGGCTCATGCTGGCGATGTTGATTTTGTGTTTGCCCATGAGTGTGCCGATGTAACCGACCACGCCGGGGCGGTCGCGATTTTCCATGATGAAAAGCACGCCGCTCGGGACGGCCTCGACGTGAGTATCGTTGATGCGCACGATGCGCGGGTTGAGGTGCGAGCCGTAAAATGTGCCCGCCACGCTGGTTTGTTGACCATCGGCCTGGACGCGCAGCTCAATCAGCTCGGTGAAATCCGCTGGCGCAGTGACTTTTACTTCTTCGACTTTGATTCCGAGATTCGAGGCGACCATCGGCGCGTTGACGACATTAACGTCTTTGCCGGCGACGTGCTGCAGGAGACCGCGCAGCGCGGCGCGCGTGATGGGATTGGTATCCAGCTCGCTGACAGGTCCACAGTAATTCGCTGTGAAACGTTCGATGCGGCGCGGCGCGAGCTGCGCGAGCAGCCGACCGAGTTTTTCGGCCAGCTCGAAATAAGGTCGCACCAGTTCGAGTGTTTTGGCGTCTATGTTAGGCATGTTCACGGCATTGCGGATGATTCCACCCATGAGCGCGTCCACGACGGATTGCGCGATTTCCACGCCGACAAGTTCCTGCGCTTCTGCGGTGGCAGCGCCGAGATGCGGGGTGGTGATGATTTGTGGCACTGCTCGTAGCGGCGAGTTGGCGGGGAGCGGTTCTTCCTCGAACACATCCAACGCTGCGCCAGCCACTTTGCCCGCTTTGATTGCCTCGACGAGCGCTTGTTCGTCCACAATTCCGCCGCGCGCGGCATTGACGATGCGAACGCCAGGTTTCATCTGGGCGATGGAGTGTTTGCCGATCAACCCTTTTGTCTCGTCGGTGAGCGGCACATGAATGGTGATGAAATCGGCGCGCCGGTAGAGTTCCGGCAACTCAACCAGTTCGACCTGTAAAGTTTTGGCGCGGCTGGGCGCAAGGAAGGGATCGTAGGCGATCACCCGCAAGCCAAACGCGATGGCGCGCCGACACACTTCCGTGCCGATGCGCCCCATGCCGATGATCCCGAGAGTTTTACCGCAAATTTCAGCGCCCTGAAACGCTTTGCGATTCCATTCGCCGGCCTTCACGGACGCGTGCGCCTGCGGAATGTTGCGCGCGACGGATAGCAACAGGGAGAACGCGTGCTCCGCTGTCGAATTGGTGTTGCCGTCAGGGCTGTTCATCACGATGATGCCGCGCGTGGTCGCGGCTTCGGCGTCAATATTGTCCACCCCAACACCCGCGCGGCCGACGACCTTGAGTTTCTTCGCCGCGGCAATCACGTCGGCCGTGACTTTCGTCTCGCTGCGCACGATGAGGGCGTCGGCGTCGGCGATGAGCGTTTTCAATTCGTCGAGTGGCAGCTTGGTTTTCTCCACGACGGTCACGCCCTTTGTCTCGCGCAACAGCGCCACGCCTTTCGGCGAAATCGGATCGGTCACTAGGACTTTCATGAGGCGGCGACAATAGCCTAATTATTTCCTTGCCGCAAGCGGAAGACTCGATTATCTTGCGCGCCCTATGTCAAGAATCTGTGAAATTTGTGGCAAGAAACCCGTGTACGGTAATGTCATCAGTCGGCGCGGTATCCGCAAGAAAAGCGGCGGTATCGGTTTGCACGTTACCGCCATCAATCGGCGGCTCTTCCTGCCCAACCTGCAAACCGTCCGCGCGCTCGTGAACGGCGGCGTCCGCCGCGTCAAAGTCTGCGCCTCCTGCATTCGCGCCGGCAAAATTACCAAAGCTCCCGTGCGACAGAAGACTGCTACTGCTGGAAAATAGGGTTGTGTGATGAATAGAGGATTCCTCGCAATCGCTTTTTATGCCCTCTTTTATGCTTTAATTCAGTGTCCGACGGTGCAGGGAGCGGAAGACGCAGTAACCCAAATGTCGGTAGCCCACAAACTTCGAGGTGAAGGGAAGCGCGCCGAAGCTCTTGCTGCTTATTCGAAAGTTCTGGAAAATCCGACCTCTCATCCTCACGACAAGGGTGGTGCTCAATTATGGATTGGCCACTTATTGCGTGAAGAGGGTAAGCAAAGCGAGGCGCTGGCCTCTTATTCAAAAGTTGTGGGAATTAAGGAAGCTCATCCCCACGACCGGGGTGGGGCGCAAATGTGGATTGCCCATATTTTGCGGGAAGACAATAAGATCGCGGAAGCATTGAAAGCCTATGGCACGGTGGTTGAATGGCACGATGCGCATCCTCACGATCGGGGAGGTTCACAGAGATGGATAGGCGTGCTCTATTTCGAAGCCAAAGATTGGGTCAAAGCGCGGCAAGCGTTCGATACGGTTTTAAAAATGAAAGGTTGTCACCCTGACGATTTGAAATTGGCCAAAGAATACCTTCAGAAAATCAATGAAGTGGATACCAATCGATAGCCCATTTGTCAGAAGCGTATGCTATAGTAATTTGCGTTTCTTGCATCCGCGCCGGCAAAATTGCCAAAGCGCGCGAGCAGCAAACGATTACCGTTACCGCTGCGAAGAGGTAAATTTGGGTTTAGCCCAATTTGCATGAATTTGTTCTAAAGCTAGTCTATCCGCCGCATTTTTATGATCAGGATGATAATCTTCGGATATCTGCTGGTAAATGAGATCGCGATTCTCATAGTCCCTCCGTGCGCCACGGCTCAGGTAGACCGAGTTTGGCTGACGCACAAATCGAACGCGACCGAGAGGATCGTGATCAACTGGGAATCGGCGACGCCCGGGGATTCCGTGGTTCGATACGGGGCGACGGAGAAACTTGGTAACGAGGTGAGAGTGGACGAAAACGTCACCTTGCACCATGTCGAAATTCCTCTCCGCGACGAGGTTAGCGTCTATCACTACCGTGTGTCCACGGGTGACTATCAATCGCCCGATTACACGTTTCGCGCATACCCGAAGGACGAACTTCGGGTCGCGGTGGTCGCGAATTGGCACGCCAAGCCGAAACTCGACGCGATTCGCGGAGACGATGTTCATCTCTTGCTGACGGCGGGTGATAATATTTCCGACCTGCATTCGCAGTGCGGGAAGGGCGTCAAGGATTGTGTGAAACCTTACAGTAAACTGATTGACGCGTATCCGGAAATTTTTCGTTCCACTCCGTTCCTGGCTGTGTTGGGAAACCACGACCGCGAGATACGTCCGCGCGGCGACAAGCCTCCTGCCGAGCCGGTCTATGATGTTGATGCCACGGCATTCCGCCGGTTCTTTGCGTTGCCCGACGACGGATGGAAGTGGCACTTCGACGTGCCGGAATTTGATGTCCGCTTCATCGCGCTCGACCTTAACCACATCCAGGATCAGGGGACGACTTGGCGGACCTGTCATCCCTTTCAGAAAGGCTCGGAACAGTTCGAGTGGTATCGTTCGTTGATGGCCGGCAAAGATCGTGGATTTGTCATCACTCTTCACAACGAAAAGAGCGACAAAATGAGACGACAAGAATCGGGAGAGTGGCATCGGCTCTTTCGGCAAGGGACGGCGGTCATTACGGGATTTGGGTATTTTGCGGAAAGGGCGGAGCAAGACGGCTTGCCGTATTTCAATACGTCCTTGAGCGGAAAGGGAGACAAATATCCCGACGCACAATCAAAGTTCCTCGAAAGTCAGGATAATTACATCCTGATGACGTTTTCCCGGAACGCGGCAGCGATGCGAGTCGAACTGAAAAATCTCGACGGGAAAGTTCTCGAACGAACGGAATTGCCCAGGAATTTCCGGTGAGCTTCGTCAGACATCTGATCTTCGCACATCCTTCAGGTTCAGTTGAATCTCGAGTGCCCTTCGAACTAATTTCACTCGGCGGGAAAGACGATGTTATTTCCCATGACCGGTGGAGTGAGATTGCATTTGAGATCGAAATGCGATAAGGTCTGGCGCATGGCCATCACATTACCATTGAAAGAAATGACGGTGCGGGAGAAGCTGGCGGCGATGGAGGCGCTTTGGGAGGATTTGTCTCGCTCGCCGGAATCGGTCGTGTCGCCTGCATGGCATAAAACGGTGCTGGACGCTCGACGCAAACGCGTTGCCGCGGGCAAAGCGCGGTTTCGAGATTGGGAGACTGCGAAAGCGGAGATTCGGAAAAAGGCGTCGTGATAATCAAGCTCCTCGACGAGGCAGAGGAGGATTTGTTGGCGGGCAGTCGTTTCTACGATGACCAAGAGCCGGGGATCGGGTCGTATTTTTTGGATTGCTTGTTCTCCGACATTGATTCGTTGCAGCTCTACGCAGGTATTCACCAAGTTGTACATGGCTACCACCGATGCTTGTCGAAGCGTTTTCCGTTCGCGATCTATTATCTCGTCAAAGGCGATGTGGTTCGTGTATGCGCCGTTTTGGACTGCCGAAGGAATCCATCGTGGATTAAGGAGCGGTTGAAACCCGCACATCCTTCAGATTAAGCTGAATCTCCCTTCGGCCTTGGAACTCGTTCCAGTCAGCGGTGAAGACGACATCGACACCGAGGGTCGAGGATGGTGGGTTGAGGATGGTATTTTTCAACGACCCAAGGCCGAAGCCGATGGCGGACAAAGTTACTTCGCTATCGCTCAGTCGCAGTCGCAAATGTTTGCCGTCCGCTCCGACGGTGCTGGCGTTTTTGACTTCGAGATTGCGAGCGCAGAAAAGTGGTGTTGGATTATCGCACCCGAATGGTTCGAGTTCCTCCAACTCGGCGAGCATTTCTTCGGTCACATCGGCGAGAGAAACTTCGGCGTCAATTTCCAAGCGCGGTTGGAGATCTTCCGGTTTTAGCTGTTCCGCCGCGATGGCGTTGAGTTTCTTGCGAAGTTTTTCAACGAACTCGGAGCGCACGGAAAGACCGGCGGCAGCGGTATGACCACCGAAGCGGTCAAGAAGTCCGGAACATTTGCCAAGGGCAGCGGTGATGTCGAACCCGTGAATGCTCCGGCAGGAACCACGGCCCATGCCGTCGGAGCCTGCCCTGAGCGAAGTCGAAGGGTCAATGCCGATGATACAAGTGGGGCGATAGAATTCTCGGACGATGCGGGCGGCGACGATGCCGACCACGCCGATGTGCCAGCCTTCTTTGGCTAGGACGATTGCCCGTTCCTTGCTTGCATCGAAATCGCTCAACATTCCCATCGCTTCCTCCAAGACGCGTTTCTCGGTTTGCTGACGTTCACGGTTATTGATGTCGAGAAAGGAGGCGAGTTTTTCGGCGCGATGTTCGTCTTCGGTGAGCAGCAGTTCGAGCGCGGCTTGGGCGTCGCCGAGCCGTCCGGCGGCATTGAGTCGCGGGCCGAGTCGGAAGCCGACATGGGACGGCTCAATCGTCTTCCCGTGGGGAACGTCGGCTTTTTCCATCAACTTTTTCAGCCCGATTTTTTCGGTCTGGCCGATCTGGGCGAGCCCAGCGCGCGCGAGGATACGGTTTTCGCCGGTGAGCGGCACGATATCGGCGATAGTGCCGAGAGCGACTAGGTCAAGATGGGATTTAAGATTGGAGATTTGACCCGCCTTGGCGGGCAGGGATTTGAGATTGGCTGATTTCAGAAGCGCGTGGGCGAACTTGAAGGCGATACCCGCGCTGCACAAATCCTTCCACAGTGGATTTTCGGAGAGACGCTTTGGATTGACGACAGGACAATCCGGCAATCCGTTGGCTGGTGGAGTATGATGATCCAGGACGATCACGTCCACGCCGCTTTGTTTGACGCCAGCAATCTGGTCTCGGGAACTTGTGCCACAGTCCACGGCAATGAGAAGTCTCGGCGAATGTTCGGAGAGACAGCGATCCAAGCCGTCCGTGGTGAGTCCGTAGCCTTCGTCGATGCGATTGGGAAGGAAAAAGGCAATATCCGCGCCGAGTGACCGGAGGACGCGCACCAAGAGTGCTGTCGCGGTGACGCCATCCACGTCGTAGTCGCCGTAGATGACGATTTTTTCTTTTTGTTCGATGGCGTCCATCAGCCGGCGGATCGCGACAGTCATGTCAGGAAGCAATGATGGGTCAGTTAGATTGGCGAGCCGAGGATTCAGGAAAGCGCGTGCCGCGTCGGGCGTTGTTTGTCCGCGGCTGGAGAGGATTTGAGCGAGGGTGGGGGAAATATGAAGAGCGGTGGCGATAGAAGAAGAGTGCGGAGAGGGAGGGGAAAGGAGCCAGCGTTTTTGCATAGGTTGTATGGAGTTCACGCTTTAGCGTGGGGGAGGAAGCTTTAAGATTCAAGCTAAAGCTTGAACTCCAAACAGATTACATCGGTTTCGCCGCCATTGTGTCGCCGACGTGGAGATTGCCTTTGCGTTGGCCCCAGAGCAAGACGATCGGGCTGGCGATAAAGATCGAGGAATAAGTCCCGACGAGGACGCCGATGAGAATGGCGAGGGTGAAATCCTGGATGGAACTACCTCCGAAAAATAGAATGGCCAGCAGCGTGAGAATGGTCGAGCCGCCTGTGAGGAGGGTGCGAGAGAGGGTTTCGTTGATGCTAGTGTTCATGATTTGATCGAGAGGAATGCCAGTGTCAGCTTTGAGCTTCAGGCCTTCGCGGATGCGGTCGAAGATGACGATGGTATCGTTGATGGAATACCCAGCGATCGTAAGCAGCGCGCCAATCATTGGCAGATTCATTTGGTAACCGAGCATGACCATAATCACGATCGTGATGATTACGTCGTGAAAGAGTGCAACAATGGCGCCGATGGCGAAGGAGAACTCGAATCGGATGGACACATACATGAGGATGCCGAGCAAGCCCAGCGCAAGGCCAATCGCAGAATTAAACGCGAACTCAAAGCCGAGCGAGGGACCGACCTTATCCACTCTCCCGAGCATCACGAATTTTGCGTCGGGAAATCCTGTCTGGAGTGCTTTGACCGTTGCGTCTCCTTTCTCGAATGGGGTTTTCATAGACAAGATTTCCGAGCCGCCGGCTTGCAGTTGAGTTTGGTATTGAAGCGCGACATCATGCACGCCTGCCTTGGCTAGCGCGGCAGACATTTCCTCGGTGTCGATGCGCTTCTCGAATTTCAAGGAGATCGAGTCGCCGCCCAGAAAATCCACGCCATACATTTTATCTCCGCGCGCGAAACAAACCGCCAACCCGATGACGATGATGGTCGCGGAAGCCCCGATGGTCCACCATTTCCAACGAAGAAAATCAAAGTTTGCGCTCTTGATCAGATGAAACATTTTTATGGAAGTCGTTTTCCCGCGCAGGACAAGCCCGTCAAAATAGATTCGGCTTATCACGAGTGCCGCGAATATGCTGGTGATAATCCCTGCGGTAAGAACCACGGCAAATCCAAGCACGGGACCGCTTCCGAACTTGATGAGCGCGATCGCCGTGATGATCGTTGTGAGGTTGGAATCCCAAATTGTCCAAAAAGTCCGCCCGAACGCAGCGGGCACGGCAGCCGCGAGCTTTTTTCCAGAGGCTTGCTCTTCCCGCAGACGTTCGTAAATCAGCACGTTGGCGTCCACCGCCATGCCAACCGTCAGGATGAGTCCGGCGATGCCGGGCAACGTCAGCGTGAAACCCAACTGGGCGAGGACGCCGACCAGAAGGATCAGATTGAGAATCTGGCAGATGTTTGCCGCAATTCCTGCCGTCAGGTAGTAACCTGCCATGAACAGAAACACGGCGATGATTCCGATCGCGCCCGCGATGAAGCCCGCTTTTACCGATTCCGAGCCGAGCGTGGCTGAGACGGAGCGCTCTTCCTCAATGCTCAACGGATGTTCGAGCGGATTCTGCAACGTGGTGGCCAGATATTTGGCTTCGTCGTAGGTGAAGCTGCCAGAGATTTCACCGTCGCCATAGATTGCCCCGTTGATGACAGGAGCAGATTTGAGTTGCCCGTCAAGGATGATGGCAAGTCGCCTGCCAATGTTCTCGCTGGTGATTTTTCCAAAGATGTCCGCGCCTTTCGCGTTGAACGTGAATGCCACGGAGTTGTTGTTTGCTTGATCCTGCCGTGGTCTGGCGCTCGTAATATATTGTCCGGTAAGACCGAGCTCGGCGCGATTGCTAACCAAAAGTTTTTCGGTGACCCACTTGTACTTCTTAAGTTTGGTGTCATATCGGCGGCTCCGTTCTTCCTTAATTTCATACCCAACGGGAATCTCACCGGTAGCTAGGAACTGTTCCATGCGCTCTTCGTCAGGATAAACGAGTCGAAATTCGAGGACACTGACTCGTTTCAAAGTTTCCACCGCTTCGGCACGTTGCTCGTCGGTAAGCGCGCCGGGAATTTGCACCATGATCCGGTCGGGTCCAACGGGTTGAATCAGTGGCTCGGCTACTCCGAGAGCATCCACGCGTTTGCGAATGATTTCAACAACCTGTTCTTGGGCGACTTGCTGCTCCTGCGCCGTTGGACGCAGTTGATCGTCTTTCTTGCTAAAGTCAATTTTTAACAGGAACGAGCTGCCGCCCCGCAGGTCGAGGCCGAGGGTGATTTTGCCGGCGGCTTGTTTGAGCAGTTTACGGAGAATAAGGCGATTCGCCTGGGTGACAGTATCCGCGCTTGCCTTTTCATCGTGCTTGGCGGCGTTCAGATAGTCGTAGAGCGTTTCGTCGTGATCTTCTTTCGCGAGCCGGTCGGTGGAAAAATACCGTTTCAACGGGAGCGACTGCTCTTTGACAGCGTCACGGACGGCTTCGTATTCGCCGATCTTGGCTTCGACGCCCTTCGTTCGGGCGCTGGCGAGAACTTTGGAAAAATCGGCATCCTTGTTGCGCGCCTGCTGTTCGAAGGTGCGGAGAAAACTTTGATCGTGCGGTGGCCAGAAACTTACCCACGCGTAAATCGTGAGAGCCGCCACGAGCGCCAATCGCCAAAGGATGGACTTGACCATGGGTGTAAGAGTGGATTACTTGCTTGGTTTTTCGGCGGGCGCGTCGGCGTCTTTCGTCAGGACAGTTTGCACGCTGCCTTTTTGCAGCTCAATTTTTACGTTGTCGGCGATCTTGACGAGAATGGACTTGTCTTTCACGTTCGCCACGACTCCGTGAATGCCGCCGCTGGTGATGATTTTGTCGCCAGTCTTGAGATTATCGAGCAGCTTTTGGTGTTCCTTGCGCCGGCGATTTTCCGGGCGGATCATCATGAAATACATAATCGCCAACATGATCACAAGCATCGGTAGCATGGGGCCAAATCCAGAACCAGGACTGGTGGCTGGTGGAGTTGCCGATGGTTGGGTTGTGCCAGCACCGGTCGCCGGTGTGGCGGGCGCGACCTGCGCGGGACGCTCGACTTGCTGTTGGGCTTGGGCAAAAAAGTTTGGGGAGTTGTTCATGGTTTGTCAATGCTGCGTCCGAGGGTCGGCACGTATTCGCGCGCCACGCGGCGACGCATCGCCGCAAATTTGCCGCGCTGGATCGCCTCGCGCACGTCGCTCATCAGTGCCAGATAACAATACAAATTGTGCATCGTCAATAATCTTAAGCCGAGAATTTCCTCGGCGTTAAATAAATGCCGCACATACGCCCGCTCGTAATTGCGGCAGGCGTAACAGTCGCAGCCATCTTCGATCGGCCCGCGAGCCGCTTTCCAACGCCCGGCTTTGATCGCATACGTCCCTCGCCGGGTGAACGCCGTCCCATTGCGCGCGATCCGCGTCGGCAATGCGCAATCGAACAGATCCATCCCGCGCGCCACCAATTCAACCAATTGCCCCGGCGTCCCCATCCCCATCACATACCGCGGTTTTTCGCGTGGCAACCACGGCTCGGTAGCATCCACCGCCGCATATATCTCCGTGTCTTTCTCGCCCACGCTCACCCCACCTACCGCGTAGCCGTCAAAATCCATCGCTACCAAAGCCTCCGCGCATTTGCGCCGCAGATCCGGAAACGTCCCACCCTGGACGATTCCAAAGACTTGCTGGCCGCGACCACGCTTCTGCTTTCGGCAAACGAGCGCCCAAAGTAGCGTCCGCCGCACCGCTTCGCAAGCCAAATCGTGGCCGCAATTCGCCGGTGGACACTCATCCAGCACCATCGCGATGTCCGCGCTCAACTCGCGCTGAATCTTCATCGCCTCGCGTGGCCCCAAAAACAATCGCGTTCCGTCCAAGTGCGATTGAAACGCCACACCCTTGTCCGACACCGTCCGCAATTTCGCTAGGCTAAATACTTGAAACCCGCCGCTATCGGTCAGAATCGGCCCGTCCCAGTTCATAAACCCGTGCAGGCCGCCGAATTTTTTAATGATTTGCACCCCCGGGCGCAGCGCCAGATGATATGTATTGCCGAGAATGACCTGCGCTCCTGCCTCGCGCAATTCTTCGGGAGTCATGCACTTCACCGTCCCCTGCGTGCCGACGGGCATAAACGCCGGCGTCTCGATGACACCGTGCGTGGTTTTGAGGACGCCAAGGCGAGCCTTCGTCGCCGAATCGGTCTTGAGAAGTTTAAAGCTCATAAAGTACGTTTGGATCTCAATCCTCCGTTGCGGGATTGAAAGAATAGAATTACTCTAACGCCTGGACTCCAAACCGGATTTTACCCGCGCGGCGATTTCCTTTGCGGCGTCGGCGACGGGCAGCAGCGCGTTTTCTCCATTCGATCGCACGCGCAATTCGATCTCGCTCTTCGCCAGCGATTTTGCGCCGATGGTGACACGGAGCGGGATGCCGATGAGTTCGGCGTCGTTGAATTTTACGCCGGGACGTTCATCGCGGTCGTCGAGCAGAACGTCAACGCCTGCCGCTTCGAGTTTGTCATGCAACTCGGTGGCGACTTCGAGCGGTTTGCCCTTGTCCAGCGCGCAAATGAGAACGTGGAATGGAGCGACGGTCATCGGCCATTGAATTCCTTTCGCATCATTGAAGACTTCGACGATGGCCTGTAACGTGCGTGTGACGCCGATTCCGTAACAGCCCATTACGCAAGGATGTTGCTGGCCTTTCTCGTCGAGAAACTGCGCGCCAAGTTTTTCCGCGTATTTCGTGCCGAGGATGAAGATGTGACCCAGCTCGATGGCAGGCTGTACGGCGAGCGGCTTGTCGCATTGTGGACAACCTTCGCCTGCTGCAGCGAGTCGCAGGTCGGCCCAAGTAGGCTTTGGAATGTCGCGGTCAAAGTTTACATTGCGAAGATGAAAGCTATCTTGGTTAGCTCCTGTGATCATATTGCTGCTTCCACGCAGGATTTCATCTGCGATTACTGGAAGAGAAGTTTGCGTTGTACTGACAACAGCACCGAGAGATCCAACATGGACGCCAAGAATGTTAAATACTTCTTGCTGATTTGCCGGTCGAAATGGCTTTCCTCCAAGTAGTGCGGTAAGCTTAACTTCGTTAAGCTGGTGATCGCCGCGAAGTAAAACCAGATGCGGTTTGTCTTCGACGAAATAGACGAGCGTCTTGATCTGGCGATTCGCAGGGACGTTAAAGGGCGGTTTGGTCAAATCCTCGATGGTTTTGACGTTGGGTGTGGGGAATGTTTCCACAGGCAGAGACGCCTGTACCGCTATTTCAGAAGATTCAACCTTCGACGTCGCTTTCTCCAGATTCGCGCCGTAACCGCAAGATTGGCAAAGGGCCATCTCGCATTCACCGACTTCGGCAGGCACAAGAAATTCCTGTGAATGACTGCCGCCCATGACCCCGGTGTCAGCCAGCACGCAGCGGAGTTTTTCCTTTGGGAATCCGCAGCGCTCAAAGATTCGCTGATACGCGTCGCGCATCGCTTCGTAACTTTTTAAAGCGGTCGCGTCGTCCACGTCGAAAGAGTAGGCATCCTTCATCACGAACTCTTTGGCGCGCATGAGGCCGAACCGCGGGCGGATTTCGTTCCGAAACTTCGTTTGAACCTGATAGAAATTCTTCGGCAAATCCCGATAGCTTCGGAGATGATCGGCGACAAGCGACGTAATTACTTCCTCGTGGGTCGGACCAAAGACTAATTCGCTTCCGGTGGATGGTTTTGAGCCATTGGCGGGAACGACAGCGAACATGACGTTTTGCGCGGCGTCCCAGCGCGGACCTCGTTGCCACAGCTCCTTCGGACTGAGCGCAGGCATCAATATCTCGATCGCACCCGCGCGATTCATTTCTTCGCGGACGATTTGGGCGACTTTATTGAGCGCGCGCAGCCCGAGTGGCAGGAACGTGTAGACTCCGCCGGAGAGTTTGCGGATGAGACCCGCTCGAAGAAGGAGTTGATGACTGACGATCTCCGCGTCTTTCGGCGGTTCTTTCAGCGTCGGTATGAACGTTTGAGACCAGCGCACGCGGGGATATTAGCGGCATGTGCGGCGCAGACAAGAATAAACCGCTAAGATGCAGCGGCTATTCGTTCAACAAATCCTGCGGGAATCCGTCGCGCGGGTCGGTGAGGCCGGCCAGCATCGCCAACTCGCGAAACATCTTGCGCAATGCGCCCGTTTCGGTTTTGGATATTCCGTCCGTGGGGATCAAATGAAGTTGCCAGGTTTGACGGTCGAGAGCGACGCTGACAACGATACCGTCCCAAACGGTGTTTCCCGTGGGTTCGCACGAAATTGTGGGGGATTGGCCGTTAGGAGCAAATGCTTTAATGCTTTCGACGAGACGATCAACGGCTTCCGGGGATACATCGAGTCGTTTGGCAGTCCAATCGGGTTCGATGTTCCCCTTCACATCATTCCATCGTTTGGTGAGCAGCTCCAGTTTTGCGGGGCGATCATGAAATCCAAAGGCTTCGAGACGGCCAACAAGCTGGAGGTCACCGCCGCTGATTTCGTGATGGCTTGTTACGATGAAAAGCATCTCGAGATGAATGAAATTTCGTATTGGTTCGCTCATTTGCATGCAAGCGTAGCATGGCTTAGAAACGAGTCAATCACCCGTTTTGTGCGGGCTTGACACGGGCTAGTGCGCGGCTTTATGGGTGGAGCGATGGATGTGTTGCAATTGAGCGTTATTTTTGTACGGACGGCTGTGGAATCTGGCACAGAGTCCGATGAATCGAGCTGGCCGGCGTTGCGCAACCACGTCCGGCGTGCGCAAAAAGAGGAGGATGAGAAAGCTAAAAAAATGCAATCGAGCCGGAATTGGATTGCCCGCGGGTTGGTCTGGCTCGGCCCTCTGGCGGTGGCAGTTTTAGCATTGGATATTACATTCTCGCCGGACAACCGATTCGAACTATGGCTTTGGTTTATCGAGTTTGCCATTTTAATCACGATGTTGGTTTTAACAGCGCGAGGGCTCGGAAAAAAAACTCACGAGGAGTGGGTGATGACTCGATTGCGAGCGGAGTTGTTGCGACGGGAAGAGTATTTGTTTCGCACGCGGCTCGGCCCGTACTTGAGCGACGCCTCTCGGGAGTGGGTTCATCAGCGCGTCTCCGGGATTCAGACCAGCGACGAGTTGTTGCGATTTACAGCGATGCAGGGCGAACGGCGGGCCAATTGGCATGATGAGTTGGCGGACGCGTGTTTCGAGAATTCGCAAGCAGTCGTGACGATTGAGCCGGGGTTTGTCGAGTCGTATTTGGATGAACGGCTGGACGATCAAATCAAATATTTTGAAGGACGCAAGTCCTTCAGCAGAATTCAAGAGTGGCGATTTGAGTTGATCTTGCAATTGGCGCTCATCGCCGCGTTGGTGCTATCCGTGTTGCGGATGATTCCAGATCACGGTGAGCCGCTTTACCGAACGATCAGCTTGGTTGGCTTGTGTTTACCCGCATTGTGCAGCGGCATCGTCGCTTGGCACGCAGCGTTTGAATATCGGCGAAATCACCGGGCGAGTGAGCAGAAACTTATCGAATTGCGCCAATTGAAATCCGATTTGGAAGCGCTGCACAAGGAAAATGCGGAGAAAACGGCGGGAGGCGTCTTGCGCATCAAACGCAAGGTTTTGGACACGGAAGCAGTCTTGTCGCAGGAACTCTATGAGTGGTGGCTGATCATTGACGCGGCGGAACCCAAAGCCGGAATGTAAGCGCAACCATCGGGGGTCTTGACAAGGACGGCGCGGATGTGGATTCTCCGAGTGGCGATGTCCGAGCCCCAAAACAATTCCGCAACTTCATGCGACCCGAATTTTGACGCGCTGGAACGCGCTCGCGCGGCGCAGGATGGCATTGCCCGGAAGCATCAGAGCCGGCGGAAAGGATTGGCTTTGGTATTGCTGGCGTTGAGTGTGATCGCTGTCCTCTGCGGCGCGATGCAAGGTGCTTGGTTTCCGTTGGAGGGACATACGGAATCGCAGAAATTCATCGCGGTCGGCCTGATTCTCGTCGAGATGTTGGTGTTGGCGGGAATGTTAGTGTTGGACCGCGTGAAATACGCCGAGGCGAAACATCAGGAGTGGGTTGGGGCGCGGTTGCGCGCGGAGTTGTTGCGTCGCGAAGGGTTCCTCTACCGGGCGCGGGTCGGACCCTATCTCGCGCGGAGCGACTTGGGACAACGCGTTGCGGACCGCATCTCCCAGATTTCCACGTCAAAAGATTTGTTGTCTCACCTGTCGTTGCGCGGCGAACACGCGACCTGGCAGGATGAATTGGAAGACGAACGTCATCGAGGCGAGGAAACGCAGCCGCCGGTGGGCGCCGATCTGAATCAATCTTTCTCATTCTATCGACAACAGCGCATTGCGGACCAGCAGGGATATTTTGACGCCAAGGCGCGCCAGTTTCAACGGCTGGATTTTCGGCTCAAGGTCGTTGCCAAGACGGTTGTGACGCTGGCGTTATTGATGAGCACGGCCCACTTTTCGCTGCTTTGGGCGGAGCAGCAACTCGCGCCACTGGCGTTTCTCGCGCATTTTCTTCCCGCGTTGAGCGGCGCGATGATCGCGTGGCGGGAAACAGTCCAGAGCAAACGCCTCAAGATGACGTACCGCCGAAAGAGCTCGCAACTGGAAGAATTACAACGGGATTTTCGTCGACTGACCGAAAACCCGTCGCCATTTTTTTTCAAGCGATTGGTCTTGCGAACCGAAACGGTTCTCTCCCAAGACCTGTACGAATGGTGGTTGGTGATGAACCCCGTGACGCCGGAAGGCGATCATTAGCGGCGGCGTGGCAATCCTTCGACGAGGACGCGGCCTTGTTCGCGGCCGAGTGACGTTGGTTCTAGGGTGCCCGGCTTGCGATTTCCCGCGAGGACAATGACGATTGGTTTGTGACGAGCGCGCGCTTCCGCAATGACCTCTGAAGTTCCACCACGGCCTTGGGCGGGCAGGTTGTCGGACACAGCCAACAACACATCACACCTCGCCACCATCCATGTCCCAGCACGGGCGTAACTTTCCTCGCGTGACTCGGCAGCGGATAGGATTACAGTCTTTTTTGCCCGAGCCAACAAAGCATCGAAATGAATCCACGATGGCGATCCCTCCGGGCCGAAATCTTTTACATATTCCCTTCGCGGCATAGGCAACAGCGCGAGCATCTCGGCCCCGGGCAACAGTAGAATCATTTCCGCACAAACTCGATCCGCGCCCTCGGCCAATTGCGAGATGACACGAATCTGTCGCCGCGGAAAGGCACTTCGAATCGAGGCAACCGCCTTCTCGATTCCCGAGCGCAAACGCTCCAGGTCAGCGAGTATCCGATGGCCAGTAACGGCGATGGTTAACGGGCGCGTTTCCATAGAACGGGTTTTGATCCTTTTTGAGTCCCGGTGTAAGAATTATTGTCCAAGAACTGATACTTTCCCTCGGTTACCACGCCCGACTTGGAGATAATTTGAAAATTTCCATCCTTGGCGGTATAGCGGCCAGTGTCTTCGCAGACGGCAACAAACCGATACGGTCCCTGGGGGCTGGTGAACAAATTCAGCTTCCAAGTCTGACCGCTGATCACCAAATCCAAATCCCATCGGGCATCAAAACCGCTCTGGGCGATCTGATTGTATTTCCATACGTCACCGTTGGGGTCGATCGGGGGCGGCGAGCCGTACCCAGCCGTCAAAAATATCCAAAACGCGGGTGGAATGGCATTGACCACGCGCATGGTATCTTTGCCGAGTTGGCCGGCAACGATTCGCGCTGCTTTGCCATCGGGGATGTAGTAGCAGATTTTATTGGCATCGAAATGAATCCGACCAGTTTCTTCAATGGTGCATACCCCTCGATATTTCATATCATTGTCTATGCGCGTGGTCATCTTTACCGTGATGGAGTCCGCTGCTTGCGGCGACATTTCCCATGCGCCAACGAATTTTTGCTCATCCGATTCCGCGGGTGCGACGACGACCGATGGTTTGCCGTCCTGTGTTTGAGGTGGGGTTACAATCACGGTTGGCGGTGGGCGAGTGTTCCACCACCAAATTGCTCCGCCGAGAATGACAGCGGCAACGGCCATTGCGCCTGCTTTCGTCAGCTCGCGTTTTCGCTGCAACCGCGTGTTCGAGCGCAGCATTTTCACGACCCGTTCAATGGCGGAATCGCTGTGTTCGTGGGAATAGGTCACGCAATTGTGGCCGGACAAATGGGAAATGGCCGATGGCAATTGATCGGGGGTGGGGATGGCAAAATCCTCGGTGCGCAACAGCACCACGTTGCGCTTGGTGGCAAACGCGTGAACGATTTCCTGCAGCACCCAGTCGTCCTCGTTCTTGCACCGCTCCAGTGAGTTGGCGGTCAGCAACAGCAAAAAATCCGGGGTGGATTCGATGGTTTTTTTGAGTGCTTCGTCAAATCGTCCCGACCGAAGCTCGCGCACATCGAGGAACACGTTGTAGCCATGGGCCGTCAGGGAGTTGCGAATCACCTGTGCCAAGGCCGATCCGCCATCGCGACGATAGCTGATGAACACATCATACGGTTTTTCGCTCATCCGGCCGATTCTAGCGGGGGTATTGGCGCAAACAAGAGCAAATCGAAAAAATCGCCGAGTCCAGCGGTTCCGATCCCGCTTGCCGAGACCGACCCCAACTCCCCGTTCAAAAAAGTGACATAAATTGTAACGATCGTTACAAATTATGTCATGGTTATTGAGGGAGGATTTACTTTGTGAAGGCTGGTAAATCATCATTGAGTTGCCGGGCGGTTTTTGCCAATCTGTGCCGTTCAACCGGAAAGGAGATCGTTTATGCCACCGCCCATTGCGTTGCAGCTTTATTCCGTGAGAGATATTTTGCCGAAAGATCCAAAGGGTGTGATCCGCAAAATCGCCGAGATGGGCTACATTGGTGTCGAAACTGCCGGTTTGCCAGGAATGTCGCTCGCCGAATCTGCCAAGTTTTACAAAGAGGTCGGGTTGATGGTGAGCAGCGCGCATTCATCGCCGCCCATTGGCGATAAAAAGAACGAGGTCCTCGATTTTGCCAAAACGCTCGGCATCAAACGTCTCGTCGGTGGACGTGGTCCTGACGATTTCAAGACGGTGGAAAAAATCAGGGCGACCTGCGAAGGATTTAATGTGGCAAGCCGGGCGTGTCGCGAGAACGGCCTGGAATATGCGATTCATAATCATTGGTGGGAGTTCATCACGCTCGATGGGAAGCCAGTTTACAAGTATATGCTCGAATATCTCGAACCCCATGTCCAGTTTCAGATTGATGTCTATTGGGTGCAAACCGGCGGCTGCAATCCCGCGGCGGTGTTGAAAGAAGTGGGCAAACGCGCGACCTTACTACACATCAAAGACGGACCATGCGAGCGTGAGAAGGTGATGACCGCTGTGGGCGACGGCAAAGTGGACATGGGGGCCATCTCCAAGGTTGCGCAGGCGGATTGGTGGATCGTCGAACTGGACCGGTGCGATACCGATATGATGGAGGCCGTACACAAGAGCTACAAGTTTTTAACATCGAAGGGATATACGCGGGGGAAGCGATGAAAAGCTCCAAACCCCAAACCCCAAACTCCAAAGAACCTTCTAGCACCAATCTTCAAGCGGCAAAGATGGCTTTCTTCTATCATCCGAGTTTGAGGTTTCCGGTGTTGATCTTTCTGATTGTCACGAGTGTAGTACCCTCGTCTGCGCAAGATGGTACGATCGTTCTCGACCCGACCAAGCCGAACGCGCCGCGTATCGTCCGCGAGGCGATTACCAATCAGCCCATCCACGATTACCGGCTCGATGGGCGTCTGGAATTGACCTCCGCCGATGGCGCAAAGAAAAAGCTGGGTATCATTATCCTCGGTCGGCCTGTCAAAGATTATTCGAATGTGAAAACCATCATCCGAGTCACGTCGCCATCCGACGTGGCGGGCGCGACACTGATGGTGTGGCAGACCGATCATTCGCCAAACCAGATTTTTTATCGCGGCTCGGGAGCTTCGGAGCCAATCGAAATCCAAGCCGAGAAAAATCGGGAGCGATTTTTGGACACCGATTTTTCCTACGAAGACGTAAACTTTTCCTTCCTCCGTTGGGCGAAACAGGAAACATTCAAGCCGGACGAGAAACGCGTAGCACGCTGGTGTCATGTCGTCAAAAGCACGCCCACGTCGTCCGATGGCAGCCAATATGCCTATGTGATCTCGTGGATTGATCGCGAGGCGCTCGCGCCATTGGTCGCCGAAGGCTACGACGCGCAAGGCAAGCTTTTGAAGAAACTGACCGTAAAGGGGTTTCGCCGGGACGGTGGCGGTTGGTCGGTCAGCGAAATGACGGTCGAGGATTTACTCCGCGGCCATCGCACGAAACTTGTCATTGAAAAAGGCGATTTTCACATCGAGCATCCCGACGAGTTGTTTACCCGGGAAAAATTCTTCCTGGAATTGCCTCGCGCGAAAAAAGGCTGATTACGTTTTCGAGTCGGTCGGTGTCGGGCCGGCCACGCTGCCTCCGCTGATGACCAGTTTGATGGCGTCGGCGACGGAGATGTTGAGCGGCGTGGTTTTTTTGCGCGGGAGCAGCAGGAGAAAACCGCTGGTGGGGTTGGGCGTGGTCGGCACGAAGACCGTTACCAGCGGCTCGGTCTGATTGGATACCTTGTCGGTGACTTCCCCGGTGACAAAGGCGATGGCATATGTTCCGGGGGAGGGGAACTCCACCAGCACCGCCTCACGGAACGCTGATTGACGGCCGGGTTGAAAAGCGCTGATGATTTCCTTGACGGTCGGATAGATTTTGCTCAACAACGGCGTGTTGCCGATGAGTTTTTCGAGATAGACCAACAAATCCTTGCCCAGCGCGCGTCGAGTAAGCGAGCCAACTAACACAAAGAACAACGCAACCAGGACCAGTGTCAGGAGCCGCCCCAGAATGGTCGGCTCGTTGTTGTGTTGAAAAACTTGCTGCGCTTCTTTGGGCAACACCTCCAGCAAAATGCTTGTCGCGCCGGTGGCGATTCCAAAGAGCCAGAGAATCAACCAAACCGAGAGCAGGATCGGCAGCATGACAAACAGCCCGGCAAAAAAATTGCGGCGAAGATTTTGCATGGAATCAGCCATGACGGTTTCCTTTCGGTCGAGACGATCGTAGCAATTCGTTTTCTGCGATGCGCATCTCTCGTCGCTGCGCCGGTGTTTTGTCGTCGTACCCGGCCAAATGCAATAAGCCGTGAATCACATAACGCGACAATTCCTCGGCCAGCGGACGACGATGGCGTCGCGCCTGCACTTGCGCGGTCTCGGCGCTGATAATGATTTCTCCCATCTTCCCATGGCCGTTCGAATAATCGAACGTAATTACGTCCGTTGGCCCCCGGTGACGCAGAAATTGCCAATTCACCCGTGCGATCTCGGTGTCGTCCACGATGGCGATAGAGAGCGTATCGAGTGTGAGTGCGTCGGAGCGTGCGAGCTTGGAGGAGATCGACCGGGCGACCTGACGAACGGGTGAGAGGGGGGCGAGAACGGCCGATTGAAGATTTGAGATTTGAATCTTCACGCGGATTTCTTTTTGCGGGCCTGTTGATAGACGGCGATGATTTTTTGGACTAGCTCGTGGCGGACGATGTCTTTTTCGCTCATCCGGACGATGGCGATGCCGGGGATGTCGCCGAGAAGTTCCTCCGCCTCGATGAGGCCGGATTTTTTCGACGAGGGCAAGTCCACCTGCGTGGTGTCGCCGGTGATGACGCATTTGGAGTCGAACCCGAGCCGTGTGAGAAACATGAACATTTGTTCGGGGGTGGTGTTTTGCGCTTCGTCGAGAATCACAAAGCTGTTGTTGAGAGTGCGTCCGCGCATGTAGGCGAGGGGAGCGACCTCGATGATGCGGCGTTCGGTGAGGCGGATGGTTTCGTCGGGATCGAGCATGTCGTAGAGGGCGTCGTAGAGTGGGCGCAGATAGGGCGCGACTTTTTCGTCGAGCGTGCCGGGAAGAAATCCGAGCGCCTCGCCGGCCTCGACAGCGGGGCGGGTGAGGATAATACGGGCGACTTTTTCCTCTTTAAGTTCACTCACAGCCATTGCCATGGCGAGGTAGGTCTTGCCCGTGCCGGCGGGACCGATGCCAAAGACAATGTCGTTTTTTCGGATCGCGTCAACATAGGCATTTTGGCCAAACGTGCGCGGCGCGACGGGACGTTTGCGCGGGCTGACGGGGATTTTCTGCGCGAAAAATCCGGCAATTTCCGAGCGTTGTCCGCCGGTGATGGCGTTGAGGGCGAGGGAAAATTCCTGGCGACGGATTTGCGCGCCACGAGTGCGGGCGTCTTTCAATTCGTCGAAGAGAGCGGTGGCGGTGGCGATCGCGTCGGGTTTTCCCTCGATTTTGAGCCAGCCTTCGCGGGTGACAGTTTTGATGTCGAGAGCGGCTTCGAGTTGTTTGAGGTTTTTGAGGTCGCCGCCGCAAAGCGCGAGCAGTTCGCGTCCGTCATCGAATTGTAGAGTTTCGGTGGCCATTGGGTTTGGGTATTCCGCTGGACGAACCTAAACCAGAGACGAACGAAGGGCAAGCTTGGAGAAACGAGGACAGAAATTCCCCGTTTGTACTCAAAGGCGGAAAATCTCTGGGTTCGGAGTACACGCTTCAGCGTGCTCCAAGCTAAAGCTTGAACTCCAAACGATCTATTCAGAATTTCGGTAACAAACGTGGAATTTCTGAAACGAGGATGATGAGATTCTTTAATGATTTTTGTCAAAGTAGCAGGTCATCGATTAGCTGCCTGTTGAATTACTCGCCGTGCGGGGACGCGCGGCGGAATTGGGATCCTTCAATAGTCATTTTGGCTGATAGAAGGCTTTTCGAGATTCGAGGACGAGGACGATTTCCGAGCCGGCAAAGCGTGGGTTGGAGAGCTGTAATGTTGTTACAACGGTATCGTCACTTCGGTTTCTGCGCGAAGTCGGCAAGCTTGGGGGATTCGAGTTTGACGAAGTCGGCGTAGGAGATTTTGAGCGAGTCGGTGTAGGTGCCGGCGGCGAATGCGATCTCGGTGTTCTGTGCCAGCAGTTTATCGGCGAAGAGTGGTAGATTGTAGAGACTGCCAAAGGGCGGCAAGGCGCCCAGTTCGCAATCGGGGAAGAGAGTTTTGAGGGCGGCTTCTTTGGCGAGCGAGCAGGATTTGCCGACCACGGCGCTAAGTTTTTTGAAATCCACGCGCGCCGCCGCGGGCAACGCGGCCAGCACAAACGTGGCGCCGGTTTGGGCGACGACGACTTTGACGTGTTTTTTGCCGCTGATATGTTCGGCAGCGGCGACTTCCTGGGCAGTGTAGGCTTTCGGGTGGCGGATCAGCTCGTACCGAACTTTCCGGTCGGTCAGATAATCTTCGATGTGGGAGAGCGCTTTGCCTTTTTTGCCGGGAGCGGATTTTTTTGCCGGCGCAGATTTCTTCGGCACAGCCTTCGCGTGGGCGGGTTTCGCCGCGACTTTTTTCTTGGCAGGTTTCTTTGACTTCATAAAAACCCCGGCAATTGGGATAATTAAAATCGTCTTGGCAAAGATTGCAAGAGATTTTTACTGGCGCGGATTATGACGGTCGAATCGCAGGGCGCGGATGGGGCGCGGCTGAAAGGCGTAGAGCGGAAGTTGATCGTCCGCAGGCCAACGTCCCGGGATCGCCGCTTTGCATTGTGGACAACGTCCCGCGCGTAAATTGTATTCCAAAATTTGGTAGCCGTGCCGTTTGACCAACAGCGTGGAGCAGCCGGGGCAATAGGTGTTTTCCCAATGCCCGACCCGACCGGGGCGATTGCCCGCGTAAACAAATCGCAAACCCGCGTCCCGACCGAAATTGCAGGCGCGCAGGAGGATGTCTGCGCCGGTATGACCGCGGTCGGTCATTTTGTAATCGGGATGAAACGCCGTGACGTGCCAGGGAATATCGCGGCTGACGCCAGCCAGAAATCGCGCGATGGACTTCATCTCGTCGTCAGAGTCATTGAAACCGGGGATGACGAGAGTGACGATTTCGAGCCAGATTCCTCGCTGGTGCAACTGTTGGATGGTTTGGAGGACGCTATCGAGTTTGCCGCCGAGCTGGCGGTAATTTTTGTCGTTGAAACTTTTTAAGTCCACTTTGTAAAGCTCCAGCCACGGCTGGAGATAGTCGAGCGCTTCCGGGGTCGCGTTTCCGTTGCTGACGAATGCGGTATGCAGTCCGCGTGCGCGGGCGAGCTTGAAAATTTCGACTGCCCACTCTGCGGTGATGAGCGGCTCGTTGTAGGTGCTGGTGACGGTGCTGCATTGTGTTCGCAGCGCGGCGTCCACCAATTGCTCGGCGGTCATCCGTTTTGGATTGACCCCGGCGGAGCGGTCGCGGAGAGTTTGAGAGGTGACCCAGTTTTGGCAATACGCGCAGTGAAAATCACAGCCGAGCATGCCAAAGCTGAACGCGTTGGTGCCGGGGTAGGCGTGGAAGAACGGTTTTTTTTCGATCGGATCAAACTGCAACACACCTGCATATCCGTTTGGCACGCGAAGGATGCCGCCCTCATTGTACCGAACGCCGCAGACGCCACTATGTCCATCAAGCACCAGACACCGGTGACCGCAGGCAAAGCAGCGCACGCGGCTATCGGGCAGTTTTTCGTACAGATCGCCCGGACGCGTCAACTCTCGCAACTCTTGTTCGAGCGGGAGAGGTTCGGTCGAAGTTGTCATACCGATTAACAATGGCTGAACCGGCGGCGAATTGCAACCGTTAGCGGGACGTGGGGGTGTTCATCCGACGACCCGCTTCTTCGAGTATCTTTCGCTCGCGCGGCGAAAGACTGGCCATCCCTTGTTTTGCGATTTTATCGAGGATGGGATTGACCTCGCGCTCGATGAATTCTTCCTTGCTCAAGGGTGAATCGGTTGCTGCCGGCGGATTTTTTTTGCGCCAGAAAACAAACAGTTTGCGCGGTTTTGACGGTTTGGTTTCGGTTTCCACGCGATAGGGATGATTGTATGCCACACCGGGACGAGACGAATCATGGGCCGACCATTCATCATCCACGTGCCGTTGTCCGGAAGGCAACCGCCGCTGAATCGCGGCCATCCATCCCGGCATTTCTCCGTAGCCAAGCCACTTGATATAGAGATAGCCGACGACAATACCGCCAAGGTGTGCAAGATCTGCAACCGACGAACTTGAAAACATAAGGCTACTGTATGCTACTAATCCGACCGTTACCCACGCCCACCATTTTGCCTTCATTGTTAGTGGGAAGATAAAAAGAATGAGCATCGTGATTGGACGTTCCGGGTATAGCGTTGCATAGGCAATACAAACTGCCAGCACCGCGCCGGAAGCACCCAGGACGAAGGCAGTCGATCCAAAATTAAATGCCAACCAAAGCAGTCCGCCTATAATTCCACCCCAAAAATAAAGTCGGAGAAATTGACGTGGTCCCAGGTCGGATTCAACATCGCGACCGAAAATCCAAAGCGCGAGCATATTGAAGAGGATGTGAAAAATTGAGCTCGGCTGGTGCAAGAATTGGTAAGTTATGAGTTGCCAAACTCGCCAATGAGCAAATCCATCGCTGCTTAGAGCAACGTACTCGGCGACAATTACCCACTGTCTCGATGCATATGCCACAATCTCAAGCAGGAAGACAACGGCATTAATAATTAAGAGCCGCTTCACCATTGGCGTGGGCGGTGTTAGCCAACCAACGGACATGCCTTCTTCATAATCGGATGACCTTCGCATTACCCGGGAACATAGCGTAGAGAGGAAGTAATTCAAATTGATTTTTTTTGACTCGGCGGGTTGGTTGTGGCATCTTGCCGCGCTTTGTGGGGCGGTAGCTCAGCTGGTAGAGCAGCGGCCTTTTAAGCCGTGGGTCCCGAGTTCGATCCTCGGCCGCCCCATTTCTCCCTTGAACGCACTGCTGCCGGGACTGTCTATTTCTCGGAACAAGATACCGGGAGATTGAAATGAAACACACAATTTTGATTGTCGCACTTGCCATCTTCACCACCGTCGTGTTGGCGCAGGACGCTCCGCCGCCACCCGCCAAGGAAAAACAGAGGCCGCCGGAAAAAGAATTTGCGCCCGATAAAGGTGCGCGCGAGCGGGCGGAAGGCATTGAGAAAATGATGAGGTTCGTGGAAGACCGCATCGCGCAGCGTCTTGCGGAAGCAAAACGCGAGGCGGCGGCCAAGCAGCCTTCCAATCTCTTGTCGCGCGCGGTGCGATTGGAGTTTCGCGCCGAACCGGGCGGACCGGAGGAGCGACCGATGGTGGTACGGACAGCGGTGGATCGATTCACCTTGGCGGTGGGATTGAAAGGGCGCGGGCAAGGGATGAACATCAAAACAACCGGCCATATTCAATTTCTGGAGAATAATCTGATCCTTGTTGTGTATGATGCGACGATGGAATTCGCGGGCGGCGAAGGTGGCGGAAATGTATCGGTCAGCGGAGGCGTAAAACTGGTCCCCGGACGTCCCTCCACGGTGGCGTCGTTGGGGGATCGGCATTTGGTTTTGGTGGCCGAGTACGACGAAGAGCCTGCGATTGCGGAGAAGAAAATCGACAAACCGATGCCGGCTGGTGAGACGGCGGAGAAATAAGGATTTTCCGTTTGACAGCGCGGGAAGTCGGCAGTAGAGTCCCCCCGCAACCATTTGAATGGAGAAAGTTATGGCAGACCCGAATCCACCGCCCGACGATAAGACAGTAATCGCATCGCGTCCTCCGGAAATCAAGCCGCCGACGCGTCCCGTGGCCACTCCTGTGCCTGGTCCGACTGCGGTAAAAATTCCAGCGGTTTCACCCACAGCCAGCACGGTGGCGGGTGTTGCGCCGCCAAAAGCCGCGCCGACCATCAAACTGACTCCTGCGACGGCGTCTGCGCCAGCCGTTGCTCCGCCTCCTGCGCCGACTGCAGCGCCAAAATCAACGATTGCTTTGCCGACCGCCGGGCCAACGATCACGCCACCCACTCCGGGTGCGCCAAAGGCCACGGTGAAACTCAAGACTGCCGAAATTCCAGCTGCGCCTGCACAACAATCTCCTACACCTGCCCCGACTGCCGCTATGAAACCTGCAGCCACCATGCCTACCCCGAGAGCGCCTTCTCCGATGGCGGGCGCACCTGTGGAAGAAGCCACCGGCGGAACGCTGGCCGCTTTTGGCACCATACTAAGTATATTGGCGACGTTGTTTTTGATTTATGCCCGGTTTTTAAGCTAAGTCAATCGTTAGGAGGTTTTCATGGCCGGCGCCAACGTCACCGAAGTTTCGGAATCCACTTTTGACCAGGAGGTCGTGCAATCTGCCATCCCTGTGGTTGTGGATTTTTTTACCTCCTGGTGTGGTCCCTGCAAAATGATCGCCCCACTCTTGGAGGAAATCGGCGCTGAAATGGCTGGCAAAGTAAAAATCGCCAAAGTGGATGCGGAAGCAAATCCGTCGCTCGCCGCGAAGTTTCGAGTGGCAAGCGTTCCCACGCTGGCATTTTTTAAGGGCGGCCTGGAACGGGACCGTTTTGTCGGCGGCAGGATTACCAAGCGGGAATTGATCCAGAAAATTTCCGCGCAGCTCGATTGATTTCCTAAAAAAAACGGCGACCGCTCTCGCGATCGCCGCATTTTTTTAAGCCAAATTACTTCCCGCATTTGCCCGCTGGCGCATTGTCGGCCAACGGCGATTTCTTTTCGGTTAGGTTGGGGTGCTTGTCCTTGTCCGCTCCCGTTGTCGAGTCCCGGTTGGATTGCACGTAGCCCTTCCATTTGTCCGGCACGTCTTCCTCGGCAAAAATGGCTTCGACCGGGCAGACCGGCACACACGCCCGGCAATCAATGCACTCGTCGGGATTGATAAAAAGCCGGTTGTCGCCCTCGTAAAAACAGTTGACGGGGCATACCTCTACGCAGTCGGTAAATTTGCAGTCGTTGCAGGGTTCGGTAATGATGTGTGCCATGATTCTCTCCTTTCGAGGCGGAAAATACCAGATGGCAGAAAACATTCAAGAAAAAGTTTTCTCAACCATCCTGAAGGATGCCCGATCCTGCATCAATGGGCTGCCGGGGAAGGTGCGGTTGAGTTGAGACAGTATCGTTCCCCGCATCGGAGGACGCAATGCGGCTGGCGCAGGCGGTTGCATTCGTCAATAAACTCGTTGGGTGATGTGGTGTTGAATTCGAACATTTCATAATGCATGGGAATCACCAGTCCGGCTCGGATCTTGTGCGCCAGATGCGCCGCTTCTCGTCCCCACAGATTCCCCGCCACGCGCCGTTCCGGTGATCGTCCGTTGATTGGCAAGAGAGCGAGGTCAATGGAGAACTTCCGCAGCCGGTCCACCATTCTGTCGTACAAGATGGTGTCTCCGCTGTGATAAATCGTCCATAGCGCGGTGCGAATGATGTAACCAAGAAATTTGCAATGCCCTCGATCATCCCGCTCCATGGTCTCGTGCGCCGCCGCAATGCCGTGTATCTCAAACCCGGCAGCATTCAAGCTGATGCCATCATCCATTCCCAGAAATGTCGATGATGGAATCCCGAGTCGCTCGGTGGATACTACGCGATTGGCTTCCGGGATCACGATTCGAAGCGCTGGATTCGCCTGGAGTAAAGGCCGGAGGGTGTCGGGATCAAAATGATCCGTGTGATTATGACTGGACGTGACGACATCCACCATGTTCAATCGCCCGGGCGCAAGGGGAAGCGCCGTCATGCGCACATGAGGTTTGTCGGTGGCGGCATATTTGTGGGTAAGCGAATCGGACAAATACGGATCGAGCAACAATTGTTTTTCCTGCCATTGGATCAGAAAGCCGCTTTGACCAAGCCACCACAAATGCAAACGATCGCGATCGCCACGCGCCCCGGCAATATCCGCCAGCAACGCATCGTCTTTCTGCAGCGGCTCGATCATGGGTAGGTCAACGTGAACAGGTAATACGCGAACCATCCGAGCGCCGCTCCGGGCGGCAAATCCACAAGGAAATGGGCTTTTGTAAATAAACAACTGATACTGATGAGCACGGGAAACAGAAACGCCCAGGGACCCAGCTGTGGAAAGAGATGCATTGCCGTGAGCATTGCCACGGAAGTGTGCATGCTCGGAAACGCGTTCGAGCGCGCGTCGAACCGGTAGATGAACAGCAAAAAGCGCTCGGACGCGTTTCGCCCCTGATTCTGGTCGCGCCACTCCTTGGGTGTCTCCACCGGAAAAACGAGAAAAAACGCCATCTGCATGACCAGTAGGATCACATAACTGATGATCACGTAGAGAAAATGTCGTGGCGACTTCACCACGGCGTTGACGTACACGATGATGGGGTAATAGAGGAAACTGTACACCCAGACCCAATGCGGGCAGTAAGGAATCCAGTCGTCTACCGGTAATTTGAGGCTGCGAACCGGCTGCCAGCGCCGTCTCTGACACCAAAAATAAAATTGATACACCCCGACAATCAGGAACACGCTGATGACAGAATGCACAACGTAATCGCTCGTCTTCATCGGAAAACCATCGAACAATTCCTCCTTCGTCATGGATTCTAGGCGAATTCTTTGCCGGCGACAACCATGGAGATGGCGCCGCCAAAAAATTTTGGTTTCCTCCCGCTTCCCTCTTTGCTACTCTTTTCCGCTTCCATGAGCGAATCAAACGATTTAGTGGTCTGGCTCGAGACTGTAGATGGTCAGCGGTATCCGATCGTCGGTACATGCACGCTCGGTCGTTCCGCGTCGAACCAGATCGTCTTGGTGGGCGAAACCATTTCGCGCCGGCATTCGCTCGTCCACGCCCAAGATCAGCATGAATATTCACTCGTGGATCTCGGCAGCGGCAACGGCACGTACCTCAACGGGCGGCGGGTTACGCATCCCACGATGCTGCGGGACGGGGATTTGATTGAGATCGGACCCAACCGGATGACCTTTCGCCGTCCTGCGGAGAAAACGGAGGAGCGGCAGAGTGACGGGGGCGCCACGATCCTGGAAATTAAAATGACCAAATGTTGGATGCTGATTGCCGACATCGAAGGCTCGACCCACCTTAGCCAAACCCTTAGCGCCGAAGAATTGCCGATGGTGACAGGCCGATGGCTGGCCGAGTGCAAGCAAGTCATCGAGGAATGCGGCGGCAGCATCAATAAATTTCTGGGTGACGGATTCTTCGCGTATTGGCATGAGCGGGAAAAAACCGTGACCGACGTGGCTCGCGCCATCGCCGCCCTTAAACAAATGCAAGACCAAGCCAAACCGCCGTTCCGCGTCGTGGTGCATTTTGGGCGTGTTTCCACCGGAGGCTCGGCCTCGTTGGGGGAAGAATCCCTTTCCGGATTGGAAGTGAATTTCGTCTTCCGGATGGAAAAGCTTGCCGGCAAACTGAAGGAACAGAGATTTTTGAGCGAAAAAGCTGCCGTGTTACTGCAAGCGGTAATCACGGCCGAGCCAATCGGTCAACATCCCGTTGATAGTTTTGAGGGGCGATTCACATTCCATCGCTGCTGAATTAAAGACGACCGGCAAAATCGCATTTTAGAGACCGAGTTCATTCCGAGTCTGTTTTACGCCAAGCACCATGTTCGCCAATTTTCTTCGGGCCGCCCACCGCGCTGTTTGCGATAAACCACAATCCGGCGCAACGCTAAGGCGATCGGCTGGCGCGTGCTGTAAACAGAGATGAACGCGCGCCGCGATGTCGTCGGGAGTTTCGATGTAATAGCTTTTCACATCCACGATGCCGACCGCCACGTCTTTGTGCTTGGCAATTTGTCCGATCAATTCAATCTCCGCAAACTCGCGGCTGGCCATCTCGACGTGGATTTCGTCCACGTCAAGGCCGAGAAACGCGGGGAACATCGGCTTGTATCGGCGCAGACCTACGGCACGGCCTTTGTAATTTCCAAAACAAAGATGCGTCGAAAGGCGGCACTTGCCAACGATCGGCGCGACGGTGCGGTTGAACAGTTTGACGAATCGGCGCGGGTCTTCCCGGTGCGCGTAGCAACTCATCGAGGGCTCGTCCACGCAGATTTCGCGACAGCCGGCATTGACGAGCGCCTTCAATTCCTCGCGCACGATGGGCAGCAACGCATCCGTCAGCGCCCATCGGTCTTTGTATCGTTGATTGGGAATCAAGCGGCCGCTCAAGGTGTATGGGCCGGGGACACTGGCTTTGAGGGCGATGCGCGAAGTGGGATGAGCGATGATCGGCGCGGCTAGTCGTTTTAAACGTTCGAACTCCTCAACCGCGCCAAGCCCACGCGGCGCCCGAATCGTTCCGGTAACAGCATGTTTGCCTCGCTGATCGTGCGCCGGCGGACCGAAACGGCGGATGGGTTTCGTCTTTTTTTCGATGCCGTCGAGAAATCCGTAGAACGACAAGTTGAAGTCCAGCCGCGTCTGTTCGCCGTCGGTGATGACATCAAGTCCCGCCGCGATTTGGTCGTGGACGGCGGCGATGACGGCGTCGTCCTGTAGTTCCGCCAAGTCGGCCTCGGCAAACTGATCGAGATGCAGCGCGGCAAACTCGAGCCAGCCTAGCAGCGGATAGCTGCCTATGACCGTCGTACGCAAGGGGCAGGATTTCATGGGGAGATTATTAGCCGCAAATAGGTGCAAAAGGCACAACAATCTTGCGCTTCTTCGCAGTTACCCAATCAAAAACTGGCTGATGTGTCGCTTGGTCAGCAGCAGCATTTTTTTCCGGAGAGGGGCGCGTCCCCAGAGCGGTCCGTGCGGCTCGATGACCAGCCAGCCGTTGTAATTTTTTTCGTACAGGAACGCGAAGACTTTGCCCCACTCGATATCGCCCATGCCTGCTGCGGGCTGCGAGGCGAGTGTGCCACCGTGATAAAGATGTTCTTTGATGTGGATGTGGCCAATCTTGTGTGCGTACCGGCGCAGGAGATCGAGGTAATCATCACCGTGATGTTTCCAGTTGGCGGCGTCAAATTTGATTTTTAGATCGGGAAAATGTTCCCACGCGGCTTCGTATGCTGCAATGCTGTCGAAGCAACTTTGCCCATGCACAGCGTAAAAGGCGAAACGAAGCCCCGATTTTTGTGCGCTCTTGAAAAACGGCGGAAACACTTTCCGAAACTCTGCGATTTTTCGCCCCAGCGGTTCGCCTGCGATGTCGCCGCCGCCGGTGATGACCACGTCGGCACGTAAAATCCTGGCAAATTCGATCGCGCGCTTGAGTTGCGCGTGCGCTTCCTTGCGAACTTTCGGGTCGAGCGCGAGATGGTTCCAGCCCCACAAGCCAAGCGAGCAGGCGCGGACGCCGTGCGCCTGGTGGATCGCCGCCATTTCCTTGACCGTCTCGGCGGTCAGCTCCCTGAAATTGCCCCAATAATTATATTCGATTCCCTCGAAGCCGTGCTCTTTGGCGAATTTCGCGTCCGCCTCGACGCTTGCAAGGTCGTTGTCACCGATGAATCCGAGTTTGGTTTGCATGCTTTCTCCATTCTTTAATCAACCGCGAAAATTCATTTCTGGTTTCGTGTGGTTCGCGTACTTCGTGGTTTATACAGATTCTTATACAATTCCGCCAATCTTCGCGCGTGCTCGTCGTAGGCGGCTTCGAAGAGGGCGGCGGCTTTCTTGCTGTCCATCACCGCGCTGCTGGTGAGCACATTTGGCGGCTGGCCTGCTTTCGTTAACCGCAGCGCCACTTCTGCTTTGATACTGTTGACCATCATACAGCCCGCGACGGCAGAGAGCGGCGCGACGGGCGTTTCGAGTCCCTCGATTTTTACCGCGGCGTCGCCAATGGGCGCGGCCATGTCGAGGATGAGATCGGCGAAGTTCTGGAGTTTCTTTCCTTTTGGATGATTGCTTTTGCTCGCTTCGGAATGTTTTTTGCTGATCATCACCACGACTTTGCAGCCGCGTTTTTGGAAACCCTCTGCCATTTCGATGGGGACGATGTTGCAGCCGCTCGATGAAATCACCAGTGCTGTGTCTTTCGGTGAGATGTCGAAGTTGCGCAGGATGCACTCGGCGAAGCCGGCGACGTTTTCCAGATACATCGCTTGCCGCTGGCCGTTCGCGCCGACCACCTGGTTGTGATAGGTCAGCGACAGCTCGACGATGGGATGAAAACCGGGAAACGACCCGTAGCGCGGCCACATTTCCTCGACGGGAATGCGGCTGTGTCCGCTGCCGAACAAATGCACCAACCGCCCGGCAAGAATTGTTTTGGCAAACCAATCGGCGGCACGCTCGATCTGCGGCTGTTGTTTTTCGATGGCCGCAATCACCTCGCGGCATTTTTTAAGGTAGTCGGCGCTCGGTTTCATGAAGAAGATTCTATCGCCCTTACAGGGCTTCCTTTCTGAACGTGGGTTACCCTTACGCCCTGGGCTATCGTCTTCCGCCCCTTCGGGGCTTAAGCGGTATTTCTGCATATAAATTCTTATTCGACGAGTTTAACTGTACGTTTCAGCTTTGCGCTCAACGCGGCGCTGTCTACGATTTGCTGGCCGATGCGAGCGATCTTCGGTGAGAGTGGGCCGTCGATCGGGTGCTTGGTTTCTAGACAGTACAGCACGTATTCGATGGGATTGCGGAATGGCGATTTTAATTTGTCCACGGGGATATCCCTGCCTTGCTCGCAGCCGCGCGTCTGGACGCGGATGGTTTTTTCGTAATCATAGCTGGCGATCGTTCCCCTTGATCCTTTGAGGACGAATCCGCACTTGGGCTGCGGTTGATTCATCCACGGGTCAGTGAACGTGCCCCAGCGTGTCTCGAATTTCGACAAACCAAAACTGTAACGTGCGACGGTAATGCTGTGCTCGTCCACTTCGAGGCCGCGCGGCTGATCCACAACCGCAGTAACTTCGATCGGCTTTTTGCCGTTGAGAAACCACGTGCCGAGAGTGGTGCCGTAGCCGAGGTAATCGAGGAGTGAGCCGCCGCCGAATTTCTTCTGATACCACCAGCTTTTGGCTTTCTGCCTGTTGGCGATGGTTTCGGGCACGATAATTTTATCGGCGACATGGCGCAATGGGCCGCGATTGCCATCATAGTAATGCACTTCGTTGATCTCGCCGATGACGCCTTCGTCCACGAGACGTTTTGCGGTGATGTGCGACGGATACCAGCGAAGCGGCCAGTTGATCGCCTGTTGTTTGCCAGTCTTTTTGACGGCGCGAATCATTCGGTCGGCGTCGCGTAACGTAGCCGCAAAAGGTTTTTCCATGAGAATGTGTGTGCCGAACGGCGCGACTTTTTCCGTCCATTCGGCGTGCTTTGCCGTCGCGGGACAAAGAATCACAACGTCGGGTTTGGACGATTCGAGGCACGCGCGGTAATCGGTGAATACCCGGTTGGTCGGGATTGCGAAGTTTTTGATCGCACCCTCCATCCGTGCAGGCTGCTCATCGCAGATGCCGACGATCTCCGCGTTGGGATGAGCATGCGCCATGCGCAACAAATCGCCCATGTGCATGTGGTCGAAGTTGATCCCTGCGATTCGCCAGAGTTTCATCGTTATTACCTGAACGATTGTTAATCACGAAAAACGCAAAAAGACACGAAAAAAGACTATTTCGCGCTCATACGCGTCGATTCGCGGTTTTAAAATCCATCGCGTACCGCGCCGCGCCGAGCGCGCCCGCCCATTCGCCGAGACGTGCCGGCACGAGTCGGACACGATGACCATGCGGACGCCATTCTACTTGTGCGAGATGTTTTTTCAATGGCGCAAAGAGATCATGACCCGCTTTCGCAATGCCGCCGCCGATAATAACGACTTCGGGGTCAGCGACGTTGATGATGGAAGCGATGCCACATGCCAACTCGTACACAGAGCGATCCCAGATTTTTTCTGCATCGGCATCACCCGCTTTTGCAGCGGCAATTAAATCCCGTGTGGACGCGAATCTGTTTTGGGTGCGCTTTGCCAGCGTGCATTCCCCAATGGCATTTTCCAAGCTTCCCGGTGTGTCTGCGACATCCGGCGCGCCATCCGGGTTGAGCGAAATGTGACCGAGATGACCCGCGCGACTGATAGCGCCTTGCAGGAGACGACCGTTTTCCAGGATTGCACCGCCCACGCCTGTGCCGAGTGTGAACAAGATGGCATTGCGACAATCTTTGGCCGCACCGAGCCAGACTTCACCCAGCAACGCAGCATGGGCATCGTTGAGTACGGGAATTGTCCGCTTCGATTTCAAGAGACGCGTCCAGTTCAAGCCTTCGACGGTGTTCATTCGTCCCTGCATCCACCAGATCGAGTGGTTGTCGGGCGCGGCAAGTCCGGGCGACGCGATGCCGATCCAAGACGCACGGCGAAACTGGAGCGATTCGAGATTCTTGCGGATTAGTTCCTTCCAATCGCGGGCGCGCTCGTCGGTGAGGAACTGTTTCTTTACCAGGATCTTTCCGCGTGGAGTCACGCAGACGGCCTTCGCGTTCGTGCCGCCAATGTCGAGGCCGACGGCGTAGTTCATGAAATTCCCACATGAGGCGCTGTCATTCTGAGCGAAGCGAAGAATCTCTGCTGTTCACAGCGTCGGAATGGCAGAGACCCTTCGCTTCGCTCAGGGTGACAAAATAAAAGCAGCGCAAACCAGTCAATTCTCATCCTGCCCCTCCGTCACCGACCAACCGCCGTCAACAGCCAAGACTTGGCCGGTCACAAACTTTGACGCATCGCTTAGAAAATATACAACTGCAGCATCGAGATCGGCGGGCTGACTGATGCGACCCCCGTCGAGCGGTTGCTTTTTGGCGATGAACTTTATGATTGCACTGTTTTTCTGGGCGCGCTCGGACATTGGCGTAGCAACCAACGCGGGGCAGATTGCGTTAAAGCGGATGTTATGCGGCGCGTAATAGGCGGCGCAGGATTTGGTGAAACCGATGACGGCGGATTTCGCGGCGGCGTAGGCGTGCGTGGCAAAAAACTTCGGTGAAGGGGAAAACCCAAGCACACTGCTCATATTCAATACAGTGCCCCCTGACTTCTGTTTGAGAAACTGCTGCGCGGCGGCACGGTTGGAGTAAAACGGCGCGTCGAGATTTTCGTGAAGCGTTTCGTCCCAACCGGCGTCGGTGATCTCGTGAAGTGGACCGTCACCCACGCGTCGCCCGCTGCCTCCGGCGACGTGATAAAGGCAATGGAAACCGCCAAATTCTTTAATAGCAAGTTTGATCGCCCCAATTGCTGTTTTCGGATCTCTTGCATCACCAACGAAAGAGCGCGCGGAGCGTCCAAGCGATTTGGCGGCAGTTTTTGCGTTGTCGGGATTTCGTCCGACGACGACGACGCGCGCTCCCGCGCCGATACAGGCTTTGGCAGCGGACACGCCGAGACCTGTTGTGCCGCCAACAATGACGATAACTTTATTGTGAAGCATAAGAATAATTGTAGCTCCGATGCGCAAGTGGGGGCAAGCCTTACTTGAGCGCTTCAAGACAAAGGGATAGGTAAAACTCAGGAGCTTCCTTCTGATCGATAGCGCGCTGAAATTCGCGTCGGGCGGCATCGAGATGGCCGGCTTGCCAATGACACCGGGCCAGCGTGAGCGGCGAAACTTTTGCGCCGTCGGCACGGGCTTGTTCGAGAAACGCAATCGCCCAGTCCCACACACCCCGAAACGCGAACCATTCCCCCCACGTAACCAGAGCAGAGGGATCCTTGGAATTGTCTTTGGTCTTCTTTCGCGTTTCAGCAAGCCGCGATTCGAATTCTCGATAGCGGGCGGCGCGGGATATCTCCCAAAGTTTCACGGAAGTATCGTCACTGGCCGTCAACAACGTCAAATTGCGGCAGGAAAGTTTTACAGAATTGATGGCGCCCGTATGACCTGTGAGCGTGCCCAGTTCGTCACCGCTAGAGATGTCCCACAGCTTAATCGTTTTATCTCCCGCGGAAGAGGCGGCAAGCGCGCCGTCCGCGGAGAAGGCGAGTCCTCGGACTGACCAAGTGTGGCCCGCAAAATTCCGAATGCGGCGACCTTTCTCGATGTCCCAAAGTTGGACAACGTTATCCCATCCACCCGAAAGAACGCGTCGGCTATCGGGTGAGACAGCGATACGCAAGACATCAAGGCTGTGTCCATGCAGCAGTCGCGGCTTGCCATTGAGTCCAGCGTCCCACACGCGCACGGTTGTGTCGCTGCTGCCCGAGAGAGCAAATCGTCCGTCGGATGAAAACGCGACGGCGTTAACTTCGTCACCATGCCGGATGGAGCGGAGTTGATTGCCAGTTGTGACATCCCACAATCGTGCCGTTTTATCGGCGCTGGCGGAAAGAGCATGTTTGCCGTCGGGCGAAACTGCCACGCAGATGACGGGCGCCCCGTGTCCTGAAAAAACGCGAGGCTCCGAACCCGGCGCGACTTCGAAAAGCTTCATCGTTTTGTCCCCGCCACCCGACAGAAATCGTTTGCCATCCGGCATCCATTCCACGGAGGTAACGCCATCCTGATGTGCTACGAAGGAGCGCAATAATTTGCCAGTGGCTACATCCCAAAGTTTCACTGTGCCGTCGGAACTGCCGGAGAGCGCGAGTGTTTCGTCGGGCGAGAAAGCGATACTGTTGACGTTTTTCGTATGGCCGTCGAATGATCGCACCTCGGACGTAGGGGTCCAACGCCAGACCTTGACGGTGCGGTCGGAACTCGTGGAAACGATGTCTTGGCCGTCGGGAGTGAACGCTACACTTGTGACGTCGCTGGTGTGTCCTGCAAACGAACGCAGCTCTCGACCGGTCGCAGTTTCCCAAAGCCTTACCGTCTTGTCCGTACTGCCGGATGCGATTATTTTACCATCTGGCGAAAAAGCAACGGCGAGGACCTGATCTCCGTGCGACGTCATCGTTCGCACCAGCGTCCGACTCGTTACGTCCCAGAGTTTCACGGTTTTGTCAGAACTACCGGAAACCATCCATCGGCCATCGGTCGAAAAGGCAACCGAAAACACCTCGGGTGGAATTGTCTCGAATCCACGATCTTCTTTGCCACTGGCCAGTGCCCAGAGCTTCAGTGCGCCGTTCTTGTCTCCCGTCAGAGCAAACCGTCCGTCAGGCGAAACCGCCGCCGTGAAAACGTAAGTATCCTGTTTGGCAACCACACGTACTTGCCGACCGGTGGAGGCATCCCAGAGCCGCAGATTGTCATTGCGACCGGCGGAGAACACAAACTTCCCGTCGGGGGTAAAACTCGCCGACACCACACTATCTCGATGTCCCTCGAACGTGTGGATCACTTGTCCAGCCGTCAACTCCCATATTTTAACCGTTCGATCTTCACTCCCGGACAGGACAAACTTGCCGTCGGACGAGAATGCGACTGAATTGACTTTCGACTCGTGACCTTTCAGTGAGCCAATCTCGCGTCCCGTCCGCAGATCCCATACGCGAATCAAGCCATTCTCGTCCCCCGTCACGCAGCGGCTCGCGTCCGGTGAGATTGCCACGCAGAA
The DNA here is from genome assembly GCA_964348665.1 of uncultured Verrucomicrobiota bacterium. Lineage (GTDB taxonomy): Bacteria > Verrucomicrobiota > Verrucomicrobiia > Palsa-1439 > CAYGDP01 > CAYGDP01. Next base: position 106,045 of record CAYGDP010000005.1, read on the forward strand.
CTGCGGCGTCCGCGTGTCCATAGACCAAATCGGCGGCGGCGAATCCTGTGCGACTCGGAAAAGCCCAATCTCCGCCGTCAGTGATGATGCGCCACGCTGCTCGAAAATCCCGCGCGCTTTGTTGTAACTCGTGCGCGCGTCGAGCCAGCGATGCGCCAATGCTTGCGCGTCTCCCTGTGCCACCAGCGATTCCGAAAGCAAGCGAAGTGCCTCGGCTTCCTGACGTTTTGCTTCGGCGCCCTCGCGCTCGGCGCGTTCCTCGTTTTTCTTGGATTGATTCAGCGCATTACGGAGTTGTGCGCTGTACCAAACGCCGCCGATGATAAGCGTTAGCGCCGCAACAACACTGACTACTACAAGCGCTGCGGCCGCGGGACGGCGCCGCGCCCATTTTGTCGCTCGCTCGATTGCGCTGATGCGGCGAGCCTCGATTGGCTCGTGCTGAAGAAACCGATGCAAATCATCGGCAAGTTCGTTGGCAGATGGATAGCGTTTTCGAGTATCTTTTTGCAGGCACTTCATACAAATCGTATCCAGATCACGCGAGAGATTGGGTTCCAGTCGTGACAGAGAGACGGGTTCTTCGTCAACGACTTGCCGCATTGTCTCGTAGGGATTTTCTCCGATGAATGGCGGGCGACCACTGATCATTTCATAGAGAATCGCGCCAAGCGAATACACGTCGGCGAGCGGCCCGACATGACGCGCTTGGCCTTCGGCTTGTTCGGGCGGCATATAACTGGGCGTGCCCATCGCCATCCCGCTTAGCGTCAGGCCGGATTCGCTTTCCATCCGTTTGGCCAGACCGAAATCGGTGATCTTCGGTTGGCCATCGGCGGTCAACAAGATGTTGGCGGGCTTGAGATCGCGGTGAACGATTCCCTCGGCGTGCGCGGCGTGAATCGTGCGAGCCAGTTTCTCCATCAATTCGGCGCACCACCGCGCGGGCTGCGGTTTGCCATCGAGTCGATCGGCAAGATTGCCCCCGGCGACATACTCCAACGAGAAAAAAGGAAGCCCATCGTGTTCGCCGATCTCATAAATCTGTACGATGTTCGGATGTTTGAGCCTCGCGACAGCCTCGGCCTCGGTTCGGAAGCGCCCGAGTTCCTGTTCCCCTGCGTGTGCGCCGCTCACGATCATCTTGAGCGCGACGATACGATTCAATCCCGCTTGTTTCGCTTTATAGACAACCCCCATCCCGCCGCGACCGAGTACGCCAAGAATTTCGTAGCCCGGCACGATGGGAAAGTCAGGCGTGAACGCATCAACCTTCGGTTCCAGGTGAGTTTCACCATCCTCTTTGCGTGGCGCAATGCGAGTGATGTCATCATCATCGCTCATGGCAGAAGTTGTATCCCCGTACAATGGTCGGGGCAATAGAAATGATTTTGAAATCGCGAGTGGACGCAAATCGATACCAATAATAAAATTGACGGGTAAGACTTTGATTCGAAACGTAAGAGAGCGTCCTACTTGAAGCCCATCTCGGCGGGCGTCTTGTGCGTGAGACCGAAGATGAACTGCTGGTCACGATAAAACTTTTCACGCAACTCGAAGTTCTCGAAGCTGATGCCGTTGGGGATTTCGGATTGAGACGCCCAATAATTTCTGCGGGCGTTGACCCGAAACTCGAGATCGCTCTGGATCGATGCACGCGGGACACGCCAATATTGTGTGAGTTTTTCGCCTTTCCAATGCCAGTGTCCTCGCGGATGATTCGGATTCGTTGCCGCTGGATTCTCTTCATCGGTCGTGAGCGGGACAAGCACATCGCCGTCGCGATTGCGAAAGAGAGTATGAAGCGGGAAGAATGCATCGGGAGAAAATTCTTTGCCGCGATAATCACGATAAAGATCGCGGCTGTTGACGATTTTATCTTTGAGCCAGAGCTGGCGTAGCCGCGCGTAATTACCCATCGTGGCGGTCAGGATGAATTCCTCGATTGGTGCGCTGCCTGTTTGAACAATTGGCGTAAGAACGACTTCATTCGGGCGATTGCGATGTTGGGTGATTCCAACAGCGACGTGCGCGCCGTTCTCAAATTTTTCGACATCAAACGTAACGCTCAATTGGGCATCGGTAATTTTTAGGTCGCGTGCCGCAATCAGTTTGCCTTGTTTGCCGTCGGAGACGCTTTGCTCCAATTCGCTAAAGCCTTTTCTCCTTCGGACGACAGGCTCGATGGCAATATACTGAACAAGGTCGTAGCGTTTCCCGCCATCGAGGACGGGGTAGCCGATGCGGATGAGTCCTCGCGGACCGCCAGTGCTCCCTTCTTTGAAACCAGCAGGCCAGACGGCGAATTGCAACTCGCCTTCCACACCCCAGCGAGGCGGTGATTTAGAATCGGCGGGCTGAATCCACGGTGATTCGGCAATCACCAGAGGAAGTATCACCATTATAGCTATGCTAGTGGTCAGAAAGCGCATCAATCAGATAATACCAGAAAAGTTGTTCTGTGAAAATCATTGCGAGAGAGCGCGGCGGCGACTAATATTCGCGCCTCATGCCAAGTTTTACGCTCGAACCAAACCAGGAAGCGGGCGAATCCGTCGAGCAATTGTATCATCGTCCCCATTGGGGACTTCGCGCAACGATTATCGCGCTCTTCCTGATTGTCGGCGTGTCAGTGGCCGGTTGTTTCTCGGCGTTTCTCCGGTACGACCTCATCGGCACGGGGCATTTCCCGCGGGCGGCGTTGTGGCCGTTGTTGATGCTGGTGACGCTCAACGGCGTCGCGCTCTGGCTGACCAAGCGTTTTTGGTTTACGCGAGGCGAACTGCTCTTTCTCTATTGCTCGCTATTGGTGATGAGTGCGATACCCGGCCAACAGTTTGCGACCTATTTTTATATCATGCTGGTTGGGCCCGTCTATCACTCGACACCGCAAAACAACTATGACCAACTTTTTCTCAACTACTTCCCCGCGTGGGCAATGCCGTCGGTGGATCGGGACGCCAACGTTGTGCGCTGGGCGTTCGAGGGGATGCCGAAGGACGCGGGCTGGGACTGGTGGATCTTCAAAAACATTCCGCCGGGTGAAATTTGGTGGGCGTGGCTGCGCCCGATCATTCTTTGGACTCCGTTTTTGCTGGCGATATTTTTCGTGACGATTTGTATTGCCGCAATCTTGCGGAAGCAATGGGTCGAACGCGAGCGCCTGCTGTTTCCGCTGGCGGAAATTCCGCTCGCGCTGACCGGAGCAACCGGGAGCGAGCGGCGTGACGAGAAGCCGTTGTTTCGGAACAAAATCTTCTGGGTCTGCTTTGCGATCCCGTGCGTCATTTACACGGTAAAAGCGCTCGATTTTTATCCCTACTTCGAAAACTCCGGCTGGCATCGGCTTTTTCAAGTGTTCGACCCGATGAAACCGACCACAGGCAACTTGATCGGCGAACGGCCGTGGAACGCGGGATTGAATTGGGTCGAACTGAAAGTCTACTTCGACATGGTCGGCATCACGTATTTGTTATCCACCGAAATGGGATTCAGCCTTTGGTTTTTCTATGCGCTGCGACGTTTGCACGCGGTCGCCTATTCTGCCCTTGGGTTGGAAAACTCGACAGGCGTGACCGAGCAGATGGGGTTTGGCGCGATTGCGTTTCTGGCGGTTTTTTATCTCTGGACGATGCGGGGACATTTACGCGATGTAATTCGCAAAGCCATAACCAACGACCCGGAAGTGGATGATACCGCCGAGCCCATTTCATATCGGTTCGCCGTGTTCGGGTCGCTCGGCGGAATGATTCTCATCGTCGGTTTCTGCTGGATGCTGGGGATGTCGTTCCTGGTGGCCGTGGCGCTCTTCGCAGCATATTTTCTGGCGTTGATCGTGCTGACGCGAATCGTCAGCGAGGCGGGGCTGTTCGTCTTTTGGTTGCCCGCGCCCCAGATGTGGGTCATGGACGGCGGCAGCGCGGCGAATTTGTCGGATAAAAATCACGCGCTCCTGCAATGGGTTGGCTGGAAAATCCAGGATTCATCCTCCAACATCATGCCGAACGCGCTGCAAGCGTTCAAGGTCGCCGGGGAAACAAAGATGGACAACCGGCGGCTGTTTTTTTACCTCTGCGCGGCCATCGCCATCGGCATTTTCGCCTGCCACATTCCGTCCATCTACGTTTTCTACAATACAACCATCCCGCAATTGGGCGGTTGGATGAAAGATTCGCCCGTCTTGCTTAACGATGGCATTCTTGACCGTGTGCTTCACGATCCGGGTTGGCGACCTGATGAATGGGCGACTCTCGGCGCGGGCGCGACCGGCTGCGGATTGCTGGCGTACTGTAGCCAAAAATTTCTCTGGTGGCCGTTTCATCCACTCGGATTCGCCGCGTCGTTCGGAACGGGATGGGGCAATCGGTTCGGGTTTTCCGTCTTTCTCGGATGGCTGTTGAAAGTCATCGTGCTGAAGGTTGGCGGCCCACGGCTCTGGCGCGGTTTGCGTCCCGCCGCCTTCGGCCTCGTGCTTGGAAACTGTTTTATCCTATTCACATGGTTGTTGCTTCAACTTGTCTGGTCGCCCGGCGACAAACTGTTGGTGATTGAATGAACCAAATCCACTCTCAACATTCATCCGTCAGCCGACGGATCAATTCCAAACGCTCAATGAGCGTTTTAACGATTTTTTCGTTTTTATTGCTTTTAACGTTGTCCGTTTTCTCGGCCGATTCTCTCGAAAAAACCATCCGCGATCTCGCCGTGTTCGGCTCGCGGATTCCCGGCTATGCAGGCTCGGAAAAGGCGGAGGACTATCTCTTTCGCGCATTTGAGGAAATTGGACTGGAAAATGTAAGTTATGAAAGCTTTGAGGTTGGCGTGCCGATCGACGAGGGCGCGCTCATTGAGTTCGGCGATCAATCACTCCCGCTCCGATGTCTCTGGCCGAACGGACTGCGAACGCCAACGCTGCCAAAGGACGGCCTCAACGGCAACCCGGTCTATTGCCGCCGTGGCGAGTGGGCGGATTTGCGTGGGCAAGACCTTGATGGCGCGATCGTTTTGCTCGATTTCGATTGCGGCAACAATTGGCTGCGCGTTTTTGAATTAGGCGCGCGCGCCGTGATCTTTGCCATGCCGGAAACAACGACGCGACAGGAGGCGGAGGAAAAATTCGCTTCCGTGCCGATCCATGCCCCGCGATTTTGGGCGGATGGCGCCGTTGCGGAAAAAATCCGCGCGTACGCGACCCCTCCCAACATAGCCCGGCCGTTGCGATGCCGGATCAGCGGGACGATGACCTGGCGCAACGTGCGCGCTCGCAACGTGCTGGCGGGATTGGAAGGGACCGAAGAACGCGCCCTTCGGGCCGCCCGCGAACAGGAGAACGGCGGCAAAACCATCAAGGCCGATCCCAATGACGCGCCGATTGACTATGTGGTATTGAGCGCGCCGTTCGATTCCATTTCGGTAGTGCCATCGCTCGCGCCGGGCGCGGAGAATGCTTGCAGCATTGCGGGGCTTTTGGAAATTGCCAGGCATCTCAAGGCAAACCCGCCAAAGCGATCCGTCGTCTTCGTCGCGACCAACGCGCATTTCCTCGGCTTGAACGGTGCCGGCATTTTCACCCGCGACTACGAATTGGCGATGCGGCGCGACAGCAATCCGACGTTCCGGTCGGTCAACGAAGTGCTGCCCGATCTCGCTCGCCGAGCGCAGGCGGAAAATGTAATGCAGCCGCTATTCCCGAATTATTGGATCGAGGGAGCGAAATCCAACACGTTTTTTGTCGGGCTCGACTTGAGCAGCCGCTCGAAACTTGTCGGTGTCTTTGCCCGGGGTGGATATGAAGATCAGCGCGACATCGTTCGCAATCGCCGCTACTCGCCTGTCGGCCATGGATTCAAGAATGCCGTGCGCGAATTGCTCCAGCGCGACGCGAACGCAGATGTGAGTGATGTCTTTGCCGATACGATCAATCCAGTGATGGGAAAAGATGCCGATTCGTATTTTCCGCGTCTGCCCGTGTTCGAGAGCGAGATCGCGAATTTCCAAATGCCGGGCGTGACACTGGCGACTTGCTCGGACAATCGCGAGAAGGTGAACACGCCATTCGACACACCCGACCGCGTCAATTTCGATAATCTTCGCGCCCAGATCGCGCTGCTCGCGCCTTTGTTGGCGCGTGTGCTGGATGACGAAAAATTTACCATCAACGTGAACGAGGATGAACGCCCCGAGCAATTGATTTTTGGCCGGGTGGTGGAATTTGACTCCAATCGTGGGTTCACTCCCGATGCTCCCGTGCCCAATGCCGTCGTGGTCGCGCTGCGAGCGCGAGGAGAACCCGGGGAATTCCTGCATGGCTTTTCCAAACCGCTTTTTGGCGTACATGTCAATGATGTCACTGTAACCGACGCGCAGGGCCGTTTTTCTTTCCTGGGACTTCAGTGGCGCGACCGGTTGCGGGTCGAGGCGGTTGGGTTTGATGCCAATGGAGAAATCGTTCGCGCTCCCGATCTGGGCAAGGAAGGCGATAAAAAACATCACTTCCGGGATTTCGCGATGACCGATCAGGGGGGCAAACCGCTCCATTACGTCGTGTTTCCTTGTGTGGCAATTTCGATCCTGGACTTGTTTGACCCCCGCAACTTGGTGACATTCGAGGGGTTGCGATTGATTGACGCGAACACTGGCAATGCCCCACACAGTTTCGGGACAGCGTTGCCGCCGATTCCGTGGTCTGACCCTGCCAACATCGAGTCTGCAACCGTGCTGTTTGTTCGACGGGGGGCGAGCTTGAAGCTGACGATGCGTACTAGCGAATCGAGTTCGCAGCTTGCGTTGCTGAACGTCACCGACAAACGCCCGGCAGGAGAAGGGTTTGCCATTAACGAATCGAAGCATTTTCGTCACGCCAAAGCGCTAATCGCGCGTGATCTATGGAAACTGGATGATGCGCGTCTGAAAAAACTGTCGCGCTACGGCATTCGCGTCAACCGGCTTGATGAAATCCATGAGCAGGCGCAGAAAGCACTGACGTTTCACGAAGCGGCGGTCGCGAAACGCGAGTGGGGCGTTGCAAGCGAGCAAGCCGAGCGCGCGTTGGCATTGGAAAGCTCGATCTATCCAGAGATCGTGAAGACGGCCAATGATGTCGTCTGGGGGGTGTTGTTTTATTTGGTAATGGTCATCCCATTCGCGTACTTACTCGAACGCCTCCTGTTTGCACACACGAGCTATTCCAAACAAATCGGCACCGTCGCGCTCCTCTGGATCGCCGTGATGGGGATTCTCTTCGTGGTTCATCCGGCATTTTCCATATCGCTGACACCATTCCTGATTTTTCTCGCATTGATCATCCTTGCCTTGGCGACCGTGGTGATTGGCACTGTGATGCTGCGTTTCCAAAGCGAGATCAAGGCGATCCGCGGCGGACCCACCGGCGTGCATGGCGTTGATGTGAATCGGCTGTCGGCGCTCGGCGCGGCATTTCTGCTTGGGATTGGCAACATGCGTCGGAGCAAAATCCGAACGGCAACGACTTGCATGACGATCATCCTGCTAACGTTTACTGTGCTATCGTTCACTTCGCAGCGCACGTATATCCGATACGATGTCAATGAACTGCCCTGGAAGGCGGGCTTTGAAGGGATATTCTTTCGCAGTCTCGCCTGGTCTCCCCTGCAAAATTCGCAAGCCGAACGATTTGTATCGGAATTGGGCGGCAAATTCGATCTCGTACCGCGCTCGTGGCATGTGTCACGTAGTTTCACGGACGCACTCGTCGTCGAAGCGCGCAATGCAACCGACCCTTCTCAATTCACTCAATTTAACGCGCTGGTCGGTTTGACAGCAAACGAGCCGAAGATTTCCAAGGCCGATGAAGCACTTGTGGCAGGACGATGGTTTGAAGAAGGCGACCATCAAGCCTGCATGATTTCGGAGGACACCGCGCAACTTCTTGGAATCTCCCGCGAAGATGTGAAGGCTGACAAACAGCCGGCGGTATCGTTGTTTGGCGCGCCGATGCGTGTTGTCGGAGTATTCGATTCCAAAAAAATGGATGCGATCCAGGGAATCACCACCGAACCGCTCACGCCCGTCAATTTCCAGGTGTATCGTGCCAACCGCAGCGGCGCGATGGAATCGGAAGATTCGGCTGCCGCATTGACCAGGAAATACGTTTACCACCAATCACAAACTTGCGCGTTCGTGCCGCACGAATGGTTGTTGGCCAATGGCGGCACCCTGCGCGCGATCGGAGCGATTCCCAAGGAAAAAGTGGACTTGGAACCGCTCTTGCGCGATCTGATGCAACGCTGGGCGGTGACTCTCACGGCAGGAATATCCGACAAGAGCGGGAAACCGCAGGCATTTCTGTTCAGTTCGCGTGGCGCGACGGCGATTGGCATGGACATCGGCCTGTTGCCTGCGTTGCTCATTGGTTTTCTGATTGTCTTTGCCACTATGATGGGATCGTTCTATGAACGCATCAAGGAAATCGCAATCTACAGTTCGGTTGGTCTTTCGCCACTTCACATCGCCGTGTTGTTTGTCGCGGAAGCGGCGGTCTATGCGACCATCGGCTCGGTCGCGGGGTATCTTCTCGGGCAAGTCACCGCAAGCGTGTTGCTTCACTACGAATTGTTGGGCGGATTAACCCTGAATTATTCCAGCAGCATCGCCCTCGTTTCCATCCTGCTCGTTATCGGTGTCGTGCTTCTTAGCTCACTCTATCCAGCGTACAAAGCAATGCGATTGGCATCGCCCGATTACGAAGCGCAATGGTCGCTCGGCGAACCCGTCGGTGATACTTGGAAATTCCGCCTGCCGTTTCAAGTGCGGCGCGACTTCGGCATGGCCATGAGCGAATTTATCGCACAATTCTTCGATATGCACGATGAGCAAGCCATCGGAGTGTTCACTACCGAAAATGTCCGGTCCGAACTCCGTGGAACCAAAGGGTACGGCATTTATTTCAAATGCTGGCTCGCTCCCTTCGAGAAGGGAATTTGCCAGCACATCGCGCTCGAAACCGTGCCGACGGAAGACGATCAGAGCTTTGAGTTTTTGCTGACCATCACCCGATTCAGCGGTGATGTGGCGCTTTGGCGCAAGTCGAACGCCCGGTTCCTCAAACTCATCCGCAAACAATTCCTCATCTGGCGCACCATTGGTGACGATGCCCGCGACGAATATCAGGCAGCTGCCGAGATTCGCATGGGGCAAGACATGCTCGCCGGCGCCGAAACCATCGCCCGACCGCAACGATGAACGAGATTCAAAAAGAACTGGAACAAGAGTGGGGTACGAAACCGGCGTTTCCGCCCGTGGAAGAGGAGTTCCGTGACGGTTTTTCGCGGCGGACCGTCATAGGCGCACTCTTTCTGGCGTTCATCATGTTGCCAGGCTCGATTTACAGCGGGTTCATCGCGGGGCAGGGTCTTGGGACGGCGGCGCAGTGGGTTACCGTCATCCTTTTTACGGAAATGACCCGGCGCTCGTTCACGTTTTTGACGCGTCAGGAAATCTTCGTCATCTATGCCTTGGCAGGTTCGCTGGTGGTGGGCGGCGGCCCGTTCTTCGGGTTGATTTGGAATCAGTTTCTCGTGCAATCGTCGCACGCGGAAACGCTCGGCATCGCGTCGGAGTTGAGCAAACCAGAAAACCGATGGATCGTCCCGCCCGTTGGGTCGGAGGCGCTGACGGAGCGGTCGCTTTGGAACGCCGCATGGTGGTGGAACCCGGAGAGTTGGTGGAAAAGTCCGGTGATGATTTTATTTTTATCGGCGACTCTGGGCTGGATCAATTATTTCGGGTTGGGCTACCTGATGTTCCGGGTGACCAACGATGTGGAGCGATTGCCGTTCCCGCTCGCGCCGGTTGCGGCGGAGGGAGTGACGGCTTTGGCGGAAAGTTATTCCACTCGCGCCGGATGGCGCTGGCGTGTTTTTACCATTGGCGCAGCAATCGGATGCATCTTCGGTGTTGTGTATGTATTTTTGCCCGGGTTTACCGGCGCGGTGATGAACAAGGCGGTTGATCCCCTGACAAAACCATTTTGGGATTGGGCGCTAATCACCGAAGCGTGGTTGCCCGCCGCGATTCTCGGACTAACTCCCGCGCTCGGATTGGTCTTCACCGGATTCGTGCTGCCGTTTCGATTGGTCTTGGGGAGCGCGGTCGCCGCGGTGCTGTTTCAAATCATCTTGAATCCGATTCTGTATCATCAGTTTTATTTGGAGCATTGGAAACCGGGGATGGGCACGCTCGCGACCCAGGTGGCGAACAATCTCGATCTCTGGATGTCGTTCGGGATCGGGTCGGGAATTGCCGTGGCGTGCATCGGCTTGGGAACTGTGCTGCGGGCGGCCGTCAGCCGTCCGCGTGTAATGGCGTATGCGTGGATTCCGGCGGCGGTTCTCGGTGCGCCGTTGCTGGCATCGATCGGATGGTGGCTGGGCACATTATCGCCATTGCGCGAGCATATCCAGTATGCGCAGGTGATCGGATTGCCCAGCGGCGTGGTGATGTTGTTCCTGTTGATTTGCATTATCATTGCGTTCTTGTCATTCGAAGATTCGATGCTCCGATGGCGTTTTCTCGGATGGACGGGTGGCGCGGGCGGAATGTTGCTCGTGGCGGTCGGGATGGCCGCGAGTGTCAACTTGCAATGGAACGGCTCGACCGTGGCCGTGGATCAAGAAGTGCAACCGTGGCTGATCTTCGGATTGATGGTGGGATGGATCGCCCTCGGCGTGGGATTGTTTGGATATTATCAACAAACGAAAGAACAAGAAGAGGCCATTCTGACTCCAACACCATCCGCCGCAATCACCGGAGTCAATCTCGGCCCCGGCAAACATCGCGGTGACATTCCCATCGTTCTGGCGGTTGCCCTCTGGGCGGGTGGCACCGTGGGATTAGTCGCACTCTGTCATGCGCTCGTCCCCAAATTCCCCGTGTGGATGTTTTTATTGTACGGGTTTGTCTGGACGCCGGTGCTGTCATATATCTCGGCGCGAATGTTCGGGTTGGCGGGTCGGTCCTTGGAGATTTCGAATTTCCGCGAGGGATCGTTTATCGTTGCCACCAAAAATGCGAATTATCTTGGCGTGGACGTTTGGTTCGCGCCGATCCCGTTGATGGACGCCGGATGGGTCGCGCAGTTTTATCGCGAAGCGGTATTGACCCGAACCAAAATCAGCAGTTTGATCAAGGCGCAACTGTTCACGTTTCCATTATTGGTCATTGGCAGCATTTTCGTTTGCGCGTTGCTCTGGAAACTCGCGCCAATCCCGTCCGCCGCGCATCCCGAAGCATCGAGCCTGTGGCCGGTCAACGCCTTTTATCAGACGCAATGGTTGAGCGCCGCACAAACCGGGTCCGGCCCGATCCTCAACGCGCTCACGCCTGACCGCATTCTGCTCGGCTTGGGTGTTGGGCTGGGTTTATACTTTGTTTTTATCGGCCTGCGACTGCCGATGCTTTTCTTTTGGGGATTCATTGGCGGCATGGGCACGCTGCCGCATGGTGTCATTCCGATGTTTGCAGGCGCGTGCCTCGGCAAATATTATTTTGCCAAAAAGTTTGGCAAGGAAAAATGGCACGCCTACGCGCCCGTTCTGGCGGCCGGATTCGCATGCGGCCTCGGATTGTTGGTGATGGTCACCATCGCCATTCAGTTGATCGCCAAATCGGCCGTGCAAGCGCCGTATTAGCGCAATGAAATTTTCACACGTAACGCTAAGCCCGCGCCTTCGCCTAGCTCTCTCTCTTGTCGTTGTCGCGGTAATCGTTGTTTTGCACGTTGATCTGAAGACAACAAAAATCTTTCGCCATCCTTCTTGGGAACACGACGATGAGTTGGGCCAATTCTGGAGTGAAGCGGCATTCCATTATCGGTTCGCCAAATTCTTTGCCGAGAATCCGCCGGTGCGATGGAAAGAGTTGTCCGCTGACCGCGCCGTGCAGCACCCGGATGTCATCAATGACTGGGCGGAGTTCACCGTGGCGATGGAAGTGCCGGTCGGCGTTCTCTATCGGTGGTGGCAGCCGAAGATCCAGTTTCACGCGTTCGTCGTATGGTACGACTGCATCGTATCGAGCCTGACGCTTTTTTCCGTGTTTTTTCTGGCGCGCGCGCTTTGGCGGAGCGATGGCGCGGGGTTGCTCGCGACCGTCCTGTACGCCACGCTCTACGCCAGCTATGGTCGCACGGTAAAAAATCTTTTTCTGCGCGAAGATTTTGCGTTGCCGATCATTGTGCTGGCGCTTTTCTTCACGATTCGAGTCTTGCAGGAAAATCGTCCGCGAGACCAAATCGCCGCCGGGATAGCGTGGATTGTCGCGTTGGCCAGTTGGCATGTGACGCCGTTTTTTCTGGCGGTCATCATTGGCGCGATCGCGCTGGTGTTTTGGACGGAAGACCGGGTTCCACAGGCCAAGTGGCTTCTTTTATTGTTGATGATAGGCGGATTGATCGTGCCGGTGTTGTGGGCAAAGCAATTTGTGTTTTCCCCGCCGATGTGCGTCATCTACGGCGTGGCGCTGGCGGTGTGGAAAGGAAAAACGCGCCGGACTCGTCTGGCGGTTTCGTTCGGGGCGACGGCGGCGATGGTCTTGATCGGTTCGTTTTTGCAAACGTCCTACAGCGAATACGCCCACGTATACCAACTCTTTTTTTACAAGCTGGCCTATTTCGGCCATAAACCGCTGGACCCGGCGGCGCTCCCGTTCGAGGCGCGTGTCTTGTGGGAATCCGCGTTCCGGACTGCGGCGTTCGATGATCTCTGGAGAAATTTCCAGCTTTGTCTGCCGCTGGCGTTTACGGCGATGGTGATGTACCGGCACGACAAAGAGTTGGCAACCCGCACGTTTCTGATCGTGTTTGGATTGTTGTTCTTCCTAGGCTGGATTGTTGTGAGATATTTTACGTTTCTATCATTCGCCATCGCGGTGCTCGCGGCGGGACTCATGATCCGGCAGGGATGTGGCTGGAAATGGGCGGTGTTCGGAGTTCTGGGATGGCAATTGGCATTGCTGAATTGGAAGCCATTGCCTCGCGATCAACCACGCCCAGAACAATATCGAGCCGCCGTCGAATGGTTGCAGGAGAATGTAAAATCTGACACCGTGGTTTTGGCGACGATTGCCGAGGCGCCGGTGTTCTGGACTCATGTCGGTGGGCGAATGATCCTCCACTCAAAATTTGAGAATCGTCCCATCCGGCTGCGGTATCAGGAATTCTTGGAGGCGATCTATCAGGATGAAGAAAAATTCCACACTTTTGCACGCAAATACGGCGCTGATTATTTTATCTTCGACGAGGACGGATTTCTCTACGGCGGCACCGAGTCTCGCCGGTACAAGGCCAATCAACTGGGTCCACTCGCGCCCGAGAGTACCGTGATGCGTTTCGCACAGCATCCGGATGAAATGAAATATTTCAAGCTGGAACTCGACACGCGCCATTTCACGGTGTTTCGGGTGTTGAAATGATTCGAAATCGCGACACTTAAACTGGCATAGCACGCAGCTATGGTCAGGCACTTAAAAATTCGCAGATTTTTCTTGCATCAGAGCGTCGTGAAGTTCAGTCTCGCCATCCGCAGGGAAACGAATCTAAGAAACCGTCGACAACAAGGAGGAGAGGGATGCAACCGAATCGAGAGGAAGGCAAGACTAGCGCGAAGATTTTGGCGGTGATGATTTGCGCCGTTACTCTTGTTGCAACGATCTTCACCATCGCCACCAGTCCCATCGGCGGGACTTGCTGCGGAGGCAGCACGACGGTCGAGCCGGAACCGACCATTATCCCCGGCGTGGATCCTCCGCCGCCGGATCCAATCATCGAGGTGCTGGATGATTTATATTCAGGAGAAATTCTTCCCTCGCCCGAAGAGATTATTGCCCAACTAGCCGCCTGTCAGTGCAACCCAACGGCTTCGGGCATCTTGACCAATATCGAATGGGGCCATCAACGTTTTGATGGCATTGCGACTGTCACCACGGATGCTCCCGGTAATTTCACTTTTCTGACCGCGCTGGCCGGGCCCTGTAAATCCAAGTTTGAGCCAGGCTCCCCCGCCTGGGTCGGGGCGACCCCGGTAATTACCGGTGGGTGCTCCACCTTCAGTACGGCTTTGTTCACTGCCCCGCCAACGGCAAAACCGGGTGATGAATTTACCGTAAAAGTTTCCTTGTTAGGAGCCGCGGCACCGGGCCAAGGACAGCAAACCAACTGCGCGGGACAGCCGGTTGGCGGGGAGCAAACCATCAAAGTCTTCATATCCAGTCTGGATACGGATTCAGATAACAACGGAGTCGTGGAGCCAAAGGTGGACGATGCCAAGGACATGGTCGCTCCTGGCAAGGTGATTTGCCTCAACGACAATGATGATAATCAGAATGGGAAACCCGATTTGCAAGACACAGGGTTCGCAGACAAAGATTTGACCGAGGCCGTTCTCACATTCCCGGCGCTCAGCGAAATCAATCGCAATATCCAGATTCCAGCGGACACCCCATTTCCATGTTTCACCAATGTCATCAACTTGAATCCAACTATTAAACTCACAATCAAGAGCGGCGGCATCCGAGTCTGGAAAGACCGGAACAAGTCGGAGTTGTATCTGCCGGATCCCCGCCCTGGACATCAGGGAGCGCTTTCGCGTGAGTTTCCCATTGCTAGTGCGCCGCGGACAGTGTTCGTGGAAGGAGTGAGCAGTGGCGAAGCGCAACTGGAGATGTTGATCATTCCGGATGGCAGCACCGATACGGTGCTTTTTACCGTCATCAAGCCCAATCTGCAAGTGGCCAATCTGCCGGAAGAAGACGGCAATGCCAACACTCCCGATGAACTCGATCCCGGCGCGTTTCTCTGCGTGAACGATGATTTCGATGAGTTGAACCGCAACATTGCTGGGGATTTGGTTGCCGATAACGATCCGAGTGTGCCTGCTTCCATCAAAGCGGGCGATAACGAACTGGTCGCGGCAACTCTGACGCAGTTCCCGCCCTTGGAGGGGACTTGGGAGATTTCTGCGCCGGGCGGCACGGCCAAGGTCTGGTGGAAGAATCGCCAGGATCAATACGTCGAAGTCACCGAAGGAGGCACACCGGTTAAGATTGATGCTATTGGCGGTGAGGTGATTCAACTTTTGATCGAAGGCATCATCGCCAGCAGCGCCGTGCGTGCGGATGAGATCAAGGCCGTCTTTACTCCCGCAGTAGCGCCCATGCTTCATTGCGAGGACACCGTCAAGCTGACTGTGGTGGACATGGATATTGACATCTATATGCCCAAGGCACTTGACTCGACCACCAGTATGATACCACGCGCAGAAGCCAACTCGATTGGTAGCGTAACGTTTGTGAATCTCGACGATGATGATAAAGATGGGAAATTCGATGTTGACGATGACGTTGTTGATACTGGTGACGATGATTTGGTGAAGCTGGTAATGACCGTTACTCCTGCTGATTTCAAGGATGAGCCGAATGCGTTTGCGACGATTCAGGCAAAAACCGGCCATCAATTCGTGCGCGTTTGGCGGCAGGAAGACAAAGCTTCAAGCTCGTTCCTCTTCGGCGAGAACTCTCCTTCCACGACCTTGCCCCTGCACAGCCAGTTTTTTGCCAGCGCGGGTGATGGATTGACACTGACCATGTGGGTGGAGGCCATCGCCTACCATACCGCACCACTCGGTACGACTTTCGGTGCTCAGATAGGCATCGGCACTCAAGTTATCTGCACCGAAGACCCGGCGCTGACTAATGAGGGAATCGTAAAGATGGAGTGGGTCGGACAGGGGAATAGCGTCAATGATGACGACACGCTGCTTGACGACCCGAACTTCGCCCAGCATTTTCCGTCTGGTGATAATCCTGGCGCCAAGGCAGTTTTTCCCGACTTGCGTTCGGACGATTTTACGGTCGGTTCTACGGGACAAATCATGCCCAAGAACTCTAACAAAATCTTCCGAGATAAAGTCTTGGCTAAGGTCACGATCTCGTCAAAACCACCGAGACCTCTCTCTCTTACCTTGAAGCCGTTCGATGTGGATGATCCGTCCGACGAAAATGGACCGGTGGACGATTCAACATCTCCGGGGAGCATCCAATACGACGCCAAGACTTTTACTCCGACGACAACATTCAAGAATGAAGAAGAACCCGAAGACAACCGTGGTGGCGCTGGGAAATTCACTGGCACGTTTGTAACGAACGGGATCAAAAAGATTTCAGTCTTGACCGGCCAAGATGTTTACACCGCCGAGTTTCAAGTGACGCATAATCCGGGTGATAACTTCCGCGTCGTCGCGCAAAGCCAGGCGGAAAGCTTTCAGATCATTGAAAACCCGGACGAAGCCCTAGACAAGAAGGTCGTTGCCGGACATACCTTGTCGCGCGAAGAGCGCAACGCCAACAAGCAGCGAATCATCAATACGAAGAAAATCACCGGAGTCGATGCGTCCCAAGATCCGAGAGATTGGGAGTTGCCCAAGACGGATAAACTGGGCCAACCCGTGATGGTCGCCACACCCACCCTGACCGTCTGGCGTTTCCTGCACCTCGAACTCGACTCGATGATTGCGCCGGTGAATTTTCAAGCGACGGCGGAAGACCCGGCGCCGCCCGTCGAACCGGCGAAACCGGCTTCTCTGGGCAAAACGGTGTTGCGCTACCCCGATACCAGTTTTCTCGAAGAAGCGTTCAAGCCCTCCTACATCCGCGTCAAGAACGACCTTGTCGAGAACGGGTTGGACAAGCAAGATGGCTACGGCGTCCCAGATGGCCAAGGCGGAGTCGAATTCGCTCCGAATATTTTGCCAAAGGGTAACTTTGGCGCCGCCAAAGTGCCTTTACAGTATAACTTGCAGTTCAACCTGGCCGACTCCACGACAATACGCGACGTAAGAAGCCACGAAGCGTTTTGGGTTGTTCAGATCGTCAGCGCCTATGAACAGCTCGATGGTGAGAACAGCAATGATCCTGATGGAGATTGGCCGAGTATAAACTGGAACCCCATCCTCGGTGACACTCCGAATCCTGGAAAAGACATGCCTTGCTACATTTTTTCGGAAACCATCCGAGACATCGCTGGCAAGTCGGGCAAGGATGACGCTACACCTACTCGAACTCACACTGCAAATGGCGATCCCGCCGTTATCGAAAAGCGGATTGTCGCGCATGAACCGGGGCACCGGTTTGGCATAGTGCATGGAGTAGATACCGGTGGCCGACCTACAGTGATTCTGACGGGCGGACAAACACTTTCACCCGACTATCCAGTGTTTTCGTCAATATTTGCTCCCGGAAATCCGCCAGAAGAAGGCCTGATGCGCACGTTCACGAACTTGACTGGCTCGGATGCCGACAACCGTTTCTACCCTCTTCACTTGAACGGGATCCGATTCCAGAAGATAGCACAATGAAGCGATGAATAATTCAGCACGAATCAGGATTTGTGGAGTTGTGTTTATTGCAGCGCTTGTGTGGAACGTCCGCCCCATGGCAGCAGGCGAACAAACCGTGCGTGTCATGCTGGACACCGAAACAAAAGAGGTCCGCGTCAACGAAGGATTTTGGATCAAAATCACGATCCAGAATCGTAGCAAGGACCAAATCTGGGTGCCTAGATTCAAGCCTTGGGAAACCCATCGTGTATTTTATCAGATCCGCCGTAAGAGAGAGGTAGATTTCAACGACTGGTTTCCCCCGCACCACAAGGGTGTGAATTTGCCAGTCGCGATGGACGACGTACCTCCTGGTGGTCGGTATGGCATCTACGCGTTCATTTTTACCGGTAGAAACTATGATGAGTCCGATCTCAGTAAACCCAAAATCATCTTTGAAGAACCCGGCCAATACGAACTTCGGGTTGGAGTCAACCCGTGGTGGAAAGGCGAACCTTTCATCATTTCGAACGTCGTCAACATCCGTGTTAAGGAAGCGGATCCTGAGGGGGCGCGAATCGTTGCCGAGCGTCGTGAAGACATCTATGACCATATTTTCGGCGTAGTGGCCGAGAATTCTGACCTAGTTGTAGAATTTTCCGAGAACGTGCAGGCCTTGCTGTCAAAACTCCCAGAGGGCAGACTGAAACAAGCACTGCTTCGTCGGCTGGCGGTTTACGACGTGTTAGAGGGTAGGGATGAACATGATCGGAAACAAGCGCTGAAGCGGTTTGAGAATCTTCGTAAGCGAAGCAGCCGTCTGGCGGCGGAGCTAATGAATTTAGACCTCGCGAAGCATTACACTACGTTTCGGTGGAAAGGGGCGCTGGACGTAAAGTTAGAGGAGATCGAATCGCTGGTGAAAGACATCAAAGAACCCAGCGAACGCAAGCGCATGATAGACGCCTACATCAAGGTGGAGAAACAAAAAGTCAAGGGAGCAAAATGATTCTCCCATCGTTCGGACGCCAAGCGGCAAACTCCGGCTGCACGACGGACGAGGGAATGATGCAAACTTTGAACAACCTGACAGGAAACGATTCCAAGAACCTGTTCCTGCCTCTCCACTTGAACGGGATTCGATACCAGAAGATAGCACAATGAAGCGATGAATAATTCAGCACGAATCGGGATTTGTCGAATTGCGTTTATAGCGGCGGTTGTGTGGCGTGTCCGCCCCTCGCTGCATGCGCGTTAATCGTGTGTCTTGCTGGACAATGCAACATAGCGGTCCTAGTCAAGGAAGCTGAATCATGAGGAATTGCTCTCCTACTTCCGTTTTTCGTCGGCGTCGAGCAAGTCGAAGTAAGTCAGCAACTCGCCTTTCGGTCGTCCCAATTCCGCGTTGCGTTTGGCAAACCATTCTTTGTCCTTGGCTGATTGCGGCGCGCGCCGACGCATTCCATCGCTCCATTTTTTGATTTGCGCTGGCGCATGACAGGTTCGAGAGCGAATTTGTGTTAAGACATCCGCATCGCAAGCCGATTTCTTGATGATGGCAAAAAGATCGTCCGCGTCGAGTTTCAAGAACTGGAGGAGATGCTGGTCGAGCGGGCAGTTCCAGATATACTCGCCCAAGGTACCCGCCAGTTTCGCGCGCGCCTTGTCAATCATTCGCGGCAAATGCACATACCCGCCCAGTGTCTCCTGCGGGCTGCGCGGGTAAATATTGCGAAGATCAATCGTACGAAAGGATTTCATCCGGCGATGATTTAGCACATAAACCGGCCGGGGACAACGCCGCCCATGACGATCATCACCGGGATATCGGCGAGACAGGAAATTGCGATGCCGCCGGCGCGCCAAAAACGTTCGCGCTGGGTGATGCCCCACGCAAATCCGACGATCGACCTCGATTCTCGCGAGAGAATGGCGGAGATAATTGACCATTCCACCCATCGCACCGGAACATAGACCCCTAGGTACGCAAGAATGCTGCGGGCGGGCACACCGGAGAGTTCACCATACACGAACGACACGCCGAAGAAGATGAGGATGCCAAAGACCAATCCAAGTGCGGCGCGCAAAATGCCAAGCAACAACGCGCGCTGCAAAAATTTGCCGCGTTCCGGTGCGAACCATCGCGCCCCTGCATAACACCACGCGACATACGCGGTGTATTTGATCAGAAAATAAATCGCGATAGGCGTGCCGGACATCGCCTAATATGGCAGCGGAAACTTGGCTGTCAATGCGCGGACTTTGTCTTTGACGCGGGGGGCGGTGGCAGGGTCGGCGTGGTTTTCGAGGGCTTCGGTGATGAGGGCGGCGATTTGTTCCATCTCGGGTTCTTTCATGCCGCGGGTGGTGACGGCGGGGGAGCCGACGCGGATGCCGCTGGCGGTGAGCGGTTTTTCGGGGTCGTACGGAATGAGGTTTTTGTTGACGGTGATGCCGGCGCGGTCGAGGGCTTCCTGGGCAATTTTGCCGGTGAGTTTCTTGGGGCGGAGATCCACGAGAGAGAGATGGTTGTCGGTGCCGCCGCTGATGATGCGGAAGCCATGTTTGGTGAGGGCGGCGGCAAGAGCTTGGGCGTTCTTGACGATTTGACGCTGATATTCCTTGAATTCTGGCCGGAGCGCTTCGAGGAAACAGACGGCTTTGGCGGCGATGATGTGCATGAGCGGACCGCCTTGGATGCCGGGGAGCACCATCGAATCAATTTCCTTGGCATATTTCGCCCGGCAAAGCACCAAGCCGGCGCGCGGTCCTCGAAGCGTTTTGTGAGTGGTGGTGGTGACAAAATCCGCATAGGGCACTGGCGAGGGATGAATTCCGGCGGCGACGAGGCCGGCGATGTGCGCCATATCCACAAAGAGGAGCGCGCCGCAGGAGTCGGCGGCTTCGCGCATTTTTTTCCAATCAATCACGCGCGAATACGCGCTGGCTCCGGCGGTGATCATCTTCGGTTTGTGCTCTTTGGCGAGAGTGGCGAGTTGATCGTAATCAATCAGCTCGGTATCCTTGCGAACGCCGTAGTGGATTACTTTATAGAGGCGCCCGGAGAAATTGAGTTTGAACCCGTGCGTCAGATGTCCTCCATGCGCGAGTTCCATGGTGAGGATGGTATCGCCGGGTTGGAGCGTGGAAAAATAGACCGCCATATTGGCCTGCGACCCGCTGTGAGGCTGGACGTTGGCGTGCTCGGCGCCGAAGAGCTGTTTGGCGCGGTCGATGGCGAGCTGTTCGGCGATATCCACGAACTCGCATCCGCCGTAGTACCGCTTGCCGGGATAACCCTCGGCATATTTGTTGGTGAGCACGCTGCCGGCGGCTTCGAGAATGGCGGGGCTGGTAAAATTTTCGCTGGCGATCAATTCGATGTTTTCCTGCTGACGCTGTTTTTCCTTTTGAATCGCGCTGAACACAGCCGGATCGGCAATCGCTAGGGGGCTGGAGACAGAGTCGATTTTTTCTACTCGGCGGGCGTGCCGGCCGCCGTCGAACGGCGTGTTGAGCCAGATTTGCAGCCAGCGTTGGGCGGTGGGAACGTCGAGATGATCGCCGCTAAGAGCGAGTACATTGGCGTTGTTATGTTGCCGGCTTAGGCGGATTTCGGTTTCATCGGCAACCTGCGCGGCGCGGACGCCGTGGTATCGGTTTGCCGTGATGGCCATGCCGATGCTGCTGCGGCAAATCAAAACGCCGAAATCAGCGCGTCCCGACGAGACTTTGCTCGCGACGGCGTGAGCGAAATCGGGATAATCATCATTCGGATCGAGAGAGTGGGGGCCGAGGTCAGCGGAGACATAGCCGGCGGCATCGAGCCACTGACGAAGTTTATTTTTCATGAGAAACCCGCCATGATCGGCGGCGATGGCGACCCTTGGCGCATTCGGATTGGCGGCGGGTTTGGATTCGGCGGCGGTGCGGGTTTGTTCGATGAATTTCATAAGATTGGGAAGGGCGGCTCGGATTTGGTCGCGGCACCGGAGATAGACGTCGAGAGATTGGCCAATGGGATCGGCGATGTCTTTATCGTACTCGCCCAAACCCGGTTCGAACTCTCGAACGAGGAACGTCTTTTCAGCAACCTCGGGGTATAGCAACTCAATGGTTCCGAGATGTTGATGGCTCATCACAAAAATAAAATCCGCGTCATGCAACAACGCGATGTCGGCGGAGCGACTGCGATGGCCGGCGATATCGAGGCCGAGTTGGCGCATTGCCTCGACAGCGTTGGCGCTGGGCGGGGCGCCATCGGGGGCGCCGAGCCCAACGGATTCCACGCGAAGCTCGTTCCGACCGGCGATCTGGTGGCGCATGAGCGCCTCGGCCATGGGGCTGCGGCAGACGTTGCCGGTGCAAACAAAGAGGATCGTCGCTGGCTTTTGGGTCATGGTTCCGGATTTGGCGACATAGGTTTAAACGTTTTCCATGCGCTCAACACATCCAGCGCTCGTTGCAAAACAGGGTCGTCGGTTTGTTCTTCCGGGTCGACAGACGGTTTGGCAGCAGTTTGCAAGAATGATTCTTTGCCTTGGCCGTTGGTTTTCTTCGGGTCGGGATTGTGCTGGGCAATCAATTCCGCCTCGCTTCGAATGAATCCTGTCACGCGCGCCTGTTTTTTTTCCCGTTTGAGAGCCGTCTCAAAAACGATTCCGCGCTCTTCGGCCGGGTCCGTGCGAACGGCGATTTGCGGCTCGACAGGGCGACGCCAAAGATCGACGCCACTAGCGACGGTCACTTTGCCGGAAGCGAGTCGTAACACTCGGCCATTGATCGGCATCTCGGATTGGACAAACGCTTCGCCGGCGCTGTCGCGACCTACCACCAGAGCGCGTTTGTGGGATTGCAACGTGGCAGCCAAGGCTTCCGGCGCGCCGCGGGTTGATGAATTGATCAGCAAAATAAGCGGCGTGGTGGGCATGACCGGATCTCGAGTGTTGTATATTTTCTGCGGGTCTGCGCCAATCGATTGCACGGTCAGCAGCGGCAGGTCTTTGGCGACGAATAGGCCAGCGACGGTTGCTGCTTCCCGATAATCTTGTCCCTCGGCAAATCGGAGGTCAAGGATAACGCCTTCGGTTTTTGTTTCCATGCTTTTCGCAACCGCATCCTCGATTTGTTTGGCGGCGCCGGACGAGAGCGACCCAATCCGTAGGTAAGCGACCGAGGGATTGAACGATCGTTGTTTGGCAATTGCCGTCGGCGGATTCGCGTTGGCGGGGGAGTCCGGTGAAACGAGTTGAACCGTAGGGGTGAGCTTGCGTAAAAGTCCTTCGATTGCCGCCTCGGAGAGGGTGGCCTCGGTGAGGGTGTCGCGATCGGCGTAGTGTTGACGTAACAGAGCGATGAGTTTCTGCAAGTCTTTAAGGTCAGCAGGTTTGGTGGCGGCAGGCATTGCGGGTGTGGCCGGCGTGAGATCGTCGCCGACAGCGGAAAAGTTTATCGAGAAGATGAAGAAGCTGAGGATGAAAATGATTCGTTTCATTGTTTTCCTTGTAATGCTTTTGCTGCAATGTCCTTCCGATAGTGCGCGCCATCGAAGCGAATTCGACTCACGGCGTCATAGGCGCGATCGCGGGCTTCCGCGATCGTTGCTCCGATCGCCGTCACGCCGAGGACGCGTCCGCCGTTGGTCACGACACGGTTCCCGTCGCGACGAGTGCCAGCGTGAAACACAGTCACTCTATCCAGTTTTGCGGCGTCTGACAATCCTTCAATGGAAATATTTTTTTTGTACTGGTCAGGATAACCGCCGCTGCACATCACGACACAAACAGTGGCATCCTGTTTCCAGCGAATCGGAGCAGCATCCAGATTTCCGTCAGTGCAGGCCAGGAGGACTTCTACCAGATCATTGCCGAGTCGCGGGAGGAGCACCTGGGTTTCCGGGTCGCCAAACCGGGCATTGAATTCGAGCACTTTTGGGCCAGCGGCAGTGAGCATCAATCCGGGGTAGAGAACGCCACGATACTCGATTCCCTCCGCGATCAGTCCGCGGGCCAATGGGGCGAGGATTTCTTGCTGGATACGAGTGAGCAATTCCGGGGTTCCAATCGGCACTGGACTATAGGCGCCCATCCCCCCGGTGTTGGGTCCGGTATCGCCGTCGCCGACTTTCTTATGATCCTGGGAAGGCGGCATGAGTGAAAATCGCTTTCCATCAGCAAAACAATGGATAGAAAGCTCCGGCCCCTGGAGAAATTCCTCGATTAAGATGCGGTCGCCTGCGGTGCCAAACGTTTTTTTGACGAGCATCGAATCGATCGCCTCATCAGCCGCCCCGATCGAATGAGCGAGGATAACACCTTTGCCGAGGGCGAGACCGTCGGCTTTGATCGCGACAGGAAGCTGCGACTTTCGCACAAATTCCTTCGCCACCGTTGCGTCGGTGAAGAACTCTACTTGCGCTGTCGGAATTCCATATTTTTTCATCAATTGCTTGGCGAAGACCTTGGAGGATTCGAGGCGCGCGGCGGATGCGCGGGGGCCGAAGATGCGAAATCCATTTTTCTCGAAGAGATCCACAATGCCAGCCGCGAGAGGATTGTCGGGGCCGACGACCGTGAGGTCGGGATGTTGTTGTTGGGCGAGCTGGAGCAGTCCGGGAAGGTTTTCCGCGTTGACATCCAAACATTCCGCCATTTCGGCGATGCCGGCGTTCCCGGGTGCGGAGAAGAGTTTGGGGGCATGGGGCGATTGAGCCAATTTCCAGACAAGCGCATGCTCGCGGCCACCGCCACCAATGACGAGTATTTTCACGAGGGCAGGAGTATGTCGACACGACGTCGCGGTTTCAAACTAAAATCGCGCAACCGCAGAGCCGCAGTCCCTCTCAGCCAATCAAGGCTTTTATTTTGTGGACAACAATTTCGGGGCGGTCATATCCTTTGATGAGGTAATCATTGGCGCCCAATTCGATGCCAATATCGATGTCCTGATCCTCACTCATCACGGTGAAAATGATGACGGGTATTTCGCGTGTGGCGTCGTCGTGTCGCATGCGTTTGAGGACTTCGTAGCCGCTTTGTTTTGGCAGGACAAGATCGAGCAACACCAAATCGGGTTTGGCGTCGCGTGCCAACTCCCATCCTTTTTCGCCGTCGGCTGCTTCCAGGAACAAGAAACCTTCTCGTTCCAGCAGGTCGCGATAGATCCGGCGGAATCCCGGCTCATCTTCAATGATCAGGATTGACCGTGTCGCAGTTTCATTCATAACACACCTCCCGTCGTAGTCGCGCCAGCGTGATGAGGATGATGAATGGTTGCCCGAATCTTTTCCAAGATTTCCGCGGGCGAATTCGACCCTTTCACGATGTAATCATTTGCGCCCAAACCAAGCGCCTGTTCTTTTTCCTGTTGGTGGTCCAGGACCGAACACATCACCACCGGTATTTGGTTTGTCGTCAAGTCGGCACGGATGCGCTTGAGCACACGGTAACCGCTTAGTTTTGGCAGCACGATATCCAGTAGGATCAAGTCTGGCTTGATGAATCGGGCTAACCTCCAGCCTTGCTCGCCGTCCGTGGCGCGTACCACGCGATAGCCCTCCGCCTCAAGAAAATCGGCAAAGGTGCGGCGGAACCCTTCCTCATCCTCAACCATCAGCACACACCCGGCATCATTCGTATTCATTGCTTATCTCCTTTCGGTAATAACTCGTTGATTTTTGTCAAAATTTCACGGAGGCGCGAACTGCCTTTGACCATGTAGGCAGTCGCGCCGCACTCCATTGCGCGTTTCGACTCCTGTTCGCCGTCGAGCATAGAAAACACGATAATCGGCGTTTTTTGGGTGGCCGGCGAATTGCGGATTCGGCGACAGACTTCCCATCCATTCACTTTAGGCAGCACCAAGTCCAGCAGGACAAGATCGGGTTTGTTTTGCGCAAAGCGCAGCCCGATTTCGCCGTCTTCCGCTTCCCACACTTCATATCCTTCATGGCTTAGTAAATCTCGGAAGATTTTCCTTATGCTGGGTTCATCTTCGACCAGCAGTACTGATGCTTTGGGGGACAGATTCATGCGTTACTCCTTTCGTAGTTTCCTTTTGATAAAGCGGCACTCGAATCGTGAACCGACTGCCGCGACCGACTTCAGACGTCGCGCTTACATCGCCTTGTTGTGCCAGCATAAATTGCCGCGCAACGTAAAGACCCAGCCCCGTACCGCTTTCCGGAGTCGGCGGGCCACTAAAAACTTGGTCACGACTGAACAATTGCTTCACGGTCTCGGGGCACATTCCGCGACCAGTGTCTTCAACATCCACGATCGCGTGTCCATTTTCCGCGCGGGTATGGATGGTAATGTAACCGTTTTCGGTGAATTTCAACGCGTTGTGGACGACATTGCCCATAGCTTCCTGCATTTTGTCGGAATCGGCCAGCACCCAGAGCGAGCGATTTTCCTCTTCGACCTGCAAGGCGAGATGCTTTGACTCGATGATTTCGCGATACTCGCGAGCGACGAATTCCACCAAACTGTGAAGAGGCACCGGCTTGATCACTGCCGTGATCCCGCCATATTCGATTCGCGAGTAGCTAAGCAGGTCAGAAATGAGGCGATAATTCCTCTCGCAAACGCCATACATGTCATTAAGATATTCCCTTTGTTTGTGGGTCAAATGGCCGGTTAATCCCCCCAGCATGTTTTCGACGTATCCCTTGATAATGGCGACAGGGGTCTTAAGTTGGTGCGCCGCCAACGCCACGAAATCACTCTTACGTTTTTCGTAAAGACGTTGTCGCATCTGCTCCATTTCTCTCTCGACGCGCTTGCGCTCGGTTACGTCCCGGATCGCACTGATCACCAACATTCCTTGAGGTGTTTGCAGCGGGCTAAGACTGATCTCGACAGGAAATTCACTTTTATCTTTGCGGCGGCCAAAGAGTTCCAGACCCTCGCCCATTGGCCGGATGCGAGGATCAACTCCGAATCCGCTACGGTGTTGCACGTGGGTGCCGCGCAAACGTTCGGGCACCAGCGTCTCTACGGTCTGGCCGATCAACTCGTCGCGAGAATACCCAAAGAGTGTCTCCGTTTGGGAATTGACAAGTAAGATGCGGCCCTCACGATTCACGATGACCATGCTATCGGGCGCGGATTCCAAGAGGCCACGAAACTCTTGTTCGCTTTGTTGGCGTGCTTCCTCCGTCCGCATGTGTTCGGTCATGTCAAACATCGTTGCCCGGCTCATGACGAAGCTGCCGTCGGCGTCCTTAATCGCCGTTGCGCTGAGCAACACCGGCAGGATGCTACCGTCTTTTTTCACTAGCTCGTATTCGAGGTCATGCACCCACCCGCATTCCTTGAAGCGCGCAAAGTTTTGATCAAAAACCTTGCGGCTAGCGGGGGTGAGCAAATCGGAGAAGTTTTTTTTACCGATGATTTCCTCGCGCGAGTACCCGATCCACGCCAGTTCGGTATTGTTGATTTGTACCACTCTGCCATCGGCATTGAGAGAGTGGTAGCCACAGGGAGCGTTGTTGTAGAGGTCATTAATTTGCTCCGCCGCCTTCAACGAGCGTTCTTCGGCTCGTTTGTGCTCGCTCATATTACGAAGAATCGCTGAAAAATACGTCCCCTCGGCAGTCTTGTAGCGAGCGAAGGAAAGCTCGACAGGGATATTGCTTCCATCACGGCGGCGACCGGACAATTCAACTGTCTGAGAAAAACCTAGCGCCGCTTTTCGCGACAGAAATAGTGTTAACCCCTCGCTCGGATTGTCACGAAGAAGGTCTGGCAAGAGAAATGAAAGTTTTTGGCCGACCATCTCTGATGTCGTATACTCAAACATCTGCTCGGTAGCTCGGTTGACGTAGGTGATTTTTCCCGCGCGATCTGTCGATATGATCGTGTCGTTGGCAGTTTCCGCCACGGCACGAAACTTTTCCTCGCTGGCGCGTAACAATTTTTCCGTCGCCAATCGGTCCATCGCCTCATGCTGGAGCGCGTCAACGGTCTTGGAGAGCGATTCGGTTCGTTCCGCGACTCGTTGTTCAAGTTCCTTATGCGCGACTCGTAATAGAGATGCTGCTTCCGATCGTTCCTCTGTCGCGGCTGAAAGAATCAAGGTAGTCACCGCTACCGCTCCTGTAAATAGCTGAAGCTCGAAAAGACTTTCTGCCAGCGTTTCTCGAAGAAACGCTCCATGTCCGCTGACCGTCGCGCTGATCGCAATCACGGAGACGGCAAAGATGCCCGTCACACCGCCGCGCATGCCAAACCGGGTTGCAATCCAAATCAATAGGGGAAAAATGAAGTAGGGTTTGTGGAGACCTCCAAACCACGGTTCGTACCAGCCATCGAACACAAAAAGGCTTCCCCCAATCAGGCACAAGCCAGCTGCGACAGCTTCCACTTCGCGCTGGATTGACGGATGCGGACGTCGTCGCGTGATACAGACCAAGAGCAACGGAGCAATGACCAAGTCTCCAAGAACGTCGCCCACCCACCATGCCCACCACGTAGACCAGAAATTGGCGTGAGAAACAATCCCAGCCGTACTCAAACTTGTTACGCCAACCGTCGCGCTGATCAACGTGCTCAATAGCGCTGCCAGACCGATGAATCCCACTACGTCTCGCATTCGACGCAAATCAGTCCGGAATCCGATTTGTTCAAGAAGTTTCACGGCCACCAGTGCTTCCAGGGTATTGCCGGCTCCGATGCAAAGGCTTGTCCACCAAGGCGCACCAATGAAAAAATTGGCGAGAGTCGCTCCGCAAAAAATTCCCGGCCACAGTCGGCTCCCCGCAATTAGCAACGCCGCGAGCGAAATCCCCGTGGGGGGCCAAACCAGCGTTGCAAAGCCGTTTACAGCGTTCAGTTTAAGTCCTAGCACTGCCGTGATAAAATAGGTGGCGGCCAAGAGGGCCATCCACGGCAATGCGCGAACACCGCTCATTGAACGCGAGGGGATCATCCTAATACCTCCCCTAAAAAGACAAACGGAATATTTTTTGAATGACCAGAACGATCCTGCCGTAAACTCCACGATTTGGAGTTGCGGAGGCAATTATCCTTGAGTGAGTGACCGTTTCTCACTGCTACCCCTTCCGCAATTAAGTTCTCGCGAAAAACCTACGCTACTTGTTGCGCTTGTCAAGCGGCTTGCTGATGGTAACGATCACTGCTCAATACAATTACGTAGTGATTAGAATGGACTTTTTTAGAAAGTAGTATATCCTTGAAACTGGTATATCCGAAAGACTACTTACACCCATGACTACAATTTTACTGGCTGATGGAGATGGACTATTGCGAGCGGGTCTTCGCGCGTTGTTGGAGACACAGAAAGATTTTGTCATTGCTGGCGAGGTGAATTTGGGACAATTGGCCGTCACCGAGACTGAGCGGCTCAAGCCGGATTTATTGGCGTTAAGCCTTCAAATCCCGGGGCTTAACGGGTTTACAGTTTGTTCCAAAGTGCGCAAACGATCCCCGAACACGCGGGTTTTGTTGATCTCACGGTACGCGGATGGATCGTATTTGGCAGACGCCTTGAACAGTGGCGCTCGCGGGTATGTATTGGAAGATTGCAGTGCGATGGATTTGTTCAAGGCGGTTCGCGAAGTCGTGGCGGGGCGGCGGTTCCTTTGTCCGTCCTTGCCGCAATCCACCTTGCAGCTTGCCGAGACAATTTCGCAGTTTGGGACTCGGGATCCCTACGAGTCGTTGACGAGAAGGGAGCGGGAAGTATTGCGATTGGCGGCGGAAGGGTACAAGAGCAGGCAAATCGGCGTTCGACTGGCTATCAGTCCGCGGACAGCGGAGACCCACCGCGCGAATTTGATGAGAAAGTTGAAAGTGCGGAATCAAACGGAGTTGGTACGCGTTGCCTTGCGGAGAGGGGTGGTTCGATTGGGTGAAAGTAGCGGCCGAAAATTGGCATGATTCTTCAGCGGATTGACATCTTCGTCGGGGTGCGGTAGTCTGCCTTCACGTAAGTGCGCCGAGTCGATAGGATTTCTTTGCAGTGGAGTTGAGGAATTTAGATATGGAAACGACATCTGGGAATAGCGCGATTCGAGACCCTTTACATGGGGCAGGCGGATATCCTCTCGTCATCTTGGTAGGGGAAGACCCGGAGCGTGAGGCGGATTTGATTCGGGAGGTGCTCCGTAGCAACGGGTTGCGGGCGGCGTTGTGGGTTGCCGGAGACGGTGAGGATGCGATGGCATGTGTGAGGCGGGAAGGAAAATACGGCGGAGCGCGGCGTCCCGATTTAATTGTGCTGGGCATGAACATCCCCAAGATGAGCGGGTTGGAAGTGCTGACAGGATTGAGGAACGATCCCCGGTTGCGTCGGATTCCGGTGGTGATGTGGACGGCAAATGCAGACGAGTCGGAAGTAGCGCAGTGTTATGAATTGGGCGCGCACAGCTACATTGTCAAGCGGGAAGATGGTGCGGAATTTGAAGACGAACTGACATCCATCTTTTTATATTGGCTGACGATTGTGGAACTGCCGCCGACAGAATGACAACGATTGAGCCTCCGCTCAAAATCTGAGGTTGCACTGTATCCTGGGTTTCGCTAATTTAATGCGCAGCGCAGATGAACCAGCCCAAACCCGAGACGAAATTAGACCTGACGCGCCGAAACAAGCTACTCTGGGTTTTGTTCGCGCTCTGCGTGCTTCCATGGTTCCTGAAATGGGTGGGTTTGGATTTTAGCATCCAGCCGCGGGAACTCAGCGAAGTGTTGATCAAGGGCAAGACGCCGATGCAGGTGAACAACCTGCTCCATCAAGCAATGGCCGGCAGCCATCTCTTCACGATTCTCGGTTGGAGCGCTTTTTTGATCGCTACCATTACTGCGGCGCTGGCTTTTTTGCATTTTAAGATTGAGCGAGATGTCGCCACTCCAGTGATTGGGTTGACTCTATTTTGTTCGGGATGTCTGGATGCGTTTCAAACGTTGGTTGGCAACCGATTATTGGAGGCGTATGTGCAGGATCAGACGCTTCTTCCGTTTGCATGGGCGGTGTGCCGAACGGCAAGCGCTTGGATTCGCATTATTGGCGTGGGTGTTTTTCTCGTGGGTCGACCGAGAAAACTTCAGAACAATCTGGCGATTGTCTTTTTCGCAAGTTTATTCATGGGGTTTGCCGCTTATGCGACCGTGCAGTTTGCCGTGACGAACCCCCAGCTGCAACGGTGGGAATTTCCAAATGAAGTATTGAAACATCCGTTGGATTTTGTGCCGATGATATCGTTTGTGCTGGCGGGCCTGGTGTTTTATCCCCAATTTTACAAGCGGAATCCGGGGTTATTCGCGGGAACCCTCGTGATCAGCGCGTTCCCCGATATCATCAGCCACGTGTACATGGCGTTTGGGTCGGCATCTATCTTCGACCATTCATTTTTCATCGCACATTTTCTCAAAATCGTGGCGTATATTGTACCGTTGGTTGGAATGTTGATGGATTATGTGCGCGTGTATCGGGAAGAAATGCAGGCGATCGAGCGGGCGGAGGAGGCGGCGAAGTTGGTGATGGAACACGCCAAGGAACTGGAAAAGCTGAATCGTGAGTTGGAAGACCAGGTCACGGTGCGCAAACGCGCGGAGCAGGCCCTAAAAATACACGCCGAAGAGCTGGACCGATCGAATGCCGAATTGGAACGGTTTGCGTACGTGGCAAGCCACGATCTTCGCGAGCCGATGCGAGTGGTCGCGAATTATGTCCAATTATTGTCCCATCGATACAAAGGAAAACTCGACAAGGATGCCGATGAGTTTATCAGCTATACCCTGGATGGCACGGAGCGGATGCAGGCGCTCATCGATGGTCTTTTGGAATATTCTCGCGCGGGAAAAGGCGAGCGAAAATTTGATCCCGTCAATCTGGAGGAGATCATGAAGCGAGTCCGATCCAATTTAAGTCTCGCCATCCAAGAGAGCAAAGCGGAAGTCACGCAGGATCCTTTGCCGAATGTGATGGGGCACGCTCCTTCCCTCGCGCAGCTCTTTCAGAACCTCGTCGCCAACGCGATCAAATTCCGTGATGCTCGCTCTCCCCATGTGCATATCAGCGCGCTCAAGAAGGACGAGGAGTGGCAATTTTCGGTGCGAGACAATGGCATCGGAATCGATCCCAAACATCACACCCGGTTGTTCGTGATTTTTCAGCGGCTCCACACCCGCGAGAAATTCCAAGGGACCGGGATTGGGCTGGCGGTTTGCAAGAAAATTGTGGAATATCATGGAGGTCGGATTTGGGTCGAGTCTGAATTGGGTAAGGGCACGGCGTTTCATTTCACGATTCCCGCGAAAGGAGATCATAAACTATGAGCAGCGAAACACCCGGGGGAAATCCCAAGGGATTTGACATCTTGCTGGTCGAAGACAGCGCGGCGGATGTCAGGTTGGTCAAAGAATTTCTCATTCAAAACCGCCCTGATTACCGTCTTCACAACGTCAATACAGGCGAGGAAGCCATGGCGTTTCTTTATCAACAGGGAGATTATCAAAGTGTCCCGCGCCCGGACTTAATCCTGATGGATTTGAATATGCCGTCCATGGACGGACGGGAAGTGTTGCGCGTGATCAAAAACGACCGAAACTTGCGGTGCGTTCCGGTCCTAGTATTTTCCTCGTCCAAAGCCGCGCCCGATATCAGCAAAATATATGATCTCAATGCAAATTGTTACATCGTCAAACCATCCACGCTCGATGATTTTATGCGCGTAATGAGAGCCGTTGAAGAGTTTTGGCTCAAGACGGCTGCCTTGGCAACCCAGTATGAGGAGCGATGATTACCAGCCCGATACAACTCTTAATTGTCGAAGATAACCCGGGCGACGTTCGCCTTTTGCGGGAATGCTTCGGAGAAAGCCGCCTCCAATACGAGATCCATGTTGTTGAAGACGGTGAGCAAGCCATTGATTTTATCTTCCGAAAGGGCGCCCATAAGAAAGCGCCCCGTCCCGATTTGGTGCTGCTCGACCTCAATCTTCCCAAACTGGACGGCCACACGGTACTCGATCGAGTCAAAAAAGATCCGAAACTCAAGCGAATCCCCATTGTCGTGCTCACCTCGTCGCAAAACGAGCGCGACATTCTCAAGAGTCATGATCTTCACGCCAATTGTTATTTGGTGAAGCCAATGCTCTTCGACCAATACCAATCCATGGTCAAATCCATCGAGGAATTCTGGTTCAATATGAGCGAATTGCCGAATCAATCCAAATGAAGTCTCGAGATCAGTTGTCGGTGAAAAAAGATCGCGACATTCCCGGGACGCGGAAGGCGCGGGCAAGGAACGGGCGCGTTACCAAGAGCGGTATCCTCACGATGTTTGCCACACACCCATATCCCATGTGGGTTTATGACCGCCGCACACTACGATTTCTGGATGTAAACGACGCAGCAGTCTCCAAATACGGCTACTCGCGCGATGAATTCCTCCAATTGAGAGTCGCCGCTCTCCGCCCGCGGGACGTAGCGAGCTTGGAGCGTCCGGAGGCAAAATTTTCTGGTCAACAAAAACACCGGCTAAAAGATGGTCGCCTGATTGATGCGCAAGTGACATCCCACCAGATCAAACTCGGCGGACGCAATGCGGTCATGGTTACCGCGGAAGACATTACCGGCCGGAAAAAAGTCGGCGAAACACTTTGGGAACTGAACCTTTTTACCAAGTCCATCATCTCCAGCGCTCAAGAGGGTATTGTGGTTTACGACCGCAACCTGCGCTACAGTGTTTGGAATCGTTACATGGAACAACTGACTGGCATTCCCGGCGAGGTGGTTTTGGGCAAAGATCCCCGCCATTTATTTCCGTTCATCGAAGAACAGGGGATCTTCAAATACATCGAGCGCGCGTTGGCGGGTGAAACCGTTTCATCGCCCGACATTCACTATCGCATCCCGCAAAGTGGAAAGGAAGGATGGGTGTCCGCGCTCTACTGCCCCCATCGCAATCTTCGCGGCGAAATAGTCGGTGTCATCGGACTCATTCGGGATATCACCCGGCGCAAACAGGCGGAAGATGCGCTTGCGCACGAACAACAACTCCTCCGCGCGCTCGTGGACACGATCCCCGACCAGATTTACTTTAAGGACACTCACGGAAAATTCTTGCTTGTCAATCAAGCCTTTCTGACGGATCGCGGACTTTCCACCCCGCAGGAGGCGATTGGAAAATCTGATTCTGATCTGCTGGCCAAGGGAACGGCGGAGGAGATTTCTACGGAGGATCAAGCGCTCTTACGGGACGGTCGCCCACTGATCAATCGGGAAAAATCGTACTCCGATCGTCGTGGAATCCGTCGATGGATGCTGATGACAAAAATCCCGCTGCGGGATTCCCAAGGCCTAACCACCGGACTGGTGGGTGTCCATCGCGACATTACCGATTTCAAGATGACCACCGCTCGATTGCGTGAAAGCGAAGTGCGGATGAGATTGCTTGTCGAGCAACTCCCCGCCGTGCTTTGGACGACTGATGCGGATATGCGATTCACGCTTTCGCTTGGCGCCGGACTGAAGTCGCTGGGCCTCAAGCCCAATGAACTGGTGGGTGTTTGCCTGCAGGAATTTCCTAACGGCCCCGGAAAAGGAGACCTCGTCGTCGTCGCCGCACATCAACATGCGCTCGAAGGCGAATCGTTGGCCTTCGAGCAAATGATCCACGGCCACGTCTACCAATCGTATGTCGAGCCGCTCCGGGACGACCACGGAACGATCTGCGGCACGATTGGGATTGCCTTGGACATCACCGAGCGTCGACGCGTGGAAGAGGAACTCGCGCAACGAGCGGCCGACCTGTCCCGATCCAACGCCGAGTTGGAGCAGTTTGCGTACATCGCCTCGCATGACCTTCAGGAAAACCTTCGCATGGTCGCCAGCTATTGCCAGCTTCTCGAACGTCGCTATAAAGGGAAACTCGATACGGACGCCGATGAGTTTATCGGATACGCCGTCAAAGGCGCCATGCGAATGCGTGATTTATTGCGAAGCCTGCTGGAATACTCCCGCGCCGGCGCATCCCCGCAGGCGCATAGCACGGTGAATATGTGCGGCGTGTGCGACAACGCCATCGCCAATTTATCCGAATCGATTCGCCATACAACTGCTTCCATTGAGCGTACCCCGTTGCCATTCGTTCACGGTCATGCAGGAGAATTAACGCAAGTGTTGCAAAATCTAATCGGGAATGCTATAAAGTTCCGTGGTGACCTGCCCCCACACATTCAGATTGGTGCGACCTTGGAAGCTGACAAGTGGATTTTTCATGTCCGCGACAATGGAATCGGGATCGACCCCAAACATCATCAGAGGATTTTTGTCATTTTCAACCGTCTGCACAGCCGCGAGAAATACCCTGGTGCCGGTACCGGGCTCGCCATTTGCCAGAAAATCCTCGAGCGCCACGGCGGCCGTCTCTGGGTTGAATCTGAAAAAGGAAAGGGGGCGACGTTTTATTTCACCCTTCCCGTTCGAGAAGGAGGACATCCATCATGAGTAAACAACTGAATGATACCGTCGAAATTCTGCTGGTCGAGGACAATCCGGGTGACGTCCGGCTTATTAAAGAATGTTTGCAACAAAGCAAATTTCGTCACACCCTCCATGTCTGCGTGGATGGCGAGGATGCCCTTGCGTACCTTCACAAACGCGGTGATTATACCGATACCCCCCGCCCGGATCTAATCATTCTGGATCTAAATCTACCCATGCTCGATGGGCGCGAAACTCTAGCCCTCATCAAAAAAGACCGCGACCTTCGTTCCATCCCCGTCGTCGTGCTGACTTCTTCCGAGGCCGCTCATGATGTCTCGAAAATCTACGATCTTCAGGCCAACGCCTACATCGTCAAGCCGACCGACCTCGAAAAATTCGCCGAAGCCATGCGGTCCATTGAAGAATTCTGGATGAAAACGGCGCGTCTTCCAACCAAGTAACTACCGACTCCGTTCCAGAATCGCCACCGCCGTGGCATAATGATCGGTATGGCTCAACGTGATCGTGGGAACACGAGCGCGGCGCGATCGGAGAAGCTTCAATCCTTTCCCGTGCAAGACAATGACCGGTTCCCCGGTTTCCTTCCGTTGCACTTCGATGTCCCGCCAGCATAGCGATTCACCAATCCCCGTCCCAAAGGCTTTGCTGACCGCCTCTTTCGCCGCAAATCGCGCCGCAAGATGTCGCCCCGGAAACTTGCGGGATTGTGCATACGCAACTTCCTCCGGCAGGAAAACACGGTCCAGGAATCGCTGGCCAAATTTCTTCACCGATTCCTCGATGCGGCCCACTTCAACAATGTCGACTCCAGTGCCTAGAATCATGGGGGAGGGGTCATTTTTTAAACAAATGCGCCGCGGCGTCTTTGAGAAAATCCGCAAAGGCGTCGAAGGATCCGGGGTCGAAAGATTCACCGTCGCCGGGATGGACAAAGTCGAACATCCGCATTTCGACGGTGAATTTCTCCTTGTGCTCGACGTATTCATGGATAATGGAGAATTCCGCCTCGATCCGGTCGTGATGTTTGTGGCAGAGCTGGAGCAGTACTTGACTGTTCACAAAATCGGGGTCGTAAAACGCCGCGATGACCTCGATCTCGATTCCGTCGGGCGCGGTATAGATCGTTGCGCGACAACGCGGTTCGCGCTGTTTCTTGCTGGCGGGCAATAGTTTCGTGTTGAATTCAAAAACGTAATCGCGATTCTCACCGCCGCGATCCATCCAATCTTGTTCACTCGAGATTTTAAAATTGTCTTCAAGACCTTTGCGTACCGCGCCAATGACTTCATCAAACGGTGTTTCCATTTAGTTCTTGTATCCTTTCATGGCCGCCAGCATTTCGCGCACGGCGCGTTCCAATCCGATAAACACCGCGCGGCTGATGATCGAGTGTCCTATGTTGAGTTCACATAAGTGCGGTATTTTCAAGATGCCCGCGATGTTTTCCAATGTGATGCCGTGACCGGCGTTCACTCGCAATCCCAAGGTATGCGCGAATTCTGCGCCGCGGACGAGCCGCGTCAGTTCTTGCTGCTTCGTCACGCCGCGCGCGTTTGCATACGACCCCGTATGCAATTCGATGAAGTCAGCCCTCACCTCCGTAGCCGCGCGCACCTGCCGCAGATCAGGTGCGATAAACAAACTTACCGGAATCTTCCGCGCGTGAAGGGCATCAATCGCGCGCGCGATCGCTCGGCAGTTACCGGCTACATCCAGCCCGCCTTCAGTCGTCACTTCTTCCCGTCGCTCCGGCACGATGCAGGTGATATCCGGCCGGGTCGCGCAGGCGATCCGGACGATTTCAGGGGCGATGGACATCTCAAGATTGATCCGGGTTCGAACGCTCGATCGCAGCCGGCGAACATCCCGATCGTGGATATGGCGGCGGTCTTCCCGCAAATGGATCGTGATTCCGTGCGCGCCCGCCGCCTCGCAAATTCTGGCAGCGATAACCGGATCCGGTTCCGGCATCATCCCGCTGCGGGTCGAATGATTGCGATAACGCGCCTGTCGCAGCGTGGCGACATGGTCAATATTGACTCCGAGTTTGAGGCGAGATTCAGGCACGGGCGGATTCTACGCGTCGCGCGACCAAATGCAAGCCGTCGTCGGCGTCATTGCCCAAGCTGGATGACCTGACCCGGCCCGGTGCCGCGCGTAATGGTTCCGCCACGGCTCAATTCGTTGGCCGGTTTGATGACCTCGTGCTCGAATGATCCCGGCACGACCTTGAAGGTCCTCGTGATCATTCTCATTTGTTGCTCGCGTTCCGGGGTGAAAATCACCACGGCATACTTGTCCACGCGATAACGCAAACCGGCTGCTTCGCAGATATATCGGAGCGCGTCTTCCAAGGGCACATTGGTCAGCCGAAGCGTGATCTTCGGCAGCGCATCCACTTGGGTTTCCCCGAGCATCGGGACGAAGTTCACCGTGTCCGAGGGATTCGCCTGCTGGATGACCGTTTCCAACGCCCGCAACGCGCCACCAAAAGTGACCTGCTGCAGGTCGAGCGAGTCCACAATCATGAACTTCATGCCGGTGGTTGTGGCGACGCGGGATTTGTGTGGTGTTTCGCCAGCCATCCCGACCGCACCCATCGTGATCGCGGCTGCAATCCCGAAGAATATTCCCTTGCTCATCAAAGCAAAGCGTAAACGATTTTTGTGATTTGTCAATCGATCCTCCTTTCCGGATTTGGTTGTTCGGTTCGACGGCTCAACTTTCCCATTATTCAATCGCGCTTGGCGAGGCCGATGCCGCCGACTCATGCCGGAGTAGGACACGCCGCGCGTTCGAATGTTCCAATCGTTTCTGCGTTGATTGCGTCTCGGCGAAAAGTTGCTGGATGTCGGATGCAGGCGTATGTGATAAACTGCGGCGTGCAAATCATCAGAAGCGTGAATGGGATGCAAGCGGTTGCGGCGTATTTCAACGCAAAGTTGAATTCCATCGCGCTTGTGCCGACGATGGGGGCGCTGCACGAGGGACATCTCTGGCTGATCCGCGAAGCTAGAAAGCGCGTCGGACGAAGCGGGTTGGTCATTGTCAGCGTTTATGTGAACCCGACCCAGTTCGGACCGAAAGAGGACTTTAAAAAATACCCGCGCCCGTTCGCGCGCGATTGCCAGCTCTGTAACAAAATGGGGGTGAACGTCGTTTTCGCGCCAACGGACCGGGGAATGTACCCCGATGGCTTCTCGACATTCGTTGAGGAATCGCAACTCTCCCGTCGTTGGGAGGGAGAACGGCGACCGGCGCATTTCCGCGGCGTCTGCACGGTGGTGGCGAAACTTTTACAAATTATCCAGCCGTATTACGCGATTTTTGGCCAGAAAGATTTTCAGCAGGCGGCGGTCATCAAACGAATGGCAAGAGATCTGAATCTCTGCAAGCGAATCGTTGTGCAACCGACTGTGCGCGAAAAGGACGGGCTGGCGATGAGTTCGCGCAATGTGTATCTGACCGCAACGCAACGGGAGCAGGCGGTCGTGCTTTCGCAATCGCTCGACCTGGCGCAATCCCTTGTGCGACGCGGGGAACGCCGAGCGAGTGTGATTTGCTCTACGATGACGCAGAGGATTCGCGGCGCGTCGGAAAGCAGGATTGATTATGTCGGGTTGGCGAATGTCAAAACACTCGAGCCAGTCAAGATGGTTTCACGCGGCCAAGCCGTCGCCTTGCTGGCGGTGTGGTTTGGAAAAACAAGGCTGATTGATAATGCAATTATGAGTTAGAGATGGATTAATCGCGAAACACGTGAAAGAACGCTAAAACTTTTGCGCGTTTTCGTGCTTTATCAAAATATGAACAAAAGTCAAATCAATGTGGATTTTCTGATCATCGGCAGCGGCATCGCGGGTTTGAGCTACGCGCTAAACGTGGCGGAATTGGGCTCGGTTGCAATTGTGACCAAAAAGCAGCGCGCGGAGTCGAACACCAACTACGCGCAGGGCGGCATCGCGGCCGTGGTGGCGGTGGATGATTCGCTCGATGCCCACGTGCGCGACACGCTGACGGCGGGAGATGGACTTTGTCATGAGGATGCAGTGCGAATCATTATCGGCGAAGGTCCTGCTCGTGTTCGCGAATTGATGGATTGGGGAGTGCGATTTGCTCGCGGACAAGCAACCGAGTTTGACTTGGGGCGGGAAGGGGGGCATTCGAAGCGGCGCGTCCTTCATGCGCAGGATGCCACGGGTCGCGAGATTGAGCGCGCATTGCTGGCGGCAGTCGCCAAGCATCGCAATATCGCGGTCTATGAAGATCATTTTGCGATTGATCTCATTACCACAAAGAAATTGTCCACAGGCAGGGACGCCGATGCGACTGCTATTCATAACCGCTGTGTCGGCGCTTATGTTCTTGATGAAAAGAAAAATCGGGTCGTCACGTTTGCCGCGCGTGTGACACTGCTGGCCAGCGGTGGATCGGGAAAGGTTTATCTCTATACGAGCAACCCGGATATCGCGACGGGAGACGGTGTCGCCATGGCGTATCGCGCAGGCGCGCCGGTGGCGAATATGGAGTTCATTCAGTTTCATCCGACCTGTTTGTATCATCCGCAGGCTAGAAATTTTCTCATCAGCGAGGCGGTGCGCGGTGAAGGCGGCATCTTGAAATCAAAAGCCGGCGAGTTGTTCATGACGAAGGCGCATCCACTCAAAGACCTCGCGCCGCGTGACATCGTGGCGCGGGCGATTGACGCCGAAATGAAACGGACCGGCGCGGACTTTGTCTTGCTCGATATCACGCACAAGCCGGCGAAGTTTTTGATGGAGCGATTCCCGACCATTTACGAAAACTGCATGAAATTCGGCATTGATATCACCAAACAACCGATTCCTGTCGTGCCCGCGGCGCACTATCAATGCGGCGGTGTCGTTACCAATGTGGATGGCGAGACGGTAATCGCGGGCTTGCTCGCCGCGGGCGAAGTCGCTTGCACCGGGCTTCACGGAGCGAATCGGTTGGCGAGCAATTCGTTGCTGGAAGCCGTCGTGGTTGCTCATCGCGCCGCGCAGCGCGCTTCAGGTGCGCAATCCAAAATTTCCTATTTTAAATCTCAAATCCCCTCCTGGCAGAGTGGCAATGCAACAAACCCCGACGAATTGGTGGTCACCAACCATAATTGGGATGAGATCCGCCGTTTGATGTGGGATTACGTCGGGATCGTTCGCAGCGAAAAACGATTATTGCGCGCCAAGGCGCGCATTGAAAATCTTCAGCGCGAGATTCAGGAATATTATTGGAACTTCACCGTAAGTCCTGACTTGCTCGAACTGCGAAATATCGCTCTGGTCGCCGAGTTGATTGTCAATTCGGCGCTCACACGCAAAGAATCCCGAGGCCTGCATTTTACTCTCGATCATCCGCAGCGGGATGACGACCGATGTCGGCAGGATACCGTGTTGCAAAAAGGTTGAACGGAATGGATTCCGTCGCGAAATCTTCCAGGCGAAAGAGACGAAGAGTGGCGTTTCAGGTTGGCATTGGAGTTTTTCTCGCTCTCGGTCTCTGGGCGTTCTGGATCGAACCAAATAGCTTGGTGGTGCGCGAGACCACACTGATAATCCCGAAATGGCAGAAGGATGCAAACCCGCTGCGCATTGCCATCCTGGCCGACCTGCACGTGGGCGCGCCGTACATGAATCTCGATAAAGTTGAGCGTGTCGTGGATCGAACGAATCGCGCAAAACCCGACATTATCGTCCTGCTGGGAGATTATATCGTTCACGGGGTTATTGGAGGATCGTATATCGCGCCGGACTTGGTCGCAGCTAAGCTGAAAAAATTGCGCGCGCCTTTGGGTGTGTATGCGGTCCTCGGAAATCATGACGGCTGGCAAGGCGGCCAAAATGTTCGTCCCGCTCTGGAAAGCGCCGGAATAAGCGTGCTGAAAAATGAGACGTTCCAAATTATGCACAACAAAAAACCAGTCTGGATTTTGGGTTTGGCCGATCTCTGGACAGATATGCCAGATGTGGATCGGCCATTGGCAAAAATTCCCGTAGGCGATTCGGTAATTGCCC
Organism: uncultured Verrucomicrobiota bacterium; assembly: GCA_964348665.1. Classification (GTDB taxonomy): domain Bacteria; phylum Verrucomicrobiota; class Verrucomicrobiia; order Palsa-1439; family CAYGDP01; genus CAYGDP01. The sequence continues at coordinate 146,896 of CAYGDP010000005.1, forward strand.
TCACGCATAATCCCGATATTTTTCCAAAGATTCCGTCGCGCGTCTCCCTGACATTGGCAGGTCACACTCATGGGGGACAGGTGAACCTCCCGATTGTCGGACGGCTGATCGTCCCATCGCAATTTGGCCAGCGATACGCGATCGGACATATCGTCGAGAACGGTCGGCATTTGTTTGTCTCCACGGGAATCGGCACAAGCATTCTTCCCGTCCGTTTTCGTTGTCCGCCGGAGATATCCATCGTGACAATCCTGGCGAATCATTGACACGCGCCGTTTCGGGTGATAAAGTCGCTCACGTATGAGGTCAGCGCTGAACCAACAGGTCTTGGTGCTCAACCGCCTCTGGCAAGCGGTCAATGTTTGCACCGTCCGCCGTGCTTTCGCGCTCATTTACGAAGGACACGCTTCCGTCGTCCTCGAAGAAAGCGATGGCGAATTTCGGACCTTCAACTTCGATCAGTGGTGCGACTTCTCTCGGTTTCACGACGGCGGAGATTCCGTCGGCACTGTTTCCCGACGCATCCGTGTCCCGCGCCTGATCTTGCTGCAAGTGTTTGATCGTCTCCCGCGCAAGGAAGTAAAGTTCACGCGTCACAACATTTTCGAGCGTGACCACAACACCTGCCAGTATTGCGGCAAGAAATTCGAACGCACCGATCTCAACCTCGATCACATCACCCCGCGCGACCGCGGCGGCGTGACCACTTGGGAGAACGTCGTTTGCTGCTGTTTGCCGTGCAACGCGCGCAAAGCCAACCGGCTTCCCGCCGAAGTCGGCATGAAACTGCTCCGCAAACCCAAACGCCCGAAATGGCGCCCATTCGTCAATGTCGCCTCCCTGACCCACGCCGACTCGTCCTGGAAACATTTCCTCGACCTCGCCTACTGGAACGTCGAGCTGGGGGAGGATTAGGCGGTCCTGCCACTGACGTCTGCGAAGCGCGCCGTGTCGGGTGAGAATGCCTTCAACCGCCCAACATCCGAGCGGGAATTTGTTGTAGGCCGCGTGACCTCACGCGGCGAGTTAGACCTTCTTTACATCTTCGATGTGACGACGCATCATTTCCTCAAATGCCTTCTCCTGCTCGGCGTTTGCAAACGCGCGACGGGGAATGACGGGAAAACTTATTTTTCCAGAATATAGTAAAAAGGAATACCGGTCAGAAATTACACGGCAATATTTATCCCATTTGACCTGCGCGTCCGTCTTAGTGGTAATTATTCGAATGCTCTCGTCCAAGAAAGAGTATGACCGTTCTTCTAGTATTTCGGGTGCTTTGCCGAGGACTTGTCTCGGTGTTGCCTCAAACCGTACGATCTCTGCCAGGGTTAATCCACCGGTACAAGCCCACAAGACCCAATGTGCGGCGGTCGTAATCGGCAAAAAATGCGTCGCGAGCCACGCTACTCCCCCAATTAGAAAACTAAAGACAATCCAAAATACGTTCCACTTGAAACTCGAATTTTGTAACAAATGTCGCCGCCAAGCGCGAAGCCAATCTTCTTTGGTTAAAGAAAACTTTATCGTGATCGGTTCGTTCATGGCTCACCTCGCAGCATTCCATAGATCACCGACATCATTTCTGGCTCGGCAGCCGCAGTAATCGAGTAAGTCAATGGGAGCTTTTCAACTTTCTGCGTGAAAGTTTTTTCCGCGCCGTTTTCCTTCCAGCGATGCGTGACATGGAAAGGACGAAAGTCCCTCGCGGCAAGCGGGTCGCGATAGTCGGCGTCCACTCGAAAATTGAAGATCCCGATCGTATTGTTTCCGTTGGCCATTTCGTATCGCAGCAACGCGCGGCGCGTGCCCCCTCGCCCGGCGTCTGTGCGGGTCGGGATTTTGTCAAAGTGAAAGTATTGCGTCGTGCCGGGGGTCGGGCCACTGATGCGCGCGGCTTCCTCCCAGCTTTCGCCGTCGTCAAAACTGAGCAGCATTTTCACCGCGTCCTTCTCGCCACGAGCGCGAATCTGAGCGCCGAACCGTAGCGCGACCAAGTCGCCTGCTGTCTCAACGGGCACGGTCATCGTGCCAACCCCACCCTTCCACCAGCATGAGCCGTCGCGCACATCAAGGTTGTCGAAGGTAACACCCATCGCGGCGGAGGTTTCGTTATTCTTGAAACCTGTGTCCGGCGTGATACGACACGATATCGTGCGCGTTGCTATTGCGGGATCTGCGTCTGCAGCAACCGTGATTTTATTTTCACCTTTCGCCAACAACGGCAACGTCCGTGGGGAATGCTGAAAATCGTTCTCTATGACAAGCGAATCAAGTCCCGACCCCGACGGGGAGGTAGAGATCAGTTCGATTTTGAGCCAGTACGCGTACCGGCGCAGGATTTTGTCGGTCAGTTCAATTGTCGTTTCGCTTACACCGAGTTTGCCGGCAGTCCAAAGCGGGGCAAACGTCCGGCCGTTGTTCGTTGAAATCGAGACCGTAACCTTGTCCGTATCGGATTTGCGATGCGCTTTTAGCACGACGCGTCCATCGAGGTAAACGTAAGGCGAGGAGAGTTGGACAATAGCGATGCCGGGTTTGCCGCCAACTTTTGGATGCAGCCGCGGCGACGTTTTTTCTTCAGCAAGATTTTCGTAAACGTCCGCGCCATCCGCGAGACCGCTACTGGCGAGGTTGGGCGCGTACCGATGGACGCCGTTGCCGACAATCGCGCCATTGAAAGCCGGAAAGAATTGCTTCATCCAAACTAGATCGCCATCAGGCGTTCTGGCCTTCAAACCGTCCCAGTCTTTGTCGCCGTTGACGTGCAGCCCGCGATTGCCCGCCTCGCGCGTGAACGATTCACCGGGTCGCAGCGAGAAAAGCGCGCGATGTCCGATCTGATAACCGTATTCGTACACCTCGCTCTTGCGATCGTACTCCTGCATCGTGGCGTTCCATCCATGTGTGCGCGCCGGCCACCAGCCAAGGCTGTAGTAGGGATTGTTGGCGAGAAGTTCCGGCCCTTTCTTGTACCCCGTCCAACCGTCGGCACGCATGAAATCGTTGAGTTTCTCGGCTTTGCGGAGGTCAGGTTTTTTATCAAGCCAACCCCGCACGGCTTCGCTGATTTCGTCCACGCTGGCCACCTTGCCGTCGGCCTTTGGAAAATAATTCACCAACGAACAATCATACATATGCCAGCCATCGGCGTCGCGCACTTCGGGAACGCTGTGACCGTTCAGGATGCGCCCGCGCGCCTCGCGTCCGTCGAGGCGATTGAGCGATGCGATGAGCGACGACGTGCAACAGCACATACAATAGCCGTACACGTTGAAGATTTTCACCGGATCATGCGCCTCCCAATCATCCGCTAGAAATTCGTTCGGCGGGGTCGTCTGATGCCGATATTTCACCGCCGCCGTCCAGATTGCCTTGGCTCGATCCGCGTCGTTCATCTCCGGTTTGACGAACGACTTGAGGATATTCTCCGCCGTCGTCACGTCATCCGTTTTGTCGGAGAGAACTTTGAGATTGTTTACCCGCTCGCCGGCAATAGCTGCGAAAGTTGCTGCAACGATCATTCCCCAAAAGAATCCTTTCTTCACATCCCCATGCTAGTCCTATCGCGGAATGTTTTCAACCGCGAATGGACACGGATAGGCGCGAATGAACTGCATACCTTCCACAGATGAGATCTAAGACCTTTGAAAATCCATCTGACAAACCTGTAGCGGCGGTCTATGACCGCCGACTTCGAAGAAGAAAAATCCAGAACGGGGCTCGCAAAGTGCCGCTACAATGATTTTTTCAGAGGGCTCGTTTCTAACGCAAGTCACCACGGTAAAATAAAGTTGCTCATCCGAGCAGCGGAGAGTATCGTCCCGCACGATGAAGCTGCAGCCGACTCTATTAATAATGGTAGTTTTTAATTGCGCGACCATGGCGGACGCCCGGGATCCCAAGACGATTTCATCGGAATACCGCGCCGAACGGAAAGCCCCCCAAGCGACTGAAAAGAAATTCACACCCCTGAAACCAGGTCAGCGCGTTGATTTGCTCCAAGTGCCGACTTGGTCGCGAGCCGATATGCAGTTCTTCCTGCACGGTTCGCTCGGCACGGAGGTAGTTCCGGAACGCGTCCTGGCGGCGTTTGTGATGACGTACCCCGATTTATTCCCCGACTCGGACCTCGCAACATTCGGTTTGATTCCCGACCCGTCAGTCAGTCTGCCCATCGGGTTTAGTCGCCGGGAAGTAAAGCATCTGGGCGGGATGTCGGCGGTAGGTATCAACTGTGCGTCCTGTCACGCGGGTGAAATCCAATCGAGCGAGGGTCAACGCGTTCGAGTGCTGGGTATGACGGCGCATTTTGATGTGGAAACGTTCTTCGGCGCGGTCATCGTGGCGACCTTTCGCACACAGGACCCGACGAACATGGAGCGATTTCTAGGCCATTATTTCCACGCGTGCAGCCCAAACGCCAACTCGGCAACACGGGCATCGTTCGACATCGCGTTGCGCAAACAGCGCGCGCAAATCGCCGCTGCCATCACCGAAGATCCCAGTGGCTCCAAAGGCGTCGCAGCAGGCGCGCTTCACATCCTCGAACCCGCGGATTTGCGTCTCGACCGGAAACTCGCCACCAGCGGTGATGTCACGGCGACTGTCCATGCTCTTCTGAAACTTTTCCACAACATCCGGGCCGCACTTCACGTGCCCGATGCTCCGCCTGCCGCCGCGCCGCTGCCCAACGGCGGCGGTCGCAACGATGCGTGGGGCTTGCTCTCGTATGCGTTGTTCGGCATCGCGACCCAACCAGCGCCAATCAAGTTCGGGTTGGTCTGGAACGTGGATCGCCGCGCGTGGGTTCATTGCGACGGCAACAATAACGCGCCGATCATCCGCAATCTGGCTGCTGCTCTCGGCCTCGGAGCGCCGATGATCGAGGGGCGCGGTTACCTGGATTTTCGGGTCGTGCAGCGCCAAACTGCGCTCTCCCAAAAAATCCGTCCACCGCGGTATCCGTGGATGATCGACCTGGAAGTAGCTGATCGGGGGGCAAAAATCTACGGTGCAAATTGCGCCTCCTGCCATGATGGACCAGAGACCGACGCGCGACTTTACTCGCCTGCTGAAATCGGCACCGACGCCAATCGTGCCAAGCTATTTGATGCCCAACAACGTGATCTCCACAACAAACTTTTCACCGGCGTGAAGGTCGAGGGTTATACACCACCTCCTACGGCGCCGTTCCGGAGCACGGGCAAATACTGGTCGCCCGATCTCGCGGGTGTTTGGGCGCGCGCGCCCTATTTGCACAACGGCTCGGTGCGAACGATGGATCAACTCCTCACGCCATCCGCCGCGCGAGAGAAAACGTGGAAACGTGGCACGCGCGTTTACGACGCCGACGCAATGGGTTACGTCAACGAGGGGTCGTATGTTTTCGACACTTCAGGCGCGGGGAACTCCAACGCCGGTCACGACTACGGCACGAACCTCTCGGCAACGGAAAAGCGCGACCTAATTGAGTTTTTGAAGTCGAAGTAGCCACGAGGATAACATTTTGGAAAGATGGCGTCGGCGACATGACCAACATCAAAAATCCAAATGGGATCAAGGACGGGTCGTAGAGATTTGTTGTAGTTATCCGAATTATTGTAGCGGCGCTCTATGAGCGCCGGTTTAATGATCATTCGGCGGTCATAGACCGCCGCTACAAATTAATGCTGATTTATCGCTAGTGATTCAGGGTGCAAATTATTGCTTCAATGTATTCTCGTTTGCGCCATCAATTTCCATCAAATCTCAAGCCGTCTGGGAAAATGGCTCAAGAGGCGATTGCCGGTTTTTGTCACTAGCACCACATCTTCGATCCGGACACCGCCGATGCCATAATAATAAAGACCAGGCTCGACGGTCATCACGTTCCCCGCGCGCAGTTTGTCGCCACGGACACCCATCCGGAGCGGGTCGTGGACTTCGAGGCCGAGACCGTGGCCGGTGCCGTGGAAGAATCCATACATCCGGCCGTTTTTCCGGCCAGTTTTGTACCCGTCTTTCTGAAATGATTCCTGCACGGCTTTGTGAACTTCCTTGCCGTCCACGCCTTCCCGAACGTTGTCGAATCCGACCTGTTGCGCTTTTTCGACGGACGCATAGATTTTTTTGATCGCATCGCTGGCGCGTCCGCGTACGACGGTTCGGGTCATGTCTCCCCAATAGCCCGAAGCCGAGTCGCGCGGGAAGAGGTCGAGCACGATGGTTTTGTGCGCGCGATACGCGCCGTAACCAGATTCATGGCAATCACAGACCTGATTGCCGCCTGCGACGATGGTGTGCTGGCCGACTCCGCCGAGCCGGGTAAACGCGATGTGAATCGTGGTTCGCAGCGATTCAGCGGTGAGCTTGTTTTTTCCTCGATAGAGAAACCCATCCCTGCCGATTCGCGCCCGGCGAAGTTCCTTGATGGCAACAGCGAGCCCGGTTTCGGTGATGCGCAGTGCCTTCGAGATGGCGCGGATTTCATCGGGAGTCTTGATGGCTCGCTCGGGAAAAATCGGTGTGTCGTCGGTCCAAACCCGGACGCCATCGCGGCGAAGTCGTTCGGCCAATCGCAAAGGGAAATTCGTGGGGACACGGACGCGGCGCGCACCGAACGATCGAAGCGTGGCGGCAACGAGGTTGGCGAACGTCTTCGGTTTGCCGAACTTCTTGTGCAGCGTGGTATGCGAGAGCACATGATCCACTTCGGCGGTAGCGCGGGCGCGATCAAGTTCGAGGTCGCTGGCGATCAGGTAGGTCTTGCCACGGCGACGAAAATAAACAAACGCATCGGGCGCGACGAACCGCGTTGCGTACAGCATATTGGCGTCGCGCTCGCTATCGGCGACCAGGAGCAGGTCGGGGAGGGTTTTCACGATGGTAGAATAGGGATTTGAGCGGCCGAGCGCAAGCGAGATTAGACAGGGGAAACCTCGACGGGCGGAAAGCCCTGAATGTCCGTCGATTGGCTTGAATGGATGCCGATCATGTTTTGGGAGACGATATTTGGATATTCGTTGTGCTGATTTTTGAAATAGTTGTTTGGGTTATACAGAAACGGCCTGTGCCAATACAGTTTGTAGCCAAGCGAATGGATGTGGCGGATGAGCGCGTCGGAGTTTTGCGGGCGATCGTTTTCGACGTACAAGATGGGATGATGACGCTCGATAATTCCACTTGCCCCGCGAATCGCGGCCAGTTCCATGCCTTCCACGTCCACCTTGATCAACCGGCACCGCGGCAGCTGGATCGCGTCGGCGCGCATGACCGGGACGTGATCGCCTCGCGCATGATCGCCCAGGGAAAGTCCGCCGAAATTGAATTCGCGGCGCGGATCGACCACTGGCACCGTGATGATGCCGGAGGAATCGCTGGCAGCCGCCCAATAACAAACCGTGTTCGTGATTTGGTTGAGCGCCATGTTTGCGCAGAGCGTTTGGAAAACCAGCCGTTGTGGTTCGAACGCGATGACAGCGCCACGGGGCCCGACGCGTTTGGCGAAATAAACCGTATGCGCTCCTAGATTGGCGCCCAATTCCACGACGACATCGCCTTCGCGGACGATCTGCTGGAATAGATCGACTTCGCCTTCGCTGTATTCGCCATAGAGATCGAGCGCGCGGCCGACGTAAATATCGTTTCCATTAAACAACATCGTGCCGTGGCGGCATTCTTTCTGACGATTGAAATCGGAGTTGTTCACTGGGATCGGGTTACCACGACAGCCAGTTCGTTTGCAACTGACTTGATTACGGCTGCCCAGTCGTTGAACTTCTGTTGCCGGAATAAGCGCATCGTGGGATACCACTGCGAATCGGTGCGGTCGAGCAGCCACCGAAAATCAGGCGCAAACGGCAGCAATGTCCAGACCGGACGACCGAGCGCGCCAGCGAGATGCGCGATGGAAGTGTCCACCGTGAGAACCAGATCGAGCGCGCACACGGCGGCGGCGGTGTCGGTGAAATCGTGAATGTCCGCCGTGAGATCGGTGATGGGGAAATTGGCGATTTGAAGTTGTTTGGAGGCATCGCCGAACTGGAGGGAGAAGAAGGCGATTTTTTTCGAGGACGACGTGGCAAACGATTGGAAAATGGGAGCGAAAGTTTGCAAGGGAATGGAGCGGCGATGGTCGAACCGATGTTCGGGGCGTCCAGCCCAGACGAGACCAACTGTGAAGGGGGAAGAGAGAGAGGAGAGGGGAGAGTCCGCTCGAAGGCGGGTACGCCATTGCGAGATTTTTTGCGGGTCGGCGGTGAGATAGGGAATTTTTGCCGGAATCGTGTCGGGTGTGGTGCCAATAATCCTTGGAAGGCTAAGGAGTGACGCCTGAAGATCGAACGGCGGGGTTTTTTCGCCTTCCACAATTACTTGCTCGATTTCGGGGACGGTTTGCATCAGCGTTTTGATTGGCGCCGGACAACCGAGGGTGAGTCGGGCGCCCCGAGCGGCGAGGAGAGGCGCGAAGCGGATGAATTGAATCGTATCGCCCAACCCTTGTTCGGCATGCAGTAGAATCGTTTTGCCATGCGGATCAGATCCATCCCAGGTTGGCTGTGGAAATGGCGAAGGCCGGGTTTGAAAACCTTTGCATTTCCATCGCCATTCGTATTCGACCCAGCCTTCGTCAAATTGGCCAGTAACAAGCAGCGCGACGGCCAAGTTAAGATGCGCTTCCGCGTGGTTCGGTGCAAGCGCAATGGCGCGGCGCGCGGAGGTGATGGAATCATTGATGCGTCCGAGTTGACGATAGGTCACCGAGAGATTGTTGTGCGCGTCGGCGTAATTGGGTTGAAGCTCGATGGCGCGCTGGTGGGCGGCCAGTGCTTCGTCGAGCCGGTCGGATTTTTCAAAGACAGTGCCGAGGTTCGTGTAGGCCGCCGCAAAATCCGGTTTCAATTCGATGGCGCGCTGGTGCGCGGCGATGGATTCAGATATGCGCTGAAACTTTTCATAGGCGATTCCGAGATTGGTGTGAAATTCGGGACGATTCGGGTTGGTTTGGACCGCGATCTCCAAATGATGAATTGCCAACGACAGGTCGCCCGATTCCAGAAAGGCGTTTCCCAGATTATTGTGTGATTCGGCCCGATCGGGCTTGAGGTCGAGCGCGGACCGATAGGCGCGAATGGCGGCGTCGGTTTGGCCGCGAGCATAATAAGCGCCGCCGAGATTGGCGTAGTAATGGTCGCGGGACGAATCCAGGGAGATGGCGCGGAGAAAGCGGTCGATGGAGTTGTCGAAGTCGCCCCGCCCAAAAGCGAGCAGGCCGAGTTGATGCCAACTCTCGGCGTGATTGGGTTTTTGGGCGAGGATTTGGCGGAAGATTTCCTCGGCTTGCTGCCAGTTGCCGGATTGCTGGAATTGTTGCGCCAATTGAATGGCGTCTTTGAGCGTCACCTGCGGCATGGGACAAGAATACGATACCACGGGGGATAAATCACGTGAAAGTGAACGTAGCAATATTCTGGCAAATTCTTATCCGAAATTCGCATGCGGCTGCGGATTTGTCTACGGGGGGGCGCGACCTGCATCGTGCTGCCAAATTTAATCTTACTATGTTTGATTGCGGAACTGGTTGCGACCGTCTAAGATGATCGCGTGAAACGAATTCTGACCTTTGGATTGCTGACTGCGGTGTCGTCCTTCATGGTGGCATTCGCGGTGGAAGTACCGATTACGATTCTGCACACGACGGATTTGCACGCGCAGATTTGGCCGACCACCGACTACGATGGCAACCAGAATGTTGGTGGTGTCGCGCGGGTCGCGACGAAAGTGGCCGAGATCCGCGCCAACACTCCCAATGTATTGCTGGTGGACGCCGGCGACACGATTCAGGGCAGCGCGGTCGGGTTTCTGACGGACGGGCAAGTGATGATGAAGTATCTCAATTACATGAAGTATGACGCGTGGGTGTTGGGGAATCACGAGTGGGACTGGGGCGCGGACAAGCTGGATGCGTGCGTGAAGTCCGTGAAAATTCCCATCGTAACGGCGAATGTAAAATATGGGGGAGAGAGAAAAGACATTGGAGGGACAGCCTCCGATCGCATCGCGACGGCTTGTCATCCCTATCGGATCATCGAGAGCGCCGGGGTGAAAGTGGGGATCGTTGGCATCACGACGCCAGGGATTCCGAATTGGTCGCGTCCGCATTTGATCCCCGGCATGCAGTTTGAGTCGTCGGTGGACGCGTTGCGGCGGGTGATTCCCGAAATGAAATCGAAGGGAGCGGAGATTTTGGTGTTGGTGACGCATCAGGGATGGCGGGAGAGCGGCGACGATCACGCGAACCAGTTGAACGCCGTAACCAGAGAGTTTCCGGAGTTGGACGTCATCATCGGTGGCCATAGTCATCGGCATTTTCCCGAGCACAAACTTAAAGGTATTCTCTACACCCAGGCAAATTATTGGGGGACGTATCTGGGCCGGGTGGATTTCGTCTATGACACGGCGGCGAAGAAATTGGTCAGCCGTAAAGCGACCACGATCCCGATGGATGCCACGGTGGAGTATGATAAGAAATTATTGCGCGAGTTGAGCGACGACTTGGACCGGACCAAGGCGGTCAACAGCGAAATCGTGGGTGAAGCGGCGGAGGATTTTTTACCGACCGACGGCGGGCGGCGGGAGACGGCGATCCATAATTTGATTGGGGAATCGATCCGGGCGGCGTTGAAAAAGCGAGGCATCGAAGTCGTGGGAGTGTTTCACGGGTTGCTGGACGAAAAAGCTTCCTTGCCCAAGGGCGAGATCGCAGTGCGCGATGTATGGCGGATTGTGCCTTATGAGAACACCTTGGGAGTGGCCGATCTGGCGGCGGCGGAACTTCGGGAAATCATGGAGGAAAGCGCGGCGCTCTGGCAGCGTCAACAATTTCGCGGGCTGATGGGGTTTAAAGTGAAACTGAAGGCGAGCGGGCCGGTGGGCGAACGGGTGGTTTCGTTGGCGGATGCCGAGGGCAAGCCGCTGGACGCGAGCCGGCGTTATTCGATTGCGTTCAACAGTTTCGATCTGGCCAGTGCCGGTACACGGTTTAAAAAGCTGCGGGAACTTTGCGAGCGTCCCGCCAGCAACCTGCGCGAAGTGGACGTGCAGACCCGGACGGCGGTGGTAGATTACATTCGGGAGCGAAAAACGGTTGTCCCCGAAGTGCGCGGATGGTGGGAACCGGGTGGGGGACGTTGAAAGCGGCGCGAGTTCTGCTATACTTTATATCAAACCTGACGTTGAAAGGAGTTACCTATGCCGGTATTTGCCTATCAAGCAAAAGATAATCGCGGTCAAACGATGAGCGGGACCATAGAAGCCAACACGCAGGAAGCTGTGCTGGAAATGTTGGCAGGCCGCGGATTGGCGCTCGAATCCATTACCACGCGCGAAGGTTTGGAGAAAAAGCGCGGGGCCAAGGTCAAAACCAAGGACGTCATCATTTTCACGCGGCAATTGGCGACGATGATTGACGCGGGGTTGCCCTTGATGGAATGTCTATCCATTTTGGAGGCGCAGGCGGAAAGCGTCGGCATGAGGAAGGTGACAAGCGAGTTGCGTGATCAAATCGAAAAAGGCGCTTCGTTTTCCGAGGCATTGGCATCGCATCCGAAAGTATTCACCCAACTCTATACCTGCATGGTCAAGGCGGGGGAGAAAGGCGGTTTCCTTCCGGAAGTGTTGGCGCGCGTCGCAGGCTATCTCGAAGCAAATGCGCGCCTGGCCAAGAAAGTAAAATCCGCAATGGCATATCCGGTGATCGTAATGATTCTGGCGTTGGGCATCACGTCGTTCCTCGTTTTCTATATGCTTCCATTTTTCAAAGAGTTGTACGGCGGGTTGGGCAGCAAACTGCCGGGGCCGACCCAAATGTTGATGGATATCTCGGATTTTTGCCGGCAGAAAGCGCCACTGGCGATCGGGATAGTGGTTGCCGGTTGGTACGCGTTTAGCTGGGCAAAAAAAACCGGCCCCGGCCGCGAGGTCTGGGACCGACTCAAGCTCAAATTCCCTGTGTTCGGCAAATTGATGCTCAAAGTCGAGCTGGCGCGGTTTCTGCGGACCTTCGCGTCGCTCGTCAAGGCCGGTGTGCCGATTCTCGACGTGTTGGAAATCGTGGGCGGCACCTCCGGCAACATCCTCGTGATCCGCGCCTGTAAAGACGCAAACACCAGCATTCAACAAGGTCAAACCATCAGCGCGAGCCTAGCCAAACATCCGGTTTTTCCGCCGATGATGGTTCGAATGCTCGGCGCCGGTGAAGTCACCGGTCGCGTGGATACAATGCTCGAAAAAGTCGCCGAGTTCTACGAGGAAGAAGTCGAGGCAATGCTCTCCGCGCTCGCGTCCATGATCGAGCCTTTGCTGATTTGCGTCATCGGCGCCATCGTCGGCACCATCGTCATTTGTTTGTTTCTGCCGATCCTCAAATTGTCCGAAGCAGCCGCATTCTAACGCCCTATTGCCATCATGGCCAAAATCCTCTTGGTGGACGACGAAGAAGCTGTGCTCGCTCCTCTCGGCGAGCAGTTGACGATCTGGGGACACGAAGTCGTCACCGCCAACAGCACCCAGAGCGCTCTCGAACGTCTCAAGGAGACTTCACCGAACCTCGTTCTTACCGACATTCGTCTGGCCGGCAGCGGCCAGGAGGGCTTGATGGTTTTGCGACAGGCAAAGCAACTCGATCCGCCAGCGGGCGTCATTGTGATGACCGGGTTCGCTACGCGCGAGACCGCCGAGGAAGCCATGAAAGTCGGCGCGTATCAGTATCTCACCAAACCGCTCGACTTCGCCCAGCTACGCGGTGTGATTGACCGTGCGCTCGCCTACGACCAGGCCATTCGCGAAAACACACAGCTCCGACGCGCCGCCAAAAAACAGTACCGATTCGATCATATCATCGGAACCAGCGCGCCGATGCAATCCCTCTTCGGATTGATGGGACGCGTCGCCGATAGCGACACCACCATTTTGATTCTCGGCGAGAGCGGGACCGGCAAGGAACTCGTTGCGAACGCATTGCACGTCAACAGCCATCGTTCAGGCGGCACGTTCGTTCCGATCAACTGCGCCGCCTTACCGGAAAACCTTCTCGAAAGCGAGCTGTTCGGTCACAAACGCGGCAGTTTTACCGGCGCTGTCGTGGACAAGAAAGGCCTCTTCGAAGAAGCCGATGGCGGCACGATCTTTCTCGACGAAGTCAGCTCGCTCCCGCTTCAGTTGCAAGGCAAACTCCTTCGGGTTCTTCAGGAAAAAGAAGTCCGGCGAGTTGGCGAAAATGTCAGCCGCAAAGTCAATGTCCGCGTTGTTGCCGCCTCGCCCGGCTCGCTTAAGGAAAGGGTCAAATCCGGCACCTTCCGCGAAGACCTGTATTACCGCCTTAGCGTGATCGCCATCGAACTGCCGCCGCTGCGGGAACGCCGCGAGGATATCCCGCTTTTGGTGGGGCATTTTCTCAAGCGCCGCGCTGACACAGAAAAAAAATCTGCCCTCCAAGTTGGCCAGGACGCCATGAACGTTCTCCTGCGATACTCGTGGCCCGGCAACGTCCGCGAACTCGAAAACGCCCTCGAACGCGGATGCGCACTCTGCACCGGCAACGTCATCATCCCCAAGGATTTGCCGCCTGCCATCGTAGCCTCGCAAGCAGTCGGAGCAATGGAAAAAGTAGGAGGAGTAGAACCGAAGAATGGACGACCTGAACCCGTGATTTCCGAAGTCCCATCCTCTCCCGCGCCAGTTCCAATGGCAACAGGTTCATCCGACGAACCGTTCCGGTCATTGACCGACTACATCACCGCCCAGGAACGCGTCTACATCCAGCGGGTACTGACCCAGTGCCACGGCGATAAATCGAAAGCCGCCCAACTCCTCGGCGTGAGCCTGGCAACGCTCTACCGCAAACTGGGAAGCGACGACGCGGAAAAACCAGTCTCGTGAGGGAAGTGAACGAGATCTGATAGTAACCCATCTCATAAATCCGTATTGCAAAAAAGGTAGGGACGCGCGGCACGCGCGGCACGCGCGTCCTAGAGGTAAAGAAGAAGCGGACGAGCCAGCGGCTCGTCCCTACCTGCCGAAATGTCGGAAACGGGGAATTTCTGCTGGCAGACTGTTAAAATAACCCGATTTCGCCGCGCGGGGGCGCGCGGCCTACAACCTTCCCTTCAGGAAATTCTGTAATTGTAGGCCGTGCGCCCCCGCACGGCGATTTCTGGCTTGATGGTAGCTCGACGACGGCGAGAGTCTCAACGCTTCCTCGAGTACTTGCTCCAGCATTTTCATGGCACGGAAAAATTCACACCTACTCACCGAAGACTAGTATAGACCTCGCGGGTACGGTCACGCCCGTGTTTTGATCATGTCCATTGTCAAGAGTTGCCTTCGGCCACGTTCGAGAATGTTCTTTGAACCATTTCTATATCGAAAGAGTTAAGAAGATCCTTCGTCAGATTTTTCCGTAATCTCCAAAAATCTTTCAATGCTGGGGCGCAAGTTCAGTCGAAGACGATTTGCAAGCTCAACCATCAATGATTTCTCGCTAGGACTTCCGCGTATGAATTGAACGTTATCAGTCCACAATGATCTTGCGGTGTTTTCTGTTGCTGATCGAATTGCGTACCCCATAGCCACGTTAAATAGCTCGTCGTGTGAAATCTCAACCCCGATGCCACACCAAAAGGTTGTCCTCTGGGCCTCTGCCTCGATTACAAATGCTTCGCCCGACGACCAGAAAGACTTGTCAAGATCTAACCGCTGATCCGATTTACAAACACGTAAAATCGTATCGTTAGTACCATTTGCACGCTGCCATGTGGAAGAGGACACCCGAAAACCTAGATCACAGACATCACTCTCTATCGGTTTAAAATACACTTGCGACTCCTCCAGCAAACTCTTCGCCTCCGAGATTAGTGTTTCTCTCCTTTCTCGAAGACGTACACTCTTTCCTACAACCGCAGAGACGCGGCCCCTTAAATCGGAGATGTCTCCACCATGCTCAATTGGTGGAGGACCCTGTAGCCATACATCGAGTTCTTTGGCGAAAAATCCCATTGAGGGTCGCTTGTTGGGATTGGTGCGCGTCGCATCTTCAAGCAAGACATCGAGCTCTTTAGCTTTTTTCTCCATGCGATAGCTGCTAAGTTGTAAAGCTGGTTCGTCAATCCGCTGCTCGCCAGGGAGAGGATATTTTTGTCCAGTTGCAAGAACCCAGAGTGTCTTCGCGAGAGAATAGACGTCGGCAGATTTACCATCCGCATTGGTTGGATCATTAAGCATTTCTGGCGCAATATAGTAGGCTGGGCCCAATTTTGCCCCCTCTTTGGTCACCGTATCCTTGTCCGGAAAATCAGCAAGCCCAAAATCTCCTAATGCCCAAGCGTTTCCGAAGCGAAATAGGTTGTCGGGTTTGATGTCACGGTGGGAAACACCACGGTCATGCAGCACGCTCAATGTTTGGGAAATTGCCAACATCGCTTCGATCACTTCTCGCAGTCCAGTATTTACTAATGACTCGGTGATGGAGGTCGCAAGACTTGAAACAAGCCATGCAGGATTCTTGGTCGTCGGAATGTTCGGGAGGTTACAGTCCAACAAAGGCAAGACACCTTTAACGTCGTCGCATTTCCGATGAATGTCTGCTTCATGTTTGAATCTTACGTATCTGTCATCGCCGTAAAATTTAGGCAAAAGAAATTTAATCGCTCCCTCCTTGCCTGTTTTGTCTTCAGCCTGCCAGACGATACCGTTCCCCCCCTTCCCGATGTATTTAACTAGTTTCCATCGACCAAACTCTATTCCGCTTCTTAGATTCAATTCTCTGGTAGAATGTTGCCTGGTCATTGTTGTAAGGCTCGCTTAAGACATCCTATACATGGTGATCGAAACTTATGCCTTCTGCTTCAACTTAAACTGCCCCGATTGGCCGAAGAATTTTTGCGGGTTGTGCCAGACTAACTTTTCGATTTGTTCGGTGGCAACGCCGCGTTTTTGCAACTCGATGACGCAGCGGGGAACGCTAACCGGGTCGCTCGGGCCCCAGTCGGCGGCGCTGTTGATGAGCAATCGCTCGACACCGTATTGCTGGACACAGTTGGCGGTGCGGTCCACGGACATCTTGGTGACCGGGTAACAAGTAATCCCACGCCAATATTTCGTGCCCGCGTAAAGCGGCAGCGTTTCTTCGGTGTTATGGTCGAGCAACACGAGTTCAGGCTCCATTTTTTCTTCCTTTACAACTTTCAGCGTGCGTTCCGTGCCGATTTTTTTGAATTGGTGGGGCAGGTGAATGAGCACGGGCAGATCGCGTTTCTTGGCCATACGCAACTGGATGCGAATCGCTTGTTCTTCTTCTTTCGTCTGGCGGTCGAACCCAATCTCGCCGATGGCGACGACGCCGTCCCGATCGAGATATTGTTCGACCACGGGGAAGACTTGTTTGGCGAGCTTGACGTTATTGGCTTCGCGCGGGTTCATCGCCATGGTGCAAAAATGCTGGATGCCGTATTGCGCGGCGCGCTGACGTTCCCAGCCGCAAATCATGCTGAAATAATCAATGAACGCGCCGACGGTGGTGCGCGGTTCGCCAAGCCAAAAGGCAGGCTCGATGACCGCCTCGATGCCGGCGAGCGCCATTTTCTCGTAGTCGTCAGTGATGCGGCTTACGCAATGGATATGGGGATCAATGATGCGCATGGTGCTATCTCCTTTTCGGCAGTTTCTAGCGTTTTCTTAGATGCCTAGCAAGCTCTTTGCGCTCAACGCATATAGGCAAAACTCCAAGCTCCAATCCCCAAATCCCAAAGAAGCGCCAAAAAACAAGAATTGAAGATTGGGATTTGAAGTTTGGAGTTTCTTTGGGATTTGGGATTTTGTGCTTGGTGCTTTCGAGTTAGATGAGCCCTTTCCGTTTTCTCAATATCCACTCCGCGCAGAGCACGACCGCAAAGAGGCAGAAAAAGGGCACGCTGTCCCACAGCTCGATCTCGCGTCGAGTGACTTCCTGAACGACACGCGGCGGCACGTCGTCCGGCAATGTCCGCACGGTCGTCAGATCGTAATATCGCCCGCCACTGGCGCGAGCAAGCTGGCGCAGCAACGATTCGTTGAGGTTAGGCCGGGTAAACTCGAGGCTGGCGTCTTCGCGCACAGCGAACCCGACCGCGGCGGCGCTGATTCGTTGCGGCAACGCGGGCACGTCGAGCCGCGCGGTGTATTCGCTTTCTGGCAAACCGCTAATCTGTCCGCGATAGGCGCCCCCGCTGCCCGCGACGTATTGCAGACGTACACGCTCGCGTTCCTTGCCGTCACCATCGTAAATGACCGCGGTCACGACGCCATCTTCCAGCGGCAGGAAATCCGCGCCCAACACGCGCGCGTCGATGCCGATCGGTTCTTCGCTGCGAAATTCATCTTTCGACGTTCCAAACCGGACATACGCGTCGCGCGCCGTGAGCGTGCCGACGGTGCTCCAGCGCAGAACTTGTCCCCAGAACCGGTGATAATATTCATCGGCGACTTTATATCGCCAGCGCCATGTATTATCGGTGCCGATCCATAACACTTTGCCCAGCCCGTAATACTGTGTGGCCAGGAGTGGCGTCGCCTGCTCGCCGACAACGGCTTCGATCAAAACTTCCGCCTGCGGTTTGGCTCGCGCGATGGGCGCCAGCCAATAAAACGGCGGCATATTCTTCCAAATCTCCTCGTTCTCTTTCAGATCAGGCGAAAGCGCCATCAGAGGATTTTCCCGGCCCAACGGCGTCACGCGCCATCGCGCGCCCTCTTTCTTCAAGCTCTCGTTGTAATTCCCGTCCCCGGTCGCTGTCGTGGGAACGATGGGGAGCAGTTCCGCGAGTTTTCGGCCAGAATAAGCCGATGGCATCGCGCGTTTTCCCGCGATCACGACCAATGTGCCCGCCCGGTCGGCAACGAATCCTTCCAGGTTTTTTTCATCGGCAGGCGTTAGAAAATCGGGAGGCAGATCGCCGAGCACGATCACGTCGTACTTGAACATCTGTTCTCGATTGGCGGGCATCTGCGCCCGCGCGGCGTCGCGTCCGGCTTCGCTAAGCAGCAGGATTTTCGCGTCCACATACGTGTCGCGCTCCAAATCGTGCCGCAAATAGCGCCATTCCCAGCGCGGTTCAGCCTCGATGAAGAGCACCTTGAGCTTTTCCTTGACCACGTGCACGCGGAAGCTGCGCGCGTTGTTTTGCGCGATCGCTTCTCCGGTCTGCGGCAGCACACTGACCGTGTAAATCAAATCACCTTCGCCTTTTGGGAGGAACGAGAGCGGCACGCGGATTTGTTCGCTGTCGCTCTTGGCCATCGCGGTTGTCTCGGCAACGATTTCGAGCGTGCCTTCTGTGGTCTTTTGCTCGATTCGTACCGGGAATGTGGCATCCCGGAATCCGACCACGCTCAATTCCGTCAGCACGTTCACGCTATCTCCCGCAAACACAATCTCGCTCGCGGCGACTTTCTCGACGCTGATGTCCGGCGGCAGTTGCGGGTCGCCAATCCCAACGGCGTAGATTGGCACCGACCGTTTGCCAAGAGCCGTTGCGATCGTTTCCGGGTCGCGACCGCGATTGTGCTGCCCATCGGTCAGCAACACGATCCCAGCAAGCGGTTCTTCGGCGAGTTCATCGGCAACCTGCTGCAGCGGATCGCTCAACGCGGTCATCGGAGTTCCTCGCGGTGGAGAAGCGTCCATGGCCGCGGCGAGTGATTCCGTCGTGATGGGAGCGACGACCTCGGCCGGGGTGGCGGTAAACCCGTTCGTCCGATAGATTTTGACGCGGAATTTCTTCTCCAATCGTCGCAGCAAATCCAATTTCTCGCCGGCCAAGGCTTGTGCGGCAAGCTCGGTTCGTTTTCGTTTTGCCACGATATCGAGCGCTGTCTTTTGATCTTCGCTGATGGTTACCGGGATGCTATCGAGCTGGCCTTGCAACCGAATCAGATTCCGGCGCAATCGAGCCAGCTCGGACGAGAGTTTGTTCAGCGCGGTGCCGCGCCTGGCGGGGTTGCGAACGTTGACCACTTCATTTCTCTGCAGTGTTTCCAAATCATCGGTCTGTTTTTTCCATTTATCCACGCCGACATAGTTGGGCGCGCTGATGGCTTCGTCGGTGTTCACGCCGCGGATTGTTTCGGCGGTCATCTTTTCCCAGGTGGACGCGAGTTTGTCCGCAAGGGCATCTCCCGGCTCACGTTGCAGTTGTACGACCAGCACTTCCGCCGTTTCGAGCTGTGCAAACGCCGCGACAAGGACCGCCTGTTTGGCTGGCGCGGAAGCTTCGCCCAATCCGACCGCCCAACGGGTCAACGTGGACGCACTTGCGCGATCATCGCGCAGACTCATGCTGGCCGACTGATCCACCACGACGGCAATTGCGGCTTTTCGCTCGCGTGGGATCGTCCAGCCGACGATTGGTTCGAGCAACATCGCTAAAATCAACAGCAACGCCAGCACGCGCAGCGTCGTCAGCAGCGGACCGACGGGACGAACTTCCGCGCGTTCGCGCCGATAGAGCCGGATCAGCAACCAACCCAAGCCGACCGCCAACGCGAGGGCGATCCAGAGCCATTCTTTATGGGCGAGGAAGATGCTCATCGGGTCAGCGCCTCCTCGGCGGGTTTTTGTTCAGTTTTTTTCTTCACGATCTTGCCGCCGAGGATGGCGGATTTATCGTCGGGATCGGCTGGCATTTCGCCCCGGCGCGACCATCGGGCGGCGAGGAACGTTTCGAGCACCAGCAACGCGAGGATGATTTTGGCCAGCGTCCGCCAAAGTTCAATCCCGCGTCGTTCCCCGCGCAAATCCTTGCCGCGATCGCTTACCGAAACAAATGTCATGCCGGTGCGGTCGGCCAGGATTTGTCGGTGCTTGTCGGAGAGCGGTGTCAGGTCGGATTCGATAGCCGGGGGATTCACCGCAAAAACCAACCCGCGAGTCGCGCCACCATCGCCGCGAACTTCCGCCCGGTAAATGCCGGCAGTGTCGGTCTTGGTGAATGCAGTTGTCCACGCGTTTCCGGTGCGCGCGAAATCGAGTGGTTTTACTTCGCCAGCGGGGATTTGGAGAGTTGCGGTGACGGAGCGGTAGCCGGCGCCGAGCGTGGCGGACGTATCCGCGGCGGGCAGCGATGCGGTAAGGGTTTCGCCGACGGCGAAATTGCGCGACGCGACCCGGCCGCTGCCGAGGTAAAACATCAATTCGTGTGCCAGCGGCACGAAGAGCGGGCGCGCGGGAAGGTCGCTCCACTCGACATTGAGCGGGGTGGTGAGCCAGAGAGCGCGACCGTTGCCGAATTTTTTCTCGATCAGCCAAGGCGATTCGTTGGAAAGTTTGGCGACCACGCGGACGGCTTGGTTGGCGGCATCGGGTTCGAGGTCGTGGTACCGGAAGATGTGAACGCGGCTAAGATCGCCCCGTGTTGGGTCATTGAAGTTTTCAAGTGCAGGATGCGAGTAGGGAGGAGGATTGATCGCGATAAAATTCGCCGAAACATCCGATCGGGAAAACGTGGGAGTGTTGGTGAGTTGGCCGACGCCGAGGGATTGGCCCTCCCGGAAGAAATCGTTGTTGTAGAAATCGCGGTCGGCAGCTGCCCCGAGCGCGATAAGAGCACCACCACCATCGCGAACAAAGGTTTCGAGACGGGTGATCTGGTCGGCAGTCAGTCTCGGCACATCCACCAGAGCTATGGCAGAAAATTTTGAGAAATCCTGCTCCGCCAGTGAGCGGTAGTCAATGATGGTAGGTTCGACCAACGAGGCCGAGGCCGAGGACAAATTTGCGGAGAACGCGAACGCCAGAAAATCCGTGGCGCCTTTGAGCGGCTCGGCGCTGGGCGATCCATTGACGAGCAGGACGGGAAACTTTTGCAGAACTTCCAGCGCATAGTGCCGGCGGTTGTCGCCGTTGAGGGCATCCTCCCCGATGCTGACGTCGAGGCTGTGCGCCCCATGCGTATCGAAGCTGTGATAGAAACTGACGGTAGAGGTTTGTCCAGCGGGTATGGTGACGGTGGTGGAGTTTTTCGGAGAGCTATCCACCGTCAAGGTTGCCACGATGGTCTTGGGCGCGTCGGCCGAGTTGGAAATTCGCGCGTCGGCGCGAACGGCCTGGCCGAGACTGACAAGTTGCGGGAACGTCGAGAGACTGACGACGGAAAGATTCTCCTCGACGATCGGCGCGACATTGATCACGCGGACAATGGGACGCGGTCGCATTTGTTCCAGTGGCTCCTTGATGATAGTCCATTCCGCGTCGCGTTCGAGAGACCACCCGGAGGAGCGCGCATCGGTGAGGATATAAATCTCGCGATTTGGGTTGCGCAATTTCCGGAGGGATTGAATCGCGGCATCCAACCCTTTGAGCAGGTTGGATCCACCCGACGATATCGGGGCGGCCTGAATGACCTTTCGCGCACGATCAAGATCGAAAGTCGGTTCCGGCAAAAGCGGGGCGGCGCGGTCGGAGACCAACCACGCCGTTACGCTGTCGCCGGCGTGGAGCGTGTCGATGAGGTCGTTGGCAGCGCTTTTTGCGAGATCGAAATTGGATTGTTTGCCGCTGGCTGCCGGGTTTGTCCAAGCCATGCTCAACGAATTATCGAGGAGAAGGATCAGGTCGGTCTTTGCCGAGCCGAGCGCGGCGGCGGCGCCGCCTTCGGGTTTGATAAGCGGGCGCGCCAATGCGAGCGAGAGGAGCAACAGCAGCGAGGTGCGGATGATGAGTAAAATGATATGGCGCAATTGCAATCGCCGTTGGACGCGGGAGAGGGAATTTCGAAGGAACATCGTTGCGCCCCAGCGAACGATGCGATGGCGTCGCTTGTTGAGCAGATGAATGATAATGGGCGCAGCGGCGGCGGCCAGCGTCGCGAGCATCGCGGGGAAGAGAAAGGTAAAGGGCATATTACATTGTCTAATCGTTAGATTGTTGCCATGGATCTGCCGTGATAACTCGGAAAACTTTCCATTGCGATATGCACGGAGAGGCGTAAATTAGGGTAGTCATTCAGGGGAAGGAGAAAATGATGAAAGTGAAGATATGGGTGTTTGTGAGTGGGTTGGGATTGGCGGTGGCGGGGCTTGGCGGAGGGGCCGACAACAGTGGATTGTCCCAACAGTCTGAAATCTCCAAGAAGGCGCACCTGAAGGCGGAGATGCCGAAGCAAGTTTTGCCACCGTTCAGAAAGTATGAGCCATACCGAGTGACACCGGTGTACGATTATGTGTCGCCAATTGGTTACAGTATTACATCCGAACCCCAGCCGAATGTGATTCTGTTTTCCGCGCCGTTGGGTAAAAATTCGACAGTGTGGGAAGTGAATTTTTGCATAGGCACGCCGAAGTAAGGGGTAAGGATAAACTGTTGTGCCAATCGGCAGAGATTGGCAGAATTGTTTTAAGAAGGGCAGCATGGTCACGCAGACTCCGCACGGCGGGAGAGATAAGTAGCCAAGGCGGTGTCGAAGGGCGCGCTGGTGCGCATCGGCACGTAATCAATCTTGTGCGCCCAACAGGTTTGCCGCATCTGGTCGAGGAACGAATGAAGCTGGCGCAGATATTCGTCCCGCAAGGCGCGCGGTTCGACAAGATATTTTTCAGACGGAACCTCGAGGTCTTCGAATTGAGTCCAGTGATCGAATGGAAACGTCAACTCGTCATCGTCGAGAATATGGAAAACGATGACTTCATGTTTTTTGTGCCGAAAATGGCGGAGCGCCGCGCTTAACGCCGCCGGGTCGTCAAAGAGGTCGGAAAGGATTACCACCAATCCGCGCCTCTTGAATCGCTGGGCAAGCTGATTGAAAACAATGCTGATGGAGGTTTCATCTCCGGGGGTCGTGGCTTCGAGACGGTCGAAGATATTTCGGAGATGAAGCGGATTGCAGCGGGGCGGAAGGTAATCGCGGATGGTGTCGTCGAACGTGACCATGCCGATGGCGTCCTGCTGTTGCAACATGAGAAAGGCCAGGGACGCAGCGAGGCAGGAGGCATAACGAAATTTCGTGGGGCGATTGTTGTCGGAATAAAGCATCGAAGCGCTCGCGTCCACCACGAGATAGCAGCGGAGATTTGTTTCTTCCTCATATTGCTTGATGTAGAACCGGTCGGATTTGCCGTACACTTTCCAGTCGATATCGGTGAGGTCGTCGCCCACCGAGTACTGGCGATGCTCGGCGAACTCAACGCTCAACCCTTTGAACGGGCTTTTGTGTTTGCCGCTGATGAAACCTTCGACGACGAGGCGGGCGATCAGTTCGAGTCGCCCGATCTTGGAGAGGGCAGCGGGATCGAGAAGGGATTGGGCTTTCATTGGGAAGAGGTTGACGGAAAAACTCAAAACACTAAACACCAAACACCAAAAAAACTCCAAGCCTCAAGCTTCAAATCGAGCAAAAAAAAATCTTCGCTTGTTGTCCGTGCCTCGTTTGCTTGAGTCATTGAAGGTTTAAGTTTCACTGGAGTTTGATGCTTTAAGGTTACCTAGTTCGGTTTGGCAAGGATTGCTTCGGTCAGTTTTTTGATGATTGCGTCCGCCGTCACTCCTTGGCTCTCGGCGGTGAAGTTGGTTACAAGACGATGCCGCAAGACGGGATGGACCACGGCGCGGATATCATCGGTGGTGACATGGAAGCGGCCGTGCAGGATCGCTTTAGCTTTGCCGCCAAGGATCAAATACTGGCAGGCGCGCGGCCCGGCACCCCAGGCGATATAATCGCGGATGAAATCGGGGGCTTGACCGTTGTTGGGGCGTGTGGCGCGGACCAGCGACATGGCATACCGATAAACATGGTCGGCGACGGGCACGCGACGAACGATATCCTGCAGATGGAGCACATCGGGACCGCTTAGCGCCGAGCCAAGTTTTGCCGAGTATTGCGACGTGGTGCGCTTGATGATTTCGAGTTCTTCATTTTCTTCGGGGTAATCCAGCCGCACTTCGAACATGAACCGGTCGAGCTGCGCTTCGGGCAGCGGGTAGGTGCCTTCCTGCTCGATGGGATTTTGTGTTGCCAAAACAAAAAACGGCTCGTCGAGGTGATACGTTTTGCCGCCGGCGGTGACTTTGTGTTCCTGCATCGCTTCGAGCAACGCGGCCTGGGTCTTGGGGGGAGTCCGGTTGATTTCGTCAGCCAAAACGAGGTTCGCGAAGATCGGGCCGGGAAGAAACTGGAATTTTCGCCGGCCGCTTTCAGGGTCTTCTTGGATGATGTCTGTGCCCGTGATGTCCGAGGGCATCAGGTCGGGCGTGAATTGAATTCGCTTGAAGGAGAGCGAGAGTACTTGGGCGATGGAATTGACCAGAAGTGTTTTCGCCAGCCCCGGCACTCCCACTAGAAGGCCGTGACCGCGGGCGAAGATGCAGATGAGCACGTCTTCAATGACTTGTTCCTGACCCACAATAACTTTGCTCAACTCCTTTGTCATGCCGCGGAAACATTCGTTGAGTTTTTTCACGGCGGCAACATCGTCCTCGGTTGGCTCGAGATGAGACGCTTCGGCGTGCGCGGGCTGGGTTTCACGGGGGGCTTCGACTTCCGACAAGGCTTCGACAGCGGGCGAAGCGTTCGCGTCGTCGAGGATATGGCTTGGCACATCCACCGCGACGTGGCAGGCGGGGCATTCGATTTTTTGGTGGGCGGCCGAAAGGTCGCGCAGGCGGGCGAGATTTTTGTCGTTCACTTCAATTTTGACATTGCAAGAGGGGCAACGGAAAATCATCGGAGTCCTTTTTTTTCTGCAGTCGCACGACGCGGTTTTTCGGCGGGCGCAGCGGTTTGGTTTTTAGTTGGTTGATTGCCTTTAGCATTTCGTATGAACACTGTCACGTCTGTTCCCCGCGGCGGGACGAGATCGCGATTCGGCTGCAGTTCCGTCGTTCCCTCAAAGAGGGAAGCAGCAGGCTCGATCATGGCGTCGGGAAATCGCTCTACCACGATGATATCCCCGCAAGCTTGTCCCATAAAGCGGTTTCCACTCCACCGCGATCCTGTGTGGATCCATTGTGTTGGCGGGATGGTTTTTTTTGTTTTGGCGTCGAACATCATTTCTTCCGCCCGATGACGCTTGATTTTCCCGGTCGTCGGGTCTTTCCATTCGATAAAAATTTCCACGGGATCTCCCCTCACGGTTGCCGGATTGGCAGGAGGTTTCCCGCCGCCGCCTTCCAACCCCAAGAGCCGAAGGCCGGTTTCGACATCGATCGGCTCGGCTTCGGTCACGATCAGTCCCTCGTAACTGCGGCCGTTCGGAGAGCTGACAAACACCTCCAGCGGCCAGTCGTTGGAGATGATTTTTCCCGGGAACGATACTTCTCCCCGGTTCGCGTCCACCAGTGTCTTGCCGATCTTTGCGCGATTCTTGTCGAGTGGAACAATGACCGACGGAGGTTTGGTGGGAGGCAGGTCGAGATCGTTTTTGTCATCCGCGAAAGTACCGACTCCGATACAACCGGCAATTGCCATTAGAAAAACGCAAACCATCAGCCTGTCCGAGCAGGGGCAACCATTACGCGATTGAAGCGGTAATGATTGGTGTTTGAAGTGGGGGGCTTGCGATTTCATTTCCCTCGCGCTAATTGAAGCGCAAGCAGAGAGAAGGCGGTTGCCAGCACTTTATCGGATTCTTCCCAGCGACCGGCGTCGTTGACCCAAAAGCCGCCATCGCGTTGGAGGTTGAGAAGCTTCTCCGCCAATTCGCGTCGCCAGGAATGGGTTTTTCCGCTTGAATCGGTGATGGTTTCCTCGCCCCATGCGTCGAGAGCTTTGGCGAGTGTGTGCAGATAATAATAGTAGCCCTGCATTCCCAGCGAGCCGTTTTTCTCGAGATCCCAATTTGACTGGATCCAGCCGTAGGCCGCCTGCACGCGCGGATCGTCTTTCTTCAATTCGGCGTAAATGTAACTTTTGAATCCGGCGTAGGTCATGGATGGATAGCTGCGGAGCGATCCGGGCGGCACATTTTCTCCCGCTTGCAGTTTCTTGGATTCTTCCAGCGACGCCTTGCTTTCGTCGGGTTTATAGACGAAACCGCCATCATTCCCCGCCCAGGATTGGTCGTTGCCGATGCCATTTTTTGCGGGGAGATTTTGGCTGCGTTCGAGGAATTTTACTGCTTTGTCCCAGTGCAATTTTGAACCCGGTTGTGGTGGTTGACCTTTCTCCGTGTCCAGCATTTCGGAAAATCGGATGGCTTCCAGAGCCAGATGCGTGTTTGAAACGTCCGGTCGTCCTGCGCCTGCACTGCCGTACCCGATGCCGCCATAGAACGATCCCTTCGGCAACACATTCTCCCCTTCATCAAGCTGAAGGTCGAGAAGGAACCGTCGCGCGGCTTTGATGGTCGGGCCGTATTTCTCCATATCATTGGCCTTCACCAGCGCCAGCAGACAAATGGACGTATTGTAGCTTGCGTAACTATCGGTGAAAATCGCCCCCGTCGGCTTCGCGCAACTCACGATGAATTTAAACCCTTTCTCGACGCGGACTTTTTCGTCCGCCGTCAATTCTCTCGGGGCATTCAGATGCGCCATAATCACCATTGCGGTGATGCCGGGTGTGTCGCGCCAGGAGCCGTTCTGCATTTGTTCGCCCGCCAAAAATTTCAGCCCGCGATCCATCGCGCGATCGGCTTCCAATCGAAGCGACGCGTCGGCAAGAGCAGTGGATTTCGGGTCGGCCAGCGCAGTGGCGACGAGGGATGCTGTCAACAATACGATGGAGATTTTGTTAGTGTTCATTCTACAAACTTAGTTGCTCCATGGGCGGTAAAGTTAGCACGATTGTTAGACGCTTCCACCGGGTTGATGTTCGACTTTCGGCGAATTGTCTGGGCATGCCGGGATGATGAAATTGACCCGCCTTAGCTTCGCTACGGCGCGGCTGGTCCGCCCTGCTAGATGGTGGGCGGTGCAGGGTTCGAACCTGCGACCTCTTGCGTGTGAAGCAAGCGTTCTACCACTGAACTAACCGCCCGACGCGCCGACAACGTAGCAGCCCACAACGCCGTTGGCAAGCATAGCAATGGTCGTTGTAAAACCATTTTGAATAGCAATTGCTCGAATCCAAGGTTGCTTTTATTTGTTAGCCTAGGAAGTGGGAAGTCTGTTTTTTTAACTATGATTCGATTGTTGCTTTTTTTTCAGAAACTCTCCGATTTGCGCAATGACATAATCCACCATCGGGTCGGTGATACCGGGATAAACTCCTAGAAAGAAGCTGTCGTTCATTACGCGATCGGTGTTGGTCAGTTCGCCCGCCAAACGATTTGCGATGTTTTTGTAGCCGGGCTGACGCAGGATGTTGCCGCTGAAAATCAGCCGTGAATCAATTTGGTGTTCCTCGAGCCATGCGATCAATTCTTTCCGTTTCACACCTTCGCGGACAGTGATCGGAAAGCCAAACCAACTGGGATCGGCTTTGGAATGCCACAGGGGGAGAATCAGATATTTCTCAAAAGATTTAAGCCCGTCGTAAAGGCGGCGAAAATTTCGTTTTCGGGCGGCGATAAAGCTCTCAAGTTTGTCGAGTTGCGCCAGTCCGATGGCGGCTTGCAGGTCGGTCAGCTTCAGGTTGTAGCCGATATTGCTGTAAATATATTTGTGATCGTAACCGTGCGGCAGATCGCCCTGCTGCCAGTCGAACCGTTTTCCGCAAGTGTTGGCCACGCCCGGTTCGCACCAGCAATCGCGTCCCCAATCGCGAATGGATTTTGCGATCTTGCCGATCTCGGCGCGTTTTGCCGCCACGCCTCCTCCTTCGCCCATCGTGATGTGATGCGCCGGGAAGAAGCTCAAGGATGACATCTCGCCAAACGTGCCGCAGAGTTTGCCGTCGAACTTCGATCCAAGCGCGTCGCAACAGTCTTCGAGCAAATACAATTTGTGTTTGTTTGCGACAGCGACGATTTTGTCCATGTCACATGGATTTCCGAGCGTGTGAGGAACGAAGATCACGCGCGTCCGCGGCCCCACCGCATCTTCGATCCGCGCAGGGTCAATATTATATGTGCCCAATTCGCAATCCACGAAGACGGGGACAAGCTGGTTTTGCACGATGGGCGCGAGAGTGCTGGGGAATGTAACGGCAGGAGTGATCACCTCGTCGCCGGGTCGCAGAGGGTTCTCCATTTGCGCCGAGCAAAGCGTGGAAACCATCACAAGATTTGCCGAAGAACCGGAATTGACCAGCAGATATTCGCGCGAGTCGAACTGTTTTTTTAGGCGAGATTCCAATTTGCCGGCATAGGGTCCTGCAGTGAGCCAAAAATCGAGCGCGCTATCGGCCAAGTTGACCATTTCAGCGGAATCGAACACACGCCCGGCATACGGCACGCGCGATTTTCCCGGAACGAATGGCTTTGGCGCGTGGGCGATTTGATAATACTCGCCTACGGCATCGAGAATCTTGCGTTTGGCTTCGTCAGCGGTCATCTGTCCTGTCGAGTCCAATCGTAGGGAATCCGGCCGGTATGCGGGTCAATGCGCACAATTTCTTCGGGATCATGCGGCAGCGTGGCGCAATTGGCAACCAGCGCGGGCTGATCGCTGATGCCTTTGAACCCGTTCACGACCATCGGCGGCACGCGGACGAGGCAATAATTATGTTCGCCGATAAAAAGTTCCTGCAGCTCTCCGTTGGTTCTCGATTTCGGGCGGTCGTCGTATAGGACGAGCTTGATCATACCGATCGGCACGGCGTAGTTGAGCGTCATTTTTTTATGGACGTGCCAGGCTTTGATCGCGCCCGGATAAACCATTGAAAAATAAATCTCGCCAAACTTTTGAAACTCGGGGTCGTCGCGGCGAAGCATGTGCAGAATCATCCCGCGCTCGTCAGGTATCCGCCGCAATGGTTTGATCAGAACGCCGTCGATCATAGATTTTTTTTATACCACGCGATCGTTTCGCGGAGGCCGCGGTCGAGGGTGTACTGGGGTTTCCAGTTGAGGATTTTGCGGGCTTTGGCGGCGGAGAGATATTGGTGGAGGATTTCGTTTTTTACTTCGCCGAGGATGACGGGTTTGAGGTTGGAGCGGCGCATGAGTTTTAGAATGCGTCGGGTGAGGTCGGTAACGGTGACCTGGATTTCATTGCTAAAATTGAACGCTTCGCCGGCAATCTGAAGCGAGCGCATTTTTTCGGCGAGGTGGAGATAGGCGTGGACGCCGTCTTTGACATAGAAATAATCGCGGATGTAACTTCCATCGGAGCGGATGACCGGGCGTTCCCCCCGGAGGACGGAGCGGATGGTGCCGGGGATGATCCGATTGAAGTTGAGATCGCCGCCGCCGTAGAAATTACCGCAACGAGTGACACAGACGTTCAGGCCGTAGGTGTCATGGTAGGTATTGGCGATGAGATCGGCGCAGCTTTTGGAGACATCATAGGGATGCGTGCCTTGCAGAGGCGTGGATTCGGAGTAGGGGAGACGTTTTTGGTCGCCGTAGGCTTTGTCACTGGAAGCGATGACGATGGCGGCTACGGTGGGGCATCGGCGCGCGGCTTCGAGGAGATTCCAAGTGCCGCGAATGTTGGAGTCGAAGGTGGAAAGCGGGTTGCGATTGGCGATGGAGACGATGGTTTGGGCAGCGAGATGGAAGACGGTGTCCACTTCGTATTCGTTGAGCGCTCGTTCAATGGTGGCGAAGTCGGTGATGTCGCCATGGACGACGTTGATTTTTTTACAAATCCCGCTGGCGTGAAGACGGGAGTGGGGGACTCGGTCGCGGATGAGGCCGGTGACGCTGGCGCCATTGGCGACTAGGGCTTCGGTGAGCCACGAGCCGAGCAGGCCGGTGCAGCCGGTTACGAAAACGTTGCGGTCGCGCCAGAAATTATTTTTCATTTCCAGATTTTCCAGGGAGCTTTGCCGGAGTTCCAGAGATTGGTCAACAGCTCGAATTCGCGAAAGGTGTCCATGGGTTGCCAGTAGCCCCGATGTTCGTAGGCGACGAGTTGGCCATCGGCAGCAACGCGTCGAAGCGGGTCTTGCTCCAGAATGCAGTTCGAATCGTCGGAGAGATAATCGAAGAACGGCCGTTCGCAGACGAAGAAGCCACCATTGATCATGCCGGAGGAAACCTGCGGTTTTTCATTGAATTCGGAGACGCGACCGCCGCGCTCGACTTGCAGTTCGCCGAACCGAGAGGGTGGGTGGACGGCGGTGACGGTGACGAGTTTGCCGTGGCGGCGATGAAAGGCGAGAAGTTCGCGGATATTGACGTCGGCGACGCCGTCGCCGTAGGTGAGCATGAAGGTGGGGGAATTGATATAGCGTTGCGCGCGCTTGACGCGCGCCCCGGTCATCGTATCGAGTCCGGTATCGGCGAGAGTCACGCGCCAGTTTTCGGTCTGGAGGGAATCCGCCAGAGTGACAGTGGAGCGCGCGCCGAGTTGAATTGTAAAATCGCTTTGCATGGCTTGGTAATTAAGGAAGTAATCCTTGATCATGTGACCTTTGTAGCCGAGACAAAGGACGAAATCGTTGAAGCCGTAGTGGGAATAAATCTTGGCAATGTGCCAGAGCATCGGGCGACCGCCGATTTCGACCATTGGTTTGGGGCGGAATTCGGTCTCTTCGCGGAGGCGAGTACCCTGGCCGCCGCAGAGGATCACGACTTTGATGGCGTCGGATTTTTTCACGGTTGTGAAGCGGTGAGGGGTGTGATAGCAGAAATCGGTTCGCCGACCTCAAAGACGGGGCGACGGCGAAATCCATGTTTATGAAGCAGGAACTTGCCCATGGTGGCCAGAATATCCAGGCCGTACTTCCAGACGTTGACGTAGCAACGCTCGTCGCCGTAATACGTGGGGATGGGGCGTTCGACAACCCGGAGGCCTTTCAGTTTGAATTGAATCAAAATCTCGGTATCGAAATGATAATCATCGGCGCAGCGGTCGAACGGGATTTTTCGAAGCGCTGCGCAGGAAAAAACGCGGTAACCGGAGTGATATTCACTCAAGTTCCAGTCGAGCGCCCAGTTTTGGATACCGGAGAGGAATTTGTTGCCGAGATACCGATGGAGAGGCATTCCACCGGCGCGCGGGTCGCCGGTCATGCGCGAGCCGAATACCATGTCGGCTTCGCCCTTCTCAAACGGTTCGAGCAACGCCGGAATTTTTTCCGGGGCGTATTGAGCGTCGCCGTGGAGCATGACCACGACATCAAACCCGTTGTCGATCGCGTACTGGTAGGCAAATTTCTGGCTGCCGCCGTAGCCGCGATTGGTTTCATTGCGATAGACTTTGAGGTTTGAGAGGTTCTTTTCATGGGCATACCCGATCCCGACGAGGTAGGTGTTGTCGGGGCTGGCATTATCCACGATGAATATCTCGCCGACCTTGTCCTTGATTTCGAGAGGGATGCGGTCGAGCACGCGCGGCAACGTTGCCCCGGCATTGTAGGCGGGGATATAGATGGCGATTTTCAAAGGTATCCATTGAATACTAGCAGAGACACTTTAAAATGCAATGGTGTGAGCGCGAACCTGTATCTTTCCGACAGGAATGGATAGAGCTGGCGGAAGAGAGGGTGCTTTGGGATCTTTGACCCGTGATTCCGCCGCCGCGTTGCGGTCGATAAACACCAGTGTAGCTTGGTAATCCCCATCGGGTACATCAGCCAGCTTGATCCTCCAGTAAAGGTCGGAGTCATCAAAGAGCCAGAAGGGACCCCGTGGTATCAGTATGACCTTATTATCACTGATCGAGACAAGTTCCAAGTGGAGCCAGTAAAACGGATATGGCCGGAATGTCTCATCCGGATTTTTCCGATCGATCCAGAAAATCAATTCGGAGGTCGACTTCGCCGCACCAGGCAAGGTTCGGCGAACGGACAGTTTGGTTCCATTCGATAATGTCAGTTGTGCAAGTGGTGTTTGGTTGGCGGGCGATGGAGGTATCGAGGAAAAGGAACCACCCTGCGGTGTGGATTGAAAGACGGCAAAATCGTTTGTCCAGTCCAAACAGATCCAGGGTCTCTCCAGGAAGAAGAGGCGGATTAATTTTTCGCTCTGTGGCAGGATGGTGCCGTCTGGCTGACGAATGGCGATGTGATAGTGGGTGTGGAAAATGGAGTCGTCGAAACTGATTAGCGCGTAATCCATCTGGGCTGGTGTCGTAGACCTCTCGTAACTTAAGGTTTTGCGGCCGTGCACAACGTAATCGTAGGAATAACATTTTCGTCGCATGGAAAGTCGGGCAATGACATTGTGCGAGCAAATGACCGAGGCATCGGGCGGGATTGTAGCGATCCATCGCTCTTGATCGTCGGCGAGAGCTGTTCGTCGGTATCGTTCTGGATGCGTAATGATTCGATGAAAGCCGCCATAGGAAAAATTTGTAACGACGGCAACCAACACAGCGCAGAGAACGACAGAGATCCGCAGGTTTGGTATATGTGCATGCCAACGGGTGGTTGCCAACCACCGAAAGAGTCTCGATGCGCCCAGGATTGTTGCTGCCAATACAAACGGAGTGAGGGTGGCCGAGTAGTGATATTCGAGCGATTGTTCGGTGGGACGCCGTGAAAGCAAGTGTTGCATCCACGAGGGAAATGCGATCAGCAGGATTTCGGGAGCCAGCAGGGGGAGAAACAAAAATGGCAGAAGCATTTTGAATAGAAATTCTGCACGATTTGATTGCCAAAGAGTTTGAAAAACAATGTCGGGTCGAACCAGCAAGTTTTTCGCGATCTCCGGTCCAGATCCTCCGAGATGACTGTAGAGGGTTGTCCACCCGATAGTATTCTTGTTGAAATATGGTCCTATGAACGCGACGCATGCAACGAACCAAAGCAACATCGCGCCTGCCAGACCCCAGGAGATTCTGCGAGCCGGACCAGGGACCGCCGGCCTTTGAAGGAGCACGCGGTACAGGCAGAGAAAAATGACTACCAGTGGAACGTCTTCCTGGCAACTAGCGGCGATGACGCTCCAAAGGAAAAACCATCGGTCATTTCCGATGCGTGCGCAGTAAAAAGCCGCCAGCAAAAGTGGTGTTGCGTAGGCAATCGGATGAAACTCGTACAAGGCAACGTGGCCAACTGGCGCATAAACGTAATACCCGATGGTAAAGAGCAGCCCATATCGCGCCTCCCCCAATTCTTTCTTTGCCAATAAATAAATCGGCAACCCGGCCAGAGCCAGAGCAGTGGCTTGAGAAAACAACAATGTTAGCGGAGAGGGGAAAATGGCAAAAATCGGAGCGAGCAGAAGTATGACCCAATTCGAATGGTTCCCAGGCCAAGGCGCCCCTAAAATCGAACAATCAAGGGAGCCGCGCAACAAATTCCAAAGACTTTGTGTATGAATCGCCAAATCAAAATCCGTGTACCCAAATGCCCGATATTGAAAAAAACAAACGGTTCCGTAAAACAGGCCAAAGGCAGCGCCGAAGACTGCTCCGATTTGCGCGGAATGACACATGGAGTTAGCGGCTTTCATGGTAATGGAAGGGTACGGTTGTCAATGCAGGCTAGATCTTGTTCGATGGATATCGTTTCTAGTGCCGTGCGCGGATTATGATTTTTGGGGAAATGCCCATTCCTGATTTGAATCGCATATATTTTTGTTACTAGCAGACGAAAGAGTAAATAGCAATCATGCGCTACGGTAGCGGGTCGATGGCAGTGTTAGGCCGGGCAGGTTGAGAAATTGACTCAAAGCTTCGTTTTGCGCGGATGGCAGCGCGAATTGAAGTGGCGAGTTTGTGTTTCGGCGCCATGGCAAGTGTTTGTTCGACAGCTCGGGATGCAAGGTCCCATTTTTCGAGCTTCCAATAGAAGATCGCAAGGCTGAGATGGATATCCGGATCCCGCGGGGCAATATTGGTGGCGCGCAGAAGCGATCGTTCTGCATCCTGAAATCGTTTTTGCTCGGCATGAAGCAGTCCGAGATCGACCCAGTTGTGCGGACTATGGCGATCGAGGGTGGTGGCGCGTTCGTATTCCGATTGCGCATCATTGATTTTGCCTTCGGCGTAAAGGGCGTTGCCGAGTAAATTGTAAAAATTCGCGTTGCCGGGCTCCATCTGGAGTGCCATTTCTGCGGCAAGTCTTGCGTCGGGCCATCGGTGATGCCTTAAATAAAATTGAATCAATTGCGTGTGGGCGCTGGTGGAGCGAGGACACAGCTCGACGATCCGCCGTAAATCAGACTCGGCGGCTGGCAGGTCGCGGAGTTTTTCATTGAGCGAGGCGCGACGGAAATAGGGTGTGGAATTTCGCGGGTACAGTTCGATCGCAACGGAATAGCATTTGAAGGCATTCTCGAGTTGATTGGCTTTTGTAAAGAGGTCGCCGGCGTTAGTCAGAAGATTGCTTTTGACCAGTGCCGCGCCGGGTAGCTGTAGGGCATTGGAAAGGATCGTCTGCGCGGTCTTAAAGTCTCCTTCGCGAATGGATTGCAGCGCGAGATTATTTCCTGTGCGCCCAGACCGAGGGGCATCCCGTTGTGTGACGGCAAAAAAAGTTTTGGCATCGCGCCAGTCTCGATTTCGAACGAAGGTACGGGCTGCGAATGCGGTCAGGATAAGGCAGGCAGCCATCCATGCAATCGAGTCCACCCACGGTCGCTCCAGGCGTAATTTGGAGATCCATTCTGAAATGGCAACAACCGCCGCCAGATAGAAACCGATCGATGGAAGATAGAGCCAATGTTCGGCAAGAGAAGCGTTGATGGGGATCAGGCCGGAAATCGGAAGATAGGTAATGCCACACCAACCGAGTCCGAGAAAGACGGGGCGCGATCTGGTACGAGCGAATGCAATGGCACCGCACCAAAGGAGAACCAGCATCGAACCGATGGCGGTGAGGACATGAAGGCTGGCTCCTCCAAAAAAGACTTGTCGTTCCATTTGAAGGTGTATCGGGCAAAGCAACAGTCCTGCATAAACCGCCAACGATCGCAGGGACAGAATCATGCGAGTGGTTAGCGGCGCGCCGCCCCATACCATCTCAATGCCGACGCTTCGGAGGACCCACGATCGCCAGAGCAGGTAAACCAGGGTGACAACAATGAAGGGAAGGATCGGAAGCCACCAGATTCCTTTCGAGGAAAGGCGCACGCGCAGAACAAAAATCCACCAGAGCATCAGCAGTGGCAGGATGAGGGCGATTTCGCGCGTGAACAGAGCGCCGACAAACGCCAACAGCGCTGCGCATTGCCAGAGTATTTCCTTTTTTCGAGTTTCCGTCCTGTACGATTCATGAAAGCAAAGCAACGCAATCAGGCCGAAGACTACCAGTAGCGGGTCGCTTCGCCCTGCAATGTACGTGACGGCCTCGGTATTGACGGGATGAACCAGAAACAAGGCGGCGATCAGGAACGATGTCCTTACTGAAAGGTTGAGTTGTTGCATCAGCGCGAACAACAAGAATGCGGCTAGGGTGTGCAGTGCGATGTTGGTTGCGTGATATCCCGCCGGATTTTGACCCCATAAATAATAATCCATCATGAAACTTGCCGTCAGCAGCGGACGATAGAAGTTGCTGGGTATTTCGCCATGACGCAGGTCCGAGAGGAAAATTTTGCCGAGATAAGTGGAGTTTCGAATGTAGGAGTTTGTGACGACCAAGTGTTCGTCATCCCACAGGAAACCGTTTTCCAGCGCGTTAAAATACGCGCCGCACGCCAGGAACAACAACAGGAGTAAACAGAGCCGTCGTGAGAATGAAACCATGGCAGATTGTAACTTGAAACGCAGGAGATTTCCAACGCTGAAACGTCATTGTATCAGAAATGCAAAGAATCATGTCAATAATGCGAATGTTAGGGGGTTTTCTCATCAGAGAGGTGATGTTTGTGGAGGCAGGAGGTTGGCACGGTGTTTGCTCTAGTCAACACCAACAATAGCGGCGGTCGTGAGGTATGGAGCGACCAACGCGAAACTAAGTTAAACAACGAACAATGAGGTGAGTTTATGATTCGCACCAAGAGCCAAAAAGGTTTCACACTGGTAGAAATCATGATTGTGGTCAGCATCATCATCTTGCTGGCAGCGATCGCGATTCCGAGTTTTATCCGCGCCCGTCAACGCTCGCAGGCGAGCACGACGATCAACGGCGCTCGTCAACTGGATGCGGCAATTGACCAGTGGGCGATTGAGAACGGCATTGACAACGGTGTCGCGGTTGATTTGGCGGCCTGTGCGGCCTATGTCAAACCCGGCAGCGCGTTCGAGGCAGCCTTAACCGGCGGTACTGCGCCAACCGATGCCTTGGGCAACGACTACGTGTTTGGCGACACGGGTCCTGACCAGCTCGCGATCAACGCAGCCACGATCACATCGCTGGGCGGCGTTGTGACCGACTGGGGTGGTTTCGACTAAAATTCGGTTAACAGAGCCAATTAAAAAAGGCGAGGGAAACCTCGCCTTTTTTTCTTGCGAATCAAATTATTACGTGCGATATGGTAGGCATGGGTTCAGCTAGGATAATCTGGTGACCCGCTTTGGGGGGGATCGACATGAAAATCAAAAACGGCAGACGGCGAATCGGTTTTACGCTGGTGGAAATCATGATCGTAGTAAGCATTCTCATCATGATCGCCAGCATCGCGATCCCATCGTTCATGCGCGCGCGGCAGCGCACGCAAGCGTCTTGGACGCTTGACGCGGCACGGATGCTGGATTCTGCCATCGATCAATGGGCGATTGAGAACAGCCTCGACAACGGCGTGGATGTGAATGCGTCCCTGACCGACTTGGCAAATTTTTTCCGGTCGGATAGCAAACTTCAGGCGGCGTTGATAGCGGGGACAGCGCCGACGGATGCCTTGGGCAACGATTTTGTGTTCGGCGTTACCGGCCCCGATCAGCTTTTAATTAACCCGGCGACGAAAACTGCGCTTGGCAGCGTCGTTGTGGACTGGGCTGGTTACTAATTTTTTACAACACTATTTACAAAACTTGTTTTGGAGTGTATGATGCACCGAAGATTATGGAGGTTTACTCTTGAAACTCTTCGGGTCCAAACGCCAGCGAATTATCGCTGCTGACTTAGGCACCACCAGCTTCAAGGTGGCAGAAGTTCAGCGGGATGCCAGCGGCCTAACCCTCACGGCGTTTGGGGCCAAGCCCATTCCGTCGGGCGCGATCGAAAAGCGGGATGTCAAGGAATTGGTCTCGGTGCTCAAGTCGTTGCTTGCTGAGCGCAACATCCCGGCAGGTCCCGCGACGGCGGTTGTCAGCCCCCGATCCAGCTTATTGCGGATTGTCGAGTTACCACTGATGCCGCTGAATGAACTAAAACAGAGTTTGAAAGCCAACAGCCTTCGATTCCTTCATCAAGACTGCAGCTCTTACGCGATGGATTGTCACATTCTAGGTCAAAAAAGCGGCGCAGCGGGGGATACCACCGCGAATCGCGTACAGGTCTTGGTTGTCGGCGCGCCGATGGAAGAAGTCCGATTTTACCGGGATATCATGGCGGCTGCGGGATTGAAGCCCAGGGAAATGACCCTATCCGCCATTGCCATGTTGAATGCTTTCGAAGCAAGTCAGGCGAAGGACTTTACAGAAGAAACCGTCTCCCTGATTGACGCGGCCAATATGAGTAGCACGATGCTGGTTCTTCACAAAGGCGTGCCGATGTTGACACGCAGCTTGCAGTTTGGCGGTAATCATCTTCGATCCACACTCATGCGCGCTTTGAATTTGGACGCCGCTAAGGCCGAAAAAGAAAGCCTGACAATGGGGGATGCGGCGCAGAAAGCTTTGCAGCGACCGTTGGATGAATTTGCTAAGGAAATCCGGTCGTCGGTCGATTTTTTCGAGCATCAGCGTGGTGAACCGGTTTCCAAAATTTATCTGGCGGGCGGAAATGCCTGTCAGCCCTTTGTTCTTACTTTTTTGCAGGAGCACGTCGGAATGCCCTGTCTCGCTTGGAATCCTGCGCAAACGATCACACAGAAACTCTCTACCGAGCGATCGGCAGAACTCTTAACCCAAGGTCCAATCATGGCCGCGGCCATCGGGGCGGCAATCACGTCCTCCTAACTATGCCTATCCATATCAATCTTCTGGAAGAAGAGCGCGCACTGGCTCAAGCGCGTGAGCGAGACCCCGTCCGGTTGACGATTTTGATTGGGTTACTTGTGCTTTTGCTGGCCGGAGCGGCGGGCGCAGCCTTTATGGTGCTAAAATTGCAGGCAACCACAAAGTTTGACCAGTTGAGTTCCAAGTTGCAAGGGATGATTCCCCAGCAAAAAGAGGCGCTTGCCGCGCTCGAAGAAATGAAGGTGCTCACCAAAAAGAAAAAAACTTGGTATGAACTTCCCCGGAAACGGTTCCTGGTAGCGACCCAGCTCGACGCCGTCAAGGAATCCATGGATGCCGAGTCACATCTCACGCGAATTTCATTCGATTACGAGGTGATAAAGGTCGTTGCAGCAAAACCTCCGCCAACGTCGTCCAAAAGCGAGTCAGCCAGTAAAAAAGAAGAGAGACCTCAACCACCAAAGGATCGTAAGCGCGTCCGGTTGACCCTGGAGGGCGTGCTCTACAGCAAGGATGCCGATCAAGCCATCCGTGAATTCATCGAAGTATTGCGCCCGGAAGCAGATAATCCGCGCCCGCTGGCGACGGATTTGAATCCTGTGGAAAGTGTCAAACTGATCAAATTTCCGAAAGATAAAATTGTAATTCCACCCCAATCGCCGGGCGGACAGCGCCAGGAGATTGAGGTTGGCAAGTTTACGATCCATTGCTGGTATAAGGACCGGCTCCCTTAAATTTTATGGCACTGACGAAAGAAAAACGGGAAAAAGTGATGATCGTCGCGATGATTTTGGTCGCGGCGGTGGGTGCCGTCGCCTACTTCTGGATCGGTCACCAGTGGCAGGCATGGAGCAAGAAAAAGGCGGATATTGTCAACGTCGAGAAGCGCATTTACGAGGCCAAGAAAAACATCGACGACGCCAATAAACAGTCCGACACGCTCGACGACATTCGGTCGGGTACCGAGGAGATGGAGTCCAAGCTGCCGACGGGCGATATCCTCTCTTGGCTCATTGCCGAGTTCGGCCGGATTGCATCGCGTTACCAATTGAAGCCTCCGGAAGTGCAGACGAGCAGTTCGCTGCTCTACGGGAAAAAAGGCAAGGACGACAAGAGCAGTCCGACGCCCGGCTACAAGGTGTTGGCCTACAAAGTGTTGATGGTTGGCGATTATCATAAATGTGGTATGTTTGTTCGCGATGTCGAGAACGAGTACCCGTTGTTTGAGATTTCAAAACTTGAAGTGCTCGGAGATCCAAAAGATCCCAAGGAGCAGAAGGTTACGTTTACCGTGGAGGTGTTGACTCTTGAAGACAAACCAAAAATACAACCCGAAAAACCGCAGACTACCAAGTAGGTCGGCTCTGGTTGTTCTGGCGATGGCAACGTTTGTCGCTGTCGTTTCCGGCGCGGATAAACCGGCCAAGGCCGGCGCCGAGAAAGCGCCTGCGATCAAATTGCCCGAAGAAATTCCGGTCGCGACGTACTCCCAGCGCGGACGTAATCCGTTCGTGTCAAAAATGGAACGTCCTCCGACAGGTGGAGGAGAAATTCAACAACGCGGCCCAGATTGGGAGCCGGTGTTTGGCGGGACGATCATTGGAGGCTTGACCCGTCAAGTCATTCTGAATGACCGCGTGGTTGAGCAGGGGAAAACCGTGACGTTTGTCGGGGAAGACGAGACGCACACGGTCAAAGTGATCAGCGTGATGTCGGAATCTGCCACCATTGAGATCGATGGCAAGCGAACTGCTACGATAAAAAAGAGGGACAAATCAGATGGTTCCGACGGGGGTTCCTCCCCAAGAAAAAGTAGTAGTCCAGTGAAGATAACGAATAAAGAAACGGGAGGAAATTCGGCCCCGGAAGGGGAGTCCGAGATTCAGAAAAAGGAGACGCCATGAATGCGATGAATCGACCTATGTTTCGAAAAATATCGGCAATCACGTTTTGTTTGATTGCTTCTTTGGCTTGGGGACAGGATGAGGCCAAGCCTGCTCCGCAGCCTGTCCTTGAAGTGAATGACGCCGATCAAGTCTTGCGGATCGCCAATGCGCCAATCCGCACCGTAGTGGATGTGCTTGCAGATAACGCCAAGCTCAACATCATCGTTCCTGGGGAATTACAAGGCAACATTACCATCAGCTTGCGGGGAGTGGATTCCGAGACCGCTCTGCGGCTTGTCTTGGAATCTGCCGGGTTTGCGATGGTCAAGGAAGGTAATGTTGTCAAAGTCAAAAAACTTGTCGTGAAAAAGACTTCGGAAGAACCGTTGGAACTCGCGGTCATTCGCTTGCGCTACGCGCGCGCCAACGAAGTCGTCAATGCCCTGGGACCGCTCGTCAGTCCGTTGGGAAAGGTCAGCACCTTGGCAGCGACGACGGGAACCGTGCAAGGAGCCGCGAGAACGGCGGTTCAAGCCGCCAAAGGCACCGACCCGTTTCAGAATCAGATGAGTAGCCAGACGGTCGTGATCGCCGATATCGCGGCTTGGATGCCAAAACTCAAGGCTGTTGTGGAGGAATTGGACACTCCGCCTCAACAGGTTGTCATCCACGCCAAACTGTGGGAGGTCGTCAAAAATCCGTCCGAGGTCAAAGGAATTGATTGGTCGCAGACGTTCGGCGGTTATCAATTGGGTTTGAGCGCCGGGCAACAGCCTACCCCAACAGATCTGACTGCAAACACTACGGTGGATGCACGCACTCTTTCCACGACATTTGCATTGAGCAATTTTCATTGGATCGGTACGGCTGTGATGAACGCTCAACAGGTTCGAGCCACCGTTGGATACCTCTACCAAGATAGTGATGCAGAATTGGTTGGCAGTCCCCATGTGGCGGTCGAGGATGGTAAGCTCGCCAGGTTGAACGTGACGACGCAAGTGCCTATTCCGCAATTCACTTTCAACAGCACGACCGCAAGCCTGGAACTTTCCGGGTTCGAGTACAAGGACATCGGTGTTACGTTGAACGTGACGCCGCGCATCAGTCCCAACGAGTCGGTCAGCATGTTGGTCTCGCCGGAGGTTTCCAACCTCAATACGCAGGCGGATTTTGCGAAATTCGGCGTCGTGACAGGCAGCAGCACTTCAACGACTGTTCCGGTGATTGACGTGCGCAATGCTACCACGCAGGTGACTGTCAAAAGCGGCGAAACGCTCGCCATTGGAGGTCTCATGCGCGACGATATCACCAAGAAATACACAAAAGTGCCGGTCCTCGGCAATATCCCGCTGTTGCGTCACGCGTTTAGCAGCCGCAATCTGGTCCGGACAAAACGGAACTTGTTGATTTTCGTCACCCCGACAATCTTGGTCCCTGGGCAGGGAACCGGATTCGAATCGGAATTCAAGGAGTTCCCCACCGGACATCAGGATGTATTTGCAGATGATAATAGCAAGCAGAACGCCAAGCCGAAAACGCTGCCGGCCCGTCCGCGTACGGTCAAGACGACAAAGGACTACCCATCAAAGTGAACGATGCACTTGACTGGCGAGAGAGTTGGATTATTGTGGTATAACATCGGAGACAAGTAAAGCGGGAGAACGGTAAACTGTGATAACGAACCTTTGCTTGAACGAATTCAGAAAACGGGATTTCCCGCGCCGTGTTTCCCGGAGGGGGTTTACTCTTGTTGAAGTCTTGATTTCGGCGCTCATTGCCGGCATCGCTCTGGTGGCGATTATGGACGCAATGATCGATGGGTTCCAAGTCATCCGCCGCTCGCGCGAAACATCCGCCGCCGTCAAGATTCTCGACGAAGAAATGGAACGTCTTCGCACGGAACCATACGCCATCATTGGAGCGCTGACTGGAAACACAACTAAGAATATGTGGCCGGAAAATCCTGCCAGTGACAAGACTTGCACTTTGTCGTATGACGTGTCCGCGTGTGCCTTGGATGCCGTGACAACAACTTGGGTGACGCAAGTGACACTGACGGTGACTTGGTATCCAACCGGCAAACCAGAGACGCCCACGTATTTGCGCACCATGTCGATTACAGGGTATTTCTGCAACGGAGGGCTAAATTACATGTGAAAACGTATCGCTCAACAAATCGTGCCTACACACTCGTCGAGGTCATGGTCGCCATGGCGATCGGGATGGTGATTATGGGGGTCGTCCTGTCTTCCTACATCACTTCTTGGAAGGGATTCATCGAGATGGGACAACTGCAAAATGCCCATTCCGACGCCCGCTATGCGAACCAGATTTTTTCCCGCGAAATCCGCCAAGTGTATCAAGTCACCACTTTTGCCGACACGGATATCACCGTTACGATCCCACTCACCTTTAAGGACAACGGCAACGTGGATACGACCAAGAGCGTGCGGTTTTACCTGGATGGGTGTGAATTGATTTGGGACGATGGTGGCACGGAAAAAAAATTGATCGAATCAACCAACTGCAACCTCCGCGGCGTGTCGGTTTTGTTATTTACTCTTTATGACAGCGCGGACGCGGTGACAACAACCCTGTCACAAGCGAAAAGCATCAAGATGGAGTTGACTTTGGATTATAGCAATCAGACTCCTCCTCGGACTGATACATCTTATAGTAAAGTTAAAATGCGGCTCAATTAGTTGACGGGAGGTGCGTCATGAAGACAACTTTGTCAGACCGTTTTCAACGGTCCGTTCGGATTGCTCGCGCTGTTTCGCAGGCCAGTCGTCGTGCCAGTGTGTTGGTAGTTACGATTTTATCAATCGTGGTTCTCGGGTTGATCGTCGGAGGCTACTTGACCTCGGTCAACGTGGATTATCGCCACGCGCACCGCCAGTGGCATTGGTTGCAAGCCCTCGAAGCCGCGGAGTCCGGATTGGAAATCGGAATTAGCCACGTCCAAGCCGGAGATTTTGCTGGTTGGGGTGGAATTCCTGATTTATTGGAGCCAGCAACGAATCCGTTGGATGTCACTGCTGTGGATGGAAAAGCATATGGAACAGTGGGGATTACCGTATCCGGGTTGGTTTCTAACTCCGATTACCCAGTTGTACAAGCAACGGGGTATGTGACGACGCAGCCGGGGACTGTTGTGATCAAGCGTACCGCACGAGTCATCCTTGCCAAACAACACGCCGGCGCGATCAACGCCAAAAAAACCGTGGATTTTGCTGGTAATGATATCATGGTGGATAGCTACAAAGAGAGTGATGGAACCTACGCGAGCCAGGTTGACCCGATAACCGGATACGCAAACGATAACGGCGATGTGCTGGCGTTTTCGTCGGGTGAGGCGGTGATCAATGTCGGCAACAGCCAAGTCTGGGGAAATACCCAGACCGAATCGGGTGGTACGGTGGATGTCGGTCCCCTCGGGTCAGTGAGCGGGGAAGAGTGGGATGGATTGATCGGAAACCTTAGCGATGTGACTCTTCCAGCAGGGTTTCCTGCGCTCGTGAACTTTCCAAATAACCCCAACACGATTACAATCGACGGAGCCGTAACACCCAAAGTTAGTTTCAATTCCGTTAGCATCGGGGGAAGTGTCAAAACGCTGATTATCAAAAACAAAGTCCAAGTCTATGTTGGGGGTGGCTTTAGTGTATTTGGTACTGGCCAAATTACAGTTCAGGCCGATAGCAACCTCGTGATGTATTGTGGCGGAAACGTAGCCATTTCAGGCAACGCAGTCGTGAATGAGACTGGATCACCCAAAAATGTCAGTCTGTTCGGTCTCAATACTTCAACTAGTTGGAGCGTCAACGGCAATGGCACATGGAGCGGGATGATTTATGCGCCCAATGCCGACCTGACCTACAACGGCGGAGGTATGGGTGGAGGCGATGCCTACGGCGTGATCGGCGCCAATTCAGTCAAGTTCAACGGCACAACCAAGCTTCACTGGGAAGAAACCATGGATATCGGCGCCATCATGTTCGAGTTCCCGTATCGAATCAATTCATGGCAGGAGATTCTGCCACCCGTGGATACTCCATGATGGCCATTGGCGATGCAAAAACTGGCTCCACAAGTCTTTGAGTCGAGTCGTGTGGTAGCATAACTCAACCTGACAAACGCTGCGCCGAATTGGCGCAGGACTTGCTACGTAAAACCCATCAGAAAAAGATGGGATTGCTTATGAAAATAATGTCAAGATATATTTTTTTACTGCTGTCTTGACATTCGTTTGCCCTAGGTGTAATCGTCAAGTCAAACAACAGAAAGGGATTGGCATGAAAATGATCAAATTATTGCGTCGTCGGACCGGCAGCGTTCTCGTTGTTACTATTCTTAGCATCACCGTCCTCGGCCTACTCGTCGGCGGTTATCTTCAGGCTGTTACGGTGGATTATCGTCTCGCCCATCGCCAGTGGCGCTGGAGCCAAGCCCTTAGCGTTGCCGAGGCCGGCCTCGAAATCGGCATCGCCCACGCGCAAGCAGAGGATTTTGCCGGTTGGTCGGCGGATTTGTTGACAGGCACCTACACACCGACAACCAATCCCGTCTCGATTACCGATCCCTCTGGGGCGACAATTGGAACAGTTGGCATTTACGTCACCAATTATTTTCCGGGCACACTCGAGCCGATTACCGTTGAGGCAACTGGCTACGTTACCGTGCAACCGGGAGACCAGACCGTCAAGCGCACTGCCAAAGTGATTCTCCGCAAAAACACCAGCGCTGCGCTAAACTC
The DNA here is from genome assembly GCA_964348665.1 of uncultured Verrucomicrobiota bacterium. GTDB lineage: Bacteria > Verrucomicrobiota > Verrucomicrobiia > Palsa-1439 > CAYGDP01 > CAYGDP01. Next base: position 191,540 of record CAYGDP010000005.1, read on the forward strand.
CAACACCTCAATTACGTTTGTTGGCAACAATGTGCTGGTGGATAGTTACCTTCTTGCCGATGGCAGCTACTCGAGCCAGGTGGGACCGGATGGGTATGCCAACGACAACGCGGATGCCTTTGCATTTTCCGACGAAATACCCGCGGTCGACGTTGGCAATAGTGAGTTGTGGGGCGGCGCGCAAACGGAATCGAATGGCACCATTGAAATTGGTGAGAATGGTGGGATCAGCGGAGAGCAGGATAACGATTTGGCTGGTGAAATGGATCCGGTTGATATTCCGGCAGGTTTTCCCGCGGTGAGTTCGTTCACATTCACCGACGGCGGATCGCTGTCTGGCGGAGCAGGTGTTACTTCAGGTAGCTTTTCGAGCACGACCTCGTCCAGTAGTTCGGGAGTGCAAGATGGCAGTCTAAATCCACAATCAGTTCCTCCTGCCGGAGCTGGTGGAGGTCCTCCTGTCGTGGTAGGTCCAGCGCCTACCGAGATGACTTTGGTTGGGTCGGCTACTTCCACACCTTCGAAATTTCATTTCGACGCGATTTCGCTAAGTGGCAACCAGACCCTCAATGTTACAGGGTACGCTCAAATTCAAATCGATGGCGCGTTGTCCATCACGGGTAACGCGAAAATCCAGCTCGCTTCCGGTAGCAATGTGGAATTCTACATTGCTGGAAATGTAAGCATTGCTGGCAATGGTATGGACAATGGCAACGCTGATCCAACCAAGCTCTCGCTCTATGGCACCAGCACCAGCCCCGGCGCGACAGATTGGAATGTTAGCGGGAACGGAACGTGGGCAGGGAAAATTTATGCGCCCAATTCTGATCTTGATTTCAACGGCGGTGGCACGCCATCCGATTGTGATGCCTACGGCGTCATCGGCGCTTATAGCATCAATTTCAACGGTAATACCGCGTTTCATTGGGAAGAAACAATGGTGATCGATGAGATTACTTTTACCTATCCGTACTCGGTAAAAGCATGGCAAGAGCTTGATCCCACTCCATCCGTGCCGAATCCAAGCGACGTGTTGGCGACGGAAAGCGTTGGCGAAGTCAGTTACGAATATCTCTATTAGTAACGGCCATCACTTTACCTGCAACTGGCGTTGGATCCCAAATTTCGCGATCCGTTTTCGCAGGGTTGCCCGTGTGATCCCCAACAGTTTGGCTGTCTGTACTTGATTTCCTCCCGTTTCATCCAGCGTCCGAACGATTAGTTCTCGCTCCACTGCTGCCATGAGTTTCCATTTCGGATCGTTTCGCGCCGCCCGATACAGCGTTGCTATGGCTTCACCGACCTTGTCGCTCGCGGGGGGGGGCGTTGCTTCGCGCATGATGATCGTTGTGCCTCCACTGATCTCTCGCGGTAAATCGCCCGCCAACACAACGTCTGTTTTGGCAACTACAGCCGCGTGTTGCAGCGCATTTTCCAGTTCGCGCACGTTTCCCGGCCAATGGTATGTCTGCAAACGGTCGATCGCCTGCGGCGAAATGCTGGCCACGCGTCCCAAACCCTCTTTGCGCTGTCTCTGCAAAAAATAATCCGCTAAAATCGGCACGTCATCACGGCGTTCTCGCAACGACGGCAGCCGGATTCGAACGACATTTAACCGATAATAAAGGTCTTCGCGAAATAGCCGGGCTGCCACTTGTTTTTCCAAATCCTTGTTTGTCGCCGTAATGAGACGGACATCGGTTTTGAGAGTCTCGCGACCGCCCACTCGTTCGAACGTGCCCTCTTGTAACACTCGCAGAATCTTCGCCTGCGTGGCATAGGTCATGTCGCCGATTTCATCCAGAAAAATTGTTCCCCCATCGCACTGCTCGAACCGGCCGATATGCCGCGCCAATGCCCCTGTAAATGCGCCTTTTTCGTGGCCGAATAGCTCGCTCTCCAGCAATTGCTCCGGGATTGCCGCGCAGTTCACCGCCAAAAACGCCTTTCCTGCCCTATGACTGTGATGGTATATCGCTCGCGCAACTAGTTCTTTGCCCGTCCCGCTTTCTCCCACCACTAGCACCGTTGTGTCTGTCGGCGCCACCTGGCCGATCAACTTGTAAACTTCCTGCATCGGCTCGCTCTTGCCCACGATGCCCTGCTCGTATTCTTCCTTGGATAACAACGGTTCGTAGCTGACCCGCTGCCGCATTGCGCGTGCCGCTTCGAGCGCCGCTTCGATGCGTGCCGGCCATTTTAGGTCCTCCATTCCTTTGGGCAAATAATCGTACGCGCCGTTCTTGGTTGCTTCGATCGCTTGTTGGGTCGTAACCATATCGGTCACCACGAGCACCAGCAATTTTGGGTCGAGTTCGCGCATTGTGCGCAGCAATTCCAACCCACTCTCCCCGCCGATGAACATATTCATCAATACCAAATCCGGCTTTTCCTGCTTGAGCAATTGAAGCGCCTCCTCGCTCGTCGTGGCGGAAAGCAGGCGGGACGGGTGATCGGTCCCGATCCGGGCCGTCCACCGCTTCAAGTCGGCTGCATCGTCAACGATGAGTAGCTTTTCCATCGAAAGAAGGCTACTGTATAGGGCAAACTTTGCCGCCTGACAATTATGAATATTCTGCTCTGGTCCCTGCCTCTGTTTCAGGTTCGGGGAATCACTATTCGCGCACATGCCACGTTCCCGTTGCTCCTGCTTTGGTTCGCGTCAGCCGGATATAACAGCGACGGATGGTTGGGGGCGTCCTGGGCTGTCGGGCTGGTTGGGGCGGTTTTTACCTGCGTCGTGCTTCATGAGCTTGGTCATTGCCTTGTCGCCCAACGATATGGCGTGGCTGTGCATGACATAATCCTCCTTCCCATCGGTGGCGTCGCCAGCCTGCGCACGATCCCCGAGGAACCGGAAAAGGAATTGGCCATTACGATTGCGGGTCCACTTGTCAACGCGATCATCGCCACGTTGTTGTTGTTGATTGGCATCCTGTATCCATGGGTGTTTCCAGATCCCCATCCGGATGTGCTGGGCAATCGCTTTCCCAACACGGTCGCCGAATTAGGCGGTTGGATTCTCCTAGCCAATGTCGTCATGATCGTCTTCAACCTGATCCCCGCCTTTCCGATGGATGGTGGACGCATATTTCGGGCGTTGTTGGTTCGTTGGCTTGGCTACGTTGGCGCCACCCGGGTCGCAAGTTATACCAGCCAGGTGATCGGCGTGTTCTTTGGCGCTTTGGGGGTTCTGGAATTGGATCAATTCGGGATGCAAGCCTTCTTGTTGTGCGTCATCGGCATGCTGCTTTTCTTTACGGCCCGCGCCGAACGCAACATGGTCCGGATCCGGAGTGTTCTCCGAGGCGCAACTGTTTCCGATGTGATGGGAAAAGAGTTCGTCTCGTTTTCTCCCAGCGACCGTATCGGCGTTTGCTGGGAAAAGATCGTCCGCACCAGTCAGGAGGATTTTCCCGTTCTTTATGACGATGAACTCCGGGGCGTCCTTGAAGGGCAACGGTTGCAGGATGCATTTCGCCAAAACGATGCCGATGCCCTCGTCGGTGACGTCATGACAACCTCGTTCCCAACGCTGGCGCCCGATGCCAATCTTGCCGACGCCTACAGCCTCATGCAGAACGAGCAGTGGAGTGGTGTCCCGGTTTTATCGAGCGGCGAATTGATCGGCTGGCTAACGCGGGATAATATCCACCGCTACTGCGATTTTCCCCGAGGTTCTGCCGCCGGTAATTGACGTTTGGCCGACGCAGGCCGGTGTTTTCGAGCGTGAGCGAGCGCCTGTGCGCGGGTTAGAATTTTTTCACTCAACTGCAATTCCTCAATTCGCTTCAGGGCGCGCCCCAGCGCTGGGCCTTCCTTGTACCCCATCCCGAGTAGATCATGGCCGTTGACCAAAGGCTTTGGCTTGGCTTGCTCGATAGTAATTTCCTTCGTCGCCTTCTGTAGAAACTCGAAATTATCTAGCTTCCGATGGCTCGAGAGACAATCCGCCCGATGCAATTCCATCTCTTCAACGAACGTCGGGCGCGCCAAGAGCCGTTTGAGCGTCGCTTTCCGCATCTTCTTCACGTCCTTAAAAACCATGTGATTCGCCACGCACGCTAGGATCGCATCCCGCTGGCGATTCGGAAATTTGAGCCGGCGCAGGATCTTGTCGCTCATCTCCGTTCCCACGCGGTCGTGCTCGTGAAACCGGATCCGGTCCATTGCGCGCTGGAATGTCGGCGGCTTGCCGACGTCGTGCAGTAAGGCTGCGTACGCAAGTGTCGCCGACGGTTTCTGCAGTTGCTCCAGAACCAATCGTGTGTGGACATATACATCACCTTCCGGATGAAACTGGGGCGGTTGTTCCACGCCTTTCATCGCCGATATTTCAGGCAATATGATCTCCAGTAATCCACTCTGGTCCAGCAAATCCAGCCCTCGTCCTGGATTACCTCCTGTCAGTGTTTTAGTCAGTTCTCCGCGGATTCGCTCCGCGCTGACCGTTTGAATCTCCGCCGCCATCGAGCGGACAGCCTCCCATGTCGCCGGGTCGATCTCGAATCCAAGCGTGCTGGCAAACCGCACGCAGCGTAGCAACCGCAGTTTGTCCTCCGCGAATCGTTGCGCCGGATTTCCGATCGTGCGAATCAATTGCTTCGCAAGATCCTCCTGGCCATGTACGTAATCCAACACCCGGTTTTCCACCGGATCAAAAAATAATCCGTTGATGGTGAAATCGCGCCGTTGCGCGTCCGCCTCGGCGTCCGCAAACGCCACCGAGGACGGTCTCCGACCGTCCTGATAGTCTCCCTCGGTGCGAAACGTGGCGACCTCGAATCGCTGTCGCCCTTCGATCACGAGGATCACCCCGAATTGTTTTCCCACGGGCACCGTGCGCGGGAAAATCGCTTGTACCTGTTCCGGTCGCGCGCTCGTCGCGATGTCATAATCGTTTGGCGCCACGCTACGCAGCATGTCGCGCACGCATCCGCCGGCGAAGACCGCTTTGTGTCCCGCCTTGTGTAGTTTGCGAACGATCCGTTCCGCGAATTGTCGCTTGTTTTCCACACGCCAACTATATAGGTTGATGGCGTAAAAACAAGCGAGGGCCTATGTTTATTTTAACAGGATTTGGCGACGAAATATCTCCCGACCTCGACGAACAACTCCGCGTGCTCGGCAGCGAAGGAATTCGCCATCTCGAATTTCGAGGCGCCTGGGACAAAAACATTACCAAACTCGACGACACCGAGCTTGCCAAGGCGCGCGATCTCCTGAAGAAACACGGCGCGCACGTGTCCGCCATCGGCTCACCCATCGGCAAAGTGAAAATAAACGAGGATTTCGAGGCGCACTTCAAGCTCTTCGAACATTGTCTCGATCTGGCCGATTACTTCGAGACCCCGTTCATCCGCCTGTTTTCCTACTATCCATCGGACGGAAAAAAAATTGCGGACGACCGCGATGAGGTCATGCGCCGGATGAAACGGAAGGCCGACGCCGCAGCCAAACGTGGCAAGGTGTTGCTCCATGAAAACGAGCACGCGATCTACGGCGAATCCGCCGATCACTGCCTCGATTTGCACAAGAGCGTGCCATCGCTCCATTTGCGCGCGACGTTCGACTTTGCCAATTTCGTTATCGACGGCGAAGATCCGAAACGCGCATTCCAGCTTCTCCGTCCTTACATTGCCTACATCCACATCAAGGATGCCAAGCGCGACAAACAAATCGTTCCAGCCGGGGAAGGGGACGGTCATATCGCCGAAATTCTGGCCGAGCTCGACAAGGACAATCGCGATTACTTCCTCTCGCTCGAACCCCATCTCTCGTTTGCCGGCTCGATGTACGGCAGGAGCGGCCCCGAACTCTTCATCCACGCCATCCGTTCCCTCAAAATAATCCTCGATGGAATCGGCGCGAAATGGAGGTAGATGTGCTTACTTCTCCGAGCGACCAATTACACAAAACGCGACTATGTATGATGATGCTCTCTCTCGCGCCACAGCAAAAAAATCACGCCTCCCACCAGGTTCCAGAGCAGGGTGGTGACGAAAAAGAGGAGCGAGAGAACGACCGCCTCATGTAACTCGAGGCCGAGCGGCCCAAGCAATTTTTCATACAGCGCTTCCCGCACGCCCAATCCCATCAGGCTGACCGGCATCGCCGCCAGAAAATTGATCAGCGGCAATATCAGGAAAAATTTCCCCACCGAGACGTCGACCAGACCCATCCCAAATGCCAGCAGGACGCTAATGAGCGTCGTGCAGGTGTGGACGCCCAGTGATAGCCCGAACGTTTGGGCAACCACGCCCGGGTGATGGATATAACCCTGATACGCTTCGGCGGCACGCCGCAGGACTTCTTGGAATCGTGGAGGCAACCATTTCAGCAGCCATTCGCGCAGTTTGGTGGATAAGCTCATCGCCACCGAAGCGACAGCGCCTACCATGAGCAGGATGACCGCAAATGCCGCGCCCCGCAATCCGGCGTCCGCCTCCCGAAGAAGATAACTCGCGTTGATGGTCAGGAACACCGTGCAAAAGACAAGCAGCGCCAGCAAGCCGATGACGCGGTCCACGATGACTGTTGCGACTGCCTCCGCTTGTTTGTGTTTCGTTTCTCGCGCCACGTAGTAGGCTTTTGAAATATCTCCACCGGTCGCGCCGAGCATGAAGGTGTTGAAAAACGCGCCTATGAAAAAAATTCCAGAGGTTCGTCCCCAGCCCAGGTTCAGTCCTTGTACGCGCAGGATTGCATGCCATCGAACGATGGCAAACCCGCACATCAGGCCGCAGGATGCCAGCGCCGCCAGCGCCCAACCCGGTTGCACGCCGCTCACGGTCGCCCAGAATTTCTCGGGAGAATTTTTCTCGAAAATCCGGCGAAAAATCCACACGAGGATCCCTGCGCTGATGGCGAGGCGCAGCAAGAGCCCCAGCCACGCGCGACGACGCGGTGGAGGCGCGGTTTCAGGCAAAGCCGACGGCGGAACAGACACAGCGGACGCGGGTTATGAGAGCTGCGATTGTGTGTAGAAACGAGGACGCTTGGATTTGCGCCGACGCTTCTCGCTGGGCTTCTGGTAATGACGGTGGTCGCGCAATTCGCGCAACGTGCCTTCCACGTCGAGCTTGCGCTTCAAGCGCCTCAACGCGCGGTCCACCGATTCGCCCTTTTTCAGTTTGATTTCAGCCATGCGCAGTCACCCCCTTTTACGGCTCCACAACGCCCAACAACACCAGCAACCGATCCAATTCTTCGGCGCTGTAAAACTCAATCTCGATTCGACCTTTCGATTCGCCAACAATCCGGCAACGGGTGCCGAATTTTTGTTGCATCTGATTCTCCAGTGACGATACCTGCGCCGACCGCGGCAGTTCCGTGCGCGGATGTTTCGGTTCACGGCCGGTCTTCCACGCTTCCACCAACCGTTCCGTGTCCCGAACCGTCATTCCCTTCCGGATGGCTCGCGTTGCCGCGCGCCGCTGCAACGAGCTGGTATCCAGCGACAAAATCGCTTTTGCATGTCCCACGCTCAACGTCCCATGCTCCAATAGCGCCTGCACGTCGTCCGGCAAACTCAACAGCCGCAGCGCGTTGGCGACCGTCGCGCGGTTTTTGCCGACTTTCTGTCCAATATCCTCTTGCCGCAACCCAAATTCTTGAATCAACTGCCGATAACCACGCGCTTCCTCTACCGGATTCAAATTCTCCCGCTGCAGGTTTTCAATGAGCGCCAGCTCCAGCGAATCGCGGTCGCTTGCTTCACGCACGACCACCGGCACCGATGTCAGCCCCGCCTCTTTCGCCGCCCGCCAGCGCCGCTCGCCAGCGATCAATTCGTATTTGTCCCCGGCCTGTCGAACGATAAGCGGCTGAATCACGCCTCGCTCGCGAATGGATGCCACCAGCTCCGCCAGCGCTGCGGGTTCGAATTGCCCGCGCGGTTGCAACCGGCTTTGCTGAATTTTCTCCAGCGGAATCTGCGTAACCCCGCCACTGATCGGCGCGGCAGCGGAAACAGCAGGTCGCGCTCCTTCTCGCGGCGGTTCAGAAGGGGAAGTCGCCGCGGGAGTCGGTGATGCCGACACAAATCCGCCGCTGATAAGCGCTCCAAGACCGCGTCCGAGTACTTTCTTCGCCATTCGCGCGCAGCATCGCAGAGCTTGGCAGTAATGTCAAATCCTCTTGCTGCCCGGTGATAGCGAATTTCAAACTCTTGACCTGCTGCCAACATCGAGTACTATTAAAACAATGTGAAACGTTTTCACTCTGGATTTTGGTTAAAAAATCAAAAACGAAATAGGTTTCGTCGCCATGATTAAACCAGGAGAGGCTGAAATATTGGAGCCGATTGCGCTTGGAGATGTGAGTATGACTAACGAACTCATTGCACGTAATCCCGACTTGATCAGCCGGTTGGACGGTTTAGCACTTTTCTTTGTGCTTAGCATTGCAGATGGACGGAGGCGATTCGATGGCGTCGAGGAACTCCTTAAGCACGCCCCACATCTGATAGAGAAAAAAAATGAGAATCGATCCACCGCGCTTCACATGGCGGCGGCGGTGGGTAACTCCGAAATCATCAAATTTCTGATTGGTCACCAAGCCGACGTGGAGTGTAAGGATAGTTTTGGAAAAACTCCTCTGCAAGAAGCCGTCTCCAGCGGTCATCCAACTGCCGTTCAGGCGCTCTTGGAAGCCAAGGCTTGTATTGAATCAAGGGATGACAATGGCTTTACGCCATTGTGTCATGCAATTTTTATGAACAAAATTGATGTCGCAAAAGTACTTCTCGCGCATGGAGCGGATCTAAATGTCGTGCTGCAGGATCATGATTCGGTCGTAGATTCCGCAGTGGCGCTTGGACATATCGCTGCTATCGAACTTTTAATCGCGCACGGCGTTGATGTTAATAGGCACTTCGGAAGCGGATGGACCCTCTTGCACACAGCCGCGCGGCTCGGGAAGAAAGAGATGACCGAGTTTTTGTTGGTTCAAGGTGCTGATGTATCTGCGAAGACAAGAGATGGAAAGACTGCCGTGGATTTAGCCATTGAGAGCAACCATTCTGAAATTGCTCAGCTTTTACGCGATCGCCATTAAGGAATCTAATGTTTTATTGGCGAAACCACCTCAATCAGCTCGCGTTTGTTGATGCCAAGTTCCAATTCCGCGCCGCTGGCGATGTGACGGGCGCGGTCGCCAATCTTCGGAAAGCCATGCTGGGCGCGGCGCGATTCAATTTCCGCAAGAATGAGCGTGTCAATCGCCACGGGGTCGGTGCTGACGTAAATCGCGCCTGCGTGCCAACAGAACCGCGGTTGCGCGCTTGGTCCGCCGGCAAATTGAGGAACGAGCGCGTCGAGAATGTGTAACACCGCCTTGTCGCGGAGCGTGTCCATCGCGGAAATTTCGGCGACGGCGGGGTCGTAAAACCACGGCGAGGCGGCGAACCGGCGCGTGTTATCGGCGGAACCGATGGCGAGGTTGAACAGACACCCGGCGATGCCCGCGTCGCGATGATCTGTTGCGGTCGGGATATTGATGATTTTGGTGACGCGTTTGGTTACGATGTTCGAGAGATAGGAACGGTCACTGACCTCCATGCGGCCAAAATCGAAATCCCCCCAATGCGGTTTTGCAACGAAACCGGATTGATAAAATATGCTCTCATCGCTCCCGGTGTCGGGCGTGGTGGCTAGATACCGGACCGATCCCGCTTCGTTGCGAAGCGGTACCCCGGCTTGTGTCATATCACGGGCGAATCGGTCCCAAACGATAATCTGGTCTGCCGGCACACCTGCTTGGCGCAACTGCGCCACGACCGCGTCGATCAAGGCGGAATGAGTGGAGAGAAGCGGTCCGCCAGTTGTGGCGATTTTAATGCCGACCACGTCGGTCGGTTGGACGAATTTGCGCCACGCGGCCGCGCTGGTGGATTCTCCCGTGAGCGCGCACATCGATTTCTCCAACATCACGGCGACACGCGAGGGATCGGCTTGAAAGAGATTGACCGACAGAGGATCGTGCGCAAGCGCCACCCGGCTTTTGGGCAAAGGACTGTCGCCGGCGGTCGCGACGACTGCATTCATGACTAGGAACGCGACGATCACTTGACGCATGATGGAACCGATGATAGGTAACTGGGCAAAGTCTGACGATGAAAATCTTGCAACTTAGCATCCTGGTATTGGGGATGGTTTTCCTGATGGGGTGTGGCGCGGATTGGCATCTGGAGCGCGGAGCGGAAGCCTTGCAGAAACGACAATTTGACTCCGCAGCGACCCATGCCGAGAAGGTGATTCGCGACCAGCCCAAAAATGTCGAGGCGTTAAATCTGCACGCTGCGGCGTCGATCGCGCGACGCGATTGGGAGCGCGCGGAAAAGCAACTGGTCGAATGCCTAAAACTCGCGCCGAATTACGAGAGCGCCCGATTCAATCTGGGTGTCGCCCAATTTGAGCGCGGCAAATTTGCGGATGCCGCGACGACCTTGAAGCAGTTTCTCGAAGGCAAACCAAAACCCGTCCAAGCGGCGGAGGCGGCGGCACTTCTGGCCGATTGTTACGAACGATTAGGCAAAACGACCGAGGCGCGCGACCTCTACTACAAACTGGTCAGGGACGGAAAACCCGCCAGCGGTCGTCCGCAAATCTATAACAAACTGGGTGTCATGGTCGCCGGGCAGGGAAAATATCAGGATGCCGCGGAATGGTTCAAGGCGAGTTTGCGCGCGGATTCGAAGTATGCGCCCGCCGAGCTGAACTTGGGGCGGCTGCACCAATTTTATTTGCCGTCGAAGAGCGAGGCGAAACCGCATTATGAAAAATTTATTTCCCAGACGGGTTCGACGCCGCAGCGTCAGCACGCGCAGTCGCTTGTGACTGCACTGGACAAATCCCTGAAACCGGCGCCGCTGCCGGTGATCACCAAGGTGACGCCGCCAGCCAAAACAACCTCGCCGACGACAACCACAGGCACTTCACAAATCCAATCCACCCAGCCCACCCAATCCAGCACAGTTGTTACTGTCCCGCCGGTGGTCCGGGATCGAAAGAAAGCCGAGCAACTTTTTGCAACAGCCTACGAGGAGCATAAGCGAGGCAATCTCGACAAGGCGATAGCCGGTTATGAGCTGTCGGTTGCCGCGGATTCATCGTTTGCCGACGCGCAGTTCAATCTTGGCTTGATTCTGCATGGAAAAGGACGCGGGGACGACGCACTGAAGTGCTACCGGCGCGCGATTGAGGCCGATGCCAAACACTATAAAGCGCACTTGAATTGCGGTTTGATTTTATCCGCGCAGAAACGCAAGCGAGATGCCATCGCCGCGTTCGAGGTTGTGCTGCAACTGGACCCAAATAATGCCGTGGCGCACGCCAACTTGGGGAGCCTCTATGCCGATCCTGAAATCAGCAAAAACAAGGAAGCCGCACGGCATTACCGGCGCTATATGGAGTTGAACCCAGGCGACCCGCAAATCCCGGCGATCCGGAAGTGGCTTGAATCCGTGGAAAAAACAGGCGGGACAACGCGTTAGATGTGCCGCTTTTTGCCGGGACCCGGTTCGAGGTAGCCGGTATCGAGAAATGCCAGCGCCTTCGAGTAACTGCGCCTCTCCAAGAAATGTTTCAGCTCCGGCGGCGTGTCTTTGCCAAGTTTTTGACCCAATGCATCGACCGTTTCCGTCGCCGTGGTCAACTTCGCGGCGTACCGGTCTGGGTGATCAAACCGCATATCTTCGTCGTGGATGATTCGAAACAGCTCGGCGAGCGCGTGATACAGTTCTTTGCGACATTTTGCAAAAGATTCACTCATGGATACCCTCCCGAATTTAGGCCATTCACAGCTTGACTACACCCAACAAGTCTTGATTGCAAGATTTTTCCCGGTCAAATCAAATCATCTCTCGTCACGCTGGTCTGGTCACGTGCCACGAGTTTCTGTGCCTGCGCGGCCACGGTGACAGGCAAGCTGGCGCACTCCAAAAACGTCCGATCACACGCAAGATTGCTTCGCGTGCATTCGTGGGAAATTTTTTTTGAAATCAAAATCTTTAGTGCCGACAAAATTACTCGTTGAGACCTCTGCAAAACAACCGCTTTCGCCGCGTGCGGTCACGCGGCCTACAATGTTTTTGCGGAAAATCAGGCAGGTTGTAGGCCGAGTCACTCGATCCGGCGACTTTTGCAGAGGTCTGGCGTCAATTGATGCTGCCAACGGCGATGTCTTCGCGAGAAGTGATGGATTCCCATTCGCGCTGGAGGTGTTCGAGGGATGCGCTTATTTCGGTTAGCTCGCGGTTGAGTTGTATGGCTTTGCCGTTGGTATATGTGGCGGGATCTTCGAGTTCGCCCGCAAGCTCTTTCTGCCGTGATTCCAGTCGCGCAATCTCAGTTTCCAATGACGTAGTGCGCGCTTGATGTCCTCTGCGGACACGCGATTGGGCTTGTCGCTCCTCGGCTTCACGACGTTTTTGCTCTTTGGTTTTGGCACGAGGAGGTTCGGCGCGTTGAGGCAAACGTTTCGGTGAAAGAGTGACGGGCACGGAAATATTCCCGGCGCCAGCGGTCAATCCGCTCCGTTCCGAGACGGCCTTGGATTTATCCAAATAATACTGATAATCGCCGTGATAATACGTGAGTTGTCCTGCGTGGATGTGTAGGACGGTTTTGGCGAGCGCGCGGATAAAATGGACATCATGGCTGATAAAGAGGAGCGTGCCTTCGTATTGCTTCAATGCGCCGATGAGCGCGTCAATGCTCGCCATGTCGAGATGTGTTGTCGGTTCGTCCATGAGCAGGAGATTGGGCGGGTCGAGCAGGAGTTTGACCAGCGCAAGCCGGCTTTTTTCGCCGCCGCTAAGGATGCTGACTTTCTTGAACACATCATCGCCGCGAAACAGGAATGAGCCGAGTACGGTGCGGACGGTTTGTTCGGGAACAGGTTGGTGAGAATCCATCGCTTCTTCCAGAACGGTGCGGTGAGGTTGCAGCATCTCGACGCGGTATTGCGAATAGTAACCAACTTGAACGTTGAGTCCCAAGTCCCGCGCGCCACTCTGGAAAGGGATTGTGCCGGCCATGATTTTGATCATTGTGGATTTGCCCGCGCCGTTGGGGCCGACGAGCACCGTCCGCTGACCGCGCTCCGCCTCGAAATTCATCCCACGATAGACGATCGTTTCACCGTAGGCATGATGAATGTTCTTGAGCATGATTACTTTCAGCCCGCTGCGTGGCGGCTGGGGAAAACGAAACTTGATCTTGCGATCATCGGCGATGGGCGCTTCGATTTTCTCCATCCGCTCGATTTGCTTGAGCTTGCTCTGGGCTTGTGAGGCTTTGCTGGCCTTCGCTCGGAACCGGTCAACGAACTCCTGCAGGGCTTGGATTTCGCGCTGCTGATTTTTATAGGCCGCAAGCTGTTGTTCCGCCGCTGCGGCGCGTTGAACGAGATACTCTTCGTAGTTGCCGCGATAGCGCGTGAGCCGGCCCTGGCGAATGTCCACCACGGCCTCGACGAGCGCATTGAGAAACTCGCGATCGTGGGAGACGACAAGGATGGAGCCGCGATATTGTTGTAGATAGTTCTGAAACCAAACGAGCGATTCGAGGTCGAGATGGTTCGTCGGTTCGTCGAGCAAGAGCAAGTCCGGTTCTAGCACGAGTAACCGAGCGAGATGGGCGCGCATCACCCAGCCACCGCTCAGCGAGGAAGCGGCTCGGTGAAAATCTGTTTCGCGGAAAGCCAACCCGTGGAGAATTTTCTTGGCTTTGCGCTCGAGCGCGTTGCCGTCAAATTTGCGGAAGACCGTCTGCGCGTGATGATAATCGTCAGTGTCGGTGAGTTGTTCGGTTTCACATTTTGTAATCGTCCGTCGCGCTTCCACGAATTCCCTGGAGATCGCCGTGGCAAGTTCCAGCACGGTTTCGTCGGCAACAGGCGCGGTTTCCTGGGGCAAAAATCCAAGCGTGACGTTGCGCTCGAACGCAATCGAGCCATCATCCGGCGTGGTTTCGCCGAGAATCAGGGAGAAAAGCGTGGATTTGCCAGCGCCGTTGGGGCCTACCAGCCCCAAACGCTCGCCACGATTGACCTGTAGCGACACGCCTTTGAAGAGGACGCGTTGTCCGAATGACATCTCAATGTTCGATAGTGTGAGCATCAGAAGCCGCGCCTGAGGCGGGCAAGCCGCGCACCATAGTGCATGAGACGGGTTTGTGCAAGGTGGGATCGGAATTGCGGTTCGCACGGGAGATTTGTATGATTCGCGAATTGTGGCAAAATTCCCCAAAATCATCCTCGCGTCCTCCTCGCCGCGCCGGCAAGAGTTATTGCGGCAGATTGGTGTGGAGTTTGAGGTGATAGCGCCCCAAATTGACGAATCCGCGCTTCCCGACGAGAAGCCAGCCGACCTCGTCAAAAGGCTTTCGCTTGAAAAAGCCAGGGCGGTTGCGACGAAACGGGGCAGGGGAATTATCCTCGGCGCAGACACGATTGTGGTACTGGAAGGCGTCGTGTTGGGGAAACCTGCGGATGCCGCCGAGGCGCGCGCGATGTTGCAGAGGCTCAGCGTCCGCACCCACTCGGTATTTACGGGCTTTGCGCTTCTCAATGCCGAAAGCGGGAAGTGCATCAATGTCTTCGACAAGGCGGATGTGACCTTCCGGCTCCTAAGGGATGATGAGATTGATGCCTACATCGCCACAGGCTCTCCGTTGGACAAGGCCGGCGCGTATGGAATTCAGGATACCATGTGCGTGTCATTCGTCGAGAAAATCACTGGCGATATCAACACGGTCGTAGGATTGCCGATGGAGCGCGTCGAACAAGCGTTGCGGGAAATCAGCGCATAAGGAATACAAAGGAACGCGGTGAAGCCCATCCTGACGGGTTTCTTACCACAACTCGTTCGGACCCGCGGGAACCCGGACGGCGTCGGCCGGTTCCTCTGCAAACGAGGGCGCCATCGGCGGCGGTGCGAATTGAGGACGTAATCGCCGGTTTTCATCGAGAAACTTGGCCCGCCATTCCCGAAAGGCGGCGACAATCTCATCGAACTCCGCGCGCGAGCCGAGCATGGAGGTGCGCCGGTTAAATTCCGCCGATGGCCCGAGCCGCTTCGAGTATTGTTTGGCGATCTTGCGAAACATGCGGCAGCCGAGGTCTTCGCCGAATACTTGCACCATCAAATCGAGATGGCGATTCATCACGGCCACAAGTTCGTCGAACGTTGGTTCGGGCGGTAGTTCGCCGGTCGAGAGGTAATGCGCGGTGTGCCGGAAAATCCATGGATTGTAAAACGCGCCGCGGCCAATGCTGATCGCGGTCGCGCCGGTCTCCTCGAACATGATTTTTGCCGCCTGCGGCGTGGTAATGTCGCCGTTGGCTACGACAGGAATCGTGTGGATTACCTCGACGACCGAGCGGATGCCCGCGAGATTAACTTTTCCAGAAAAACCTTGCTGGCGGGTCCGTCCATGAATGGCAATCGCGGCGACACCGATGTCTTCCAGAGATCGGGCGAGGTCTGGTGCGGTCAGGTTCGAATCGTCCCAGCCAAGCCGCATCTTACACGTAACCGGAATCTTGACGGCATCCACCATCATTTTGACCATGCCGACGGCTTTTTCGTGGTCGTTCATCAGGGCCGAGCCGCTGCCGGTGTGGCAGACCTTTCGCGCGGGGCAACCCATGTTCACATCCACCGCCTCCACGCCGAGTCCCTCCAGCACGACCGCCGCATCGCGCATCTCCTCCGGCACGGTGCCAAACAGTTGCACGGCCAACGGCTTGTCTTCGGGGCAAGTTTCAATGAGCTTAAATGCCTTTCGATTCTTCTCGAGCAAAGAGCGCGCGTTGACCAAATCGGTGGTGCACAGGCCGACGCCGCCAATCTCGCGGATGACCCGCCGGAACGGGAGGTTCGTGTATCCGGCCAGCGGCGAAAGAAACAAATTCGACACCAGCGATAGATTTTTCAATGCGAATGTCGTCATTTGATAATTGCCGTGTTTGTCTTACTCCACATTCACCCGACCACGAAGCTGTTTTTTTTGCGATTGCCGCGCTTTGTTTTCCAGCATTCGCTCCTTGGCCCGTCGCGATCGCTTTCGCTTTTGCCTGCGGATTTTCTCCCGTTGCGATCGCTCGGCCTCGACAAAACCTCGCTGCCGACGCTCGATTTTATCGAGCAGGATGCGACGGGCGAGAAAGCGATTGAGACCTTGCGACCGTTCCGTCTGGCATCGCACCCGCAGCCCGGTGGGGCGGTGGACGAGCATGACGGCGGTGGATGTTTTGTTGACGTTCTGCCCGCCGTGGCCGCTGGAATGGACAAAGGTCTCGTCAATCTCCTCCTCGCGCACGCCCAACTGCGTCATGCGCGCAAGGAGCTGCGATTCCTTTTGTTCGGATACGGGAAACCGGCTCATGGCCGCAATGTCCGCGATTTATGCGGAAACATCAAGCGCTACACCGCTTGCCCTGCCGCGTAGCCCGAAGCCCACGCCCACTGGAAATTATAGCCGCCCAGCCAACCTGTCACATCAACGACTTCACCGATAAAATACAGACCCGGCACGCGCCGCGCTGCCATGGTTTTGGAGGACAGCTCGCCGGTGTCCACACCGCCTAGCGTGACTTCGGCCTTTGCATATCCCTCTGTGCCGTTCGGGTACACCTCCCAATGATGGAGACGGTCGGCAATCGTTTCCAGTTCCGTTTGGGAGAAGCGATGGAGAGGACGCGAGGGAGCAAAATGTTCGCACCACGCCTGTGCGAACCGACGCGGTAGATGTTGGCTTAAGACATTACTCAATTCCATTTCACTTCGCACACCGAGAATGTCGCGCGCGGAATGGTCAGGCAGGAGATTGACCTGGATCGGCTCGCCCTCGCGGCAGTAGTTGGAGATCTGCAGAATGGCCGGCCCGCTCAGGCCGCGATGTGTCAGGAGAATGTTTTCCCGAAAACTTACGCCGTGGCAACTGGTGATGGTATCCACGGAAACCCCGCTTAGATCGTTGTACGCAGGGTTGAGAGTGAGCGGCACGAGGCCGGGACGGGATTCGATCAGTTTGAGGTCAAATTGTTTGGCAATTCGATAACCAAAATCCGTCGCGCCCAGTTTGGGGAAGGAGAGGCCGCCGGTGGCGATGACGAGAGACTCGCAAGTGAATTGGCCGAGGTTCGTTTGGACGTGGAAGCCGGAGGCACCGCCAATTTTTTCAACGCGGCAATTCAGTAGAATCTCGACGCGCGCGTCGGCACATTCCTTCTGAAGCATCGCGACGATTTCGCGCGAGCTGCCGTCGCAGAAAAGCTGGCCGAGTTTCTTTTCGTGATATCGGATGCC
>CAYGDP010000006.1:0-22352 GCA_964348665.1 uncultured Verrucomicrobiota bacterium
CCCTCGCTCGTCGCGCCTCGCAGCAGAAATGGACGGACGACCGCTCGCGCGAGATTCTCGCTCGGCTAGCCGCCACACCCGCGGAATTTCGCGACGCAGCCGTTCCCAAGATGATTCATGCTCGTCGCGCCGAGAGGTTAATCTTGGCGCTCGATCGACTGGCGGCTGCCGATAAAGATTTTTCCGCCGAGACCGAACTCAATCAACTTTTTAAGCTGACGCAGTCCTTACCCGACTTTTCGCCAGAGCAATTCGCCGCCGCGCTCGAAAAGTTTACTGGCAAACTTCGCCCGTAGCAGTCGGTTGAATTACTCGCCGTCCCGCACTGCGGGACGGCCTAATACCTTAATCCCTGAACGGATCAAAGACGTCCGCGCCGGCCATGGCGACACCAATCGGTCGGAGCGTGTGCAAAATGCGTACCGTGTCGGCGTGCGCCGCAAGCACATCCTTCAGCCGGCGATACGCCTGCGGCGACTCATCCACGTCTGCCCCGCGCAAGGTGACGCCTTTGTTCTTGATCCACTTCATCATGTCGTCGTGACGGATACGACCCGGCTGCCGCTGTTTCTTGCCGTGTTCGTCCCGGACGAATTTTCCTTTGGCTGCGGTGCGAGACATGATGCGACCCGCGCCGTGAACCGTTGAATACAGCGCCTCTTTCGAGGTCTCGCTGTCCACGCCTTCCAAAATCACGGCGTCATCGCCCATGCTGCCGCCGACGAATCCGCGCTGGCCGGGAAACGCCGGTGTCGCGCCTTTGCGCACCACCCACATCGGTTCACCGTTGTGTTCCTCTTTCCACGCGAAGTTGTGGTGGTTGTGAACTGCGTCCAATACCTTGGCTTTCAAAATGCCACTGACGACTTTGTTGACGACCCATTCGCGGCCGGCATAGGCGTATTCGCCCGCGAGCGTCATCGCTTCGATGTAATCCTGCCCAAGCTGCTTGCCCAAAGGCAACACGGTCGGTGCGACGTCCATGCCGTCCTGTCCGCCCGCGAGATGGAGAAACGCCGTCGCGGTTTTGTGTCCAAAGCCGCGCGAACCAAAGTGGACGCCAACCCAGACGAAATCCGCTTCGTCCACGAAGATATCAACGTAATGATTGCCGCCGCCGACCGTGCCGAGCTGCGACCGCGCGAGCGGTTTCAGATCCTTGATCGCGCGGATTTTCCAGCGGTCACTCTCGAAGAGCGGATGATCCACTTCCTCATTGTTCGCGCGGCCCATGCCGAACGAGATCGAGCGGAATACGTCGTCCATGATCTTCTGGATGTTGGTGCGGACGTTTTCGGTCTTGGCATCCGTTTTGACCGCCAAGTTGCCGCAGGCGATATCGAATCCGACGCCCGAGATGGAGATCATGTCTTTGTAAGCGACAACGCCACCGACCGGCTGGGCGTAACCCTTGTGGCCGTCGGCACAGAGCACACCGCGTTCGCCGCCGACCGCGAGGCAGGTATGCATCTGCCGAATCGTGGCTTCGTCGTGATCGCCAAAGACTGTCAAATTTACGCTCATAGCTTCCTTTTAACCTAACGGTTTTAGAAAATGATTCCAGTCCGCGATGCCGCGCGCGTTCTGGATCGCCATGCTGGCCGGCACCGGCCGCGGCGCTGTCGGGCGCGGCACGGGCAGACCGGCTTCGGCGGGCGTCAAGTTTCTCTTGCGCTCGTTTACTTTGCGGTCGCTGGTCACCACGTTTTCCCACGTCGTCTTGCCGTTGCGGCTGACCGGGATGATATGGTCCATGCTCGCCTCCGCGGACGTGAGCTTGCGGCCCGTGTACGCGCAGGTGTAATGATCGCGGCGGAAGACGTTGTGACGCGTCAAACGCGGACGATGCATCGGCATTTTATTGTAGTGGCGCGCGATGACGACCGTGGGAATGCGGATCACACGGCTGCCGGTACGCACGCTGAACGGCTCGTTTAGGACTGGCAACTTGAGCCAAGCATCCCATTCCACCGGGTAGAGCGCTTCGCCCTCGATCACCAGACCGAGCAACGCGCCGCCCGCCATGTCCACGAACGCCTGTTCGGGCGTCTTGACACAGATCGCCTGCCAGGCTGCGTTCAACTGCAACACTACTTTTTCGTTCATCATGCTCATGTTCGTATTCTCCTCTAGCATCGAGGGCAATGACTGAAAACTCCAAAATTCAAACCTCAAACTCCAATCAAATCCCAAGCCTCAAGCACCAGTAAAGCGATTTCATGGATCGTAATCGTCCTCGTCCTCGTCGTCGAATGATTTCGAGACGGGAAATGCGGAACTCTTGCTTTTTACCTGTCGGGATGCCACATTTTGCCAATGAGCGACGAGGGAATACTTCAGACGACCAGTACGCGCCCACTTTCCGCCTGCATAAAATCTGTGGGTACGGCGCAAGGACGCCGCCGCTTGAAAAATTTCCTCGCTGCCCAGTCCTTCCCGCACTACGAACCGCATCCGGACACGGCCGGCTTGCTGATTCGCATTGATGCAGACGGCAAACGATCTGTCGGCCGGTTCGTCAATCGCAAGTTCAAGGCGTCAGCTGAATTTCCCGCACCTTGACCTTTCCGAACTGCCAAGCGTCTGGAACCGCTCTCAACATGGAAGCAACAACAGAGTCGTTCAAACGCCAAAACTGCTGCGGCACATTACGCACTACAATCTGTAAGGAACATAGAGCCTGCCCGGTTGTTTCGCCTTGTGCCGTGCACCAACAATCGCTCATCAGCTTCACAACCATGAAAAGACCTGGCGCAGGCTTGTAGAAATAATCTCCCGGTTCGGTTCGTTCGATGTCAATCACGCGCGATTTTGTGGTGGCTGACTCCAGTTCAACCGCGGGAACCACAACCTCAAATCGCACTGAGGATGGCTCGACCGCGGGATTCGCAGTGCGTCTTGTTGTAACCGCAACTCGCTCGGCACCTGTCGCATAATACGAAGCGGCGTGGGAAACCCATTCGTGAATGCCCTTGTAGCGACATTTATGGCCAAGGTCATCATGCCAATACTCGAGTATTTTTCCCGCGCTTGATTCTTTCGTTTCGTAAACCAGATAATTCCCCATGCCGTCTGCCAAAATCGGGAACCAGGTCTTACGGAACGGAACTATTCCCAATCGAGCTTGCGTCAAATCCGAAAGTTGCTGCCAACTTTGTGTGGCTTCCTGCAAATCCATTGGGCGAAAGTGCGAATCATCTGTCAGTGTCATTGTGGATACTGACCTGCCTAAATGCCACTTGTAAAATACGGTTAGATCAGGTGGCAAGGGCAGCCCCCCGAAGACGTCGCTTGCTAGTCGCGATAATTCCGACTCGCTGGCACCTGGGTTTCGAGAAAACTCCGCCCAGACATCTGGGACTTGCTCTCTCAATGTTTTTTCAAGCGCTTCCAGTTCCTTTCGCAGATTCCTTGCTCGCTCTGTTACCTTTTGATCCACGACGGCTTTAAGGACGGGTCGTTTCCATTTCTTTAGGCTTGCGTCTTGGTCGAGTTCTTTCGGCCACAGTGTTCGTCGCTGCTCAAGCCATCTCTCTGCAACCCCTTGCACTCCTCGAAATGATCGTTGAAACTTGGTAATTCTTTCCGGAATTAAGATTTTTCGTTTCAGCGCAGCTTCCTCAATTTGCCTCCAATCTATTTCCTGCAAGGGGTTTACACCATAATCAATCAATCGGCGCAATTCCATGTCGTCTTCCAAATAAACCACCGCGCGGATGGCGTGCCAGATGCGGTACGATTCGTAGTCCTTTTCAATCGTATTCCAAAGCGGGATAGTGCTGATTTTCGCACAGGGATTCAAAGTGCGGTGAAATTGCTGGTCAAGACCTTTCATGCTCGCCCAATTTTGCGTCTGAAGGATAAGCAACGGTTGAATGTATTCCGCCGATGGGTTCGTTTCCACCCATTCCAGAACTTGCATCATTTTCGACACGCTCAATTGCGGCGTTTGACAGAGAAGGACCGCCGTGTTGCGGTCTATACCTTTTGGCTGCTTGACGGGAGGACATGTTGGGTCGGCAAAATCGCACTCGTCCGATACCTCGATCCAAACATCCTTTGGAATTCCATATTCTTTTTCGCAATGTCGAATCGCCGCAGCCTCGGACTTATGCCAATCGCTAAACATAGGCATGAGTGCCCGAGGGTCACCGCGCAGGCATATGAGGTGGACACCGCCAACTTCGGGCTCGGCACGAACAATCGCAACGCGCGATATCCCCGCGTACCGCTTCTTCGGCTTGGCAAGCTTGTAGGCCATAGAAATCTGATTCTTTGCGACAGTAGGAAACGCACCGAACATCGTCAAGCGCAACATCTTGCGCCTTCTTGACAAAGTCACGACGACGAGGACGATCGGATTGATGGGCCGCCACGGTACTGCCCCGTGTTCTGCGGATTAAAAGCCCGCTGCATCACTTTAATGCTTGCAGCCCAAACGAAATACTCCAAGCACCAAACTTCAAACTCCAAGATAGCTCCAAGCACCAGTCCGATCTTGGGATTAGGATTTTGGACAGTTGATTGGTGTTTGGGGTTTGGAATTTGGGATTTTCAAATTGGTGGCTCACGTTGGAGTCGCACCAACCCATTCCGCTCTTCAGGCGGACGCAATCCTACGATTGCTTGTGAGCCGAAATTAGAGACTGGTAATTGGAGATGGGCGATTTCTCGGAGAGAGTCACCCATCTCCAACTACGCGAGCGGACTACGCTTTTTCCAGGTAGGTGTTGGATACGATTTTCAACTGTACGCGTCCGATTTCGGGGTCGGTTCGCTCGACGAGTGGTTTGACCACCACCCCTTCGCGAATGTGGTTCGCTCCCGATACCAACGATTGACCCTCGGCCAGCGCCAAGAGCTTTTCCATTTGGAAGCCGCCCTCATACACGGTCGGACACCAGGCAAGAACTTTGTCCCATCCTAGCGATTTGATTTCCGACACCGAAACCCATTCGTTGCCGCGTAGCAAATCAAAAACCGCAAACCCGACTTGCCCTTTGGACTTGCCGTATTTCAAGTCCTGAACCCCAAACACTTCACCGTAAACGGTCTGCTCGGGATGCGACTTGCAGAAGTCAATTAACCACGGACATTCCGGCAATACCTTCCACCAGACACTCGTGGCATCTTCTTTCTTCCAAGTCGTCCGCGATCCGCAGTGCATCCGACCGTCCTGCCAGCAAAATCGTCCCGAAGCGCCATGGATTTTTTCGCTGACGTACACAGGCTCGCCTTCCACAAACAGGTGACCGTACCGATAGAAACCTTCCACGTCGTACACAGGTCGGAATCCATCGGGCGGTTTTTCATTGTCGCCCCCTACCGACATCGGTTCAGGCGGTTCATAGTGCGTGATCCCCATAACCTCCGCTACATCATCGCCAATCATACTTCCCGGTGGTGCGGGCATCAGCAAACCCTGCGAAACACGCCCCCGCATTTTTCTAACTTTAATGCGCCGATGGTCGCCAAGAAACGCGAAGTCAGGGGTTTGCGGAACCACGCTGTCGGGCGGGATGTAGGCAGCCAGATCACCGTCCTTCCAGTCCGCCGTCCGCACGCAACATGTATATCCATAGATTCGGACGATGGACAAACTGTCTGCATTCGGGTGCGACTCAAGTTTGACGGGAACAACTTCAACTCTATGTGTGCTTTTCATGTTTTCCTTTCCGAAAAAAGGAGGGTGGATTTTCCACCCTCCTCCTGACTTTGCTATCCGTGGATGAAACCGCTTAGCGGATAAAATCCGCGATCACGGCGGGTACGCTGGCGTCGAACCCGACAACGTCCAGCGACCAGCGATCGTTCGGGTCTGCAATCGAGAAGCCATTGCTGGCCATTCCGACCACAATCATGCGCGAGTCCGCAACGAACTGGCTGCGGTAATCGCGCAACGCTTCCGACGGATGGATTTTACCGGCCCACGTCTCGCTGTCCGTGTAGGTCACGAACGCGGACGTGTGGACGCGATTGCGGCGCGCCCAAACCATCGGCAACGCGCAGTCCGTTCCACCCATCGGGATTGCTTCGATGCGTTTGATGACTTCGGCCAAACGCATGCGCGGTGAGATGTTGATCGGAGTAAGCCCCGATTCGCCACCGCCCCACTGGCCGCCGTATCCACCGGCGGCGGCGCTGAAGCCTACGATAACGTAATCCGACTCCGTCGCCGCCGTAATCAATGCCAAGGCAGCGCTACCCTCGCGCGCGGTTAAACACGAGCCAGCCACGTTCGCGCAAGTCATCGAGCCGCTCACGTCGAGCGCGAGCACCATCGGCTTGCCACACGGCTCGACGTTTTGGAACGTCGCGTAAAACGCGCCATCCAAAGCGTCCACGACCGTCTGCACCGGCTTCCACGCGAGCTTGCCTTTGTCGCCGCGACCCTGCGCGTAGATTTTGTTCGCCAGCAAAACGGCGAGCGGATGCGCGCGCGCCCTCTTCAGCGCCGATTCGTCGTTGAGCGTCGAGACGATCTTCTTCGACGCTGCCGAAAGCGGCTTGACGAGACCGATGTTCGTCATCTTGCCGAGGTTGCGAATCATCGCTGTCATCGGCATCTTTTCGAGCAGCGCTTCCCAGACCGCGATTTCCTTGAGTTTCTCCGTCGGCACCGCTTCGCGCGGTAAGTCGTGCTCAACGATCAACTCCACGAGGCGATTCGTCGAAGCCAACTTGGCTTCTTCGAACGCGGCGATCAACGGCGGCAAGTGCGCCGACAATTCGCCGTACTGCGATTCGCAGAGCTTCCTGCGAGCCACGCGGCGCGCGCCGAGCGCTTCCGTGCCGCCCACCATCCAGCGGAAGACCGCGTCCTGCGATACGTTCTTCGCGCGCGGATGGGCGAGACGAAGCATGTCACGATGCGACCAGCCGTCGCGCTGCTGATACTTGACCGCCTGCAACGCGAGCTGCGGCGCGTTCTTCGCCACGTACCAATCCGCTACGGCGCGGCGGAGTCCGCGACCCCAGCCGCGAAGCGCGTTCACGTATTCACCGAAGTGAAACAAATGCGTGCCGATGCGACAGACCTTCGGCAACGATTCAAGCGCGAGCTTTTTCGTCGCCGCGTCGCCGTGTGCGGCGGCAAGCGCGAGAGCGAAGATCGCCGGATCGTTCTTCGGCGCTAGACCCTTGTCCGATACCTCAGTGATGCGCTTCACCACGCGCGCGCCATCGGCCTGAATGCAGCGCACCAGCGCATCGTGGTTCTGCTTAATCAAGTCACGCTCGCCGACGTAGTACGTGCCGCCTTCCGCGCCGAGGATGAGGAAACGGTCGAGACGCATCCAATCATCCACCGCCCACGCGAAGCCCCCCGCGTTGTTGGCGACCTGCGTCGAGCCTGCGATCGCCTGGCTCTGCGGCGTGCGCGATTTGCGCAAGTTAAACAACTTCGAGTAGTTAATAGCCATGATGGCCTCCTTCCTGCGCCGCCAGCCCGTCGGCGCAGGTTAATTTTTTTTACGGCAAGAAGCTGGGTCAGTCTGCAATGAAGTGAACAACTGAGGACTCGCCGAAAGAGACGACGGGTAAGGGTTGAGATGGAGTCATGCGCTTTCGCGCAATCTCGGCGTGTTGCCATTACACCATTCGATTCTCTGCGCAGAGAACCGAAGCGGGAATCGAACCCGCATAACCGAGTTCAGATAACCCATGCTCTTCGACCCGTCGAAAGAGAAGCGGGTAAGGGACCACGTGGGAAGCAGGCTTAACGAGCCTGTGGTGTTGACCAGGTAACCCATCATCTTCGACCCGCAAAAAGTCAGTGGACAAGAGGCAAAATTTGGTGGTTTTTCTAAAAGAATGTAGTTTCTTCCACCCGTCGAAAGAAAGGCGGGTAAGGTGTGACGTGGGAAGTCCACCCCGACTTACGTCGGAATGTTTGCGGATTTGAACCGCTGGTTACGATAACCCATCGTCTTCGACCCGCCTTTGCTAGCGCTTCAGCGAGGCTCGCCCGCAAAGAAGCTGCGGACAAGGGGCTGAACTGGGATGGTTTCCTTTTTCAGAGGTAACCCAATCCAATCGGCCCGCAAAAAAATGACGGGTAAGGGTTGAGATGGATGTAGCGCTCTACCACTAAGCTACCCCGACATTGGCGTCGGGGGCGGGATTCGAACCCGCGACCGCTTCCTTCGTAGGGATAACCCATGCTCTTCGACCCGTCTAAATCGCTGCGAAAAAGTTTCGCGGCTACAAATTTATGAAATTGGTGCGGGATGGCGGTGCTGCCCCGCCGTCGCGACAATGGCAATGTCGCATCCTACTGTTGAACGAATCCCGCGAGATGGCTCGCCGAGACGAAGCTCGTTGCGAGCAAAGGTTGGCGGAAGGCAGAGAACTTGCATCTCATCCCGCGAGGGACGCAGAGTTTAGCAAACTCGCTCGGCGCGCTTGACCGATTTGCCTTCCTGAATTTGGTTGCCGCGGGACGAGTCGCACGTCCAATCTCTCGGGTCAGAGCCGAGCGTGTTACGTTACACCACGCGGCAAACGGATCGTTGAATCGTTCCCTCGTTAAAACGTTAAAGAAGGCAGGTAGCTTGAAGGAATTGTCCGATTCAACCATTCAACGTTTTAACGATTCGACGAATGAATTTTATCCGCGCAACAATGGTGCCCACGGAGGGATTCGCACCCCCAACCTTCCCGTCTTGAGCGGGACGCCTCTGCTGTTGGGCTACGTGGGCAAATTGGAGGAAGGCGGAGGACTTTCACCCCATCCCGCAGAGCAGGACAATCGGTTTTCGAGACCGTTCCAGCGCGATGGTCTGGTTCACCTTCCATGGTCGCCTCGACAGGAGTTGCACCTGTATGGGGTTGCCCCCGCCAGCCTCTCGAGCTGGTGCGTCTGCTAGTTTCGCCACGAGGCGTGAAATTGGCTGCCGTGGCAGGATTCGCACCTGCAACCCTCTCCTTAACAGGGAGTCGCTCAACTGTTGAGCTACACGGCAAAATGGCGGCGAAGGGAATTGCACCCCCAAGGACAACGGATTTTAAATCCGTCGCTTCTTCTGGTTTCGCTTTCGTCCACACCGCCGAAAAAGTGGTGGCCCACCACGGTAGTACGCCGTGTTCTCCCGATTAAGAATCGGGTGCATCATTTTAATGCTTGTGAGCCGATGGTACACAGTCGCCTGCCTTATAACCGATCTGGTGCGGGATGACGGAGTTGCGCCGCCGACTGCTCTTTGTAAGAGAGCCGTGATCCTGTTTCACCAATCCCGTAAATTGGTAGGCACGGAGGGATTTCCACCCCCACGGGTTTGAAGCCCACCGCGTTCTAAGCGCGACGCGTCTAGTAGTTTCGCCACGTGCCCGTTCAATTGATCCTCCCGCGTGGAGTTGCGCCACGGTCTCCCGATTATCGGTCGGGGGCTCTGCTGTTGAGCTACAGGAGGTTGGTTGCCGCGGGACGATTCGCACGTCCAGTCTCCTCGGTCAAAGCGAGGCGTGTTGCTGTTACACCACGCGGCAAATAAATCGTTAAAAAAGCTCCATCGTTGAAACGTTAAATCGAACCCTTGGACAACGATGTCAGGAAAAAAGCCCGATTTAACCATTCAACGTTTTAACGAATTATGCGTTAAGCAAAAATTGGTCGGAGTGGTGGGAGTCGCACCCACTAAATTGCGTGATCCCAAATCACGCGGCTCCACGGCTTGGCCTTCACTCCGAAAAAATGGCCTGCCGAGTCGTAGCTCGGCGAAGACTGGTCAGGGCGGTGAGATTCGCACTCACGACCTCCCCGTTCCGAACGGGGCGCGCTGCTCACTGCGCTACGCCCTGAAAAAATGGTGGAGACGAAGGGAGTTGCACCCTTCACAGACTTGTTGCGAGCAAGCCTCGCCGCTACGGCACATGCGCCCCCGGAAGTGGCACCCGCGGTGGGACTCGCACCCACTAGGACTGGCTTGAAGGGCCAGACGCTCGATCTACTTTGCATTCGCGGGCAAATTGGCACGGCGTATCGGTGCTGCCCCGATCCCGTCAAGTTTTGGAGACTCGACTGCGCAGCTATCGCGCCCGCCGTAGAAATGGTCGCGGCCCACGGTAACGCTCCGTGCTCGCACAAGCTTATGATGCTCGGCGGATCACTTGATCGGCCGCGAGAAAATGGTGCGGCATGAGAGACTTACACTCTCCCCGTCTGCTTGGAAGGCAGACATGCTCGCTGTTGACACCAATGCCGCAATGGCTTGTCGCGCCGAAACCCGGCGAAGGCGGAAGCCGCCAGAAGGTAACGCTCCTTCGTCTCGACTTTACCAAAGTCGCATCCTGCTTTTGAACGATGGCGGCGGAAATTGGTGGTAATGCATAGAAACAACAACTGTCGAGGACGAGGACGACGACGAGGACGAGTATGATGAAGAAGGTGGAGGCAGACCTCGGACTTGCACCGAGTAAGACGTGGGTTGCAGCCACGCGGCTCGACGGCTTTGCCATGTCTGCCAAAAAGGAAATCCGAACTTCGAAATTCGAACCTCGAAACAATGACCAAAATCAGAATTTTCAACCAAGTCAAACGCCGATTTCTGGCATCACACCGAGTTTCAGATTTTCAGGATTCGGATTTGTTTCGGATTTCGACATTCGTGCTTCGAGCTTTCAAATTGGTTGCGGGACGTGGAGTTGAACCACGATGACCGAGCGTATGAAACTCGGCGGCTTGACGAAGCTCCCCGCAATTCAAATTGGCGGCTCCGACGAGTGCTGCCCTCGCTTTCTCGTCCGTGACAGGGACGCGACTCTGCTGTTTGTCCTCGGAGCCCGAAAATGGTCAGGTGTATGGGTTACGCTCCCATTCCGCCGAGTTCACAGCTCGGAATGCAAACTACTACACCAACACCTGCAAAAACATGGAGCCTCCACACCGACTTGCACGGTGCTGCATCGCTTACGGGGCGATCGAATCGCTCTCTATTCTTTGGAGGCGAAAATGGCGCTCCCACTTGGACTCGCACCAAGAACCTCTTCCTTCGCAGGGAAGCATGCAATCTCTTACACCTTGGGAGCGTGGCGCCTCGACGAGGATTTGCACCCCGAACCGTCGGTTCGAAGCCGACGATGATCTCTGTTTCACCATCGAGGCGAAAAAGTGCGCCGTGCAGGAGTTGCACCCGCATACTTCGCTCATCTAGCGAAGGTTTTTGCCCGCCTGCGTGGCCGTAGCCACTTCGGCGCGGCGAAGGCCCGTGTATAAGACGGGAGTTTTGCTGTTAAACTAACGGCGCAAAATGGAGCCTGCGGTCGGACTCGCACCGACGAATATCAGTTTACAAAACTGATCCTGTAGCTGCTGAGGCACGCAGGCTTGGCGCTCCCCGCAGGAATTTCACCCGCATCTTCGACGTTAGAAGCGTCGCGCTCTGTGCTTGAGCTAGGGGAGCAAAATTGGTGGGTCGTCCAGGAATCGCACCTGGCCAGCGTTGAACGACTGCTCTACAGGCAGCCCCGCGTCTTTAACGGATTACCGACCCGCTGCTCCCGCCCCGATTTGCACGAGGACATGCCCGTTTAGGAAACGGGGGCTCTGTCTGGTTGAGCTACGGGAGCGACTGACTCCAGCCGATTGATCTGCGTGTAAGATCTCGGGCGCGGTTTGACCCGACGGCTGGTAACGACACCGCTTGCGTTCAAGCCACTCTCGACGGCCACGCTACATGCCGTCGGTTTTGACTCCCT
The DNA here is from genome assembly GCA_964348665.1 of uncultured Verrucomicrobiota bacterium. GTDB lineage: Bacteria > Verrucomicrobiota > Verrucomicrobiia > Palsa-1439 > CAYGDP01 > CAYGDP01. The sequence goes on from CAYGDP010000006.1 coordinate 11,695, forward strand.
ATCGCCTCCCCGTCCCGCTCGCGCGGGACGGGGGCCGCGGTTCTTTCCCGATTCAGGCTCGGGACGCCCTTGATGCTAGATTGTTGTTCAGTTTTCAAAATAAAAAACCCCAACCCGGGGCGGATTGGGGCACAAAAAACCCCCAACCCGAAACGGGTTGAGGTTAAAGCAATACGCGCAGACCTCTACCCGTTCACGCTCCTATTGAGCGCGGGTGAATACGTGACATCAAACGATTGATGCCACGGTTCACTTCTACGGCATATGGTCTGTAATTTCTTCATCGCGGTTTGAAAATAGCACAAGAAAATACGAATGCAAATATTTTTTTCAAAAATATTTTTCTTGCCGTTCTTGCTTGTTTCCACTTGCGCCGAACCCTTCGGGATATTATTCTCCACGGTCTCGAAAGGGAAAACTAATGAAAACAATTCTTTGCACGTTGGCTGTTGTTCTGACACTGTCGTTGGCCTCAACCACATTTGCGGCGCAGCCCAAGACGTACCAAGTGACGGGTCCCGTCGTGGAAATTACTGACGACAAAATCGTTGTGGAAAAGGACGGCGAAAAATGGGAGGTCGGTCGCGACAAAGACACAAAAGTGGATGGCGACCTCAAGGTAGGGGCGAAAGTCACCGTGACGTATCGGATGTGGGCTGGCAAAGTTGAGGTTAAAAAGTAACGAGCTTCTGTATGTCGCGACCGATTGCCTCTGGATTGGGGTGACCTCAAGCGGCTTGCAAACGAAATGGCGCACTATCGCGCGCTTCACTCATGAATCAACCACGCAGACTTTTCATTGCGGGAAACTGGAAGATGAACAAGAACGTCGCCGAGGCGGTGGCGCTGGCGGACGACCTCAAGCGAGAACTCGCGGGAGTGGCCGGTGTCGACGTGCTAGTTGTGCCGCCGTTTACGGCGTTGTTTCCAGTCGCCGAAACTTTGCGTGGTTCGATGATCGCCCTGGGGGCGCAAAATTTGCACTGGGAAAAATTTGGGGCATACACCGGTGAAGTGAACGGCCCGATGTTGCGGGAGGTTGGTTGCACCCATGTGATTATCGGCCATAGCGAGCGTAGGCAATTCTTTGGCGAGACCGACGAGTCAGTGAACAAACGGCTAAAAGCCGCGCTTGCCGCCGGTTTGAAACCGATTGTTTGCATTGGTGAAACCCTCGCGCAACGGGACGCCGGTCAGGTCAACGCCGTTCTCACAGACCAAGTGACAAACGGACTTGCTGGTCTGATTGCCGACCAAATGAGCACGGTGACGCTTGCCTACGAGCCAGTTTGGGCGATCGGGACAGGCCGGAACGCGACACCTGCCCAGGCACAGGAGGCTCATGTCATCGTTCGGGCGCAACTCCGCAAACTTTTCGGCGCGATGATTGCCGATGCGACCCGGATCCAATATGGAGGCAGTGTTAAACCCGACAATGCCAAGGAGTTAATGAGCCAGCCGGATGTGGACGGCGCGTTGGTGGGGGGTGCCAGTCTTGACTCCAAATCGTTTGTTGCGATTGTTCGCAACTCGGTGTAGGATAACTGCTGTATGAGTATTTTTATCGGATTTCTCGTCATCATCGAAGTGATCATTTGCTTTTTGCTGGTGGTCTCGATCTTGATGCAACCTTCCAAGGCGGATAGCGGCGTTGGATCCGCGTTTGGCGGGCAAGCAACCGACGCGATGTTTGGCGCTAACACGCCTACTGTGCTGGCAAAATTTACCGGCTACCTAACCGTGATTTTTTTCGCTTTGACTTTCACGCTGGCCATTCTCATTGCCAAACAAGCGCATAAACCGCTGATTGACCCCGCGAAAATCAACCTTCCGGCTGCGACTGATCCGGAAAAGCCCCTTTCCTCCGTTACCTCACCGCCTCGTTCGGAAAAAACGGGGGCGGATGATTCCAAATCCACAACGTTGCCTGACAAACCCGCCGATTCATCGGTGGAAAAAAAGTCGGATCCATCCGCCGCCACCGGAGCGAGTCCATCACCCGCGCCACCGACCGAACCCAAATCGGAACCAGCGAAAAAATGATTTGCATTTCCGCTCGCTTGGCGGGTCCGACTCCGGCTCATGAAAACTTTTCAGGACTTGGTCGCTGAAGCGAAGAAGCAAATCCGAGAGATTTCTGCGGAAGAAGTCGCCGCAAAGCATCAGTCGGGTGAGAGGTTCGTGCTGATTGACGTGCGCGAGGAGGACGAGCATCGCGAGTCTCACATCCCATTTTCCAAGAATATGCCGCGCGGCTACTTGGAAATCGAAATCGCCAAGCAAATCACCGACCCCGACACTGCAATCATCTGTCACTGTGGAGGAGGAGGGCGTTCGGCGCTCGCCGCAAAAACGCTGCAAGAAATGGGATTCCGGAACGTCGCCTCGATGGCGGGTGGGCTCCGCGCCTGGAAAGAAAAATCGTTGCCCGTCGAACCGTAGAGGCGTACCATTCTGCCATGCAGAAAGTATTCCTGTTCTTTGCGGTAGTGGCGCTTGTCGGTTTGACAGGTTGTCTCGAATTCGACGCGCAGGAAGTTCATCTCCGGTACGATCGGAAGGCCGACCAGCTCGATGCCTTGCTCATTTATCGCGGGTTGTATTCGGATGCGGACGACCTCCAGAAGGCGATTGATCAACTGGCAACCGTGCAGCGCGGCGATCGTTGGATCGCGCTTGGCGGGAATTTTCCGTTCGCGTGGAATTTCGACCAGATCGATGGCGATAATCCAATCTTGAAAGCCGTCGCGCGCGAAATTCGCGTCAGCAACGGCCCCCTCTGGCGAGACGGCGAAGGAAAACTCTGCGGCTGCCAATTTGTTCGCATGACACGCGTTTCCGCGATTTTAGACGTTTCAAATAAGGAATTTATGAAGCAGTTTGACACCATCGAGAAGGCGAAAACATTTTTGCCTGACGACGCCGATCCTGATAGTGCCGAGCTGATGATGCGTGCGGCACAAACCGGCCATCGTTTTTTTCAGTTTCGAGGCAGCGCCTTGCGATTTTCCATGCCGTTAAGCGATGTCGGCGCCCGCGCCGTGCGATTGGCGATATTGGGGGAGCTGCGGGAAAGCATCGAGAACAACAAGGATGATGACAAAAAAGAGGTTGATCAGTTGCTAGAATTTCTGGCTCGCAACGATTGCTCCATCGACCGGGCTGGCAACGATTTGACTTTCACCATCGGCAATCCGCGCCGCCCCAAGGTGCTGCTCGATTTGCTGCCGCGTGAAAAGTATGACGATAAACTGCTCAAGGAACTGGTTGCTCGGAAGTGGGATATCAACGAGGATTATACCATCGCTGCCGCGCGCAAAGCCTTCGCGGATTTTTGCGCCGAGAAATAGCGCTATTCATCCCGCATTTTTCGAACGTATTTCAACGCCAGCCATGTCCCGCCCGCCAGCGCTGTCAACCAGAGCAGGATCGGAACAATCGGGATTTGAATTTTTGGCGGCGAAGAGGTGTCCCTCGGCAGGCGACGGCTCGCCGTGGCGCTCGGAGTCCGCGTTTTCCGCTTGGAAGGTTTGTCAGTGATCGCTGGCATTTCCTCGCGCAACGACGGCGCGGTGTAAATGCGGCCTTCCTTGATCGCCTCGCTCTCTGCTGTTGCGGTTCGAAATCGAATGGGAAACGATTGACGTTTTTTTCCGTCGAGCGCGCGATAGACGACGAAATGCAAGTGTGGTCCGGTTGTGAACCCGACATTCCCCGAATACCCGATAAGGTCGCCGGCCCGTACTTCATCACCGACCTTTACGATAACGCCATCCTTTCGGAAATGGTCATATTCGCCAATCGTCCCGTCGTCATGTTTGATCATGACAAAATTAGCAAAGTCACGCAGCGAATCTTTGGGCGCGCCTTCGCGAAATGAATCGCGCACGCCAACCACGCGACCGCCCCGCGCCGCGCGAACGGGAGTTTCTTCCGGCATCTCCCAATCAACCGCATACAGATCATCGCCCGTGTGGCTGAATTTACCGCGAAATCCTTGCAGGACCTTGAAGGATTTCCCCACCGCGTACGGAAGTTCGTAGACGACCGTGTCGTCATGAGTTACGCCGAGCGCCCCGAACGTCCAATCGAACCGATAATCCCATCTCCATATTTTCTGCGGATCGGCAACCGTGATCGTTGCGACCGTGGTCGCGCTTTTGGGCGCATACGTCGCCGTCAATGGCAGTTCGACATCCGCCCGCATATTTTTGAGCGTGGCGTTCAGCGTCACCGTGACTTCGTAAGTTTCTAGGTTTTTGACCGTAAACGTGACGCCCTGATCTGTCTGTTGCGTTTCCACGCAGACGATATTCTTCGAGCAGACCTCGTCCGCCGCGCTCGTGACGGCTAGCGCTAAAAAAATGACTTGGATACCACGGGCGTTCATTTCGAATTCAGCATTTCCGCGCTAATACGCTGCACCAACTTAGCCGGTACGTCAACCATTGTTCCGAGCGGACAAGGATTGCTGCCTGACCATTCCTCCGCGCGAAATATCATACGGACATTTTCTCCGCGCGGCCTCCAGATCGATGGATCGGTGACTGCAAACAACGCCATCACAGGCGTCCCGCTCGCCGCCGCCAAGTGCGTGATGCCGGAATCATTTCCAATGTAGAGTGCGGCGCGCGCTAGAATCGCTGCCAATTCCGACAACGGAAGATTTTCTGCGACGATGTCCGCAAACGGCTTCAACTCGGCCGCCGTTTCGTCGTCTGCTTCCCCGAGTGTCAGCAAAATTTTACACTGCTGTTCATCCCGAAGCCATTGCACAGTGTCGATCCACCGTTCCAGCGGCCAATTTTTTCGGTCGGATCCGCTCCCCGGATGGACGGCCGCAATTTTCGAGTGACCAGGGTTGACGTTGCATGTGCGATAGAATCGGTCTGCGGCAACCTGATCTTCCTTCGTAAAATAAACCTTGGGCGATAAACCACTCAGCTCGATTCCGAGCGATTCCAGCGCCAATCCGAAATGCTCGACGGCATGTGTATTGATAGGTTTTGCCGAGGCGGTCAACAGCGTCTTGATTCCGCACCGGCGAAGATTTTCTGCGAAAATGCCATCCGGATCGAAGAAATAACTGATGACCACGTCAAAACTGCCGAAGTAACCCATCAAATCAGAATCGAGAATCGAGTTCGGCACAAAAAACTGCGACATCGGGCCGTAGGAAATGGAACGAACCGCATCGGCGTAGTACCGACCGCGTGCCAGTTCGGCAATGTGTGGATATCCAAGAATCTCGATTCGGGCTTGGGGATGGCGTTCGCGTAACGCGCCAAGAGTTGGCAAAGTGAGGATGAAATCGCCAATGGCACCGCCGCGAATGACCAAGAATTTGGAGTGATGAAGTGATGGAGTTTCGGAGTGTTGTGATTCAGTTTTTTTCATTACTCCAAAACTCCGGCCCTCCATTTAGTAGAATGCAAACGCGAACACAACCAGCACGAGCGCAATCGCAAGATGAACTCCGCTTACCGCTTTCGTCCGCGCATCGCTGGCTGTCATCCATTCGATTGCGTTGCGACAACGCCACGGCGAAAGCGGCCACCACATTCCCAAGATCACCCATACGTAGGCGAGCACCGGAACGAGGAGACGCGCGGGTGTATCCACCGTGAACGCGGCATCCACCATCACTTTGGCAATCATCAAGAGCAGCGCGGAAAGCGCTCGAACGGCAAGGTAATCCAGGCTCCCAATCACGCTCCCGACACACAGAAACCAGATGATAAAGTACCCCACCCATTTTGGGGCGAGGATGTTCACCGAGTTGGCCTGAGAAACAATCGCCGTGCACCAAACGGCGGTGATGGAAATCAAGACGACTCCCGCCATAAAATTGCGCGGGAACCTAAGCAGTGCGCGTCGAAATTTTTCGGTTGCTAACAAACCGCCAACCCACACGGCGGCAATGAGGAGGGCAACTGCCACGGCAACCCAGCGAAGTGGCAGATCACGATAGAATTGCATGAGTAGGTTCTTGATTGCCGCGAATCTCATTCGCGAGTTCGTCATCCATTCCGAGAAGAACGGGATCGCCGTAAAGCGTGGCTTGCGTGGCGCGCGTGATCCGCAACGACAAGAGCTGGCCGGCGTGGCGCGATGAGCCAACGAAAACGCAGGCATAGTTGCGCCGCGTACGGCCAAAATACCGCGCTGGATTTTTTTCGCTGGGTCCTTCGACCAAAACATCCACCGTTTGTCCGACCTGTTCCGCGTGTTTTCGAACGCTGATTTCCGCCAGGAGCGACAGCAATTCTTGGTTGCGCGATTCCTTGACGGATTGCGGGACGTCGTCCGCCATTGCGGCGGCGGGTGTGCCGCTGCGCGGCGAATATCGGAAAACATACGCTTCGTCGAATTGGATTTGCTCGACCAACCGCCTTGTTGCGGCGAAATCCTCATCCGTCTCACCCGGAAATCCGACGATGATGTCCGTGCAGAGCGCGATGTCCGGCACACGCGCCCGAAGTTTCTCGATGATCCGCAAATATTTCTCGACCGTGTAAGGACGATTCATCGCTTTCAAGATTCGGTTTGAACCGGATTGGACCGGTAGATGCACAAACTCGCAGAGAGTCCGCAAGCGGCCGTAGCAAGCGATCAGATCATCGCTAAACCCAAGCGGATGCGGTGAAGTAAATCGGATGCGTTCCAAACCCTCGATGGCATCGAGCGCTTCGAGCAATTGGACAAAGGGTTTCTTGCCATCGCGGTTCTCGAGATCTTTGCGGCCGTAACTGGTGACAATCTGGCCGAGCAACGTAATTTCTTTGACGCCATGAGCCACGAGCATCCGCGCCTCGGCGACGATGTCCGCGATGGATCGGCTGCGTTCTGACCCGCGTGTTGTCGGCACGATACAAAACGTACAATGCATATCGCAGCCTTGCATAATGGAGACGAAAGCGGAGGGCGGAGGACGGAGGGCGAAGGACGGAAGGTGATCACGGATGGTGGATTCGCTACCCTTCTCCTCATCAACGTCTATAATTTTAGTTTGATCACAGGCAGGGATGTCTGTTCCACCTTTTTGTATAATTTCGTCCAAATAATCCGCAACCCGATGAAATTTCTGCGTGCCGACGATCAAATCCACGTCGGGAACGCGGTCGAGCAGTTCTGCGCCACGCCGCTGCGCCATGCAACCGAGAAAACCGAGCACCACATCGCGACCTTGTTTGCGGACGTCCGATGCCAGTAACCCCATTTTTCCCAGGGCCTTTTGCTCGGCCATATCGCGCACGCTGCACGTGTTCAGCAAAATTACGTCGGCGTCGGCCTCACTGGCAGTCAGCGTATAGCCGCGCGCGACAAGTTGCGCCGCCACTTGCTCGCTGTCCCGCTCGTTCATCTGGCAGCCGTAGGTCTTGATAAAAACTTTTTTCAAGCGGCTGCAACGTAGCGGATTTACGCCGTGAAAGCAACCGCGCCTTGACGCAAGTCAGTGGCAATGATAACTTTCGTCGCAATGCAAAGAAACCTGCAAACGTTATCCGGCGAAGTCATGGCGTTGCCGCCCGCGCAACGAGCATCACTGGCGCACAAAATCATTGAGAGCCTCGACGAGGGCGTGGACGAAAACGCTGAAGCCGAATGGTTCAAAGTCATTGACCGTCGCATTGACGAAATCGAATGCGGCAGGGTGAAATGCCGTCCCGTGTCGGATGTGGTGAAGGCGCTGCGTCGTAAAGGACGATGAGCATCCGGTCGCATCCTGAAGCAGACGGAGAACTGACTGCGGCGTTCGAATACTACGAGAAACGCGTGCGAGGGTTAGGGCACGATTTCCTCGACGAATTCGAGCACGGCATCGCACAGATTCAGCGAAACCCGGAAGCTTATTCGATTCTCCGCAAGACCACTCGACGTTACCTGTTGCGTCGTTTCCCCTATGGCTTGGTCTATCAGATTCGTAGCGACGGTCTCTACCTAATCGCCGTCATGCACCTCAAGCGCCGCCCTTTCTATTGGCAGTCGCGACTGGCGAAAGATTAAACCCACGCTCGCGACAAACTGTGCCGCCACTTACTCGGTGACGCGCTCGTTCATCGGGCAGCCGTAGGTCTTGATGAAGATTTTTTTCTTGGCACATCGAGCTTAAGTGATTTTCGAGGCGGAAGCAACAGGAGCGGATATCAATCGTTTGTTTTAGTCTTTCGTGCTTTCAGAAAACCATAAAAAGCAAACCAGAGGTAGATGCTTACTACGAGGAGAACAAATTGCATAAGGACCAGAGGGCCGATGTCTCGCCAACTCGCAGATATCTGGAGTTTTTTGAGTAGACCCAAGTGCTGCAAGCCGAAATATTGTGCAAAGAACCAGCCACAAGTCGTTGCACTTGCAAAGAACCCTAAACCCCAAAGTGTGATTCTCGATCGCCATAAATCAGGCAGGCGCGAAAAAAACCATGCCGCAACACCACCAAGTAGTCCCAGTCCCATTGGTAATAATAGCCGCGTCCAGTCCTCCTTGTAGAATTCAAGTCCTCGGTCTCTGACGACAAAATCGTAAAGTTCCCAGCCACACATCGCAACAGCGAAAACGGAGAAAAGGGCAACAGCGATTGTTTTTCGGATTGGCTTCATTTGATTGGATGCCCCTTAAAAAACTCCCAAATCTTCGCGTTCACGTCGGCTTTGTGCGCCCAGAAATGGCCGAGACCCGCGACTTCGAGGTATTCGACGGTATGACCGGCTTTCTTGTAGACATCGTGGGCTTTGCTGCCTTCTTCGACCTTAACCAGCTTGTCGTCGGCGCCGTGGATGATGAACACGGCGTATTTCTGCTTGGCGTTGATGCCGCGCGCGGCGAGGAGGCCGAGGCCGCCCGAATGCGGGGCAATGGCGGCGATTTTGTCGGAGCGCTGCGAGGCGAGAATGTTGCAGAAATACGCGCCGTTGGACATGCCCGTGGCATAAATACGCTTGGGATCAATTTTGTAGTCGGTGGTAAGTTTCGCGAGAAGCACGTCGAAGTACGGCAGATCGGGATTTTTTTCGACGATAATCCACCAAGCGTTGTTGAGTCCCTGCGGATAGACGAGAATGAATTTCTCCTTCTTCGCCAGAGCGTCCAGCTGGGTGTAAACGGGCATCATGTCTTTGCTGTCAATGCCGAATCCATGAAAGGCAAACACCAACGGAGCAGGTTTCGACAAATCTACCGAATCAGGCACGACAAGGCGATACAGGCGTTCCTTGCCGCCGACGGTGAGTTTTTCGTTGGCAAAGACGCCGTGTTTTGGCTCGTTTGCGGAGACGGCGGCGGCGAACAAAAGCAGTGCAAGCGCATTTTTCATACTGGCGAAACCGTAGCACATGCCACCCACATTGTCACCCTGAGCGCCAGTGAAGGGTCTCTGCTGTTTCGGGCGGCAAAAGGCAGAGATTCTTCGCTTCGCTCAGAATGACAGAAGGAGGCCGCCGAAAAATTCGCGTGCATTCGCGTCCATTCGCGGTTAAAAAACTTCCGCGATGCCTAAACGTACCGACATCCATAAAATCCTGATCATCGGCAGTGGCCCGATCGTGATCGGCCAGGCTTGCGAGTTCGACTATTCCGGCACGCAGGCCTGCAAAGCCCTGCGCGAGGAAGGTTACAAAGTCGTGCTGGTCAACTCCAATCCCGCGACCATCATGACCGATCCCGAATTCGCCGACGCGACCTACATCGAGCCGATCACGCCCGATATCATCGAGAAAATCATCGAACGCGAAAAACCCGATGCCCTTCTTCCGACTCTCGGCGGCCAGACGGGGCTGAACACGGCGATGGCGCTCTGGCGGAAAGGTGTGCTGCAAAAGCATGGCGTCGAGATGATCGGCGCGAAAGCCGAGGCCATCGAGAAAGGCGAAGACCGACTTAAATTCAAAGAAGCAATGATCAAGATCGGTCTCGATGTCCCGCAGAGCGGCATCGCTCACACGCTTGAAGAGGCGCGCGCCGTCGAGCAAAAAATTGGTCGTTTCCCGCTCATCATTCGCCCGGCGTACACGCTCGGCGGCACAGGCGGCGGCGTGGCGTACAACCGCGAAGAATATGAAGCGATGGCGCAGCGCGGCATCGAAGCGTCGCCCGTGAGCGAGATCCTCATCGAAGAATCGCTGATTGGCTGGAAAGAATTTGAGACGGAAGTCATGCGCGACCGTGCCGACAACTGCGTCATTATTTGCTCCATCGAAAACTTCGACCCGATGGGCGTCCACACGGGAGATTCCATTACCGTCGCCCCAGTGCAAACGTTGACCGACAAAGAATGGCAAATGATGCGCGACGCCAGTTTCGCCTGCATCCGCGAGATCGGCGTTGAGACCGGCGGCAGCAATATCCAGTTCGCCGTGAACCCCGAGAACGGCCGGATGACCGTCATCGAAATGAACCCGCGCGTGTCCAGAAGCTCAGCGCTCGCCAGCAAAGCAACCGGATTTCCCATCGCGAAAATCGCCGCCAAACTCGCCGTCGGCTACACGCTGGATGAAATCCCAAACGACATCACCAAAACCACGCCCGCCAGTTTTGAGCCGACCATTGATTATTGCGTCGTAAAAATCCCGCGGTTTGCCTTCGAGAAATTCCCGCAAGCCGACCCGATCCTGCCCACGCAGGTGAAATCGGTCGGCGAAGTGATCGCCATCGGGCGCACGTTC